>CAVTFU010000010.1:0-934860 GCA_963734045.1 uncultured Actinomycetes bacterium | reverse complement strand
CTGGCTCTCGAGCAGGAAGCCGGGTGGCGTGATGGTGTGGAACTCGCGACCCCAGGCGATCGTCACGACGTCCGCCACGACGAAGAAGAGGCCGAGCGTCAGCAGCGCCTGGTCGAGGTGACCCCGCCCGCGGATCGGCCGTAGGCAGCCGGCGAGGACGAGCCCGACCCCGATCCCGAACACGACCGCGATCGCCGCCGCGAGGATGAAGGGGAGGCCTTGCTGCTCGACGAGCTCGTATCCGAGGTACGTGCCGAGCAGGTAGAGGCTGCCATGCGCGAGGTTGAGCACGTCGAGCAGCCCGAAAATCAGGGAGAGGCCGATCGCGAGGATGAAGATGAGCATCCCGAGCGCGAGGCCGTTCACGATGCTCGAGAACTCTTGGTCGAGGAAGTCCGTTACGAAAAAGGCTGTCACGGCCGCGATCATAGGCCCGGCCTCGTTTCGAAGCTTGTCAGCGTTCCATGCGGCCACTAGATTGCAGCCACCACCGTCCGAATTGAGGAGGCCCTACTCGTGAGTAAGGATCGGCTCGACTTACTCGACCGCGGCGAGTTCTTGAAGCGTGCAGGCGTCGCGGCTGTCGCGACCACGCCGTTCTGGACCGCCGAGGGGTCGTGGGCTGGCATCGCGAAGAAGTCGGCGGCGGCCAGGACACTCAGGATCGGCAACCTGCTCACCCTCAGCGGGCCGAGCTCCGCGCCGTCCATCGAATGCTCAAGCGCGGCTTCGCCGCCTATGTGAAGGCGCACCGCAGTCGCATCGGCGGCCGCAGAATCCAGTTCATCGACGCCGACGATGCGAACGATCCGGGGACGGCGATCCGCCAGGTGCAGAAGCTCGTGAACGAGGACGAGGTCGACGTGATCGAGGGGATCTTCTTCTCGAGCATCCTGCTCGGCGTCCGTGACACGATCGACCAGCTGAAGGTGCCGACCGTCGTCGCGAATGCGGCCGCGAACGCCATCTCGCGCGAGCGCAAGTCGGCATACATTTTCCGCACCTCATACTCGAACTATCAGCTCGGCGTCCCGCTCGGGCCGTGGGCGGCGAACCGGCTCGGCAAGAGCGGAGATGGCCATCATCACCGCGAACTACGCCGCCGGTCAGGAGTCGGGAGCTGCGTTCAAGGAGGCGTACGAGAAGGCGGGCGGGAACGTCATCACGACGATCCCGACGCCGTTCCCTGTGACGCCGGACTACCAGCCGTATCTCCAGCAGGCGGTGGACCGTGGCGCGAAGTTCGTCTGGGCGTTCACACCCGGCGGCGGCGAGGCCATCAAGTTCGTCAAGGCGTACCGTCAGTTCGGCTTCGACAGGCAGTTCGTGCTGTTCGGCAGCAACAACATGACCGACCCGCAGAGCGTTCTCGTACTGCTCAGGGCGATGCAGCGCTTGGGATCCGCACCTCGTTGAACTGGGCGCCGTCGCTGAAGAACGCGGAGAACCAGCGTTTCCTCAAGGCGTACGATCGGTTCGGGGTCGGCCTACCCGCCGCCTTTCGCCGAGCTCGGCTACATCGCCGCGCAGTTCCTCGACATCGCCGTTAGCAAGGTGGGCGGCGACACGAGCAACAAGACACGGTTCCTCCGCGCGCTCCTGAACCGTCGGCACGTGGCAGTCGCCGGGCGGCAAGCTGGCGATGGACCCGCGGACG
Organism: uncultured Actinomycetes bacterium; assembly: GCA_963734045.1. GTDB lineage: Bacteria > Actinomycetota > Thermoleophilia > Gaiellales > Gaiellaceae > Gaiella. The sequence goes on along the minus strand of CAVTFU010000010.1, from coordinate 933,203 downwards.
CAGCAGGTCACCTTCCCCGTGTACCTCCGCACGGTCGTCAAGAACGGCTCCAAGTACGAGCAGAGGCTGATCTCGACTTTGGGTGTCTTCAAGGAGCCCGGCGCCTGAGTTCCCGGTGCCTACAGCGGTCGGCGCTGTGCGCGCCGACCGCACCTCAACCGATACCGGCGGGCGACGTCGTGCTCACCGTCACCCGGATCTCCGTCTGGACGTGCCGCTCGACCGCCGGCTTGGCCGTCCCGCCGTCCGGCTCGCCCCAGACGACCGTGCAGCTCCGTGCCGTCGTTCGCGTCCTCCTCGTCGATCAGCGCAAGCGAGAACCACCCGCCCGCGTTGACCGAGTAGACGACGTACTGTGAGAGGCCCACGAGTCTGCCCCCTGCGATGACCGAGTCGAAGGGGCACGTGGCGTAGTAGGCGGCCGGGAGCTCCATGAACTTGCACCGTTCGCCCGGCTCGAGCCAGCTTCGGTAGACACGCATGGCGTCGTTCGCGGCCCAGCGGAGCCACTCTTCCGCCGGTGCGGCTCCGTCTCGAGCGCCTCCAGCGCGCTACGGCCGATGAAGTCGTGGTCGAACTTGATGAGCCGCCCAAAGCCGAGATCCCACGGACGCTGGTAGTAGTCCTCGACCTCGGCCGAAACGAAGCTGCCGCCGAGCGAGAGATTGGCCTCCCAGCTCCCTGCGGAGAGCCATTCGCGATACGGCTTCATCGCCTCACCGGAGTAGATTGCGGGCGTCGGGGACGCGAACCAGCCGGATGCCACCGCCATCGTGGAGTAGGTCCGGCTCCCGGCGAGGCGAAGACCGTGCTCCTTGCCCGACTCGACGAGCGCGTCGCGGACCTCGTCGTAGCGCTCATACGGCCCGACGAGCTCAAGCCCGGCCTTCCGGGCCATCGTGTGGTTCAGGCCGCGGAGCGGGACGCCGACGACGGTCAAATCGGTCATGTGGAAGAACTGAAGGTCGTCGACGTTGCGGCCGACGACCTCCTCGAGGAGCGCGTTCGCGTTCGGACCGGTCACCTGGAAGCGGAACGTCCGGCGCTGCCCCCTGTAGTGCGGCGCCCGCTCGTCCTGGGTGACCTCGACGGCGTAGCCGCCGCGCTCGGCGTTGTAGGCGACCCAGTTCGGGGCAGCCGGGCGGCCGACGATGTTCGCCGTGTCGTCTTCGAGGCCGAACACGATCGCGTCGCCGATCACATCGCCGTCGGGGTTGCACGCGACGAGCTGCTTGGCCCTGTTTCGCCCGAACCCCTCGAAACTGTTGACGCCGACATCGGAGAGGAGGCGAACGACGTCGGGCCCCTGGACGTAGATGTCGCTCATGTGGAACGAGAGGTCGAAGAGGACGGCGCTCTCGCGAAGCGCTTCCTGCTCGTCGCGCCAGTTCGAAAACTCGCTCGGCACCGGGAACGGATACTGGCTCCCCGGCGCGTTTCGGAGCATCTCGACCGGGTTCGCGAATCCCTGCAGTTTCCCCTCCAGGCTTTCCTGACTCACGCCTCCCTCCCTTCGTCGCGATCTCGTCGGCTCATTCTCCCCTACTCGGCGGGAGGCCGGCCGAACGAGCCGGCGCGACGTCGGAGCGACAATCTGGGCAGGAGGTGGTTGCCGTTGCCCGTGCCGTCGGCGAAGCTGCCGGCCTCGACGACCTCCGTACCCGCCGCGCGAGCCTCCTCGTTCAGGTCGGCCACGAAGTCCCGCTGCTGCTTCGCGTGCAGCAGGCCCACGGTCACGGTGGAGTCGGAACCCCCGCCGACGACGTCATCCGCTTGCTCCTACCCGTGGACGACGTGGCGAACGGGCTTCGCGGCCCGTCCCTGACGATCGCCTCGAGGAGCCGCCCGACGGCGGGCGTCACATACGCCTCGACACCAAGCTCGTCCAGATACGCAGCCGCGGCCTCCATCTCGTCGACCCGTCGCTCGGCATGAGCCACCGTCCCGGTGAGGAACCGCTCCACGAGCGGCTCTCCGAGCACGTCCACGATCTCCCCACGGAGCCATTCGTCCGCACCTCGAACTCTCGCCGCTTCCATGCTCTCGAACACCGAGGCGGCCAGTCCCTTCATGAAGACGCTGCGGAGAAGCTTCAATCCGGCCGCGTCTCCCGGCTCGTCGCCCACCACCTCGACGGGCATCCCGAGCGGGCGAACGAGCTCGGCGAACCGTGCGGCGCCGTCACCCGACGCGAGCGCCGGCGTGCGCAGGCCGTGCGCGGGGACGGGGCGCAGGAGCGCGACGTCCGCGAACGCGGCCCCCGCCTGCCCGACGACGGCGGCGACGTCGCGCTGCACAGACGGGAGCGTGGTGTTCAGGTCGGCGTAGACCTGTGTGGCGGAAAGCGCGGGCGTCACGCTGGACGCCGCCTCCACCGCGTGGGCGGCCGTCGTCAGGCTCAGCACAAGATCTGCGCCGTCTATCGCCTCGCGTGCACCGTCCGACCGCTCTACAGAGGACGGCACGGCGGTCACGACGGGATCCCAGCCGCGTACGACGCACCCGCCCGCAGCGAGGCCGGAGGCGATCGTGCCGCCGGCCTCCCCGAGCCCGAGAACCGCGACGTGCAGTGTCATGGACGGCTGCCCTCCACAAGCTCACGGAGGTTGTTGACGTCGTAGGAGCGCTCCCCTGCCGCATACCTCGCGCGAAGGTCGCGTTCGCGCGCTTCGCGCTCGAGCGAGACGCTCACGACCTCGTCAACGCGGTCCGCGCGGACGACGACGGCCCCATCCGCGTCCAGCACGACCACGTCGCCGGCGACGATCTGCGCGCCGCCGACGACGACGGGCGTGTCGAGCTCGCCCACGTGATCCTTCGTTGCTCCCTGCGCCCGCACGAACCTCGTCCAGATCGGAAGGCCCAGCTCGCGCAGCTCGTCGAGGTCGCGGACGGCTCCGTCCACCAGGAGCGCCACGACGCCCTGGTCGAGTGCCTGCGTCGCCAGGAGGTCACCCACGAGAGCCACCGAGCTCGGCTCGGGCATCGTCAGCACGAGCACGTCGCCGGGCTCTGCGTGGGCGACCGCCGCGTGAACCATGAGGTTGTCGCCGTTGCCGCAGAGAGCCGTGCGGGCCCGTCCCGCAACCCGCGAGCCCGGCACCACCTGCAGCAGCGGGAGATCGACGACCCCTGTCTTCCCTTGCGCCTCGTGCACCGTGGCCACGCCGAGACGGGCGAGTGTCTCGAGCGGCGTCACAACGCGTCGACCACCTGGGGGATCTCGCGCTGGAAGGCCTCCGCGTACCTGATGTCGGGACGGCCGGAGATGCGCCGCGCGTGATTCGCGCGGTGCCCCGCGCGCTCGGTGTAGTACGTGCGCAGGTACTGCTGCGCGCCCAGCGCCTCCATGGCAGCGAGCTTCTGCTCCCAAACGGGCGTGATGTCGAGGAACGTCGTCGGCACGAAGCCGCAGAGCTCCGGCTGGTGCGGCTCGAAGAGGAGGAGCGCGGGCGGCGCGATCGTCGTGAAACCGCTCGCGACGCCGGCGCCGCTTGCGAGCTGGCGCGCCTGGATCGTCGCGTCGGACGCAACGGCGTGGTCCGAGTTGAACGGATCCTGTCGCGCGTGGCCGAGCACTATGTCAGGCTCGACGTCGCGCACGATGTCCGTCAGCTCCGCGACCGCAGCGCCGTCCATCTCTAGGGGGTAGTCGCCGCGGTCCAGACAGACGAGCTCCGCGCCCAGGGCGTTGGCCGCCGCCTCCGCCTCACCTCGCCGCACGGACTTGACGTTCTCGACCGTCTGGCCGGGCTCCTTCCAGAGCTCGCCGGACTCACCGCGCTCTCCGAACGAAAGGGCGACGACCGTCGCGGCGCCGCCGTTCGCCGTCACGGTCGCGATCGCCCCGGCCGCCCGCCAGACGAAGTCCGCCGAGTGCGCACTCACGACGAGCAGCCTCCTAGGCACGGGCGGGGGCTGGCGGAGCCTGTTCACGACGGCCACCGTGCGATCATCCACTTCGGAGAGCTCGACGTGACCGAGGTGGGCGCGCGGAATCGACCGGCTCCGCCGTCACCGGGCGAGACTACCGCGCAGAGCCAGAAGCGCATTGCGGCTCTCGACCGCGATCTCGCACCACTCGAGCTTCGACGGAGGCTCTTGCGACTCACCGTGACCTCCTTGCATACGGCCCCGGCGACGTGGTGAAGAGCGCACGTTGACCGACGCTGCCCGAACGTGCCGACGCGGTGGGGAGCCGCGTGCGTCCTCGTCGTGCCGCGCGCGCCACCTCGACGTGCTTTCTAGCCCACACCGGCGCGTGACCGCAACCGGCCGGGCCTGGCCTCGGGGAGGGGGACGGGTTCCACACCGGCGACGACGGTGTTCGTCAACGTGCCGATGCCCTCGACCGTGAGCGAGACGGTGTCTCCGGGCCTTAGCGGAGGATGCGCAGCTCGCCCCTGGCGTCCCCAGACCTCGAAGAGGCAGCCGCCGCCGCACGTCCCGGAGCCCAGGACGTCACCGGGCCGCACCCACGTGCCGCGGGAGGCGTAGGCGACAAGCTCCTCGAAGCTCCATGCCATGTTCGCGACGGTGTCGTCGCCAAACTCACGACCGTTCACGCTCGCGCGCATGTCGAGGTCGAAGCGATCCTCGGTGCGGTGCTCCTCGAGCTCGTCGGGGGTTACGACCCAGGGCCCTAGCGTGTTCGCGAAGTCCTTCCCCTTGAGCGTTCCGAGGCCGAGCCGCATCTCCGCCACCTGGAGATCGCGCGCGGACCAGTCGTTGAAGATCGTGTAGCCGCCGATGTAGGCGCTCGCCGCCTCGGGGTGCAGGTTCTTGCCAGAGCGGCCGATCACGGCAGCGATCTCTAGCTCGAAGTCGAGATCGACGCAGCCGGGTGGGATCTCGATCTCGTCACCGGGACCGGTCACGGCGTGGGGGTTGCTGAAGTAGCAGAACGGCGACGCGTACCAGGCCTCGGGAATCGTCGCGTCCGGATTGCCGTTCTTGACCACGCCCTCGATGTGCTGCTCGAAGACGCTGAAGTCGCGGATCGACGGAGGCTCGACCGGCGCCAGCAGCCTCACCTCGTCGAGGGCGACCTCGCGCTCGGCCCGAGCTGCGACGACCTCGCGATCGTCCCCGAGGAGGCTGATCACCGTGACGTCGGCAGGGAGCACTTGCGCCGACGCTCCGTCGGCCGACACGATCGCGGCGCGAGCCGCCCCGTCGATCTCGATCCGGGCAATGCGCATCGTCCCCTCCTTCTCAGGTGTTTTCGAGCAGCTCCACGTGGTTGCCGTCGGGATCCTCGACCATCGCGACCCTCACGCCGGGTCGGACTTCGGCCGGCGGCGTCGCAACGCGGTAGCCCTCGGCCTCGATCGCGGCGACGGTGTCGACAAGGCCCGTCACGAAGATCGTGAAGTACCGGATTCCGCCGGCGTCGGCCACGGCGCCGCCGACTCCTGCAGGCGGCGGCTCGTCGAACGAGAGCAGCTTGACCAGGGACGAGCCGCAGGCGAGGCGGTGCATCGTCCCGGCGGGAAGCACCGGTGGCATCGGAATGCTCGCGACGAGCTCGAGCCCCAGCGTGTCGCGGTAGAACCGGAGGGCCGCCTCGCCGTCGCGGACGACGATCCCGAGATCGATCGAGTCCTTCGCGATCCGCATCAGGCGCCTTCCTCGACGATCGCGACGACGCGTGCGAACCCCGCGCTGGCACCCTCGATCTTGTACGGGAACGCGTAGACGGTGTACCCCGTGGCGGTCGGCAGCTGCTCGAGGTTCGCGAGCTTCTCGATCTGCGCGTACGGCTTGTCGCGGCCGAGGATGTGGGACTCCCAGATCTGCGCGAGCTCGCCGCGTCTTCGCCTCCTCGATCATGATCGGGAACGGCCGGTCGAGTCCCCAGCCGTCGATGCCGATCATGTGCACGCCGGAGTCGACGAGGAACTCCGTCGCGTCGCGGCGGAGACCCGGGCTCGCGTTCTGGTAGCCCGGCTGCCTGAGATCGGTGCCGGTCCAGACGAGCACGACGTCGCCCTCCTGCAGCTCGTGGCCGATGCGCTCGAGTTCCTCCTCGACGTCACGTCGCCAGATCCCGCCGACGGGGTCCTTCTCGCGCATGTCGAGGCGGACTCCGGGGCCGAAGCACCACGAGAGCGGCATCGTGTCGATCGTCAGCGCCGTCCCCTCGCTTGCCGGGCCGTAGTGGTGCGGCGCGTCGACGTGCGTGCCGGAGTGCGTGGTCGCACTCACGGCGTCGGCGTTGAACGCCTCGCCGTTCGGCCAGAAGTCTGCGCCGATACCCCAGCGCTTCTCGCCCTCGGCAAGCGTCTCCGCCGGCCCCATGTAGCTGATCTCGTGGGGGTTCGGCTCGAACTCGCGCGTCGAGTTGGAGAGTGTGTCGCTCAGGTCGTACAGGGTGTACGTACCTCCAGCGCGTGTGAACGTCTCAGGCATGCGTCTCTACCTCCTGCTTCGCCGTCACTGGGGGATCACCGGCACGAGAAGGTGCGACGCGTGTGCGCCGCCCAGCAGGATGGTGACGTCGCGCGCCGGCCGGTGGTCGTCGGGGTCGGTGTGCGAGCCGGGCCACGGCAGGTCGGCGTCGTCCACGCGCAGCTCGAGCCGCAGCCGCTCGCCGGGCAGGAGCACGATCGACGTCGGCCAGATCTCGACCTCGAGCAGCGTCGGCTCGCCGGCGACGAGCGGCTCGAGCTCGTCGTGGGTGTGCCACGGCCGGTACGGCAACGACCGTTCCGGGTCGAGCTTCCGGTGCGATGCTCGCAGCCACCCGACCGCCATGGGCACCGGTGTCGGGTCGCCCTGCGGCCCGACCGGGACGAGCTTCTCGCCGTTCGCGTCTACGTGCTCGAGCCGGGCAAACACGTCGAAGTCCTCCTGCCCGGACACGACCCAGAGCCGCAGCGCGACCGGGCCCGTAAGTTCGAGCTGCTCCTCGACGGCGAGCTCGAAGGATGCGGGGTACGGCATCTCGCCGGGTGCCGGCGCCTGCCACGAGAGCGCGCCGCCGTCGAGGTAGAGCTCGCGCCACTGCGTCCGCGCGAGCGGCCACTCCTGCTCGTCGCGCCATTCGACGTCGCGGCCGTGCCTGATTGCGAGGCGGACGGGCGGCACCCCATCCGTCGCCCGCTCGTCGCCCTTCAGGAACCGGTCGAGGAAGCGGAGCTGCAGCTCCTTGCCCCAGTCGGTGTAGTAGGGGTCGATGTGCGTGCCGGAGTGGACGACGAGCCACTTGTGCTCCGAGGCGGCACCGAGATAGCCCTCGACGTTGCCTCTCAGGTGGAGGTGAAGCGCGCCCCAGTTGCCGGCCGAGAGCAGCGGCACTCGGACGCGGGAGAGATCGGCCGAGCGCTTCCGGTACCAGTCATCGTCGAGCTCGCGCGCCTTGAGCTCGACGTGCCAGTCGACGCCGTCGTCGGTGTTCCGCTGCACCTCGATCTGCGTGCGCCACCAGAACTCGGTGAACGCGTTCGTGTAGATGCCGCCCTGCCGCGCCCAGTCGCGGTAGAAGTCGGTCAGCCCTTCCCAGGCGACGAGCGCCTCGAGGTGGGGAGGCTGGAGCGCGGCGGCACGCCACCCGATCATCGCGTACCACGAGATGCCGCTCGAGGCGACCTTGCCGTTCGACCACGGCCGCGTGCCACACCACTCGATCAAGTCGTAGAAGTCCTCGGCGTCCTTCGGCGAGAGCGGGTCGAGTCGGCCCTCGGACTTCCCGGTGCCGCGGGCGTCGGCGCGGACGACGGCGTAGCCACGTTCCGTCCACCAGTCGGGATTCGGCGTCTCCCAGACCATGTGCTCGCCCTGGTCCACGAGGTCGTAGAGCGGGAACCGCTCTGGCCAGTGGACGTCTTTGCCATAGGGGCTGATGCACGCGATCACCGGCACCGCCTCGTCGCCGTCGGGCCGGAACACGTCCGCGGCGATCGGCGAGCCGTCTCGCGTCGGAACGTCGATGTCCTTTTCGATCTGCATGTCAGGCGGCGACCGGCGTCTTCGCGCGGTTCAGGCCCATGATCTCTCGCGCCTCGCCCGGGGTGGCCGGCCGTCGCCCGAAGAGCTCGGCGATCTCGACGAGCTTCTCGACGAGGTGATGGTTCCGTTCCGCGACCTCGCCGTTCGGTAGGTAGAGCCCGTCCTCGAACCCGAGCCGCGCGGTCGTGCAGCCCATCGAGATGCCGAGCGTCGTGAACGTGAAGTTGTCGTGGCCGCCGCCGAGCACGCCCCAGAGCGCGTTGGGGAACAAGCGCTCGCCCCGTCCCTGCGCGTAGACGAGGTACTCGGCGTTGCCCGGCACGAAGCCGAGGCCGCCCCCGTAGAGGAGCCAGATGTAGTCCGCATCGCGATCGAAGATGCCCATCGTCTGCGTACTGCGACAGCCGGTCGAGCGCGTGGGTGTCGACGATCTCGTACTCGAGCGTCGAGGGCTTCGCATAGACGGCCTTGATGGTCTCCTTGAGGAACTCCGCCGAGTTCACGTACGGCGTCTCGACGTGGTAGCCGCCCTCGGGGTGGAGGAAGTCCGTGGAGCCGGCGGCGACGCCGTACAGGTCGGGCGAGGGGTCGAGGTTGACGAGTGCGAGGCGCTCCTCGTCGGTCGGCCAGATCGTCTGGCCGGTAGCCGGGTCGTGGCGCACGCCGATTCCGTTCGTCGTCTGGATCAGGATGTCCGTCCGCTCCCGAACCCGACGTGATGATGTCGCCGAAGACCGTCGATGTCGCCCGTGTTTCGTCCGTTCTCGTCGCGGGCGTGGATATGGACGATCGCCGCGCCCGCCTCACGGCACAGCCAGGCGTCCTCCGCGATCTCCTCCGGCGTGATCGGGACCTTCGCGCCGTCGCGGCTCATCTGCATGCCGCCGTTCACGGCGGCGACGATCACCAACGGCTCTGCCACGGGATCCTCCTCGTCCTCGCCACTTGACTCGAACATGAATTCTCGTTCTAAATAGTGGTCGTGGTCAAGTCTGTGGTGCTTCTGGACGAGAAGACGACCCCAGGGGCCCTCGTCGAGCTCGGCGTCGCCCCGCCGGGTGTGGCCGTGGCGGTGCGGCCGCTCGCGGGTGGGATCTCGAACATCGTCCTTGCGGCGGACTGGGCGGGTGGGCGCGCGGTGCTCAAGCAGTCGCTGCCGAAGCTGCGCGTTGCCGCCGACTGGCCGTTCGACCGCGCACGGATCGTCAACGAGCGTCGCGCGCTGCAGCTTCTCGCCTCGCTCCTTCCGGACGGCTCCGTCCCCGCCGTGCTCGCGCACGACGACGACCGGTTTCTCTTCGTCATGAGCCGCGCGCCGGAGGGCGGCCGCAACTGGAAGCAGGAGCTGCTCGCGGGTAGGATCGATCTCGACGCCGCGCGGCGTGCGGGCGAGCTGCTCGCCATGGTCCATGCCGATCCGGGCGGAGGATTTCGACGATCCAACGCCGCTCGTCCAGGGCCGTGTCGACCCGTACCACCGTACAGCGGCGGCCGCGAATCCCGCGGTCGCAGATCTTCGTGCACGCGGAGGTCGAGCGCCTGCTCGCGACGCGCGAGGCGCTCGTGCTAGGCGACTGGTCGCCGAAGAACCTGCTCGTCTACTCGGACCGTGTGCTCGCACTCGACTTCGAGGTCGCGCATCGTGGCGACCCGGCGTTCGACGTCGCGTTCATGCTGACGCACCTCGTCATGAAGTCCATCCACCTCCCGCCGCACGCGTCGCGTGTGCGAAGTGCTGCCGACGCGTTCCTCGCGGGATACGGCTCGTCTGTCCCCGATCCGCGGGTCACTGCCGAGCTCGGCTGCCTGCTCCTGGCGCGGGTGGACGGGAAGTCGCCCGCGGAGTACCTGTCCGAGCCGGAGCGGGTCACGGTGCGTGCGCTCGCATACGACCTACTGCTCGGTCGGCGCTCGTCGATGGAGGCATTTGCGCGGTGAGCGTCCGGATCGCCTCCGTCCGCGGCCGCGAGATCCTCGACTCGCGCGGGCGACCAACGGTCGAGGCCGAGCTCGCGCTCTCAGACGGCACGGTCGTCTCGGCGTCGGTCCCGTCCGGCGCGTCGACCGGGCGCCACGAGGCGGTCGAGCTCCGCGACGGCGATCCGTCCCGCTTCCGCGGCCGTGGCGTGCTGAAGGCCGTCGCGGCGGTGAACGGCGAGATCGCCGAAACTCTGCGGGGAAAGCCGGTCGATCTGGATGACGTCGACCGCGCGCTGATCGAGCTCGACGGTACGGCCGACAAGTCGCGCCTCGGCGCGAACGCGATCCTCGCCGTCTCACTCGCTTGCGCCCGCGCGGAGGCCGCCGCCGCAGGCCTGCCGCTCTGGCGTCATCTCGGCGCGGAACCCCTGCTGCCGCTGCCGATGGTGAACATCGTCAGCGGCGGGCTGCACGCGGGCCGGCAGCTGGACTTCCAAGACTTCCTCGTGATGCCGGTGGGCGCTCGGACGTACCGCGACGCGCTGCGGATGGTCGTCGACGTGTACGAGGCGACGGCCGACGTGCTGTGCGAGCGCGGGCTCACGGTGTTGAAGGCGGACGAGGGCGGCTTCGGGCCGCCGCTCGAGTCGCACGCGGCGGCGCTCGAAGTGCTCGACCGCGCCGTCGAGCGCGCAGGCCTGGGGTTGGGAGACGACATGGCCTACGCGCTGGACATCGCCGCGACCCACTTCTTCGAGCCCGACACGGGCAACTATGCGCTGGCCTCGGAGGGCCGTACCTGTACGCCGGCCGAGCTCGCCGAGCTGATCGCCGGCTTCGCCGACCGCCACCCGATCCTGTCCGTCGAAGACGCGCTGGCCGAGGACGACTGGGAGGGCTGGGTCGCCTTCACGGCGCGCCTCGGCGGGCGCTTGCAGATCCTCGGCGACGACCTCTTCACGACGAACATCGAGCGTCTCGAGCGCGGCATCGAGCTCGGCGCGGCCAACGCAGTGCTGGTGAAGATGAACCAGATCGGCACGATCACCGAGACGCTGACCCTCGTCGAGCGCGCCAAGCAGGCTGGGTACCGGACCGTCATCTCGGCGCGCTCGGGCGAGACCGAGGATCCGGCACTCGCGGACATCGCTGTCGGTACCGGGGGCGGGCAGATCAAGGTGGGCTCGGTGGCGCAGTCGGAGCGACTCGCCAAGTACAACCAGCTGCTGCGGATCGAGGAGGCGCTCGGCGACGACGCGCCGTACGCCGGTCGCGCCGCACTCGGCTTGTGAAGGTCCTCGTCACCGATATCACGTGGGCCGACACCCACGTCGAGGACGCCGTCCTCGCCGAGGTCGGAGCTGAGACCGTGCTGGCGCCGACCGGAGCCGAAGACGAGCTGGTCGAGCTCGTCAGCGACGCCGACGCGATCCTCACGTGCTTCGCGCACGTCACGGCGCGCGTCGTCGCCGCCGGGAACTGCCTGCGCGTGATCGGCCGCTATGGCGTCGGCACCGACAACATCGCCGTCGACGAGGCGACGCGGCGCGGAATTCCCGGTTACCAACGTCCCTGTCTACTGCACCGACGAGGTCGCCGAGCACGTCCTCGCGCTGGCGCTCGCGCTCGCCCGCGGCATCGCCCGCTATGACCGCGCCGTCCGGGCCGGCCGCTGGAGCCTTGCTACAGGCTTTCCGCTCCACCGGATCTCGGGCTCGACACTCGGAGTCGTGGGCTTCGGCGCCATCGGTCAGGCACTGGCCACGAAGGCGCGCGGTCTCGGCCTCGAGGTCATCGCGCACGACCCGCACAGTGCCCGCGTCCGTGCGGCCGGCGCGGAGCCGGTGGAGCTCCTCGACCTTGCCCGCCGCTCGGACTTCGTCTCCCTCCACGTCCCGCTCCGGGAATCGACGCGTGGCCTGGTCGGCAAGGACTTCCTGCGGGCGATGAAGTCGACGGCGTACCTGCTGAACGCGTCGCGCGGGGCGGTGGTCGACCACGCCGCGCTTGCCGAGGCGCTCGAGCGCGGCGCGATCGCCGGCGCCGGGCTGGATGTCTTCGAGCCCGAGCGGCTGCCGCCGGAGCATCCGTTGCTCGCACAGGAACGGCTGCTCGCCACGCCGCACGTTGCCTTCTACTCGGAGGAGTCGATCCGCGACCTCGCGCGCCTGGCAGCCGAGAACGTGGCCGCGGTGCTCGCCGGACGCCGTCCCACCGCGCTCGTCAACGCGGTTGACACTCCACAGGAGCTAGGTTAGGATCGCGAATTCGAACTTTGGTTCATGTTACAGGGTGGTTTCTCGAAGGAGGGAACGTGTCGGAGGTCCTGCTGTCGCAGCTCGCACACGTCGAGCTCGTATCGCCGAAGCCGGAGGAGACCGTCAAGTGGATGGTCGACGTGCTCGGGCTCGAGGAGACCGAGCGCGACGGCCAGTCGGTCTACCTGCGGGCGTGGGCCGAATGGCTGCACTCGAGCCTCGTCGTCACCGAAGGCCCGCACCCCGAGGTCGCGCACATCGCGTGGCGGACGTACAGCCCGGACGACCTGGAGGCCGTTGCGCAGCGCGTCGATCTCGAGCTCGCGATCGGGTGGGTCGACTCGTCCGTCGGCCACGGCAAGGCGTTCCGGTACCGGGCACCGCACGGGCAGCACGTGCACGAGGTGTTCTGGGAGGTCGACCGCTACGAGGCGCCCTCGGAGAAGGCGGAGACCGACTTCCAGAACCGCCCGCAACGGTTCTCCGAGCGGGGCGCCTCCGCCCGCTACATCGACCACGTCACGATCGCGACGCCGGACATCCACGGCGACATCGCCTTCTACAAGACGCTCGGCCAGCGGCACACCGCGCAGATCGACGTCTCGCCCGAGTTCACGGTCTTCAGCACGATGACCTGCAACGCGACCCGTTCGACGCACGACCTCGGGCTCGTGCCCGACTTCGGCTCGACCGCCCGCGCCAACCACATCGCGTACCGCGTCGACCAGCGGCTAGACGTCGAGCGCGCCGCGGAGGTGTTCATGGCGCACGACACGCCGATCGAGTTCGGCCCCGGCATCCACGGCGTCGACGAGATCACGTACCTCTACGTGCGCGAGCCGGGCGGCTTCCGGATCGAGATCAACTCGGGCGGCTGGGAGAACTACCAGCCGGACTGGCAAGCGACGAAGTGGAGCACGCAGCAGGGCGGCACGACGCTGTGGAAGAACCTGCAGATGCCGGACTCGATGATGGAGTCCTGGCCGCCCGTCGAGGCCGCCGTTGCCGAGGCGGCCACCGCCGGGTTCCACTCGACCGAGCTCTTCGACGAGAAATGATCGACGTTCGCCATGTTCTCGTCGTCGGCGGCGGGATCGGCGGGCTCTCGACGGCGATCGCGCTCCGCGGAGCGGGCGTCGACGTCGACGTCGTCGAGAGAAACCCGGCCTGGGACGTCTACGGCGTCGGGATCATCCAGCCCGGGAACGCGTTGCGCGCGTTGAACGAGCTCGGGCTCGCCGAGCGTGCAGTGGCGGAGGGGCATCCGATGTACGGCGACCGGACGTTCCTGACCGACGGCGTGACCGTCATCGCCGACAACGACTGGCCCGCGCTCGTGCCGGGTCTGCCGCCGGGCAACGGCATTACGCGGACGCGGCTGCACACGATCTTCCAGGACGCCGTGCTGGAGTCGGGTGCAGACGTGCGCGTCGGTGTCACCGTCGCGACGCTCGAGGACACGGGCGACCGCGTCGACGTCGCGTTCAGCGACGGCGAGACGCGGAGCTACGACCTCGTCGTCGGCGCCGACGGCCTGTACTCACAGATCCGGGAGATGGTCTTTCCCGATGCGCCGAAGGCGACGTACACGGGCCAGGTGTGCTGGCGCTACAACCTGCCGCGAATCGAGGGCCTCGACAAGATCTGGGCCGTCATCGGCCCTGCCGGTGCCGCGGGCTTCGTCCCGCTCGCGCCGGATCTGATGTACATGCTGACGATCGAGAAGCCGCCGGAGGGTGCGCCGATCCGGCTGCCGCAGGACGGGATCGCCGAGATCTACCGCCAGCGACTCGCGCCGTACGGCGGCCCCGTCGCCGAGCACCGGGAGCTTCTCGTCGACGACGAGGCGGTCGTCTACCGCCCGGTCGAGAACGTGCTGGTGCCGCCGCCGTGGCATCGCGGCCGCGTTGTCCTGATCGGCGACGCGGCGCATGCGACGTCGCCGCACTGCGGCCAGGGCGCTGCGCAGGCGATCGAGGACGGGATCGTGCTCACCGAGGAGCTGCAGCGGCAGGAGACCGTCGCCGCCGCGCTCGAGGCGTTCATGGCTCGACGCTACGACCGCTGCCGCATGATCGTCGAGGGCTCCGAGGCGATCGGGGCGTGGGAGCAGGACCGCTCTCTGCCGATCGACCCCGTCAAGACGCGCACAGAGGTGACGATGGCCGCGATGGCGCCCATCTGATGCGGTGGGCGATCGGCACGTTCGACGCCGGCGAGGGTCCCTTCCCCGGCGTCGTCGTCGACGAGGAGCGGGTCCACGACGCGTCGCCCGTCGCTCCGTCGGTTTGCGCGATCTTCGAGCGCTGGCACGAGACCTTCGCGCAGCTCGAGGAGCTCGCTCGCTTCGACGGTGGGTCGGCGCTCGACGACGTACAGTGTCCTTGCGCCGATCGAGCCTCGCCAGGTGCTCCAGGCAGGAGCGAACTACTACAAGCACGTGCTCGACATCATCGTCGCGGAGCGGACGCGCGCGGGCGTCGACGAGGAGACGGCCCGCCGCGAGGCGCGCGAGATCATGGACGCGCGCGTCGCAACGGGTGAGCCGTTCGTCTTCCTCGGCGCCGTCGGAGCGATCTGTGGGCCGTACGACGACGTGATCCTGCCGCGCCGCGGCGAGCAGCACGACTGGGAGCTCGAGCTGGCGGCGGTGCTCGGCCCAGACGGCGCGGTCGTCGGCTACACGATGGCCAACGACCTGACGACGCGCGACCTGGTCTACCGCGAGGACCTGAAGGCGATCGGCACCGACTGGCTCCGGTCGAAGAACGCGCCGACCTTCCTGCCGACCGGGCCGTGGATCGTGCCCGCGCAGTTCGTCGATCCTGCGAACCTGCGGGTCACGCTCGAGCTGAACGGCGAGACGATGCAGGACGAGTCGACCGCGGACATGATCTTCGACGTGGAACGGCTCCGGTCGTACGCCGCGGAGCGCGTTCGCCTCTTCCCAGGCGACTTGCTGCTGACCGGCTCTCCCGCGGGCAACGGCATACACTGGGGCCGTTTCCTCGCCGAGGGTGACGTGATCGACGCGGAGATCACCGGTCTCGGTCGGCAACGGAACCGCGTGGTGGCGTCGTGAGGATCGACACGCACGCGCACGTCGCGCCGCCGAGATACGTCGAGGCGCTCCCCATGCCGCTCCCCGTCCCCTCGCCGCTCGACGGGCTCCAGCAGTTCATGGAGCAGAACGCAATCGACCGCGCGGTCATCTCGACCGGCCCCCCGGGTGCGCCTACCCCGGAGATCGCGCGGATCGCGAACGAGGAGCTCGCCGAGATCGTCCGCGCCGCGCCCGAGACGTTCGCCGGGCTCGCCGCGTTGCCTCTCGGTGACGTCGACGCGGCCCTCGCCGAGGTCGCGCATGCGTACGACGCGCTCGGAATGGACGGCGTGCTCCTCCTCTCGAGCGTCCGCGGGACGTACCTCGGCGATCCCGCGCTCGACTCGCTCTTCGCCGAGCTCGACCGGCGCGGGGCATACGTCTTCCTGCACCCGGGCTTCCCGCCGCACGATTTGCCGCTCCCCCACCCGGTGTGGCTCTACGAGTTCGTCTTCGAGACGACGCGCGCGCTCGCGAACCTGATCTACACCGGGACGCTCGAGCGCTACCCGAACATCCGGCTTCAGGTCGCGCACCTCGGCGGCACCGCCCCGTTCATCGCACACCGGCTGGCTTCGCTGGCAGCTCGCGAGCCCGAAAAGGCGACCGCCGCCCCCGCCGGCGCAGTCGAGTACCTCGGCCGCCTCTACTACGACACCGGTCTCGCGAACAACGCGCCTGCCTTGGCGGCGACGCTCGAGGTGACGTCGCCCGAGCACGTCGTCTTCGGCACGGACTGGCCGTATCTCGACATCGCCGAGGGTGCCGACGCGTTTCCCGGCCTCGACTACCTCGGCGAGCGCCGCGCCGCCGTCGAGAACGAGAACACGACCGTCCTGATCCCGCGGTGGAAAGGACAGTGAGATGAGCAAGGGCTCGATCGCAGTCGTCGGCTCCGGCCCCGCCGGCATGGCCACCGCCCTCGCGGCGCACCGCGCGGGCTTGGAGGTCACGATCTACGAGCGCTACCCCGAGGTGAAGGCCGCGGGGAACATCCTCAACCTCTGGCCGCCGCCGCAGAAGGTGCTGAAGCTGATCGGCGTCGACATCGACGACCTCGGCGCGCCCGCGGACGCGACGTTTCGCCGGCACGACGGGCGGATCCGAGCGCGCGTGAAGCTCCCTCAGGACGTGGTAGAGGAGTTCGGCGGCGGCTTCATCGGCCTGCTGCGGCCGGGGCTCTACAAGCGGATGCTGGACGCGCTGCCCGACGGAGTCCTGAGGGTCGATCACGAGGTGACGGGGTTCACCGACCGCGGCGACACGGTCGTCGTCCACCTCCGTGGCCGCGACGACGTCGAGGCCGACGTGCTCGTCGGTGCGGACGGGCTCCACTCCGTCGTCCGTCGGCAGCTCTGGGGCGACGCAGCCGGTGCGGGTGCAGAAGCTCCACCTCGTCGGCGGCTGGCTCTACGCCGACGACGTCGAGGAGAACGTGACGGTCGTCGCGCACAACCGGACGACACAGGGCAGCTACTCCGCGATCCGCCATGAGGGCAGGTGGGGGTACGAGTGGTGGGTGCTCGAGGCGTTCGACCCGTCGAAGCCGCTCGAGCGGAGCCTCAAGGAGTTCGCGGCCGAGCGGGTGCGGGATTTCGCCGCGCCGCTGCCGTCGCTGATCGCGCAGACGCCCGAGGAGAACGTCTTCCACTGGGACATCCGCGACCGCAAGCCGCTGAAGCAATGGTCGCAGGGGCGTGTGACGCTCATCGGAGACGCGGCGCACCCGACATCGCCGTACGCCGCCTACGGCGCCGGGATGTCGATCGAGGACGGCTACTTCCTCGTCGCCGAGCTCGAGCAGGCCGACCTGAAGCGGACTGAGGATGTCCGGCGCGCCCTCCAGGCGTTCGAGGACCGACGCAAGAAGCACACGGCAACAGTGTCCCAGCAGGCCTACTACACAGGCTTCGTGTTCCACCGGCTGCCGTGGCCGTTCCGCTTTCTGCGCGACCTCGTCTACGACCACACGCCGATGCTCCAGAAGTTCATCGGCGAGCAGACCCCGGATCAGATCCTCTCGCAGCTCGGCGAGATCGACGAGGTGGAGCGGCGCCGCGCCGTCGCGACGCGCACGTGAGAGCGCTGATCGTCGGCGGCGGTCCCGCCGGCATGACCGCCGCGATCGCGCTCGGCCGGCGCGGGATCGAGACGCTCGTCGTCGAGCTCGAGGAGGAGCTGCGACCGGTCGGCGTCGGCCTCGCGCTGCAGAACTCGCCGCTTCGGGCGCTGAACGAGCTCGGCCTCGTCGACGCGATCGTCGGACGGGGCTACGTGATCGACGCGGTGAACTTCTGCGCGCCTGACGGAGAGGTGCTGCACCGCGTCGCACCGCCGTCGCTGGTGGAGGGCAAGCCCGGCACTGTCGCCCTCGCGCGTGCCGCCCTCACCGAGATTCTCGAGGACGCGCTCCGCGCCGTGCCCGAAGCGGAGCTGCGGCTCGGCACGACCGTGACGGCGCTCGATCCCTCGGGCGAAGCGACCCTCAGCGACGGCACGGCCGACCGCTTCGACCTCGTCGTCGGCGCCGACGGCCTGTACTCGACCGTGCGCTGCTCGGTGATGCCGGAGGTGCCCGAGCCGCAGCGGGCACGGCAGCTGATCTGGCGCGCGTCCGCGCCGCGGCCGCGGGAGATCGACCGCTACGAGATCTACGACATCGTGCGGGTGGGGCGCGTCGGATTGGTGCCGATCGGGCAGGACGAGCTCTACCTTTGGATGCTCCAGCCCGACGACGGGACGCAGCGGCCGCCCTCCGACCGCGTCCGCGACGAGCTGCGCATGCGGCTCGAGTCGTTCGGCGGGCTCGTCCCGCTCGCGGCGGACGCGCTTCGCCCCGACGTCGACTTCCGGCACATGCACGCGCTGCTCGTCCCGCCGCCGTGGCACCGCGGCCGCGTCGTGCTGATCGGCGACGCGGCGCACACGACGACGCCGCACATCGCCTACGGCGTCGGCATGGCGATCGAAGACTCGGTCGTGCTCGCAGAGCTGCTGGACGCAGAGCCGTCGGTCGAGGAGGCGCTCGCAGCGTTCACGGAGCGGCGCTACGAGCGCTGCAAGCTCGTCGTCGAGACCTCGCTGCAGCTCTCGGAATGGGAGGTCGACCCGCCAGACGACCGGTCGTTGCCGCACCAGCTGATGGGCCGTGCCCTCGGAGCGCTGGCACAGCCCGTCTAGCGCGCTCCGCCGGCACCACTAAGCTCGGTCGAGGGCCGAGACCGCCCGCCAGCCGAAGCAGCAGCGGGGTCTACTCGACGCTTGCGCGCCAGGTGATGTACGGCCCGACGTTCGAGTCCGACCGCCTGATCGAGTGGGACGCCCTCGTGCGGCAGCTGGGCAATGCCTGCGCCGCATACCTGCTCGAGCGCTGACGCGCGCGGTACGCGCGCCGTTATAGAACGAGAATTCGTATTCTATGACGGTCGTGCCGACATCCAAGCCCACGATCCGACCACCGCGCCAACGCCGCAGCCAGGACGCGCTCGACCGTGTCCTGAAAGCCGGCGTCGAGCTGCTCCGCGAGCAGGGCTACGAGGGATTCACCGTGCAGGAGGTGAGCCGGCGCGCAGATGTCTCGGTCGGCTCGTTCTACTCGCGGATACCGAGCAAGGACGCGCTCCTGCTCGCCGTCTACGACCGTGAGCTCGACCGGATCAACGCCGCCATCGTGCAACGAATCACGTCGGGCGATCTCGATGAGCTCGAAGGGCGCGAGCTCGTCACGGCGCTCGTCGAGAAGCTCGCCGGCGCGATGCTCGACAACGCGGAGATGCTGCGTGTGTTCATGCAGCGGTCGACGGTCGATCCGG
This sequence comes from uncultured Actinomycetes bacterium, assembly GCA_963734045.1. Classification (GTDB taxonomy): domain Bacteria; phylum Actinomycetota; class Thermoleophilia; order Gaiellales; family Gaiellaceae; genus Gaiella. The sequence continues at coordinate 914,160 of CAVTFU010000010.1, read as the reverse complement.
TGATCTGGGCGCGCGGCTCGGTGCGGGCGCGCCAGGTTGCGGACGCGTTCCAGACGATTCTCGCCGACCACCGCGGCGAGCTCGGGCACCCGGACACGGACCTGGCCATTGAGATTGCCTTCCGGTTCGTCTTCGCCGCGATCTCGCGGCGAATCTCGCACGGGGAGAGCTTCGAGTCCGGCAACGACCTCCCGGCGGACGTGTATGTCCGCGAGCTTGCCGACGCCGCAGCCGGGTATCTGATTCCGCGCCGCTGACGAAGCTCGCCTGCGTCACGCCGCGGCGAGGAATCGCGTGGATCCGGTCGTTGGCGTCGCGGGCGACCTCGAGCGGAAAGAGATTGAAGCCGTGTACCGCCTCTTCGGCGACGACCAGCTCGGCGCGATTACCCGCCGCGCGCAGTCGGGCTGTGGAGGAAGAGCGAGTCGTCGAGCAGCGGATCGAGCGTGCCGACCGTCAGCAGACAGGGCGGCAGGTCGCGGAGGTCGGCGTAGAGGGGCGACACGGAGGGGGCCCGTCTGGCATCGCGGCCCAGCGAACCGCAGAGGTTGTCCGCGTACCAGCGGACGAGCGGGGTCGAGAGCACAAGGTTGCGGTCGCCCCAGAGGCGCGCGCTCGGCGTCAGCGAGACGTCGTACACCCCCGAGACGAGATTCGCCGCCGCGAACCGGTGTAGCAGCGCCGGTGTCGCGAAGCCGGAGCAGCGTCAGGAGCGCGAGGTGCGCGCCGGCCGAGTCGCCCCCGATAGTCAGCACGCCGTCGGCCAGGTCGCTCTCGAGCAGCCAGCGCGCTGCATCCTCGCAGTCGTCGACCGCGGCCGGATGCGGATGCTCCGGCGCGAGCCGGTAGTCGACGCTGATCGCCGTGAGGCCCGTCGCCTGCGCCAGCGCCCAGAGGGGGCCGTCCTGCATGTCCGCAGCGCCGAACGTCCAGCCGCCGCCGTGCACGTGGAGGTACGCCCCCCGTGCGCGCTCCGGCGCGAGGCTGCGCAACCCGAGCGCTCCGCCGCGGGCGGAGATCGTGATCTCGCGGGCGTGGTCGAGCCGGACCGGCGGCGGAAACGGCCCGCCGCCCTCGCGGCGGATGCGCCGCGTTTCCTCGACCGGCATCGTGTACACGGGCGGTTCCGCTGCGAGCCGGCGCTCGAGCTCGGCGTTGAAGGTGCGCGTCTCGTCGATCACGACCGATCGAGCCCGAGGAGCTCGCGTGCCTGAGCGGGCGTCGCGGGCTGACGCCCGAACACGCCCGCGATCCGCACGATCGCGTCGACCTGCTCGTGGTTCCGCCGGGCCGGGGAGCCGTCGGGCAGGAGCAGTCCGTCCTCGAAGCCGACCCGGACGACGTCGGCGTCGAGCGAGATCGCGAGCGTGCCGAGGCGGAACATGGTCTCCCCGACGGCGATCGCTCCCCAGATCGCGTTCGGGAACAGCCGCTGCGCTTCACGCACCGAGAACACAAGCGAGCGCGGGTTCGCGGCGCTGCCCATGCCGCCCGCGTGCTGGAGCCATACGTACGGCTCATATCGGTCGAAGACGCCCTCGTCGGCGAAGCGCGCGAGCCGGTCTGCGATCGACGGGACGATGATCTCGAGCTCGATCGTCGAGCCGCGTGCATAGACCTCCTGGATGGCGCTCTTGACGTAGCCCGCGGAGTTGACGTAGGGCACCTCGTCGGGATAGCCGCCGGCAGGGTGGTACATGTCGACCGTGCCTCCGCCGACGCAGAAGACGTCGGCCGGTGGATCGAGGTGAAGCAGCGCGAGCCGCTCGTCGTCCGACGGCCAGACGAGGTGGCCGGTCGCCGGGTCGCGGCGCACGCCGGCGCCGTTCGTCGTCTGGAGCAGGACATCGGTGCGGGCGCGGACGGCCGCCATGATCTCCGCGTACAGGCTCGGATCGGACGATGGCGCCCCGGCGGCGTCGCGCGCGTGGAAGTGGACGACTGCCGCCCCGGCGGCGCGGCAGCGCTCGGCCTCATCGGCAATCTCGTCCGGTGAAATGGGCACGTGCGTCCCGTCGCGGCTGCGTTGCATGCCGCCGTTGATCGCGACGACCACGACGAGCGGCTTCACAGCCCGAGCAGATCCCTCGCCGTGCCGCCCGCGACCGCCTCGACCTGGGCGTCGTCGAGGTTCCGAGCACTCCTCACGAAGGCGACGTGGTCCTCATCGCCGGCGACTGGATAGTCGGAACCGAGGACGATCCGGTCCGCGCCCACCCGCTCGACGAGCGCCTCCAGCACCGATACGTCGTAGACGCACGTGTCGTAGTAGAGGTCGCGCAGGTACTCGCTCGGCCGGCGCGAGATGTTGCGGACGCTGTCCGGCATGTTGGTGACGTTGCGGTCGAGGCGGCCGGCGTAGTGGGGGAGGAAGCCGCCGCCATGCGAGACGACGATGCGCAGCTGCGGCAGCTCCTCGAGCACGCCTTCGAGGATCAACGACGCGAGGAGCTTCGCCTCCTCGATCGGCTGGCCGATCGAGTTCCAGAGCGAGTACTCCTGGAACCAGAGGTCGCGCGCACCGTCCGGGTGCACGAACACGACGACGCCGCGCTCGGCGAGGGCCTCCCAGAGCGGGCGAAAGCGCGGCGCGCCGAGGTACTCGCCCTGCGACTGCGCCGGGAGGTTCGCGACGCTGAGCCCGAGCTCGTCGACCGCGCGATCGAGCTCGAGAAGCGCAAGGTCGACGTCGCGCAGCGGCAGCGTGAACGTGCCGACGAACCGCCCGGGCGCATGGGCGACCCACCGCGCGGCCGTATCGTTGTTCAGGCGCTCGAGCTCCGCCTGGTGGTCTGGCTCCGCCCAATCGGTGCCCTGCACGGCCGTCGCCGCGGACACGACGTGGAGGTCGATCCCGCGCTCGTCCATCTCGGCGAGCTGCCTCGCGGGCTCGAACATCGCCGCAGTCTGGAGCGCGCGCGGCGAGCCGGGCTCCGGCGGCGTGAACGGGCGCGTGCCGAAGCTGCCGAGGATCCAGCGGGGAGCCGCCTCGCGCATCACCTCCGGCTGCAGAAAGTGGGCGTGGAAGTCGACGACCGGGGTTCTTGACGTCACGTCCGTGAGAGTCTATAACTTCCCGAACCCGAACTCTGGTTCAAGTTTACCGGCACTCACCAACGGAGGTGACTGTGAAGGTTCTTTCCCGAGGCAGCGCGCACCGCAAGGCGGCATCGCTGCTTCTCGTCTTCGCGATCGCGGCGCTCGCGGTCGCTGCGCTCGGAGCCGGCACCGGCTCCGCCACTCCCATGCGTTCGCTCGCCTGCGGCGGCGTCCCGACCGTTCCTCCCACCGATCCCACCAACCAGCTTGCAAAGCTGAAGCTGACGAAGGCGCTCCAGCACGACTACACCGGCTGGAACCAGCCGATAACGGCGAGCAACTGGGCGCGGTGGAAGCCCAGGGGCAACCCGCCGTACAAGGTCGCGATCGTCTGGTCGGCACCCTCGAACTCGTGGAACAGCTACACGCTCAGGCTGATCCAGAACTTCCTGAAGCGGAGCCCGCTCGTCGACAAGAACCTCATCGTGACGACGGCGTCGTCGCAGCAGGCCGTCGCCGAGCAGGTGCAGCAGTACAACGCGGCGGTGCAGCAGGGCGCCGACATCATCCTCACGAACGCCCTCTCGCCCACCGCCATGGGCCCGCCGTCGAAGCGGCCGGCAAGGCAGGGATCCCGACGGTCTCGGAGATCAACACGATCAACAACGGCTACGCGATCAACATCTCGCCGAACACGTACCTCGACGCCGCGTTCGCCGCTGACGCGATGGTCAAGGCGCTCGGCGGCAAGGGCAACGTGCTCGAGGTGCTCGGCGTGCCGGGGACGACGACGGTGATCGACGAGCAGCGGGCGTGGAGGAAGATCTTCGACTCGTGCCCCGACATCAAGGTGGTCGGCACGATTCCGGCCTTCTACTCGCCGGCCCTCGCCAAGACGGGTGTTCTCCAGTGGCTCACGACGCACTCGGAGAAGGTCGACGGAGTCATCAACACTGCGACGATGTCCCAGGGCATCCTCGCCGCGTTCCAGCAGGCGGGCCGGCCGGTGCCGTTCATCGCCGACATCGCCGCACAGAAGGGCTTCGCGGCCTACTGGCGGGACAATGCGTCGAAGGGCTACAAGGCGGTCGGGACGGTCGGCGGCGCGACGTCCGCCGCGAACCTCACCGTCAAGACGATCCTGCGGATGCTCGCCGGACAGGGCCCCAAGATCAACCAGTTCATCTGGCGTCACCCGGTCGTCACGGACAAGACGCTGAAGAACTACGTCAAAACGGCATGGACGCCGGACACGATCGGCACCGTCGAGAACCCGAAGCCGACCTGGTGGAGCGACGCCGATCTCGACCGGTTCTTCACGTTCCCGCAGCGCAAGAAGGGCACGGGGTACTAGGAACGACGAGCGGGCGGAGCGCCTCGGCGCTCCGCCCGACGCTCGCCTGATGCACGACACTCTTCCCCACAGTCGAGTCGCGTGCGGCGAGCGACACGCCGCCGCTGGTCCGCACCGCGGACCTCGCGAAGGCGTTCGGCGCGACGCAGGCACTTCGCTCTTGCACGTTCGACCTTCGGACCGGCGAGGTGCACGCCGTCATCGGCGAGAACGGCTCGGGCAAGAGCACGCTCGTCAAGATCCTGACCGGCGTTCACCGCCCGGACAGCGGCACGATCACCGTGCTCGGTCGCGAGGAGGCGCCGCACTCGCCGGCCGAGGCGATCGAGGCGGGGATCATCACCGTCTTCCAGGAGGTGCTCGTCGTCGGCCCGCGCTCCGTGCTCGCGAACGTCTGGACCGGCACGGACGGGCTCGTTCGCGCCCGCCGCTCCGAGAGCGAGAAGCGAGAGCGCGCGAAGGCGCTGCTCGACGAGCTGCTCGGGACCGCACCGCCGCTCGACCGCGCGGTCGAAGAGCTCTCGCTCTCCGACCGGCAGTCGATCTCGATCGTGCGGGCACTCGTCCGCGAGCCGAAGGTTCTGATCCTCGACGAGGCGACGTCGGCCCTGGACGTCGCGACCCGCGACCGCCTGTTCGCGATCGTCCGGCGGCTCGCGTCGGAGGGCACCGGCGTGATCTTCATCTCACACCGGATGGACGAGATCGAGCTGCTCGGCGACCGGATCACCGTCATGCGGTCCGGTGACACGGTCGCGACGGTCGACCGGGACTCGACGTCGCTCCGCGAGCTCGTGCGCCTGATGACCGGCGCCGACCACCTGACCGGCGAGGCCGGCGAGCGCGCTGCACGGCACGTGCCCGGTGACGAGGTCCTGCACGCTCGTGGCGTTCAGCTGCGCCCCGGCTCAGCGCCGATCGATTTCCGATTGCAGGCCGGCGAGCTCGTCGGGCTTGCGGGGCTCGAGGGTCACGGCCAGACGTCGTTCCTGCTCGCTCTGCGTGGCGACGGATCGTACGCCGGTGTGGTCGCGCTGACCGGGTCGGAGCAGGCAGTCATACGCTCGCCGCAGGCGGCCGCCGCACACGGCGTCGCATACGTACCGCGCGAGCGACGCGACGAGGCGCTCTTCAGCTCGATCCCGATCCGCGGCAACTTCGCGCTGCCGACGCTGCGCGAGGACACCACGGCGGGCATCGTCCGCACGCGGAAGAGCGAGCGACGGTTGCGCGAGTGGATCGACCGCCTCGGGATCAAGCTCGGCCGGTCGAGCGACGACATCGGCACGCTCTCGGGGGGAACCAGCAGAAGGTCGTGCTCGCGCGCTGGCTCGCCGCGAAGCCCAGGGTGCTGCTCCTGAACGACCCGACCCGCGGCGTCGACATCGGCGCCAAGCACGACATCTACGACCTGCTCGTCGGGCTGAGCGAGCAAGGGGTCGCCGTGGTGATGCTCTCCACGGAGGTGGAGGAGCACGTCGAGCTCATGGACCGCGTGCTCGTCTTCCGCGAGCACGAGGTGTTCGCGGAGCTTCCGCGGGCCGAGGTCACGCGCGAGGCGCTCGTCTCGGCGTTCTTCGGCCGCCACCACGAGGAGGCCGCGTGAACGTCCAGGTGCGGCGCCTGCTCCGGAAGAACAGCTTCCTCTTCGCCGGAGTGCTGGCCGCGATCCTGTTCATCGCGAACGTGATCCAGTTGCCCGCGTTCGTCGAGCCTGAGAACTGGGACGTGAACCTGCTCGCGTTCGCGCCGTTCGCGATCCTCGCGATCGCCAGCACTCCCTCCGTCCTGACAGGTCATGGCGGGATCGACCTCTCGATCGCGCCGCTCGCCAACTTCGTCAACGTCTTCCTCGCCGTCCACCTGTTGTCCTCGGCGACGTGGGGCGACGCGTGGCTCGCGATCCCGATCGTGCTCGCGATGAGCACGGCCGATCGGGCTCTTCAACGGCTTCCTCGTCGGCGTGCTCCGCTACCAACCGGTGATCGCGACGCTCGGGATGCTGCTGATCCTCATCGGCGTCAACCTGAAGATCGCGCCGCAGCCGATCCCCGCCTTCTCCGGCTGGATCACCGAGCTGCAGGGGAACCTCGGCCCGATCCCGTGGGGCCTCATCCTCATCGCGCTCCCGCTGCTTGCCTGGTGCGCGCTCCGCCTGACGCCGTTCTACGGGACGCTCTACTACGTCGGCGGCAACCCGACGACCGCGTACTCCGCGGGCGTCAATGTGACGGCGGTTCGGGTCGCCGCGTACGGGATCGGCGGTCTCTTCGCCGGCGTCGGCGGGATCGCGCTGACCGTACTCGTCTCGGGGGGCGACGCCAACCTCGGCCTCCACTACACGCTGATCGCGCTCGCGGCGGTCGCGCTCGGCGGCACGCCGATCGGCCTGGGTGGCCGCGGCGGCGTACTCGGGTCGCTCCTCGGCGCGGCGGTGATCTTCCTCCTCCAGAACCTGCTCATCGTCTCCAACGTCTCGAACGTCTGGCTCCAGGTCGCCTACGGTGCGATGCTCGCGATCGGGGTCATCGTCGGCGCCCGCATGACAGCGCCGCCGCGTCCGCCGCGCGCACGGGCGAGAGCGAGGACCGCATGAGCGCGTCCGCGCACACGCCGGCCCAGGCACCCGAGCGTCGGCCGCTGCTCGCGACCGCCGCGGCGCTCCAGCGCGACTACCCGATCGTGCAGGTCGTCGCGATCGTCGCGATCTTCCTCTTCGGCGCAGCGACGCTCGACAACTTCACGGCGGCGTTCAGCATCAAGGCGATGCTCGTCCTCGCCTCGCTGCTCGGCATCTCCGCGCTCGGGCAGACGCTGTGCGTCCTGATCGGCGGCCTCGACGTCTCGATCGCGGGGTGGATCCTCGCGGGCGCGACGGTCACCGTCGAGCTGCTCGGTGGGACGGGCGACCGCTGGGAGGTCTGGCAGGTGTTCCTCTTCCTCGGGCTAGGCTCGTTCCTGATCGGCGGCCTCACCGGCTGGATCTGCCACCAGTTCATGGTGCCCGCACTGGTGATGACGTTGGCCGTCGGCGCGATGGTGACCGGCGGCGTCCTGGCGTGGAAGCGCGGCTTCGTCACCGGCGTGCCGCCGGAGTGGCTGTCGAACGTCTCGTCGCCCGCCGGGGAGACGTTCGGCGTCGGCATACCGCCCGTGATCGTGATCTGGGCCGTCGTCGCCGTCGTCGCGTACGTCGTGCTCCGGCGAACGGTCCCCGGCGCATGGGTCTACGCGACCGGGAACAACCCGCGTGCCGCCCGGCTCGCGCTCGTGCCGACGAGCTGGGTCTGGGCCGGCGCCTACGGCCTGAGCGCACTGTCGGCGACCACGGCCGGTGTGCTGCTCGCCGGCTTCGCGGCGGGCGGCGAGGCGACCATCGGCGAGCCGTACCTCTGGAACGGTGTCACGGCGGTGATCGTCGGCGGCACCGCGTTCGGCGCCCGGGGGGACTACTTCCGCACGGTCCTCGGGACGCTGCTGCTGATCGTGCTCGCGCAGGTGATGGTCGGCCACGGCGCGGTGTACGCCGACCAGACGATCCTCTACGGCATCCTCATCCTGGTCGTCGTCGCGATCTACGGGCGCGACCGGCGGCTCGGCGACCAGGTCTGATGGCGACGCTCGTCTCCGTCCTCGGCGTCCCGCACGACCCGACGCTGCCGGGTGCGATCGCACGGGGAGGGCAGGAGCCGATCGCCCGCGCGGCGGAGCTGATCGAGAAGCAGCGCGCCGCGCTCGCGGACGCGCGGCCCGACGCGCTCGTCGTCGTCGCGGGCGACCACCTGAACCAGTGGTTCCTCGACAACATGCCGGCGTTCGCGATCGGCAAGGCAACGCGCGCGAGAGGGCCGTTCCCCGACGAGGTCGCGGCTGTTCGGCATCGAGGAGCTCGACGTGCCGACCGAGGGCTCGCTCGCCCGGCACCTGCTCCGCGAAGGCTTCGCCCACGGCATCGACTTCGCCTATTCCGACGAATACCTGCTCGACCACGCGTTCACCGTGCCGCTGCTGTTCGTGCGGCCAGAGCGCGACGTGCCCGTCGTCCCGGTCTTCACGAACGTCCTCGCGCCGCCGCTCCCGAACGCGCGCCGCTTTCACGAGGTCGGCGCGGTGCTCCGGAAGGGAATCGAGTCCTGGAACGGGGGCCGGGTCGCGGTGATCGTCACCGGGCACTTCACGAACAACGTCGGCGGGCCGCGGATGCTGGAGTTCCTGCAGAAGCCCCAATCAGAGTGGGACATGCGGACGCTCGAGCTGATCGACGCGTGGGACGTCGAGACGCTGATCGCCGAGTCGACCTACGAGAACCTCTACCGCGTCGGCCACGCGACGCCGGCGTTTCTCGACTTCATCCTCGCGTTCGGGCTCGCAGGCGCCAAGCCGAGCTGGCACGAGCTGATCGCGTCGCCGGCGGCGCCGGCACTGGCGTTCTTCGCGTGGGACGAGGGGACTCTGTGAGCAGGTACGCCCTCGACAAGGCGCTGTGGCTGTCGATCCGCCGCAAGGACGAGCCGCTCGGCGACCTCACCGACGAGGAGCGCCGCGCGTTCGAGGAGTGCGACGTGCGAGCGCTCTACTCGCTGGGCGCGATCCCATTCCTCGTCTACCAGTACGCGATGGGCAAGGCCGGTGGCGTCTCCCTCGAGGCGATCGGCCAATACGTGGAGAGGCTCCAGGGACTCGAGCCCGTCGACACCGAGACGTGAGCGCGACCGGTCTCCCGACGACGGCTTCGGCTTCGGCGTCTTCGAGCACGAGGGCCGGAAGCTCGTCGCGGTCTGCCTGCCCGACGGCGCGCTCCACGAGGCGCCGTTCGCCGACACCGACGAGGTCTTCGCCGACTGGGATGCCGCGCACCGCACGCTGACGCAGGTGGCCGAGCGGGCGAACGAGTCGTCGCTCCGCTTCGACGACGTCCGGCCTCTGCCGCCCGTGAGACGCCCGAACATGCACTGTGCCGGCGCAAACTTCCGGAAGCACGTGATCGAGATGATGCACCGCGCCGGGATGGGCCGGCGCGAGGGCGAGACGGACGAGGAGCGGCGGGCCCGGGCCGAGGCGATGATGGCGAAGCGCGAGCAGAGCGAGCCGTTCATGTTCCAGGGCAACTGGTCGGCGCTCTGCGGCGCGCGCGACGACGTCCAGCTCCACCCGCTCGGCATCCGTCACGACTGGGAGCTCGAGCTCGCCGCGGTCGTCGGGCGTTCTGAGCGCCACGTCGGCCCGGAGCGCGGCGACGAGCTGGTCGCCGGCTACACGATCGTCAACGACATGGGGACGCTCGACCTCGCGGTGCGCTCCGACTCGGGGCCGATGAGCGTCGATTTCACGGACAAGTTCCAGCCGACGTTCAAGCCGTCGGGGCCATTCGTCGTGCCGAAGGAGTTCGTCGACCTCGACGAGCTGACGATCACGCTGAAGGTCAACGGCAACGTGATGCAACACGAGGGCCTCGACGACATGGTCTTTCCGATGAGCTATCTCGTCGGCTTTGCGTCGTCGCGCTTCCGGCTCGTGCCGGGTGACCTCGTGCTCAGCGGCTCGCCCGCCGGCAACGCGGCTGCACACGGCGGCGCCTGGCTGAAGGCCGGCGACGTGATGGACGCCGAGCTCGACGTTTCTCGGGCGCCAGCGCAACCGCTGCGTCGACGAGGTGCTCACGGACGAGCAGCGTGCCAACGCGCAGCGGATCCATGACCGCATCTGGGACAACCTTCCCTCGAAGCCGCCGGTATGACGACGACGCTTCCCGAGGCCGCGCGCTGGCTCCCGGTCGACCCCGCAAAGGGATATCTCGTCGAGGAGATCGGCGACGGCCTGCACTGGGTCTCGGACGGCCCGTACCAGGCGATGTTCCTCGTCGAGCCCGAGCGGGTGCTCCTCGTCGACGCTCCGCCCTCCCTCGGCGAGCGCATCCTCGGCGCGATCCGCGAGGTGACCGACCGGCCGGTGACGCACGTCGTCTACTCGCATGCGCACGCCGATCACGTCGCGGGCGCGTCGCTATTCGAGGGGGCAACGTTCGTGGGCCACCACGAGACTGCCCGGCTGCTCGAGCGGGCGGGAGACTCGCGGCGGCCGGTGCCGACGGTCACGTTCGACGAGGAGCTGACGCTCGGCGGCCTCGTCCTCCGCTACGAGGGGCTGAACCACCATCCGGGAAACGTGTTCGCGTACGTGCCGCGCCACGCAACGCTGATGGTTGTCGACGTCGTTTACCACGGCTGGGTGCCCTACAAGTCGCTCGGCCTCCCGAAGGACGTTCCCGGCTACATCGCGGCGCACGACACGATGCTCGGGTACGACTTCGAGCACTTCATCAGCGGGCACAACGCGCGGCTCGGCACCAGGCATGACGTCGAGGAGGCACGCGAGCACATCCACGACCTCCGCGCCGCCTGTGCGCGAGCCCTCGAGGAGGTCAGCCTCGCCGACGCCATCCGCGAGGTCGGGTTCGAGGACGGCTACCGGCTGATGGACGCCTACCACGACCGCGTCTGCGAGAACGCTGCGGCCGAGGTGATCGCCAAGTGGCGCGACCGCCTCGGCGGCGCCGAGTCGTTCACCGTCGACAACTGCTGGGTGATGTCGCAGAGCCTTCGCCTCGACGACGGTCACACAATCCAGGTGCGGTACGCATGAGCGCCCTACGAGTTCGAGCCGTGCTCCAGTCGCAGGAGCCGCACCGCGTTCTCCTTGAGGATCAAGGGCTTCACCTCGTCGCGAAACCCGGCCTCCTCGAAGTCCGCCAGCCAGCGGTCCGGCGTGATGAGCGGATAGTCGGAACCGAACAGCACCTTCTCCCGCAGCTGCGTGTTTGCGTAACGGACGAGCTGCGGGGGGAAGTACTTCGGCGACCAGCCGGAGAGGTCGATCCAGACGTTTGCCTTGTGCAGGCAGATCGAGATCGCCTCGTCCTGCCACGGGAACGACGGGTGCGCGATGACGATCTGCAGCTCGGGAAAGTCGGCGGCGACGTCGTCGAGATGGAGCGGGTTCGAGTACTTGAGCCGCACACCGCCGCCACCGGGCATTCCCGTGCCGAAGCCGCTGTGGCCGCTGTGGAACAGCGCCGGCAGGCCCGCGCCCTCGATCAGCTCGTAGAGCGGATACGCGAGCCGGTCGTGAGGAAAGAAGTCCTGCAGGTTCGGGTGGAACTTGAAGCCGCGCACGCGGTGCTCGTCGATCAGTCGACGGGCGCGCTCGACGGCGTCCGGCCGGCGCGGATCGACGCTCGCGAACGGGATCAGGACATCGTGATGGTCCGCCGCGGCCGCCGCGATCTCCTCGCTCGGCACGGGCGGGAGGCCTGTGGTCAGCTCCATGTCGACGGCGAAGACGACGGCCGCGATGTTCCGCTCGCGGTAGTACGCGGCGACATCGTCGACGGTCGGCCAGCCGTCCTCGGCGTAGCCGAAGTAGCGTTCCGCGGCGTCGCGGAATTCCGGCGGCACCGGGTCGGCACCGGAGCGCGACACCTCCGCGTGCGTGTGGACGTCGATCGCGCGAATCGCGCTGAGGTCGATCGGCATGGCGGTTAATACTCGCGCAATGTCGCTGTTCGAGGCGGTCGAGCGCTCGTTTGCGTCATTCGCCGAGCGGACGGCGTTGATCGCCGACCGGCGGCGCGTGACATACGCGGAGCTGCACGAGCTCGCTCTCCGGTGGGCGCGCTCGATCCGCGATGGCGGCGCAGGCCCGGGCGACTGCGTCGCGCTCGTGCTCCCGAACGGGGTCGACTACGTCGCGGCGTACTTCGGCGCGCTTGCAGCCGGCGCCACGCTCGTGCCGCTGAACATTCTGCTCGCGCAGCCCGAGATCGACGCACGGGTCGACCATGCGCGTGCGGTCGTCACCGTCACCGCGGCCGACAGGCCGGCACCGAAGCCGCTCGAGGAGAAGCCTGACCAGACGGAGGTCGCCCTCCTGCTGTTCACCTCCGGGACGACCGGAAGCGCGAAGGCCGCAGAGCTGACGCATGCGGGATTGCTGTGGAACGCGCAAGCGATCGTGGGCGCGTTCGAGCTAGGGCCCGAAGACGTCCAGCTCGCTGCGGCGCCGCTGACGCATGTGCTCGGGATGACGGGGATCATGAACGCGACGCTCCTCACGGGAGGCGCGATCGCTCTGATGGACCGATTCGAGCCCGCCGCCGCATACGGTCTGATGCTCGAGGCGCAGGTGACCGGCGCGATGGGAGCGCCGCCCATGTTTACGGCGCTGCGCGTCGAGGCGGAGAGGAGCGGCCGGCGGCCGCCGCTGCGCTTCATGCACGTTGGGGGCGCGCCTCTCGCGGCTGAGACGGCGCGTGCCACGCGCGAAACCTTCGGCTGTGCCGTCTGCGAGGGCTACGGCATGACCGAGGTCGGCGGTGGCATTGCCGTGACGACGGTCGACATGGAGCCGAAGATGGGTGCCGTCGGGCGCCCGATGGGGTCGACCGAGATCCGTGTCGACGTCCTCGACGGGACAACCGGCGAAGTGCAAGTGCGCAGCCCCAGCGTGATGCGGTCCGTACCGGGGAGACCCAGAGGCCACAGCCGCGGTCCTCGACGACGAGGGCTGGCTCGCCACCGGCGACATCGGCTACCTCGACGAGGACGGCTACCTGTTCCTCGTCGACCGCAAGAAGGAGATGATCATCCGCGGCGGATACAACGTGTATCCCCGCGAGGTCGAGGAGGTGCTCTACGCGCACCCGGACGTCCACGAGGCGGCAGTGCTCGGCCTGCCCGACGACGCACTCGGAGAAGAGGTCGTGGCGCTCATCACGCCCCGGCCGGGCGCGAGTCCCACAGCCGTGGAGATCCAGGCCTGGACCAGGGAGCGCGTCGCGGCCTACAAGTACCCGCGCCGGATCGTCTTCGTCGACGAGCTGCCCAAGGGGCCCACCGGGAAGATCCTCAAGCGCGCGATCGACCGGAGCCTGCTCCGGTGAGGAGGGCACGCTGATGAACCGAGACGGGTGGCGAGCCGTCATCCGGGCCGAGATGCGAAATCTCGACGCGCCCGGCGACGAGCGGTTCTGGGCGCCGGAGCTCGACACCGCGCCACGGGAGCAGCTCCGCGAGATCCAGGGCCGTAAGTTCGTCGGGGGCGTCGCGTGGATGTACGAGCAGTCGACGCTGTTCCGTTCGAAGTGCGAAGCGGTCGGTCTCGAGCCCGGCGACGTCCGCAGCATGGACGACCTTCCGAAGCTCCCGATCACCACGAAGGACGACATGACCGCGGACCTGGCCGCGAATCCGCCGTTCGGCACCTATCAGAGCCTCGACGAAGAGGAATGGCGCGCGGACGGCTGGCAGGTCTTCCAGAGCTCGGGCACGACCGGCACGCCGCGACCGTTCCGATACACCCAGTTCGACCGCGAGCTCTGGGCGTGGAACAACGCGCGTGGGATGTACTCGATCGGACTCCGCAGCGGGCGCGACGTGGCCCTGTTGTGCTTCGGCTACGGCCCCCATGTCTTCATGTGGGGCGTCCACTACGGGCTCAACCGGATGAGCATCCCCATCATCCCGGGCGGCGTCGACACCAACACCCGGGCCGCGTTCGTCGACCGGTACGGCGTGACCATGCTGGCGGCAACGCCGTCCTATCTGCTCTTCCTCGGAAACGCGATGCGCGAGCACGGCCTCGATCCGGCGGCGTCGAGCGTCACGCGGGTGATCACCGGGGGGGAGCCGGTGGCACAGTCGACACAGGAGCGCATCGCCGAGACCTGGGGCTGTGAGGTGCACCAGTTCTACGGTTGTACCGAGGCGTCGCCGTCCGCAGGCGGCTACACATGTGGCGCTGGCCCGTGGCTCCATTGCATGGACGACACGCACGTGCTCGAGACGGTGGACCCGGAGACGTTGCAGCCGGTCCCGGACGGCGAGCGCGGCCTCAGCGTGATGACGAACCTCTTCTCGGACGCCTCGCCGCAGATCCGCTTTCTCGTCGGCGACTATACGACGCTCACGCATGAGCCCTGCGACTGTGGCCGCACGCACGTTCGCGCGCTCGACGGCTTCACCGGTCGCGCCGACGACATGCTCAACGTCCGGGGCGTCACGCTCTTCCCGAGCGCGATCGAGAACGTCGTCCGCGGTCGGGACGAGGTGGGCGACGAGTTCGAGATCGTGCTCACGACGAAGAACGGAATGGACGAGATCGAGCTCGTCGCCGAGGCGTCCTCGTCGGTGCCGGAGGGGGACTACGAGACTGTCGCTGGCACGCTCGCCGACGCGTTCCGAGCCCGTCTGGAGCTTCGGCCGTCGGTGACGATCGTGTCGCCGAACACGCTGCCGAAGACGGAGTTCAAGTCGAAGCGCGTCCGCGACGAGCGCGCGTCGTAGACGTCCGAGCCAGGAGGAGGCTGCGTGTCCGATTCAGCTACCCCCATCACCGAGCGGAACGAGCTCGGGATGCCTGCCCTGCCGGGCGGAGACGCCGTTCCCGCGAACGAGATCCTCGATGGCACCCTCGGCTTCCGGGTCGACGAGCTGAGCTCGGAGAGGGCGGTCGGAACCGTTTCCGTGACGAACGCCGTCCGGCAGCGGTTCGGGCTCGTCCACGGTGGGACCTATGCGGCGTTCGCCGAGATGCTGGCGAGCGAGGCAACGGTCGCCGACGTGTACCCGCAGGGGATGATCGCCGTCGGCCTCAGCAACGACACGAAGTTCCTCCGGCCCGTTTCGAGCGGCGTGATCACGGCCACCGCGACCCGCCTGCACCGCGGCCGAACGACGTGGTTGTGGGACGTCGCATTCACCGACGACGAGGGCCGCACCTGCGCCGTCTCGCGCGTGACGATGGCCGTGCGCGAACGGCGAGAGGACCGGCCCGGACAGCGCTGACAGCGCTCCGACCCAGAACGGGAGACGAATCGATGAGCGAACAACGATCCTTCCAGGCGCTCCTGGACTCCGTGCCGAGCGTCGTCGACTACCTCTACGGCAATCCCCCGAAGAACGCGCTCAGCATCTTCACGGTGATGATGCCGGCCGAGGTCGTTCGCCCGGAGTTCACGACGTGGCGCGACGAGCAGCGCTCGTGGCGCGAAACCGTCGCTCTCCACGACCAGAGCTACCACATGCACAGCCTGCATGTCCGGGGGCCCGAAGCCCTACGCGTCTTCGAGCATCTCGGTGTCAACAGCTTCGGGACGTTCGAGCCGGGCGCGGCGAAGCAGTTCCTCGCCTGCTCCCCCGAGGGCCACGTGATCGGCGACGCGATCCTCTACTACCTCGAGCCGGAGAGCTTCGTCCTCGTCGGGAACCCGGCGTCGACCGACTGGGTGCAGTTCAACTGCGAGCGCGGCTCCTTCGACGTCGAGGCCGAGCTCGACCCGATCTGGGTCCTGAACAAGGCGCGCAGGCGCTCTTTCTACCGCTACCAGGTCGAAGGCCCCCACGCGCTGGAGCTCCTCGAGAAGCTGAACGGCGGGCCGGTCCCCGAGATCGGGTTCTTCCGCTCCGACTGGCTCACGATCGCGGGCCGCAAGGTGCGCGCTATGCGCCACAGCATGGGAGGGGTCCCGGGTCTCGAGCTCTCGGGCCCGTGGGACGACCGCGACACGGTAAAGTCGGCGCTCGTCGAGACGGGGAACGAGTTCGGGCTGCGCCAGATCGGCTCGCTCGCCTATTTCAGCACGGTGGTCGAGTCCGCCTGGTGGGCCGTGCCGGTGTCGGCGATCTACACGAGCCCGGAGCTGCGTGAGTACCGCGAGTGGCTGACGACGAGGAGCGCGGTCGCCCGTATGTCACTTGGCGGGAGCTTCTACTCGCCTGATATCGAGGACTACTACGCGACGCCCTGGGATCTCGGCTACGACCGTCTCGTCAAGTTCGACCACGAGTTCGTCGGCAGGGAGGCGCTCGAGGCTATGGCAGACGAGCCGCATCGGCGGAAGGTGACACTCGTCTGGCATGCGGACGACGTGCTCGACGTCTTCCGACGCTTGTTCGAGGACGAGCCGCTCCCGATGCACATCGACTTGCCGCTTGCGGCCACGGCACGCATGCACTACGACAAGGTGCTCGACAGCGACGGCGCCTTCGTCGGCCTTGCGACGTACCCGACATACAGCGTCAACGAGCGCGCAATGCTGTCGCTGGGCAGCGTGGACGAGGCCCACAGCGAGCCCGGGACGGAGGTCACCCTCGTGTGGGGCGAGGACGACGGCGGCGAGAGGAGCCGGCCGTGGATCGAGCCGCACGTCCAGGTCGAGATAAGGGCGACCGTCGCGCCCGCCCCGATCAGCCAGGCCGCGCAGCAGTACCGCTCGGTCGTGACGCGAAGCTGAGGACCGAGATGAGGCGTTTGTCCTCGAGTCTTTCGAAGGTGGCCCGCAGTAGGGCTGCCCAGAACCCTGAGCCGGCGACGTGAAACGCGGGCGTCACCGCATCATCCGTCAATGGTTCGACCCCGCGCGGCGCATCAGTCGCCCAGCATGTCGACGCGTGCGCGGAACACGACGCTCATTTGTCTCCTCCGTCGGCACGCCGGATGTCGTCCTTGAACACTCCGTCGACGAGCACGAACGCCATGCGGGCCGTCGCCTCGGTGCGGTTGGACCAGGCGTGGTTCGTGCCGCGCTGGACGACGACGTCTCCAGGCAGGAGCCGCGTCTCGCCCTCGTCGACGACGAGCCAGACCTCCCCAGCCAGCACGATGCCGTAGTCGACAGTCTCGGTGCGATGCATGAGCGCATGCGGGCCTCCCGACCCATGCGCGGCGCTCCCGCCGATCTCCGCGAACGCGGCCGCCGCTTGCGCCGGCGAGAGCGCCTCCTGGACAGCGTCCGGAGGGATGTCGACGATGCGGATCCGCGTGCCGCTGGCGGGCGGCGCAAGCTGCACCTCGCCGAGAGTCGGGTCGAGGCCGTCGTCGATCGGGGCGGGAACGGCAGCTGTCGACCAGATCTCGTGGAAGACGGTGCCGGGTACGGCCGCGACCTCGACGACGGTCGGCGGGGGGCCGTCGGCAGCGATCACGGCTCGGCCGTTCATGTCGTGACCCGTGACGACCCGGCGGACGGGGAGCAGTCTCGAGGCACGCACAGCGCGCACCATACTAGAATCAACGTTCGGTTTTTCACCGAAGCCGAGCGGGAACCTGTACTAGATCGGTACGTCGAGCCGAGCGACGAGTACCACGCGGTGCTCGTCACCCTCGCGAAGAGCGACGCGCTCGTCCGCGCAAGCGCCAACGCCGTGGCGTTGCCGTTCGCCTCGGCCGGAGCCCTGCTCGCGTCACAGGCAACTCTCAGCCGCGAGCACGAGATCCTCCTTGTCGCCCGGGACCAGCACCGGATGCTCCTCGCGGCGGTCTGTGCGGACGGGGCGCGCGCCGAGGAGATCGCGCGCGAGCACGCGCGGCTGGCGAAGCTCGACCTCGACCTCGACCACGTGCTCGAGAGCGAGCACGCACTCGAGCGCCTCCCGGGCGCGCCGCTCCTGCGGGGCGTGGTCTGAGTGCGCACGCTTCGCGAGCACCTCGAGCGCCCCGGTTCGTTCGTCATCGCCGCGGAGCTCGTCACGAGTCGCGGCCTTCTCTCGGGGGACAGCGGCCGTGCGCTCCAGGCGAAGGCGCGCGAGCTCGCGGCAAGCCCGCGGATCGACGTGCTGTCGATCACGGACAACCCCGGTGGGCATGCGATGCTCGCGCCCGACACTCTCGGGAGCGACCTCCTGTCGCTCGGCCAGGAGGTGATCATCCACCTGTCGTGCAAGGACTGGAACCGGAACGCGCTCGAGAGCCGCGGCTGGAAGCTCGGCTCCGAGGGGTTCCGCAACGTCCTCTGCCTGTCGGGCGACTATCCGGTGACCGGCCACAAGGGGCATGCGGCGCCGGTCTTCGACATCGATTCGGTCGGGCTCATCAACATGTTCGCCGAGATGAACGAGGGCCTGCAGGACGAGCGTCGGCCCGACGGTGCGCTCGGGCGGACGGACTTCTTCCTCGGGTGCGTCGTGACGAACCACAAGCGGCACGAGCGGGAGGTCATGCCGCAGTACCTGAAGCTGGCCAAGAAGGTGGCGGCGGGCGCGCGGTTCGTCATCAACCAGATCGGCTACGACACGCGCAAGGACGACGAGCTGCTGCGCTGGATCCGGCGGGAGGAGCTGCCGGTCGCGGCGCTCGCGAACGTCTACCTGCTCTCGCCGGCGGCCGCGCGTGCTTTCCATCGTGGTGCGATCCCGGGCGTCGTCGTGACCGACGAGCTCCTCGCGCTCGTCGAGCGTCAGGCTGCCGGCCCTGACAAGGGACGAGCGTTCTTCGCCGACCTCGCGGCGAGGCACGTCGCCGTCGCGCGCGGCCTCGGCTTCGCCGGCGTGTACCTCGGGGGTCATATGTCGGCCGAGACGTTCGACGCGATCCTCGACTCGGCCGACCGGTACGCCCGCGACGACTGGATCGCGGTCGCGCGCGAGATCCAGTTCCCGCTCGAAGGCGAGTTCTACCTCTTCGAGCGCGACGCCGAGACGGGGCTCTCCTCGGACGTCGTCAGCGCGTCCTACGTCGAGTCGAGGCGTCGCCGGACGACCGACCTGCGCGTGCCCGTGAAGTACCGCTTCAGCCGGAAGCTGCACCAGGTCGCGTTCGCGGACGACGCCCCGCTCCACCCGACGGGGCGGGCCGTCTACCGGGCGATCGAGCGGGGGCCGCAAGCGCTCGGCAAGGCGGCGCACACGCTCGAGCAGGCGGCGAAGGTGCCGTTGTTCGGCTGCAAGGACTGCGGGGACTGCTCGCTTCCCGAGATCGCGTACGTCTGCCCCGAGTCCACCTGCGCCAAGAACCAGCGCAACGGCCCCTGCGGCGGCACGCGCGACGGCCTCTGCGAGGTGTACGACACGGAGTGCATCTGGTCGCAGGCCTACGAGCGGCTGAAGGCGTACGGTGAGGAGGTCGAGATGCTCGCCGGCCCGGTCGTCGTGAAGGACAACGCCCTTTCGGGAACGAGCGCCTGGGCGAACGCCTTCCTCGGCCGGGATCATCACGCCCGGCACGGTCCTGCGGAGCAGGCGAGCGGTGAGGCGCAGGCCCCGTGACCCATCCGGCTCCCAGCGAGCACGCCCGCGCGCTCGTGCGCGGCGCGGTCGACTATCACGTCCACGTCGCACCGGACTTCGTCTCGCGGCGCATCTCCGACATCGACCTCGCGAGACGCTGCCTCGCGACCGGGCAGGCGGGGTTCGGGCTCAAGTCCCACTACTCGTCGACGGCCGAGCGGGCACAGGTCGTCGCGGCCGCCGTTCCCGGCGTCGTCGTGCTGGGGACGATCACCCTCAACCGCTCGGTCGGCGGGCTGAACGCACTCGCCGTCGAGGTGGCGGCGCGGCAGGCGGCGCGCATCGTGTGGTTCCCCACCGTCTCTGCCGTCAACGAGCAGCACGAGGTCCTCGAGGCGGGCAAGCATGAGAGGGTGCCCGTGTGGGCTGCGTTCGAGCTCTCTCTGCGCGAGGCAGGGCTCGCGTGTGATCCCGTCCCCGTCGTCGACGACCGCGGAGCGCTCTTGCCGGAGGCGCACGAGGTGCTCGACGTCATCGCGCGCAACGACCTCGTTCTCTGCACCGGTCACCTCGATCGCGACGAGATCTTCAGGCTCGTCGAAGCCGCCGGAGAACGAGGCATCCGTGACATCGTCGTCACGCATCCGGAGTTCCCTTCGCAATCGATCGCACCCGACGACCAGGTCGAGCTCGCGAGCATGGGCGCGCTGATGGAACGTGCCTTCACGACGCCTCACACCGGCAAGGTCGCGTGGGAGCGCATCTTCGAGGCGACGCGGGCCGTCGGGACCGAGAGCACGGTCTGGGCGACGGATCTCGGGCAGGAGGCGAATCCGCCGGTCGAGGACGGGCTCGCGCTGATGGCCGACACGTTTCTCGCCGCCGGCTTCACGGACGGCGAGATCCGGACGATGGCCGTTGCGAACACGCGACGCGTCGCAGGCCTCGACGTCGCGCAGGCGGTGTCGTGAGCGAGCCTGTGTACGACGTCGCGCACCTCGGCCGGGTGGAGCTCCTCACGCCCGACCTGCCGGCGAGCGTCGGCTTCTTCGCCGACGTCCTCGGCATGGAAGAGGTCGAGCGCGTCGGCGACTCCGTCTACCTGCGGGCGTGGGGCGACTACGAGCGGGCATCGCTGCAGCTGACGTCTGCGGAGCAAGCAGGGGTGGGGACGATCGCCTGGCGCACGACGAGCGACGCGGCGCTCGAGCGGCGGGTCGAAGCGCTCGAGGCGTCCGGCCGCGGGGACGAATGGTCGGAGGGCGAGGCAGGTCACGGCCGCTCGTTCCGGTTCAGCGATCCCGACGGCCACCGCATGTCGATCTACTACGAGAGCGCCTACCACGAGCCGGAGGGCGACCAGCTGCCGACGCTGAAGAACCAGCCGCAGCGGATGTCGACCCGCGGCGTCGGCGTCCGGCGCCTCGACCACGTCAACGTCTGGTGTCGAGACATCGACCTGAACAGCGCGTACATGGTCGCGACGCTCGGCTTCCGCGTCAGCGAGCAGGTGATCGGCGACGATGGCCGCTCGGTCGGCTCGTGGCTCCACGTCACGCCGAAGTCGTACGACCTCGCCTACGGCCGCGTCGACCCGGCAGGCGTCGGCGGTCGCCTCCACCATGTCGCATTCGCCGTGGACGCTCGCGAGTACGTCATGCGCGCTGCGGACGTCTTCCTCGACGCGGGTGTGACGATCGAGTGCGGTCCCGCGAAGCACGCCGTGCAGCAGACGTGCTTCCTCTACGCGTTCGAGCCCGGCGGCAACCGCATCGAGATCATCACCGACGGCCGGCTGCTCCTGGCACCCGACTGGCCGCCCGTCACGTGGACGACGGAGGAGCGGAAGCGCGGGCAGGCCTGGGGCACGCTGATGCCCGAGACCTGGTTCACCTACGCGACGCCGCCGGTCGACAGCGCAATGAATGCCGAAGAGGAGCTGTCGGGCTGAACGCCGGGCACCAACGACCCACCCACGACCCACGAGTCCGAGGAGGAAGAGGAGGATGGCCCCGAAGAACCTGCAGGAGATCCTCGACCAGACCGACCCGGTCGAGCTGCTGCGCAACTCACGGATCGGCGCGTACATCTATCCGGTCGTCGCGGCCGAGTTCACGAACTGGCGTCGTGAGCAGCGCGCCTGGCGCGAGACGGCAGTCCTCTACGACCAGACGCACCACATGGTCAACCTCTTCGTGAGAGGCCCGGATGCGCTGAAGCTGATCTCGGACACGGCGATCAACAGCGTCGCGACCTTCCCCGTCGACCTGGCGAAGCAGTACGTGCCCACGACGCCGGCCGGCAACGCGATCGGCGACGGCATCCTCTTCCACCTCGACGAGGACGAGCTCGTGTTCGTCGGCCGCGCCCCGGCGGCGAACTGGCTGAAGTTCCAGAGCGAGGCGGGAGGGTACGACGTCGAGGTCGAGGAGGACGACCGGTCGCCGATGCGGCCCATGGGCAAGCCGGTGACCCGGAAGCTCTGGCGGTTCCAGGTCCAGGGGCCGAACGCGTGGCAGGTCCTCGAGAAGGTCAACGGCGGGCCGATCGAGGACGTCAAGTTCTTCCGGATGGGTGTGATGACCATTGCCGGGCAGGAGGTCCGGACGCTTGCGTCACGGCATGGCGGGCGCTCCCGGCCTCGAGCTGTGGGGGCCCTACGAGACGTACGACGAGGTCCGAGGGACGATCATCGAGGCGGGGAAGGAGCTCGGGCTCGAGCCGGTCGGCTCGCGGGCCTACTCGTCCAACACGCTCGAGTCGGGGTGGATCCCGTCCCCGTTGCCTGCGATCTACACGGGCGAGGAGCTGCGCGCGTACCGGGAGTGGCTGACTCCGTCCGACTACGAGGCGGTCAACGCGCTCGCGGGAAGCTTCGTCTCGGACGACATCGAGGACTACTACCTGAACCCGTTCGAGCTGGGATACGGCCCGTTCGTGAAGTTCGACCACGACTTCCACGGCCGCGAGGCGCTCGAGAAGATCGACCCCGAGACGCAGCGGAGGAAGGTCACGCTGGCGTGGTCGAGCGACGACGTGGCCGAGATCTTCGCGTCGGTCTTCGCGCCCGAGGGCGAGGACTACATGCCATTCGACATCCCGAACGCGAACTACGGCTCGTCGAACTTCGACGCCGTGCTCGACGACGAGGACGACGTCGTCGGCCTCTCCCTCTTCACGGGGTACAGCGCCAACGAGCGGCGGGCGCTCTCGCTCGCGACCGTCGACCCGGAGGTCGAGATCGGCACGGAGCTACGGGTCGTCTGGGGCGAGCCCGACGGCGGGTCCCGGAAGACGACCGTGCAGCCGCACAGGCAGAAGGAGGTGCGCGTCGTGGTGAGCCCGGTCCCGTACTCGGAGGTCGTGCGTTCGTCGTACGCGGAGGGGTGGCGGAAGGAAGGGGCGGCCCGCTAGGAGCCTCGCTCGAGGGTCAGCTGCTCCAGCCACCCTCCTGCGGCCAGTGAGACGCGCGGCTCGACTCCGAGCTCCTCCAGGTAGGCGGCTGCGGCCCTCATCTCGTCGACCCGCCGCTCGGCATGCGCCGTGCTGCCCTCGAGCAGCCGCTTCAGGAGCGGCTCTCCGATCACGTCGGCGATCTCACGGCGGAGCCAACCGTCCGCGCCGCGCAGCTTTGCCCCTTCGACGCTCTCGAGCACCGAGGCGGCCAGTCCCTTCATGAACACACTGCGCAGGAGCTTCAATCCGGCCGCGTCGCCCGGCTCGCTGCCGACCACCTCGACGGGCATCCCCAATGGGCGAACGAGCGCGGCGAACTGCTCGGCGCCGTCGCCGGAGGCAAGCGTCGGCGTCTTGATGCCGTAGGTGGGAACGGGCCCCAGAAGCGCGACGTCCACGAATCCCGCGCCGGTCGGTCCGATCACGGCGGCGACCTCGCGCTTGAGCGCAGGCGCCGTCGTGTTGAGGTCGGCGTAGATCTGTCCCGCAGCCAGATTCGCCGCGACGCTCGCGGCTGCGTCCACCGCACGTGCTGCCGTCGTGAGACTGAGCACCAGACCGGCGTCGGCCACCGCCGCGGTCGGGTTCTCCGTCCGGTCGACACCGGCCGCCTGACGCGTGGACACGGGGTCCCAGGCCCGCACGGCGCACCCTGCCGCAGCGAGGCCCGAGGCGATCGTCCCGCCCGCCTCGCCGAGCCCGAGAACCGCCACCTCGAGCGTCATGCCCGGCGTCACCCTTCGACGAGCCGGCGCAGGTCGTTGACGTCGTACGAGCGCTCGCCCGCGGCGTACCTCCTCCGCAGCTCGCGCTCGCGCGCCTCCCGCTCGAGCGCCGCACTCACGACCTCGTCAACCCGGTGGGCCCTCACCACGACGACGCCGTCGGCGTCCAGGACGATCGCGTCGCCGGGATCGATCTGCGCCCCGCCGACGACCACAGGCGGGTCCAGCTCACCCACGTGCTCCTTCGTCGCTCCCTGCGCCCGGACGTAGCGCGCCCAGATCGGAAGCCCGAGCGCACGCAGCTCGTCGAGGTCGCGCACCGCCCCGTCCACGAGCATCGCGGCGACGCCCTGGTCAAGCGCCTGCGTCGCGAGCAGGTCGCCGATCAGGGCGACCGGCGTCGGCTCGGGCATCGTCAGCACGAGCACGTCCCCGGGCTCTGCGTGGGCGACGGCGGCATGCACCATCAGGTTGTCGCCGTTTCCGCAGAGCGCGGTCCGCGCCGGCCCCGCGGCCCGCGAGCCGGGGACGACCTGCACGAGCTGGAGGTCGACGAGCCCGGTCTTTCCCTGAGCCTCGTGCACCGTCGCGACACCCAGTCGCGCCAGCTCCTCGAGCTGCGTCACAGCGCGTCGACCACCTGCGGGATCTCACGCTGGAACGCCTCGGCGTATCGGATGTCGGATCGCCCCGAGATCCGCCGCGCGTGATTCGCCCGATGCCCCGCGCGCTCGGTGTAGTACTGGCGCAGGTACTCCTGCGCCCCCATCGCCTCCATCGCAGCGACCTTCTGGTCCCAGACCGGCGTGATGTCCAGGAACGTCGTGGGCACGAAGCCGCAGAGCTCGGGCTGGTGCGGCTCGAAGAGCAGGAGCGCCGGCGGCGTAATCGTCGTGAATCCGCTGGCGACTCCCGCGCCGCTCGCGAGCTGTCGCGCCCGGATCGTCGCGTCGGAGGCGACGCCGTGGTCGGGGTTGAAGGGGTCCTGTCGCGCATGTCCCAGCACGACGGTGGGCGCGACGTCGCGCATCAGGTCGGTCAGCTCGGCGACTGCTTCGCCGTCCAGCTCGAGCGGATAGTCGCCCCGGTCGAGGAAGACGATCTCCGCGCCGAGAATCTCGGCCGCCACCTCGGCCTCACCCCGGCGGATGGCCTTGACGTTGTCGAGCGTCTGGCCCTCCTCCTTCCAGAGCTCCCCCGACTCGCCGCGCTCGCCATAGGACAGCGAGACGACGGTCGCGGTGCCACCACCGGCGGTCGCGGTCGCGATCGCGCCGGCCGCGCGCCAGACGAAGTCCGCCGAGTGCGCGCTCACGACGAGGAGCTTCGCCACCATGCGAATCTACAAGAGGCCGGACCTTCGATAGCCTCCCCGACCCGCGACGAGAGGAGGACCATGGCGGCCCGCGCGACGCCTCCGTTCCGCGCCGACCATGTCGGCAGCCTGCTCCGCCCGCCCGAGCTCCTCCGCGCGCGCGAGGATGCCGCGGCCGGGAGGATCAGCTCCGACGGGCTCCGATCCGTCGAGGACGACGCGATCCGCGATGCGGTTCGCATGCAGCGGGACGTCGGTCTCCGGGCGGTGACGGACGGCGAGCTCCGCCGGACGTCGTGGCACATGGACTTCATCTATGCCCTCGACGGGATCTCGACCGCGGACGACAAGGTCAAGGTCTCCTTCCACAACGAGCGGGGCGATATCGAGTTCATGACGGCCGCGCTGCACGTCGACGGGAGGGTCGGCGTCTCCGAGACGATCTTCGGCGGCGCCTTCTCGTTCCTCGTGCACTGCGCGGACGGTGCGGTGCCGAAGCTGACGATCCCGTCGCCGAGCATGGTCCACTACCGGGGCGGCCGAGCGGCGATCGACGAGAGCGTCTATCCGGACCTCGAAGGGTTCTGGAGCGACCTCACCGCGGCCTACCGCGAGGAGGTCCGTCGCCTCGGCGAGCTCGGCTGCACGTACCTTCAGCTCGACGACACGAGCCTCGCGTACCTGAACGACCCGGAACAGCGTCGCCATGTCGCCTCGATCGGCGGGGATCCCGACGCGCAGCACGTCGAGTACATCCGGCACATCAACGAGGCGCTCCGCGACCGCCCGACCGGGATGAGCGTCACGACGCACATGTGCCGGGGCAACTTCCGGTCGTCCTGGGTGGCGGAGGGCGGCTACGAGCACGTCGCCGAGGCGCTCTTCCACGAGCTCGAGGTCGACGGCTACTTCATGGAGTGGGACGACGAGCGCTCGGGCGGCTTCGAGCCCCTGCGCCTCCTGCCGGCAGGCCCCAAGCAAGTCGTCCTCGGCCTCGTGACGACCAAGCGCGGCGCCCTGGAGTCCAGGGACGAGCTCAAGCGTCGGATCGACGAGGCGAGCCGCCACGTCTCCCTCGACCAGCTCTGCCTGTCGCCGCAGTGCGGGTTCTCCTCGACCGTGGAGGGCAACGCGCTCACATTCGACGAGCAGGCGGCGAAGCTCGCGCTGGTCGTCGAGGTCGCGGACGAGGTGTGGGGGCGTTGAGCGGCGCGTCGGCCGGCGGCACGGATGCTGCCGAGATGTGCACCGGCGTCGGGACACGGATTCCGGCGCCTCTTTCCACATAGTCGAACATCGTCTCGACAGATCGACGTTTGCCGGAGTACGCTCACCCCGTGGCTGACCGGATGGTCACGAGGGCCAACGAGGGGGACCCTCATGCGGCTCACAACGATTGACCGATCCGGGCACGGAATGCGGGTCATGGACGGCCGACGACGAAGGAGGATGTCCGTGAAGCGGTTCTGGATGGTTGCGGCTGTTGGCGCCCTCGTGGTGCTCATGGCGGCTCTGGGCGGGTCCACCGCCTACGGAGGGTCGAGCTCGGCGAGTGCTGCCGCCCCGATCAAGATCGGTGCGATCACGCCGCTGACGGCGAACTTCGCGCCATGGGGCATCCAGGTTCGCGCCGGAATGGCGCTTGCAGTGAACGAGATCAACAGGACGGGCGGCGTGAAAGGACGGGGGCAGGGGCGGAAGCTCAACCTCGTCGTTGCCGACGACCAGTCCACGAACACGAACGCGGCGATCGACGGCTTCCGGCGACTGACCCAGCAGGAGGGCGTCGTCGCGATCGGAGGCATCATCGGCAGCCCGATCGGGCTCGCGACGTCGCGGCTGGCCGAGGAAGCGAAGGTGCCCCTGTTCCTCGTGAAGTCGGGGAACAACGAGATCCTCACGCAGTCGTCGCGCTACACGTTCCGCACCTGCCTGCCCTCTGCTGCGATGGTCGCTCAGTCGGTCGTGCAGTTCGCGCAACGTCGTTCGATCACGAGCGTGGGCGTCATGATCGCCGACTACGCATGGGGCCAGTCGTTCAAGTCGTCGCTCGAGGATGCGGCCAAGGCGACCCCGAACGTCAAGTTCAACGTCCAGGTTGCGCCGGTTCCGACCTCCAACTTCACGCCGTATCTGCGCGCGTTCGGGGACGTGTCGTTGATCGTGGCGACGGGCCATCCGCCGGGCGCGCCGCTGGTCCTGGCTCAGGCAGCACAGCTGGGTCTGAAGGCGCCGGTGTTGGGTGCCGATGGGCCATGGTCGCTCACTGCGAAGAACGCCGCGGCGACGGCGTTCGGCCGCTACAGCGACTTCAAGTGCATGGCCACGGCGACGCAAGGCGTACAAGACCCTCGCGAAGCGCTACCTGCGGACGTTCCCGCAGAACGAGTTCTTCGAGGACGACGCGCTCGCCGGCTATGCGTACGTGAAGATCATCGCGCAGGCGATCCAGAACGTCGGGACGAGCCCACAGGCGATCGCGGCCTACGTCCACCGGACGACGTTCAACATCCCCGGGTACGCGTTCCCGCTCAGATGGACGGCGTGGGGTGAGCTCGATCGGCCGACGATCCAGTACTCCGTCCTGACCAGAGGCGCTCCACCCGAGGCCGGGCTGAACACCGCGTCCAAACCTTCTGGCCGAGGGTGCTCTACAAGACGCGGCCGTTGACGCCCTACCGTCCGCCGTCGTAGCCGGAGGTCGAGCTGCTCCTCGAGGTCGACGGCCTGACCAAGCGCTTCGGCGGTCTCCCGGCCGTCGACGGCGTCACGTTCGGGATCGACGACGGCGACATCGTTGCCGTCGTCGGTCCGAACGGGGCCGGGAAGAGCACCCTCCTGAAGGTGATCGTCGGGCTCGAGCGGCCGACACGCGGCAGCGTCCTGCTCGGCGGCACGAGGATCGACGGTCTCCCGGCGCATCGCGTCCGGCGCCGGGGGATCGCCATGGCCGCGCAGCGGCCGCTTCCGTTCGGCTCGATGACGGTGCTCGAGAACGTCGCCCTCGGTGCGATGTTCGGCGTCGATCACGGCGTCGTCGGGGAGCGTGAGGCCCGGCGGCGGGCGGCCGACGCGCTCGCGTTCGTGAAGCTGGAGGAGCGGGCCGAACAGCCGGTCGCGAGCCTGAACCTCCATCAGCTGCGATTCCTCGAGATGGCGAAGGCCCTCGCAGGCAAGCCCCGCGTCCTGCTGCTCGACGAGGTGATGGCCGGGCTCAACGACTCGGAGGTCGCCACCTCCGTGGAGATCGTCCGGCACGTCCGTGACGAGCTCGGCGTGGCGATCCTCTGGGTCGAGCACGTGATGAGCGCAGTGATCCAGCTCGCCGAGCGAGCCATCGTCCTCAACTTCGGCCGGCTGCTGGCGGAGGGCGTGCCCGAGGTCGTGATGCGAGACCCTCAGGTCGTCGACGCCTACCTCGGACAGGCCCGCGTTGCTTGAGGTCGTCGGGCTTGCGGCCGGCTACCTCGGCGAGAGCGTCATCGACGGCATCGACGTCGAGGTTCGGACCGGAGAGGCCGTGGCGATCGTCGGCTCGAACGGCGCGGGCAAGACGACGCTCTTCCGTGCGATCGCCGGGCTGCTGCCGGTGATGGAGGGTCGGGTCCTCCTGGACGGGGAGGACCTGACTCGCCGGCCCGCCCACCGCATCTCGCGTGCGGGGATCGCCTACGTCCCGGCCGAGCGACACCTGTTCCCGGCGATGACCCTGAAGAGCAACCTCGTCCTGGGCGCGTATCCGAAGCGTCCCGATCGCGCGACGCTCGAGCTCGTGTACGACCTCTTCCCCCGGTTGAAGGAGCGTGAGCGTCAGCAGGCGGGGACGCTGAGCGGCGGCGAGCAGCAGATGCTCGCGGTGGGTCGCGCGCTGATGGCACGACCACGCCTCCTCATGCTCGACGAGCCGACGACGGGACTCGCGCCGAAGATCGCGCAGATCGCGTTCGAGGCGCTCGAGGGGCTCAAGAACGACGGCATGACACTGCTGATCGCGGAGCAGCAGGTACCGCTCGCCCTGTCCGTGGCCGACCGCGGCTACGTGCTCGAGAACGGCCGCATCCGCCTCAGCGGGACCTCCGAGGAGCTCGACCAGAACCCTGAGGTCCGTCGCGCGTACCTGGGCGTGGCATGACGGCGGTCGTCCTCGACGGGATCGTCCTCGGGCTCGCGTTCGGCCTGCTCGGTGTCGGGATGACGCTGGTCTACGGCCTCGGGGGCGTGCTCAACCTCGCCTACGGCCAGATGGTCGTCCTCGCCGCGATCGTGGTCATGCTCGTCATGGACGACGGGGTTGCGACCGCTCTCGCCGCCGCTGTCGGGGTGCTTGCGACGGCCGGCGTCGCTGTGCTGCTCGACCTGACCCTGATGCGCGCGGTCTATCGCGAGCACGGCGAGGAGCGAACCCTGCTGGGGCTGCTGCTGACGCTCGGGGTCGCCTTCGTCATCGCCGGCCTGCTCAGCTGGCGCTACCCGTCCGGCGCGCTCTTTATCTACATCGACGGCGACCCGGTCTCGATCCTCGGCGTGCCGATGGCGGTTGGGGCCATCTGGGCCTCGGTGATCGCGCTTGCCGTGGCCGCAGTGCTCCTCCTCTTCTTCGGCCTCACGACCTTCGGCCGAGGCGTCCGCTCGATCATCCAGGACGAGACCGGGGCGCGGCTGGTCGGCATCAATCCGTCGTTCGTCCGCACGGTCATCTTCGCGCTGAGCGGCGCGCTCGCCGGGATCGTCGCGATCACCCAGTCGATGAGCGGGCCGTTGACGGTCAACGCCGGGTTCGAGCTCACGACGTTCGCGTTGATCGTCACCGTCGTCGGCGGTCTCGGCAGCGTCGCGGGGGCATTCCTCGCGGGCGTGCTCCTCGGCGTCGTGAACACGCTGAGCGCCCACTACATCGGGCAATACATCACGACGATCATCCTCCTGGGCGCTGCCGCCGTGACCATCCTCATCCGGCCGCGCGGGTTGCTCGGGCGGTAGGGGGGTGGCGAGGACGAGGAGCATCGGCTGGGCGCTCTTGCCGATCGTCGCGACCGCGGCGATCCTCGCGATCCTCCCGTCGATCTGGTTCGGGGACTCGCCCTACACGATCTCGCTGGCCGTCCAGGCACTCGTCTTCGCCGCGTACGGCGTCGGTTTCAACCTGATCTTCGGGAGCACGAACCAGCTCTTCCTGTGCGTCGGCGCCCTGGCCGGGATCGGCGGCTACGGCGCCGTGATCCTCACGGACGAAACCTCGCTGCCGATGGCGGCGGGCGTCGTCGTGGGCACGGCGAGTGCGGCGATCGTCGGCGGGGTGCTGAGCTGGATCGCGGTACGGCGCTCGCTGGGGATCATCTTCACCGGCATCGTCACGCTCGTCTTCTCGCTCGGGTTCGCGAACCTCCTCCTCGGTCAACGGGAGCTGACGGGATCCGAGACCGGGCTCGTCGTGACGGCGGCCGCCGACGACCTCGCCGACGATCGTGTCGGCGGCTACTACCTCTTCGCGGGCCTGCTCGTCGCCTTCCTTATCTGCTTCCGGGTGCTCCAGCTCTCGCACGTCGGGTGGGCGTTCCGTGCCCTGCGCGACGACGAGGTCGCTGCCGAGCTCGCCGGCGTCGACGTCGCGCGCTACCGGATCTACGCGGCGACGGCCGGCTCGGCGATGATCGGCCTGACGGGCGCCCTCCTCGCCTACAGCGCCGGCTTCATCAGCCCGACGACCTACAGCTTCGACCGCGTCGACGTGCGCGTCCTCGTGCTCGTGGCGTTCGGCGGGCTCGGCACGCTGCTCGGCCCGGTCATCGGCGCCGGCCTGTTCGCGATCCTCGACGAGAGGCTGACGACGAGCCTCGAGCTACGGGAGGTCCTCTACGGAGTCTTCGTGATCGCGATCTTCCTCGGCTTCAGGCGCGGCGTCGTCCCGGCGGTCGTCGGGCTGGTCAACCGGCTCCTCCCGCCCCGTCGTCGTGAGGCCGCCCTCGATCAACCGGGGCCGGGCGAGCGGTAGCCGAGCTGGGCCGAGATCTCGGCGGCGGTTCGCTGCATCAGCGGACCGATCCGTGCGACGAGGTCGTCGAGCGACGCCATCGTCCGGTGGGCGGCGAGGTTGACCGCGGCGACCGCTTCGCCGCTCGGGGCGATTACCGGCACCGCGACCGAGCGAAGGCCATAGGCAAGCTCCTCGTTGTTCACCGCGACGCCGGTGGCGCGGACGTGCCGAAGCTCGGCGAGCAGGGCCGCTTTGGATGTGAGCGTGTTCGGCCCCCGCCTGGCGAAGGTGATGCGGCTGAGGACGTCGTCCCGCTCGGCGTCGGGCAGGAACGCGAGCAGCACCTTGCCCATCGACGTGCAGTAGGCGGGCAGCCGGGAGCCGATGCGGAGGTCCAGGTCGATCTCGGTCTGGCCGCGGCGGGACGCGCGGACGCGCTCGACATAGACGATGTCGACGTCGTCGAGGATCGCCATGTTGACCGTGTGGCCGGTCTCGTCGCAAAGCCGCTGGAGATACGGCGCCGCCACGTGCCGAAGCTCCATCGAGTTGATCGCGGTGAAGCCGAGGTCGAGGACCCGCGGGCCGAGGGAGTACCTTCGGGTGCCCGCGTCCTGCTGGAGATAGCCGAGGCGGGCGAGGGTGGCGACATATCGGTGTGTCGTGCTCCTCGTGAGGCCGAGCTCGCGCGAGAGCTCGCTGACACCGATCAGGTGGCGTCCCGACGAGAACGACGAGAGGATCGCGAGGCCGCGCTCGAGGGATTGCGACGTGCCGGTCCGACCGGCGCTGTCCGTCGTCATGTTCGTGTTCTACATAGTAGAACGGTGTCTTGACAAGTCGACACCGCTGCACATAGCGTCGAATCGGGCGTGGAGCCGCACGCTCGCCCGGAGCGCCGAGCGCGCGCCGGCGGCCCGCACCCGACCCGGGGCTCTGCGCTGACCGCCCAGGCCCACCGCAGTACGAAAGGAGCGCCTACCGATGAGCACGCAGACGGCCAGCGGCATCGATACGAGGCTCTTCGTCGGGGGCGAGTTCGTCGACGCCGTAAGCGGTGAGACGTTCGAGAGCCGCGATCCGTTCACGGGCGACGTGGTCTCCGAGGTGGCCGCGGGCGGGCCGTCCGATACGAGGCAGGCCGTCGAGCGCCCCCATCCGTTCCCGTTCTGACGCATGACCGCGAGCACGCTGATCTCGGCCCAGGAGGCGGTCGCCCGCATCGAGACGGGCGACACGGTGATGGTGGGCGGCTTCGGCCTGGTCGGGGCGCCGCTGACGCTGATCGACGCGCTCGTCGAGCACTCGGATGCGACTGACCTGACCGTCGTCTCGAACAACATCGGCGAGCCGGGCCGCGGGCTCGGGAAGCTCCTGCGGCAGGGCCGCATCCGGCGCGGGATCTCGTCCTACTTCACGTCGAACCCGGAGGCCGTCGCCGCCGTCAACGCGGGCGAGATCGAGGCGACCCTCGTGCCGCAGGGGACCTTCGCCGAGGCGATCCGCGCCGGCGGCGCCGGGATCGCGGGGTTCTTCACTCCGGTCGGGGCCGGCACGCTCCTCGCCGAAGGGAAGGAGGAGCGCGTCTTCGACGGCGTGCCCCACGTGCTCGAGGAGCCGATCCGCGCCGACGTCGCCCTCGTCTACGCCGCCCGTGCCGACGAGCTCGGCAACCTCTGGTACCGGCGCACCGCGCGGAACTTCAACCCGCTGATGGCGACAGCGGCGGTCGTCACGATCGCCGAGGCGGGCGAGGTGGTGCCGGTCGGCGAGCTCGATCCCGAGGCGGTCGTCACGCCGCACCTCTACGTCGACCATCTCGTGGCGAGCGCGTGAGCGGCGATGTCAAGGCGCGGATCGCCGAGCGGGCCGCACGCGAGCTCCGCCCCGGCGAGGTCGTCAACCTCGGGATCGGCATCCCGAACCTGATCCCGGCTTTCCTCGCGGGCGACTCGGAGGTCGTCCTCCACACCGAGAACGGCCTGCTCGGAGTCGGGCCCCGTCCCGTCGGGGACGAGCTCGACCCGGACCTCATCGACGCCGCGAAGCAGCCGATCACGGCCCTGCCGGGGGCGGCCTACTTCGACAGCGCCTCGAGCTTCGCGATGATCCGCGGTGGCCATGTCGACGTCGCCGTCCTGGGAGCGCTCGAGGTGAGTCAGCGGGGCGACATCGCCAACTGGGCCGTGCCGGGCAAGGACGTGCTGGGCGTGGGGGGCGCGATGGACCTCGTCGTGGGCGCCAAGCGGGTGATCGTGACGATGACGGCCACCTCCTCCAGGGGACTGCCGAAGGTCGTCGCTCAGTGCCGCTACCCGCTCACGGCCTCGGGCGCGGCGGACGTCGTCGTCACCGAGCTCTCGGTCTTCCGCGTCGTCGAGGGCGAGCTGCGGCTCACCGAGCTTCTCGGCGACGCGTCCGTGGACGACGTCGCCGCCGTCACCGAGGCGGAGTTCGTCGTCGACCTGGAGCAGAGCCGTGTCCGTTGAGCCTTTCGCCGAGCTCGTCGACCTCGACCGGCACGACTGCGATCCGCCCTTCGACCATGCGGACTACGTCGGCACGCGGCTCCGAGCGCCGAAGGAGCCGCTCGTGATCGTCCCGGAGACGCTGACGGAGCTCACCGGGCCCGCCTACGGCGAGTCGGCGGTCCTTCCGGACGATGCCGACCTGACCCGCCAGCACGACGGGGAGCCGCAGGGGCAGCGAATCGTGGTCGAGGGCCGCGTGCTCGGGAGCGACGGTAGGCCGCTCGCGAGCCAACTCGTCGAGATCTGGCAGGCCAACGCGGCCGGCCGGTACCGCCACGACGTCGACACGCACGACGCGCCGCTCGACCCGAGCTTCTCGGGGGCGGGTCGCTGCCTGACCGACGACGAGGGCCGCTACCGCTTCGTCACCGTCAAGCCGGGCATCTACCCCTGGAAGAACCACCCGAACGCCTGGCGGCCGGCGCACATCCACTTCTCGGTCTTCGGGCGCGCGTTCACGGAGCGCCTCGTGACGCAGATGTACTTCCCGGACGACCCGCTCTTCCCGTTCGACCCGATCTTCAACTCGATCCGCGACGAGCGGGCCCGCGAGCTGCTCGTCAGCAGCTTCGACCTCGACCTGACCGAGCCCGATCACGCGCTCGGCTTCCGCTGGGACATCGTCGTCGGAGGGCGGGAGGCGACGCCGCCCGAGGAGCCGCACGATGACTGACCGGCTCGGGCTCACACCGTCGCAGACCGTCGGGCCGTACCTCTCGATCGGCCTTCTCCGCGATCTCGTCACGCCGGAGCTGGTCGCCCCCGGCGACCCTCGCGCGATCCACGTTCGCGGGCAGCTGCTCGACGGTTCCGGTGACGGCGTCCCCGACGGGATGATCGAGATCTGGCAGGCGAACGCCGCGGGTCGCTACCGGCACGGCGCGGACGACCGCGACGAGGCGGCACTCGAGGAGGGCTTCCTCGGCTTCGGGCGCTCGGGGACCGAGGACGACGGTCGCTTCGCGTTCGTGACGGTCAAGCCCGGGCCGGTGCCGTGGCCCGCCGGCGGGCTGCAGGCGCCACACATCGTCGTCGGGGTGTTCGCGCGCGGCCTCCTGAAGCGCGTCGCTACGCGGCTCTACTTCCCCGACGAGATAGAGGCGAACGACGTCGACCCCGTGCTGTCGCGTCTCGCACCGGAGCGGCGCGAGACGCTCGTCGCGACCGCAGAGGACGGCGGGGTCCGGTTCGACATCCGCCTGCAGGGGCCGGAGCACACGACATTCTTCGCGGTGTGACACCGTTCGGCCGTATGCTCGTCCCGCCCGCCCTCGGCGAGGCCGTGTCCGGGCGGGCCTGGCTCGAGGCGATGCTGGAGGCGGAGCGCGCGCTCGTGCACGCGGGCGAGCGTGCAGGTGTCGTCCCCTTCGAGTCCGCCGCCGCGATCGCGGCCGCGTGCGCCGCCGACGGGTACGACTGGGAATCGCTGCTGGAAGCAGGGCGCGGGTCGGGCAATCCCGCCGAGCCGCTCGTGCGCGCGATCGTCGCGAAGGTGGGCGAGGACGACGCGAGGTGGGTGCACCTCGGCGCGACGAGCCAGGACGTGATGGACACCGCGGCGATGCTCGTCGCACGTTGCGCGCTCGGGCTCGTCCTCGGCGACGTGCTCCGGGTCACCGATTCGTGCGCCGCGCTTGCGCGCGCCCACCGCGACACGCCCGTGGCGGGGCGGACGTTGCTGCAGCACGCCGTGCCGACAACCTTCGGGCTCAAGGCAGCCGGCTGGCTGGTGGCCGTGCTCGACGCGGGCGCACGGCTGGCGGACCTGCGACGGCACGGGCTCGCGGCACAGCTCGGCGGGGCGGCGGGCACGCTGGCCGCGCTGGGCGAGCACGGCCTCGAGCTCTCGAGGCTCTACGCGCAGGAGCTCGACCTCGCGGAGGCGACCGTCCCGTGGCACGCCAACCGGGTGCGGATCGCGGAGCTCGGCGCCGCGCTCGAGATCGCCGCAGGCACGCTGGACAAGGTCGCGCTCGACATCGAGCTTCTCGCGCAGACCGAGGTGGCGGAGGTCCGGGAGGGTGGCGACGGAGGCGGTTCCTCGGCGATGCCGCAGAAGCGGAACCCCGTGGGAGCCATGTGGGCGCGCGCCTGCGCCGAGCTGACCCGTGGTCATGCATCCGTGCTGCGTGCGTCGCTCGACTCCGAGCACGAGCGGGGCGGAGGCGCCTGGCAGGCGGAGTGGGAGGCCCTTTCCGGGGCGCTCGCGACGACGGGAGGCGCCGCGGCCGCCCTCGCGGGCACGCTCGAAGGGCTCGAGGTCGATTCCGAGCGGATGCGGGCGAACCTCGGCCTCACCGGAGGCGGCGTCGTCGCGGAGCGGGTCGCGCTGCTTCTCACCGAGCGACTCGGCCGGAGCCGCGCCCGGACGCTCGTCGGCGACGCCGCGCGGCGGGCGGACGACTACGGACGCCCACTCGCAGCCGAGCTCGAGGCTCTCGGCAGCGGGCTGACACCCGACGAGCTCGCCGCCGCACTCGACCCCACGACGTACATGGGCTCTGCCGGTGCCCTCGTCGATCGCGCGCTGGAGCGATACGAGGCCGACCGTGAGACGGTGATGGGCGATGGGTGACCCGTTCGACGACGGCATGAAGGTGCGGCGCGAGGTCCTCGGCGACGCGCACGTCGATGCCGCGATCGCGGGAACGACGTCGTTCACCGAGGAGTTCCAGCAGCTGATCACCCGCTACGCGTGGGGCGAGATCTGGGCACGCCCGGGTCTCGATCGCCGCACGCGGAGCTGCATCACGCTCACGGCGCTCGTCGCCCTCGGCCGCGAGCACGAGCTGGCGATGCACGTGCGGGCCGCGATCCGCAACGGGGTGACACCCGACGAGATCAAGGAGGTGCTCCTCCAGACGGCCGTGTACTGCGGTGTCCCGGCCGCCAACGGAGCGTTCGCGATCGCGAGCCGGGTGCTCGAGGAGGACGGCCTCGCGTGAGCGCCGTCGGTCGCCCGTGACCCGCACCCAGGTCGGGATCATCGGTGCCGGGCCTGCGGGCCTGACGCTCGCTCAGCTGCTGCATCTCGAGGGAATCGAGTCGGTCGTCCTCGAGAGCCGCAGCCAGAAGTACGTCGAGGCGCGCATGCGGGCCGGTGTCCTCGAGCACGACGTCGCCGAGCTCTTCGCCGAGGCGGGCGTCGGCGAGCGACTGCGCCGCGAGGGTCTCGTCCACACCGGCGTCGAGCTCCAGTCCGAGCGCGAGCGGCACCGGATCGCGTTCGACGACCTGACGGGGAAGACGATCGTCGTCTACGGGCAGACCGAGATCGTCAAGGACCTCATCGAGGCGCGGCTCGCGAGCGGGCGGCCGCTGCACTTCGAGGTCGCCGACGTCTCGCTCCATGACCTCGACGGCGACCGGCCGCGCATTCGGTACACACACGAGGACGCGGCCTTCGAGCTCGAGTGCGACGTCGTCGCGGGTTGCGACGGCTTCCACGGCGTCTCTCGCCAGAGCATCCCGGCGGGCGTCCTGCGGGAGTTCTCGCGGGAGTACCCGTACGGCTGGCTCGGGATCCTCGCGTCCGTCGCGCCGTCGAGCGACGAGCTGGTCTACGCACACAACGAGGGCGGGTTCGCGCTCCTCAGCATGCGCTCGCCCGAGCTCTCCCGGCTCTACCTCCAGTGCGCGCCCGACGAGGACCTCGACCGATGGCCCGACGAGCGGATCTGGGAGGAGCTGCAGGCCCGGCTCGGCGTCGACGGCTGGACGCTCCACGAGGGGCCGATCGTGGAGAAGGGCGTCACTCCGATGCGGAGCTTCGTCGTCGAGCCGATGCAGTGGGGGCGCCTGTTCCTCGCGGGGGACGCCGCGCACATCGTCCCGCCGACGGGCGCGAAGGGCCTCAACCTCGCGGTTCGTGACGTGCAGGTGCTTGCCGGGGCTCTCGCCGAGTGGTCCCGGACCGGCGACCGGGCACGCCTCGACGGCTACTCCGAGACGTGCCTGCGTCGCGTCTGGCGCGCCGAGCACTTCTCCTGGTGGATGACGACGATGCTGCACCGCGCGCCCGAGGACGACGACTTCACGCTGCGGCTCCAGCAGTCGCAGCTGCGGTACCTGCGGACCTCTCGAGCGGCGGCGACCTCGCTCGCGGAGAACTACGTCGGGATCGAGGGCGCCTGAGCCGCCTCTGACATGTCACTAGTAGGATCGCTGGGTGCCCTGGCCGCGTGACGACGCCAAGCTCGACCGGGTCCGGGCGCTCATGGCGGCGCAGGGGATCGACGCGATCGTCGCGCGGGCGCCCGACAACGTTCTCTACCTGACCGGCTTCTGGGGCATGAAGGGCTGGGACGCGGTCGTCTTCCCGCGCGAGGGCGAGCCGACGCTGGCCTGCCTGGAGGCGTCGGCCGAGGACGCGGCGCTGACCGCGTGGACGTCCGACGTGCGGCTCGTCGCGGGCTACGATGCCGGCGATCCACGCCCTCCCGCGGTGCGGACGCTCGAGCTCGTCGCCGGTCTCGCGCGGGAGCACGGCGTCGTGGGGCTCGAGCTCTCGCTCGGGACACAGGCCGCCGACAGGATGGTCGGGGAGCCGACCACCTACACCAAGGGCTGGTTCGACGCCTTTCCCGACGCGGTCGACGCCACGCCGCTCCTCGCCGAGGCCCGGGCGCTGAAGACGGCCCAGGAGCTCGAGCGGATGCGGCTCGCGAACGAGATCGCCGCCGCCGCGATGGATCACGTCCGCGGCGTGATCCGCCCGGGGACGACCGAGGCGCAGATCGCGGCGGAGTGGCTCGGCTTCGTCCACGGCGAGGGCACGGGCTGGGGAGGCACGGTCGACCTCGCCCTCGGGTTCTCGCTCGTCTGGTCGGGACCCGGGATCCGGACCTTCACGGCGACGAGCAACCGTCCCGTCCTCGAGGGCGAGCCGACGCTCTTCGAGATCTGGGTGTGCGCGGACGGCTACTGGTGCGACCACACGAAGAACGTCGTCGTCGGCGAGCTGTCCGCCGCGTACGCCGAGCTCGAGGCGGGGCTGACGGAGGTCTACGAGGACGCGGTCGCCTTCTGCCGCCCCGGCGCGAGCCTCGCCGAGCTCGACCGCCGGGTGCGCGAGGGGATGGCGCGCATCGGCTACGGCGGCCAGCCGTCGCACCCGATCTGCCACGGGGTCGGTGCGCGGGCCCACGAGCCTCCCTATGCGCACCAGGCCGGCGGCGGCGAGGTGCGGGCCGGCATGGTGCTCGCGATCGAGCCCGGGGCCTACTGGGAGCGCGGCGGCGGGCTCCGGGTCGAGGACAACTGGCTCGTCACGGACGACGCGCCGGAGAAGCTGAGCCCGTTCCCCGACGGCATCGTGCGGGCGGGTGGCTGAGCGTGCTGTGCGACGATCGGTCACAAGCACCCTCCGCGGTCCGTGGAGAGCGCTTGTGACGATCAGTCACAAACGCTGTCCACGCGGCGGCGAAGGGTCCGGCGGCTCGACCGATCACCGAAGCGGGAGGCTGACCCAGTGATCGATCGGGCGAAGCTCTGGACGGGGGAGATCAACCGGCAGGCGCTCGAGCCGCAGCCGCACGTGACCGTCGGGCTCTACGACACGACCCTCCGGGACGGCGAGCAGACGATCGGCGTCGTCCTCACGCCCGAGGAGAAGCTCGAGATCGCGCAGGCGCTCGACGCGGCTGGCGTCGATCGCATCGAGGCGGGCTTCCCGCGGGTCTCCGAGGACGACTTCCGCGCCGTCCAGCTGATCGCCGCCGCCGGGCTCCGCGCCGAGGTGTGGGGCTTCTCGCGCGCCGTCCAGGCGGACGTGGACGCCCTGGTCGAGCTCGGCGTCGGCGCCTCGGTGATCGAGAGCCCGATCTCCGACGGGAAGCTCGACGCGCTCGGCGTCTCGCGCGAGACGATGCTCGAGCGCATCCGGAGCGCCGTCGCCTTCGCGACGGGCAACGGGATCCGCGTCGCCTTCTTCGGCGTCGACTCGTCGCGGGCCGACCTCGAGTTCTTCGATCGCGCCTACGCGGCAGCGGTGGAGGCGGGCGCGACCGAGATCGTCGTCGTCGACACGCTCGGCATCGCGACCCCGGAGGCCGCCGC
Organism: uncultured Actinomycetes bacterium; assembly: GCA_963734045.1. GTDB lineage: Bacteria > Actinomycetota > Thermoleophilia > Gaiellales > Gaiellaceae > Gaiella. The sequence continues at coordinate 874,710 of CAVTFU010000010.1, read as the reverse complement.
GCTCCTCGTCTCGCGCTCACTCGAGCGTCTCGACGTCCCCGTGCACTGGCACGGGCACGACGACTTCGGGCTCGGCACCGCGGCTGCGATCGCGGCCGTGCAGGCCGGCGCGACCTGGGTGCAGGGCACCGTGAACGGGATGGGTGAGCGGGCGGGGAACGCCGACCTCGTCGAGGTCGCACTCGCGTTGGAGGCGCTCTACGGGATCCCGACGCGGCTCGACCTCACGCAGGCGCGCTCCCTGTCGAGACTGGTCGCCGAGCGCTCCGACACGCCGCTTCCACCCTGGAAGGCGGTCACCGGCGAAGCGCTCTTCACCCGCGAGTCCGGCGCGGTCGCCGCGCAGTTCCACGATCCGCCGGCGATCGAGCCGTACTCATCGGAGCTCGTGGGAGCCGAGCGCCGGATAGTGCTGGGGAAGAAGAGCGGGATCGACTCGATCCGGATCGCGCTCGAGCGGCTCGGTCTCGAGGTCCCGGCCGACCGGCACGCCGAGCTCCTCGCAGCGGTGAAGAAGCTGGGGACGCAGAAGCAGCGTCTCGTCACCGACGCCGAGCTGCGCAGGCTCGTGCGGCGTACCACAGGAGGAACCGATGGCACGTGAGCTCGTCAACCCGCAGGAGCTGCATCCGGCACCCGGCTTCAGTCACGTCGCGATCGCCGAGGGAACGCGTGTGGTCCACTTCGCGGGGCAGCTCGGTCTCGAGGCGGACTTCTCGCTCGCCGCCGACGACCTGCACGGCCAGACCGTGAAGGCGATGCGCAACGTCGAGGTCGCGATGCAGGCGGCCGGCGTCGGCTGGGACGACGTCGTGCGCCGCACGATCTACACGCTCCACCCGACCGAGTACGAGGTGATCACGCGCGCCATCGACGAGGTGACGGGCGGCGCCGACCACCCGGCCCAGACGATCGTTGGGATCACGGGGCTCGCCGTGCCCGGCTGCCTGATCGAGATCGAGTGCACCGCGGTCACGGCCTGAGGCTCGTCCGGATTGACTGTCATGTCAGCAGCCTGGATACTCGCGCCGATGCGTGACATGCCACCGAGCGGGCGTGCCTCGAGGGCCGAGGCGGCGTGATCGAGCGTGTCTGCGTGATCGGTGCGGGCGTGATCGGGAGCCTCTTCGCGGGGCACCTCGCGCAGGTCGCCGACGTGTCGGTGCTCACCAGGCGTCGCGAGCATGCCGACGCGCTGAACCGGGACGGCCTCAAGGTCACCGGCCGCAGCGACCTCCATGCGCGCGTCACCGCGGCGCCCGACCCGCAGGAGCTCGAGCCGTTCGAGCTGGGGATCATCGCCACGAAGGCGAACGGCCTCGAGGCCGCGGCTGCGTCGCTCGAGGGCCGGTTTCCGGACGCGACGCTCATGACGACGCTCAACGGGCTCGGCGCCGAGGAGGTCGTTCGGAGCCACGGCGACTGGCCGCTCGTCTCGGGCGTGACCTTCATGTCGGGGACGAAGCACTCCGACACCGAGGTCGAGTACATCCTCGACACGGCGACGTGGATCGGGCCGTACGAGAAGACGCCGCTCGAGCGCGTCGAGGAGATCGGCGAGCTCGTCCGGCGCGCCGGCCTCGAGGTCGAGGTCCTTCCCGACCTGCGGCCCGCACAGTGGTCGAAGCTGATCTTCAACGCGACCGTCAACTCGGTAGCCGCCTTGACCGGTCTTCCTCACGACGCGCACTTTGCGGCCGAGACGGAGCCGAGCGATCTCGGTCACCTCGTCCACGACCTCGTCGACGAGGGCAAGGCCGTCGCCGCCGCCGCGGGCGTCGAGCTCCACGAGGACCCGTGGGAGATGAACGTCCTCGCGACCCGGCGAGGGTCGGCGCACTATCCATCGATGCTGGAGGACGTCGAAGCAAGGAGAGGGACGGAGATCGAGCTGATCACCGGCTCCCTCGTCCGCGAGGCGGAGCGGCATGGGGTCGCGGCACCGTTGCACACGGCGCTGTATCGCCTCGTCAAGGCGAAGGAGGAATCATGGACAGCGGTGTCCACCCGTCAAGCGCAGGAGGCGTGATGTCAAGGAGGAGACTCGGAGCGATCGCGGCAGCATTCGCGGCGCTCACGGCCGGTGCGGCGTTCACGGCCGCGTCGGCACCGGCCGCCCAGGCCGACCCGATCGTGATCGGCTGGGCATTCGACGGCAACGGAGCCATGGCCCCGTTCGACGGGCCGGCGCTCGCCGCGGCCCAGATCCGGGTCAAGCAGCTGAACGCGCGGGGCGGCGTCGGCCGCAGGAAGCTCCAGATCGCGACGTGCGACACGCAGGGCAACAAGCCGGCGATCGCCCGCGCGTGCGCGGCACGGCTGCTCTCGCGGGGGGCGGACGTGATCTTCACGACGTGCGACGTCGATTTCGCGGCACCCGTCGTGCAGGAGGCCATCAACCGCGGCGTCCTGGCGGTCGCGCCGTGCATCGGCACCGACCAGATGGGGCCGAAGCGCTTCGGTGCGAAGGGGAGGCTCGCCTTCTCGTTCGGCAACGTCGCGCAGGACGAGGGCTCGGCGATGGCCGAGTTCGCCTGGAGCAAGGGCTGGCGGTCCGCCAGCCTCGCGACCGACACGGTGATCGTCTACTTCAAGGACGTCGTGAAGGCGTTCAAGGCCCGGTTCACGCAGCTCGGCGGCAAGGTCGTCGCCGAGGAGAGCTACCAGTCGCTGGGCTCGACCAACATCACGAACGCGGTCACGCGGCTGAACGGGCAGCAGGCGGACGTCATCGTGACGTCGACCGCCGGGGCGTTCGGGGCGCTGCCCCAGATGATCTCCGGCCTCCGCACCCTCGGGAACGACACCCCGGTGTTGAACTCGTGGGCCGGTGACGGCGTCTACTGGGTGACGAAGGAGCCGCAGGTCTCGAACTACTACTTCGTGACCTATGCGTCGATCTTCGGGGACGACCCCGTGAAGGCGGTCAACGCGCTCGCGAAGGCGCTGAAGGCCGGTACCGGCGGGTTCGTGACCGGCTCGGCGGCGATCGACGGCGTGGCGACGGCGATCAAGCGCTCGGGCGGGCTCGACGCGAGGCGTGGTGCTCGCGGCCGCGATGGAGAGGTTCCGGAAGGTCCCGACCCTCTCCGGGCTCGTCAGCTTCTCGCCGGCGTTCCACTCGGTGTTCGGCCGGCAGTACCGCGTGATCCAGATCCAGAGCAACAAGGGCAAGCGGGTCGGCACCGTCGTCGCGAAGGTCGTCCCGAAGATCTAGGACCCTTCGATCGGAGCCGAGGCACCACCGCGGGACGATCGGCGGCCCGGAGGAGCTCTCCGGGCCGCCGGTCTTTCGCGCTCGTTCGACGGCGTCCACGCCGTGCAGGGCGTGTCGCTCGAGGTGCACCGGCACGAGGTCGTCGGCCTGATCGGGCCGAACGGCGCCGGCAAGTCGACGCTCGTCAACCTCCTCACAGGCTTCGACCTGCCGACATCGGGTTCCGTCGAGCTGGAGGATCGCGAGATCACCAGGTGGAGCGCCAGCCGCCGCGGGCGGCACGGCCTCACCCGCACCTTTCAGCACAGCCACTCCTTCCGGTCGCTCACGGTCAGGGAGAACGTCGAGGTCTCGGCGCTCGGGACGGGCGCCTCGCCTGCGAAGGCGCGCCGGACGACCGCAGAGCTCCTGGGGCTGCTCGGGCTCGATCGCTACGCCGCAGCGCCGGCAGGCGCCCTCGCGCACGGCGACGAGCGCCGGCTCGGCGTCGCGCGCGCGCTGGCGACCGAGCCCCGCTACGTCCTCATGGACGAGCCCGCGGCGGGGCTTCCCGAGGCCGAGGTGCCGGAGTTCGCCGCCGTGGTGCGCTCGGTACGGGACGACCACGGAGCCGGGGTGCTGCTCATCGACCACAACATGGCCCTCATCATGGGTGTCTGCGACCGGATCCACGTCCTCGACCAGGGGCGCACGCTCGCCGAGGGAGCCCCCGGCGAGATCCGCGCGAACCTCGATGTCGCGGCGGCCTATCTCGGCGAGAGCCCGGTGCAGGAAGGTCCCTCGTGACGCTGGCGGTCTCCGACCTCGAGGTTCGGTACGGCCCGGTCGTCGCCGTCCGCGGGCTCTCGCTGACGGTCGCGCCCGGGGAGATCGTCGGCCTGATCGGCCCGAACGGCGCCGGGAAGTCCTCGACGCTCCACGCGATCATGGGCCTCGTCCGCCCGTCGGGAGGCGACGTCCGCCTCGACGGCCGGTCGCTCCGCGGTCGACCGCCCGAGGTCGTCGCGCGCAGCGGGATCGCGCTCGTGCCCGAGGGGCGCCGGATCTTCGGCGAGCTCACGGTCGCGGAGAACCTCAGGCTCGGCCTCGCCGCGCGCCGCTCGCACGACGGGGTCGACGACGACCTCGACCGCGTCGTCGAGATGTTCCCCGTCCTCGGCGAGGCGCGAGATCGTCATGCGGGCGCGCTCTCCGGCGGCCAGCAGCAGCAGCTCGCGATCGCGCGGGCGCTCGTCGCGGCTCCCGACGTCCTCCTGCTCGACGAGCCGTCGCTCGGGCTCTCGCCGACGGTCACCGACGCCGTCTTCGAGGCGCTGACCGCGATCCGTGACCGGGGGATCGCCGTGCTGCTCGTGGAGCAGCGCGCGCAGCGGACGGTCGCGCTCGCGGACCGCTCGCTCGTCCTCGCGAACGGCGAGATCCGCCTCACGATGGCTCCCGAGGACGCGGGCGACACCGAGCGGATGATCCACGCCTACCTCTCATGACCGACGTGCTCGCGAGCGGCCTCTCGGAGTTCCTGCGGGCGGCCGTCGAGCCGCAGGTCCAGGTCGACGCGATCGGGATCGGCGCGGTCTACGCGTTGATGGCGGTCGGGATCGGCCTCGTGTTCGGAGTGCTCAGGCTCGTCAACTTCGCGTACGGCCAGCTCGTGATGGCAGGCGCGTTCGCGCTCGCGTTCGCGTCCGATCGCGACTGGCCGGTCGGGGTCGGGATCGCGCTGTGCTTCGCCGTCGTGATCGCGCTGTCGCTCGCGATGGATCTCGTCGTCTTCCGGCCGCTCCGCACGCAGTCCGCAGCGACGATGCTCGTCGCCACCTTCGCCGTCGCGTTCCTCCTCCAGGCGATCGCGCTCCTGATCGACCAGACGGACGACACGCTCGGCGAGCCCGCAGCGTCCCTCGCACAGCTCAACCGGCCGTGGACGATCCTCGGCACGGACGTTCGAAAGATCACCGTCGTCGCCATCGTCACGGCCGTCGCGTGCCTCGTCGCGCTCGTGCTCTTCCTCGGCCGGACGAGGGTCGGGCTCCAGATGCGGGCGGCCGCACTGGACTTCCAGACGGCGCGCCTCCTCGGCGTCCGCGCCAATCGCGTGATCGGCTCTGCGGTGCTCATCTCCGGCCTGCTCGCCGCGATCGTCGCGGTGATGCTCACCGTCCAGCAGCCCCTCGTCACCTCGACCTTCGCGCTCCGCGAGACGATCGTCGTCCTCGCCGGCGTCGTGGTGGGGGGGATGAACCGGCTCCTGTCGGCGACGCTCGGCGGCTTCGCGATCGGCTACGCGTCCGGGCTGCTCGGCGGCGCGCTGCCGACGGCACAGAGCCAGTACCTGCCGACGTTCCTCTTCGGGCTCGTGATCCTGACCCTGCTCGTGCGGCCCGGTGGGCTCTTCACGCGCGGCGGACAGCCGGTGGAGCGGCTGTGAGGCAGCTGCGGACCTCGCTGCCCGTGCTCGCGCCGGTTCTGCTCGTCGCGCTGACGGGCGTCGTGGGGAGCCTCTTCGAGCGCTCGACGGAGATCTACTTCATCAACGCCCTGGTCGCGGTCGCGATCGTGGTGGCTCTCTACGTCTTCGTCGGGAATTCCGGCGTGCTCTCGTTCGGGCACATCGCCTTCGTCGCCGTCGGGGCCTGGACGGCAGGCGTTCTCTCGGTGCCGGTCGAGGAGAAGCCCGCGACGATGCCCTCGCTCTTCGGCTTCCTCGGCGACACGACCGTCGGGAACGTGCCGTCGCTGCTGCTCGCCGCACTGGTGGGAGGGGTCTTCGCGCTGCTGGCCGGCCTCCCGCTGATGCGCCTCTCCGGCCTCGCCGCGGGCATCGCGACGTTCGCGGTGCTCGAGATCACGAACAACCTGCTGCGCTACTACGAGAAGATCGGTCCGGGGCTCAACGTCTTCTCGTCCGTGCCCGAGACGACCGACATGCAGCAGGCGGCGATCTGCGCGATCGTCGCGATCGTGGTGGCGTTCGGGTACCAGGTGAGCCGGTTCGGGCGCCAGCTCCGGGCCGCCCGGGAGGACGCACCGGCCGCCCGTGCGGTCGGCATCTCGGTGTACCGGCAGCGCCTGATCGCCTTCGCGCTCTCAGGAGCGCTCGCCGGGTTCGCCGGCGGGCTCTACGTCCACTACCTGCCGATCAACGTCGACGGCGTTTACCTCGACCTCACGTTCATCACGCTCGCGATGCTCGTCATCGGAGGCATGACGAGCCTCTGGGGCGCCGTCGTCGGCGCGCTCGCGGTCTCGGGGCTCGACTCGCTCCTTGCCGAGGCCGAGAACGGGGCCGTCGGGATCGACCTCCCCTCGGGGAGCAGGATCGTCGTCGTCGGCGCGCTGATGGCGCTCGTGCTGATCGTCCGGCCGTCCGGTCTCACGGGCGGGAAGGAGCTCGCGCCGGGGCGTCTCGGCCGTCCGCCTGTCGTCGAGGAAGGAGGGACATGAGGATCTGTGTCGTGGGTTGCGGTGCAGTCGGATCGCTCTTCGCCGCGAACCTCGCGACGTTGGACGACGTCGAGGTCTGGGCATTCGACCTGAACGAATCGCATGTCGATGCTATCAAGAAGAACGGTTTGCAACTCACCGGCGCGGGGGAGGTCGTCGGCCGGCCACGGGCGACCTCCGATCCCGGCGAGCTGCCGGCCTGCGAGTTCGGCATCGTCGCGACCAAGGCGATGCACGCGGCCGCGGCGATCGAGGCGACGGCGCACGCGTTCGAACGCGGCGCGGTGGCCTCGGTGATGAACGGCGTCGGGAACGAGGAGACGCTCGCGGCCCACGTGGAGCGGGTCATCCGCGGGACGACGTTCCCGGCCGGCAAGCTGCTCGAGCCCGGAGTCGTCCAGTGGGACGTCAAGGGCGACACGACCTTCGGCCCCTTCGAGCCGCGGCCGCTCGGCGTCGAGGCGATCGAGCCGCTCGCGGACGCCTGCACGCGGGCGGGGATGCCGGCCTCCGCGGTCGCCGACGCCCGGCCCGGCCAGTGGCGCAAGGTCATCTTCAACGCCTCGACGAACCCGATCGGCGCGCTCACCGGCCTGACGCACGGCCGGGTCTGTGAGCGGCCCGACCTCCGCGCACTCGTGTCGGGCCTCGTCGACGAGGGCAAGGCGGTCGCGGGCGCGCAGGGGATCGTCCTCGACGCCGACCCGGAGGAGCTGATCGACCACGCCGCCCGACGCGACGTCGCGTACGGCCACAAGGCCTCGATGCTGCAGGACGTCGAGGCACGCCGCGCGACCGAGATCGACTACCTGAACGGCGGCATCGCGCGCTTCGGGCGAGAGCTCGATGTGCCGACGCCGCTCCACGACTCCGTCACCGCACTCATCAAGGGGGTTGAAGCTTCATGGCAGCAACCGCAGGCCTAGGAACAGAGCTCGAGCGCCGGTACGCCAACGTGCGCGAGGCGATGGCCGCACACGACCTCGACGCGCTCGTCGTGTCGGGCAGCGAGTACTCCGGCTTCGAGGGAGCGGTTACCTACCTGACGGGCTTCCAGATCGTCCACCGGTACGCCTACGTGGTCGTCCCCGCCGACGGCGAGCCGTTCATCGTGTTCCCCACGGAGGCCCGGTACGTCGGCGAGCATGCGACGGCCCGGCTCGAGCAGCGCTTCGATCCACATCCCGGCGCGGCGATCGCCGACCATGCGAAGGGCGCGGACTGGCGTCGCATCGGGGTCTACGGCCTCGATTACGTGATGACCGTGCGCGACTACCGCCCGCTCGACGGCCTCGAGATCGTGCCCTTCGACGTCGAGTTCGACCACGCGCGGGCGGTGAAGAGCGAGGCGGAGCTGGAGAGCGTGCGCGACTCGGTCCGGATCAACCGCCGCGGCCTCGAGATCTGGGCCGAGGCATACGCGCCCGGCCGCACCGCCGCCGAGGTGATGGCCGTCGCCGAGGAGTACTTCATCGCCGAGGGATGCGGACGCCTGACGATGAACATGGTGTTGACCGCGCCCGGCAGGTCGGGGATCGCGCTGCCCGAGTTCAAGATCGCGCGGAAGGAGGAGGTGCTCGGCGACTTCGTGCTGCCGTCGCTCGAGGTCGCGGGGCCGGGGATGCACTGGGTGGAGGTGTCGCGCGCGGTTGCCGCGGCCGGGACGGAGCTCTCCGCCGACACGCGCGCGATGGAGGAGGCGTACGTCGAGTACTTCGACGCCGCCCGGACGGTGATGCGCGCCGGCGCGTCGTGTCACGACGTCCACACGGCCGTCTCGAAGGGGTTCCACGACCGGGGCTACCACCTCGGCCACGTGACGGGCCATTCGATCGGCATGACGATGATCGAGTTCCCGAAGGTGGGGGAGGGTGTCGAGACGGAGCTCGAGGCGAACATGGTGCTCTCGATGCACCCGCACGCGATCGCGGCGAACGGTGAAGACTGCCTCTACATGCAGGACACGTGGCTCGTCACGGCCGACGGCGGAGTGCCGCTCGCCGAGCTGCCGATGGAGATCGTTCGTCGGTGACCACGGCCGACGGGCTCGTTCGCAACGAGGACGGTGTCACCCGCTGCTGGTGGGGTGCCGGCAGCGATCCGGCGTATCGCGCCTACCACGACGACGAGTGGGGCATGCCGGTCACGGACGACATCAGGCTCTTCGAGAAGCTCGCGCTCGAGGGGTTCCAGTCGGGGCTCTCCTGGCTGACGATCCTCCGCAAGCGCGAGGCGTTCCGGCGGGCCTTCGCAGGCTTCGACTTCCGGCGGGTTGCTCGCTTCGGCGCGCGCGATGTCGAGCGGCTGCTGAGCGACGCGTCGATCGTCCGCCATCGAGGCAAGATCGCCTCGACGATCTCGAATGCGCAGCGCGCGCTCGAGCTCGTCGCGAACGAGGGGTCGCTCGCCGCATTCGTCTGGGCCTTCGAGCCCGCTCGCGGAGACCGGCCACGTCGGATGACGAGGGAGGCCCTCGCCGAGCTGACCCAGACGGAGGCGTCACGGGCGCTCGCAAAAGAGCTCAAGCGTCGTGGCTGGACGTTCGTCGGCCCCACCACGGTGTACGCGTTCATGCAGGCGATGGGGCTCGTGAACGATCACCTCGACGGGTGCGAGGCCCGGCCGCGTGTCGAAGCGGCGCGTGCCGCCCTGCGTCGTCCGGTTCTCCAGAGGGCGCCCGTGAGCGACATCGAGCCTCTAGAATCACGAGGGTGAGCTGGCCGTGGATCGTCCTGCTCGCTCTCGGCGTCCTCGTGGTCGTCGCGGCAGAGTGGCCGAGGGTGTCGGAGCTCGTCGGCGCCGATGCGCGCCGGCGACGCGAGCGCGAGAAGCGCAAGGCGAAGCTGCGCGTCGTCACGCCCGACGACGATGATTTCGTCGAGAGCGTGCAACGCGACCTCGACGCCCTGCCGACGATCGAGGAACCGCGGTCGAAGCGGCCCTGAGCGAGTAGGCGATCGCGAGAGCGACCGGAGCCCTCCGCCAGGGCCCCCGGTCGCCTCACGACGCTCCCCCCGTCGAGCCTCCCCCCGTCCGTCCTGTCCCCTGCAGGAACCCGAGCAGAGCCTCCGCGTTCCCGAACGCAACGGATTCCCCGCTCTGGATGTGCTCGACGACACCGCGGACGCCCGTCGCCGTGCCCCACGCCGGCTCGGGCGGTTCCCAGAGGCGGACGACGAACGTGTGCGTGAGCGACCCGCCAGGGGACGCATCGGCGACTGTCGTCGGAGTGGCCTCGTCACGGTGCATGCCCGGCATCCTGCACCGGCGACCTTCAGGTCGGCTTAGGGTCGCCTTAGACCGAGGGAAACGGCGCCGATTCGACGCCGATCTCGTCCATGCGCGCGGAGTAGGCCCGGAAGCACCGCCGCGCCTCACCGTGGCGTCCGGCCGCCTCGAGAACCGCGACCAGCCCGAGATGGGCCGGTTCGTCGTACGGGTCGCGCTCGAGGACGCGCAGGAAGTACCGCGTCGCCGCGTCCGCGTCCGCACGGTTCGCGGCATCGTCCGCCAGCGCGCGAACGACCTCCGTGTACGTCGTTCGCACCTCCTCGCGGAGAGCGATCGCCCAGTCCTCGTAGGCGTCCTCTTCGAGGAAATCGCCGGCGTACGCGGTCTCGGCCGCCGCGAGTCGGGCACGCGCGCGCGGGCTCTCCGCCCGGTACAGCTCGAGGGCGGTGTGTGCGAGCCCCAGGAACTCCTCCACGTCGATCCCGAGGTTCTGTGACTGGAGCCAGACGGAGCTCTTGTCCGCGACGACGAAGTGATCCTGCCCGAACCGCTTCTCCGGGTCGAGGACTGCTCGCACCGTGCTGAGGAGGACGGAGAGCCGGTTCCCGAGCGGTCCAGGGCTCTGCTCCGGCCAGAGCGCCTCCATCAGGACGTCTCGAGGGGTCGGGCGGCCGCGGCGGGCGACCAGGATCTTGAGGAGGTCGCGAGCCTTCCGCGACTGCCACGCGCCGACGGGGACGGGCTCCCCGTCCCGCAGGACGCGAAACCGACCCAGGGACTGAATCGCAAGGGGGGGCCCCGCGGCCGTGCTCGGGATGGCCGGCACGAGAGGCGTGGCGTACCCTCGCGCTCCGAGGGCTGCGAGCGCCTCCTCTGCCTCGCGGATCGCGTCCCCGTCTCCCCGGACGCGCGCCGACTCGAGCTCGGCTCGCTTCTTCGCGGCAGGGTTGCGAAGCTCTTCCCAGATCGACGCCGCCTCGGCGAGGCGGGCCGTCTCGCGGGCCGGGTCCCGGCTCGCAAGCGCCCGCAGCTCCAGCGATTCTGCGAGCGTCGCGCGATCACGACGGATCCCGGCATCCGTCGCCGCATCCGCGCCGTGGCGGGCGGCCTGCTCGCGGTCACCCCGTGCGAGCGCGACCCACCCGGCGGCGAGCAGCGCCTCGGCGTGGTTCATCCCCGGCCCGACCGCGAGCGCCCGCTCGACGAGTCGCTCCGCTGCGTCCGGGTCCTCGAATGCGAGCACCCGGGCCAGCCCGATCAGCGAGGGAACGAGGCCCTGGACGTCGCCGGATGCCTCGGACTGGGCCAGGCCCTTCCTCGAACGCGGCCCGCGCGAGCGCCCAGTCCCCGCGCGCGCGGTAGACCTCGCCCAGCTTGTCGAGGGCGTAAGCGACCATCCGCGAGCCGAGTCGCTGGTAGAGCTCCCGTGAGGCCTCCAGGTCGGCGATCGCCTCCTCGAACCTGCCGAGCCTGGCCAACGCGTCGCCGCGGTTCGCGAGCGCCAGCGCCCGGAAGGCTGCAAAGCCCGCGAGGTCGGCGAGTCGCAAGGCGAGATCGAGCTCGGCGATCGCCTCCTCGTAGGAGCTCTCCTCCACGTGGCGGGAGCCGCGGTTCGTCCGGACGCGAATCAGCTGGAGCACGTCGCCTGCCTGCTGGGCATAGTCGAGCGCCCTGAGGTAGTGGGCGTCGTTCGCGCCGCGGTCGCCCTCCAGCGCGGCGAGCATCGCCAGGACGGTGTGGGCGGCGGCGAGCGCCTGCGGATCGTTTGCCGCGGAGGCGACGGCGAACGCGCGCTTGGCGTCGGCACGACACGCCTCCGCGTCGGCATGCAGCCAGTGCGCCGACGCCCGCCAGGCAAGGAGGAGGGCGACGTCCCGGGGCTCGCCCGTCTCGTCGGCGCGGTCGTAGATCGCGAGGGCTTCGTCGAGCCGCCCACCCATGTGCAGCAGGAGCCCCGTGCGCCACGCGAGGCCCGCGGGAAGCACCTCGGCCCCGTCGGCCGCGCGCTCGAAAGAGCGGAGGGCCTCGTCCCAGTCGCCCCGGATCTGGAGCGCCTCACCCGCCAGGAGCTCGATTGTCGGCGAACGGCGTTCGCGGGGCAGCGCCCGGAGCGCCTCCAGCACCGCGTCCACGGCGCCATGTGCCAGCAGCGTGCTTCCCTCGCGTTCGAGCAGCCCGGCCACCTCGGCGCTGTCGACGCGGGGAGACAGGCAGCGAAGCGCCTCCTCGGGCTCGTGGTGCTCGACGAACCAGCGGGAGGCGGTCGTTCGGACCTCTCGGGCGTCACGCTCGCTCGAAGGGCGCGCGAGCGCGTACTCGCGAACGGGCGTACCGAGCGAGTACCAGCCGGGAGAGTGCCCCTGGAGCTCGGTCACGAGGCCGCGCCGGGCGAGGGCCGGCAGGATTGTCTCTGCGCCAAGGATGCCGAGCGCCCCGCAGAGCTCCGCGGTGAAGCGCTCGAGTGGGGCGACCCGCTCGACGAGCGCCTCCACCTCCGGCGGCTCGTGGGAGAACACCTCGGCGGCGAGGTACGCGAGCAGCGTGCCACCCGGCCGGCGCATGCGCTCGAGTGCCGCGTGGCGGTCGTCCGAGCTCACGCCTCGCAACGTCTCGATCGCAAGTCGGACCGCCGCCGGCCACCCGCCCGTGACGCGGTGGAGCTCGGTCGCGACGTCGTCACCGACGTCGTCGGCGAGGGCGTGGAGAAGCTCCGACGTCTCGCTCGCCTGGAAGGCCAGCTGCGAGCCGGTGATCTCGAGTACCTGCCCCTGGCCGCGGAGCCGCTCGATCGGGAAGGGCAGCTCCGTACGCGTCGACAACACGAGATGGAAGAGCTCGGGGGCCTGTCGGCAGAGCGCATCGATCACCTGGACGGCCCCCGCCGACCCCAGGACTTCCTGGACGTCGTCGAGGACGAGGACGAGATCCCGCCGGAGCTCGGCCTGGAGTGCCTCGCAGACGAGCGCGGCGAAGCCTCGCGCCCGGACCGCCTCGTCCTCCTCGGCGCCCGGCCCCGTCGCCGCAGTCACGGCGTTCGCCGCGTCGAGCGGCAGCCCGGGGACGCGCAGCCGAAGCGCGTCGGCGAGGCCACGGGCGAAGGTGGCGAGCGAGACGTCCTCCGGCGACAGCGTGTACCAGGCGCAGTTCACCTCGGCCGCCCAGGCAGTGAGCAGCGTCGACTTCCCGAAGCCGGCATCGGCGACGACGGTCGTGAGCCTTCGCTCGAGCGAGCGGTCGAGGACTGCCCGCAGGCGCTCGCGTGGCACGAGCGACGAGGGGGCGCTCGGTGGTCGGAGCTTCGTCGTCGCAGTCGCGCCGGCGTGAGGTACGGTCGCCGCCGCCGCGCGTCGTGTCGGGGTGCTCATCGCGGCGCCCCCCACGATAGTCCCGGGTACAGGGGTTCGCCAGCCCCGGGACGGGGATGGCGACTCGTCAGCCCGCGCGGACGGTCACGCGAGCGGTGACGACTCGCGTGTTCGGGAGGATCCGCGCGACGTTCTCCATGTTGCGTGTCTCCTGATAGTCCGCTATCTCGACGCGGAGCCGATGGACGCCGTCTGTGAGGCCACCCGTGGCGATCCTGATCTCGGCGCCGTCGAGGAGGGCGCGCGCGGGTCGCCCGTCGAGGGTCGCTTCGAGCGACCGCGGGTCGATTCCCGAACCGGCGTCGCGGACGCGGACCCGCAGCGGGCGCCCGGCGACGACCGTCTTAGCGAGAAGGGACGCCCGGGGTGGAGTCACGTCGTTCGACCAGAAGCGGAATCGGAAGCTCCCCGCGTCCGCACGAGACGGGCTGTCGAAGACGAGGTGGTAGGTGCCAGGCCGCGGTGCGAGCGCTCCCGCGACGAGGGTGAAGCCGCCGAACTCGTCCACGTACGGGTTGAGGTTGAGGGGCAGCGCGGCGTAGCCCGTGAGGCGATCCTCGTCACCGGCCGCAACGACGCGCGGCTCGACGCGCGAGCCCGGCCCGCGCCGGAGAACGACGACACCGAAGTTCGCGACGCGTCCCGACACGCGCACCTGGAAGACCTGCTCGGGCCCGGCGAGGCGGCTCGTGACGTTGCCGCCGGCCGGTACCTCGGGATACCGGTACACGTCGACGCGCGACGGCTTCCCGCGCGTGTCACCGGTGTAGACGCCCGGCCCGGGCAAGGTGCGCGACACCGCGCGCGCGAGGCTCGGCACCCCGACGCGGCCCCAGAAGGGGACGCGCCGGCTCGGGCCTGCGGCGCGGCGGAGCAGGACGACACCCGAGATCTCGCCCTCGGCGTCGCCGGAGTCGAGGCCGACGCTCAGCGTCCCGGGGACGACGAGCTCGCCGGGGACGCTCACGGTCGTCCCGTCGGGAGCGGCGAGAGTCTCGACGGTCGCGGTCCACGGCCCTGCGCCGCCGCCCGCGTCGGCCACCGTAAGGGTGGCTTGCCGCTCCTCGAGCGCCGGGACGAGGCCAAACGACACGGCGGTCGGGGAGGTGCGGAGCAGGGGTACGTCCGCCGCCGCCAGGTCGACGAGGCCGGCGCCGGCGCGTGTCGGCTTCTGCGCGACGCCACCGGCGGTCACCGCCCGGGCGGTCGTCGTGAGCGCCGACTTGACGTCGTCGGGCGTCCATTCCGGATGCCGCTGGAGGAGCAGGGCGACCGCACCGGAGACGTGCGGCGCCGCCATGCTCGTGCCCGACGAGGTGCGCCAGCCATCCGGATCGGCCGAGAGGATCGAGCTCCCCGGCGCGACGACGTCCGGCTTCAGCCGGAGCGAGAGCGGCGTCGGCCCCGCCGACGAGAACCCGGCCATGGCCGGGGTGCTCCCGGAGGTCGACGCGCCGACGGTGATCGCTCGCGCAGAGCTTCCCGGCGACATGAGCGAGCCCGCACCGAACTCCTCGAAGTCGTTGCCCGCCGCGACGACCGGGACGACGCCTGCGGCCGCAGCCGCGTCGAGCGCGAGCGCGACGACGTCGCGGGCCGGCTCGATCTCCGGCTCGCCGATCGAGAGGTTGATGACGTCCATCCCGTCGCCGACCGCGGCCTCGATCGCGGCGACGATCTCCGGCGCGTTGCCGTCGAGACCGACGTCGGCGTCGGTCGGGATGGTGAGCGCCTTGTAGTTCCCCAGGTAGGCATTCGGTGCGATCCCGCTGATCTGCGCGCCCTCGGCCTGCGTGTTCGCGTTGCCGGCCGCGATCCCCGCGACGTGGGTCCCGTGCCCGGACTGCTCCGGGTCGAACGGCTTCGCGGCGTGTGGCCAGGTCGATCCGGGCGGCGGGAACGCCCGTGCGACGATCACCTTCGCCGTCGTGTAGCTCGCCTGACCCTTGGGAAAGCCGGCCGGCATCGTGTAGCCGGTCGGATCGAAGAAGCGATGGCGCTGATCGACGCCGTCGTCGATGATCCCGATCTTCATCCCGGCGCCTGCGTTCGGAAGCGCTGCGTCGGCAAGCGCGCGGGCACGGATCGTCGCGGCGTCCGGCCCGGCAAGCGTCCGATAGGTCGTGGGCGGGAAGACCTCCCGCACGCCCGGAAGCCCGGCGAGGCGTGGGAGATCCGCCGCCGGCAGGACGACCGAGACGCCGTTCGCGACGAGGCGGTAGCGCCAGTGCACGGCTGCGGTCGGGACTCGTGCGTGGAGCGCCGCCTCGAAGCGGCGCTGCTCGGCGTCGAGGCGCGCCGCCGCACGCGCCCCGCCGCCGTAGGCGAGCGGTCGCGACTCGAGCGCGACGAGCACCTGCGCCGCCTCGGACGGTGCACCGATCGACGGGCCCGACGGCGAGCCGACGGAGATGGCCAGCCCAGCGAGGAGGGCGAGAGGAAGGAGGAGGCGGGTCACTGGGGATTGAGACGCCGGCGAGGCCTGTCGGTCGGCGCCTGCGATGCGGATGAGAGGACTTGAACCTCCACGCCCTTACGGGCACACGGACCTGAACCGTGCGCGTCTACCAATTCCGCCACATCCGCCGGCGACGGTCAGTGTAGCCGCGCGCTATCCCCGCAACGCCGCCAGCACCTGGTCGGCGTGCTCTGCCGGCTTCACCTTGGGAAAGACCCTCGCGACGTTTCCTTCGGCATCGATGAGGAAGGTGGTGCGCTCGACGCCCATGTACGTGTTGCCCGCGTACGACTTCTCGCCCCAGACCCCGTACGCGTCGGCAACGGCGTGGTCGGCGTCGGCGAGCAGCGTGAACGGGAGGGCGAACTTCTCCTTGAACTTCACGTGCGAGGCCTCGTCGTCGGGGCTCACGCCGAGGACGACCGCGCCCGTGGCCTCGAAGTCGCTCCACGCGTCGCGGATCCCGCACGCCTGGGCCGTACAGCCCGGCGTGTCGTCACGGGGGTAGAAATAGACGACCACGGGCTTCCCGCGGAGGTCGGAGAGCGAGACGCTCTCGCCCGCGTCGGACGTCAGCGTGAAGTCCGGCGCCGGCTTCCCTTCCTCGACCATCTCGCGCCATCGTATCCGGCCGGTTTCGCCAGGTCGGGGATAACGGCCGGGCGGTTCAGGACGGCAGCCATCCCTCGCGGTACACCGACCACTCCCCCTGCCCGAAGTGGGCGTGTGCCTCGTCCGGATTCGACGTCTCCGCGGGCACGCTCGCGCCGTACTTCGCGGCGACCTCGTTCACCGGATAGAGCACGTCGAAGCCGTGCACTCTGCTGCCGGTCGTGACGATGACGCACGGCTCGGCACCCGCGCCGACGAAGACGTGCTGCGTCCAGGGTGGGCAATGGACGAAGTCCCAGGCCTTGTGGAGCTGGAAGCCGAGCTCCGGGAACACATCGCGTCCCTTCGGTACTCGGTGCCCTGGCCCTTCGCGTCGCTCCGCCACCATCGCACGGCGCGCGCGTTGACCACGAACCAGCCGTCGCTTTCGACCACGAGCCCGGAATCGGTCTTCTCGAGCCTGCCTCTGGCACGGAGGACATGGCCTCGGGCGGCGGCTCCACGTCGGTCATGCCGACATCCTGTCGAAAGGAGATCGCGCGTCGTCCCTCGGACAGGAGTAGAGGACGACCGGCTTCCCGCGGAGCGACTGGAGAGAGATTTCGTCGCCCTGGTCGGCTAGAAGTCGATTCGCATCACGACCCGGCGGAGGGTCGGGTGGCTGACCTCGCGGAACCCGGCGGCGGCGAAGCTGCTCCGCGTGCCGACGTGGAGCTCGACGGGCATGATCGCCTGCCCCGGCTCGGTGACCATCGGATAGCCCTCGAGCGCGCGCGCGCCGCGGTCCCGCGCGAAGCCGACGGCCGCACGCGCCAGCGCCCGGCTGATCCCGCGCCGCCGGAATCCCGTGCGCGTGACGAAGCACGTCACGGCCCAGACGCTGTCGTCGTCCTTGTCCTCCGCGCGGCCGTCCCACGGGACGCGTGTCCTGAGCAGCAGGCGGGGATAGGCGGTGCGCGGCTCGACCGCGCACCAGCCGACGGGCTCGCCGTCGAGGTAGGCGAGAAGGCCGGTCGTCGCCTCCGACTCCGGGTCGGCGCAGTCGCTCTGCGTGCGGAGCCTGAACGCCAGCTCCTCGGCGCCGACGGACGCCCAGGACTCCCGGGGCAGCATCTTGTACCGCTGGCAGTAGCACCTCGGCGGGTCGCCTCGCGTGCCGAAGACGGCCTGGAGATCCTCCCAGCTCGCCTCGTTGGCGGGGACGATCGTCGGCTCGGCCACGGACCGAGCGTACCGCCGCGCTCCGCTACCCTCGCCGCGTGGCGGGGCTCCACTGGTGGCTGGGCGCGGCGGTGATCGCCGTCTGCGCGTGCGCGGCCTTCGTGGGCGGGGTGCGGTACTGGCGGAGTCGTGGCGCCGGGGCGATCACGACGCATCTGCTCTCCCTCGCGCAGACGCTGCTCGTGGCGCAGGTCGCGGTCGGGCTCCTGCTGCTCGCGGACGACCGCAGCGCCGCCGACGAGCTGCACTACGCGTACGGCACGTTGTCTCTCGCCGCCGCCCTCGTGCCGTGGTTCTACGCGCCCGGGTCGGGCCCGCGCCGGCTGCTCTGGTTTGCCGCCACGACGGGTGTCGCCGGCGCGCTCGCCGTCCGCGCGTTCATGACGGGATCCGCGTGAGGAGGCTCTGGGAGAGGACGTTCCTGCGCGGGATCGCGCTCGTCGCGCTCGTCTCGGTCGTGATCGTCGTGTTCTCGCTCGAGGAGTCGCTCGTCACGGCCGGCGCCCTGATGCGGGTCGCGTTCCTGCTCGCGATCGCCTTCTTCCTCTTCCTGCTCTGGCGCGAGCGCCGCTCGGAGATCGAGACCTGGAGCGACCTGTCGCAGCGGACCTTCTACGGGGCGATCGTGCTCGCGGTGGTCGACATCGGCGCCGTCCTCGGGCTCCGTCCGACCGGTCTGGACGCGATCGTCTTCTTCGTCGTGCTCGCCTGCTGTGCGTGGGCGATCTTCCGCGTCTGGCGCCGCGAGCACCAGTACGTCTGAGTGACGTTCGCGTCGATGCGCGTCAGGATCTCCATCCGGCGACGGCGCGAGGGTCGGGAAGGTAGGCGCAGTACGTGCCGGTGCGAATCGCGAGGTCCAAGTGCTCGCCGAGCGTGGGATGGTGCTCGTCGACTCGGCCCATTGCGTAGCGGATAGCCCGGGTAACAGCGACCCGGGCCCGCTCGGACGCCGATGCGGCTCGTCGGTCGCGACCTCCCAGGCCGATCGCCTGCGACAGCTCGCGAACGAGGAAGTCGCGTTCGGCTTCGGCCTGCGCGGCCCGCTCGACGTCTCCGAGTGCACGCGCCTCGTCGATGTCATCGTCGATCTCGGCGAGGCGCCGACGGTACGCCTTCTTGGCTCGTGCGTCGAGGATTTCGCCCGCATCCCCGAATGACGTATGCGACAGGCCGTCGGTCGGGCCGATCTCGATATGGGCCTCCTTGTCTCTCTCACCGGCGACGAGGTCCAGCACATGGAACTCCCGGCCGGGGTGCGCGAGGAGCCGCGCGAGGTAGTGCATGCCCTTGAGGTCTCGCACCCGTACCGTGTGTCCCCCGTACGCCACCAACCAGTAGTCGCCCTCGCGACGAAAGACGTCGAGGTCCGGAGCAGGCTGCTCGCCCTGCCCGTGCTCGCCGGCCGTCGGGCCATCGATCCGCTCGAGGAGCGCGCGGGCCGCTCGGAGCTCCAGATCTGCCTGGTGCTCGCCGCCGCCGGCGCGGAGGGCTTCGGCGAGGCCCAGGCGCGCCATTGCAGCCTCGTAGGGCGCGCCGACCTCGTTCCAGAGACGCGCAGCCTCCGAAAAGAGCCGTTCCCCTCCTGTCGAGTCCCCCTCGGCGAGCCGCACCCTTGCTTCGGCCAGCGTCGCGCCCGCGGAGAGTCCGTTGCTCTGGAACCGAGCCGCCCCGAGCTTCAACTCGTCGGCGGCCGAGCGGGCTCGCTCGATCTCTCCTGCCGCGATCTCGATCTCGACCTGCGCCTCGAGCAGGGGCGCGCGCTGCAGATGGCTGTCCGGTGGCAGCTCCTTCGAGGGGAGGCGCAAGGGCCGCTCGAGCGCATCTCGAATGGAGGCGGCCGCCGTTGCTACGTCTCCCTGGGCAAGGCGCACCAGCGCCAGCGTCGGCTCGGGATCCCACCCGGCGCGGTGAGCGGCGAGCAGCGCCTGCTCGGCGCCGTCGAGGTCTCCCCGGCGAAATCGGATCCGACCGAGCTCGCTCAGTGGCCACCCCAGCTCGCGCCGCAGGTACGGGCGGAGCTCCTCGCATGCCCCGAGCGCCTCCTTTTCTGCCTCGTCGTACGATCCACGCAGCCTGAGGATCTCAGCGCGATGAACCCGACAACGGCCGTGGATGCTGCCGATGGCATTGGTCGTCGACCACCGCTCCATCGCCTCCGTCCACTCCTCGGCGACGTCGTACTGCGCGAGCCCCTGGAGCGCACAGACGAGCTCGCAGTAGACGATTCCCGTCGAGAGCGGATCGAGCTCGCCGGAGACCATCGCCACACCTACCTCTTCGAGCAGCGCCAGGCCCGGGCCGACGTCGCCGTTCAGGATCAGGAGCCGTCCTTCTGCGACCCGTCCGATGGCACACGCCGCCGGCTCACACCTCGAGCCCACCTCGACGGCCCGCCGGGCCCACAGTCGGGCGCTGCGCTGGTCGCCGGTCAGCAGCCGCTCGTAGGCGCGGACGACCGCAAGCCACGCGTGCGCCGGCGACTCGTCCTCCTCCTCGAGAAGCCGTTCGGCCCGTGCCAACCAGCCGCGCACGGGTGCCATGAGGGCCGTATCGAAGAGGAGGTGCATCGCGACGCGCACCGCGGCACCTGCCGCCTCGACCCGGTCGCCCGCCCGGAGGGACAGCGTGTGAGCGCGCTCCCATGCCTCGATGGTCACGTCGAGATGGCCGGCGGCGTACGCGACCTCGCCGAGAACCGTCAGATCGGCGGTCCCGAGCGTGTCCGGGTCTGCCTCGAGGAAGAGGGCGAAGGCCTCGTCCCAAGCACCTCGCGCTGCCGCTTCACGGGCGCGGTGGAGGATGCCCTCTCCCACGCGATCGCTCATCGGCCGCGCGTCCGGAGCCGGAGGCAACCGGGAGCGTTACCGCCGTAACGGTCTTGCTCACGCCTCTGGGTTAGGAGCAACGAAACCCCGAGCGAACGAGGAGGACCCATGGAGAGCGTAGAGGTCAACGGCGTCGAGCTGGAATACGAGGTGGCGGGATCGGGCGAGCCCGTGCTGCTCATCGACCCCATCCTTGCCGACGGCTTTCTGCCGCTCCTTTCGGAACCGGAGCTTGCCGACCGCTACCGGCTGATTCGATACCACAAGCGCGGCTGGGTTGGCAGCACCCACACTCCGCCGCCGGTGACCATTGCCGACCACGCCGCCGACGCCGCGGGGCTCCTCGAGCATCTCGGTCTGCGACGCGCCCACATCGCAGGTCACTCTACGGGCGCGGAGGTCGCCGCCCAGCTGGCACTCGACCATCCCGAGGCCGTCCACTCGCTCGTCCTGTTGGAGCTCTCGCTGCTCTCGCTGCCGCGGGGCCAGGCGTTTGTGAAGCAGGCCGGCCCCGTCTTCGACGCATACAGCAGCGGCGACCACACCGGCGCGTTCGCCATGTTCATGAGCGCCGTCAGCGGCCTCGACTGGGCTTCGTGCGAGACCCTCCTCGAGGAGCGTATCCCCGGCGTTGTGGCGCAGGCGATCGAGGACGCCGACACCTTCTTCGGCATCGAGTTGCCCGCGATGGCGGAGTGGACATTCGACGCGGGGCAGGCAGCCTCCATCCACCAGCCCGTTCTCTCCGTGCTGGGGAGCGAGACCCAACCGCTCTGGGTAGAGGTCGCCGCCTTCCTCCGCTCCGCGATCCCGCACGTCGAGGACTGCGTCATCGACGGCGTCGGGCATCTTCTGCACATCCAGCGCCCCGCGCCTGTCGCTCGAGGGATTGCCGAGTTCCTCGGGCGAAATACCATGCCGTCAACCGGAGTCACGTCGGACGCCTCCGATCCGGGAGCGGTCGTCCCTCAGCGCGCGGGTGCGGGGTACGACGTGCCGTCGGGGGCGCGGTAGAGCGACTCGGCGCTCGGGATCTCGGTGACGGCGCCGTCGAGCGCGTCGAGCGCGACGCGGACGTCGACGAGCTTGCCGACGAAGATCGGCGTGTCACGCTCGGTCCAGCGCGACGCCTCGGTCTCGCGCAGCGTCATCATCAGGTGCATGAAGTCGGCCGGCTCCTCGGCCTCGAACGCGGGGATGAACTCCTGGTCGTCGATCCCGAACGAGTACGTCGTGTGGTTCGTCACCGTCACGAACGCGCCGCCGACCTCGGCGTGCTGCCGCATCGCGGTCGCGCGCTCCTCGAAGCTGAGGAAGTACCAGGGCCGCTTCTTCACGAACGGGTAGACGACGAGGTAGGGCGCGTTCCGCGGGAGGACGCGCCCCTGGCGCACCCGCTTCTTGTCGGTGTAGACGGACGGCTTCGTCGTCCCGAGGTAGGAGTACGGCGTCGAGAGCCATGCGGAGAGGGGGGTGCCGTTCAGCGCCGCCCCGAGCTCGAGCAGGTCGTCGTAGCGCTCGGTGATCGACCAGAGGAAGAAGTCGGCCTCCGGCCGCACGCCCGTCGTGGAGTAGGCGCGGAGCCCTTCCATCCGGGAAGCGAACTCGTCGATCACATCCGCGAAGGCCTCCTTGCCGGCGATCCGCTCCTCGACCGGGAGACGGCGCCAGGCGGGATCCACGCGGAAGAACCGGTACCCGATGTACTGGCCGACCTCGACGCCCTCGATCCGCTCGTAGCCCTCCGCCATGCCCGAATCGTAGGTCAGACGGGCCGCAGCTCGCCGCTCTGTCGCGTCACGGGCGTCCCGGGGTTGACCGGGTGGACGACGGTGAGCGTGAGCCGAACCGGCGCGGCGCCCAGGCGGCGGTCCTTCAACGATGCGACGATGGTGCGCAGGTAGCGCCCGTAGCCGCGAATGCGCGCTGCGACGGCGCCTGACGACCGCGTCGCGGTCAGCTCCCACGCGCAGTCGAGCGTGCAGCGGAAGCGGACGTCGCGCTTGCCGCGGAGGAACTCCTGCGCGCCCGGGAAGCGGACGTTCGTCACCTTCACGTCGAGCGCGAGGCCGTCGCACTGCGCGAGCGAGCCGCCCCGGGCGCGGTCGAGCGAGTCGCGGACCGCCCAGTAGCTCGACTTCGGCGTCCCGTCGGCGTAGAGCGTGCCGGACTGCCAGCTCAGCAGCTGCTCCTCGTCGTGCGAGTGGAACAGCAGGACGCCTGCGACGGTCGGCTGGCAGTACGCGAGGCGGAGGCCGAGATCGTAGAACGCCGCCTGCTGCCGCTCGGCGACGGGTCTCGTCGTGGCCGGCTCGGTGCCCGAGTAGAGGCTTCGCTTGCCGATCGGGATCAGCGACTCGATGCCGAACTCGTCGTAGAGGATCGGAAGCGTCGAGCCGGGCTGGGCGGTGCCGTCGAAAGCGCTCGCGAGCAGCCCGACGAGCTTGTCGTAGTCGGCAATGCCGATCGACGTGGAGTTGGGATGCGCGAAGTCCGGGCTCTGCGAGGAGTTGTCGGGGTACGGGTGGATAGCGAGGCCGTCCATGACCGGCAGCGTGCGACCGCTCGCCCGGTACGCGTTGCCCATCGTCGCGATGAACGCGGTCGGAGAAGACGTGGGACGGATGCCGCCCGGCCGGTCGCCACCGCGGGGTGCCAGGGCGCCGCCCCACACGCGGAGCTTCGGGTCGACGGCCTTGAGCGCATCGTAGGTGCGCGCCAGAAGCGTCAGGTACGCCGGGGCCGAGGCGTTCGAGCCGTCGAGGCCGAACTGCGGGAGCCAGAAGCGGTTGAGGTTCGGCTCGTTCCCGACGATGACGTCGTCGAAGGACGGCACCGCGGCCGCGAGCGCAGCGGCGTACCGGGCGAACTGGGTCTGTGCCGCCACCTCGAGCGGGGTCGTCCGCGACCCCGGGTGGTAGACCGAGACGTAGACCTTGACGCCCGAGAGCCGCGCGGCAGCCTCGATGTTGCGGAGCACCTGGAGCTCGTGCGCGGTCGGTGCCACGAGGCCGGGAAGCCAGTTCGAGGTGACGCGGACGGCCGTGAAGCCCGCGAGCCGGAGCTGTGACATCTTGGCCTTCGCCGTCACGAGATCGTTCGCGCGGACGACGTCCTCGGCGGCGCCGAAGGCCATCGTCGGGCCCGCCGCGTGGGCGGGCAGCACGAGCGCGAGGGACGCTGCCAGGGTGCCGAGGACGATGAGGAAGAGGCGCCGCACGGTCGGGGTACGCTAGCTCGCGTGCATGAAGATTCCGTTCGGGGCCGGCTCGGGAAGCTGCCGACCGGTCCCGGCGTCTATCTCTTTCGCGACGAACGCGACGACGTCCTCTACGTCGGCAAGGCGAAGTCACTCCGGTCGCGGGTGCGCAGCTACTTCAACCGTGGCGGCGACGCGCGCCAGGGGATCGACCGTCTCGTCGGGAGGATCCACCGCGTCGACGTGATCGTCACGCAGAGCGAGGCGGAGGCCCTGCACCTCGAGCAGAACCTCGTCAAGCGCCACCGTCCGCCCTTCAACGTGCGGCTGCGGGACGACAAGTCCTTTCCCTACATCGCGGTCACCGTCTCCGATCCGTACCCGCGGGTCATGTTCACCCGGGAACGGCATCGGCGCGGGACGGTCTACTTCGGCCCGTACGCGAACGCCAAGAAGGTCCGGGAGACGCTGGACGTCCTGAATCGCGTCTTCCAGTTCCGGCCGTGCGAGGGGCCGAAGCCGGGCCGCCACTCGGGGATCCCCTGTCTCGACTTCCACATCGAGCGTTGCCGGGCGCCGTGTGTGGGAGCGATCTCCGAGGCCGGCTACGGGGAGATCGTCGACGGCGTGATCGAGTTCCTCTCGGGCGAGACGCGCCCGATCCGGCGCGAGCTCGAGCGGCGCATGCGGGAGGCCGCCGCCGAGGAGCGCTTCGAGGAGGCCGCGCGGTACCGCAACCGGCTCCATGCGGTCGAGAGCCTCGCGCAGCGCCAGGCCGCGGACAAGCGGGCCGTCGGGACGATCGACGTGATCGGCCTCGCGGCCGACGGAGACCGGGCCGCGGTGCAGCTCTTTCCCCTGCGCGACGGCAAGATGGTCGACCGCTTCGCGTTCCATCTCGAGAACGTCGCCGGCCAGGATCGCACCACGATCCTCGAGTCGTTCTGCGTCGAGCACTACGGCAGTGCGCCCGCGATTCCCCCGCAGGTCGTCGTGCCGCCCGACATCGAGGACACGGAGGCGCTCGCCGGCTTCCTCGGCGACCTCCGGGGCGCCCGCGTCGACGTGCGGGCCCCGCAGCGCGGCGAGAAGCGGCGTCTCGCGGAGCTCGCCGAGGAGAACGCGCGGCTCGCGCTCGAGCAGGACGCCTCGGTCACCGAGCAGAAGCGCCGCCGGCGAGTCGAGGCGCTCGAGGAGCTCCGCGAGTCGCTCAACCTCGAGAGCCTGCCGACCCGGATCGAGTGCTTCGACGTCTCGAACATCCAGGGCCGCGAGATCGTGGCGTCCATGGCCGTGTTTGTCGACGCGCAGCCGCGGCGGGCGCACTACCGCTCGTTCGCCGTGCGCGGGCTCGAGGGCCAGGACGACTTCGCGGCGATGGCGCAGGTCGTCTCGCGCCGGTTTGCCCGGCTGCGGGACGCGGCGTCGCCCGAGCGCTTCGACGAGAGCTTCGCGTCGCTCCCCAACCTCGTCGTCATCGACGGCGGCAAGGGGCAGCTGGCCGCGGCGCTCGAGGCGATCCATGCGACGTTCGACCTTCCCCGGGTTGCGGTCGTGGCGCTCGCGAAGCGGGACGAGGAGGTCTTCGTTCCCGGCCGTGCCGACCCGATTCGCCTCGACCGCCACGGCGCCGGCTTGCAACTTCTCCAGCGTGCTCGGGACGAAGCGCATCGCTTCGCGATCGGCTACCACCGTCGCCGTCGCGACACCCGCGCATTCGAGTCGATCTTCGACGACCTCCAGGGCATCGGCCCGGCGCGGCGGCGGGCGATCCTCCGCCATTTCGGCTCGGCCGACTCGTTCGTCTCCGCGACGCGGGAGGAGCTCGAAGGCGTGCCGGGGCTCCCGGCCAAGACGGCCCGCGCCGTCTATGCGCAGCTGCACAAGGCGGGGCGCGGCTAGGCGCCACGCTGATGGGCACCGTCGACGCCGCCCGGCAGCCGCGAGAAAGCGTGGCGCTAGCCCCCGGTCGTCGGGCAATCGGCGCCGGCGCCTCGGCGTCGGTAGCGTCGCCCCTGTGACGGAGCTGCGCACGGTCCGCGTCGCCGCCGTGCAGGCGACACCGGTCGTCCTCGACGCCGAGGGTTGCGTCGACAAGGCGGTGAGGCTGCTCGGCGAGGCCGCCGACGCCGGCGCTGAGCTCGCAGTGCTGCCCGAGACGTTCATCCCGCTCTATCCGTCCAACGCGTGGGCGCGGGCAGCAGCTGCCTTCACCCACGACGATCCGCTCTGGGAGCGGCTCTGGGCCTCCAGCGTCGACGTCCCGGGACCGCTCGTCGACCGCCTCGCGGACGCATGCGCCGAGCACGGGATGCACTGCGTCATCGGCGTCAACGAGCGCGAGGCCGAGCGGCCGGGCTCGCTGTACAACACGATGCTCGTGCTCGGGCCGGAGGGTCTGCTGCACAAGCACCGCAAGCTCATGCCGACCCACCACGAGCGGCTCTTCCACGGGATCGGCGCGGGCGACGATCTCGGTGTCGTCGCGACCGCGGTCGGGCGGATCGGAGGCCTGATCTGCTGGGAGAACCGCATGCCGCTCGCGCGCTGGGCCGTGTACCGCGGTGGACCGCAGATCTGGGTTGCGCCCACGGCCGACGACTCGGACGGCTGGCTGGCGACGATGCGCCACATCGCGATCGAGTCGGGTGCGTTCGTCGTGTCGGCCCCCCAGTTCATCCCGGGCTCCGCATTCCCGGACGACTTCCCGCTCGACATCGACCGCGACCGGGTGTACGGATCCGGCGGCGCCGTCGTCGTCGAGCCGACGCGCGGCGACGTGATCGCCGGGCCGCTGCGTGATGCGGAGGGGCTGGTCGTCGCCGACTGCGACCTCCGCGCCGGGCTCCAGGCCAAGCGGCTCTTCGACGCGGTGGGCCACTACGGTCGCCGCGATGTCCTGGAGGCGGACCTCTAGGCGGTGGGCGGCGGCGCCTCGGCGTCGGCCGCGTCCACGACCTGCCGGAAGCGGACGGTGCCGAGCGTGAGGAAGATCGCCGCGAAGCCGACGACGACGTTCACCACGGTGAGGGTCAGCTTCATGCCGACGCTGAAAGCGAGCAGCGTCGTGCGCGCGATGCCCGCGTCCCGGAACGCGTAGACCAGGAGCGCCTGCTCGGTTCCGATCCCACCTGGCGTCGCGGGAACGAGTGTCGCGAGGCTCATCGTCGCCTGGACGAGGACGACGTTCCCGACGCTCTGGTGGATGCCGAACGCGCCGAGGAAGAACCAGATCGTCGCGAGCCGCAGCCCCCAGTCTGCGAGCTGCCAGATGACGACGGTACGCACGTAGCGCGTCGGGGGGCGGAAGACGGAGAACGCCTGCGCGACGCGGGCGCGCAGACGATCCCAGTATCGATGCAGGAGCAAGGCCACGGCGGCGCCGACCCCGACGATCACGATCACCGCGGCGGGGTGGACCACCCCGTCCTCGAACACCCACGAGTAGTCGAACGACGGCAGCGCCGAGAGCGCGTCGAGCGAGGGCAGGACTCCCTGCGTCAGCGCCCACGTGAAGACGACCAGCGCCAGGAACATGTCGACGAACGTGAGCACGACGTTCGACGAGACGACGGTGGTGTACGAGCTGCCCGGGATCGCCCGGTGGGCGAGGAAGATCCGCACGACGTCCCCGGCGCGTGCGGGAACGATCGAGTTGATGCCCACCCCGGCGACGTAGGCGGCGAGGATCGGCGGCCAGCGGACGCCCTGCTCCGGATAGGCGGCGGCGAGGACGTTGCGCCAGGCGCGGCTCGTGCACGCGAGCTTGAGCAGGTGGCACCCGATCGCGGCGAGGAGCGGCAGGATCGCGATATCCGAGAGGAAGTCCCAGAACTGCTCGATCGCCGCTCGGATCGAATCGACCACGCGGCCACGGTACCCCCGTACCGGCCTCGCGACTCGGTCGAGTCGTGCGCTACGGATCCGGCGCGAGGAAGGGGTAGCGGTAGTCCGTCGCCGGCACGAGCGTCTCCTTCACCGTCCGCGGGCTGACCCAGCGGATCAGGTTCCACATCGAGCCGGCCTTGTCGTTCGTGCCCGACGCCCGGGCACCACCGAACGGCTGCTGGCCGACGACGGCGCCGGTCGGCTTGTCGTTGACGTAGAAGTTGCCCGCGGCGTACCGCAGGGCCTCGTGCGCCTCGGCGATCGCGGCTCGATCAGCGGCGAAGATCGCCCCCGTGAGCGCGTAGGTGCCCGTTCGGTCGACGAGCTCGAGCGTCGAGTCCCACTTCTTCTCGTCGTAGACGTAGGCGGTCACGACCGGGCCGAAGAGCTCCTCGCGCATCAGCCGGAAGTCGGGATCCTCCGTCTTGATCACCGTCGGTCGCACGAACCAGCCTTCGCTGTCGTCGGTGTCGCCTCCGGCGATGATCTCCGCTCCTGCCTTCCGGGCCTCGGCGATGGCCTCCGCCTGGGTCTTGAACGCAGCGCCGTCGATGACCGCGCCCATGAAGTTCGTGAAGTCCCTGACGTCGCCCATTGCGATCGACGAGACGTCGCGCTCGAGGCGGTCGCCGACCTCGTCCCACAGGTTCGAGGGGATGTAGAGGCGGGAGGAGGCCGAGCACTTCTGGCCCTGGTACTCGAACGAGCCGCGGATGATCGCGGCCGCGACCGCCTCGGCGTCCGCGGAGGGGTGCGCGAGGATGAAGTCCTTGCCGCCCGTCTCGCCGACGATCCGGGGGTAGTTGCGATACCGGTCGATCCCGCCGCCGATCGTCTTCCAGATCGAGTGGAAGACGCCGGTCGAGCCTGTGAAATGGACGCCCGCGAGCTCGGGGCTCTCGAGGGCCGCGGCGCCGAGCTCGGCACCCGGGCCGAAGACGAGGTTCACGACGCCCGGCGGCAGCCCGGCCTCCTCGAGGAGCCGAAGCGTGTACCACGCGGACAGGGCCTGCGTCGAGGCCGGCTTCCAGATCACGGTGTTGCCCATCAGCGCAGGCGAGGTCGTGAGGTTCGCCCCGATTGCGGTGAAGTTGAAGGGGCTGATCGCGAGGACGAAGCCCTCGAGCGGCCTGTACTCGAGCCGATTCCAGACGCCGGGCGAGGAGATCGGCTGCTCCTCGTAGATCCGCACGAGGTACTCGGCGTTGAAGCGGAGAAAGTCGATCGTCTCGCACGCCGCGTCGATCTCGGCCTGATGCGCGGTCTTCGACTGGTTGAGCATCGTCGCGGCCGTGAGCGTCGTCCGCCAGGGACCCGCCAAGAGCTCGGCTGCACGGAGGAAGACCGCCACCCGCTCGTGCCACGGCGTCGCGGACCAGCCGGCATGCGCGTCCCGTGCTGCGGCGATCGCCTGCTCGACGTGCGAGGCATCGCCCTTCGCGACCTCCGCGAGCACGTGGTCGTGGTCGTGCGGCATGACGGCCTCGAACGTCGCGCCGGTCTCGACTCGCTCCCCGCCGATCACGAGCGGGATGTCGAGGCGCTCGCCCGCGATCTCGGCGAGCCGTCGCTGGAGCGCTGCCCGCTCGGGGCTCCCGGGTGCATAGCCGAGGACGGGCTCGTTGACCGCCGGCGGCGGTCGGAAGATCCCGGGGGCGCTCACGGGGGCGATTGTAGAGTCGGCCCGGTGGACGTGACGCGACACCGCTACGCGGTGGCGGGATGGGGCGTCGGGGAGCTCCTCGTCCGGGGCGAGGTGCTCGTCGCCCATGCCCTTCCCTCGGCCAGACGCAGGCTCGACGCGAGGTCGCAGCCCGATCCCTCCCGCCGAGCGGGCCCCCCCGACGGGGGTGCGAGCACCCCAGAGGTCACGGTATCGCTCCCCCCGCCACAGAAGCGTGACGCCTTCGTGCCGGATCTGTGCCGGCGGTTCGACGCACATCTCCAGGGAGCGTCCGTCTCGTACGACGACGTCTCGGTCGACGAGGGCGAGCTCTCGCCGTTCGGTCGCGCGTTGCTCGCGGCGGCCCGGGCAATTCCCTGGGGCGAGGTCGTCACGTACGGAGGGCTCGCGCGGCTCGCCGGACGGCCGAGGGCGGCACGGGCCGCAGGGAGCTTCTGTGCGTCGAACCGCATGTCGCTCGTCGTTCCCTGCCACCGGATCGTCTCGGCCGGGCGTGGCGAGCCCTTCGAGCTCGGGAGCTACGGCTCGGGCGGCCTCGCGCTCAAGCGCCGTCTGCTCGCGCTCGAGGGGACGGTTCTCTGAGCACCGACTCGCTCGCCGCCGACGCGCGGGCCGAGCTCGCTGCCGTCTCCCCGGCCCGCCGCTGCGACCGGCTCGCCGAGCTCTCCGCCCTCTTCCACACGGCCGGCACCGTCCATCTCCTCGGGCGCGGGTCACTGTCGTTCCACCTGGACCTCTCGGAGTCCTCGGTCGCGCGGCGCGCATTCTCGATCCTTCGCTCCCTGCGCGTTCCGGCCGAGATTCGCACGTACTCCCGGCGCGCGTTCGATCGAGCGGCGCGCACCCAGCTTCTGGTCGCGGGCTCGCCCCACACGATCGAGGTCCTCATCGAGGCCGGCGTCCTGACGCGGGAGGGGCGTCCCCTCGATCGACCTCCGGGCCATGTGGTGGCCAGGCCCTGCTGCCGGGCCGCGTACCTGCGCGGCGCCTTTCTCGGCGCAGGCTCGCTCACCGGCCGCAGGGCGCCCCACCTCGAGGTCCGGACGCCGCTCCATGCAGGCGCGGCGTTCGTCCGGAGCGTCGCGTCGGCCGCCGGAATCCGGATGCGGGTCATCGACCGCGTCTCGCACTCGGCGGCCTACGCGAAGAGCTGGGAGGCGATCGAGGCGTACCTCTCCCTGGCGGGAGCCGCCGACACCGTCCTCGACCTCGAGGAACGGGCGCTCGTCGCAGGGCTCCGCGCCGACGCGAACCGCGTTGCGAACGCCGACCACGCGAACCTCGTCCGTCAGAGCCGGTCGGCTCGCCGCCAGCTCGACGCCGTCCACGCGCTTCGCTCCTCGGGCGGCCTGGAGGACGTCGCGGCGCCGCTCGCCGAGGCGGCCGAGCTCCGGTTCCGGCATCCGTCGGACTCCCTGCGCGAGCTCGCCGCGCGCGCCGAGCCGCCGGTCACGAAGGCGGCGATGGCCGGGCGCCTCGCCCGGCTCGTGGCGCTCGCGGCGGACGAGGAGACGGATTCTCCCGATGCGGGTTGAGCTGACGGGCGCGAGGTCCCATACTGCGCCTCGGTGGGCTCGCGCTCCCGGGCGGCGGATTCAGACCCCGTCTGTCGCCTGGTGACGGAGCGCGCACGTGGGGGAGGGGATTCCTCGGAGACCCCTCCCTCAGCCCACCCTTTTTCGCCAAGCAGGATTCGGCAGGAGCCGAGTCCGCGGCTCGATCCCCGCCGCCGGCGGGGCACATCCCTGAAGACGTCCCCTTCGGGGCCGCACACTGCCTCTTGTGGACAGCCGGCGTTTCTCGAGCGGGGCCCTCGCGGATACCCCACTAGACTCGGCTCGCGAACCCACCCACGGACGACGGAGGCACCAGACGCATGGCAACCCGGGTCGGCATCAACGGCTTCGGTCGGATCGGCCGTAACTTCTTCCGCGCCCAGCAGCAGCGCGAGGCGGACATCGAGATCGTCGCGGTCAACGACCTCGGCGACGCGAAGACGATGGCGCACCTCCTGAAGTACGACTCGGTGCTCGGCCCGTTCCCCGGCGACGTGGAGCTCGGCGACGGCGTGATCCGCGCAGGCGGCGAGGAGATGAAGATGCTCTCCGAGCGCGACCCGGGCGCGCTCCCGTGGGGCGACCTGGGAGTCGACGTCGTGCTCGAGTCGACCGGGTTCTTCACGGATCGCGAGAGCGCGCAGAAGCACCTCGACGCCGGCGCGAAGAAGGTCGTGATCTCGGCGCCGGCCACCGATCCCGACTTCACCGTGGTGCTCGGCGTCAACGACGGCGAGTACGACCCCGATGCGCATCACATCGTCTCGAATGCCTCGTGCACGACGAACTGCGTCGCGCCGCTCGCCAAGGTCCTCGACGACCTCGCAGGCATCGAGTCCGGCTTCATGACGACGATCCACGCGTACACGAACGACCAGAGCATCCTCGACCTGCCGCACAAGGACCTTCGTCGGGCGCGCGCCGCCGCGATCAACCTGATCCCGACGTCCACGGGCGCCGCGAAGGCGATCGGGCTCGTGCTGCCGCACCTGCAGGGGAAGGTCGACGGCATCTCGGTGCGCGCCCCCGTGCCGACCGGCTCGCTCACCGACCTCGTCGTGACGCTCGGCCGCGAGGTCACGAAGGACGAGGTCAACGGCGCGTACGCCGCGGCGGCCGGTGAGGGAGTGCTCGCGGACGTCCTCCACTACTCGGAGGATCCGCTCGTCTCGACCGACATCGTCGGCAACCCGAACTCGTGCATCTTCGACAGCCAGCTGACGATGGCGCAGGGGCGCACCGTCAAGGTGTTCGGCTGGTACGACAACGAGTGGGGCTACTCGTGCCGGCTCGTGGATCTCGTCAGCAGGCTGGTCGCCTGATCTCTCGCAGGGCTGCTGGGACCGATGAAGCTTCCGCGCTCGGTCGAGACGGCGGACGTCGCGGGGAAGCGCGTCCTCGTGCGCGCCGATCTCAACGTGCCGCTCGAGGACGGAGCGATCGCGGACGACACGCGGATCCGCGCGGCGCTCCCCACGCTCGAGCTGCTGCTCGAGCGTGACGCCGCCGAGGTCGTCGTCTGCTCGCACCTCGGCCGCCCGAAGGGCGCCGATCCTGCGTTCGCGATCGCCCCGGTCGCGGCCCGGCTCGCCGAGCTCGTCCCCGACGAACGGCTCCGCGTGCTCGAGAACACGCGGTTCCTGCCGGGCGAGACGACGAACGACACCGGGACGGCCCGCGAGCTCGCCGACGGGCTGGACCTCTACGTGAACGACGCGTTCGGCTCCGCCCACCGCGCGCACGCGTCGACCGAAGCGGTCGCGCATGTCCTGCCCGCCTACGCCGGCCTGCTGCTCCTCGCCGAGCTCGAGCATCTGAGACGTCTCCTCGGCGAGGTCGAACGGCCCTTCGTGCTCGTCGCCGGCGGCGCGAAGGTCGACGACAAGCTCGGCGTCCTCCGAGAGCTTGGCGGGCGCGCCGACACCGTGATCATCGGCGGCAAGATGGCCGAGGAGCTGCGCGAGGGCACCGCGCTCCCCTTCCCGGTCGAGCTGCCGGTCGACGTGGTCGCCGCCGCGGAGTTCGACGCCGACGCGGAGAGCCGTGTCACGCCGTTCGACGAGCTGCCGGCAGGCTGGCTCGGCCTCGACATCGGCCCCGCGACGCGCGAGCGGTTCGGCTCGATGCTCCGCGGCGCGAAGACGGTGTTCTGGAACGGCCCGATGGGCGTCTTCGAGTGGGAGCGCTTCGCCGAGGGCACGAAGGCCGTCGCCGAGGCGGTGGCGGCGGTGGACGGCTACACGGTCGTGGGGGGCGGCGACTCGGTGCGCGCGATCTCCGAGCTCTCGCTCGACCACGACGTCTCGTGGGTGTCGACCGGCGGCGGCGCCTCGCTCGAGCTGCTCGAGGGCAAGGAGCTCCCCGGGGTCGCCGCGATCCCGACGGGCTGAGCCGGTCGTCTAGGATCGCCGTCTGGTGCTCGTCGCAGGCAACTGGAAGCTCTTCAAGGGGCCGTCCGAGACCGCGGCGTTCCTCGAGGAGTTCGAGCCGCCTGCCGATGTCGGCGTCGTGATCTGCCCGCCCTTCGTCTCGCTCGCGACAGCGGTCGGGCACGGGGTGCCGGTGTACGCCCAGAACGTCCACTGGGCGTCGGAGGGCGCGTTCACGGGTGAGGTGTCGGCCGGGATGCTCCTCGAGCTCGGCGTCGAGGGGGCGCTCGTCGGCCACTCCGAGCGCCGACAGCTCTTCGGCGAGACCGACGCGACCGTGCGCCGGCGGTGCGAGGCCGCTCTCGAGGCGGGGCTCGCCGTGATCGCCTGCGTGGGGGAGACCGAGGCGCAACGAGAGGCAGGGGAGACGGAGGCGGTGCTGCGACGCCAGGTCGCCGCGGTCCCGCAGCACGACCGTCTCGTGATCGCTTACGAGCCGGTCTGGGCGATCGGGACGGGCAAGACCGCGACGCCCGAGATCGCCGAGGAGGCCCACGCGCTCATCAAGCAGCTCCATCCGACGGACGTGCTCTACGGCGGCTCCGTGAAGCCGGACAACGCGGCCGAGCTGCTGGCGCAGCCGTCGGTGGACGGCGCGCTCGTCGGCGGCGCGTCGCTCGAGCCCGGCTCGTTCGCGGCGATCTGCCGCGCCGCGCTCGCGTGAGCGACCCGCTCCCGCTCGTCACGCTCGTGATCCTCGACGGGTGGGGCATCGCGCCGCCCGGGCGCGGGAACGCGGTCGAGCTGGCACGGACGCCGGTCTTCGACGCGCTCGAGAGGGAGTACCCGAGCACGCAGCTCGCTGCCTCCGGGGCGGCGGTCGGGCTTCCCGACGGGCAGATGGGCAACTCGGAGGTCGGGCACCTCACCATCGGCTCCGGCCGGATCCTCTTCCAGGACCTCGTGCGGGTCACGCGCGCCGTGGACGACGGCTCGCTCTTGGAGAACGAAGCGCTCGTCGGCGCCTTCCGCCGCGCGCGCGAGCGGGGCGGCGCCGTGCACCTGCTCGGCCTCGTGTCGCGCGGCGGCGTCCACTCGCACCTCGACCACCTCCTGGCGCTGCTCCGGCTGGCCGACCGGGAAGGGATGACCCACGGCACCTGGGTGCACGCGTTCACCGACGGACGAGACGTCTCGCCCCGGGCCGGGGTCGGCGATCTCGCGGCGCTCCCGGCCGAGCGGATCGCGACCGTCGTCGGGCGGTACTACGCGATGGATCGCGACGCGCGCTGGGAGCGCACCGACCGCGCGCTCGCCGCGATCCTGAGCGGCGTCGGCGACATCGCCGACGAGCCCGTCTCCGCCGTTCGGGCGAGCTACGCGCAAGGGATCACGGACGAGTTCGTCGAGCCGATCGTGCTCGCCGGCCGGCCGCGCCTCGATCCTGCCCGCGACACCGCGATCGCGTTCAACTTCCGGCCGGACCGGATGCGCCAGCTCACGCAGCGACTCCTGGAGGCGGGCGTCGACGTCGTGACGATGACGCGCTACCGCGAAGAGTTCACGTCCCCGGTTGCATTCCCGGAGCAGGTGGTCACCGACACGCTGGCCGAGTCCCTCGCCGTCGCGGGCGCGTCGCAGCTGCACGCGGCGGAGACGGAGAAGTACGCGCACGTGACCTACTTCTTCAACGGCGGCGTCGAAGAACCGTGGCCCGGCGAGGAGCGGATCCTCGTCCCGTCACCGCGCGATGTCCCGAGCTACGACCTCAGACCGGAGATGTCGGCCCATGAGGTTGCCGCCCGCGTAACCGCCGCGCTCGCAGACGGTCACCGCTTCTGTGTCGTCAACTTCGCAAACCCGGACATGGTCGGGCACACGGGGATCATCCCCGCCGCCGTCCGGGCCGTCGAGACGGTCGACGCGTGCCTCGGCGAGATCGTCGACGCGACGCATCGACTCGGCGGTGCGTGCCTCGTCACGGCCGACCACGGCAATGCCGAGATGCTGCTCGAGCCCGACGGCGTGAGCCCGCACACCGCCCACACGACGAATCCCGTCCCGCTCGTCGTGACCCGCGCAGGGGTGGGCTTGCGCGACCGCGGCGAGCTCTCCGACCTCGCGCCGACGGTGTTGACGATGCTCGGGATCTCGACCCCCGACGCGATGACGGGACGGTCGCTCGTGGTCGACAATCGCTAACACGCCACCGACTCGTAAATAGTTCGTGAATTGACCTCAGTGCGCTGTATGCTCGCGGCGCATTGGCCCTGACGCAGCCTGATCCCGGTGTGCTCCGCAAGGCTCAGCGTGGTGACGAGCGGGCGTTCTCCCTCATCGTCAGGGCGTACGAGCAGCCGGTCTACAACTACGTGCTGCGCCTCGTCGGCGAGCGGAGCCTGGCCGAGGACCTGACCCAGGAGGTCTTCCTCCGCGTCTACCAGGGCCTCGCGAGCTTCTCCGACCGGTCGCGGTTCACGACCTGGCTCTTCCAGGTGACGAAGAACCGCGTGCTGGACGAGCTCCGCGCTCTCGAGCGCCGGCCGCGGGCCGTCGTCGCGCTCGACGACATCCCGCCTCTCGAGGTCGTCGACCAGCCCTTCGAGCGCTCGGAGACGATCGATGCCCTGTGGCGCGCAGTCGAGGGCCTCACCGTCGACCTGAAGATGGCGCTCCTCCTCCGTGACGTCGTCGGCCTCTCGTACACCGAGATCGCCGACTCGCTCGAGATCACGCTCGCGACGGTGAAGTGGCGGATCTACAAGGCGCGCGAAGAGGTCGCCACCGCGCTCGCCCGTGACGGCATCACGGCGCGCACCGCGACGACGACGCGCGCCGTCGCCGCCGCCCCGGCCGAGTAGCCGCAGCGTCCTTCACCAGCTCCGCGGACCTGTCGACGCGCTCGTCCATACCATGGCGCCGTGACGTCTCCGGACCCCACCGGCGAGCTCGCGGCCGCCGTCGGCGAGGTCGCCGGGGCGCACGTCGAGCTGGAGCGCCCGGCCGACGAGCGACACGGGGACTACGCGACGAACGTGGCGCTGCGGCTCGCGGGAGCGCGCCGCCGCCCGCCGCGGGAGGTCGCCGAGGAGCTCGCGGCGCAGGTGGCGGCGCTCGACGGGATCGCGAGCGTCGAGGTCGCCGGCCCGGGATTTCTCAACCTCAGGGTCGACGACGCCTGGCTCGGTGACGCGCTCGAGGCGGTCCTCGGCGCCGGGCGGAGCTTCGGCGCCGGCTCGGCCGAGACCCGCGAGCGGATCCAGGTCGAGCTCGTGTCGGCGAACCCGACCGGCCCGGTCACGGTCGCCTCGGCGCGAAACGGCGCGTACGGCGATGCGGTTGCCCGGCTGCTCGCCTTCGCGGGTCACGAGGTCGAGCGGGAGTACTACTACAACGACGCGGGCGCCCAGATAGATCGTTTCCGGGAGTCGGTCGACGCGGCCCGCCGGGGCGAGGAGCCCCCGGAAGACGGCTACCACGGCGCGTACGTGGCGGAGCTGGCGCGAGACGAGGGCGATCCCGTGCAGCGCATGCTCGGCCAGATCGAGGAGTCGCTCGAGCGGTTCCGGGTCCATTTCGACACGTTCGAGCGGCAGAGCGTCGTCGAGGCCGAGATCCCCGAGGCGCTCGCGGCGCTCGACACGTTCGAGGCCGACGGAGCGCTGTGGGCGCGAACGAGCGTTCACGGCGACGACAAGGACCGGGTCGTCGTCCGCTCGGACGGGACGCCCACCTACTTCGCCGCGGACGCGGCGTACATCCGGCGCAAGTTCGCCAAGGGGCTCGACCGCCTCGTGTACGTCCTGGGCGCCGATCACCACGGCTACGTGGCCCGGCTCGGGGCGCTCGCAGAGATGCTCGGACACCCTCGGAGCTCCGTCGAGGTGCTCATCTACCAGCTCGTCCACCTGACGCGGGGCGGCGAGGCCGCGAAGATGTCGAAGCGTCGGGGCGACGTCGTCTTCCTCGACGAGTTCGTGGAGGAGATCGGGATCGATGCCGCGCGCTGGTACCTCCTCTCGCGGGGGCACGACCAGACGATCGAGATCGACGTCGACCTGGCGGCGGAGCGCAGCCAGAAGAACCCCGTCTACTACGTCCAGTACGCGCACGCGCGGATCGCGGGCATCCTGCGGAACGCTGAGGCGCCCACCCGCGATCCCCACCCGCAGGAGCCGCTCGCGGGCGAGGAGCGCGACGTCGTGAAGCGGCTGCTCGAGCTTCCCGACGTCGTTCGGGACGCGACCGCGCGCCGCGCTCCCCACGCGATCCCGACCTACGCGATCCGCGTCGCGGACGACTTCCACCGCTTCTACCACCACCACCGCGTGCTCGACTCGTCCGCGCAGGCGTTCCGGCTCGCACTCTGCGCCGCCACCCGGGACGTCGTTGCGACCTGCCTCGACCTCATCGGGGTCGAGGCTCCCGAGCGGATGTAGCGAGCCTCGAGGACGGGCCGCGTGCGCCCGTCCCCATAATCCCGCGATGCGCTGGAAGCTCGCGCTCGGCTGTCTCACGGCGTCGTGGGGGTTCATCGCCGTGCTCGTCGCGGCCGTCGAGCTCTCGGCGGAGGCACTCGCGTTCTGGCGTCTCGCGCTTGCGGCCGCCACGCTCGTCGCCGTCGCGGTCCTGACCCGGCGGGTGGGGCTTCTCGGCCCGCGCGGGCGCCTGCCCGCGCTCGTCGTGCTCGGAGTCGTGCAGGGAGTCCACTGGCTGCTCTTCTTCGAGGCGGTGAAGCACGGCTCGGTCGCGCTCGCGGTGCTCACCTTCTATGCAGCACCGCTCGTCCTCGCCGTCGTGGCGCCCCTCGTGCTGCCGGAGCGCTGGAGCCCGGTCGCACTGGGCGCCGCCGCGGTCGGCGCGGCCGGGATCGTGTTGCTCTCCCTCGACGGCGCCGGCGACGGTGCGTCCGGCTGGGCGATCGCCGCCGGGCTGGGGTCGGCCGCGACCTACGCCGCGCTCGTCGTCCTCTCGAAGCGCCTGCTCCTCGCCTCGATCTCACCGCTGACCGTCGCGTTCTGGGATTGCCTCGTCGGCGCCGTCGTCGTCGCACCCGCACTGGTCGTCGCGGGGAGCGTCGTCCCGCACGGCGCCGACGAATGGGCGGCCGTGCTCGTCCTGGGTGTGCTCCTCACCGGTCTCTCGACGCTCGCGTACGTGTCGCTCCTGCGGCACGTGTCCGCGCAGGCCGCGGGCGTGCTGACCTTCCTCGAGCCCGTTGCGGGCGTGCTGCTCGCGTGGGCGCTTCTCTCGGAATCGCCCGGGGTCGCGACGCTCGTCGGCGGTGCGCTCGTGCTCGCGGCCGGCCTCGCGGTCGTGCTGCTCGACCCCTCGGAGGCACATATTGCAGACGCTCCGGCAGGGGTAGGATCGGCCGAGCGATGAGCGCCGACGCCTTCCGCACGCCGCCCGATCGCAACCTCGCACTCGAGCTGGTCCGGGTCACGGAGGCGGCGGCGATGGGAGCGTCCCGATGGATCGGGCGCGGCGACAAGAACGCCGCCGACCAGGCTGCCGTCGACCTGATGCGGCTGATGGTGAACTCGGTGTCGATGCGGGGTGTCGTCGTGATCGGGGAGGGCGAGAAGGACGAGGCGCCGATGCTCTACAACGGCGAGGAGATCGGTGACGGCTCCGGACCGGATGTCGACGTCGCCGTCGATCCGCTCGAGGGAACGCGGCTCACGGCGCTCGGGATCCCCGGCGCGATCTCCGTGATCGCGGTCGCCGAGCGCGGCTCGATGTTCTTCCCCGGAGCGGCGATGTACATGGACAAGATCGCCGTCGGCCCCGAGGCCGCGGACGCGATCGACATCGAGCGCTCGCCGACGGAGAACGTCCAGCGCATCGCGAAGGCAAAGGGCGTTGGGGTCAACGACCTGACGATCGTGGTCCTCGAGCGCGACCGCCACGACGACCTGATCGCCGAGCTGCGAGCCTCCGGGGCGCGGGTCCGGCTGATCCGCGACGGGGACGTCGCGCCCTCGATCGCCGCGGCGCAGTCGTTCACGGGCATCGACGCCTTGATGGGCGTCGGGGGCACGCCGGAGGGGGTCATCTCGGCGGCGGCGATCATCTGCCTCGGCGGCGCGCTGCAGGGCCGGCTCTGGCCGAGGTCGGACGAGGAGCGCTCGACCCTCGTCGACGCGGGCTTCGACGTCGACGCCGTGCTGACCCACAAGGAGCTCGTCTCGGGTGACGACGTGTTCGTCGCCGCGACGGGCGTGACGGAGGGGGCGCTGCTCCGCGGCGTCCGAACGAGCGCGGCCGGGGTCGAGACCGAGTCGCTCGTCATGAGGTCGCGCTCGGGGACGGTGCGGCGCGTCGCCGCCTACCATCCGTCCGAGAAGATCAGGCAGTTGCGCAGAGAAGGAGAACGCTGATGGGTTGGCAGGAGCTGTACGACACGGCCGGGGCGATCGTCGCCGACAACAAGGGGATCCTGGCGGCCGACGAGAGCACGGGCACGATCAAGAAGCGATTCGACGCTATCGACGTCGAGTCGAGCGAGGAGACGAGGCGCGCGTACCGCAACCTGCTCTTCACGACGCCCGGCTTCGAGGACTACGTCGGCGGCGTGATCATGTACGACGAGACGCTCCGCCAGGCGGCCGACGACGGGACGCCGTTCGCAGAGCTGCTGACGGCGAAGGGCGTCGTCCCCGGCATCAAGGTCGACACCGGCGCCCAGGACATGGCCGGGTTCCCGGGCGAGAAGGTCACCGAGGGCCTCGACGGCCTCCGTGCGCGGCTCGAGGAGTACTACGGGCTCGGCGCGCGGTTCGCGAAGTGGCGCGCGGTGATCACGATCGGCGACGGAATCCCCACCGATGCGTGCCTCGACGCCAACGCGCACGCGCTGGCGCGATACGCGGCGCTGTGCCAGGAAGCCGGGCTCGTGCCGATCGTCGAGCCGGAGGTCCTGATGGACGCCGACAACACCATCGAGACGTGCGACGAGGTGACGGGCCGCACGCTGCGCGCCGTGTTCTCCGAGCTCTTCGCGCAGGACGTCCACCTGCGCGGCACGCTCCTGAAGCCGAACATGGTCATCGCCGGCAAGGGCTGTCCGACGCAGGAACCGTCCGAGACGGTGGCGCAGATGACGGTGCACAACTTCAAGCGGCACGTTCCGGCCCTCGTTCCCGGGATCGTCTTCCTCTCCGGGGGCCAGTCCGAGGTCCAGGCGACGGAGAACCTCGACGCGATCAATCGCGTCAGCGGCCCGTGGCCGCTGTCGTTCTCCTACGGCCGGGCGCTGCAGGCCTCGGCGCTCGAAGCGTGGGGCGGCGAGGCGGCCAACGTCGAGGCCGCGCAGGCTGCCTTCCTGCACCGCGCCCGAATGAACGCCCTCGCGGCCGCAGGCGACTGGAGCGCCGAGCTCGAGCAGGCGGTGCCTGCCTAGGAGGTTGGAGATCTCGCAGATCGGGAACCGTTCGGAGGGCGCCGTGGGGCGCCTTCCGTCGTTACCCTCGTTCGGATGAGTCGCGCCGCAGCTCTCACAACGCTCCTCCTCGCAGTGCTGGTCGCCGCGGCAGGCGCGCTCGCCGCCGATCCGGGTGGCTCACGCGTCCGGGTGACGGTGTTCGGGGACTCGGCCGCGACCGCGATGGCGTACAACCCCGATGCGAAGCGGATCCTGGGCCGCGGCATCGATCTCCGGCTCGAGGCCGCGACGTGCCGCCGCCTTGCGAGCCTGAGCTGCCCGTACGACGGCGTCCGCCCGCCGACCGTGGTCGAGCGTGCCACCGAGCTCGGGCCGGAGCTCGGGCCCGTCGTCGTGGTGATCGTCGGCTACAACGACTACGAGGCGACGCACGCCGAGGCGATCGCCGAGACGCTCGCGGCCTTTCGCAAGGCAGGTGTCCAGCGCGTCGTATGGGCGACGCTCCGCGAGCAGCGGCAGAGCTGGGCGCGGATGAACGGCGACATCTTTGCGGCGGCGAAGAAGAACCTCGAGATGACGGTCCTCGACTGGAACGCCGAGGCGGTCCGGCACCCGGAGTGGTTGCAGCCCGACGGGACGCACCTGACGGCCGAGGGCGCACGGGGAATGGCAGGGCTCGTGAACTCGGCGCTCGTCGAGCTCGGACATGCCCCGAAGCCAAGCCCGCCCACGCCTGTGCGCAGGCTCTCGATCGCGTCCGGGTCGCTCGCGGGCGGCCACGTCGGTAGGCCGTACGCGAACCGTTTCCGCGCCCTCGGCGGCAAGGCGCCCTACCGGTGGCTCCGTGCCGGGGGTGCGCTCCCGGTCGGGCTTCGCCTGACGAGTGACGGTCGGCTTGCCGGCGTTCCGGTGCGGGCCGGTCGGTTCTCGTTCGTGCTGCGTCTCGTCGACGGGGCGGGCACAGCACGAGCCAAGCGGTACGCGCTTTCCATCACGCGGTAGCGGCCACCGCGCTGCGCCGGCGGAGATAGCGTCGCGCGGACCCCGTCGAAGAGAGGACCAATGCCGCTGAACGACTTCCAGCGAGAGCTCTGCGAGTCGAGCCCGTTCGACTTCTCCGATCTGCACGCGCTCGTCGTCAACTGCACCCTCAAGCCCGCGCCGGCGCTCTCGAACACGCAGGGCCTGATCGACATCGCCGTCGCGATCATGGAGCGGAACGACGTGAGCGTCGACCAGTTCCGGGCGGTCGACCACGATCTCGCGCCGGGCGTCTACCCGGACATGCGTGAGCACGGCGCCGTGAGCGACGAGTGGCCGTCGCTCTACGCGCGGGTCCAGGCGGCCGACATCCTCGTCGTCGCGACGCCGATCTGGCTCGGCGAGAAGTCGTCCGTCTGCACGCGCCTGATCGAGCGTCTCTACGGCAACTCGTCGCAGCTGAACGAGCAGGGGCAGTACGCGTACTACGGGAAGGTGGGAGGCTGCCTCGTGACGGGGAACGAGGACGGCATCAAGCACTGCTCGATGAACATCCTCTATTCCCTCCAGCACCTCGGCTACACGATCCCGCCGCAGGCCGACGCGGGCTGGATCGGGGAGGCGGGACCGGGACCGTCCTACCTCGATCCCGGCTCCGGCGGGCCCGAGAACGACTTCACGAACCGGAATACGACCTTCATGACGTGGAACCTGCTCCATCTGGCTCGGCTCCTGAAGGCAGCGGGCGGCGTGCCCGCGCACGGAAACCAGCGCTCGAAGTGGGACGCGGGCTGCCGGTTCGACTTCCCGAACCCGGAGCACCGCTAGGCGAGCCGAGCGGTCAGGTAGCCGAGGGCTCCGGGGGCCGCCTAACGGATGGAGGTCGAGCTCGTCAATGACGGCCCGGGGCCGATCGTCACGGATGTGACTTCGTGACCTCTCCGAGCGCTTCGTCGATCTTCGTTGCCGCCGGCACCCGTGACGGATCGAACGCGCCACCGCGGAAGGTCTCGTCGACGAGCTTCTCGACCTGGGCGGCTGGCAGGGTGCGGGTCTTTGTGGCGAAGTCGTGGAGGAAGGAGCCCAGCTCCTGGAAGCCTTCGACGAGTTTGACGTGTTGGTCGTCATCCCCGC
Organism: uncultured Actinomycetes bacterium; assembly: GCA_963734045.1. Classification (GTDB taxonomy): domain Bacteria; phylum Actinomycetota; class Thermoleophilia; order Gaiellales; family Gaiellaceae; genus Gaiella. The sequence goes on along the minus strand of CAVTFU010000010.1, from coordinate 832,136 downwards.
GGGGGATCCAGCGGCTCCAGGCCGACCGCGAGGTCGTCGTGTCATGGGGCGGCGCAGGAGAGGGCGTGTGTTGCTTCTAAGCAAGCTTCGCGCCAGACGTGCTCCTGAAGAAGCGTCCTCTGCGGTTCCAGCAGCTCCTCGGGACAGTCCTCAAGCAAGAATGTCGTTAGATCAAGAGAACGTCGCTAGATCAACCAGTACACGGTCAGGGCGACCATGACCCAGAAAGCGACGCAGGCCGCCAAAGCAGCGAGCAGTCCGAAATTGACGCCGGCCGACTCGCGCCGAGCAGGAGCCGCGCGGGTGCCCCAATCGCGCGTGCCAACAGTGATCGCCTTGTGCGACATGCGTCTTCCTTTCGTCTCTTGTAACCGCACAACGTCCACCGAGTGGCGACGCGGCTATCAGCGTCTCAACGGCTGTGACGTCGTGGGTCGTTCTACTTGAGGACGATAGGGCAGACCATATGCCCTGTCATTGACACAAGCGTGTCAACTAGAGGCATGCTCGGTCTTGCCGTCGCCGCTATTGACCGCCGTGACGTCAACACCGACCGAGAACTCACGGTCGGTGACGTGTGTACCGAGTCGGGGAACCCAACAGGAGACCCGATCTTTGATGTGGGATGGGGGCTCAACCTCGCTATGGGGGCAGCCTTCAGCCTCGTGGTCGCGTCGTGCCTCCTGTTGCTGACACGGCGCTCAGACCGCGTTGGCTCTCCGGGGACGCCGAGCATTCCGTCGGTGACGGCTGATCAAACCCCTAGTCGTGCGCTTGACACTGCCGTCATTGCACCACTAGGAGTTGCAGGGCGCACGTGAGCCGGTCACCCCGAGCGCCGAACTGGAGCGACTCGCCGAGTTGCATGCTCGCGGCCCGTGCCCGACAAAGCCGTCCTCTGGCTCGCCGCCAGCCTCCGCGAAGCCGAGCTCGTCGACACTGCCGAACGGCTCGAGCGCGCTACGACCGCGAAGCCCGGATCGTGGCGCTCGACATTCCTGACCGGTAGGCGATCCTGCGCGTCCTCGAGGACTGTCCCGACGAGATGCTGGAGCTGCGGGCGACGCTGCTACAGGAGCACGTCTGGCGGCAGCTCGAAGGTCTCTAGCTCCGCGAGGACTCGCCCGCACTATTTGAAGTAAGCGGGCAGCCCGCCTGAGCGAGCCGCCCGCCCACTTCGGTGCTTTCTTAGCCCTTGCGGCCGCTCAAGTGGCCGTTGCAGGCAACACCCGGGTTCGACGAAATGCTGGTCAGGAAAGCCCGCACATCCTTGGGGATCTGGCCCCAGTTCTGAGGAGGATTGCCCGGACCCGCAGTCGTCCCCGGCTCTGCACCATCCTCCAGGCCGGAGAAGGCGCACTCCGAGTTCGAGTTGAAGTAGGCGCCCGTCTTCTCTCCGTGGCCGTTGACCTCACCAGCAAACGCCGCGGTCGCGCCAACACCCGCAAACAGAGCAGCAGAAACCACCATCACGACTAGTCGTCGCATCGTTCCCCCCTCGATATCAGCGTCCCCCCAAGGGCCGCCTAAGGTGGCCCACCGTACCCGACTGGATCCATAGGCGTGGTCGCAGGCGCAGGCCGACGTTGGGTGATGTTCTCCCAGGTGACGGCCGCATACCACCCCAGATCGGCCGCCACCTGGGCAGCGCCCGGGGCGGCCCCGATCCAGGGGATGGTTCAAGACCGCTCCGGTCGCTTCACGCAACGGCCAGCCAAGGCGAGATGGCCCCCCGTTACGGCGACCCTACGCCTCGATCGGCTGTAAAGCGAGGGCATACACGCGCCCACCACGCCGGGCCGATAGGCGCGACCAGTGGATAGCAAGCCCGCGCACGTCAGCCTCTACGTCCCGCGTGAACTGCGCGAGGCGATCGCACGCGAGGCCGAGCGGAACGACAGAAGCATGTCGGCCGAGATTCGCCGCGCGATCGCCGCACACGTCTCCGCCCCCGAGGACGCGCTGTCTCCACCCGTCTCGACCGCGCCTGAGGGGGCGGAGAAGTGAGCGCCACCACCAGGGCGGAGAAGGCGGCGGACATTGCGCTCGCCGCGACGGGTCTCGCGATCGACGCCAAGAAGCAGGCAGAGCAGCACGCCGAGACCGCCGAGCGTCTCGCCCCGCCTGACCCACATGAGCTGATCGTCCGCGAACTCGCAAGCCACGAGCACAGCGCCCTGCTCAACATCGGGCCGAAGCGGCACCGATGCTCGGAGCTGCAGGCTTTCGACGAGCAACTGGTCGAGGTCGAGCAGCGGCGCGAGCAGCTCCGCCGTGAGATCGGCGAGCTGATGTCCGCCAAGCACAACGAGCCGCTCCGCGTCAGCGCGGCGCTGGACTCCTGGCTCGATGAGCGGCGCAGAAGGGCAGCCGACCCCAGTCACAGGTCGCGCAACTCGACCAGCAGATCGCAGACCTCGAAGCCGAGTACGGAGCGCTCGGCATCGGCCATGATCGTCTGCTGGCCGAGCGTGCCGCCCACATGGGAGAACCGGCGGAAGATGCTCGCCGACATGCGCGAGGAGGTCGAGGCCGCAGCCTCCGAGTACCGCGCGCTCGTCGACCAGCTCGAAGAGACACGCCGCGAACTGCTCGAACTCAGGGCGTCCGAGGTGTGGACGGCGATCTACCCGTCCGAGACGCTGGCGAGCGAGCCGTCGACCGCCGCGCTGGTCGGAGCGAAGAAAGCCTTGCAGGGTCCGGTCTTGCCCGGCCTCGAAAGCGGCCTTGTCGCATCGTCCGTAGGCCGCCCTTCTGCTCTTGCGTCAGCCGAACCGGCCGCGACGTGCCGACGTCGACGAACTCCTTCCGCACGTCACGCATCGAGTCGAACTGCGCGAGCTGCTCGAGCAGCGCCTGGCGTGACGCCCACGGCAGCGCGATCGTCTCGCGGCTTTGCGCGATCCGGGCATGGTCGATGCTTCGCCCCTCGAAGGATCAATCCGCGCTCTGTTGCAGGCAGTACACATGGTCTGTCGCGGGCGGCATCAACGGCGGAGAGGCCGCCTCCTAGGCTCGCCAGAGGGTCGAACGGTCGAGAAGGAGGCGCGGCATGTACGACATCACCAAGACACGGATGCTGTTGACGACGGCGGTATTCGCCGCGGTCGCGGCACTCATGGTCGGCCCGGCGTCCGCAAGCGGCATGAACGTCGAGAGCGGCGACGGCAGCGGCAGCGCCACGGCAGTGACGCGGCAGCCGGACGCCTACGAGCAGGCGGTTGCGATGGCGTTGGCGACGCATCCCGCGACGCCGGGCGCGTTGCAGTCGGCCGTGACGCATGCGCTGGCCAAGATCGCGGCCGAGGCGTCCGCGAAGCAAGCGGCCCAGTCGTCGGCAACCTCGGGGCCGATCCCGTCCCTCAGCCAGGTCGTGGGCCAGGGGCCCGCGGGGCTGACGGGCGACAGCCCGCGGACACGCTGGCAGCCCTACCAGGCGAACGCCACGGTAGCGAGCAACGGCGACACCGACGTCAACTGGACGTGGGTCGGCTTCGGAGCCGGGATGGCGGCACTGCTCGCGGCGGCGATGGGAGCTCTCTATCTCTCGGCGCGGCATCGCGACCGAGTCGCACTCCCGTAGCGACCGTCCGACACATTTGACGAAGCGTGCCAAGCTCGCACTGGAGCGGCGTTCAGCTAGCCACCCGGCCCCTTACGTGGCATCGTCTGGGGCACACCACCCACGACGAGGGAGGGATGCATGTACGCAGTGGTCGGAAGAAGCACGATTCAGGACTTCGATCAGGCGAAGAAGTTCTTGAGGGAGGAGGCCATCCCACGCCTCTCCCAAATGCCGGGGTTCGTCAGCGGCCATTGGGTAAAGCTTGGTGAGAACACCGGGGCGTCGATGATCCTCTTCGAGTCAGAAGAGGCGGCGCAGGCGGCGAAGGAGCGGTTTGAGGCGAACCCACCGCCCACGGTGACGCCGATCAGCATCGAGGTTGGCGAGGTGCAAGAGCACACGTGATTTGCCGAGGACCGTCTCGATGGTCCTGGCGTTTGGGCACTGAGTAGGCACCAAAGCCACCATTCGGCCCGGTTTCAAGGCGTCGTCGTCAACGACTGGGGGGTTGTAGGAACGATGGCGGGGGTTGCCGGAAAGTGACTCGAGGTGGCATCGCTACTCGGATTCCGGGGAGCGGTCCCGCATGACTGAGTAGTGCCGTTTCGGGACGTTTGTGACTTTGTGGGGACACTACGACCGGGTGAAGGAAATCGGCCGGCGCGTCGGCGATCGCAGGCACTGGACAACGTGCCGCCGCGGGGTCTGCCGCTGCCATGCTCCCCACGGGCTTGGACTGGCAGACCCCGCGACCATAGAGCGTTCACACACGCTCCAGGGAGACATGTTCTCGCCGGGTCGACAGGCGGTCTTCGGCCGTTCGACCAGACCGCGACTGGACCTACGCCAAGTTTGGCGTTGGCGCGCGCCGACTCGCTCGCGGCGACGCTGCATCAGTTCGATCTCGGACTCGCGACGCCGTCGATCGCGGCGCTACCGCCCAGGGTCGATACCGCGCTGCTGTTCCCCGCCCCGGAGGGCGGCCACCTCGGCATCGAAAACCGGCGGACACGCAACTGGTACCCGGCATTGGAGGCCGCGGGGATCTCGAAGCGTGGCCCGTACCACCTTCGCCACACGTTCGCGACCGAGGCGTTCGCCGCCGGCGAGGCGACGTTCGAGCTGTCACGGGTGATGGGCACCTCGCTGCAGATGATCGACACCCATTACGGGTACCTAGCCCGTGACTCAGAAGAGTCGATTCGGGCGCGTCTCGACGCGAGATCGAATCGTTCTGGCGTTTATCTGGCGTCCGAGTGAATCCTTCACGCGTGACGGATTTGCCGCAATCCCGCATGTAGACGGGGATTGAGGCCGAAGCGGGCGATGGGGCTCGAACCCACGACCCTCAGCTTGGGAAGGACATGCAGTAGGAGGACAGCAGCAGCCAAGGGGCGTCAACCCGCATGGCTGCGTGACGTTGAGAGGCAGCGTTCTGCCCTTCGATGTCCCGAAAGGACACGGAAACCTCACTAGGAACCTCACTATCCCGCGGTGGACTCGCCCACGAATAGTTGAAGTAACGGCGCGGGAGGCGTTGACCGTTCGGGATCGCGGGTGATCCTGGCGGACCGTGCTAGTTCGGAGGTTGTTCGTCGACGTGCGTCCGCGGCGGCCCGGCGAAGCTATCCATCGCACTGCGAGCCGCCTCGCCCGCAAGGGCGAAGCTCTTTCGTGCCACGGCGTACAACGCGTCACCAGCCTGGTGGAAGCCCGATCCCACAGTCGTTGCTCCGACGGTGTCGAACGCGCTGCCCGCTACGTGGTGCCCAGCGCCCATCCCAGCCGTGGCCGCTGCAGTGGTCAAGGTCGCACCGGCAAGCAGCTCGTAGCCAACCGTCTCCACTCCCAACGCAACCGCGCCGACAACATGCCGGGCGACCCCCTGCTGTTTGTCGGGTGCTGGCTTGCTCACCGGAATGCACCTTACAACCACTCCCACGTCGAGACGAGGGTCACCACTACCCGAGTAGCCAGGTGTTCTCCACCGCGAGCCCAGGAGACGCCCGCTTGGCGCCGGGGCTGTGCGAGCGCCGTCCACTTCACGGCGAGCGCGTCCTGGGTTCGCTGGGGCCGGGCTAGAGCCCGCTCGTGCTCTCCCCGGTCATCCCGTTCGAGCCGTTCCAGCTCGGCGATCGCGGCCTCGTTGCTGTCCGGGAACCCAAGCGGGTCGTTGGCCTCCGACTAGGAGGAGGTTGCCTCGGTGCTAGGGCTTAGTTTCTCGCCTCGCTGCGAGCTCGTCCGCGATCCCTTGAATCTCGCGCGCGATCTCCGAAAGTTCGAGCGGATCGTCGGCCTCCATGGCTGCGAACGCAGGAGCCTTGCCCCACCCGCGGTCAAGGAGCTCCCTCCACGCTGCAATGCGGTCAGCGGGGCGCTTCGCTGTATGAGCAATCTCCAGAAGGCCACGGGCAGCCTCCTCCGGCGAGCCCATGGCGTCTCTGAACGCCCGTCGCGAGTCCTTTGGGGCGTCCTCCTGGGTTGCCGCTTTGGCCGGGTTTGAAGCCTTCGCCGGTGATGCCGCCGGGTCGTGTTGTTTCGTGGTTGTTTTCAGCGTTGCTCATGGGTGAAGTATTGCGAGTGATGCGGTCGACAGCTTCCTTCGCGGGTCCCGCTCACCCGTCAACCCTTCCGCTTCGCTACGGGGTCGGCGATACCTGCCTTGACCGGCCTCCGGCCGGAGGGCACTTATCGGGCCAGAAGCTGAACGAGACCCGCTCGTGCGAGTACCCGTCGTCCGGCTGCATAGACGACTTGCCTAATCGATAGCAGCAAGCTGGGTCGCCATCCACGACCCTTCAACCGCTGCGGCCGCGAAGGCCGCGCCGAAGCAATCCGCGACGGGGTGCTCCTCACGCGCTGATGGACCAAGGAACGCAAGGTCATCGGCCAGGTGCTCTGCGTCCGCGGATGGAGCGAGACGACGGCGACACCCCACGCCGCGAAGCCTGATTGGCGCCGGGGATTAGTCCGGGTCTCCTACCTGATCGGTCACCGCTTTGGTGACGTTCGATAAGGATGCGGCGTGGGCGTGGCGTCGGGCGTCTCGGCACGATTAGCGGCTTTCGTCGCGGTGCTTCTTCTGGCGGGGTGCGGGGGTTCGGATAGTTCCGACGACGCCCTGCAGGTCGTCGTGGACGACGCCTCGATGGAGGTGTCTCGTGCCGCTGGGGTCGAGCTGACCGATTTGGTGCGTCAGTCAGCGGAAGCGGCTCGGGCGCAGCTAGGAGATCGGGGGCGCGTCCGGATCGATGTCAAACGGAACGAGGCGCTTGTGATCCCGGAGATTGGCGTGGGCGGCTTTACGGATCCGAGAACCGGAAACGTTGTCCTTGCCATCGCAGACGGTGTTCAGCGCGAGGCTCTCGAGACGTGGATCCCTGCAGCGGTCGCACACGAACTCCACCACAGCAGTCGCGTCCGTACCGGCCCCGGCTATGGCTTGACGCTTGGAGAGGCTCTCGTTACCGAGGGTCTCGCGGATCATTTCGTGAGTGAAGTCTTCCCCTCAACACCTCCCCTGCCGTGGGACAGCGCCTTTCCGCGTGATCGGGAAGCGGCGTTCTGGAAACGGGCTCAGCGCGACCTCGACATACCGGGAGGCTATGACCATCAGGCTTGGTTCTTTGGAACGGGAAACCTGCCGCGATGGGCTGGCTACACGCTGGGCTACCGGATTGCTGGCTCGTACCTAGACGGGCGGGGTGCGTCGCGAGCGGTAAAGATCACAGCCGCAGAAGTGATCGAGGCGTATCGCAGACAACGGAGCGCCTCGGGCTGACATGCGCCCTCGCCTCGGTTTGCGCTCATTCGACGGCGTACATCGAGGAGCAGGAAGCCGATCCTCGCCGAGGCCGGCGAGCTCGAGGAGCCGGAACTCGAGGAGCGCGGCCGGCGCGACCACGGCCGTGACTGGCGCCGACTCAGAGGACTGCCCGCGATCGGCCGCGGAGTGTCAGGCGCGGTGCGGGGCTCGTCGCCGCTCGGCAAGCTCATTCGCCGTGAGCTGCGGGGCTTAGAGAATCTGATCGCGAGGCATGCACCAGTTCGGTCAAGGAAGACGATCTCCGATCCAACCGTCTCGTAGGTGATCGATGACGGAGGCGGGTCATGAGCGACACGGATTTCAAGGAGACGTTCGCCCGATTAGGCAAGGCCGCAGCAAACGAGGATCTGGAGGCTTTCGAGCACGAGCTGTCCACCGCCATGAGCCGACGTGGCTTCTGGAATCGTGCGCTGGAAAGGGCCCGAATTCGTCAGTCGATCTGCGGGAACCTCACCAGCATCAGGGGTACTCCGCGAACCCGGCGTTCCGGGTGCTCGAGTGGCGCTACGACGCGCAGTTCGAGTGGAGGCTTTCGTGAGCCCGATCAGCACGTGGCGCAGGAGTACATCGACCCGGGCTATACCCCGCTGCGCTCGGCTGAGGGCCTGTAGCGCAGCGTCCGTCGCGTCCCATTCGGAGGCCAGCCGCCTGATCTGTGGGGCCACGTCGTCGAGGGACAGACCCTTTTGGCCATCTGGGGATACGGCCGGAGGTCAACTCACCGTCTGGACTGGCACCTCGAAGAACTCGACAGAGACGCGGCGCTCCGTTGCGCCGGGATTCATCGCGTTGAGGGCTTCGTCGCCCCGCCGCATCGCATCCTCCGTCTCAAAGAGCGACACGCCGAGGCCCTTGCCCGTCTCTCGGTTGACGAGCATCAGCATCTTCGCGCCCTCCAGACCCGGCGGCACCTCGCCGTCAACTTCCGCGCGCACCATCGCGATCGCGTCATCTACCCTCGCTGGATCGCTCTCGAACGTCGCCACGCGTGCGTACATGCGCTACCGCCTCCTGTAGTGGTCGTGGTCTAAGGACGAGGGTACGACATCGTGGCCTGTTAGACGGCCCGGCGGTCACCACTAACCCGGGACCGGGCAGGACCGGCAGGATCACCCACCAAACCCGGTCCGGAGACTCCCGCGGCGCTATCCCAGACACCACCTAGGCACCACGCTTTGCGCCGACCCTTACTTTCCCGTCCCCAGAACCCGCATGGTTGAAAATCACTGATGGCCACTACCCTGAAAGGCGCATACGGGATTCGAAGCAGCGGCGCGGGGATCGCCATCCACTGACATGCGCCGCCACGAACTGAGAAACCCCTGCTAACGAGGGGATCTGCTTTACCACGTGCCGCGTCCCGCCGACACCGATCGCCACCCGTAGACAGTCCTCTGGACAGGAGTTGTGCCCAATCTGTGTCCAGCGCGAGGCCCATAGGGGAGCCATCCGGGAATGGGTGCACGCCGTGCTTACGCTCCCTGACGGTCGCGAGGCGCTCATGACGGGGCGCTGGCGTTCGCCCCTGATTCCCGACGCTTGGCGATGCGTCCAGGGTTGGTTTACTGATCCAGAGGACTACGTGCTCGTGACCGGCTCCCGTGGCCCCGTGCAGCAGCGGAACGCACAGCGGACGCTCGCGAAAGCGAAAGAGGCGGCAGGGCTCGAGTCGCTCGAAGGCCGCCTCTCATGGCACAGCCTCCGGCACTCGGCTGGCTCCGTGTGGCTCACCGAGTACGGCCTTCCCGTCACGACCGTGAGCGCGATGATGGGCCACTCAAACCCGTCGTTCACCCTCGCCTGCTACGGGCGCGACCCCCGCGACACCGAAACCATGGTCACGGACGTGCTCGCACGGTTCGAGGCGGCAGCGGGCTGACTAGAACCTGCCTAGAACCTCCTATCGCTCACGGCGCCGTGAAAACGAGCGCCCAACCTCAAATAAAAAGCCCCGATTAGCGGGGCTTTTTCCTGAAGCGGGCGATGGGGCTCGAACCCACGACCCTCAGCTTGGGAAGCTGATGCTCTACCAACTGAGCTACACCCGCGAAGCCTGCATCCTAGCCGCTTCGAGGACGCCTGCGTCCCGTCGATACCGCCGAAACGACCGTTTCCACCGTGGGGCACCCCCCGACTGAGTCGCGTCCGGAGGCCCTTTCCAAGGGGCCTGGCCGAGACGAGTGAGTCAGCGCCACGGCGTCTGCCCGCTCAGGAGTCCGTCAGCACTGACGTGTCTGAAGGACCGTCGTCGCTCAGGGAGCCAGCGCTGCAAGGATCAGCGGGAGCACGTCGTCCGGATCGGGATACCGGCCAAGCATTGATTTCGTGAACACGATCTCCCCGTCGAGGTGGACGTCGAAGATCCCGTTCGCACCCGTCACGACTTCGATCTCCGCGAGACGCTCTTCGTGCTCTTCAAGAAGTCGCGCCACCAGACTGGCGGCGTTCGTCCTCGCCCCTCAGGGGACGCAGTACTCGATCCGGATTCTGTGCAGCTCGGCCATACAGCGATTCTGACAGCTGCCCTGCGGGGGCGCATTCGGCAGGAGTCCCAGTGAGGGTCGTGCCTCAGGTCCTGGGCCGCCTCCCAATGGCGCGGGGAGCGTCACTGCCCTTGCCGTGCTCGCCAGCGGGGTCAGCCTCGTGGCCACTGCCGGCGCGGGACAGCGGAACGCTCAGGCCCTTCGGGGTTGTATCGAGACGCGCGGTGACGCGATTACCTCGCGGGACTTCAAGCTTCGAAGCGGTCCCTGCCGCGCAGGCGAGATTGCCGTCGCGTGGCCTCCTGCCGGCAAGCGGGGACCGACCGGCGCGCCGGAGTCGTCGGCGCTGCGGGTCCTGCGGGACCTGCCGGCCCTCCTGGTCCCAGCGGCCCTCCCGGCGCGGCTGGTTCGGCCGCAGCAGGTCCTTCGGGTTCCGTCGGGGCGACGGGTCTCGCGGGCCCCGTCGGTCCCGCCGGGGCAGCCGGCCTGAGGGGCCTGCAGGGCCTGCAGCTGGCGCAGCCGGTCCCGCCCCGGTGTCGGCGACGACGCCCCACTGGGTACGGTCGCTACCGCGACGGCGACGTGCCCCGGTAGCTCGAAGATCCTGGGTGGCGGCATCACGATCAATCTGTCGGTCCCGACTCAGCTGAACCGCGCCGCGCCGCGCGAAAACTATCCCAGCGCGGCGAATGCATGGACGGGGACGCTGGTCATCACGTCGGGCCTCGTCGGCGCGACGGCGACCATCAACGTCTACGCGGTGTGCACTGTGTAGAGGCCCGGCGCGGGAGCAGGCGTACCGGGGACGCATCGACCGCCGAGCGCATGACTTGCATTCGCGCAGGGGATCTCGGAGGATCGCCGTCGAGGGGGTCGCGCGGGTGGCGTTCTCCCTTCTGCGGCTCCGCCTGGGGCACTCTCCCCCCGATCGCCCCGGGCGGTGGACGACATGCAGAAGTGCCCGCGCGGTTCCCCTCCTACCGACTGTCGGTGAGCCGTCGGACAGCTCCGGCCGGTTGGCCGAAGTCACGGGCTCGAGAAATGTCTCTAGGCCACTCTCAGCCGGGACGACTCGCCGGATCCCCGCCGTAGGAGTTCCGCTCCCCGATCGAGCCGTCCTGGTTGTGAATGACATGCTCGGTGGAGCGCCTCATCGCCTCCTGGCGCCCCGCGGCGACCGCCTCCTCCTTCGTGCCGTAGGAGCCGGCGAGCGATTCCTCGTCGCCTTCGATCGTGGTACGCCAGGATCCGTCCCTGTGAACGGTGTGGACGAAGCCGTCAGCCATGACAGTGCCTCCCGCGTCGAGAACCCGATGTCAACCTGGGATGGGCCGCGCCTAGTACCAACGCCCCCTCGCGAACCCGCCGAACGCGACGAGACCGACAAGCGCGATGATGACGCCGATCCAGACGCTCCAGACGATGGCCAGGATGATCCCCACGATCACGAGGATGCCTCCCAGCCCGATCCCGCCGATGTTCCCTCGTCCGTCAGCCACGTGAGCTCCTCTCTCCGCTTTCCCAGGACGCGAGCCCGAGCTCGCTGACGGACTCTGTACCCCGCGGCGCGCCCGTCAATCCTCGGCGCGGCGCGCGGGCTCACGGATCCCTCACGGCCGCTGCGTAGGCTGCGCGTCATGCGCCTCCTTGCCCTTGCCGCCGCGGTCGCTGCGCTCGTCGCATGCACCGACCGGTCAGAGGGTCTCGCCGCGCCGGCCCGCCTCGCCGGGACCGAGGTCTTCGGGGGCCTCGGGACGTGGATCGACATCTACGACACGGCGCTCTACACCTCTCCGAACGCGGTCGCGGGCCGGCTCGCCGCCCGGGGCGTGCGGACCGCCTGGATCGAGACGGCGAACGACCGCTCGACCGTCGACGTCGTGCAACCAGCCGGGCTCGGACGGCTCGTCGATGCGCTTCACGCCCGCGGGATCGCCGCCGTCGCGTGGTACCTCCCCGGGCACGACAACCAGGCCCGCGACCTGCGTCGGGCGCGGACGATGCTCACCTTCCGGACGCCGCAGGGCCGTGGCTTCGACGGCGTCGCGCTCGACATCGAGTCGCTGCGCGAGAAGGACGTGGGCCGCCGGACGTCGCGCATGCTCTCGCTCCTCGGTCGCCTGCGCACCGAGGCGGGCTCCACGCCCGTCGCCGCGATCACGTATCCGCCGAGGGCCTTCGAGCGGCACCTGAGCTGGTGGCCCGGGTTCCCCTGGCCGGCAATCGCCGCCCGGGTCGACGCGGTCGTGCCGATGCTCTATACGGGCGGCGGCTTCAAGGGCTACGACGCGACCTACGGGTACGTCGCGCGGTCGCTGCGGCTGCTGCGGAATGCCGTGGGTGACGCGATCGCGGTGCACGCGGCAGGCGGGGTCGCGAACCGGATGACCGCCGAGGAGCTCCGCGCGTTCAACGACGCGGTGCTCGACAACGGGTCCGCCGCCGGCTGGAGCCTCTACGACCTCCAGACGACGACGCCCGCGGGATGGGCCGCGATGACGCGGCTCAGCGAGGCGGCGGGCTAGAGCCGAATGCCGCGCGCAGCCGCGCGCGTGTCGCCTCGAGGTGCTCTGGCATCACCTTCACGTCGGCGAGCACCGGCATGAAGTTCGTGTCTCCCGCCCACCGGGGAACGACGTGCTCGTGCAGGTGACCGGCGATCGAGCCGCCCGCGACCGTACCGAGGTTCCAGCCGACGTTGAACGCATCCGGTCGATAGGCGCTCCGCAACGCGTCGATCGCGCGCGTCGTGAGCTCGTGCAGCTCTCCGACCTCGGTCTCGCTCAGCTCCCGCAGCTCGGCGATGTGACGCACCGGCGCGATCATGAGGTGGCCGGACGAGTACGGGAACTTGTTGAGGAGCGTGAAGGCATGTTCGCTCCGGTCGACGACGAGGCTCGCGTCGCCGAGCTCGCCTGTCGCCTCGCGGCAGAAGACGCAGCCGTCGTCGGCGCCGGCTGCCTGGACGTAGGCGAGCCGCCAGGGCGCCCAGAGCTGCTCGGTCACGCCGCGGGCTCCGCGTCCGCGGTGTTGTGACGGGCGAGCTCGTGGCGGATCCGATCGCGCGCCTCGGCGAAGCGCACCGCCTCGTAGACCACGAGGGCGACGAGCAGCGCGACGACGATCGCCAGCGTCGCGATGGCAGGGAGCTCCAGCGCGAGCGGCACCATCGCGAGGCTCACGGCAGCTGCCAGGAGACGGTGGCGGTTGAGGGTGTGGACGTTGCGCCAGCGAAACGCGACGTGCGCGAGGAGGTAGGCGGCGACGCCGCCCATGAGGGCCACCGCCGGCGTGGCCTCGAGCGGCTCTTCGACGTGCGCGAGCGTCTTCTTCAGCCCGACGGCGATGAGCACGATGCCCGCGACCATCGGAAAATGGAGGTACGAGTACGAGTCGCGGGCCATCTCGTTCCGCTCCCGGCCCTCGCGCGCCTCGACGAGGCGCTGCGCCGCGACGTGGGAGACGACGTCGAAGTAGAGCCACCAGAGGGCGGCGGCGAGTGCGATCCCGAGCGTCGCGGCCGCGACCACCCCGAGGTCGACGCCCGCTTCGGCGCCGACGCCCAGCGCGACGATCGACTCGCCGAGAGCGATGATCACGATCAACCCGTGCCGCTCGGCGAAGTGCCGCGGGACGAGCTTCCAGCCCTCGGCGCCGACCAGGTAGGGGCCGCCCGCGTCGAGGAGCAGCGCCACGGCCCACAGGGCGCCCTGTGTGAGGCCGTCGGTGAACGCCGCCGCGGTGACGAGGCCGACGCCGATCGCGGTGCTCACGGCGAGCCCGACGACGGAGCGGCGGAACATCGGGTCGCCGGCGCTCGCGAGCACGAACAGCACGATGTGTGCGATGCGCACGACGGCGTAGGCCCCGGCGAAGAGCGCCGCCTCGTCTTCGAAGGCTCCCGGCACTGCGAGCGCTGCGACGAGCAGCGCCGCCATGGCCGCGAACATGGCGATCCGGACCTCGCCCTCCTCGGGGTCGATGACGCTCGTCAGCCACGCATAGCCGACCCACGCCCACCACAGCACGCCGAGGACGAGGAGCCCTCGCACGAGTCCTTCCCACGTCGGGTTCGCGGCGATGAGCGCGGTGCACTGGGTCAGCGCGAGGACGAAGACGAGGTCGAAGAAGAGCTCGAGCGGCGTGACCTGCTCTTCCTGGCGGAGCACCGTGCCGAGCCGGCGCGGCGTCGTGGCGACGGAGCCTTCCACGGCGCCATCGTCGCACGCGTGAGGCCCTGGGAGCCGCAGTATGCTCGGGCCGCTGCGGCGCGATCTCGCGAGCCCGGGGGAGGAGCCCTGGCGTACCCGTTCGTCGGAAGCCCACACGTGACGGTCGCCACCAACCGCGCGATCGACGTAGTCGTCATGCACACGATGGAGATCGCGGAGCGGAAGGATGCAGCCGAGATCTGCGCACGCTGGTTCCAGAGCCGCGCCTCCATGGTCTCGGCCCACTACTGCGTCGACGCCGACGGCATCGTCCAGTGCGTGCTCGAGAAGAACATCGCCTGGCACGCGCGCGGCGGCAACGCCGACTCGATCGGAGTCGAGCTGGCAGGCTTCGCGCGGCAGACGCGCGAGGAGTGGGGCGACGACTATTCCGATGCCGTGCTCCGGCGGGCAGCGACGCTCGTCGCCGATGTGGTTCGCCGTCGCAGCATTCCGGTGCGCTGGCTGCGCGCGAGCGACCTCGTGGCCGGGCGGCGAGGGATCACGGGGCACGTGGAGGTGAGCCGTGCCTTCGGGAAGAGCGACCACTGGGATCCCGGGCCGGGCTTCCCGATCGAGGAGTTCCTCGGCCAGGTCCGCGCCGCGCAGGCGGCCGGGCGAGGCCGGCCGCCCGGGGCGGTCTAGGCTCAGGACGCGAAGTCGGGAGTGGCGGTGCGTGCCGACGCGCTGCGCCCCTTGGGCTCCTCCCAATCCTCCTGCCGGCCCAGGGCCGTCGTATCGAGGAAGTAGTAGGAGCCGCCGGTGCTCTCGAGTCCACGCGCGTACACGGAGTACGTGTGGAAGACGCGGCCGTCGATCTCGAGGAAGCAGCTCTGGCCGGGCATGTCGTAGGGCTGCTCCGACGTCTTCATGCTCTCCTGCCCCATCGCTGCGTACTCGTCGAGCGTGCGAAAGTTGTACTCGTCGAAGCCGCGGGAGGCGTCGATCGTGACCCCGAAGTCGTAGTTGAAGCCGCCTTCGCCCGAGGAGTACCAGGGCAGCTCCCAGCCTCGCTTCGCGCGGTAGCGCTCGAGCTTCTCGATCGGTGCGCGGGAGACCAGGGCGTACGTCGTGTCGCGGGTGCGGAGGTGCTCGAGGAAGCCGTGCGAGACCTCGTCGATCCCGGCGGTGCAGCTCGGGCAGCCGTCCTCCCACTCGGGATGGAACATGAAGTGGTAGACGATGAGCTGCCTCCGGCCGTCGAAGAGGTCGAGGAGCCCGACCGCGCCGTCGCGCCCCTCGAAGCGGTAGTCCTCCACGATCTCGACCATCGGCAGCTCGCGCCGCTCGGTCGAGAGCGCGTCTCGCTGCTTCGTGAACGCCTTCTCCTTGGCCAGCAGCTCCTCACGGGCCGCGCGCCACTCGTCTCTGGACACGATCTCGGGAAGGTTCATGCGCGTGCTCCTCTCGTCGATGCGCCGCCTGTCGGTGCGCTCCGGTGCCTACCCCTTCGACGACGTCCGATGACCTGGCTCATCGGTCGCGAAGCGTCGCCTCCGCCGCTCAGCGTGCGAGCGTGACCTTGGCGAGCCCCTGCGGTGCGTCGGGGTCGAGCCCCCGCGCGCGCGCCAGTGCCCGCGCGAACAGCTGGCCGGGCACGACCGAGAGGAGGGGCGAGAGGAGTTGCGGTTGCGTGTCCGGAACCGGCAGGGAGTAGGAGGCTCCCTCGATCGCGTCGGCGGCCGTGCCGCTCGCCACGAGCGTCGCACCCATCGCGCGGGCCCGGCTCGCCGCCTCCTGGACGGGGGCCAGCGTCGCGTCCGGTGAGGCGATCGCCCAGACCGGGAAGAGCGGGTCGAGCGCCGCCACGGGCCCGTGGGCGAGGTCGGTGGCGGTGAGCGGCTCGGCGGCGACGCGGCAGGTCTCCAGGAGCTTGAGGGCGATCTCGCGAGCGGTCGCGAACTCCGTCCCCCGACCGATCACGAACATCCGCCCCGTGTAGGCGAACGGCAGCGCAATTGCTCCGGCGGCACGCTCGAGCGAGGGGAGAGCCTCGTGGAGCTGTCCGCTCGCGCGCTCGATCCCGTCCCGGAGCTCCGGTCCGCGCCCGGCGAGATGTCCGGCGAGAAGCGCGAGCGCCGCGAGTGTGTTGACGTAGGTCTTCGTCGCCGCGACGGCGAGCTCCGGCTCCGCCGCGAGCGGGATCGTCGCGTCGGCCTCGGTCGCGAGCTCGGACGCCGGATCGTTCGTCAGCGCGATCGTGAACGCCCCCGCCGAGCGGGCTCGCGAGACGTACTCGACGACGTCCGGAGTCTGTCCCGACTGCGAAAGCCCGATGACCGTCGAGCCCGCCATGTCCAGCGGCGTGTCGTAGTGGACGGTCAGCGTGATCGAGTCGCGCATCGCGGTCCAGCGAGGGAGCAGCCCGAAGGCGTAGACGCCGTAGGACGCCGCGTTGTCGGACGATCCGTGCCCGACGAGCCGGACGAGGCGTGCGTCCCGCGTGCGGACGGCGGCCGCGATGCGCGCGATCTCGCGGTCGTGCTCGAGGAGCCGCACGAGCGCGTCGGGCTGCTCGCGGATCTCGGCCAGGAATTGCGAGCCGGGTCCTCCCTCGCCGGGGCTCGCGAGCGCGTGCTCAGCCGGCGACAAGTGTCTCGCCTCCGACGATCGTCTGTACGACCTCGAGCCCGTCGTCGATCACGACCACGTCCGCCGGCCCGCCGGGCACGAGGCGCCCGATGTCGACGCGACCCAGGACCCGTGCCGGGACCGTGCTGGCGGCCTCGAGGGCCCGCTCGAGCGGCACGCCGAGCTCGGCGAGGTTGCGCACCGCCTGCGCCATCGTCAGCGCGCTGCCGGCGAGGACGCCGTCCTCGCGCGTCACGACGTCGTCGGCGACGACGATCTCCGTCTCGCCGAGCGCGTAGATCCCGTCGCCGACGCCCGCGCCGGCGATCGCGTCGGTCACGAGGGCGATGCGCCCGGCTGCGATGCGCCAGAGGAGCCGGACGATGTCTGGGTCGAGGTGGATCCCGTCCACGATCGCCTGCAGCACGACGTCCGGCCGGAGGAGGGCAGCCCCCACGATCCCGGGGTCTCGGTGGGCCAGCGGGCGCATCGCGTTGAAGACGTGCGTGACCGTCCGCACCCCGCGCTCGAAGGCGGCGGCCGCTTCTGCCGCGGTCGCGTCGCTGTGGCCGAGCGAGACCGTGATCCCGCGCAGGAGGAGCGCGTCGACGAGCTCGAGCGCGCCGGGCAGCTCCGGAGCGAGCGTGACGAGACGGACCGGTCCCGCGTCGAGCAGGCGTCCGAGGAGTGCCTCGTCGGGGTCCCGCCGTCCCGCCAGGCTGTGGGTGCCGAGGCGTGCGGGGGAGAGAAACGGGCCCTCGAGGTGGGCGCCGAGGATCCGGGGCCCGTCACCCCTCGCGGGAATCGCCCGCAGCGCGCGCACGAGATCGTCCTCGCCCGAGGTGATGAGCGTGGGGAGGTACGAGGTCACGCCCGTCTCCAGCAGCTTCTCGCCGGCCGAGGCGAAACCGTCCGCGTCCGCGCCGAGGAAGTCCACCCCGGCGAAGCCGTTCACCTGGAGGTCCACGAACCCCGGCGCGGCGATCCGCGAGTCGCCGGGCTCGAGCCCGACCGCGGTGATCACGCCGTCGTCGATCGAGACGTCGCCGGGGAGCAGGCGTCCGTCGACGAGCGCGGCTTCGACCCCGAGCCTCACGGGCCGAGCGCCTTGCGCACGTCGCCGTCCACGGCCTGGAGCCGTGCCCGCGCGGCCGCGACGTCCACGTCGAAGGCGATCGCGACGATCGCGACCTTCGCATCGCCCCCGGCGGCCTCGAGCGCCTCGTCAACGCGTTCCGGGGCGGCGCCGGTCGCGTGCGCGACGACGCGGCGGACGCGCCCGCGGAGCTTCTCGTTGCTCGCGACGACGTCGACCATGAGGTTGCCGAACGTCTTGCCGAGACGGATCATGACGATCGTCGAGATCATGTTCAGGACGAGCTTCTGCGCCGTGCCCGCCTTGAGGCGCGTCGATCCGGCGATCACCTCCGGCCCGACGACGACCGCGATCTCGTGGTCGGCACGGGCCGCCAGCTCCGAGCCCTCGACCGACACGAGCGCGACCGTGACGGCGCCGGCGTTGCGGGCCTCCTCGAGCGCACCGAGCACGTAGGGCGTCCTGCCGCTCGCGCTCAGCCCGACCACCGCGTCGTCAGAACCGACCTCGGCGTCGCGGACGGCGGCGGCGCCTACCTCTGCGTCGTCCTCGGCGGCCTCCTGGGCCGCCGCGCTGCTCTCCGGCCCGCCGGCGACGAGCGCCACGACGAGCCCCGGCGGTACACCGAACGTCGACTCGCACTCGACGGCGTCCACCCGTGCGAGGCGGCCGGACGTGCCGGCCCCGACGTAGAGAAGCCGGCCGCCGTCGCGAAGCCGTGCGGCGATTGCGTCGACGGACTGCGCGATGGACGCCCGCGCGGCGGCGACGGCGAGCGGGACCGCGGCGTCCTCGGCGTTCATCAGCTCCACGAGCTCGGCGGTCGAGCGGAGATCGAGGTCCGCGGAGGCCGCGGCCCACGCCTCGGTCTCGAGCCCACCGAGCTCCGCCGCGTCGTGTGTGGCTCTGCTCGTCACTCGCCCAGTCTAGGCACGCACGTGTTGAGTGGTCAAGACCAATATGCGATACTGCGCCCGCGAACTGGTCTTGTCAGTCTGTGGAGGCGACGATGCGGATGGCTCGATAGGCATGGCGACGATCGAGATCGACAGGGTCGGCAAGGTCTACGGCAACGGATTCCGGGCCGTGGACGACGTCAGCCTCACGATCGGCGACGGCGAGTTCGTCGTGCTCGTCGGGCCGTCCGGGTGCGGGAAGTCGACGCTGCTCCGGATGCTCGCCGGCCTCGAGGAGGTCACCGAAGGAGAGATCCGGATCGACGGCGCCGACGTCACCGATCTGGCGCCCCGGCACCGCGACATCGCGATGGTGTTCCAGAACTACGCCCTCTACCCGCACATGACGGTTCGCGAGAACCTCGGCTACGGGCTCAAGGTTCGCAAGGCCGGCAAGGCCGAGACGCGGCGCCGGGTCGACGACGTCGCCGGCCTGCTCGGGCTCGACGAGCTCCTCGAGCGGAGGCCGGCGCAGCTCTCGGGCGGCCAGCGCCAGCGGGTCGCGATGGGGCGCGCCATCGTCCGCGAGCCGCGTGCGTTCCTGATGGACGAGCCGCTTTCGAACCTCGACGCGAAGCTGCGCGTCTCGATGCGCGCGTCCCTCGCGCAGCTCCACGCGAAGCTCGGCGTCACGACCATCTACGTCACCCACGACCAGACCGAGGCGATGACGCTCGGCCAGCGCGTGGCGGTGATGCGCGACGGGCGGATCGCCCAGGTCGACGAGCCGCAGGAGCTCTACCGTCGGCCGCGAAGCCTGTTCGTCGCCGCGTTCATCGGGTCGCCGTCGATGAACCTCGTGGACGCGACGATCGAGGGCGACCACGTCCGGTTCGGCCAGTACTCGGTGCCACTCGACCCCCGCAACCGGCCGGTGGCCGACGAGCGGCGGGCTCGTGATCGGCATCCGCCCCGAGGCATTCGAGGACGGGGCGACGGCCTCGCCGAGCTTGCCCCGCATCGCAGTCGGTGTCGACGTCCTCGAGGAGCTCGGGGCCGAGACGCATGTCTGCTTCCCGGTCGAGGCGACCCGCCCGCCCACCGAGACGGGAGTGAGTGAGGAAGAGGACGCGACGCTGCTGGCCGTTTCTTCGACGCTTGTTCACCGCCCGTGTCGATGCGCGGACGACAGCCGCACAGGGCGGGACGATGGAGCTTGCGGTCGACCCGGCGCGCTTCCACTTCTTCTCGGCCGATGACGGCGCTGCGCTGGCGGCTCCGCAGTCGGAGCTCGTGGACAACGCGGCCGCACTGCCTCAGGTCGTGCGGGAGTGGTCTTGACCACGGCGTGCCGATCTGTACGATGCGCCGGGTCGATCCGGGCGAAAGGGCTCCAGTGACGAGCGGCGACGCTACACCGTCGATCACCAAGCAGAGCGAGGTGCGGCACCGCGTGCTCGACATGATCGAGCAGCTCGGTGTGGGGCAGGCGATCCCCTCGGAGCGCCAGCTGACGGTCGAGATCGGCGTCTCGCGGCTCACCGTTCGCGCGGCGCTCGACGAGCTCGTGCGCGAGGGGCTTCTCGTCCGTCGCCACGGCAGCGGGACGTTCGTGAGCGAGCCGAAGATCGCGCAGGAGCTCACGATGACGTCGTTCACCGAGGACATGAGGCGCCGGGGAATGGTGCCGGGGAGCCGGACGCTCGACCTCCACGTCGCCCCGGCGGGCGCGCATCTCGGCCGCCTGCTGCACGTCTCTCCCTCCGAGCCGGTCGTCGTGATCAGCCGGCTGCGGCTCGCCGACCACGAGACCATGGCGATCGAGACCCTCCACGTCCGCGAGTCGCTCGTCCCCGGCATCTCCGCGCGCGATCTCGAGCTCCAGTCGTTCTACGAGCTCCTGGAGGGCAGATACGGCATCTCGATCGTCGGCGGTCTCCAGACCATCGAGCCGACGGTCACGAACGAGGAAGAGTCGGCGGCGCTCGGCGTGCCGCTGCACTCCCCGGCGTTCGTCTTCGAGCGGACGACGCGCTCCGAGAGCGGCGAGATCGTTGAGTACGTCCGCTCGATCTACCGCGGCGATCGCTACCGGCTCGTCACCGAGCTGAACCGGCGCTCGCTGGCGCGCTCCGGCATCGGCCTCGAGGTAGATCGTTCCACGTTGGTCAGTACCACTCGGGCGCATTTGCGCCCGTTTACGGGCTGACTCGACGCGGAGCTCTGTGCCATGAAATGCCAGGAAACATGCAGGGAACGAGCCGTCGATCCGTATTGCGCGGCGCCGAAGTGGTCTTGACAAGAATCGGTCTCTATGCCAGTGTTCCGAACCGTGGCCAAGTGGTATACACCAGTAGGCGGCTTCGGCGCCTTCGCACCCGTCGGCCACCGGGCGCACGGAGCGACCAGCGCCGCCTCCCGATCCGCTTGGGGGAAGAGCTCATGAGAGCACGAATCATCGGCGTCGCCGTTCTGGCCGCCGCCGCCCTCGCTGTGCTCGCGGCCACCGCCTCGGGTGGAGCCGCCGCGACGAACAGCATCACCGTCTGGCTGCAGACGGACGCAGACAAGGACAACTGGAAGGCGATCATCAGGGCCGCGACGGCCGACTTCCAGCGCGCGCACCCCGGTGTCGCCGTCGACGTCCAGTTCCAGGACTGGACGAACCATCTCACGAAGTTCGACGCGACCCTCGCAGGCGGCAACGCGCCTGATGTCATCGAGATGGGCAACACCGAGATGACGAAGTACATGGCCGCCGGCGCGTTCCAGGACATCTCGTCGGATCGCAGCTCGATTCCGAACTCGAGCACGTGGCTGGAAGGGCTCGCTGCGGCGGGCCGCTTCGGGGGCAAGCTCTACGGCGTCCCGTACTACGCCGGGTCCAGGGTCGTGACCTACCGGACCGACCTGTTCAAGAAGGCCAAGATCAAGGTCCCGACGAGCCTGGCGGAGTTCACGGCTGCCGCACGGAAGCTCGGGCGGCAACAGGGCGACCGCGGCTTCTCGCCCGTGTACATCGCCGGCACCGACTGGTACGTCGCGATGGGCTTCGTGTACGACCAAGGCGGCGCGATCGCAAGGCAGGTAAGCGGCAAGTGGAAGGGCACACTCGCGTCGCCGAAGTCGATCGCGGGACTGACGGCGTACAAGAACTTCTTCCTCGCCGCGTCTCGTGCGAGCAAGACGACGATCGAGACCAGGCCCAACCCGTACGACGTCTACAAGCAAGGGAATGCCGGCTCGATGATCGGACCGGGCTGGTTCACCTGTTGCGTGGGGGACCAGTACAAGGCGTCGACCGGGCAATTCGTGATGCCGAGCCGCACGAAGGGTCAGCCGATGCCGGGCTTCCTCGGCGGGTCACTGCTTGCGGTCCCGGTGGGCGCGAACAAGTCGCTCGCCGTCGACTGGCTCAAGGCCTACACGAGCAACGCGTCGATGACCCAGCTGCGCGCGATCGGCAACATCCCCAACACGACGAGCCTGCTCGGCAACAGCGTCGGCGAGCGTGCCGCGAAGAGGAGCTGGTTCGTGCCAACCGCGAAGAACTGGGTCGCGGTCGAGAACGGCAACATCCTCCGCAACATGCTCGCGCAGATCCTCACCAACAAGCTGACCGTCAGGCAGGCGGCTCAGGCGGCGAGCGACAACATCGAGTCCGTCCTCAACGCATGAAGGTGAGGCGGGACGCGGATCACGTTGAGCCCTAGTCCCGTCCAGAACACAGCGGCCGCCGCCGCCGAGCGCCCGGTGATCGGGACTCGGCGGCGGCGGCCGTTCTCGCTTCGTCGCGTTGGTGCCGGAGCCGTGCCGTACCTCCTCGTCCTGCCGGTGATCGTGGCCGTCGGCACGATCCTCGGGTACCCGATCTACCGGCTCGTCGTCCTCTCGCTCCAGCGCTACGGGCTCGCTGAATTGATCCAGCGCAAGGGCGAATGGATCGGGCTCGACAACTACCGGTCGGTGCTCGAAGACTCGGTGTTCTGGGACACGCTCGTCCGGACGGTCGTCTTCACCGTCGCGAACGTCGCGCTGACGATGGTGCTCGGCCTCGCGATCGCCCTCCTGCTCGTACGCCTCTCCACGCCCGTGCGCATCCTGCTCACCGCCGGGCTAGTCCTCGTCTGGGCGATGCCGGCGGTCGTCGCGGTCCAGGTCTGGTACTGGATGACGAACTTCCAGAACGGCGTCCTGAACCACGTGCTGACGTCACTCCGCGTCGGGGATTTCTTCCAGCACGACTGGTACGCAACGACGTTCTCGCAGCTCGCGATGGTGACGCTGCTGATCGTGTGGGGCGCGCTGCCGTTCGTGGCCATCACGCTGTACGCCGGGCTCGCGCAGGTGCCGCGCGAGCTCGTCGAGGCAGCCTCGATCGACGGCGCGAGCCCGTGGCGGACGTTCCGGGACGTCACCATCCCGACGCTCAAGCCGATCCTGCTGATCCTCACGAGCCTGTCGATCATCTGGGACTTCGCCGTGTTCACGCAGCCGTACCTGCTGATCGGGGCGGGGAAGATGAACGAGACGAACTACCTCATGGGGGTCTACGTCTACATCGAGGGCTACGCACACTCCGATTTCGGCCGCGGCGCCGCGATCTCGATCCTCATGCTCCTGATCGTCGCGGCGCTGAGCGTCGTCTACGTGCGCAAGATGGTGCGTATGGAGGAGCCGGCGTGAGCACCCAGGCCGCGACGCAGCCCGTTCGCCGCCGTCGCCGACGGGCCCTTCGGCGGCGCGCCTGGGACCTGCTCGGGCTCGCCCTGTTCGTCGTCCTCGTATTCCCGGTCTTCTGGATGATCTCCACCGCGTTCAAGCCTGACGACGAGATCAACAGCGCCGAGCCCACGTGGTTCTCGCTCAACCCGACCCTCGAGCATTTCCGGGATGCGATGGACCGGCCCTACTTCTGGCAGATCGTCCAGAACAGCGTGATCGTGGTGCTCGTCGCGGTGGGTGTGTCGATCGTGGTCGCCTTCATCGCCGCCGTGGCGCTCGCCAAGTATCGCTTCACAGGCCGCAAGCTGTTCATCGTCCTGATGATCGGGATCCTGATGCTGCCTGCGGCCGGGCTCGTGATCCCGCTCTACGTCGTGCTCGCCCGGTACCACCTGACGAACACGCTGACGGGCGTCATCCTGACGTACATCACCTTCGTCCTCCCGTTTGCCGTCTGGACCCTGCGCGGCTTCGTCCTCGGCATTCCGAAGGAGCTCGAGGAGGCGGCCATGGTCGACGGCTCGACCCGCCTCGGTGCGTTCGTGCGGATCCTGCTGCCGCTCGTCGCGCCGGGGCTCGTGGCGACATCGGTGTTCGCGTTCATCCAGGCCTGGAACGAGTACATCTTCGCGAGCGTGATCCTCACCGACCAGAGGAACCACACCGTCACGGTGTGGCTCTCGTACTTCCTCGGGACGAGCAGGAACACGGACTGGGGCGCGCTGATGGCGGCGTCGACGCTCACCGCGATCCCTGTGGTCGCGTTCTTCCTGATCGTCCAGCGTCGCATCGCGTTCGGCTTGACTTCGGGCGCAGTCAGGGGGTGATCGGTCTCGTTCCGTCTCGTCGTCGCGGCCGTGGCCATGGGAGCGCTCATGGGCGGTGAGCTCGCACAGGGGTCACACGAGGTGCAGGGGCCGCCGCCGGGGTTCGCGACGGTGATCCCGCAGCCGCTCGCGCAGGCGCCCGAGCGCGGCGCGTTCGTGCTCGAGCCGTCGGCTCGCATCGTCGTCCGCTCGACGTCGGCCGAGGCGGTTCGGATCGCGCGCCTGCTCGCGGCGCACCTTCGCCCGGCGACCGGGTACCGGCTGCCGGTGTCAGCGGGGCGAGGCGTGGATCCGGAGGGCGGCATCGCGCTCGCACTGTCGCCGGGCGACAGGGCGCTCGGCGACGAGGGTTACCGGCTCAGCGTGAGCCGCGAGGGCGTGACGCTCACCGCGGCGCGCCCGGCGGGCCTCTTCTGGGGGACCCAGACGCTGCGACAGCTCCTGCCGCCGGCGATCGAGTCGGATGCCCGGCAGGAGGGCCCGTGGCGCATCTCGCTCGGCGTGATCCACGACCGCCCGCGCTTCGCCTGGCGCGGCGCGATGCTCGACGTGGCGCGCCACTTCTTCGACCGCACCGAGGTCGAGCGGCTGATCGACCTGATGACGCTCTACAAGCTCAACCGCCTCCACCTCCACCTCTCCGACGACCAGGGCTGGCGGATCGCGATCCGGTCCTGGCCGCGTCTCACGTCGGTCGGGGGCCGGACCGCCGTCGGAGGCGGGAAGGGCGGGTACTTCACCCAGCGTGACTACGCCGCGATCGTCGCGTACGCGCGCGCCCGTTTCGTCGAGGTCGTGCCCGAGATCGACATGCCGGGGCACGTGAACGCGGCGCTCGCCTCGTACGGGAAGCTCGCCTGCGACGGGAAGGCGCCCGCCCCGTACACCGGCATCGACGTCGGGTTCAGCTCGCTCTGCATCGGCAAGGACCTGACCTATCGCTTCGTCGACGACGTCGTGCGCGAGATCGCCGCGCTCACGCCGGGCCGGTACTTCCACGTCGGCGGCGACGAGGCCCACTCGACCGACGCGGACGAGTACCGCACGTTCATGGAGCGCGTCGAGCGGATCGTGCGCTCGCACGGGAAGCGAATGGTCGGCTGGGAGGACGTCGCGAAGAGCAGGCTCCACCGCACGTCGGTCGCACAGCACTGGCAGGATCCCGCGCTCGCGCGACTGGCGGCCGAGCAGGGCGTCAAGCTCGTCATGTCGCCGGCGCCCAAGGCCTACCTCGACATGAAGTACGCACCGGGCTCCCCGCTCGGGCTCACGTGGGCGGGGACGACGTCGGTGCGCGACGCCTACACCTGGGATCCGGCGACGCAGGTGCCGGGTGTGACGGAGGCGACGCATCCTCGGCGTCGAGGCGCCGCTCTGGACGGAGACGGCGGTGACCCGACGCCGACCTCGACTACCTCGTCTTCCCGCGCCTGCTCGGGCATGCGGAGATCGCCTGGTCGCCCGCCGAAGGCCGAGCCTGGCGCGCGCTACCGGTGGCGGCTCGGTGCGCACGGGCCGCGCCTGCGGGCGCTCGGCGTCGCGTTCCACGAGGCCGCCGGCGTGCCCTGGCGCTGACCCGTCAGGCGGGCCCGGTGACCGAGCCGATCCCCGTGTTGAGCTCCGCGCCGGGGCACGCGCCCCAGTAGCCTGCGTCGTCGGCTCGGGCCTCGCCGACCGCGTCGTCGAGCTCGTCCGCGTAGCTTCCGCGGTCGTTGCGGAAGTAGTACGGCGATGCGGCTCCCCGCCGAACGAGCTCCACGTTGACGTTCTGCTCGTCGACGTAGACGTAGCGGAGCAGCCTGCCGTACTGGTCGCGATCGTCGAGCTCGGGGTCGCCGACGAGCACGATGCGGGTTCCCTCCGGAGCGAGATCGACGAGGACCCGGAGCGCGTCGCGCCCGTAGCAGTCGGTTTGCAGCTCGGGAGCGTCGATCTGCACGAGCCGTACCTGACGCCCGCCCTCGAGCGTCAACGTGTCGCCGTCGTTCACCCGGTCGATCGTCGCCGGCTCGCCGGCGACGCCGTCGATCGGCGGCGTCTCCGGGTCGCTCTTGCAGCCCGCCGCCAGAGCGGCGAGCAGCACGAGGAGGGCGGTGCGGGCGATCAGTCGCTCGGCACCCACACGACGCGTGTCTCGAGCACGCGGACATCCGTGGCCTCGAGCCTGATCGAGAGCGTGTCGATCTCGTCCGCGGTCGCGCGCCAGCGCTCGTCGATCTCGGCGACCTCGTCGAGGATCTCCTGCTCGAGCGCGGTGAGGTCGTCATGGAGGCCGGCTGCCTTCTCGGCAGCGGACTCCTTTCGCTGTGACACGCGTGCGGTCGTCCCGCGGCGGGAGGCGGCCCCGCCGATCGCGGTCGAGATCGACCGCGTGCTCCGTCGGCCGCCGAAAAGAGCCCCGAGGACGGCGCCGGCGCCTGCGATCAGCTCGGTCGCGCCGCGCGACCGCTCGTCGACCTCGAGCTCCTCGACGCGGCGTTGCGCTTGCTCGAGTGCCTTGTCCAGCCGGTCCCGCTTCGCTTCGAGGCGCTCTCGGATCTTCGCGGTCTCGGCGTCGGCACGCTCCTGTGCGGCGGCGTCGCAGCGGCCGGCGAACTCCTCCGGCGACTCGCCGGGACGGGAGACGAGCTTCAGCGCCCGGTTGCGCTCGAGCTCGAGCGGGCGTCGGTCGACGAGGTGCTTCTGGATCTCCTTCGCCGTCGACGAGAAGAACCGCTGCTCGCCGAGAGGCGCCTGGGGGAGGACGTAGGCGGCACTCGCAGGGGCAGACTCTCCGAAGTCGCGCTCGTCGTAGTCGACCTGCGTCTCGCTCGCGAGGTCGAGCCCGCCGTCGAGTGGCCCGTACACCGCCTCGAACTCCTGCTGCTCGTCGACGTCCGCCGCGCTGTCGTCGTACCGGAGCGAGACACGCGCGGCGAGGAAGGCCCGCAGCCTGCTCGACCCTGCCACGGCACCGACCTGCGACGCCCAGGTCGACGCGGGGTCGAGGAACGAGACGGCCGTGCCCGGCGCGACGGCCGGCGCGACCGGGGACTCGTCTGCGGCGAGCTCGGCGGGGGCAGGTCCCGCCGCATCCGGAGTCGGCGCGGTCGAGGCCGGGGCTGCCTGCTGCGGCGCTGCGGGGGCGGACGCGGCGGCCGGGGTGAGGGCGCCGATCTGCTCCTTCGTGAGCGGGCCGCGGAGGTACGACATCGCCCAGCGCGTCCCGAAGAGGCGAGGCTGCGACGCCTTGGCCGAGACGAGCAGGAACTGTCGCTTGCCGAGCGCGCCGATCGACCTGTCGAGCTCGGCGACATCCGTTCCGCCGGCCGCCGAGCGAAGGCCCTCGAGGACACGCGCCTTGTCGTTCTCGGTCTGAAGCCGCCCGACGAGCCACGTCCCGGCATTCGACATCGCCTTGTAATCGAGATCGACCGGATTCTGCGTGGACAGGACGAGCCCGAGCCCGAACGCCCGTCCCTGCTTGAAGATCGTCAGGATCGGCTTCTTGGGCGGAGGCTGCGCGCTCGGTGGGACGTAGCCGAAGACCTCGTCCATGTAGGCGAGCGCCCGCAGGTCGGACGTGCCCTGCTGGCCGCGCATCCACGTCACGAGCTTCGAGAAGACGAGCGTGACGACGAACTGCCGCTCCTCCTCCGAGAGGTGCGCGAGGTACACCACGGCGCACCGCGGCTTGCCTTCCGGCGTGAACAGGAGTGCCTGTGGATCGAGCGGCTGGCCTTCGCCCCAGGCCGCAAACGTGGGGGAGGCCACGAGCCCGTTCAGCGTGAAGGCGAGCTTCGTCCGATCGGCGGGCGGGAAGAACTGGTCGAGCTCGAAGACGCCGAGCTTGCGGAGCGGCGGAGACTGGATCTCGGCGATCAACGCGCCGAGGTCGAGGTCGCGGCCGGCGCGCCACGCGTTCTCGACGAGGTTCGAGAGCAGGACGTGCTCCCGGCTCGCGAGCGGGTCGGCGTCGATCCCGACGAGCTTCAGGAGGCTCGTCACCGTCCCCTGGATCTCGTCGCGCAGCGTCTCGGCCTCCGTATCCCAGGAGAGGGGCGGGGCGGCGAGGGAGCCGACGACGTTGAGTGGGACACCCGCCGTCGAGCCCGGCGTGTAGATCGTGACGTCCGCCGCGTCCTTCAGCGCCTGGAGGCGCTCCGGCCCGATCCCGCTCGCCTCGAGCCCTTCCCGCCAGATCGTCGCCTGCTTCGCCGCGTAGTCGTCGGGGGACTGGCCTGCTGCCGCGGCCTCGGTCTCCCCGACCCACGGGCGGAAGCTCGCGGGCGCGAGGTCCGGGAAGACGAGGGCGAGGTTCGCCATGTCGCCCTTCGGGTCGAGCACGAGCACGGGGATGCCGGCGAGCAGCGCCTCCTCGACGAGCACGACGGCGAGGCCCGTCTTGCCGGAGCCGGTCATCCCGACGACGACGCCGTGCGTCGTGAGGTCGCTCGACCCGATGACGACCCGGTCGCTGCCCGGCTTCCCCGTGGCGGGGTCGAGCGCGAAGCCAAGGTGGAAGGAGCCCCGGTCGGCCATCCCGCCGGAGTCTAAGGTGGTCGGATGCTCGAACGGCTCCTCGTGCGTCCCGGCACGCCGGCAGGGATTGCGGAGCGTGAGACCGCCGATCGCCTCGGCCTCGAGAAGCCCGCAGGCGAGCTGAGGCTCCAGGAGCTCAACGAGCGGATCGACGCGCTCCAGTACCGGCTCTTCGCCGAGGATCGCCGGGCCGTGCTCCTCGTCCTGCAGGGGCTCGATGCCTCCGGGAAGGACGGCGTCGTGCGGCGGGTCTTTCACGGCGTCAACCCTGCAGGCGTGTCAGTGACGTCGTTTCGCGCACCGGCCGGGATCGAGGTGGCGCACGACTACCTCTGGCGGATCCACCAGGTGCTGCCGGTGAGGGGGCGGATCGGCGTCTTCAACCGGTCGCACTACGAGGACGTCGTCGCCGTCCGGATGCTGGAGCTCGCGCCGGAGGAGGTCTGGCGCCGCCGCTACGAGCACCTCCGCTCGTTCGAGCGGCTGCTCGTCGACGAGGGGACGGCGGTGGTCAAGGTCTTCCTCAACGTCTCGCAGGAGGAGCAGCGCCGCCGCCTCCAGGAGCGGATCGACGATCCCGCGAAGCGCTGGAAGTTCCGCCGCGACGACATCGACGTGCACGCGCGGTTCGACGGCTGGGTCGCGGCCTGGGACGAGGCGGTGACCCAGACGTCGACCGACTGGGCGCCCTGGCACGTCGTCCCCGCCGACCGGAACTGGGTGAAGGCGCTGGCGGTCGCCGAGTTGCTCGTCGCGGCCCTCGAGCGCCTCGATCCACAGCTGCCCGCCCCGGAGCTCGGCCTCGACGGGCTCCGGATCGCGTAGCGGCTCGGCGACGCCTCCCGGGAGGTCGAGGCCGTTGCGGCGCCGAAGTCGACGCCTTCAGAGATGTGCGCCGCCGCAGGCGGGAAGCAAGCCGCAGGAATCCGCTTCCGCGGATTCCTGCTTGGCGAACGCGCTAGAGCAGGATCCG
This sequence comes from uncultured Actinomycetes bacterium, assembly GCA_963734045.1. Classification (GTDB taxonomy): domain Bacteria; phylum Actinomycetota; class Thermoleophilia; order Gaiellales; family Gaiellaceae; genus Gaiella. The sequence goes on along the minus strand of CAVTFU010000010.1, from coordinate 802,442 downwards.
CGTCGCGAGCCCGGGCGGGCACCCGCGCTCGACGAGGTCGACCGCCGCATGGAGGTCGACCTCGACGTTCGCTGCCACGACCGCCGCCGCATCGAGGTCGTAACCGGACCTGCAGAGCATGTCGAACCGCCAGGCGAGCACATCTGCCGCCTCGTCCACCTGGAGATCTTCGAATTGCGCTGCAGTCATGCTGTCCCCCGCTCGGGCGAGCCGATCCCGTGATCCGACTCGCGTTTCATAGCCCGAGAATCGTCGTATTGTGCCGCCTGCTTCCTCCCCCGCGGGACGAGGCCTGCCTAGCCCTTCGGCTGGACTCGCCTGGCAGCCTCGAAGCCGGTCGGCCCCGGCGAGCGCAGCCGGATCAGGCGAAGCGGAGCGAGCGGGCGATCGTGTCGAACGTGCCGCGGCGGGCGGATGCCTGCCCGGGGAGCGTCGAGAAGGTGATCACGATGCTGCGATTGCCGCGGAGCACGACGTACTGGAGGGATTGCACCGTGACGCGCCGTCCGCCGGAGGTGAGGCCCAGGCGGTACGAGGCGCGCACGGCCTTCGTGGCGGGCAGCGAGACGATTCGTGTCGCGACCCCGCCCTGCAGCGACGGCACGAGGCTCCTGAGCTGCTGGTCGTAGGCGGCGGCGATCTGCTTCAGCGTCGTCTGTGCGGAGGCCGGCGTGACGACGACGTTCACGTTCGTCGCGTAGCCGTTCGTGAGCTTCAGGTCGAACGCCATCAGCTTGATGGCAGAGTTCGGCCCGCTCATCTGCGCGACGAAGGGCCGGAGCGAGGGGTTCTCGTCGACGAAGCGCGCGAACGCCGCGGAGTTGGTGACCGTGCGGGCGTCGATCGTCTTCCAGCTACCCGGTACCGAGATCGACGCGCCTGCCCCCGCGATGGGATGGCGGCTCGTGTCGGCGGCGGCGGTGGCGGACGCGACCGTGAGGGCCGTGAGCAGCGACAGGACGAGGACCGCGCGACGCATCGGGGCAGGGTAGCTGCGTCCGCTCGGCAGGAAGGCGCCAACCCAGGGGACCAGCGCCAGCGGCGTATAGCGCCACGAGGAGCGATCGAGGCGACCTACGGGCTCGGGCGGGAGTGGTTGTGTTGCCGCTCGACGTACCGCAGTTCGCGTTCCTTCTGCTGCTTCATCTGCTTGACCAGCACGGCTCGCAGCTCGGCGAGTCCTCCGGGCGGCTCGTTCAGTACGGCGACGATTCGTTGCCGATCGGCCAGGGTGAGCGCGACGATCGCGTTCTCGTCGCCGATGCCCCGCTCGAGCTTGGCCGAGAGCTCGTCGCCCTCGAGCAGGTGCGCGAGCTGCCGCACGTTCTCGTTCCGTACCGCGTGGCCGGCGAGGATCACGCCTTCCACACTACGTGCACCCGCTTCGCGCCGAGGGACGCGGTGCTGTCCCGACGCGTCAAACCGTGCGGGCAAGCCAACAGCTAGAGCCAGCGTTTCCAGCGGAAGAAGCCGAGCATCGCTGCGAGCGTCGCGAGAAGCGCGCCGAGGATCACCCAGAACGCCGTCGACGTCCCTTCTCCCGGGAAGAGGACGTTCATCCCGAACACGCTCGTGATCAGGGTCAACGGAAGCACAGTGACGCTGATGATCGTGAGCAGCCGCAGGACGTCGTTCTGGCGGTGCGAGATGACGGACTCGTTCGTCGACTCGAGCGCCTCGACGACCTCCTTGTAGTTGTCGAGCTGATCCCAGATCCGCTCGACGGCGTCGTTGATGTCGTCGAAGTAGAGGTCGAGCTCCTCGGGAAGGAAGCGGTCGATCCGGCGCTCGAGGACGCGGAGCGTCGAGCGCTCGGGCTTGACGACCTTCCGGTACGAGATGATCTCCTGCTTCACGTTCGAGATGTCGCGCACCACGTCCTCGGCGGCGCCTTCGAACATGTCGTCCTCGATCGTGTCGAGCTTGTGACCGATCTTGTCGAGGATCGGGAAGCAGTAATCGAAGAGGTCGTCGAGGACCTCGTAGAGCAGGCGGCCCGAGCCCTTCGCGAAGAGCTGCTCGCGGAACGCGTCGTCCGACTCGCAGCGTGCGAAGAGCCGCGTCACCGGCAGGAGCTCGCGGTTCGGGAGGGTGACGAGGTAGTCCTGGCCGATGAAGACGTCGAGCTCGGCGGCGTTGAGGCGCTGGATCGCCTTGTCGTAGACGGGGAAGTGGAGGACGGCGAAGAGGTACCCCTCGTCCTCGTAGTCGTCGACCTTCGGCCGCTGGCGCTTCGAGACGACGTCCTCGACGTCGAGGGGGTGCCATCCGAAGCGCTCGGACAGCGCCTGCGCCGTGTCGAGATCGGGCCCGACCGCGTTGACCCAGGTCAGCCCGCCGGCGGTGAGCTCAGCGACCTGTGAGGCGCGCGCGACATCGACCGCGCCTGAGCGCGGCCGGGTGCTCCTGCGGATACGGGGCAGGCTCGGCAACGGGACTGAAGGGGTCGTCGGTCGCGTGCGACATCGTTCGTGATGATACTCCGGGTGCCTGCCCAGCGCCCGTCACGCGGCCTGCGGCACGGGGTGTCGTGCGGGCCGTCGACGGGAGCGTCCGCTCGAGCGTGAGCGCCCCCACGCTCGCGAGGAGGCAGAGCACGGCTGCCCCGAACCAGACACCGCTCGGGCTCGCGGCCAGGGCGAAGCCGCCGACCGCCGGGCCGAGTGCGAATCCGACCTGCCACGAGAGCGCGGAGAGCGCCATGTAGCGGCCCATGAGGGCGGGCTCGGCGAGGTCCGCGACGAGCGGGCCCTGGACCGAGCCGTGCAGGCACTCGCCGATGCCGAACGCCGCCATCACGAGGGCGAGGAGCACCGCAGCCGCGGCGCCCGTCACCCATGTCCCTGCGAGCGGGACGAGCACCCAGCAGCTCGCCCAGAGCACGCCGAGCACGGCCAGCGTCCGCATCCGCCGGTGGCCCTCCGACAGCTTGGTGACCGGAAGCTGCGCGAGGACGATCACCACGGTGTTCACGAAGAAGACGATCCCGATCATCGCCTCCGTGACGGCCGCCTCGTTCTTCGCATACACCGGAAGCAGCTCGAAGCCGGCCATCCCGGCGAAGATGAAGAGCGTGTTGAGGCCCACGACCCCCATGAACGCCCGATCGCGGATCACCGGCCGGTAGCTGCCACCCCGCGACGCGTGCCGGGACTCGGCCGTGCTCGGCTCCGGGACGCACGCGAGGAGCACGGCGAGGTAGACGACGAACGTCGATGCGTCGACGAGGAAGAGGACGTCGAAGGTCGCGGGCTGCGACGTCGTCGCGATGAGGCCCCCGACGAGGGCGCCGAGCCCGATCCCGAGGTTCATCACGACCCGTTGCATGGCGAATGCGGCGTGGCGGCGCTCGCGCGGCGTCAGCAGGGTGATGAGCGTCGATTGGGCGGGCCAGAAGAGACCGTTGCCGATCCCGGTCACGGCTGCGGCGAGGAACCCCTTCCAGGCGCTGTCGACGAGCACGTAGCCGGCGAAGCCGACCGCGAGGAAGACGAGTGAGGCAGCCAGCACCCGTCGCCCGCCGAGGCGGTCCACGAGCACGCCGCCGACCGGGCCGGCGGCGATGCTGACGACGCCGTTCGTCGCCAGGATCAGGCCCGCGGTGCCGAGCCCGATGCCCTGCACGTTGTGGAGGTAGATGAGCGCGAAGGGGAGCACCACGCCGTTCCCGAACGCGTTCGCGAGCCCACCGAGCTGCAGGAGCTGCACCGCGCGGGGCAGCTGCGGATCGAGGCTGCGGAGCCAGCGGCGCATCGCGACAGACTAGGCGCGAGTCGTCGGAGGGGGGAGCGGGTTAGGGTCACGGCGTGGTGTCGTTCGACGAGCTCTGCGCGACGGTCGAGGGAGCCCTTGCCGAGACCGGGACGCCCGGCGCGGCGGTGGGGCTCGCGCACGGGAGCGACGAGCACGTCTCGGGCCTCGGCGTCACCTCCGTCGAGAACCCGCTCGAGGTCACGCCGGAGACCGTGTTCCAGATCGGCTCGATCACGAAGACGTTCACGGGGACGGTCGCGATGATGCTCGTCGAGCGCGGCGACCTCGACCTGGACGCGCCCGTCCGGCGGTACCTACCGACGCTGGCGCTGGCCGACGAGGACGTCGCCTCACGCGTCGCGGTGCGCCACCTCCTGACCCACACCGCAGGCTGGGTTGGCGACTACTTCGCCGACCACGGCGGGGGCGACGACGCCGCCGACCGCGTCGTCGCGGACCTCGCCCGCTTGCCGCAGCTGACGCCGCTCGGAGAGGTCTGGTCGTACAACAATGCCGGCTTCTACCTGGCCGGGCGCGTGCTGGAGGTCGTGACCGGCCGGCCATACGAGCAGCTCGTGGCCGAGCTGCTGCTGGCGCCGCTCGGGCTCGAGGACACGTTCTTCTTCGCCGAGGACGTGATGACCCGCCGCTTCGCGGTCGGCCACGAGCGCTCCGAGGCCGGGCCGCCGGCGGTGGCGCGTCCCTGGTCGATCGGTCGAGCGCATCACGCCGCCGGGGGCCTTGCCTCGTGCGTCCGCGACCTGCTCCGCTACGGCCGATTCCACCTCTCGGACGGCGAGGGCATCCTCCGGCGTGCGTCGCTCGACGAGATGCAGCGCCCTCAGGCCGCGGCCGCGCCGAGCTTCGGATCGATCGGCATCACGTGGGGAATCGACGAGGCCACTGGGATTCAGCTCGTCCATCACGGAGGCGGGACGCTGGGCCAGATCTCGCTCCTCGCGATCGCCCCCGCCTCGCGCACGGTGCTGGCCATCGTCACGAACCACCAACGCGGCGGCGAGGTGACCGCGGCGGCGCGACGCTGGCTCGTGGAGTCGCTCGGGGGCCGTCAGCCCGAGCGCGCCGCGATCGACGTCGACCCCGCCGAGTATCTCGGCACCTATCGAACGCCCCTGCTCGACGTGGAGCTCGTCCGCAACGAGCGGCTCGAGCTCCTGATCCGCAACCGTGGCGGGTTCCCGAACGAGGACTCGCCGCCGATGCCGGACCCGCCCCCGACCCCGGTCGCGTTCTCCGACCTCGACCGCCTCTTCGTCTCGGAAGGCCCGTTTGCCGGGGACGAGGCCGAGTTCCTCCGCGGCCCGGACGGCCGGATCGAATGGCTTCGCCTGGGCGGCCGGGTGATGCAGCCCGTGCGCTGACCGAAGGGTCCCGCGGCGCGATCTGTGCCAAGTCTGTGCCAATCGCGGCGCGACCCTTTCGCCAGAACTGACAACACGGTATCAGGGGAGGACTCACGTTCCCTCCCGATTGGAGATGCCACATGCCCCGAGTCGCAGCCCTCGCCGTCCTCGTCATCCTCGCGGTCGGACTGCTCGCCGTGCCGGCCGCGCGAAGCGCCTCGCCCGACGTCGTCGTCAGCCAGGTCTACGCGGGCGGTGGCAACGCCGGCGCACCGTTCGCGAACGACTTCGTCGAGCTCTTCAACCGCGGCTCGACCGCGATCGACGTCACCGGCTGGACGATCCAGTACGCGTCGGCCGCGGGCGCGACGTGGCAGGCGACCGGGCTCACCGGGACGATCGCCCCCGGCCGGCGCTACCTCGTGCAGCTCGCCTCCGCCGCCGCGATCGGCTCGCCTCTGCCGACCCCGGACGCGACCGGGACGACGAACCTCGCCGTCTCGGGCGGGAAGGTCGCGGTCGTCCGCAGCTCGTCCGCGCTCACATGCGGCGCCTCGGCCGCGAGCTGCTCGTCCGTCGGCTCGATCGCCGATCTCGTCGGGTACGGCACGGCGGCCGACTACGAGGGAGGCGGGGCGGCACCGACCCTCGACAACACCACCGCGGTGGTCCGCGGCGGTGACGGCTGCGCCGACACCGATGCCAACGTCAGCGACTTCGCGGCCGCCGCGCCGACACCGCGCAATGCGTCCGCCGCGGCGACCTCGTGCGGCGCCGAGCCGCCGCCCGGCGGCGGCGTCTCGCAGGGCGCGGCGGTCGACGTCGACATCCAGCCGGTGCTCTCGATCGCGCTCGAGCGGCCGTCCGTGAGCTTCGGGAACGCGAGTGCCGGCGCGACACCGACTCCCGTCTCCGAGCGGGTCACGGTCGTCAGCAACACCGCGAGCGGGTATGCGCTGACAGCGCACCGGACGGCGTTCCTGCCCGCCGACCTGCCTCTCGGCGTTGCCGGCACGGCACCGACCGGAGGCCAGATAGGGCCGTCCCTCGTCGGCGGCGCGATGGCCCCGATCCCGATCGCGCCGGCACCCGACCTGCTCGTCGGCACGACCGCCGCCCGGAGCGCCGTCCCCGGCGACGTCTGGAACACGCGCCTCGGCTTCGTCTCACCGCTTCCCGTGGTCGCGGCAGGGCACTACGCGGCGACCGTCACCTTCACGGTCATCGGCCGATGAATCGCGCGGCGGGCGTCCTGCTGGCCGTGCTCGTGCTCGTGCCCGCTTCGGCGGGTGCGGGCACGACACGCCCGCCGCTCGGCCTCACGGCGACGCCGGCACACATTGCACTCGTGGGCTCGGGTCGCTCGTCGCTGCGCGTGACGAACCCCGGCCGGAGTGCGATCGTCGTCGACGTCGGCCGTGCCGGCTTCTCGCTCGACCTCCGCGGGAGACCGCGAATCGTGCCACGTACTGCGATTCGGGCGGCGGCGGCATGGCTCACGGTTCGCCCTGGTCGGTTCGTGCTCGGCGCCGGCGCGAGCAGGTCGCTCACCGTCTCGGCGCGCCTTCCGCGCCGGGTCGAGCCGGGCGACCACGACGCGCTCGTGCTGCTCACGACGCAGCCGCGGCGAAGGGGAGGAGTGGCGGTGCGGATGCGGGTCGGCGTCGTGGTCGTCGTCCGTGCGCCGGGCACGGTCGTCCGGCGGCTCGTCCTGCGTGGGTTGCGCGTACGCAGTGCTCGGGGAGGACGGATCCTCGAGCTCTCGGTGACGAACCAGGGGAACGTGACGGAAACCCTCGATCGCGGACGGGTGTGGGTTTCGCTCCGCCGCGGCAATGTACGCACACGGCTCCGGGCCGACGCCCGCATCCTCCGGCCGCGAAGCGCAGGCGTCGTGCAGCTTCCCTACCGCGGACGGCTCAGGGGCTGGGTGACGGTGCGGGCCGAGATCGACGCCGGGACGGGTGGACGGACCGTCCGCCGCACGTTCCGGGCTCGGCTCTGACACGAGCCCGGCTAGCTGTGGCATGCAGGCCACACCGATCGTCATGGTCCCCGGGTTCTGGCTCGGCGCCTGGGCGTGGGATGAGGTCGCGGCCGCACTGCGCGCTGACGGGCACGACGTCACGGCGCTGACGCTGCCCGGGCTCGAGTCGGCCGACGCCGACCGGTCCTCGATCACGCTCACCGATCACGTCGACGCGATCTGCGACGCCGTGACGGCTGCGGGGCGTCCCGCCGTGCTCGCCGTGCACAGCTGTTCACTCGACGGCACGGCCGGAGCCCAGGCTGATCGCGACGTGGGCGACGGAGGGGCGACCGACTGACGGCACGGGCTCCTGGCTGAAGTGGAAGAGGAGGGCGCCGGGCGTGTGGGCGGTTCTCTGCGCCGGGGTCGAGGTGGCTTTCTTCGGAAGCAGCGTCATTGCCTCGGCGGCGGTCGCGGCCCCGGCGTACGCGAGCAAGAGCGATGCGACGAGGGTTGTGAGTCTTACGGGCGTGATCGTGGCGGTCATGAGGGTCCTCCTCCGGTCGGGGTCGACGTTCGGAGAACCTCCGGTTGCGCGATTCCTTACGCCGCTTGGTGCGACTCGGTGGTGCTCAGCCGGCTGGAGGACGTTGCGGCGCAGCCAAACCGCATGGCTGCTAGGGAATCGATGCGCCCGCAAGCGGCAACACGTACAAGACGGACGCCGGCGTAAGGAAACTCGCCTCAGCGGGTTGTGCAGACACACGAGCCGATCGGAGGCAGCATGATCCGCACAACGCTCATCGGCATCGCAGTCGCCCTGACGACGATCACGTCGCTGCCGGACACGGCAGCCGCCGCCACCACGACCAGGAGGACGGGCTTCGACTGCTCCGAGCTCGTTCAGTGGGCGGCACCGGCGCCGGCACAGCGGAAGCTGCTGCGGGTGACCGAGCAACAGCTGGCCTCCGGCAACGAGCCGCGCCTCCGCAGAGGCTCGTTCGTCGCCGACGTCACGTACGAGAACGCCCGAGGTTAGGCTTTCCACGTCGCGATCTCGATCGGCGACGGGCTAGATCAGGTTCGGTGGTGTCCCGATCCGGCACCGGTCCGGCACCGGACGTCGTTTCGGGCCTGAGAGGCACGACTGACCCACGCGTTCAAGCCAATCCCGCATGGATACAGGGGGGTCTCGATGCGCCCGATAGGAACGAATCCCTGCAAATCGGGGGGTCGTGACACGGACCGTGACTCAGCACGCGCCTCCGCTGCGCCTTCGGAGTGGCCACGACGGTTGCCCTTCTTCTCGCGACGACCAGGATCACCGCGGCAGTCACGACGTACGTCGGCACGACGCTCGTCTGACGGTCGGCCCGCCACGGCTACGACGCCAGGTCCACCTCAACCCGCGTCGACTGTCCGACGCATCACGGTGTGGTTCTTGCCCTTCGGTCGGACGTAGCTGAAGCCGGCACGTTCGTAGAGGGCGCGGGTGCTGTTGTAGAGGAACGAGTTGCCGACCCGGCGGCCGTCGGAGAGGTCCTGGGGGTAGCCCTCGACCACCCCGCCGCCGGCCTGCGCGATGAGGTCGAGGGCGCCGTGGAGGGCGATCGAGGTCAAACCCTTCCTGCGGTAGTCGCGGTCGATGAAGATGCACGTCAGCCGGTAGTCGGGTGGCGGGTCGCCGGCGGACTCGTAGTCCTTGCGGTGTTTCATGTTCGGCAGCTCCTCCGGCGTGCCGTACTGGCACCACGCCACCGCCTGGTCGCCGTCGAAGACCAGCGCTGCATGGGCACGGCCCTGCTCGACGTACGTGCGCTTGAGACTTCGGTTGCCCTCGTATCCCTGCCCGCGTTCGGGTCCGTCCGGATGGAACCAGATGCACCAGCAGCCCCCGAAGATGCCGTTGTGCTTCTCCACCAGCGCCGCGAACGCGTCCCACGTCTCCGGCGTGAGCGCCCTGACCGTGAAGTCGTCCGCCATGGCGGCAGCCTAGACAACCCAACCACTTTGGCTCCCTGGCGCATCTGCACACGAATCGTCGTCGGGCCTTTGGAGTCCTGGCACGCTGGCAACCCCTGCAATCCACAAGGAGTTGACCATGAAGAAGATCCTGCTACTGGCCCTGTCGGTGCTCGTTGCAACAACCCTGTTTGGCAGCGTCGCCCCCGCGCAGGCATCGCCCATCAGTAGGGCGAACGCCGTGCGATCTGCCCACCAGTATCTGCAGTATTCGGCGTTCTCCTATAAGGGCCTGGTCAAGCAGTTGAAGTACGAGGGGTACTCGATTAGCGACGCGACTTACGGGGTTAGCCACTCCGGCGCGAATTGGAAGAAGGAAGCTGTCGAGTCCGCCAAGCAGTACCTGCGGTATCAGCCGTTCTCCCGAAGCGGCCTGGTCGAGCAGCTGAAGTACGAGGGCTTCACGCCCGCTCAGGCGCTGCACGGCGTGCGCGCCACCGGGCTCTAACCGGCCCGTAGCGGCTTACGAGCGCCTCCTGGGTTACGCAGCGGGGGGCGCTAGTCGTTCCGACCCTGGGGTCCGGCGCACTCTTGTCAAGATCCAGCACAAACCCCGCGCGACCCGGCGACGTCTGGCGAAAGCCAGGCTAGCTACCGCCGCATTTTATGCGGTCTCGGTCAGTTTTTCTCGCCGCGACCTGGCTAGGGGGTGCTTGCTGTTGCCTGGTCAAAAAACCGGGCCTTCTCCTGCCTCGCTTCGCACCATCGAGACGGCCGCGACATGAATGACACGCAGCCAAGGTCATTTCGAGCGTGGCCGTCTCGTGGTTGCCAGCGTTGCCGACAAGATGCACGCTCGTCGCTCGCCCGGTGCAGCATCGTAGTCGCAGCTCGCAGCGATGGGCCGTCAACTCAAGCCGCTGCAGCCGCACGCGTTGCCACGTTGGGATGGTGCCCCTCGTTCTCGGAGCCTGCGTCAGTCGTGTGCCACGGTCCCGGCGTGGCACAGATTCGTGGCACAGAGGCCCGAAAACGGCCCTTTCGGGACCCCGCATCGCTCCGTTGGTTCGGGCCGTCGAACTGGCCGCGATCCGCGTATCCATCGGGAGGCTGGCGGTTCCTGTCGTCGTCTGTCTCGACGTGGCAGAAACCGGCTTGCTATGCGCCCGGCAGGAATCGAACCTGCGACCTCGCGCTCCGGAGGCGCGCGCTCTATCCCCTGAGCTACGGGCGCGCGGGGTCAGGGCAGTGTAGACGAGGGCTCGCGCCCGGCACCGCGCGCTTCATTTCGGCGCTCGTCGTCTTTAGTCTCGAGTCGTGCTCGTCGCCGACGTCAGCTCGCGCTACACCGACCTCGTCGAGTCGGTCTTCTCGACCGCGATCGCCGGCAAGGCGTGGCTTGCGACCGGTGCCTTCGTGCTCGCGTTCGTCCAGGTGCTCACCGCGTCGCGCATGTGGGGAAAGCTCACGACCGTCGTCCCCGTCTCCTTCGCCACGTCGCGGAGGATCCACCGCTGGTCGGGCCGGATCGCCGTCCTTCTCACGCTCCCGGTGTTCTTCCACTGCGTGACGATCCTCGGGTTCCAGACTCCCGACGCGAGGGTGGCGATCCACTCGATCGCGGGCTCGTTCATCTACGGGGTCCTCGCGGCCAAGCTGCTCGTGATCAGGCACAGAAGCAGGAACTACGCGCCCTGGGTGCTGCCCGTCCTCGGCGGGTCGCTCGCGGCCGTCCTCACGATCCTCTGGCTCACGTCCAGCCTCTGGTACTTCACGAACGTGCGGTTCGGGTTCTGATGCGGAGCCCGGCCAAGCCCTTCGCACTACTCGTCGTCGTGGCCGCGGTGGTCTTCGCGCTCGCCCAGTGGCATCCGTTCTCCCCGTCGGCCCCTGCAGCCGACGCGCCGCAGGGAGTCGCGACGCGCGGCGCGTCGGTGTTCGCGGCGAACTGTGCCGGATGCCACGGCGCCGATGCCACGGGCGGCGTCGGCCCCGCACTGGCCGGGAGCGGGCTCGAAGCGGACGAGGTGGCCGCGGTCGTGGCCGCCGGGCGCGGCGTCATGCCCGCCGCCATCGTCTCCGGCCAGGATGCGGCAGACGTGGCGGCGTACGTGGCGACGCTCGCGCAGTAGGCTCGGCGCGGTGGACGTCCACGCCGAGATCGTCCGGCTCGAGCTCGCCGAGACGTTCGTGATCAGCCGCGAGTCGGCGGACTGGGCGGACGTCGTCCATGTGACGATCAGTCACAAGGGGCTCGACGGCCGCGGCGAGGCGGCGCCGATCGAGCGCTACGACGAGACAGCCGAATCCGCGTTCGCGTTCGTCGAGGAGCACGGCCGGCTCGTCGGCGACGACCCGTTCGACCTGGAGTCGATCGGGGCGCGGCTGGCGGCCGTCGAGGGCGAGCAGGCGGCGAAAAGCGCTCTCGACGCAGCGCTCCACGACCTGCAGGGGAAGCTCCTCGGCGTCCCGGTCCACAGGTTGCTGGGGCTGCCGCGCGCCGGGCCGCCGACCTCGTGGACGGTGTGGCTCGGTGATCCCGACGACATGGCCCGACGTGCTGTCGCCGCGGCGCCCCGCTTCCGCAGGTTGAAGCTGAAGCTCGGTGGCGGTGACGGGCTCGACGTCGAGCGCGTGAGGGCCGTCCGCGCCGTCACCGAACTGCCTCTCCAGGTGGACGTCAACGAGTGGTGGACACTCGAGGAGGCGCTCGACGCGTGCGAGGCGCTCGCCGCGCTCGGTGTCGCCTACGTCGAGCAGCCGCTCCGCCGGGGCGACCCGGCCGGTGCGGAGCTGCGCCGCCGAGCGGCGCTTCCCATCTACGTGGACGAGGACTGCCATACCCTCGCCGACGTCGCGGCCTGTGCGGAGTTCGCGCACGGCGTCAACCTCAAGCTGGCCAAGTCGGGCGGGATCCGGGAGGCGATCCGCATGGCCCACGCCGCCCGTGCGCTCGGGCTCGGGGTCATGCTCGGCTGCATGGTCGAGTCTGGGCTCGGGATCGCGGCGGGCTGCGTGGTCGCGCCGCTGTGCGACCACGTCGACCTCGACGGCAACCTGCTTCTCGCCGACGACCCTGCTCCCGGCCCCGTCTTCGTGGATGGCATCCAGGTCGCCTCGGAAAGAGTGGGCCTTGGCTGCGGGTGAGCGAACGCTGATCCTCGCCGAAGGCTTCTCGGCGGACGCTCACTACGGGAAGACGATGCGCGGGGTCCTTCGCTACCGGGGCCACGACGTCGTCGCAGTCCTCGATACGCAGCGGGAGGGCGAGACGGAAGGCGACGTGCCGATCGTCGGGACCGTCGAGGAGGCCATGGCGCTCGATCCGCAGGTGGCGCTCGTCGGCGTCGCGACGCAGGGGGGACGGTTCCCGCCGGAGTGGCGTGCATTGCTCGTCGACTGCATCCGGAGCCGGCTCTCGATCGAGAACGGGCTGCACCAGATGCTCCGCGACGACCCCGAGCTCGGCCCGCTGGCTGCCGAGCACGGCGTCGAGCTCCGTGACCTGCGGCGCCCGCCCGAGGGCCTCGACTGCCCGACCGGCGCAAACCTCGAAGGTGACGCGGCGGTGGTGCTCACGGTCGGCTCGGACTGTGCGATCGGGAAGATGACCGTCTCTCTCGAGCTCGACGGGGCCGCTCGCGCGCGTGGGATCGCCTCGGTATTCGTGCCGACGGGTCAGACGGGAATCGCGATCGCGGGATGGGGGATCGCCGTCGATGCCGTTGTCGCGGACTTCCTGGCCGGCGCAGCCGAGCGACTCGTCGTGGAGGGACGTAGCCGCGGCGGCGAGCTGCTCCTGTCGAGGGCCAGGGCTCGCTGGTCCACCCGGCGTACTCGGGTGTGACGCTCGGCCTCTTCCACGGCTCCGCCCCGCATCTGCTCGTGCTCTGCCACCGCGCCGGCGCGACCGAGGTGGAGGGCTACCCCGGTCATCCGCTGCCCTCCCTCGGCGAGCTCGTCGCCCTGCACGAGCGGGCCTCGCTGCCGCGGCGCCAGGCCCGCGTCGTCGCGGTTGCGCTCAACACGGCGGACCTCGGTGAGGCGGAGGCAGCGGCCGCCGTGGCGGCCGCCGAAGAGGAGACCGGGCCTCCCCGCCGCCGACCCCGTTCGACAGGGTGCGGATCGGTTGCTCGACGCGGTCCTCGACGCTCGCTCCTGATCCTGTAGCATCCCGGCCCGCTCCAGCGCGGGGCGTCCGGAACGACGAGCAAACGGGGTTGCGGCACGATGGGACGGGGGGATCGGGGAGGACTGCTGCGTGCGCTCGCAGCCATTGCGATCGCGGCGCTCGCGCTCGTGGGCAGCGCCTCGGCGGCCGACGTCGGAGCCAACGACGACACGGGCAAGTACGCGGCCGATGCGGGGTCGGCCTTCTACACGGAGATGGCGACGCTCGGGCTCCGGCAGGCCGTCGTCACCGTCCGCTGGCAGCCGAGCGATCCGCTCGCGCTCGCCGAGCGACCGCTTCTCGATCTGACCGTCGCCGCCGCACGTCGCGCCGGGCTCGGCGTCGTCTTCGCCACCTACCCGTATCCGCCGCGCGAGATCGAGTCCGGGCTCGCGCGGCCGGATGCCTACGCAGCCTGGCTCACGGAGCTCGCGCATCGCTATCCCGAGGTGCGCGGGTTCGTCGTCGGGAACGAGCCCAACCAGCCTGCATTCTGGCGTCCGCAGTTCTCGCGGGCGCGGCAGCGCTCGGCCTCTGCGTTCGGGCCGTACCTCGCCGCGGGCTACGACGCGATCAAGGCGGTCGACCCGACCCTGACCGTCGTGGGTGTCGGGCTCTCGCCCCGTGGCAACGACCGGCCGCTCGCACGGAGCAACGTCTCGACCTCGCCCGTTCGCTTTCTCGCCGCTCTCGGCAGGTGGTACGGGAGCAGCGGCCGCCAGCGGCCGTTGATGGACGGGCTGAGCTTCCATCCGTACCCGAACACGGCCAGGGACCCTCTGGCGCGAGGCTATCCCTGGCCGAACGCCGGGTTCGTCAATCTCGACCGGGTGAAGCAAGCCGTGTGGGACGCCTTCCACGGCACGAAACAGCCGACGACCCTCGCCGGGCTGCGCCTCTATCTCGACGAGGTGGGCTGGCAGGTCGACACGTCGGGCCTCGACGGGTACACGGGCAGCGAGAACGTCGTCGTGGCGACCGAGCTGCATCAGGCGTCCGTGTACGGCGAGCTCGTGAGACGCGCCGCCTGCGACCCGGATGTCGCCCAGGTCAACATCTTCGGCTTCCGCGACGACACCGCGCGCGCACGGGTTCCAGGCAGCCCTGCACCGCGTCGACGGGACGCCGAGGCCCTCGGCCGACGTGGTCCGGTCGGCACTCGCCGAGCCGCCGGCCTGCGGCGCGTCGGCGTGGCGGCCCGTGCGGTCGGTCGTGGGTGCGAAGAAGCCGCGAATCGTCCCCGGCGCCGGTCTGACGGTCGCCCTGCGGGCCGCCGAGGGAGCGGTTGCGCGCGCATGCCTGCTGCCGGGCAGCCAAACGCTCCAGTCGGCACGGCGGGTGCTGGCCTCGCGGACGTCGAGCGGCGGAGCCTGCGCGTCCGCGTCGGTCGGCCCGAACCGGACTACCACGCTTCGGCTTCCGCGACCGCGCGGCGCCCACACGCTCGCCGTCCGCCTCGCCGCGGAGGCGAACGCCGCCCGGATGACGACTGCGATCCAGCGCCTTCCCGGACGGTAACTTGACACCGAACACGTGTTCTGTCAGACTACGAACACGTGTTCGCCTCGTCCCTCGTCCTCAGGATCCTGCTCGTCGCCCTTGCTGTCTTGCTCCTCTGGGCGCTCTTTGCGGGAGAGACGGGCGCGAGCGGCCCCGAGCGCGAGTACCGCGTCCGCCCGGGTGACACGCTCTGGTCGATCGCCGAGGAAACGTTCGCCGGCGACCCGCGCGAGGGCGTCTGGGAGCTCCAGGAGCGCAACGAGCTCGACTCGCCGGGGATCGTCCCCGGTCAGGTTCTCGTCCTGCCCGGCTAGCGCTGCGCCCGGCGTAGACTCGCGCTGACCACGGGCCGGCGACGGGAGGGGCAATGGCGAGCGAGCGAATTCTCGAGCTGCTGAGAAGAACGGCCGACCCCGCCGAGCACGAGGCGATCCGGGAGCTGTGGAAGACCCATTCGATCGCCGAGGACAACCGCGACCTCCCCGGTCTCATCTCGACGCTGACCGAGGACTGCGTCTACACGGTCGCGGGGACGGGCGCCCGCTGGGAAGGGCACGAGGGCGCGGCGCGGTTCTACACCGAGCTCCTGACCGCCTTCCCCGACATCCATTTCGAGCTCGACTACATCGTGATCGGGCCTCAGGGCGTCTGCGAAGAGGCGATGGTCACCGCGACGCATGCCGGCCGCTGGCTCGACCACGAGCCGACGGGCGAGAAGCTCTCATGGCGAAACGCAATCTTCTTCCCGTGGGATCCGGACGCGCGGCTCTTCAAGGGCGAGATGGTGTACACCGACCTCGCCTTCCCGTCCTGAGCCGAGCAGAGCCGACCGCGGGCGCGGCACGGGCCGCCGGCGAGCCCGTCGCGAGAACAACCACCCCCAGGGGCACCCCCGGTGCCCTGACTTCACGCTAGCGGCCGTCGTGTGCCGAGTGTGCGCCGTGACCGTGCCGAGAGTGTGACCGCGACCGCGGTCGAGCTGCACAGGCGCCCGGGTCGCGAGCGAGGGCCGATCGAGTGAGGGGACGGCGCCGGGGAGGCCGTCGCCCCGACAAGCGGGGCCTGGGCGCCGCGGCCCGGCCCGCATAACGGCTCGGAGACGTGTGGGGCGGAAGGATTCCTGCGCAAGGGCGTCTACGATCGGCGGCCGTGGATCTCGATCTCGTCTTCCTGGGAACGGCGGGCTCCGCACCGACGGCCACACGGAGCGCCTCGGCCACGCTCGTGCGCCGCGGCGGCGACCGCCTCCTCGTCGACTGTGGGGAGGGCACACAGCGCCAGCTGCTGCGGTCCGACGGGGGCTTGGTCGACCTCGAGGAGGTCTTCTTCACCCACCTCCACGCCGATCACGTCCTCGGTCTTCCCGGAATGCTCAAGACCTTTGCGCTGAGAGGACGGGAGACCGAGATGACCGTGTACGGGCCGGTCGGCACCCGCAGTCTGCTGGCCGCGCTCGGCGTCGTGGTCGGGCGGCTTCCGTACCTCCTGCGCGTGGAGGAGCTCGCGCCCGGAGACGTGCTCGACCGCGGGTGACTACCGAGTCGAGGCGTTTCGGGCGGCGCACGGCCGAGGCGCGCTCGGCTACGTGCTGCGCGAAGCGAGCCGCCCGGGTCGCTTCGACGTCGAGGCCGCGGACGCCCTCGGGATTCCCGACGGGCCGGCCCGAGGTGCGCTCCAGCGCGGCGAGGCCGTGACGACCGACGGCGGACGGGTCGTCGCACCCGCGGACGTGCTGGGACCCTCGCGTCGGGGCCGGACGATCGTGCTGACCGGTGACACGGCGCCCGACGCCGGCGTCGTCGAGGCGGCGTCGGGCGCCGATGTGCTCGTCCACGAGGCGACCTTCCTGTCGGACGAGGTCGACCGTGCGCGCGAGACCGACCACTCCACCGCGGCGGACGCGGCGGGCGTGGCCAGGGACGCGGGTGTCGGGTTGCTCGCTCTGACGCACCTCTCGGCCCGGTATGCAGGCTCCGAGGTCGCCGACGAGGCGCAGCGAGTCTTCGCGCGGACGGTCGTGCCCCGGGACTTCGACGTGATCGAGGTCCCGCTCCCCGAACGAGGCACGCCCGAGCTCGTCGAGCGCGGCGGACGGCGCGCGCGGCGACAGGATGTAGGGTCCGGCGCATGACCGAGCTCGTCCAGGTCGCTGTCGCGGGGAGCGTCGACGAGGCGGAGGAGCTGCAGGAGCTCCTGATCCGCGCCGGGATCGATGCGACGCTCGAGGGTGCCGTCGACGAGCATCCCGACGAGCACGGCGACCCGCCGGTGCGTCTCCTCGTCCACGCGGACGAGCTCGACGCCGCCCGCGACGCCATCGAGGCGCTGACGGAGCCAGACGACCTGCTGCCCGGCTAGGAGGGCTCGAAGGCGATTGTCGTCGTCCCGGCGAAGCCGGGGTTCTCGAGGTCGAAGATGCACACCCGCGTGCCGTCGGCATACGGAGGCGCCGGGATCCGGTGCGTAACCGCCTCCCCCGCCGGCGTCTCGAGCATCTCGACCTCGAAGCCGTCGACAGAGGCGCGGACCGGGTTCCCGGTCTTTCCCAGAATCGTGACCGCGAGGGCGCCGGGGCGGCACGCGTAGACCGCGATCCGCACGGCGCCGGTGAAGTCGCCGTTCGGCAGGAAGCCCTCCTCGGCAATCGCGAGGCCGACCGGAGAGGTCGGTCTCCAGGCGGCGAGGCCGTGGGTCTCGCTGTCCTCCACCCCTCGCTCGGCGAGCTTCTCGCCCGCGAGGGTGAGGGTCGACGGAGCGACGACGACGTCTCGCTCGAGCGTCGACCCGTCGCCCGCGCGGAGAAAGCCGTCCTTGTCGACCTCGACCGCGGGCGTACCGGGTGGAAACGGGATGGTGGCCGGGTCGATCCGGATGACCTCGCGGACGGCGCGGTTCCAGAAGATGGTGCGCGTGACGGCGGTCCAGAGACGATCGCCGGTGACGAGCAGGGTGGCATCACTCACGCCCGCGTCGTCGAGCCAGGACGGAGAGCTCGACCCGATCGCCACCCGGTTCTCGTGCTCCGAGGCGTCGGCAACGCTGCGAGCCGAATCGACGGAGACGAGCACCAGGCCGACGGCCACGACGGCGATTGTCGTCCAGGCAAGCCGGGGCGGGACGAAGGCGACGAGCGCGCCGGCAAGGACGGCCGCGCCGACGAGAGCTGCCCGCGGCCAGTTGCCCGGCAGGCCCGAGAGCGGGGAGGAGGTGAAGGCGTTGACGAGCGTCTCGGGCGCGGCGATCTCGCTCATCGGGATGAGGGCGGCCAGGACGACGAGCACGGCCCAGACGGGCACCACGACGACGAGGGACCGTGAAGCCCCGCGAGCGACCCAGACGCAGAGCCCGATCGCGAGAAGCGGGAGCAACGTCACGAGATACCGCTCCGCGACGTGACCCACGAACGCGGCCGAGAAGAGCCCGACCTGCACGACGAGCAGCGCGGCGTAGGCGAGCGTCGTCGACACGAAGGCGCGGAGCGCGGGGTCGCGGTCGCGGCGGGTGAAGACGGTGAATGCCAGCGCCGCGATCGCGAGCACCGGGATCCCGAGACCGAGCACGGCGACGTCGAAGGCGTGCCAGGCGACCTCGACGACACCGCCGGCATCCACGGCTGCCCCGCTCGACTCGCCGACCGGCGTGTAGGCGCCGAGCAACCTCTCGGTGGAGAGCTCGCCTCCGCGGGCGACGACGATCGCGCACATCGCGACGACGACGACGATCGACGCGGCGGCGAGGCCGAGCAGCGGCCGCAGGCGCGACCGATCTCGTGCCGCGAGCGCGTCAAGGGCGACGGCGCCGACGAAGGCGGGCAGCAGCACCAATGCCTGGAGGCGGACGGCCGCGGCGGCCGTGGCCCAGGCTGCGAAGGCGCCGTACCGCAATATCGTGGGCACCTCGACGGCGCGTGCGAGCGCGAGGAGCGCGGCGGCGACGATCGTCAGGGTCAGCGGCTCCGTCATCAGGAAGCCGGCGTAGTGCAGCGCGGGGGCGAGGAGCGTCAGCCCGGCCGCGACGAGCGCCCAGATAGGCGTCACGAGACGTCGTGCCCAGCGGTAGGTCGGCACCGCGACGAGCGAGGCGGCGAGTGACTGGAGGAGCTGCGCCCCCCTGATCCCGTCGACGAGGTCGAAGGCGGCGAGCGGCGCTCCGACGAGCGCGGGGGTGAGGAGGCTGTAGTACGGCGTGGGGAGGCCGCGCACCGTCAGCGTGCCCTCCGACCAGAGGCGTCTCGCCAATCAGGCCGTAGACCATCTCGTCGGGCGCGATCCACGGCGTCGTGAACGACTGCGACACCGCGAAGCGAACGAGGGTCGAGAGCAGGACGAGACCCGCGACGGCGAGCGCCGCGCGCGACAGGCGCGAGCCACGTGCCTGGTCTGGCGCGCCTGCCTCCGAGCCGGTCACGGAGAGGATCCTCTCCCTCTCGCGTGACGAACGTGTGAAGAGCCGATCGCGGCAGCTCGTCGGCGGCCGCCTCTTCGGGCCCGGCACCCGGCCGCGGTCGGGTCGACGTCGCGATCCCGTCGGGGCGTCGCGCTAGACTCGCCGCCGACCCCTTTAAACCGGTCCAGCGAGGCCGGGAAGGAGCGAAGCGATGGAGACCGGCTCGACCGCGCGCGGCAGCGTGCGGGAGATTCTCGACGCGGACGCGGTGGCGCGCACGGTGGCGCGGCTCGCCCACGAGCTCATCGAGAGGAACCCCGACCTCGACCGGTTGGCGCTCGTCGGGATTCACACGCGGGGTGTGCCGCTCGCCCGTCGTCTCAGCGGGCTCGTGGCCGAGCGCAGCGGGATCGAGCCCGCGCTCGGCACCGTCGACATCGCCTTCCACCGCGACGACGTCCTCGTCCGGGGTCGCGCGGCGCCCCTGCACGCGCAGCCGATCGTGCGGGGGACCGAGATCGGGTTCCCCCTCGCCGGGACGACGTGCGTGCTCGTCGACGACGTCCTCTTCACCGGTCGCACGATCAGGGCGGCGATCGACGCGCTCCTCGACTTCGGCCGGCCCGATCGCGTCCAGCTCGCGGTCCTCGTCGACAGGGGCCACCGTGAGCTCCCGATCCGACCGGACTACGTCGGCAAGAACCTGCCCACGGCACTCTCCGAGCGGGTGCGCGTGGAGCTCGACGAGGTCGACGGTGCCGATCGCGTCACGCTCGAGCCCGGACGGGAGCAGGATCACGATGGGTGAGCACCGCGAGGCACGCAATCTCCTCGGCGTCGGCGACCTCACGCGCGACGACGTCGAGCGCATCCTCGACACGGCGCGCGCGCTCGAGCGCTCGCTCGATCGTGAGGTCAAGAAGCTGCCGACGCTGCGCGGCCGTCTCGTCCTGAACCTCTTCTACGAGTCGTCGACCCGAACGCTCGCGAGCTTCGAGCTCGCCGCCAAGCGGCTCTCGGCCGACACGCTCACGCTGCGCGCCTCCGGCTCGTCCGTCGACAAGGGCGAGTCGCTCCGCGACACGGCCCTCACCCTCGCTGCGTACGAGCCCGACGTGATCGTCGTCCGGCACCCGATGATCGGCGCACCGCACCTCGTGGCGAGTGCAACGGAGGCGAACGTCGTGAACGCCGGCGACGGCAAGCACCAGCATCCGAGCCAGGCACTCCTCGACCTCCACACGATCCGCGAGGCAACCGGACGCCTCGACGGCGTCGCGGTGGCGATCGTGGGGGACGTGCTCCATTCGAGAGTCGCGCGCTCGCTCGTCGAGGCCCTGCGACTGGTGGCGGCCGAGCCGATCGTGGTCGCCCCTCCGACGCTGGTGCCGCGAGGCTTCGAGGAGCTCGGCTGTCGGGTCAGCACCCGGATCGAGGACATCGCCGACGTGGACGTCGTCTACGTCCTGCGCATGCAGTCCGAGCGGATGCAGGCGGCCTACGTGCCCTCGCTCCGCGAGTACAGCATGCTCTACGGGATCACACCCGACCGCGTCCGCGAGGGCCAGCTCGTGATGCACCCGGGGCCGATGAACCGCGGTGTCGAGATCGACCCGCGCGTGGCCGACTCGGGCGCGTCACTGGTCACGGCGCAGGTACGTTCGGGCCTCGTCGTGCGCATGGCGATCCTCTACGACCTCCTGACGACACCGGGGCTCCGCGTCGTGGCGCCGGCGCTCGAGGTGGCCTGATGCTCGCCTGCCGCAACGGTCGGTCCGATTCCCTCATCCTCCGCGCCCGCGTCGTCGACCCCGGGGAGGGCCTCGACGGGCCCGCGACCGTGACCGTCGAGGACGGGGTCATCACGGCCGTCGACCACGGCGCGACCGTCCCGAGCGGGCTCGTGCTCGCGCCCGCCTTCGTCGACCCGCACGTCCATCTCCGCACGCCCGGACGCGAGGACGAGGAGACGATCGCGAGCGGCACCGAGGCCGCGGCGGCGGGAGGCTACTGCGCGATCGTCGCGATGCCGAACACGGACCCGGTGGTGGACACCGCCTCCGTGCTTCGCGCCCTGCTCGAGCGCGCGGAGGAGGAGGCCGTCGTGCCGACTGCGTTCACCGCCGCGATCTCGAAGGGTCAGCGCGGTGAGGAGCTGACGGAGATGGCCGAGCTCGCCGCGTCGGGCGCCGTCGCGTTCACGGACGACGGCAAGCCCGTCGGCTCTGCCGGCCTCATGCGTCGGGCGCTCGCCTACAGCGCCGTCGCCGATCGGCCCCTGGCCCTCCATTGCGAGGAGGCGAGCCTCTCCCGCGACGGGCAGATGCACGAGGGGTCGGTGTCGGCGGAGCTCGGCCTCGCGGGCTGGCCGTCGGTGGCGGAGAGCCTCATGGTCGAGCGGGACCTCGCGCTCGCACGGTACGAAGGCCGGCCCGTGCACCTGCAGCACCTCTCGTCTCGCGCCTCGGTCGACGCGGTTCGGCGTGCGCGCGCCGACGGCGTGCGCGTCAGCGCGGAAGCGACGCCGCACCATCTCTGTGCGACCGACGAGCTGGTGCGCTCGCTCGACCCGAACACGAAGATGAACCCGCCGCTCGGGGAGGAGGACGACCGGCGCGCGCTCGTCGAGGGGCTCGCCGACGGGACGATCGACTGCATCGCGACGGATCATGCGCCCCA
The DNA here is from genome assembly GCA_963734045.1 of uncultured Actinomycetes bacterium. Taxonomy (GTDB): domain Bacteria; phylum Actinomycetota; class Thermoleophilia; order Gaiellales; family Gaiellaceae; genus Gaiella. The sequence goes on along the minus strand of CAVTFU010000010.1, from coordinate 780,658 downwards.
CGCCCGCCATGAGAAGGACGCGCCGTTCGAGGAGGCCCCGTTCGGCGTCACCGGCCTCGAGACGGCGTTCGCCGCCCTCCACACCTACCTCGTCCGCGAAGGCGAGCTGCCGCTCGGAATCGTGCTCGAGCGGCTCTCGGCGGGGCCTGCCAGAGCGCTCGGCCTGCCCGTGCCCCGGATCGTGGTCGGCGAGCCGGCGAACCTCGTCCTGCTCGATCTCGAGGCCGCCTGGACCGTGACCGAGGACGGGTTCCGGTCCCGCTCGGCGAACTCGTGGCTTCTCGGTCGGACCCTGGTCGGGGCGGTCGTGAAGACGGTGGCCGCCGGCCGGGCGGTGTACGCGGCGTGAAGGGCGCGGCCCAGGGGTACCTGCTGCTCGAGGACGGCTCGGTCTTCCGCGGCCGGTCGGTCGCCGCCGAGGGCTCCGCGTTCGGCGAGGCCGTCTTTACGACCGGCATGACCGGTTACCAGGAGACCGTCACGGATCCGAGCTACGCGGGCCAGCTCGTCTGCTTCACCGCGCCGATGGTCGGGAACTACGGCGTCGCGGAGCGGCGCCTCGAGTCGTCGGCGCCCCATGCAAGGGCGGTGCTGATGCGGAGGCTCGGCGGCGAGGACTGGGCTCTCTGGCTCGCCGAGCGCGGGATCGTCGCCCTCGACGAGATCGATACGCGAACGGTGACACTGCGCGTGCGCGAAGGCGGTGCGATGCGGGCCGTGGCGGTCGCCGACGAGCGCGCGCTCCCGATCGACGATGCGCTCGAGCGGGTGCGCGCACAGCCGCTCATGGAGGGACAGGCACTCGTCGCGCAGGTGTCGACACCCGAGGCCTACGTCGCGAGCGAGACGGGGCGGGTCAGCGTCGCGGTGGTCGACTACGGCGCCAAGCGCTCGATCCTGCGCCGGCTCGAGGATGCCGGGGCGGCGGTGACCGTCTATCCGCACCTCGCAGACCCCGACGACCTGGCGCGCCACGACGGGGTGCTCCTCTCGAACGGGCCCGGCGACCCCGCACCGCTCGTCGAGGAGACCGCCGTCGTGAAGGCGACGCTCGGCCGCGTGCCACTGCTCGGGATCTGCCTGGGGCACCAGCTCCTCGGCCTCGCGACCGGTCACGAGACGACGAAGCTGCCGTTCGGGCACCGCGGCGCGAACCACCCGGTGCTCGACCGGCGGACGGGAAGGGTGCTCGTGACGAGCCAGAACCACGGCTTTGCGGTCGTCCCCTCCGATCGGGCGGAGGAGACGCACGTCTCGCTCTACGACGGGACCGTCGAGGGGTTCGACTTCCCGGAGTTGCGCGCGCAGAGCGTGCAGTTCCACCCCGAGGCCGGCCCCGGGCCGCACGACGCATGGCCGATCCTCGAGCGCTGGGTGAAGGAGCTCCCCGGTGCCCGCTAGGACCGATCTCCGCTCGATCTGCGTGATCGGCTCGGGGCCGATCGTGATCGGTCAGGCCTGCGAGTTCGACTACGCCGGCTGCCAGGCGCTCAAGGTGCTGCGGGAGGACGGCTACCGCACGATCGTCGTCAACTCGAACCCGGCGACGATCATGACCGACCCCGGGTTCGCCGACCGGACGTACATCGAGCCGCTCGACCTCGAAGGCGTCGCCGACGTCCTCCGGCGCGAGCGGCCCGACGGCCTCCTGCCGACGCTCGGCGGGCAGACCGCCCTCAACCTCGCGATCGAGCTCGAGACGGCGGGCGTCCTCGAGGAGCTCGGAGTCGAGCTGCTCGGGGCGGCGGTCGACGTGATCCGGCGCGCGGAGGATCGCCTGCTCTTCCGCGACGCCGTGCAGAGCTGCGGTCTCCAGGTGCCCCGCTCGACGATCGTCGAGTCGCTGGAGGAGCTCGGCGACGCGCCCGTGCCGGCGGTCGTGCGGCCCGCCTTCACCCTCGGCGGCCACGGCGGCGGTTTCGCCGACGACCCGGCTGCGCTCCGGCGCCAGGTCGAGCGTGGGCTCGCGGAGAGCCCCATCAACCAGGTCCTCGTCGAGGAGTCGATCCGCGGCTGGGACGAGTTCGAGCTCGAGGTGATCCGGGACCGGGCCGACAACGTCGTCATCGTGTGCTCGATCGAGAACCTCGACCCGATGGGGGTCCACACCGGCGACTCGGTCACCGTCGCGCCGCAGATGACCCTCTCAGACGAGGCCTACCAGGAGCTTCGCGACGCCGCGGCGGCGGTCGTCCGTGCGGTCGGCGTCGAGACCGGTGGCTCGAACATCCAGTTCGCGCGGGACCGCGTGACCGGCGATCTCCGCGTGATCGAGATGAACCCGCGCGTGTCGCGGTCGTCGGCGCTCGCCTCCAAGGCGACCGGCTATCCGATTGCCAAGGTCGCCGCCAAGCTCGCCGTCGGCTACACGCTCGACGAGATCCCGAACGACCTCACGAAGACGACCCCGGCAAGCTTCGAGCCGACGCTCGACTACGTCGTCGTCAAGTTCCCACGCTTCGCCTTCGAGAAGTTCCCTGGCGCGGACGCGACGCTCGGCACGCAGATGAAGTCCGTCGGCGAGGCGATGGGTATCGGGCGGACGTTCACCGAGGCATTCCTCAAGGCGTTCGGATCGCGCGAGCTCGACCCGGGTTCGCCGACCCCGTGGGCGACGATCGACGACCTCCCGGATGGGCTCCACCCGTGGTTCGTCGAGCAGCTCGAGGCGGCCAAGGGCGAGCTCCGCACCGGCGACATCCGGCGGGCGAAGCGGGCCGGCTGGGGCGACGACTCGATCGGCGCGGCGTGGGGGACCTCGGGAGACGACGTGCGACGGGCCCGCTACGCGCGGGGGATCAGGCCGGCGTACCGGCGCGTCGACTCGTGCGGGGGCGAGGTCGACGCGGCCTCGAACTACTTCTACTCGACCTGGGGCGAGGAGGACGAGGCACCCGCGCCGGGTGAGAAGCCGCGGGTCGTGATCCTCGGCTCCGGCCCGAACCGGATCGGGCAGGGCATCGAGTTCGACTACTGCTGTGTCCACGCCGTGCAGACGTTTCGGGGCCTCGGCTACGAGGCGATCATGGTCAACTGCAACCCGGAGACCGTCTCGACCGACTACGACACCTCCGACCGGCTCTACTTCGAGCCGCTCTCGCCCGAGGAGGTGCTGGCCGTCCTCGACCGGGAGCAGCCGGTCGGGGTCGTGACCCAGTTCGGCGGCCAGACGCCCCTTCGCCTCGCGCGTCACATCGAGGCGGCGGGCTACCGGATCCTCGGGACGCCGCACGCGGCCATCGACCTCGCGGAGGACCGGGAGCGCTTCGGCGCGCTCGCGAACGAGCTCGGCGTCCGCTGCCCGCCCTGGTCGACCGTGGAAGGCACCGACGAGGCGCTCGCCGCGGCGCGCGAGATCGGCTACCCCGTCCTCGTCCGGCCCTCCTACGTCCTCGGCGGTCGCGCGATGCGCGTCTGCGACGACGAGCACGACCTGATCGCGGCGATGGGGGCGGTCAGCGGCCCGGTGCTCGTCGACCGCTTCGTCGAGAACGCGATCGAGATCGACGTCGACGCGCTCTGCGACGGTGAGGAGGTCTTCATCGGCGCCGTGATGCAGCACGTCGAGGAGGCCGGCGTCCATTCGGGCGACTCCTCGTGCGTCCTTCCCGCGCAGTCGCTGACGCTCGCGAACGCCCTCGAGGTCGAGCACGTCGTGAAGCGGCTCGGACCGGCACTCGGGGTCGTCGGCCTGCTGAACGTGCAGCTCGCGATCGCCGACTCGACGGTCTACGTCCTCGAGGCCAATCCCCGGGCATCGCGGACGGTGCCGTTCGCGAGCAAGGCAACGGGGCTGAACCTCGTCGACGCCGCGTGCCGTCTCGCGCACGGAACGAGCCTCGCCGAGCTCGCGCTGAGTCAGCCCCGCCCGACGGCCGTGAGCGTGAAGGCGGCGGTCCTCCCGTTTGCGCGCTTCCCGGGTGCCGACCCCGTCCTCGGCCCTGAGATGCGCTCGACGGGGGAGGTGATGGCGACGGCGGCGGATCTCCCGACCGCCTTCGCGAAGGCCGAGCGGGCCGCCGGGAGCCCGCTGCCGACGACGGGCACGGCGTTCCTCTCCGTCCGCGACGGCGACAAGCCGAGCATCGCACCCATCGCCGCCGCGCTCGCGGGGCTCGGCTTCGAGCTCGTCGCGACGGCCGGCACGGCGACGACGCTGCGCGCCGCCGGGCTCGAGGTCGAGGAGGTCGGGAAGGTCGCCGAGGCGGCCGAGGGCGAGGCGACGGTCGTCGACCTGATCCGAGAGCGGCGCTGCGATCTCGTCGTCAACACCCCTCAGGGCTCGGGCGCCCGCGCCGACGGATACCTGATCCGCGAGGCGGCGCTCGTCGCGCGTGTCCCATGCATCACCACGATCTCGGGTGCCGCCGCCGCGGTGCACGCGATCGCGAACGCGAGAGCCGAAGCGACGCTGTCCCTCCAGGAACGGATCGAGGCGCTCGCCGCCGTGGGCGGCTACCACTAGACATGCGCCGCGAGCGCCTCGTCGTCGTCGCGAGCGATCCGATCGGCCCCTACGTGCTCCTCCGCCTCGAGCGCGGGGGGCTCGAGCCGGGCACTCCCGGCCAGTTCTTCATGCTCGAGGCGCCGGGTCGCCCGCTGCCGCGCGCGTTCAGCCTCTGCCTGGCCCCGCGCGGCGAGCTCGGATTCCTGTTCGAGGCGGTCGGGCCCGGCACACGGGCGCTCGCAGCGGCCGGGAAGGGCGATGCGCTCCACGTGACGGGCCCTCTCGGGAAGGGCTTCGACCTCGACGTGGAGCGGCCGCTTCTCGTCGGCGGCGGGATCGGGATCGCCCCGCTGCCGTACCTCTCCGAGCGGCTTGGCGGCCCGCGGGCGCTCCTCGGGTTCCGGAGCACCCACCATGCGGAGGCGGCGGCGCTCGTCCCGAACGCCGAGGTCGTGCTCGACCCGACGCTCGTGACCGAGGCGCTCCCCGACGAGCCCGGCGCAGTGCTCGGCTGCGGCCCGGAGCCAATGCTCGATGCGCTCGCGCGGCTCGTCCCGGACGCCCAGCTCGCCCGAGAGGCGCCGATGGCATGCGGCTACGGCGCCTGCTACGGCTGCGTCGTGGAGTGGGACGGCGGCTACGTCCGGCTCTGCATCGACGGGCCCGTGATGCGCGCCGCCGCGGTCGCAGCCGCATGAACGGCGTCCCGATCCTCAACGCCTCCGGCTGCCTGGACGCACTCGCGGCACCAAACGTCGCGAGGACGCTGGACATATTCGTGACGAAGACGATCACCCCGCTGCCACGCGAGGGGAACCCGCCGGTCCGGATCGCGGAGACGGAGCACGGGATGCTCAACTCGATCGGCCTGCAAGGCCCGGGTATCGACGCGTTCGCCGAGGCGCATCTGCCTCGGCTTGCCGCTCTCGCGAACGGGCTCTGGGTCTCCGTGGGCGGCTTCTCGGCCGCCGACTACGCGGTCTGCTGCGAGCGGCTCGACGGCGACGAGCGCGTGACCGCCATCGAGCTCAACCTCTCGTGCCCGAACGTCGAGGAGGCGCCCGAGACCGCCGCCCAGCTCGTCGCGGCCGCGCGAGCGGTGACGAAAAAGCCGCTCTACGCGAAGCTTTCCCCGGCCCAGTGGGACATCGCCGCGGCGGCGCGCGCCGTCGTCGACGCCGGGGCGGACGGGCTCTCGCTCGTGAACACGATTCGCGGACTCGCGCTCGACCCGCGGACGCTGCGACCCGTTCTCGCCCGCGCCGTCGGCGGCTACTCCGGCCCGGCGCTGCGACCGGTCGCGCTCGCCTGCGTCCATGCCTGCGCAGCCGCCGTCGACGTGCCGATCGTCGGGATGGGCGGGGTCACGAGCGGGCTCGACGCGCTCGAGCTCGTGACAGTCGGCGCGAGCGCCGTCGCGCTCGGAACGGTCCTCTTCGCCGACCCCTTCGCCCCCGACCGGGTCCGGAGCGAGCTCGCCGGCGAGATGGCCGCGCGCGGCCTCGCGGGTCCGCTCGAGTCCCGGCGGCCCGCTGTTGCCGATTCGGAAAAGATCCTGCAAATTCCACCAAACAGTACTGCTTGATTCGAACCGTGGGATTGCTAGACTCGTGCGCTCAATGGTGACGTCGAAGACGCACGCACAGGCACCCGCCCGATCACTCGATCAGCGGATGGAGGCCCTCCAACGTGCGAACGACATCCGCGTCCGTCGTGCCCAGCTCAAGAAGGACCTGAAGGACGGCCGCGCGCAGATCGACTCGATCCTCCTCGACCCGCCGGAGTACGTCTCGACGGCGAAGGTCTTCGACATGCTGATGGCGGTGCCGAAGTTCGGCCGCGTCAAGGCGGCGCGACTCCTGAATCAGTGCCGGATCAGCCAGTCGAAGACGGTCGGTGGCCTCTCCGAGCGCCAGCGCGCCGAGCTCGTCAACCTCTTCAACAACCGGTGAGCCCGCGCCTCGCCGGCGAGGCGTAGCCCGGCCGGTGGAAGCGGTGCGGCCCGTGTTCGTCGTCACCGGCCCGTCCGGAGCCGGCAAGGGAACGCTGATCCGCACTCTCGTCGAGCGGCTGCCGGAGCTCGAGGTCGCGGTCTCCGCGACGACGCGACCGCAGCGCCCCGGCGAGGAGGACGGACGCGAGTACTGGTTCCTCACGCCCGACGAGTTCGCCGCCCGCGTCGAGGAGGACGCGTTCCTCGAGTGGGTGGAGTACGTCTCGCGCAAGCGCTACGGCACGCTGCGCTCCGAGATCGAGCGGATCGCGGCGCACGGCCGCATCTGCGTGCTCGAGCTCGAGGTCGACGGCGCGCTCAGGGTCCAGGAGGAGGTTCCCGGCGCCTGCACGATCTTCATCGTCGCCGACGTGGAGGAGCTCGAGCGGCGGCTGCGCGACCGGGCCACGGAGTCCACCGGCGAGATCGAGGAGCGGATCACGATCGCGCATCACCAGCTCGAGCAGGCCCACCGGTTCCGCTACATGGTGCGCAACGACGACGTGGGCCGCGCGAGCGAGGTGCTCGCCGCGATCGTCGAACGGGAGCTGGTGCTGGCAGGTACCATGCTGTCTCGATGATCGAGCCCCGGATCGACGAGCTTCTCTCCCACACCGGCACCGAGACGGATCCTCCGTCACGGTACGCGCTCGTGATCATGGCCGCGAAGCGGGCCCGGCAGATCAACAACTACCACCACCAGCTCGGCGAGGGCATCGGCCTCGAGGACGCCCCACCGCCGCTCGTCGAGTCGCGCTCGAAGAACTACCTCACGATGGCGATGGAGGAGATCTCGCGCGGCAAGCTGACCTTCTCCTACACCGCCTCTCAGTAGCGGTCGCCTCGAGAGCGGCGTCGGCGGGCACACTATGCCCGTGGCGCGGATCCTCGTCGGCGTAACCGGAGGCATCGCGGCGTACAAGGCCTGCGAGCTCGTGCGCTTGCTCGTGAAGGCCGGCCACGACGTCACGCCGATCATCACGCGTGGGGCCGAGCGCTTCGTCGCGGCGACGACCTTCTGGGCGCTCGCCCGCAAGGATCCGCCCACCGACCCGTACCCCCACCTCGTCGACGCCGACGCCCTCGTCGTCGCACCGCTCACGGCGCACACCATGGCGCGCCTCGCGCACGGGCTCGCCGACGACCTGCTGACCGAGACGGCGCTCGCGCACCGTGGGCCGCTCGTGCTGGCACCCGCGATGAACACCGCGATGTGGGAGCACGCCGCCACGCAGGACAACCTGGCGCTGCTCGTCGAGCGCGGCGCCGTCCTCGTGGGGCCCGCGGACGGCGAGCTCGCGGAGGGGCTCGTCGGCACAGGGCGAATGGCCGAGCCGACCGCGATCGTCGCGGGTCTCGAGGCCGTGCTCGGCGGGGAGGCGGCCGCCGAAGGCCCGCTTGCGGGGCGACGGGTCCTGGTGACCGCGGGCGGGACGCGCGAGCCGCTCGACGCCGTGCGGTTCCTCGGCAACCGCTCGTCCGGCCGGATGGGCGTGGCGCTCGCCGAGGTCGCCCGGCAACGTGGTGCCACCGTGACGCTCCTCGCCGCCAACCTCCAGGTTGCCGAGCCCGCCGGCATCGAGGTCGTGGAGACCCCGACGGCGGCCGACCTCCGGCGCGAGGCGCTCGCGCGCGCCGACGCCGACGTCGTGCTCATGGCGGCCGCCGTCGCCGACTACCGGCCGGCCGAGCCGCTCGACGGCAAGCGGCCGAAGAGCGCCGATCCCTGGACGATCTCGCTCGTGCCGACCGCCGACGTCGCCCGCGCGCTCGGTGCCGCCCGCCGCAACGGCCAGGTGCTCGTCGCCTTCGGCGCCGAGAGCGGGCAGGACGGGCTCGCCCGCAAGCGGGCGATGCTCGCCGACAAGAACGTCGATCTCGTCGTCTTCAACGACGTGGGGCGCTCCGACATCGGCTTCGACAGCCAGGCGAACGAGGTCGTCCTCGTGACTGCGGCGGGGGAGCGGCTCGTCGAGAAGGCGTCGAAGCTCACCGTCGCCGCGGCGATCCTCGACGAGGTCGAGAGCCTCCTGGCGGAGCGGTCGTGACCGAGCCCGCGGCCACCGCACCGCTCACCGAAACCGATGCAGCCGCGGCGGCCGCGCTCGCCGACCGGGTCGTGGAGAGCCTCGGCTCCGCGATCCATGCCCCGCCCGAGACTCTCCGGCTTCCGCTGCTCTGCCTCCTCGCAGAGGGGCACGTGCTCGTCGAGGACGTGCCGGGCGTCGGCAAGACGGTGCTCGCCAAGGCGCTCGCCCGATCGCTCGAGCTCTCGTTCCACCGCGTGCAGTTCACACCGGACCTGCTTCCCACGGACGTGACCGGCGTCAACGTCTACGACCGCCAGACGGGGGCGTTCCGGTTCAGGCCCGGCCCGGTCTTCGCCAACGTCGTGCTCGTCGACGAGATCAACCGCGCCTCGCCGAAGACGCAGTCGGCGCTGCTCGAGGCGATGCAGGAGTCGCAGGTCACGGTCGACGGCGTCACACACCTGCTCGAGCGGCCGTTCGTCGTGATCGCGACCCAGAACCCGGTCGAGTACGAGGGCACGTTCCCGCTTCCCGAGGCGCAGCTCGACCGGTTCGCGGTGCGGATGACGATCGGCTACCCGTCCCACACCGAGGAGGCCCGGATGCTCGCAGAGCAGACGACCTCGCCGCCCCTGGACCACCTGACTCCCGTCGCCGGTCACGCGGCGCTGCTCGCGGCCATCGAGGCGGCCAGACGGGTGCACGTCGAGGAGAGCATCACGCGGTACGTGGTCGCCCTCCTCCGCCACACCCGTGCGAGCGGGCGCCTCGCGCTCGGAGCGAGCCCTCGCTCGGGCATCTCGCTCCTCTCGCTCGCGAAGAGCCGAGCACTCGTCGAGGGGCGCGAGTTCGTCGTTCCCGAGGACGTGCAGGCGCTCGCGGGCACCGTCCTCGCACACCGCCTCATCCTGGCGCCCGAGGCGCGTGCCACGGGCGTCACGGCCGGCGAGATCGTCGCGGAGGCGGTCGGCGCGACTCCGGTGCCGGTGTGAGCCGCCGCCCTCGCACCGCCGGTGTGAGGGCCCAGGGCGGCGCCGGAGCGCTCGCGGTCGCCGTCCTCGTGGCGGCGTGGATGATCGGCTCGACCGCGCTCGCGGTCCTCGGCCTCGGCCTCGCGCTCGCGGCGCTCGCCTCCCGCCTCTGGGCGTGGCTCGCGTCTCGGGCCCTGTCTGTCGAGCGGCTGCCCGCCTCGGTCCCGCCCACCGAGGGAGGTGAGCTCCGGCTGGGCATCGTCGTCCGCGGCGCGACGCGGCTCGCGTCGCGCGTCGAGCTCCGGGACTCGGTCGGCCCACTCGGGATCCTCTCGACGGCGATCCCCGCCGACGGAAGGGCCGCGCTCGTCGTGCCGCGGGTCCCGCGCGGCCGGTACCCCCTCGGCCCGGGGCGGCTCGTGGCCCGTGATCCGCTCGGGATCACGACGATCGAGCTCGAGATCCCCGCGGCGGGGACCGTCCTCGTCCGGCCGCGGGTCCCGGAGCTCTCGGCGCTCTTCACGGAGACCGGCGCCCGCGGAGAGGGCGGCCGAAGAGCGCACCTGCGCCGCGCGAGCGGGCTCGAGCCGCACGGCGTGCGCGAGTACGTCGAGGGCGAGCCGTTGCGCGCCGTGCACTGGCCGAGCTCGGCACGGCGCGGCACGCTCATGGTGCGGGAGCTGGAAGACGCCCCGCGCGACAGCGTCGCGGTGCTGCTCGACGTCGAGCGGAGCGCGAACGCCGGCGTGGCCGGAAGCTCGAGCCTCGACGAGGGGGTTCGCGTCGCGGCCGGCCTCGTCCGGGCGCACGCCGGCCGCTCCCGTCGCACGCTCCTCGTCGTCGCGAGCCCCTCTCCCGGGATCCACCGCGTGCAGAGCCTCGGGGCCGACTGGGACGGGGCGCTGGACGCGCTCGCGGCCGTCGAGGCGGTCGACGGCGCGCCGCTGCGCGAGCTCGTCGGCACACGCGGCGCGCTCGGGCCGATTCCCGAGCTCGTGGTCGTGACCGCCCGCCCGGACGCGGTTGAGGACGCGCTTCTCGCCCGCCGGGCGACCGGTCGCGACTGTGCGCTCGTCGCGATCGACGCGCCGACCTATGCGGACCGAGGGCGCTCCGATTCGTCCCGGGCGCTGCTCAGGCTCGCTGCGGCCGGGGTTCCGCTGGCCGTCGTCCGGGCGGGAGACGCTCTCGAGGAGGCGCTCGCGGGCTTGCGAGCGCGGGCAGTTGGCTAGCGTCGCGGCGAGGTTCCGCGGCCCGCTTGCAGCCGCGCCCGTGGTCGCCGTCGTCGTGCTGGCCTGGGCGTCGCTCGAGGATCCGACCTCGTGGGCGGCGTTCGCCGCGTGCGGCGCGGCCGCCCTCGTTCCGAGTGTCGCGTCCGGCAGGACGGCGCGAGCCGCGACGTCGATCCTCATGACGCTCCTCGCCCTCGCGATCGCATTCGACGCTTGGCCGCACGACGCGCTCGGGGAGGCCTGGACGGCCCTCCACGACGCGCCGGCGGTGCGCGCTCCCTTCGACCCGTCCTCGTACCCGTCGCTGCACGGGCTGGTCGTGATCGCCTCCTTCGCGCTCGGCCTGGCCGGAGGCCTGGCAGCGGCGGGCAGGCGGCTGCCGCTCGTGGTCGCGGCGATCGCGGTCGGCGTCGGCTTTCCGGCACGGCTGCTCGAGAACGACAACGCCGTCATGCTCGGCGCCGCGGCACTCGCCGCGGTGCTCTGGGCATCGCTCGTGCCGACCCTCGGTGAGCGGCGTCGCTCCGCGCCCGGCCTCGTTCTCGGCGCTGGGCTGCTCGCGGTCGCAGTGGGCGTCTTCTCGACCGGGGTTGCTCCGGGCGAGGCACGCGTCGACTGGCGTGGGTGGGACCCGTTTGCCGGCGGCGGTCGGACGGCGAGCCTCCGCTACCTGTGGGACGCCCACTACGGCGGCATCGAGTTTCCCGCCCGGCCCACCGTCGTGCTTCGCGTCCGCGCCCCGAAGCGCGCCGAGTACTGGCGCGTGTCGACGCTCGAGACGTTCGCCGCCGACCGCTGGATCGAGAACCTCTACCCGATCGACATCGGAGGGCCGCGGCGCACGCTTCCGGCCGACCCGCTCGTCCCGGCGCGCGACGCGCAGCGGCGCGACTGGCTGAAGCAGGTCGTCACCGTCGAGGGCCTCGAGGACGACCGCATCGCCGCTGCGAGCCAGCCGGCCCGTATCGACGGCTCGTCGCTCGGGCGCCTCTCGTACCTCGCCGGAGGCGTCATGCGGGCCGGCCGCACGGTCCGGCGCGGCGCGCGGTACACGGTCTGGAGCTACGTGCCCCGGCCGACGCCCCGGGCGCTCGCCGCGTCGCGGCCCCGGTACCCGGCCGACACGGGCCGGTACCTCGAGCTCGGCCGGGCACGGTTCCCCGGCTTCGGCGACGCACGACGCGACCGGTACGTCGACAGGGTGTTCACGGACGAGCGCTACCAGCCGCTCTGGGCGTACCGCTCGCTCTGGGAGGAGGCGAGCCGCCGCACCGCGCGCGCGCGGTCCCCGTACGAGGCGACGCTGCTCCTCGAGCGCTGGTTTCGGCGGGAGGGCGGCTTTCGGTACGACGAGCGGCCGCCCGCCAGTATCGGCAACCCGCCGCTCGTCGACTTCGTCGAGGTGACCCGCCTCGGCTATTGCCAGCACTACGCGGGGGCGATGGCGGTCATGCTCCGGCTCCTGGGCGTCCCGGCGCGGGTCGCGGTCGGGTTCACCGCGGGGACGTGGAAGGCGGGCGTCTGGACGGTCACCGACCACCAGGCGCATGCCTGGGTCGAAGCGTGGTTCGACGGCTTCGGGTGGCTCGCGTTCGACCCGACGCCCGGCCGCGGCACGCTCTCCGCCGTCTACACGCTCGCCTCCGACTCTGCCGACGCCGTCGCAGCGCTCGGCACGGGCCGGTTCCTCGACTTCACGACCCCGCCGCTCGACCCGTCGGCGCCGACGGGCGCGACGCCCGTCGAGCCGGCCGCCGAGGGCTCGCCGCGATGGTGGCTCGTCGCGATCCCGCTCGTGCCGCTCGCGCTCGCCGCAGCCCTCGTCCTCGCGAAATGGGCGCGACGGTACGGCCGGCTCCGCCGCCGTGAGCCCCGCGCCCTGGCGGAAGGGGTGCGCGCCGAGCTCGTGGCGGTCCTTCTCGATCGCGGTGTCGCATTCGACGAGACGCCGACGACGACCGAGCTCAGGCGCGAGACCGAACGGGTGCTGGCCGTCCCGGCAGGCGCTCTCGCGGCCGCACTCGCCGAGGCGCGGTTCGGCGAAGCGACCGGTGCGCGGCGCGCCGCGACGCGTGCGCGCGTCGAGCTGGGGCGGCTCCGCGACGTGCTTCGCTCGCGGGAACGGCCCGGCGATCGGCTGCGCGCGGCGCTCTCTCTGCGCTCCTTGACACGGTCGGCACGATGAGGGCATGACCGACGCGTACGACCTCTTCCAGCAGGGCCGAAACCACCTGCGCGACGGCATGCCGGCGCAGGCCACCGTCGCGCTCGAGAAGGCGAAACGGCTGGAACCGGAGAAGGCGTCGATCCGCGAGGCGCTCGGGATCGCGTACTTCCGGATCCGGCGGTGGTCCGAGGCGGAGGCCGAGTTCCGCAAGGTCCTCGAGCTCTCGCCGTCGGACGACTACGCGCACTACGCGCTCGGGCGGGCGCTGAAGAACCAGGGCCGCGAGGACGAGGCGCGGACGCACCTGAAGCTCGCGCGCTCGCTCCGTCCACGCCCGCCGGGTGAGCCGAGCCTTGACCCTCAGTCGGGGTCGAGGTCGGCGACGAGCGACGCGTAGCGCCGGAAGCGGCGTGCGACCGCCGCGTGGAAGGCGCGACGGTAGGCCTCGGCCGCCTCCTCGTCGAGCGTCGCGGCGTACGACTCACGGATCTCGAGAAGCCGGTCGGCGATCGCGTCCACGACGAGTTGGAAGTCGCCGTAGGCTTCCTCGGCCTCGTCGCGGCCCGACCGGACCCACGCCGACTCGGACTCTGCCGCTTCCTCGAGCAGCCCTGCCTCGTCCGCTTCGAAGAGCTCGAGCTGCCGTGCGACGAGCTCGTCGAACGGTCGCCGCCGGAACCTCACAGGAGCTCGCGGTAGAGCGCGAGATGCGCACGCGCAGCGGCGTCCCAGGTGAGCGTGGCCCGCGCGGCCTCGGCTCCGGCCCGTGCCGCGGCGAGCGCCGCCGGGGTCTCGAGGAGCTCCCGGACCGCGCTCGCCAGGCCGTCGACGTCGCCGGGTGAGACCACCCGACCCGCGGCGAACGAGGTCACGACCTCTCCGAGCCCGCCGACGTCGTAGACGACTGCCGGCACGCCGGCGCCGAGGGCCTGGAGCAGCGCTCCCGACTGATCGAGCTCGTCGCGATACGGAAAGACGGCGACGGTCGCCTGCGAGAGCGCCCGCTCGAGGTCCGGGCGTCCGAGATAGCCGAGGCGCCACTCCGCGCGCTCTCCGGCGCGATCGCGGAGCTCGTCGAGCGGGATGCGCGGGTCGCCCGCGACGAGCAGGCGGGCTCCCGGCACCCGGAGCGTCGCCTCCACGGCGTCCGGCAAGGCCCTTGTACGGGCGGATCACCCCCAGGGCGAGCACGGTGCCGCCGTCGTCCGCCCGCGGCGGATCGCTGCGGAAGACCGGATGGGGAATGACCCGGAGCGCGTCTGCCGCGACGCCGAACCCGACGAGTGCGTCGCGCCCTCGATCCGAGTGGACGACGATCCGCGCGAAGCGGTCGAAGAGCGAGCGCCAGAGCCTCGTCCGACCGGCCGTCCGCCGCGGCAGCAGGTCGTGCGCGGTGAAGACGAGCGGCGCCCGGCTCCGGAGGAGCAGCCGGTCGACCTCGGGCACCGCGAGCCACTGCACGTGGATCACGTCGGCCTCCCGCTCGAGGAGCCGGCGCATCTCGCGCGGGTGCTCGAGGGCCTTCACGGCGAGACGGAGCGACGTCCGCTCGATGCGGCTCGAGCGGGGAGAGAAGCTCTCGTGGAGGTCGTAGCCGGCCGGCTCGGGCCGCCCTCCGAACCGGAACGGCGCGGTGACGAGCTCGACGCGTGCACCTGCCCGGCTCAGCGCTGCGGCGAGCTCGTGGTCGTACGGCGGCGTGTACGCAGGCGGATCCGCGAGGACGACGCGCATTCGGCCGACCGTACCCGTAGCCTCGGCCCGTGCGGCTCCTCGTGCGCAGCTGGAACGTCTTTCACGGGAACGCGCACCCACCGAGGCGGAAGGGATACCTCCGGAGCATGGTCGAGCTCGCGAGCAGTGACGAGCCGGACGTGCTCTGCCTCCAGGAGGTCCCCGTCTGGGCGTTGCCGCGGATCGACGACTGGTCGGGCATGGCGTCCTACGGCGCGATCACGCGCCCGCCACTCTGGCTCGGGCCCGTCTCGACGTGGGTGACACGTCTCCACCAGGGCCTCTTCCGGTCCGGCCTCGCGGGCCAGGCCAACGCGATCCTCGTCGCTCCGCGGCATGTCGTGACCGACCTCGGCCACGAGCGGATCAGCGACGACGGACGCGCGCGGCGACTCGTCCAGGCGGTGCGGCTGGACGACGCTCGCGTCGTCGTCGGGAACCTGCATGCGTCGAACGAGTTCCGCGATCCGTCCGTCCCGCGCGGCGAGGCTGCGCTCGCGCGCGGGTTCGTCGAGGGACACGCACGGGAGGGGGAGGCTGTCGTCCTCGCGGGCGACTTCAACGTGCACGACCCTCGCCTCGACGGCTACTCGGCGCCGGGCGACGGGATCGACCACGTCCTCGTGCACGGGGCCCGGGCGGGCCCGCTCGGCGTGTGGCCGGTCGACAGGCGAACCGCGGACGGCGTCGTGCTCTCCGACCATCCGCCCGTCGAGTGCGCTGTCGAGGTGGCAGGTGTGAGCTTCGAGGAGGCGCGCGCCCTCTTTCCGGTGCTCGAGCGCATCGCGTATCTCAACACGGGCACGTTCGGGCCGCTCGCGCGGCCCGTTGCCGAGGAGCTCGAGGCCGCGGTGGAGCGCGACCTCCTCCGGGGCCGGACGGGAAGGGCGTACTTCGAGGAGACGCTCGGGGTGCGCGAGACGCTCCGCGAGCGCTTGCGGGGCTCGTCGGCGCCGAGCCCGCCCAGCTCGCCCTGACGACCTCCACGACCGAGAGCTGCGCGATCGTGCTGCGCGGGCTCGGGCTCGAGCCGGGCGACGAGGTCGTGACGACGACGGACGAGCACTTCGGCCTCCTCGGGCCACTCGCTGCCTCCGCCGCCCGGGTCGTCGTCGTGCCGCCCGACCCGGAGCGGATCCTCGCGGCGGTCACGTCGCGAACGAGGCTCATCGCGACGTCGCAGGTGCTCTGGACGACCGGTGCCGTGCTGCCGCTCGCAGAGCTCCGGGAACGGAGCGGCGTGCCCGTCCTCGCGGACGGCGCGCAGTCGGTCGGCGCGATCCCGACGACCGTGACCGGGGTGGACTTCCTCACGATCTCGGGACAGAAGTGGCTCTGCGGGCCCGACGCGACCGGTGCGCTCGTCGTCACCGAGCCCGAGCGTCTCGCGGTCGTGTCGCCGAGCTACTTCGCCCAGACACGGCACGACCCCGACGGCACGTTCGAGACGCACCCCGACGCGCGCCGCTTCGAGAGCGGTTGGTGGTCCCAGGGGACGCTCCGGGCGATGCTCGCGGCGCTCGCGCTGCGTCCCGCCTGGTGGTACGAGCGCTCGAGCGCGGCAGCATCGCGCTGCAGGGAACTGCTCGCCTCGCGCGTCGAGCTCGTCAGTCCCGACCCGCGCGACGCTCGTCAGCTTCCGCTCGGACGACGCCGACGAGGTCGTCGTGCGCCTCGGAGCCGAAGGCGTGGACGTCCGCGCGATCCCGGGCCGCGACCTCGTGCGCGTCTCGTGTGGCTGGTGGACGAGCGACGGCGACCTCGACCGCCTCGTCGCCGCGCTCGGCTAGTTCGTGCCAGGCACGAAGACACGGTCGATCGAGCCGTGTCCGCCCGGGACGATCTCAGCCAGCTTCAACGAGCGCGGAGAAGTTCCGATCGCTCTCGGACGAACGCCGCGTACAGCTCTGCGCCGCGTTCTCCGCGAGCGAAGAGCTCCTCACGCGGGCCCCTGCGAGGAACGGTGGGCAGCGCTCGAGTCCTGCTGTCGCGCGAAAGCTGCTCCAGGGCCAGTCCGCGGGGTCAGCGCAGATACCCGCCCGCACGGGGTTTGAGACGACGTAGCGGAGCGTCTCGAGGAGTTGCGTCTCTGTGTCGATCGTCCTCGATCCGAAGCGCGCCTCGAAGAGGTGGCCGGAATGCCCGTATCGCTCGTTGAAGCGCAGCGCGTACATCCAGTTCAGTCGATGCATCCCGCGGGAGAGCTGGGCGTTCGTGAGAGCGACGACGAGATGGAAGTGGTTCGTCATGAGACAGTAGGCGAGGCACGACCAGCGGCAGCGATGGGCTGTCTGGCCCAGTAACCCCATGAACATGCGCCTGTCGAGGTCGTCGACGTAGATCGGCAGGCGGCGAACGCCCCGCACCGTGATGTGGACGACGCCCTCGACCGGCTCGATCCGAGGCGCACGGCCCATGCCGCGTCGGACGCTAGACCGTCGAACGCCCGGCGACCAGTGCCCGTCGTGGCCGTGGCCGGAACGACCGTGGCGCTGGCACGACGTCCCCGCGGCCGAGAGCCACGGACCGCTTCGTCGAAAACGCTCGGCGGCCGAGCGGGGCGCTAGGCCGCGTCAGCCGCCGCGCGGAGGCCGAGCTCGCCGGCGATCGGCTGCAGCGCCTCGATCACGTTCGCGATGTGCTCGTCGAGCTCGACGCCGAGGAGCTCGGCCCCCGCATAGACCTCGTCGCGATGGACGCCCGCCGCGAAGGACGGCTGCTTGAGCTTCTTGCGCACGGACTTCGGCTCGAGCCCGTCGAGGCCCGTGGGGCGCACGAGGCCGCACGCATGCACGAACCCGGAGAGCTCGTCGCACGCGATAGAGCGTCCGCTTCAGCGGCGTGTCGCGCGGCATCCCGAGATGCTCGGCGTGGGAGAGGACACCCTCCACGAGCTCCTCGGGGTACCCGGCCTCGCGGAGGATCGGCGCGCCGTCCTGAGGGTGCTCGTCGAGCGTGGGGTGGATCTCGTAGTCGAAGTCGTGGAGAAGTGCGACGCAGCCCCAGAGCTCCTCGTCCTCGCCCAGCTTGCGGGCGTAGAAGCGGGTCGACGCCTCGACGGCCAGGGCGTGCCGGAGGAGCGAGTCGCTCTTCGTGTACTCCGTCAGCGTCGCCCAGGCTCTGTCTCGGGTCACCTCCACGGGGCCGGGTACGATACCGCCCCGCATGCTGTCGTTCGTGATCGAGGGCGGGCGCCCGCTGTCGGGAACAGTTCGCGCCTCGGGCAACAAGAACGGCGCGCTGCCGATCCTCGCCGCCACCGTTCTTGCCGCCGAGCCCGTCGTCCTGCAGAACGTCCCGCGGATCCGTGACGTCGAGACGATGGTCGAGCTCCTCGCGGATCTCGGCGCCGAGGCGAGCTGGACGGGGCTCAACGAGGTGACCGTGGACAGCGCGAATGTCTCGAAGACCGAGCTCGACCCACGCCTCGGGCGCGAGATCCGCGCCTCCTTCCTGCTCGCCGGGCCGCTCCTGGCGCGGTTCGGCCGCGCGGTCGTGCCGCCGCCCGGCGGGGACGTGATCGGACGGCGTCGCCTGGACACGCACATCCACGCCTTCGCCGAGCTCGGCGTGGAGGTGGAGCTCAACGGCGCGTACGACCTCCGGGCCGAGCGGCTCGTCGGGAAGCGGCTCTTCCTCGACGAGGCGAGTGTCATGGCGACCGAGAACGCGGTCATGGCGTCGGTGCTCGCCGAGGGTGACACGATCGTGGGCCACGCCGCCTGCGAGCCGCACATCCAGGACCTCTGCCACTTCCTCGTGTCGCTCGGGGCCCGGATCGAGGGGATCGGCTCGAACATCCTGCGCATCGAGGGAGTAGAGGGCCTGCGGGGCGGCACCTACCGCGTCCGCTCCGAGCACGTGGAGGTCGCGAGCTTCGCCGCGCTCGCGGCGAGCACCGGTGGCGAGCTGACGATCGAGGACGTCGAGCCCGACGACCTGATCTCCATCGTCCCGGCGTTTCGCAAGCTCGGCATCGAGCTCGAGGTGGGCGAGACCACCGTTCGCGTCCCGCCCGGCCAGGAGCTCCAGATCGTCGACGACCTCGGCGACCAGATCCCGAAGATCGAGAGCGGCATCTGGCCCGCCTTTCCCGCCGACCTGACCTCGATCGCGGTGGTCGCCGCGACACAGGCGCGGGGCACGGTCCTCGTCTTCGAGAAGATGTTCGAGAGCCGTCTCTTCTTCGTCGACAAGCTCGTCTCGATGGGCGCGCGGATCATCCTCTGCGACCCGCATCGCGTCGTCGTCACCGGGCCCGCGAGGCTCTACGGGCAGCGACTCGAAAGCCCCGACATCCGCGCCGGCATGGCGATGGTGATCGCGGCCCTCTGTGCCGAAGGCCGGTCGACGATCGGCAACATCGGTCAGATCGACCGGGGCTACGAGCGCATCGACGAGCGGCTGCAGGCGCTCGGCGCGTCGATCGAGCGGGCGGACCTGTGAGCGGCGCGCGGATCCAGAACGGGACCGGCGTGACGAACGTCGCGACCGGCGTGCCGGTCCTCGACCATCTGCTCGGCGAGCTCGCGCGCGCCGGCCGGTTCGATCTCGCGCTGGAGATCGAGCCCGACGACCCCGAGGCGGAGGTCGACGCCGCCGGCACGGCCCTCGGACGTGCCGTCGCGCCGCACCTTCCCGAGGGCGCGCACGGCGAGGCCACCGCGCCGGCCGACGAGGCGCTCGCGATGGTCGTCGTCGAGCGGTCGGGCCGTTCCCTGGTCGCGTCGAACGCCGACCTCACGGGCGCGGGCGGCCTCGGCACCGACCTCGCGTCTCGGTTCCTCCAGCGGCTGTCGGAGGAGGCCGGGCTCACGGTGCACGTGCGCCTCATGGAAGGCGAGGACACGGGCAACGCGCTCGCCGCGATCTTCAAGGCGCTCGGCATCGCGCTCGCCCGGGCGTCCGGCGCCCGCTGAACGAGTCGAAAGGAGACGAGATGGAGAAGCAGGTCGTGAGAACCGAGGCAGCGCCGGCTCCCTTCCAGGGAGCGCCGTACAACCAGGCGATCGTGGCGGGGGAGCTCGTGTTCGTCGCGGGCCAGCTCGGGCTGAAGCCGGGCGACACCGCGGTCGAGGGGGACATCACCCAGCAGACCGAGCAGGCTCTCGCCAACCTCGCCGCCATCCTCGACGCAGCCGGCAGCTCCATCGAGAAGCTCGTCAAGACCTCGGTGTTCCTCATGGATCTGGCCGACTTCGCGGCGATGAACGACGTCTACGCGTCCCGGGTGGGCGACCGGCCGCCGGCTCGCTCGACGTTCCAGGTCGCGAAGCTCCCGTCGGGTGCCCTCGTCGAGATCGAGGCGATCGCGCACCTCTGAAACCGCTCCCGCGCGCGCCCGACCGGGCTCCGGCGCGAGAATCGTCCCGTGCCGACCGCGATCCGCCGCTACATCCGCTCGCTCGGCCTCGACGCGTACATCGTCGGCGGCGCCGTGCGCGACGAGCTGCTCGGGATCGACCACGCCGACGAGGACTTCCTCGTCCCGGGCGTCGACCAGGCGGGACTGCGGGCGGCGCTCGAGCCGCACGGCCGGGTCGAGGACATGGAGGTGCACGGCCAGCTCGTCGGCGTGCGCTTCTATCCCCGTGAGCGCGGTATCCGGCCGCTCGTCCCCGCCGGCATCGAGCTGACGCCGCCCCGGGCCGAGCGGAGCGTCGGCCCGGGTCACCGGGACTTCGAGATCGCCGCCGACCCCGCGGTCTCCATCGAGGATGACATGGCGCGCCGCGACTTCACCGTGAACGCGATGGCCCGCCGGCTCTCCACCGACGAGCTGGTCGACCCGTTCCACGGCCTCGCGGATCTCGAGCGGCGCGAGCTGCGCACGGTCTCGCCGCAGAGCTTTCGCGAGGATCCGCTCCGGATCCTCCGCGGGCTGCGCCTGATGTCCCAGCTCGGGTTCACACTGCCGGACGAGACCGTCGCGCAGATGCGAGAGGAGTCCGCCGGCCTGCGGCACGTCTCGCACGAGCGGATCGGCGGCGGGCTCGCGGCGGACGGGATGGGGGAGCTCTCGAAGCTCCTGCTCGGGGCCCGGCCGTGAGATGCCCTCCGCCTGGCTCGGGACACCGGTGCCCTCGTCGAGGTGCTGCCGGAGTACAGCGCGGCGATCGGCTACGAGCTCGACTCGCCCCGCCAGCCCGTGAGCCTCGACGAGCACCTCTTCGCCGTCGTCCAGAACGCCGCCGAGGCGGAGGCGTCGCTCCCCGTGCGCCTGTCCGCGCTGCTCCACGACCTCGGGAAGCCGGAGGCGGATCGCACGGGTGCCGAGCATGCGCTCCTCGGCGCGCGCATCACGGGACGGGCCCTGCGCCGCCTGCGCTACCCGAACACGCTCCGGGACGACGTCGTTCGGCTCGTCGCCTCCCACGCCTTCTGGCTCGACGGCCCGATCGACGGCCGCTTCTCGCGACGCTTCCTGGCCTCGTACGGTCTCGAGCAGGCACGCGAGCTCCTCGTCCACAAGCGGGTCGACCTGGCGGCCAAGAACGTCGAGCCCTGGGAGCTCGAGCACCTGGCACAGCTCGCGACCGGGCTGGAGGAGCAGCGCGCGGCGCCGCACCGTCTCGCGGAGCTCGCTGTCGACGGCACCGATCTGATCGCGATCGGGTATCGCGAGGGCCCGGCGCTCGGCGCCCAGCTCGCACGCCTCCTCGACCTCGTCATCGACGACCCGGGCGCAAACGACCGCGCGACGCTCCTCGCGAGGGCGCGCGAGGGGCTCGCCTGAACGCCGCCGCGATCCGGGAGCGCTACCTCCGCATCCGCGAGGAAGCGGGGCCGGGAGTTACGGTTGTCGCTGCGACGAAGTACGTCCCGCTCGCCGACCTCGCGATCCTCCTCGAGGCGGGGGTCGAGGTCCTCGGCGAGAACCGGGCGCAGGACCTCGTCGCGAAGCACGCTGCCTACGGCGACGCGTTCCGCTGGCACTTCATCGGGCATCTCCAGTCGAACAAGGTCAAGCTCGTCAACGGGGTCTGCGATCTCGTCCACTCACTCGACTCGGAATCGGCCGCCCGCCGCCTCGCCGTCCCCGCGCTGCTCGAGGTCAACCTCTCCGGGGAGCCGTCGAAGTCGGGTGTCGCGCCCGACGAGATCGCGGGCTGGCTGGAGCGCCACCCCGGACTACGCGGCCTCATGACGATGCCGCCGCTCGCCGAGAGCCCGGAGGCGTCCCGGCCGTGGTTCGGGCGCCTGCGCGAGCTCGCTGCCGAGCACGGGCTCCAGGAGCTCTCGATGGGCACCTCGCAGGACTGGCAGATCGCCGTCGAGGAGGGCGCCACGCTGATCCGGATCGGATCGAGCCTCGTGCGGTAGGAAGGGCCCGTACCGTCCGGGGCGAGGGGCTACGATCCCGCCGAGCATGGGTCTCGGCGACGTGTGGAACCGGACGCTCGTCTACTTCGGTATCGCCGAGGACGAGGAGTGGGACGACGACCTCACCGTCAGCGACGAGGAGGTCGGGCGGGACTACCGGCGTCGTGAGCGCCAGAACGTCCGGCGCCTGCCCCGTCGCCGCGAACCGGACGGCTGGTCGGAGGCCGACAGCGCCTCCGAGGCGGAGGCAGCGGTCGCCGCCCCGCAGCGCTCCTCGTCTCGGCGGTCACGCCTCCGCGGCGTCGACGGCGGCGCTTCGCAGGTTCGCGTCCACCTCGTGCTGCCGCGGAGCTTCAACGACGCCCAGCAGATCGCGGATCGCTTCAAGGACTCCGTTCCGGTCATTCTCAACCTGCAGAGCGCCGACACCGAGCTCTCGAAGCGGCTGATCGACTTCGCGAGCGGGCTCACGTACGCGCTCGACGGAAGCATGCAGCGCGTCGCCGACAAGGTGTTCCTGCTCACACCGCGGGATGTCGAGGTCTCCGCCGAGGAGCGTGCGCGGGCGCTCGACCCCGCGGGCGCCTTCTTCAACCAGGCGTAAGTCGCGATCCCGGCGTGCGGTCAGCCGTACCCGCGGCCGCGCACGAACCGCACCTTTCGAGCCTCCGCTCGGTGATGCACTGCGGGCGTGCGGGTTCTCCTCACGACACGCGGCAGCTCGGGTCACATCCTCCCGCTCGCCCCGCTCGGGCACGCGGCGCTCGCCGCCGGCCACGAGGTGCTCGTCGCGGCACAGCACCAGCACCGCGCGAACGTCGAGCGCACCGGGCTCCCCTTCGCGCCGCTCGGCGATCCCCCGGCGGAGGAATGGATGCCGCTCCTCGCCGAGTTCGCAAAGCAGGGGATGGAAGGCGCCAACGCGGCGATGATCGGCGAGTTCTTCGGCGGGATCGACACGCGCGCCACACTGCCCGGGCTTCGCGCGCTCGCCGAGACGTACGAGCCCGACCTGATCCTCCGCGAGAGCTGGGAGTTCGCTTCGACGCTCGTCGCCGAGTTCTACGGCATTCCGCTCGTCAGGGTGGCGCTCGGGCTCGCGTCCGTCGAGGAGCTGACGATCGAGCTCGCGTCGCCGGTGCTCGGCCGGTTCCGGGCGGAGCTCGGGCTCGGCGCCGATCCCGAAGGAGATCGCATCCGCACGACGCCCTACCTCACCGCCATGCCCGAGGCGCTCGACGATTCCTCGGTGGCCCTCGCCCGGTTGGCGCGGCGATTCTCGCCCGGCACGCCCGAGACGCGGTCGGAGGCGCCGCCTGCCGGCTGGTGGCCGGGGAACGAGGCACCGCTCGTCTACGTGACGTTCGGGTCGGTGACCGCGGCGGGCCACCTGCCCTACTACCCCGAGCTCTACACGCGAGCCGTCGAAGCACTTGCGCAGCTCGACGTGCGAGTGCTCGTCACCCTCGGCGAGGCACGCGATCTCGAGGCGCTCGGGCCGCTGCCGAGGAACGTGCACGTCGAGCGTTGGGTCCCCCACGACACGATCGCGCCACACGCTGCTGTGATCGTCTGCCACGGCGGCTACGGCTCGACACTCGGCTCGCTGCGACACGGGGTCCCGCTCGTCGTCGTGCCGCTCTTCAGTGTCGACCAGTGGGCGAACGCCGCCGCCGTGGAACGGGTTGGCGCCGGCATCGCGCTCGACTCCGATCGGAGCTCCCGCACGGTTCTGGGTCTTCCGCCACCGGAGGTGATGCGTCAGCTCGCACCGGCGGTCGAGCGCGTCATCGCCGAGTCGACGTACCGCGAGCAGGCGGAGCGAATCGCCGCTGCCGACCGTTCGGCTCCTTCCGCGGCCGCGGCGCTGGAGGAGACCCTCGCGTTCGCGGCCGCGCGGTAGCCGGAGGAACGGAAGCCCCCGGGAAGAATCCGGTCTCCGTGGACGACGAAGGCGTCGGCTTTCTCGTGCTGGCCGACACGGCGACGTCGGTGCAGCGCTTCGTGTCCGTCTTCGTCGGGGTCTACGTCCTCCTGATCCTGGCCTACATCCTCACCTCGTGGATCCGGACGGGGGCCTCGCCGACGCTCGAGCGCGTCCGGCAGTTCCTCTACGACGTCTGCGAGCCCTACCTACGCCTGTTCCGCCGCGTCATCCCGCCGCTCGGCCCACTCGATCTGTCGCCGATCGCCGGGATCTTCACGCTCTACATCCTCGAGCGCATCGTCAACATTTTGATCGAGCGCCTGCTCTGAGAAGGAGGTCCATGATGTCCCTGACACCCGTGGAAGTGAGGCACCTCGCCCTGCGACGCGGCCTGCTCGGCTACCGACGCTCCGACGTCAACCGCGAGGTGGAGCAGGTCGCCGACAGCTTCGAGGCGGTCTGGCGCGAGCGGGCCGAGCTCGGGGAGCGCGTGCACGTCCTCGAGGCAGAGGTCGCGCGCCACGTCGAGCTCGAGTCGCTCCTCCGCTCGACGCTCGTCTCCGCCGAGCGAGCCGCGCACGACATGAAAGAGCAAGCGCGCCGCGAGGCGGACGTCATCGTCGCCGAGGCAAACGCGGAGGGGCGACGGCTGACACGCGAGGCGATCGTGGAGAAGGAGCGGCTTCTCTCGGAGTCGCGGCGGGTCGAGTCGATCCTGCGCTCCGCGCTCGAGGTCGTCTCGGAGGGCGAAGCCGGGCACGGCAACCAGGCGGCCGATGCGGGACGCCGGACGCGACCGGCTGCCGCGCTGCCCGACGCCGATCGGCTGGCCGGCTGAGACGCGTCGAGTCGGCCACCTCCGGGGGTAGCGGCCTGCGCCTCTATCCTTCGGGCGTGGCCTCCGGCGACCCAATCCGCTCGCGTCCCGCGCGGCTCCGGCTGCGCGTCGCTCCCGGCGCGCGGCGCTCCGAGGTCGTTGGGCGCCACGGCGACACGTGGAAGGTACGGGTCCGGGCTGCGCCGGAGCGCGGGCGCGCGAACGACGAGGTCGTGACCCTGCTCGCCGACACGCTCGGCGTGCCTCGCGCAGGCCTCCGCGTCGTCGCGGGGCACACCTCGCGCAACAAGGTCGTCGAGGTCGAGCCGCTCGAGCTCGAGGCCGTGGAGCGGCTGCTGGCCGCGTCGGGCGAGCGGGGCCGATGAGCGCCGATCTGGACGAGCGGCGGGCCGAGCTTCTCGCCCTTCGGGCGCGGGTCCTCGAGGCGGCCCACGACCTCGTCGTCGACGACGACGACGAGAGCGAGCTCTCGAGCGCGTCCGGCGACCAGCACCTCGCCGACCACGCGAGCGAGATTCTCGACAAGGAGGTCGACGAGTCGCTCGAGGAGAACGCCGAGCAGCTCGTCCGCGAGATCGACGTCGCGCTCGCACGCATCGACGACGGCACGTACGGGACGTGTGCGCGGTGTGGGAAGGCCATTCCGGAGGAGCGCCTCGCCGCGGTGCCCTACGCCGAGCTCTGCGTCGACTGCAAGCGGCTCGAGGAGCGAGCGTGAGCGAGCCGGCACGCGTCGAGTCGCCGACCGCGACGCGCCCTCTCGAGGTGCGGGTCGGCTCGGCGACGAACGCCCTGCAGCCGATTCCGGGCGCGGAGCGCTCGCTCGCCGCGGGCGTCGGCCAGTGGGCCGAGCTCGCGGTGGTCGCCGTCGCCGCCGCCGCCGCCGACCAGCTCACGAAGGCGATCGTCTCCAGCCAGCTCGTGCTCGGCGACGCGACCGACATCGCGGGCCCGTTCTCGGTCCACCACGTGAGGAACACCGGTATCGCCTTCGGGCTCTTCTCGGGCGCCACCTCGATCGTGATCGTGCTGACCGCGCTCGCGATCTTCGCGCTCGTGCTCTTCTTCGCCCGCTCGGGGCAGCGGCATCCGCTCCTGCCGGTTGCAGTGGGGCTCGTCCTGGGCGGCAGCATCTCGAATCTCGTCGACCGGCTGCGCCTCGGCCATGTGACCGATTTCCTCGACCTCGCCTACTGGCCGGCCTTCAACCTCGCCGACACCTTCATCGTCGTGGGCGTGGGGCTTCTGTTCCTCTCGTTCGTCGCGGCCGACCGGTCGAGCGCGCGCGTTGGGACGTCACCGCTCTCGCGTCCCTGAGTCCGACGCCGGGCGGCGCCTCGACGCCGTCGTCGCGGCGCATCCCGCCGTCGGGAGCCGCTCTCTGGCGGAGCGCCTCGTGTCGCGCGGCGGCGTGCTCGTGGACGGCAGCCATCGGGCCAAGAGCTATCGGCTCGCGGGCGGGGAAGAGCTCGAGATCGAGGTGCCGGAGCCCGCCGAGCTCGTCCCGGAGGACCTGCGGCTCCCGATCGTCTTCGAGGACCGGCACCTGCTCGTCGTCGACAAGCCAGCAGGCGTCGTGACCCATCCCGCCGGCGGGCACCAGAGCGGCACACTCGTACACGGACTGCTCCCCCTGGGCGCCGCGGGCGGGGATCCGGAGCGGCCGGGGATCGTGCATCGGCTCGACCGCGGAACGTCGGGCCTGCTCGTCGTCGCGCGATCCGAGGATACCCACGCGCGGCTCTCGGAGGCGATTCGCGAGCGGGCGCTCGAGCGCCGCTACCTGGCGCTCGTCCGGGGAGCTCCGCGCTCGCGAACCGGTCGGATCGAGGCGGCGCTCGGCCGCGATCGCAACGACCGTTCCCGCCACTCCCTCGACACCGAGACGCCGCGCGACGCGGTGACGTGGTTCGAGCTTCGCGAGCAGATCGGCGGACGGGCGCTCCTCGAGCTGCGGCTCGAGACGGGTCGGACGCACCAGATCCGCGTCCATCTCGAGGCGATCGACCTACCCGTCTGCGGCGATCCGACATACGGCGTCGCTGGTGATCTGGGGCTCGAGCGGCAGTTTCTCCACGCCCACCGGCTCGTCTTCGAGCATCCGTTCACGCACGAGACGGTCGATCTGGAGTCGCCGCTGCCGGCCGATCTCGGCGCGGCGCTCGAGCGCGCCCGCGAGGGCTGACCGCTACCATCCTTCGGCCCAGAACCGCCTACCCGGCGACGCCTCCGGACGGGGGTGCCGGTGCAATTTCGCCCGGTTCCGTCCGCGCCCGCCGGCGCACCCTCAGCAACCGAAAGGATTCACCGTGGCAGTCGTCTCCATGAAGGAGCTGCTGGAGGCCGGAGTGCACTTCGGCCACCAGACCCGCCGCTGGAACCCGAAGATGAAGCGCTTCATCTTCGACGAGCGCGGCGGCATCTACATCATCGACCTCCAGCAGACGCAGGCGCTGCTCCAGGAGGCCCACGATTTCGCGCGTTCGATCTCCGAGCGCGGGGGCACGATCCTCTTCGTCGGGACGAAGAAGCAGGCCCAGGAGGCCATCGTCCGCGAGGCGACCCGCGTCGGGCAGCCGTTCGTCTCCAACCGCTGGCTCGGCGGGCTGCTGACCAACTGGCGCACGATCGCCGACCGGATCGCCTACCTGCAGGAGCTCCGGCGCCTCAAGGAGGAAGGGCAGCTCGACCTGCTTCCCGCCAAAGAGCGCATCGCGATGGGCGGCGAGCTCGAGAAGCTCGAGGCGAACCTGGGCGGCGTCTCGACGATGAAGCGCCAGCCCGACGCGGTGTTCATCGTCGATCTCCGCAAGGAGCAGCTCGCCGTGCGCGAGGCCAAGCGGCTCGGTCTGCCCGTGATCGCCCTCGTCGACACGAACTGCGACCCCGACGAGGCGACGCACGTCGTGCCCGGGAACGACGACGCGATCCGCTCGTGCTCCCTCGTCGTCCGCGCGATCGCCGACGGCATCGCCGCGGCGAAGACGAAGGTGACCGAGGCGGAGCTGAGCGCCACGCCCGAGGACGTCGCCGCGGAAGGCGATGAGGGCCCGGCTGAGGAGCCGGACGCAGCGGCGAGCGCCGCGGAGGAGCCGGAGCCGGCGGCGGCACCCGCGCCGGCGGAGGCGCCCGTCGCGTCCGAGAACGGAGCGCCCGCGTGACCGAGATCAGCGCCGCGCTCGTCAAGGAGCTCCGCGAGCAGACCGGGGCCGGGATGATGGACTGCAAGCGCGCCCTCCAGGAGGCGGGAGGCGATCTCGATGCCGCCCGCACGCTGCTGCGCGAGCGAGGGATGGCGGCGGCGGGCAAGCGCGCCGACCGGGCGACGACGGAGGGGATCGTCCTCGTCCGGCAGGACGAGGACACCGCGGCCATCGTCGGGGTCGGCTGCGAGACGGAGCCCGTGTCGAAGAACGAGGCTTTCCTCGCGTTCGCCGAGCGCGCGCTCGAGCAGGTCGCCGAGGGCAACGACGCCGCAGCCGCGCTCGAGGACGAGCGCGTCGAGCTCGTCGCGCAGCTCGGGGAGAACATCGTCGTCGTCGGCGAGAAGCGGCTCACGGGCGGAACGCTCGGCTCGTACGTCCATCCGCCCGCGAGGAAGATCGGCGTGCTGGTGCAGCTCGAGGGCGGCTCCGCCGACCTCGCCCGCCAGGTGGCCATGCACGTCTCGTTCGCGGCGCCGGAGTACACGACGCGCGAGGACGTCCCAGCCGAGACCGTCGCGGCCGAGCGGCAGATCTACCTCAACTCGGACGAGGTGCAGTCGAAGCCGGAGCAGGCGCGCGAGAAGATCGTCGACGGGATGCTGGGCAAGCGCTTCTTCGCAGCCGCGCCCGGCGGAGCCCTCCTCGAGCAAGCCTGGATCCACGACGCCTCGACGAGCGTCGGCAAGGCGCTCGAGGAGGCGGGGGCGACGGTCGTCGCGTTCGCGCGCATCTCGGTCGCCGGATCGTGACGGCCCGGCCCGAGGAGCTCGCCACAACCCCGTCCGCGACGGCTGCCGCGTTCGGGCGGGCGCTCCTGAAGCTCTCCGGCGAGAGCCTGATGGGGGCGAGGGAGTACGGCGTCGATCCCCGCACGGTCGAGTCGATCGCGCAGGAGGTCGTCGACGTCCAGCAGGCGGGGACCGACGTCGCGATCGTCGTCGGTGGCGGCAACTTCTACCGCGGCATGGCGGCGGCTGCGGAGGGGATGGACCGCGCGACCGCGGATTACGCGGGCATGCTCGCCACGCTCCTCAACGCGCTGGCGCTCCAGGACGCGCTCGAGCGGCTCGGGGCGCAAACGCGCGTCCAATCGGCCGTGACGGTCTCCGAGGTCGCCGAGCCGTACATCCGCCGCCGCGCGATCCGGCACCTCGAGAAGGGCCGGATCGTGATCTTCGCCGCCGGGACGGGCAACCCGTTCTTCACGACCGATACGGCGGCCGCGCTGCGCGCGCTCGAGATCGGGGCGGAGGCGATCCTCATGGCGAAGAACGGCGTCAACGGCGTCTACGACGGCGATCCTCGCCTCGACCCGGAGGCGAGCTTCATCCCGAGGCTGACGCACCTCGAGGCGATCGAGCGCGGCCTCAAGGTGATGGACACGACCGCGCTCTCCCTCTGCATGGACAACGAGCTCCCGATCCACGTGTTCGAGCTCGCGGCGGGGAACATCGTCCGTGTCGCCGCGGGCGAGCGGATCGGCACGATCGTGACGAGCGCAGAGGGCAGCGCGTCGTGAGAGGCTTGTGACAGGCGTCGACTGGGAGGTGAGCCCGTGGCAGCGATCGAAGACTTCCTGACGGACTGCGGCCGGCGGATGGACGTGTCGATCGAGCACACGCGTACCGAGTTCAACAGCATCCGCACGGGCCGTGCGTCGACCGCGCTGCTCGACAGGATCACGATCGACTACTACGGGGCGCCGACGCCGCTCTCCAACATGGCGACGATCAGCGCGCCCGAGGCCCGCCTCCTCTCTGTTCAGCCGTACGACCCGACGCAGATCAAGGCGATCGAGAAGGCGATCATGGAGTCCGATCTCGGCCTGACGCCGTCGAACGACGGGAAGCTGATCCGCCTGCCGATCCCCGCGCTCACCGAGGAGCGGCGCAAGGAGCTCGTCAAGCTCGTCCGTCGCTACGCAGAGGACGGCAAGGTCGCGATCCGCAACGTGCGGCGCGACGTGATGCGCCACCTCGAGGAGCTCGTCCGGAACGGGGAGGTGGGCGACGACGAGGAGCGGCGGGCCGAGACGCAGGTCCAGAAGCTCACCGACGACCACACGAAGCGGATCGACGAGCTCCTGAAGCACAAGGAAGCGGAGATCATGGAGGTCTGACCCCACCGGGGTCGACCTCCAGAGACGCAGGTGGACGCCGAGCCAGTCGGCCCGACCGGCGACGGACCGCAGGCCCCCCGGGTCGTCGCGATCGTGATGGACGGCAGCGGCCGCTGGGCGGAGGCCCGCGGCCTCGACGTCGCGGACGGGCACCGCGAGGGCACCCGGGCGCTCCGAAGGACCGTCGAGGCGGCCATCGACCTGGAGATCGAGGCGCTCGTGGTCTACGCGTTCTCGACCGAGAACTGGGCGCGGCCCGTCGACGAGGTCGCGGACCTCATGACGCTCCTCTCGGAGACGATCGACGGCGAGCTCCCGGATCTCGCCAAGCAGGGCGTCCGCACCCGTTTCCTCGGCCGCCGCGACCGGATCGAGCCGTGGCTCCAGGACAAGATGGCCGCGCTCGAGGAGCAGACGGCGCACCTCGACACCCTCGGCCTCTGGATCGCCTTCGACTACGGCGGTCGCGCCGAGCTCGTGCGGGCGGCGCAGCAGCTGGTCGCCGACGGCCTCGCCGCCTCCAGCATCGACGAGGACGGCGCTGGCCGACCGGCTCTACGCAGGCGAGGTACGCGACATCGACCTGCTGATCCGCACCTCCGGCGAGCTGCGACTCTCGAACTTCATGCTCTGGCAGGCGGCGTACGCCGAGCTCGTGTTCACCGAGACGCTCTGGCCGGACTTCGGGGCCGACGATCTCCGCGCGGGCGTCGAGACCTTTGCCGCGCGACAGCGGCGGTTCGGCGCGCGGGCGCGCGCGTGAGCCCGATCCTCTCGCGGCTGCTCGTCGCAGCGGCCCTGCTGCCCATCGCGCTCGGCGCCGTGTGGCTCGGCGGCTGGTGGCTCTTCGGCCTTGCGCTCGCGGGCGGACTGCTCGCGCTGCACGAGCTCTACGCGCTCGCGCGCAGCCTCCGGCCGATCGTCCTCGGCGGCTATGCGGGGATCGTCCTCACCCTTCTCGGGGCGCATCTCGGCGGCCCCACCTGGATGCTCGCGGGCATTCTCGCGACGCTCGCGGCGTCCCTGCTCGTCTTCTTCGTCTCCAGCGCCCGCCAGAGCGTCGTGGCCGGGTTCTCGGTCACGCTGCTCGGCGTCGCCTGGGTCGGCGGAGGTCTCGCCTGCCTGCTGCTCGTCCGCGACCTGGCCGACGACGGTCGGCTGCTCCTCTTCGCTGTCCTCCTAACCGTGTTCGCCGACGACACCGCCGCGTACTTCGTCGGGCGGGCGATCGGCCGCCATCGGCTCGCGCCGGCGATCTCCCCGGCCAAGTCGTGGGAAGGCTTCGTCGGCGGGACGCTCGCCGGAGTCGCCGTGATGTTCTTCGCGTTGTACGAGCAGGACGTCGTCACGACAGCGGAGTCGCTGCTCCTCGGCCTGGCGGTCGCGGTCGCCGCGACGCTGGGAGACCTGTTCGAGTCGGCGGTGAAGCGAGACCTCGCCGTGAAGGACTCCGGCCGGCTGCTCGGCGGCCACGGAGGCGTGCTCGACCGGGTCGACTCGCTCCTCTGGGCAGGGCCGGCCGCGTACGTCACGCTCCTGGCCCTTGCGTAACCGGTTCTTCGCATCCCGGTCAGGCATCCTTCGGCGGATGAGACGCGTCGCGCTGCTCGGTGCAACCGGCTCGATCGGCCGCCAGGCGATCGAGATCGTCGACGCGCACCCCGAGCTCGAGCTCTGCGCGCTGGGCTCGGCGACCTCGCCCCTCGACGAGGTTGCGGCGAAGCGCGGGGTCGAGCACGTCCAGGTCGGCGGCGACGCCGTCGAGCTCCTCGAGCGGTGCGAGCCGGACGTCGTGCTCAATGCGATCGTCGGCTTCGCAGGCGTCCGGGCCACACTCTGGTCGCTCGAGCAGGGCGTCACGCTCGCGCTCGCGAACAAGGAGAGCCTCGTCGCCGCCGGCGAGCTGGCGATCGACGCCCGTACGCGCGGCGGGGGCGCGCTGCTTCCCGTCGACAGCGAGCACTCGGCCCTGCTGCAGTGCCTCGAAGGACGGGATCCCGCGACGGTCGCGGGTCTCGTCCTGACCGCCTCCGGCGGCCCGTTTCGCGGCCGGCCGGCGGACGAGCTCGCCGACGTCACGCCGGCGGAAGCGCTCGCGCATCCGACCTGGCGGATGGGCCCGAAGATCACCGTCGACTCGGCCACGCTCGCGAACAAGGGCCTCGAGCTCATCGAGGCGCACTGGCTCTTCGACGTCCCGTACGACTCGATCGAGGTCGTCGTCCACCCGACGTCGGTCGTCCACGCGCTCGCCCGGTTCCGCGACGGAGCGCTTCTCGCGCACCTCGGCTTTCCCGACATGCGCGTGCCGATCTCCTACGCGCTCACGTGGCCCGACCGCGCATCGACACCGGTCGCGCAGCTCGATCTCGTCGGGCTCGACCTCACGTTCGAGGCGCCGGACGTCGAGGCGTTCCCGTTGCTCGCACTCGCGCGCGAGGCGGGGGAGCGAGGCGGGACCGCGCCGTGCACGTTCAACGCCGCGAACGAGGTGGCCGTCGAGGCGTTCCTCGCCGGCCGGCTCCGGTTCCCCGACATCGCCGCGGTGGTCGCGGAGACCCTCGCGCGCAGCGATGCCTCCCCGGCCCGCGATCTCGACGACCTGGTCGCCGCCGATTCGGAGGCCCGGCGGCTCGCCACGCGGGGGTTGCAGCCCGCATGACGATCTTCGTCTCGATCCTCGGGCTCGGATTCCTGATCCTCGTCCACGAGCTCGGGCACTTCACGGCGTCCCTGGCGCTCGGGATGCGGCCGCGCCGCTTCTACATCGGCTTCCCGCCGGCGATCCTCAAGACGACGCGCAACGGCATCGAGTACGGGCTCGGCGCGATCCCGCTCGGTGGGTTCGTGAAGATCCCGGGGATGCACCGTCCGGCTCCGGCCGACGTCGATGCCGGGCTCTCGCGCGCGCTCGAGGAGGCACCGTCGCTCAGCGGCTCGATCGGACGGCTCCGAAGCGCGCTCGCGGCCGGGGACCACGACGCGGCGCGTGACGGCCTCCGCATCCTCAAGGAGCTCGTCGCGGAGCAGGAGCTCTCCGCGCCTGCGGCCTCCTCCGCGACGAAGGCGCTCGAGGATCTCGAGGACGCTCTCGGCCCCGAGGCGTACTGGCGCGCGCCGACGTGGAAGCGGGTCGCGGCGATCGCGGCGGGGCCGCTCGCGAACATCCTCCTCGCGCTCGTCCTCTTCACGGGCCTCTACATGACCTCGGTGGGGAAGGCCACGACGACGGTCGACGAGATCTCGCAGGGCTCGCCGGCTGCCGCGGCGGGGCTGCGGGCGGGTGACAGGATCGTCTCGATCGACTCGACGCCCGTGAAGGCCGAGGACATCTCGGCCGTCATCTCCGGCTCGGAGGGCCGTCCGCTGACGGTGGTCGTGATGCGGGACGGCACGCGGGTGACGCTGCCGGCCACTGCGCCGCGCCTCGACGACGGCGCGTACCGGCTCGGGTTCATGCTTGCGGGCGAAGGGCTGCCGCTCGGCGAGGCCACCGCCGAGGCGTTGAGCCTGACCTGGCGCGTGACGGGCGACATCGGCGCCTCGCTCGGGCGGCTCGTCCAGGGTGACGGCCGCGAGGACCTCGCGAGCCCGGTCGGGATCGTCCAGGGCTCGTCCGAGGCCGCCAGCCAGGGGGCCGAGACGTTTCTCTTCGTCCTCGGCCTGATCTCGCTCTCGATCGCGCTCCTGAACCTGCTGCCGCTGCTCCCACTCGACGGCGGACACATCGTCTTCGCGATCGCGGAGGGGATCCGGGGGCGCAGCGTGCGGCGCGAGATCTACGAGCGTGTCTCGGTCGTCGGGCTGGGGGTCGTGCTCCTGCTCTTCTTCATCGGCCTCTCGAACGACATCGGCCGCATCTCCTAGAACGCCGGCCCGGCGTCCAGCGCCACCTCGCAGGCGGCGCCGGTACTCGGCGCGGGAGATCTCGACCGCGCCGAGCGACGCGAGGTGCGGTGTCAGCCACTGGACGTCGAGGACGCGTCGCTCGGGCGTGTCGGAGGCGCGGAGGAGCTCGACGAGCCCGGCGAACGCGGCCTTCGAGGCGTCCGTCCGCGCGCGGAACATCGACTCCGCGGCGAAGAGGCCGCCGCACGCCACCCCGTAGAGCCCGCCGGCGAGCCCCTCCTCGTCCCACGCCTCGACCGAGTGCGCCCAGCCGAGCGCGTGCAGCAGCCCGTACGCGGCGGCAACCCGCTCGTCGATCCAGCTCTGCGGGTCGCCCGGGCGCATGCATGCCCGGACGACGTCCTCGAAGGACGTGTCGACGCGGAGCTCGTAGCGACGTGCGGCACGGCGCAGCGTGCGGGAAGGAGCGTACGGCTCGAGAGGAACGACACCGCGCCGGGCCGGCGAGAACCAGCCGAGCGAGTCTCCGAACGGCATGGGGAAGAGGCCGACCCGATACGCGGCGAGCAACGTGCCGGGCTCGAGATCGGCACCGACCGCCCAGAGATCGCCGGGGTGGTCGTCGGGCGGCTGCTCGAGGCTCCACGAGGACGGTGTCGGCTCGCGTGGCGTCACCAGGGCATCGTGACGGCGGCGGTACCCTGACGGGGCAATGGCCAGCGCGCACGCGATCATGGTGGGCGGCGTCCGGATCGGCGGCGGCGCCCCGGTCGTCGTCCAGTCGATGACGCTCACGAAGACGCACGACGTCGAGGCGACGACCGCCCAGATCGCCGCGCTCGCGTCGGCCGGCTGCGAGATCGTCCGGGTCGCCGTGCCGAAGCTCGAGGACGCGGACGCGCTGCCGCGGATCGTCCGCTTCTCACCGATCCCGGTGATCGCCGACATCCACTTCAATGCCTCGCTCGCCCTGCGGGCGATCGACGCGGGGGTGCACGCCGTTCGGATCAACCCGGGGAACATCGGTGGCCCGGACAGGACGGAGCAGGTCGTCAGGGCCGCGAAGCGCGCCGGGATCGCGATGCGGATCGGCGCGAACGCGGGCTCGCTGCCGAAGCATCTCGAGGACCTCGCCCGCCGGGATACCGCCGAGGCGCTCGTCGTCGAAGCGCTCGAGCAGGTCGAGATCCTGGAGCGGCTCGACTACCGCGACTTCAAGATCTCCGTCAAGGCGTCGCACGTCCCGACCATGATCCGGGCGTACCGGATGCTGTCTGATCGCGTGCCGTACCCGCTGCACCTCGGCGTGACCGAGGCGGGGACGCCGTTCGCAGGCGCGATCAAGAGCGCGGTCGGCATGGGGTCGCTCCTCATGGACGGGATCGGCGACACGCTCCGCGTCTCGCTCACGGCGGATCCCGTCAAGGAGGTCGAGGTCGCCTGGGAGATCCTGAAATCGCTCGGGCTCCGCGAGCGTGGGCCGGTCATGATCGCCTGCCCCTCTTGCGGGCGGGACAACGTCGGGGTCGAGAGCCTCGCCGTCGTCGTCGAGGAGCGGCTGCGCGAGTATCCGCAGGCGTTCGAGGTCGCGGTGATGGGATGTGCCGTGAACGGCCCCGGGGAGGCAGGCGACGCGGACTTCGGGATCGCCGGCGGCCGGGACGTCGGGTTCGTCTACGCCCACGGCCGCGTGCTGAGGAAGGCCCCGTCCGAGGTACTGATCGACGAGCTCTTCCTCGAGATCGATCGCTGGATCGACGCCGGAATGCCCCGCCCGAAGCGGCTCAAGCTCGCGAAGCCGGCCGCGCTCGCGATGGCCGAAGCGAGCCTCATCCCGCTCGACGCCTAAGGCTCGCGCCGCCCGAGCCGATAGCTTTCGCATGACCTTGCGGCAGGTTCTCTCGATGCTCGCCTTCCTCGGCGCCGTGCTCGCGCTCGCCGCGTCCGGCTGCGCCGACGCGGTCGACTCCACCGGCGCGGTCCCCGAGTCGGCAAAGCTCGCTCCGGCGGACGCGGTGGCGTTCGCCACGCTCGTCACGGATCAGGACTCCGAGCAGTGGGAGCAGGCCGATCGTCTCCTCGGGTTGTTCCCCGAGGCGCGCACCGAGCTCGTTGCCGAGCTCCGCGATGCGCTCGCCCGCGAGAACCTGACATGGGAGAACGACGTTGCGCCCGCGCTCGGCGACGAGCTCGTCGTCGTCGTCACCGTCGATCGGAACCCTGTCGTCCTCGTCCAGCCCGAGAGCGAGGAGCAGCTGACAGCCTTGCTCGCGAAGCTGGACGCGCCGGTCGCCCGGGGGGAGCTCGAGGACTGGACCGTCCTCGCCCAGAGCCAGACGACGCTCGATACGTACCTGGCAGCCGCGGGCCGCGCGACGCTCGACGGTGTCGACGGGTTCGGCGAGGCCATGGAAGGGCTACCGGAGGAGGCGCTCCTGCGCGGCTGGGCGGATCTGGGCACGCTCGCGACGGATGTCGCTGCGGCGCTCGATCAGTCCGGCGTGGGGGATGACCTCGATGTCGAGTGGCTCGCTGTCGCCCTCTCCGCGGAGGAGGACGGCGTCCACGTCGCGCTGGGTGTGCAGGCCCCCGAGGGCACGGGACAGTCGAGCTACGAGCCGGAGCTCGTCGAGCGCGTTCCCGCGGACGCGGTGGCCGTGCTCTCGTTCGGCGGCACCCAGGGTCTCTTCGACCGTATCCAGGGAGCGGTGCCCCTGGACGAGGTCTCCGAAGTCCTCGGGAAGACGATCGGGGTGTCGCTCGAAGGGCTCACCGACGCGCTGAGCGGCGAAGGCGCCCTCTACGTGCGCCCCGGCGGCGAGGAGATGCCGGAAGTGACCCTCGTCCTGGCGCCGCCCGACGTCCAGAAGGCGTTCGGGACGGTCGACCGCGTCGCGCGCCGGCTGGCGCAAGAGGCCGGGCAACAGGTACGGACGCGGCAGGATGGGGCACTGACGGTCAACGAGCTCACGGTCGAGGGCTTCCAGCTCTCGTACGCCCGTCTCGAAGACGCCGTGATCGTCACAACCGGGCCGGAGGGCATCGACGAGTTCCTCGGCGACGGCCCCAAGCTCGCCGACGCCGACGGCTTCAGCGCCGCCGCGGAACGGGTCGGGCTGGGAGATCGCACGCGGGGCTTCGCATACGTCGACATCGACGGGCTGATCCCGTTCGTCGAGAGCGTCGCGGGCTCCGAGACGGTGCCGCCGGAAGCGCGCGACGTCCTCACGAGCCTCGACTCCCTCATTCTCCAGGCGGACGGCGAGGGCACGACGACCGAGCTCCACGGCTTCCTCCGCGTCTCGGGCTGATCCTCCGGTCGCGCATCGTCGTGTCGGGCGAGCCTCTAGGCTGGCGGACGTGCTCCAACGCCAGTCACAGCTCTTCCTGCCCACCCTGCGCGAGGATCCCGCCGACGCCGAGGCCGCATCGCACCGGCTGCTCGTCCGCGCCGGGCTGATCCGTCAGGTCGGAGCGGGCCTCTGGACGTACCTGCCGGCCGGGTGGCGCGTCCACGAGCAGGTCGTCCAGGTCGTCCGCGAGGAGATGAACGCGATCGGCGGTCAGGAGATGTCGATGCCGGTGCTGACGCCGGCCGAGCTCTGGCGGACGACGGGCCGCTACGACACGGTGGACGTGCTCATGAAGCTGCGGGACAGCTCGGAGCGGGACTTCGTCCTTGCCATGTCGCACGAGGAGACGATCACCTTCCATGCGCGTGAGCTCCGCTCGTATCGCGACCTGCCCAAGATCCTCTACCACTTCCAGACCAAAGAGCGAGAGGAGCCGCGGCCCCGAGGCGGCTTGCTCCGCGTGCGCGAGTTCGTGATGAAGGACGCGTACTCGTTCGATCGTGACGAGGAGGGCCTCGATGCGTCGTTCCAGGCCCATGCGAAGGCATACGACCGGATGTTCGAGCGCTGTGGTCTCGACGTGCAGGCGGTCGAGGCCGAGTCGGGGATGATGGGCGGCAGCTACTCGATCGACTATCTCGCTCCTTCGGGCTCGGGTGAGAACACTCTCGTCACCTGCGAGCGCGGGGACTACGCCGCCGATCTCGAGATCGCACGCGGGATCCCACGCGCGCCGCAGTTCCCCGAGCGGCTTGCCGACCCGCAGGAGATCGAGACACCGGGCGTGACGACGTGCGAGGCCCTGGCGGGGTTCCTCGGGATCGATCTCGCCGCCACGTCGAAGGCGATGCCCGTCGTTGTCGACGACAAGGTCGTGCTCGCGCTCGTGCGGGGCGACGACCGGCTCGACGAGGGCAAGCTCGGATCCGTGCTCGGTGCCCCGTTCCGCCCTGCCCAGGCGGACGAGATCCAGGAGGCGTTCGGCGCCGACCCCGGGTCGCTCGGGCCGGTGGGGTTCGAGGGCGAGATCGTGCTCGACGAGGCGCTCCGTGAGGGGCAGTTCGTCGCAGGGGCCAACCGCACGGGCTTCCACACGCGGGGGGTGGAGCAGGGTCGCGACTTCCGGGCGCGGCTCGCGGACATCCGGCTCTCCCGTGACGGCGACGCGTGCCCTCGCTGCGGCGGCGCCCTCGTGTTCCGGACGGCGATCGAGGTGGGGCACATCTTCAAGCTCGGCACGTTCTACTCCGTGCCGCTCGACGCGATGTTTCTCGACGAGGCCTCGGTCGAGCGTCCGGTCGTGATGGGAAGCTACGGCGTCGGCCCCGGCCGTGTCCTCGCCGCGCTCGTCGAGCAGCGACACGACGAGAAGGGGATCGTCTGGCCTGCGTCGATCGCGCCGTACGACGTCCACGTGCTGTCACTCACGGGCGGTTCCGCCGAGGTCGAGGCGCTCGCCTCCTCGGTCGCCGAGGCGCTCTCGGAGGCAGGGCACGCCGTTCTGCTCGACGACCGCGAGGCGCGCCCCGGCGAGAAGTTCGCCGACGCCGACCTGCTCGGCTGCCCCTCGCGCGTCACCGTGGGGCGCAAGAGCCTCGAGGACGGCGCCGTCGACGTCCGCCGCCGGACGGACGATGCGGACACGCGCGTCGAGCGGGCGTCTGTGATTGACTGGGCCGGGTACGACTGATGGCGGCAAAGAAGCGCACCTACTCGAGCGAACCGCTCGGCCCCACGATCGAGCGCCTCATGGCGGAAACCGGCATCACGTACCGCGCGCTTGCCGAGAAGACCGACCTCTCCGCCGGCTACCTCAACCACATCGTGCACGGCAACCGCCCGGTGCCCTCGTCCGACGTGCTCGCGCGCATCGCCAAGGCCCTCGGCGTCAGGCCCGACCACTTTCGTGAGGTGCGCGTCCGCGTCATCACGGAGAAGCTCGAGCAGACCCCTGCGCTCGTCGAGCGGCTCTACAAGCGCCTCGCCTGACCCGTCGCCGTCCACGGCCGGCACCATCGGGCCTGGTTTACGTCACGCCGAGGAAGGGGACGACGGCGTCAATCGCCGGAGGAGGCTCCCGTGACACGAGCAGCGCTACTGCTGACGTTGGCCGGCCTGGCTGCGTCGGTGCTTGCCGTACCAGGGTTTGCGGTCTCGAACGCACCGACTGCCGCCGTCACGATCAACGTGACCGCGACCGATTTCAAGTTCAGGTTGTCGAAGAAGACCGTCCCTCGAGGGTCGGTCGTCACGTTCAAGGTCGTGAACAAGGGCAATGCGATCCATGACTTCGACATTCCCGAGCTCCGAAAGGGAACGAAGTACCTGACTCGCGGCAAGACCGCGACCCTGAAGGTGACCTTGAGCAAGGCAGGTGCCTACAGGTACGTCTGCACGGTGCCCCGCCATATCCAGCTCGGGATGGACGGCAGGTTCAGGGTGCAATAGACGACGCCTCGAGCGCCGCGCCGATTTCCTGATCCTGGAGGCCCGGTAGGATGGCCTCGCCGCGGGGCGTGGCGCAGCCTGGTTAGCGCGCTAGTCTGGGGGCCGGGGCAGCGTCCTCTGGAGTGGCCTGAAGCGCATGGTTGAGCGGTTCTTCTCCCGAGCCGGGACTGGAGGAGATGAGGGGGGAGGGCTTCGACCTCGACGGCCTCTCGACCGAGCAGCTTCGCCGCTACCTCTTGCTGACCGAGGAGGCCACGGTCGTGCGCCTCGATGAGGAGACGCTGGCCGAGAAGGTCCCGTTGGAGCCGGAGAGCGACATCCCGCCCGCGCCGCGCTAAGCGAGTTCTCCGAATGATGCGTGTACCGTTACGCCAACGGCTTGAGGTCTCGCGTGTCGACCTTCTCCGCGTGTCCTTCGTCGTCGGTCACCTCGTAAACCGGCGCGACGGTGGTGCTCCGTCCTCCCACGTCCTTGTCGGACCGCGCGTCGTTCGTCCCGGCCGTCGAAGCGATCTCGACCGCCGTCCCCTCGATGATTTCGCCCGCGTCGCGCAATAGCTTCGCCTTCATCAGGGCGGCTCCCCTCTCTCGTTTCGTGTCGCCTACCCCGCGACTGACCGGTGAAACCATGTTTACGCCCTCCGCATCGGGGCTACAATGGCCCTAGCGCTTGGCCTGTTTTTGAGCCGCCGAGGTTTGTCTTTCCTCTTTGGTAGTACCACCGGCCCGAGCGCAGCAGGGGTTCGTCTGGACTTTCCTGCACTGATCGGAACCAAGGGAGCATCATGTATGCCACTATTCGCCGTTACGACGGTGTGGACCGGAATCGCTCGGCCGAGTTGACCGGCAGGGTCAACGAGAGCCTCGTCCCCAAGCTCGAGAAGCTGGCCGGGTTCAAGGGTTACTTCCTCGTCGAGGCTGACGACGGCGTCATGACCTCGCTCGGTCTCTTTGAGACTCCTGAGCAGGGCAAGGAGTCGTCGAAGTTCGTCGCAACCTGGATCCGCGACGAGAAGCTCGACACGATCATCCCCAACGAGCCCAAGATCATGAACGGCCGCGTCGTCGCTACCAGCGACCGCGTCTTGGTCGCCGTCTAGCTCGACGGAAGCACTTCGACGGAGAGGGCCCGGCTTGCCGGGCCCTCTCCGTTCAAGGAAAGAATCTCAGTGCCGCGAGCACGGCGAGGCGCTGCTCGATCCGGGCCTTGAAACAGGCGTGGCGAGCCTTAACCTGGCCGGTCAGGGGTTGTGGGGGTCGTCGGGGAACGACGCTTTTCCCGACGGCGGTCCTATGTGGATGTCGACGCCCTTGTCCAACCTGGTGTCGCGCCACCGCTCGGTCTCTATGAGATCCGGTAGTTGCTCTTCGAGATCGGCTAGCTCTTCGGGGGTGAGCTCGCGCTTCGGTCGAAAACGCTTGAGCAACCGCTTCAACATGCCGCGATTCTAAAGCCTGTTTTGCTGGAGAGCTACGCCGCGAGGGTGCTCAGGCGCTCCTCGATCCGCGCCCGCAGGGCGAGAAGCTGGCGCTCCTCCTCGCGTAGCCGCTCGTCGCCGGGGAGCAAGCGCGGGCCTCGCGCACGGCCTCGACGGCCTCCTCGATCAGGGTCAGGTGGCGCTTGCTCGTCTGGCACTCGCACGTTGCCATTCCTGAAGTGTGACGCCTCTCGGAGGCCAGGTGTAGGGGGGGTCGGCGCACGGCTCCCCGCGGTGCCCCTGGATTCCCGAAACGGCTTGAACCGGTGGGTCAACACTCGGTGGGCTCCCCTCGATTCCCCGCGAGTCCCCGCGAGCCGTTGCCATTTGTTGCCACAGTCTGAGCAACACGTCCGGCCGACTGTTAGCGCCGAACCTGTGCTTCTCTCATCAGCGTGCGACAGGCTGGATCTCGGTGCTGGCACCGAGGCACATCTCGGTGCCTGTCGCGATGACCGCGGGCGACCCGCCTCCTAGCGTGCGGTGAACGTGCGAACAGGCGCACGACCAAGCCCCAGGAGGAGCGAGATGCGAAAGCTCGTGCTTGCAGGAGCCGTCACTGGTAGCGCCCTGGCGATGTGGGCCGGTTCTGCGGCTGCGGCACCGCCCGCGACGGCCAGCTGTGAGGGGGTTCTGGCGTCGGCCGCGGGGCAGTATGCCCCTGGAACGGTCGCCTACCTCACGCACCTACTTCAGGGCGAGGCCGCCGGCGCGGGCGTTCCCATGGGGAGCCTCAATCGCGACTTCGCACAGACGAAGGGCGATTGCGGACTCTGAACCCACCGGACGTCGAGGCGGTTCGTCCATGCGGCGGGCCGCCTCAGCGCGCGTAACACCAGCGAGCATGTCAGTTCCCGAACCCGGCGTGCACGAGCTTCGCGCCGAGCGACTCACGGTTCGTCTCGAGCACGTCGGCGTAGACGCTCGCGGTGACCGCGGGGGAGGCGTGTCGCGCCAGCGCGTTCGCGACGAGCGAGTGGCGGAGGTCGTGTGCGGTGACGTGCCCGAGGTTCGCGGCGAGCGCGGCGTTCTGAACGGCCCGTAGCGCGCTGCGCTGGTGACGGGGCTTCTGGGTCCGGGTCGAGAACGCGAGCGCGTCAGCGCGCATGAGGTGAATCCCCAGGGCCGCCTGGCGACCGGCCGATTCGCCCGATCCCGCATCCCCGCTAGGATGGCCGGGTCGCGGGGCGTGGCGCAGCCTGGTTAGCGCGCTAGTCTGGGGGACTAGAGGTCCCGAGTTCGAATCTCGGCGCCCCGATGAACGAAAGCCCCGCTCAGCGGGGTTTTTGTTTGCCTAGTGGGCAATACTGGAGGCGCGTGTCTGCAATATCTCCGTCCGTGGCTGCACCTCGCAGCCAGACACCATGCGACTGCCGTCGGATCGAGCGACACCACGCCCTGGTCGAGGAGGCCGTCGAGGCCGTCCGCGGACGCGCAGCGGCTGCTCCCCGGGCGACAGGGCGCCTGCGTGAGGAGGAGTGGGCGCTGCTCGAGCTTTCCAGGCGCAGATCTGAGGAGCGCCTCGCGGTGCTCCTCCCGGCTTTACGCAGCCGGGGGGCGCATTTCTTTCTGGGACAGACTCGCAGTGCGACGCGACGAGCCGCGAGGGATTGAGCCCGATCGTGTCCTATCGGGTGAGGCGAGGCGACGGCAGGCTGGAAGGGATCCGGCGATCAACCGTTGATTGC
Organism: uncultured Actinomycetes bacterium; assembly: GCA_963734045.1. Lineage (GTDB taxonomy): Bacteria > Actinomycetota > Thermoleophilia > Gaiellales > Gaiellaceae > Gaiella. Next base: position 737,855 of record CAVTFU010000010.1, on the reverse strand, counting down.
CTCAAATACCGAAAGGCTCTAATGAAACGTCTGATCATGATGCTGCTGCTGGTTGCGCTTGCAATCCCGGCAACGGCTTTCGCTACACCGTTCGGCACCACGGGCCATGGCACGTGCAAGTTCACGACGAATGACAAGGCCAAGACCGTGTCGCTCGTCGCCGACTGCACCACCGACACGACCATCGGTGTGCCGGACGGCTACACGCTCGACGGCAAAGGCTTCACGATCAGGGCCGTCGACGGGATCTCCGAGCTCGTTCAACGGCGCGGTCGTCCAGAACGACGGCACCACGATGCACGTCAAGAACCTCAAGATCAACGGCGGCGCGACCACCAAGCCGGAAGACTGCGACCGCTCCTTCAACGGCGTCGCCTTCATGGCCGCGAGCGGCTCGATCAAGGGCGTCACGCTGACCGACATCGGGCGCCCGGCGGACACCGGCTGTCCAGTCCCCGGCCGCGCGATCCTCGTCGACGTATCGCGGGCACCCCGCGGCAGTCGGTCGAGATCTCGGGCAACGTCGTCTCGTTGTACAACAAGAACGGGATTGACGTGCGCGGCAATGTCGATGCGACGATCATCAGGAACACCGTCACGGGCTCAGCAAGCACCATCGTCGCCCGGAACGGCATCGTCGTGCCTGGACCAACGCTTTCGCGGCCAATGACACCGACAAGGTGACCGCGGAGGTCTGGGGCAACGTTGTGAGCGGGAACGTGTACAACTCCGTCGACGCGGCTGGGATCCTCGTCATGGGGCATGCCACCGTGGACATGAACAAGAGGAACACGGTGACCGGCAACGACGCCGACATCCTGAACGAGGGCGGCATCCTCACCGGAAAGTACGCCCCCCAAGCCCTAGGGCGAGGGCCGCAGGGTCGCAACACCAACCCTGACAGCGCGACAACTGATGCAAAGGGAGGGCCCGCTCAGGCGGGCCTTCTTTGTGCGAGAGCGGGCAGTGCCAACGAGGGGGTCGCCGCCACGAGAACGCTCAACCAGGGTGACTGGTCGACCGGTATCCCGGTAGCCCAGGAGACCAGCACTGCGGCAGGCGGCAGAGAGGCTCCAGGCGATGAGGCTCCACCGGCGCACGAGTGTGTGGCGGACGGGGGCGGCCTGGACACGAGGCTCAGAGATCGCGGGCCGCACGAGGAGTACCCCCACGGGCTCCGCGGCGTCACGAAGGGTGCAGACACGCCGCAGCCACGACTCGGGGGATCCCTGCGTGGTCATGCGGGATCGAGGGGTGATCCCAAGTCAGGCGAACTAGGGCCGAGGGGTCGCGCTGGGGGTCGCGTCGGTCGGCAGCTACGCGGCTGTCGCGTTCATGGGGCCGCCGTCTGGAGGGCTGTGCGCGACCCAACGCATCTTCGCTTGCAGCAGCACTGCCAGCAGCGCCTCGCGTCGACGCTCCACCTCCGTGCCTCCGCACCGGCTCGACGTCGAGCAGGCTCTCGAACACATGCTCGCTCCCGAGCTACATCGTCGACGAGGCGGGAGTCATTCGGTGGCTCAATCCCGCGGCCGAGCGGCTCCTCGGCGACATCCGCGGTCGCCAATTCACTTCCGTCATCGCACCCGAGTACAGACCTGGTGCTCGCGAGCGATTCGCTCAGAAGATGCTCGGCACCTCCGTGGCCAGCGAGGCGACCGGCCACCTCGTCTCGACCGCGGGCTCGCGCGTGCCCGTCAGAGGTTAGCTCGGTGACACTCAAGGACGGCGAACGGGTGGTCGGCGTCTTGTCCTCGGGCTGATCGAGAACCGCCCCGACGACAGAGTTACAGCGCCACCACCCCCGCATCTCACCCTCCGTCAAGTCGAGGTGCTTCGTCTTCTGGAGCAGGGCTGCTTGACGAAGCAGATTGCCGCAGAACTCCATCTGAGCACCGAGACGGTCAGGAACCACGTCCGCCGCCTCTTTAAAGCCCTCGGTGTCAACTCCAGCTCGAAGCCGTCGCCGCTGCCCGGACAACAACTCCCCACTGATCGCAGCACGAGCCAGGCGGGCCAGAAACCCATGTGCGGGCCATCCGCCGGCACGTCTGCCGGTAGCCCTCACGGCTTCGGCCTCTCGGGCCTACGAGGTTCCGCCACGCTTACAGGAGCTTCCTCCGCGACTGCGGCATCCCGGACGAGCGGTCCGACCGCTACCTCGGGACACTCGTCCGGCCGCGCTCTGCGGATCGGTCGCTCGTACTCACACCGGAATCGCCGGGCAGTTCGCCGCTGACGCTGCGAGCGCTCGAGGCGTACCTGCAGGGCGAGGCCGCGAGCGTCACGGTGCTGAGGCTTTTTCGTGGCGACGGCCTCGCGCGCAAGCTTGCGCGCAAACCCTCCAAGCCGCTTCGTTGAGCCAAACGTAACGGGGCTGGGGGACTTGAGGTCCCGAGTTCGAATCTCGGCGCCCCGATTACGAAAGGCCCTGGAAACAGGGCCTTTCGTGTTCTCAGGGCTGGTCATGAAAGGGCTCGAAATCTAGAGAAAAATCCAGGACGGAAGCCGACCGATCAGGGTAGGGCGAGATCGAGTTTGGCGGGGATTGGCGTAGACTCGCCCGCCTGCGGCTATTGGTCGGTCAGCACAAATCGATTGGAGGTGGCGACGTGACTCGACATCGTGTTCGATCGCGGCTCGGCATCATGGTTGTGGGACTGCTCGGCCTTGTGTTGGTCGGCGCCGCGGCGGGCGCTCGCGATCAGTTCTTCGCGCCGACCAAGGATGTGAAGGGCGCGGCAACACTGCGGGCTTGTATCCAGCGCACCGGGTCGGAGGAGAACCTCGGTGACCTGAACGTGCGCGTCAATGCCTGCGGTGGACGTAGGCCGCTTGTGATCCCGCTCGGCGCCGGAACCCGGGGACCGGCAGGACCACGGGGCGCAACGGGACTCCCGGGCCCTCAGGGACCGGCCGGATCGCAAGGCGCAACGGGACCCGCGGGACCTCAAGGTTCCGGCGGAGGAGGGGCGGGCCCGGCAGGCCCGGCAGGCCCAGCGGGGCCAGCGGGGCCAGCAGGAGGACTGTCAGGTGTGGAGATCGTGTCTGCCAACACGGGGTTCAGTGCCGCCGATCGAAAGTTCATCACCGTGACGTGCCCCGCGGGCAAGATCGTGCTGGGTGGGGGAGCCGTGTCTATCGCCGCGGAGCCGTTCCAAAATGCCGCAGCAACTCTGTCGAGCTCCTTCCCGACCACATCAACGGCGTGGTTTGCCTCCGCCGTGGAAGTTGCAGGATTCCCGACCGCGGACACCTGGGCCCTTGCTGTCCACGCGATCTGCGCTACTCCCACCTAACCAAGGACGACTCCGCGCCTCCGAGTCGTTCTGATGCTTCTAGCCGGTGGCCCGGCCAAACGGCCGGGCCACGGGGCTGCAGCGGCAGCTACGGCCCAGGCTGGAACGCGAGCCATCGACGGTGGCGAGGCCACTCCTCCGGAATCGGCTCGTCGCGAGCATGGGCCAGTCGATTCCGGCGCCCAATTCGGCGAACGTCACGGGCCAGGTCGGGTTCAAGAATCCGACCACGACCCCGGCATCGGTTCACACCTATGTCATCTGCGCCATCGTCACGCCCGGAACAGAGAGATGTCGTTGCCCAGGGTCATGCCCACCCCACGGTGCTGGGTGACACGTTCACCCAGGTGACACCGCGCGTCCGGCGCCGTATGCTCTCGCCGTGTTCGGCGTACTGTCACGAGTCAAGGCGATCAAGAGCCGCACGCAGTCACTCGTGCAGCTGAACCTCGAGCTGGCGAAGCTCGAAGGAAAGGAAAAGGTGACGGCGGTCGGGGTCGCCGGAGGCCTGGGAGCTGTCGCCGCGGTCCTGGTGGTCTACGCGCTCGGTTTTGTCTTTGCAGCAGTCGCTGCGGGGCTCAACGAAGCGCTGCCGCTCTGGCTGTCGCTCCTCATCGTCGCGGGAATCCTCCTCCTCGGCGCCGGTATCGCAGGGTTCGTCGCGATGCGTCTTGTCCGCAAGGCTTCGCCCCCGAAGCCGACGCAGGCGCTCGAGGAGGCAGCACGCACGGTGGAGACCCTGCAGAGCCATGTCTGAGAAGCGAGGCTCCGAGCAGATCCGCGCTGAGATCGCCGTCGAGCGACAGCGCCTCGACTCCGATCTCACCGCACTCCAGGCCGAGCTTCGCTCGCTCGTGCCGCTCGTCGCCGCCGGTCTCGCCGTCGTAGCGCTCGTGACGTTTCGCAAGAGCGTGCGAGCCGGCGTGGCGATGATCTGGAAGCTCGTCTAGCCGGCGGACTCGCGCACCACGGTCGTGGTTGCCCGTGTCTGCCTGCCACAGCCGCTCGCGATAACCGGGTCGTGGGTTGTTCTTGTCGGCCGCAGACGTCCGGGGCCGTAAGGAAATCGTTCGGAGCGGAAACCGATGCCGCGCCTCGACGTCTCGTAGAGGTATGAGGGACAGCGGCGAGCGGTTTGCAGAGGGTGAGACGGTCTACCTGTTGAGGGAGGTGCGCGCGGGCCACCAGATCCACGAGATCGGCACGCGCGCGCACGTGCTCGCCGACCGAGGGGCCGTGATCGTGCTCCACCTCGACGGCTCGGACGCGGAGGTCGTGACCTGCCCGGCAGACAGCGTCGCCCGCGCTGCCGAGAGGGTTGCGCGCACGCCGGTTCCGCGTGTCGCGCGCGCGTGGCTTCGCCCCTCGATGGGCTAGGCCACTCCGGATCCTCGGGCCCGCCTAGCGACCTCGTGAGGCATGGAAGTCCGGGTACGCCGGAGCCTCGCCCTCTCCCCTCGGGGGAGGGCGAGGTCGAAGCGATTCCCCTGCCGCCCCGGCAGACGCTCCCGAGGTGCCGGTCGCGCCCTCATGCCGTCGGAACGAGGCCCGACCGGCACACCTCACGGTCTCAGACGACGCTGGTCGGCGAGCGCGTCGAGCTTTTCGCCGCGTCAGCCCGAGGAGCCTCGCGAGCTCGCACGCGTCACCCTTCACGACGAAGCTGAGCCGGCCGGTGCCCTGGCTCGCTGTCACGCGCCAGCAGCCGGTCGTCGGAACGTCAGCCCACTCGGGATGAATCCGACCGTGGGATAGCTCTCGACATGGAGCGAGACGCGGAGTGGGGGAGCCGGCGGGTCGAGCCGCTGACCGGTGATCCGGAAGCGCCCTGCGACGCCGCGCCACCAGCCGAGCTTCGCGTAGATCGAACCGTCGGGAGCGACGACGGCGTCGAACCCGCCGCCCGGGAGCCGGCCCGCGCGGAGGACGCCGTCCGACCAGTTCAGGTGCACTTGAGTAGGATCCGCGCGCGTTGCGGTGGGCAGCCTGGATTGCGGCAGGCGTCGCCGCGCTCGTGGGTGTGGGCGCGGGGGGCGCCGCGCGGGACGTGGGGGGCGCCGCGAACCCGGTCGGGATCGGCATCTTCTACTACGCGTGGTACGGGACGCCGCGGCTCGACGGAGCCTGGCTCCACTGGGGTCAGGGGCAGCACGAGCCCCCGACAGAGCTCGGCACGACGTACTACCCGTCCCGCGGCCCGTACTCGTCGGCCGACCGGACGCTGGTCCGCGCGCAGATGCGCGAGATCGCCGCGACGGGCGTCGACACGGTCATCGTCTCCTGGTGGGGGCCGGGGTCCGTAGAGGATCTCCGTTTCCGGCCGGTTGCGGCCGAGGCGCGGAGGAACGGGCTGCGCGTCGCGGTCCACGTCGAGCCGTGGGGCGGGCGAACGCCCGCGACCGTCGCGGCCGCGCTCCCGAGGCTGCGTGGGGTCGGGGTCCGCGACGTCTACGTGTACGACTCGAGCATCCATGACGACGCGGCCTGGCGCACCGCGCTCGCGAGCCTCGAGGGCTTCCGGGTCTTTGCCCACACCACGCTCCCCGGGAAGGCCCGGAAAGGCGGATTCGACGGCCTCTACACCTACGACGTGCTCATCCACGACGGCAGCATCTTCCGGCGGATGTGCACATCGGCCCACAGGCTTGGGCTCGCCTGCGCCCCGTCGGTCGGGCCGGGGTTCGACGCCCTCCGCGCGACGGGAGAAACTCGAGTCCGGCAACGACGCGACGGACGCTGGTACGACCACATGTGGAGCTCGGCGCTGAAAGCGGCACCGGACATCGTCACCATCACGAGCTACAACGAGTGGCACGAGGGCACCCAGATCGAGCCCGCCCGCACGACGGCCGGGCCCTATGCGACCTACGAGGGAGCCTGGGGTCGCGCGGGGAAGCGGGCCGAGAACGCGTACCTGGAGCGCACGGCGTACTGGGTGCAGCGAGCGCGGAGCGGGACCTAGGCGGACGCTCGTGACCGACCGGAGTCGGGGACCCGTTCGCTCTCAGTAGAGCGCGGACGCGAGGCGGCGGCGGTAGCCCGTCACGACGGGATCGTCCTGGCCGAATCGCTCGAAGAGCGCGACCGCGACGTCGCGAAGCCGCTCCCGCTCGTCACCCTCCGAGCGGGGGACGGCCTCGATGAGCAGGCCGAGCGCCCGCTCGACGTCGCCGGCGTCGAGAGCGGCGACGACGTCGGGAAGCTCGCCCGAGGCACGTAGCTCCTCGACGAGCCCGTCCGCCCGCGGCGGCGCGAGGACGCCGTCGAGGAACGTCTCCACGGAGGTCGGGGACTGGGCACCGGCGAACTCCTTCACGACGCGGCCGTTCTTGAACGCCTTCACGGCGGGAATCCCGCTGACGCCGAACTGCTGGGCCAGCGCCGGGTTCGCGTCGACGTCGATCTTGACGAGCTCGACCGCACCGTCACGCTTCTCGATCGCACCCTCGAGCACCGGGGCAAGCGCGAGGCAGGGGCCGCACCACGACGCCCAGAAGTCGGCGACGACGGGCACGTGGTGCGAGCGCGCCAGCACCTCGTCGTCGAAGGTCTGCTCCGTGACGTCCACTGCCGTCAGGCTACCTCCGCCCGCCGGCCGCGATTCGTGGCGGACGTGGCTCGCGCCGTGCGCTGACCTCAGACCGGCGAGGCGACGACGTCGGCAGCGCAGCCGGCCACGAGGGCCGCTCGGAGGTGCTCCGCCTCGACGCCGTCGAGGGAGGCATGTGCGAGGTCGACCTCGACATCGTCCCATGCGTCGATGCCGAGTGCCAGGGCGCCGTTCGCGCCCCCGATCTCCCACAGCTCCTCGGTCGCGAAGACCCCGCGCCTGCCCTCCTGCCGCCGGGCGATGCCCTCGAGCTCGCGCAGCTCCTCGAAGGGATCGATGCGGACGTTCGAATCGGACCCGATGCAGAGCGGGATCCCTCGATGCCGCACGCGCCCCGCCGGGAGGAAACCGTCCCCGAGGTCGGCCTCGGTCGTCGGACAGACGCAGATCGCCGCGCCACTCGCACGCAGCAGGTCGAGCTCGGCACCGTTCGCGTGGGTGGCGTGCACGACCGTCGTCCGCTCGCCGAGGCAGCCCGCGCCGGCGAGCAGCTCGATCGGCCGCATGCCGTGCTCGGCGAGGCACTCCTCGATCTCACGCGGCTGCTCGTCGGCGTGCACGTGGAGGACGAGACCTTCCGACGCCGCGTAGCGCCCGAGCTCTTCGAGCCACTCGCGCGGGCACGCGCGGACGGAGTGGGGGGCAACGCCGACGGCGATCCCTCGGTCGCGGAGAGCCTCGAGCTCGCCCACGTACGCCTCGACCGACGGCTGGCGCATCCGCTCGAGACCGCCGCGCGCGTACGCCACGTGCAGGCATGTGAAGCCGAGACCCGCCTCGCCCGCAGCCTCCGCCGCAGCGAATGCGGTGTCGAGACCGAGGTAGTGGAACTCACCGACGGCTGTATAGCCGGCCCCGCGCATCTCGCGGTACGTGCGGGCATAGAGCTCCCGGACGGTCCCCGCCGTGTGACGGTCGGCCGCACCCAGCATCACCTCACGCCACGCCCAGAAGTCCCCTCCGGCCGCGCGCCCGCGGAGCGCTCGCTGGAAGGCGTGGCTGTGTGCGTTGACGAAACCGGGGACCGAGACGGTTCGTCGCACGGCCGCCGACACTAACCTACGACGGGATGAGCAACGGCGCCACGGTGTCCCCGACGCTCCGGCAGCTGCCGAACGCTCTCACGCTCGCCCGGTTCGCCGCAATCCCTCTCTTCGTCGCGCTCCTCGTCCGCGACCAGGATGGTCCTAGCTGGCCCGCCGGCGTCGTGTTCGGGCTCGCCGCGCTCACGGACCAGCTCGACGGGTACCTCGCCCGCCGCTGGCGGGTCGAGTCGGCGTTCGGAAAGATCGCGGACCCGCTCGCGGACCGCCTGATGATCGACGTGTGCGTCGTGCTGCTCGTCGTCTACGACCGTCTGCCGTGGGTCGCGCTCGTGATCCTCCTGCGTGACCTGCTGCTCGTCGGGGGGTACAAGCTCGTCGTGCCACGCGGCTACGAGTTCGAGGTGTCGTTCCTCGGCAAGGCGGCAACGTGGGGCCTCTACGCGTCGCTCGGGTTCGTGCTCGTCACGGAGCGCGACACCACGTGGCCGCTCGTCCTCTTCTGGCTGAGCCTCGCCCTCGCGGTGCTCGCGGCAGTCCAGTACGTGGCGAAGGCGCGCCGGGAGGTGCGTCGGTGAAGGCCGTCGTGATGGCGGGTGGGGAGGGGACGCGGCTTCGCCCGCTCACCTCGAATCAGCCCAAGCCGATGGTTCCGATCGTCGGCAAGCCGTGCATGGAGCACATCCTCGACCTGCTGCGCCGCCACGGCCTCTCCGAGGTCGTCGTGACGCTCGCGTTCATGCCCCAGGCGATTCGCACCTACTTCGGCGACGGACGAACGCTGGAGATGGACATCGACTACTCGGTCGAGGAGCAGCCCCTCGGCACCGCCGGCTCGGTGCGGCTCGCTCACGAGCGTCTGACGGAGCCCTTCCTCGTCATCTCGGGCGACGCGCTCTGCGACGTCGACCTCGGCACGCTCGTCGCCGCCCACGAGCGGACCGGCGCCGCGGTGACGATCGGCCTGAAGTCGGTCGACAACCCGCTCGAGTTCGGGATCGTCGTGACCGACGAGGACGGCCGTGTCGAGCGCTTCCTGGAGAAGCCCTCGTGGGGCCAGGTCTTCTCGGACACGATCAACACGGGCATCTACGTGCTCGACCCGGAGGTGCTCCGACACGTTCCGGACGACCGCCCGTACGACTTCTCGAAGGAGCTCTTCCCGCTCCTGCTCGAGATGGGCAGGCCGATCCACGGCCACGTCCTCGACGGCTACTGGCAGGACATCGGCAACCTCGACCAGTTTCGGCAGGCGAACTTCGACGCGCTCGACGGCAACGTGCAGCTCGAGGTCCCCGGGCTCAGGCTGCGCGGGAACCTCTGGGTCAGCGAGGGGGTCGACATCGACGAGCTCGAGCCTGTCGAGGGGCCGGCGTTCATAGGCCCGGACTGCCGCATCGCGACCGGCGCCTCGATCGGCGCGCACACCGTCCTCTCGCAGGGCGTGATAGTCCGCGAAGGCGCCCGCGTCGGGCGGAGCGTCGTGGACGTCGGCACGTACATCGGCCGCAGTGCGGTCGTCGAAGGGGCGATTCTCGGCCGGCGCTGCGACCTACGCGACCACGTCCGCGTCCACGAGGGCGTCGCGGTGGGCGACCAGGTGACGATCGGCCCGGAGGCGAGCATCTTTCCCGGCGTTCGGATCTACCCGTTCAAGGCGATCGAGACCGGCGCCCAGATCCACGAGAGCATCGTCTGGGAGACGACGGGGTCCACCAGCGTCTTCGGGCGTGACGGCGCGACGGGGCTCGTCAACGTCGATCTGACGCCGGAGACCGCGGTGCGGCTCGCGGCCGCTCTCGGGACGGCGCTTCGCCGCAAGTCACGCGTCGTCGCGAGCAGGGCGCCGCCGGACGCGTGCCGGATGATCCAGCGAGCGATCATCGCGGGCCTCACCTCGACGGGGGTCGACGTCGCCGACCTGCGCATCTCCCCGGCCGCGGTCACCCGCCACGTGCTGAAGACGCAGGGGCTCGCCGCGGGCGTCCACGTCGGCATCTCCAGCTTCGACCCGGAGGTCGTCCAGATCCGCGTCTTCGAGTGGCCGGGCAACCAGATGACCGAGGCACTCCAGCGGGAGGTCGAGAAGCACTTCAGCCGGCAGGAGCTGCGGCGCGCGACCTTCGGCGAAGTGGGGGACACGACGTACCCGGCCCGGGTGCGGGAGAGCTACGCGCAGGACATCCTGGATGCGGTCGACCTCGAGCGTGTCCGCGCCCGACGGTTTCGCGTCGCAATCGACTACGGGTACTCGGCCGCGTCGTTCACATTGCCCCTCGTGCTCGGCCCGCTCGGGGTCGAGGCGATCAGCGTGCGCGGGTACGTCGTCGAAGAGCCGACGGACGGCGAGCTCGACGCGATCAACGCGCAGCGGATCGTCACCGGCGTGGGGGCCGAGCTCGGCGTTGTCGTCGACCGCGCCGCGGAGCGCTTGCTCCTCGTCGACGAGCGGGGGAACACCGTCCCGCCCGAGCTCGGACTGCTGCTCGTGGCCGGCCTGCTCGCGCGGTCCGGCCGGACGGGGCAGGTGGCGGTCCCCATCACCGCCACGCGGCACGTGGAGGAGGTCGTGAAGGGCTCGGCCCTGACGGTCGTCCGGACGCCGCATTCGGTGAGCGAGCTCACCCGGATCGCCACGAGCGACGCCGTCGTGCTCGCGGCTGCGCCCACCGGAGGCTTCGTCTTCCCGGACGTCGTCCCCGGGTACGACGCGGTCACCGCGTTCTGCAAGATCCTCGAGCTGCTTGCGCCGGAACAGCGCCCGCTGTCGGAGCTCGTCGCGGAGCTCCCGCGTCCGACGCTCCACCACCACGCGGTGCCCTGTCCCTGGGGCAGGAAGGGTCTCGTGATGCGTCTCCTGAACGAGCAGCTCTCCGCGCGAGAGCTCGATCTCATGGACGGCGTGAAGGCCTTCGACGAGCGCGGCTGGGTACAGGTGCTTCCCGATCCGGACGAGCCGGTCGTCCACGTCTACGCCGAGGGTGACACGACGGCCGACTCAGAGGAGCTCGCGGCAGAGATCGTCTCGAGCGTGGAGGCGATCGTGCAGGGGGACGAGCCCGAGCGTCGAACTCTCGAGCAAGCCTCAAGCTGAGGTTGACCCCTCGGCCCGTCGGCTGCTTGAATCGGTTCGTCTTCGACCGAAAGGTGCCCTGACCCAGTGGACGCGCTTCCCGACCTCGCGACGCTCGACGACGACGGCCTCGACAGCCTGCTCCGCTCGACCGAGGACGAGGAGGAGGGAATCTCGGTGCGGCGCCGGTACCTGCACGACCGCATCGACGCCCTCCGCGCCGCCCGTGTCGAGCGGTTGCGCACCCTCGTCGAGGACGGAGCGCTCGATCTCCCGTCGCCGACGACGCTCGAACGTCCCATCTTCGAGGGAACGGGCGAGCCTCCCGTGGCGCATGAGGAAGAGCCGCCGGACGCGGCGAGCCTCTCGGACGACGAGCTGCGGTCCGTGATCGCCGCGCTCGAGCGCGAGGAGGACGACATCTCGCTCCAGAGGCGCGTCCTCCACGGGACGATCGACATCCTGCGGGCCGAGCGCGAGCGCCGTCGCCGCGGCCTTCACGTCGAGCCGGGGGACCTCGGGCCGATTCTCGGCGGCTCGGGATGAGCCACGCCTACTGCCCGGAGTGCGGCTTCCAGAATCCGGAAGCCGCGAACTACTGCGCGCGCTGCGGCGCCTACCTCCGGCGTGACGAGCACGGCGAGACCACGCTGAGCCTCGGCCCCGAGGAGGTCGCCGACGAGATCCTGCAGGCCGAGCTGCGTGGGCCGACCCTCGTCGTCCGCGCCGGCGGCGGTCGAGCGGGTGAGGCGTTCGAGATGTCCACGCCCCGGACGATCATCGGCCGCTCGCCCGACTGTCCCGTGTTCCTCGACGACGTCACCGTCTCACGGCGCCACGCCGAGATCGTCCATGAGGGAGAGGCGTACGTCATCAGGGACCTCGGGAGCCTGAACGGGACATTCGTGAACCGTCATCGCATCGAGTCCGCGACGCTGGCGATCGACGACGAGGTGCAGATCGGCAAGTACCGGATGACCTTCCTGCTGCCATGAGCGCGACGACCGAACCGGCGACCCAGCCGCGCCTCCACACGATCGGCGCCGTCTGCGAGCGGCTGCGCGGCGAGTTCCCAGACGTCTCGATCTCGAAGATCCGCTACCTCGAGGATCAGGGGCTCCTGCAGCCAAGACGCACGCGTGGCGGCTACCGGCTCTTCTCGGAGGCCGACGTCGAGCGTCTCGCAACGATCCTGCGGCTGCAGCGTGACGAGTTCCTCCCGTTGCGGGTCATCCGGGACGCGCTCGAGACGCGTGGCACCGACAAGGCGAAGCCGCGTCGTCCAGCCCTGCGCGACACCGGCAACGAGGTCGACCAGGGAGAGCTCTGCGAGCGCGCCGGCATCACCCCGGAGTTCGCCCGCCGCCTCGAGGAGTACGACCTCGTGACGCCGCGGATCGAGGCGGGGGAGCGGATCTACCGCGAGAGCGACATCGCGATCGCGGCCGCCTGTGGGCAGCTCTCGCACCACGGGCTCGACGCGCGGCATCTCCGCGCCTTCCGCACCGCGGCCGGTCGGCAGTCCGCGCTCCTCGAGCAACTCGTCGCCACGGGGCTGCGCTCACGCGATCCGCAACGACGCCGTGCGGCCCTCGACGACCTCCAGACGCTCGCCGGCGTCGCGATCGAGCTCGCCCAGCATCTCCTCGTCCGCGATCTGCGAGAGGCCTCCGAGCGCTGAGCTTGCTCGCGAGCTGGATGCCGCAGGAGCGGAATCCAGCCGCTCGATCCCTGGCGACCGTCAGTCCGGGAAGAGTGGCAGGTGGCCGAGGGCGACGATCCCCTCGACCTGATCGGCATCCCCCTCGGTGAAGACCGCCGCCTCCGCGGCGACGCGGCCGCCGGCCATCTTCACGACGGCACGCATCCCGTCGAGCGTGCTGCCGGTGCTGATCACGTCGTCGACCAGGACAGCGTTTCTCGCCTCGACGAGCGGCCGATCCTTCTCGTCGAGGTGCAGGGTCTGCGGATGCCCAGTCGTGATCGAGACGGTCTCCGCCTCCACGGTCTCGCCCATGTAGGGCTTGTACTGCTTGCGCAGCACGACCCACGGCTTTCCCATACGGCGCGCGAGCTCGTAGACGAGCGGCACGCTCTTCGTCTCGGCGGTGACGAGCACGTCGATGTCGACGCCCTCGAGGCGTCGCGCGAGCCCGACGGCGGCGGCTTCGACGACCTCGGTGTCGCCGAGCAGGTTGAACACCGCGATCCTGAGGCCCGGGGCAACCTCGAAGAGCGGGAGCTCCCGCTCGACTCCCTCGATCTCCACCCGGTGCGTCGCGCGCGAGCCCTCCATCCCGGCGGAGCGTATCGCGACGGTCGGCGGATCCGGGTTGTCGACATCGTCCGACGGGTCGACTACATCTTGTCCATGGGCGAGATCGACGCCCTCACCGGGCGATACCGGCTCCCCTGCCCAACGGGCGGGACGAGCCGTGTGCGCCTCTCCTCGTTCCGCGAGATCGAGCGCCTCCCCGGCGCCTCCCACCCGGCGGTCTACCGTGTCGCATTCGCGTGCGGGTGCGGGGAGGTTCACGTCGCACTCGTCGCGCACGACGCGCTCGACTGGGCGCCGCTCGGGCTCACCGAGGAGCGCTCGTATCTCAACCTGATGACGTCCCGTCCCGACGAGCTCTCGGAGGAGTTGCGCGCGATTGCGTCGACCCACATCGGCCGGGGCGCATGGCCGTGGAGCTTCTACTGCTACCTCGAGGACGCTCCGCGGCCGGTGACGCCGTCCGCGTTCCGATTCCTCGTTCCCTGCTCCCATGCAATCGGTGTCGCGGCGCGGTGCCCGGCCTGCGGGTCGACGTCGGTGAATCTCGTGACGAGCGCCCACGTCGACGTCCCGTTCCACTCGGATCCCCAGGTCGGTGTCGTGTCGCACGTCTTCTCGGACGACGCGCTCGCGACCATCGCGTCGTTCACCGCCGAGCTCGGCTCCTCGAGCTTCGACGAGAAGCGCCTCGTGCTCGATTCCTGACGAGGACGCGTTCCCTCCCTGGAGGGATCATCGGCGAATGCCCTTCCGGCCGATCCCTAGGATGTGGACTCAGCCGTCGACGACGAAGCCGCGGACAAGCGGGCCAACAACCTCCACCTGCTGCGCGACTGCCTTGCGCTCGGCAAGCCGACTCATCGTCGGCCGCCGGCGAAGCTGCGCCTCGAGGAGGCCCTCGGCCCGGAGTTCGCACGCGAGCTCGTGCGTAGCCTCGCCGCATCGAAGCGCCCGTAGCGCCTTCCGGCGCTCGCGCGCGTCCTAGCCCCGATCGAGCGGGTCCTCGTCGCCGCGCGTGCGGACGAAGAGGAAGATGCAGAACGCGACGACGAGCGACAGCACGAACGCCGTGCCCTTCGAGACGGCGATGAGCACCATCCCGAAGTAGAGGAAGAGGAAGAAGACGACGGCCCAGACGAAGCTCTGAACCCCGCGGTCGATGCTCGGCATGCGCAGGTGCACGAGCGCGATCCTATCCCGCGCACACCGACGCTTCGGTGACAGCGCGTCCCGCAGCGACCGGAAGCCGGCAGTTGCGACCCACTTCGCGGACCAAAAGAATTCACCGAGCCGGTGGCGCTTTCGTCCACCTGTCTCGTCGACCTTCCGCTTCCGCGTAGAGCCTCCGTGACGGGCTTCGACCTAATCGCGCTCCGTGCTCGGTGCACGGGGGAAGCTACGGGAGGGGGGTGGGGCGGTCAAGCCCGCCTCCCGGGGAAACTTCGCAATTTGCGCACGATGGCTTCGGTCCGGAGAAACCGGCGATCGGGACTACGATGGCGCGGTGCGTCGCACCGTCGTGTACGCCTCCGCCGGCGCGGCGCTTTCGGGTGCCGTGCTGCTCACGATCCTCGGCGTGGGGGACGACCCGGCGAAGCTCGCGAACTGGCAGGCCCTCGTGCTGGGCCTCGTTCAGGGGGCGACCGAGCTCCTGCCGATCTCGTCGTCGGGGCACCTGATCCTCGTGCCGTGGCTCTTCGACTGGGACTATCTGGAGGCGAACGACGCGTTCAACCAGACCTTCGACGTGTCCCTGCACCTCGGGACGCTCGTGGCGGTCGGCGCGTACTTCTGGAGCGACCTGAAGGCGCTCGTCGCAGCATGGCTCGGGACGCTCCGGCGACGGTCGATCGTGACGACCGACGAGCGGATCGCCTGGGTCGTCGTCGCGGCGACGATCCCCGCCGGCCTGATCGGGCTCGCGCTCGAGAACGTGATCGCCGAGCACCTCGGCGAGCCCTGGCAGATCGCGATCTTCCTTGCGGTGTTCGGATTGCTGCTCGGCTGGGCCGACCGCCGGCCCGCGACCCGCACGATGGGCGACCTGACGCTCCGTCAGGGCGTCGCGGTAGGCCTCGCACAGAGCCTTTCGCTGATGCCTGGCGTCTCGCGCTCGGGCATCACGATCACGATGGGCCGCTACCTCGGCCTCGACCGGGACTCCGCCGCGCGCTTCTCGTTCCTCTTGCTCCTACCGATCACCTTCGCGGCCGTCGTCTTCAAGGGCCTGACGGACGTGCTGCTCGCCGACCTGCCGGGTGGGATGACGGGCCCGTTCGTCGTGGGCGTGCTCGCATCGCTCGGCAGCGGGCTGCTCGCGATCGTGTTCCTGCTCGACTATGTCCGCAGCCACAGCTACGACGTCTTCGTCGTCTATCGCCTGATCGCGGCCGCGGCGATCCTCTTCCTGATCGTCACCGGCGTCCGTTCCGCGACCTTCTGAGACTCGGCCGAGGACGGGGAGGGCGCCGACCGTGGTGCCCACTTCCTCGAACTTGACATAACGCGCATTCCCGTGCGTTGGATTCGGCAGCGGGCCTGGCTAAGCCAAATCGACCTCGCCGGAACGCCACAACTTCAGCTTGCCCGCGCCAACCTCAAGCACGGCACCCTCCTCGAGCACGTGCAGGACGCTTCGCGGTCGGAGGCGCGCTCGAGCCGTTCGGCGGTGTCGATGACGGCTTCGCGAAGGCTGGCGGCGAGACGAACGATGGCGCGGTCGTCTACCGGGATCCCTGCGAGCCACATGACGTCGACCGTACATATGTTCGTGCCCAGGCGGAAGCGTCCGGTACGGACGCTGTCGTGCCCCACTCCCAACGCCGCTAACGCACGAGTCCGCGTGGCGTGCGAAAGCATCCTCCGAATCCGATGAACCCAACTGGGTCTAGCGACCGGCCGGCGGTCACGCGTACGTTCTGGGCTCAGGCGCGCGCCGCGGTGCTGCACCGAGCGCAGCGGGGCTGCAGCTGCTCGAGCGGGTCCTGGAAGAAGCGCCAGCCCGCATGCTCGGCCGTGGACTCGCAGGCGACCGTCGCGCCGCATTCGACACAGCGGACGAACCAGTCGAGCATCCGCAGCGCCGAGGCGCACCTCAGGCAGAAGCTTCCCGGCACGCTCGCAGTCGTAGGACTCACGACCCAGCCATGCTCGGCCATGCCCGCGGCTCCCGCCGCACGTCCGCACCCGTCGCAGCGGGCCGGAGCACGCATCTCCAGCTTTCGACCCTCGCCCATCGTCCCCCTCCCCTGACTCACCCTATCGAGGGCAGGGCGGATTGCGAGAGTGGTTGCGCCCGATCCAGGGGTTGTCAGCGACCCCGGACTGTGAAACCCTCTGGGCTCGACGCCGTAGTCCTCCTCCCCCTTCGTGACAACGGTCGACATCGAGAACCTGCTGGCGCAGGACGAGCTTCGGGCGCTACTCGAAGCCTCTGAGCACGCCGGATCGATTCGTGCGCCCGACGTGCACGACATCGTCGAGACGCACGACCTGACCGGCGTCGAGCAGGAGGCGCTCATCCGGGAGCTGGAGAAGCGCGGGATCGAGATCGTCGACGTTCCCGTCGAGCCGCCGACTCCGCCGCCGGTGGCCGCAACGCCGGTCGAGTCGACGACAGACGCGCTCCAGCTCTTCCTTCGCGAGGCGGGGCGCCACCGGCTGCTCACGGCTGCGCAGGAGGTCGCGCTCGCCAAGCGGATCGAGCGCGGTGATTCTGATGCGAAGGCCCAGATGATCCAGGCGAACCTGCGCCTGGTCGTCTCGATCGCGAAGAACTACCGGAACCAGGGGCTTCCGTTCCTCGACCTCATCCAGGAAGGCACTCTGGGTCTGATCCGGGCCGTCGAGAAGTTCGACTGGCGCCGCGGCTTCAAGTTCTCGACGTACGCCACGTGGTGGATCCGTCAGGCCGTCGCCCGCGCGCTCGCCGACAAGGGTCGCACGATCCGCATGCCGGTCCACATCGTCGAGCGCATGCAGAAGATCAACCGTGCCGAGCGCTCGCTCTGGACGCAGCTCGGCCGGGAGCCGACGCTCGAGGAGATCGCCGACGAGGCGTCGATCACGCCCCAGCAGGTGCTCGAGGTGCGTGCGGCCGCCCGTGCCTCGACGAGCCTCGACGCCCCGATCGGCGACACCGACGACGCGGTCTTCGGCGACTTTGTCGCCGGCGAGGAGCCCCTTCCGGAGGAGACCGTCGAGGTCCGGCTGCGCAGGCAGGCCCTCCACAGTGCGCTCGACTCGCTGCCCGAGCGAGAGCGCGAGGTGGTGACGCTTCGCTACGGGATCGACGGGCGCGAGCCGCGCACGCTCGAGGAGATCGGCCGCTGCCTCGGCCTCACGCGCGAGCGTGTCCGCCAGATCGAGCTCGAGTCGCTCCGCCGTCTCGCGCTCGTGCGCGAGATGCAAGCGGTGCAGGGCTGAGCTACGTCCGCAGGTACAGCTCGAGCGCCGGGGCGACGGTGCGCAGCTCGCGGAGCGCACGGGTCTCGAGCTGGCGGACACGCTCCCGGGTGATGCCGAGCTCGGCACCGACCTGTTCCAGGGTGCGCCCTCCCTCGCCGTCGAGCCCGTAGCGGAGGATCAGCACGCGCTGGAGCCGCGGGCGAAGCTTCGCGATGGCCCGCGCCAGCTCCGTCGATCGGAGGCGCAGGGCCGTCTCGGCCTCGGGCTCGATCGCGAACCTGTCCTCGATGAGGTCGCTCATCACGCTCTCGCCGTCGCCGACCGGCGTCTCGAGGCTCACGTGGTCCTGGACGAGATCGAGGAGCTCCTGCACGCGTAGCGGCGTCAACTCCGTCTCGGTCGCGATCTCGTCGAAGGAAGGGTCGCGGCTCAGCTGCTGGCCGAGCGTCCTGCGCGCGCGCTGGACCCTCCGGACCTGATCGGCGATGTGCACCGGGAGCCGGATCGTGCGGCTCTGCTCGGCGAGCGCACGCTGCACCGACTGACGGATCCACCACGTCGCGTAGGTCGAGAGCTTGTAGCCCATTGTCCAGTCGAACTTCTCGACGGCGCGCATGAGCCCGAGATTTCCCTCCTGGATGAGATCCAGGAGCGGCACGTCCGCCCGTGTGTAGTTCCGTGTGATCGACATCACGAGGCGAAGGTTCGACTCGATCAGCTTCCGCTTCGCGACCTCGTCCCCCTCGTCCTTGCGCCGCGCCAACTCGCGCTCCTCGACAGGCGTCAGGAGCCGGCCGTCGCCGATCGCGCGGACGTATAGCTTCAGCGGGTCCTGGACCGCGCCACCCGCGTCGAACTCGTCCCGCTCCTCCGGAAGATCGAAGAGAGGCTCCGCAGCGTTCATCTCCACGGGAGACCTATCGGCGGGGCGCGTCCCCCGCTTGAGGCATTTCGTGACGAGGAGTGATGAGGCTCGATCCGAACAGTTCCCTCATGCCCGGTCAGTAGGCTGGGAGCGGCGAATCGAACCACTATGTGCGGCATCGCAGGCTACAGCTTCGGCGGCGAATCGCGGGTGAATCGGACACTCGCGGCTCAGGCGCTGCTTGCCGGAATCGCCGAACGAGGCGCCGACGCAGTCGGATACGCGTTCCGCCATGAGGCCGCGCTGACGGTTCACAAGCAGCAGACGGGTGCGAGCGCGCTGCTCGACACCGTGGTCGTCCCCGACGCGGCGACGCAGGTGCTCGTGCACGTGCGCGACTACACCAAGGGGCACCCCACGATCGCTGCGAACAACCACCCGGTCCGGCACGGCCGCGTTGTCGGGATCCACAACGGGATCATCGAGAACGACGAGGAGCTCTTCGAGCATCACGGCATCGTTCGCGAGGAGCCCGGGATGACGGTCGACTCCGAGGTGATCTTCGCCCTCGTGGACGCAGCCGGCTCCCGCCCAGAGGTCCTCGATCAGCTCGTCGGTGCGATGGCTGCCGGGTGGATCGACGATCGAGAGCCCGGCGTCCTGTACCTGGCTCGCGGCGTGGGCCGACCGCTCTGGCTCGGCCGCGGTCGCCACGAGGCGTTCTTCGCGTCGACGCGGGAGGCGCTCGAGGTCGTCGAGCGCGCGCTCGCGACCACCCTCCGCAAGACGCAGGTCGACGAGGGCCGGCTCCTCTCCGTCGTTGACGGCGAGCTCGTCGACGAGCGTCGCTGGGCTCCCGACCGAAGCTATCGCGAGGATCGCGAGCTGCCGGCGGTTCGCGCTCCCCACGAGGGCCGCTCGTGCCTCGACCGGCTCTGGGCACTCGCGCAGCCGGCCTGAGAGCCTCTCAGCCCTCCAGCGTTCCGTCGGGCGAGACCCGGACGCCTTCCTCGCGCAGCCGCTCACGGACGAGGAACTGGAACGCGGACCAGGTTCCGGGCTGGATGTCGACCATGCGGTAGACCTGCCACTCCGACAGGAGCGTCGCGTTTCGCGCGCGCGCCGCCTTCCAGTCGGCCATCTTCGGCAGGTGGCCGAGCTCGCGCGCAAGCACCGCCCCGTCTGCGACCGCGCGCTCGAGGCGCTCCTCGCCGACCGGGACGTCGAACCCGGCCTCGCGGAGCGCCGCTGCCAGCGAGCCGAACGTCTGCCACACGAGCGACTTCGACGCCATCCGGCCGCGGTGCTCTTCGAGATCCCGTGCCGTCGGGATGCGCCCCAGCTCGGCGCCCAGCTCGCGCAGCTGGTCCAGCAGCTCCTCGCGGCTGATGAACCGCCGCGGCGTCAGGCCCGGCTGCCCGCTTCGCCGCGTTCCAGGTGCCGAAGTGCTCGATGACCGTCTGTGGGTGGACGCTCGCGCCGGAATCGGCGGCGAACTCGCGCATCGTCGGGGAGCGGCCGAGACGCGCGGCCGAGGCGCGCAGCTCGGCGAGGATCTCGTCGTCCGTGTACCGCCGACGGAGACCCGCACGGAACTCGGCGAGCGCCTGCCGGTCGATCCCTTCGAGCGCCGGATGCCTCCGGCGAGGCCTTGCCATGCAACCATACTAGATCATCTGAGACGGTTTGCAAGAAGAGCAGAGCGCGGGATGCCCGGTAGTCTCGCCCGATGGGTGCCCGCCTCTCGCTGGAGACCTCCGCAGCCCGGTTGGTCGGGACCCTGTCCCGCGCGGCAGGTCGCGGCGGCGGCACGACGCTGCCCGGCAAGCTCGTGTGGAAGCTCGATCCGGGGGCGCTCGACGCGCTGGCCGGGCGACTCGAGGACGGCGTCGCCCTCGTCTCCGCGACGAACGGCAAGACGACGACGGCCGCGATGGCTGCGTCGATCCTCTCCCCTACACGCCGCCTCGCATGGAACCACTCAGGCGCGAATCTCGCGTCCGGGGTCACCTCGACGCTCCTCGACGCCCGTGACGGGCGGCTCGGGCTGCTGGAGGTCGACGAATTCGCGCTCCCGGAGATCATGCGCCGGACACGTCCCCGGCTCGTGAGCCTCGCGAACCTCTTCCGGGACCAGCTCGACAGGTACGGCGAGCTCGAGCACATCGCCGAGCGGTGGCGCCATGCCGTCTCCGGTCTCGCCGAGCACGCGACGCTCGTCGTGAACGGAGACGATCCGCTCGTCGCCTCGCTCGCCGAGGGTCGAGAAGCCTCGTTGCGCTTCGGGATCGACGACCCCGACCGCGCGAGGCCGGCGCTCCCGCACGCATCCGACTCGAAGTACTGCGTTCGCTGCGGAGCCCCGTACCGCTACGAGGCCGTCTACGTCGGGCATCTGGGCGACTACCGCTGCGACGCCTGCGGCCACGGGCGGCCCAGGCTCGACGTTTCGGCGCGATCGATCGAGCCTGATGGGCTGGACGGTGTCTCGTTCACGCTCGACGCGCCGAGCGGCAGCGTCCCCGTTCGGCTCGCCGTTCCGGGCCTCTACAACGTCTACAACGCGCTTGCCGCGGCGACGATCGCGATCGGCCTCGGCGCCGCGGTCGACGACGTCGCCGCCGGCCTGGAGCGGTTCCGCGCCGCGTTCGGGCGGTTCGAGCGGGTCGAAGCCGGCGACCGGTCGGCGCTCTTCCTGCTGGTGAAGAACCCGGCCGGCGCCAACGAGGTGATCAGGACGCTCGAGGACGGCGACGTGCCGGACGCGCTGATGATCGCGCTGAACGACGAGATCGCCGACGGCCGCGACGTCTCGTGGATCTGGGACGTCGACTTCGAGCCGCTCCTCGAGCGCGCCGGGCGGATCGTCGTGAGCGGCACGCGCGCAGCCGAGCTCGCGCTCCGCTTCGCCTACGCGGGCTTCCCGCGCGAACGGCTCGAAGTCGTGCCCGACCTCGAGGCGGCGCTCGAGCGCGGCCTCGACCTCGCGGGCGCGGGGGGACAGCTCGTCGTCCTCCCCACGTACACGGCGATGCTGCGCCTTCGCGCGATCGTCACGGAGCGCGGCTTCACGCGGCCCTACTGGGAGCGGGAGGCAGCTCGGTGAAGATCCGTGTCGCCCATCTCTATCCGGAGTACCTCAACATCTACGCGGACCGCGGCAACATCGCGGTGCTCGAGCGTCGCGCCGCCGCTCGCGGCCACGACCTCGCCATCGATCCGATCACGCTCGGCTCCGAGCTAGAAGCCGGCGGCCACGACCTCTACTACGTCGGCGGTGGTCAGGATCGGGAGCAGGCGATGATCGCTCCCGATCTCGCGCGCCGCGGACATGCTCTCCGGGCAACCGTGGAGGACGGGGCCGCGTTGCTCGCCGTATGCGGCGGCTACCAGCTCCTCGGCCGCGGCTACCGCGGACGCGACGGAGCCTGGATGGAGGGTGCGGGCCTCTTCCCGCACGAGACGGTCGCCGGGGAGCGCCGCATGATCGGCGACGTCCTCCTCCGGAGCACGCTCTCCGGACAACCCGAGGCAACGATCGCAGGCTTCGAGAACCATGCCGGACGAACGCTTCTCGACCCCGGCAGCGAGCCGCTCGGCCGTGTCGTGGCGGGGTACGGCAACGACGGAGCGTCGGGAGAAGAGGGCTGCCGCGTCGGCCGCGCGATCGGCACGTACCTCCACGGGCCGCTGCTCCCACGGAATCCGTGGCTCGCCGATCTGCTCCTCTCGTGGGCGCTCGCGCACGCCTCACGGTCTGAGCCGCAGCCCCTCGAGCCGCTTGCCGACGACCTCGAGCACGAGGCGCACGCGGTCGCGGCCGAGCGCGCACGCCAGCGGGGCGGTCGCCCGGCGTAGGGATAGCGTCGTGCGCTACGGGGCCCAGCGGGCGCCGAGATAGACGCACGGGTCGCCCGGTTGCCACCGTTGCAGGAACCTGGCGATCGGTGGGTGCAACGTGACTCCGTCCAGCTCCTCGCGCGTGAAGAGGCGGTGGCCGCGCACGGCCTCGTCCGTCGACGTCACGTCCTCGAGCGAGCCGTCGAGCTCGCCGGCGAAGACCACGTGCACCACGTGCTTCGACCAGAGGCTCCGCTCGGGCGAGATCGACTCGACGATCGCCACCGGTCCCTCGACCGGAAGCTCGGCGTCCACCCCGACGAGCCCGGTCTCCTCCGCCAGCTCCCGTTGGAGCGCCTCGACGAGCGTCTCACCGCTGCGAAGGCCGCCGCCGGGCAGGAGCCAGTTCGCCTGCCCTCGCTTCTCGTGACGGCAGAGAAGGATCGACCCGTGCCAGCGGAGCAGCGCGGAGACGCGGATCCTCGGCTCGGGCCGCACCCCCTACGCCCCGGACGAGCCAAGCCCGCCCTCGCCTCGCTCGCTGGGAGGAAGCTCGTCCACCTCGACCAGCTCGACGGACGGCAGCTCGACGATCACGAGCTGTGCAATCCGCATCCCGGGCTCGACGACGAACGACTCCGCTCGATCCGTGTTGAGGAGGATCACCTTCACCTCGCCCCGGTAGCCCGGGTCGATCAGACCGGGCGCGTTCACCTTTCCGAGCCCGTGGCGCGCGGCAAGGCCTGAGCGCGGCACGACGAGCCCCGCATGCCCCGGCGGAATGGCGACCGCAAGGCCCGTCCCGATGACCGCGCGGCGACCCGGAAGGATCTCGACGCGGTCGCAGGCCGCCAGGTCGAGCCCGGCGTCGGCCTCGTACGCCTGGTCGGGAACTCTCGCCTCGGGCCGGAGCCGCTTGATCGAGACGGTGGTCACGCAGACGATGCGCTCTCGAGCCCGGCGACGAGGTACGCGGCGAACCGGCGCACGTCGCGATGCGGCAACCGCGCGCGCACGAAGACACCCTCGTCGGTGTCCCGCCGCTCGTCGATCGGTGCGCCGAGGGCGTACAGGTCTGCAAGGACACGTCCGTCCTCGTACGGGACGAGCAGCCGAACGTCGTCGAAGCGATCGGCGAACCGCCCCGCGATAGCTCGACTGCAGCTCCTCCAGCCCTTCTCCGGTGACCGCCGAGACGGCGAGCGTCCCGGGAAACCGGTTGGCGATCCGCTGGCGGGCGACGGCGTCGAGCCGGTCGACCTTGTTCAGGACCAGCTCCACCGGCACCTCGCCGGCGCCGATCTCGGCGAGGACGGACTCGACGGAGCGGATCTGCCCCGCGAGCACGTCGTCCGCCAGGGACGCGTCGACGACGTGGAGGACGAGATCTGCGACGAGCGTCTCCTCGAGCGTCGAGGCGAATCCTTCGACGAGCTGGGTCGGCAGCCTCCGGATGAAGCCGACGGTGTCCGTCACGAGGTAGCGCTTCCCCTCGTGCTCGAACCCGCGCGTCGTCGGATCGAGCGTCTCGAAGAGGCGGTTCTCGACGGACACGTTGGCCCCCGTCAGCGCGTTGAGCAGCGTCGACTTGCCGACGTTCGTGTAACCGGCGAGCGCCACGGTCGGCGTCCCGGCCAGCGTCCGCGCCTTCCTCCGGGTCGAGCGATGCGACCGAAGCTCCCGGAGCCGCCGGCGGAGCTGGGTGATGCGGCGGTTCGCCAGCCGCCGGTCCGTCTCGAGCTGCGACTCGCCGGGGCCGCGCGTGCCGACGCCCCCGCCCACCTGGGCGGTGCCGCCGCCGCCCGCCAGACGTTCCAGGTGCTTCCACATCCCGCGCATGCGGGGGAGGTTGTACTCGAGCTGGGCGAGCTCGACCTGGAGCTTCCCTTCGGCCGAGCGCGCGTGCTGAGCGAAGATGTCGAGGATCAGCTGGGTGCGGTCGACGACACGCGCCGACAGCGCGTCCTCGAGCACCCGCTGCTGTGTGGGCTGGAGCTCGTCGTCGACGATCAGGACCTCGGCGCCGTGCTCGCCGTAGGCGGCCTCGAGCTCCTTCAGCTTGCCGCGGCCGACGTAGCTGCGAGGGTCGGGCTGCGAGCGATGCTGTACGAGGTGCGCGACGGGATTGACGCCTGCCGCGCGCGCGAGCTCGCGGAGCTCGTCCAGCTCGTCCTCGTCGTCGGCGCCCTTGGGAAGCACCGCCAGGAGCAGTCCACGCTCGGGCTCGGGCCCGAGCGCCCGCTCCGCGTCCGCTCTCGCCATGAGCGGAAGTATGCCCCGCTCCCGGGAGCGGTTACGCTCGCCGCACATGGCCACTCTCGCCGACCGGCTCGCCCGGCGCACGCTCGAGCTCGTAGATGTGCCGTCGGAGAGCCGCCACGAGGCGGAGGTGCGCGACCTGCTGCGCTCCCTGGTGCCCCCGCCGTTCGTCGCCGTCTACGAGGGGGACGAGGCGTTCCTGTGGGCCCGCGAGCGGCGCCTCGACGCGCCGCTCGCTCGTGCTCGCCGGCCACTACGACACGGTTCCGGCACAGGGCAACGTGCCAGGCCGTATCGAGGACGGCGCGGTGCACGGTTGCGGTGCGAGCGACATGAAGGGCGGCGTCGCCGTGGCGCTCGAGCTCGTGCGCGACCTGGCGCCCGGCGAACCGGGCCCCGTCGACGTGGCGCTGCTCCTCTTCGGCCGCGAGGAGCTCCCGCCGCAGCACAATCCCCTGCCGGCGCTCTTCGACGCGTCACCGCTCGTCCGCGAGGCCGATCTGGCGATCCTGCTGGAGCCCACCGACCTGACGATCCAGGCCGGCTGTGTCGGAAACCTCTCCGCGCGCGTCACCTTCCACGGCGTCAGTGGGCACTCGGCGCGCCCCTGGCTCGCGGACAACGCGCTCCACCGGGCGATCGAGGGGCTCGCAGCCGTGGCGTCCCGAGAGCGGCGCGAGGCGACGATCGACGGCCTGCCGTTCTTCGAGGTCGTCTCGGTGACGAGGCTCGAGGGCGGCATCGCCGACAACGTCGTGCCGGACACGGCGGTGGCAACGGTCAACCTGCGTTATCCACCCGACCGGACGCCACTCGGTGCGGAGGAGCTTCTCCGCACGCTTCTCCCCACGGACACGACGGTCGAGATCGTCGGGAACTCGCCGCCGGGCGATGTCGTCGTCGATGCCCCGCTCGTGAGGGCGCTCCAGGCGTCGGGCGGCTTCGCCGTCGAGCCGAAGCAGGCGTGGACGAACGTGGCCGACTTCACGGCGCGCGGCATCGCCGCGGTCAACTTCGGCCCGGGGGCGACGCGGTACGCGCACCATCGCGACGAGCTCGTCGAGATCGTTGCCCTCGAGCAGGCGTACGTCGCGCTCCGCGCGCTGGCCGTCTAACGTCGGGCCGTGCCGCTCTCGCCGACGCTCCTTTCGCAGGCGACGTACCCGTTCGTCCGCCTCAACCAGGCAGTCGCCGAACGCCGCGCGCGCGGCCTCGAGGTCATCGACTTCGGAATGGGTGACCCGACCGAGCCCACCGATCCGGCGATCCTCCAGGCGCTTCGCGACGGGGTTCGCGAGCGCATGGGGTATCCGGCGGCTGCCGGTCTCCCCGAGCTTCGGGAGGCCGTGACGGCGTGGGTCGAACGCCGCTTCGGCGTCGAGCTCGATCCCGAGCGTCACGTCATCCCCACCCTGGGGTCCAAGGAGGCGATCTACTCCTTCGTGCAGGTTGTCCTCGACGTGCCCGGCGGGCGTGACACGGTGGTCGTCACGGAGCCCGGCTACCCGGTGCAAGCGCGCGGCGCGGCGTTCGCCGGCGCCCGCGTCCTCGAGCTGCCGCTCCGCGAGGAGAACGGCTTCCTCCCGGACCTCGATGCCGTCCCGGGCTCGGAATGGCGGCGGGCTGCGCTCGTCTGGCTCAATTCTCCCAACAACCCGACCGGCGCGGTCGCGCCGCTGCCCTTTCTCGAGACGCTTGCCGGACTGGCCCGCGAGCACGGATTCGTCCTCGCGTGCGACGAGGCGTACACCGAGCTCTGGTTCGACGAGCCTCCGCCGTCCGTCCTCCAGATCGACGACTGGACGAACGTCGTCGCATTCAACACCCTGTCGAAACGCTCCTCCATGACCGGGTTCCGGAGCGGGTTCGTCGCCGGCGATCCCGAGCTGATCACAGGCTTGCGGCAGTTCCGTCCGAACATCGGGACGGCACCACAGGAGTTCGTCCAGAGAGCGTCGGTCGTCGCCTGGGGAGACGAGGCGCACGTGGTGCGCGCCCGTGACACATACGCGCGCAAGCGCGCGATCCTCCTCGGGGCGCTCGGAACGTGCGGCTTGCGAGACGCCGGTGGGCCGGCGACGATGTACCTCTGGATCGCGGTGCCCGACGGCAAGTCCTCGGAGGAGCATGCGACGGAGCTTCTCGAGCACGGCATCGTGGTCGCGCCCGGTGGGTATCTCGGCCCTTCCGGGGAAGGCTACGTCCGCTACGCGCTCGTTCCCGGCGAGGAGGCGTGCGTCAGGGCGGCGTCGATCCTGGAGGATGTCCTTCGATGACTCTGCGGGAGACGATCGAGGGCCTCTGGGAGCGGGGCGAGGTCGAGGCGGAGCCCGTCGAGGAGGCGATCGACCTCCTCGACCGCGGCGTCCTCCGGGTCGCCGAGCCCGGCCCCGACGGGTGGGTCGTGAACGAATGGGCAAAGAAGGCGATCCTCCTCTACTTCCGGCTGCGCAAGGTCGAGCCGCTGGACGTCGGGGGTCTCCGCTACCTCGACAAGATCCCGGTCAAGCGGGTCGATCCCGCACTCGGTGTCCGGGTCGTGCCACCCGGTGTCGCCCGGTACGGAGCGTTTCTCTCCGAGGGCGTCGTCCTGATGCCCGGCTACGTCAACATCGGCGCCTGGGTCGGGCCTCGCACGATGGTCGACACGTGGGCGACCGTCGGGTCGTGCGCCCAGATCGGGGCCGACGTGCACCTTGCCGGAGGCGTCGGGATCGGCGGCGTGCTCGAGCCGCCCCAGGCCGCTCCCGTGATCGTCGAGGACGGCGCGTTCCTCGGCTCGCGCTGCATCGTCACGGAGGGCGTGCGAGTCGGTGCAGGTGCCGTGCTCTCGGCAAACGTGTCCCTCACCGCGAGTGTGCCGATCATCGACGTCACCGGACCCGAGCCCGTGGAGCACCGCGGGGTCGTCCCGCCGCGGGCCGTCGTCGTTCCCGGGACACGCCCGCGAGTCTTCCCGGCGGGCACCTACCAGCTCGACTGTGCCCTGATCATCGGCTGGAGACGCGAGTCGCACGACGAGCGGCTCAGCTTGAACGACGTGCTGCGCGAGTTCGAGATCGCCGTCTAGAGCGTCGTCTCGCCCGTGCAGATGTGCTCTGCCGGGCCCTCGAGCGTCGCCGACGCGCCGTCCATCCAGACGCGGAGCACGCCGCCGGGCATCGACACCCGAACGGGGCTGTCACACCAGCCACGAGCGACAGCCGCCGCTGCGACGGCGGCTGCGGACGAGCCGGAGGCGGCTGTCTCCCCCGCTCCCCGCTCCCAGACGAGCACATGGACGACGCCGGTCGACTCCGGGCGTGCGAGCTGGACGTTGGTCCGCCGAGGAAAGCGCGGGTGTCGCTCGATCGCGGGCCCGAGCCGAAGCAGCTCGTCGCGCGACAGGACGTCGCGGAGGACGACGGCATGCGGGTTGCCCACGTCGACCGGGACGACCGAGAACTGCTCGCCGGCCACGTCGAGGCGCTCGTCGGCGCCGACGACGGCCTTGCCGAGTTCCTGCCGCACGATGCCATCGGTCGTCGTGCGCGTCGCGCGGACGACCCGGCCGGCAGTGTCGATCTCGACCGCCTGCGAACCGGCCTCGCGGAGGAGCCACGCCGCGGCGATCCTCGTGCCGTTCCCCGAGAGCTCCGCCGTCGAGCCGTCGGGGTTCCAGATCAGGACCGACGCACGGTCGCCATCGCGTCCGAGGATCTCGAGGACTCCGTCGGCACCGATGCCCGTCCGCGTGTCGCACAGACGTTGCACGCGCGCCTCGGTGAGACCATCGGGCTCGTCCGCGACGAGGAGGTACGCGTTTCCCAGGGCATGCCACTTCTCGAACCGCATCCCGCCTGAGGCTACCGGCCTACCCTGGAGACGATCTCCGTCGCGAGGTCGTCGGGATCCCGGGTGCCGTCGAGCGTCACCAGGCTCGGCATCCGCCGCATCCACTTCCGCTGGTATGCCGCGTAACGCCGTGTCCGTACGACAATCCGCTCGAGCGCCGCCTCGGGTTCCAGCTCCGCGATCTCGCGGAGGCCGAGCGACGTGACAGCGGTGCGGGAGACGGAACCGGCGAGCGCGGCCTCGACCTCCGCGCCGACGCCGCGCGCGAACATCTCCTCGGTGCGAGCGCGGATGCGGGCCTCCAGCAGCGCGGCGGGGACCTCGAGGCCCCCGACGAGCGTCGGTCGACGCACCGTCGTGGCCCACAGCCGGTTCTCTCCCGCCACAAGTGAGCCGCCGCTGTCCGCGAGCTCCAACGCCCGAACGAGACGCTGGCGATCGTTCGGGTGAACCATGTCTGCTGCGGCCGGGTCGATCTCCGCCAGACGCGGCATGCGCCGCCGTCCGATCGCGATCGACTTCCCGCTCCACCTGTTCGCGGAGCGCCGGTGGCGCGGACGGAGGGATGTTGAGGTCCGCGAGCGCGGCGCGAAGGTAGAGGCCCGTCCCGCCTGCGACGACGGCCGTGCCGTTCAGGGCGACGAGCTCGTCGATCGCGGTGTGAGCGAGCGCAGCGAAGGCGCCCAGCGTCATCTCCTCCGAAAGCGACCGAATCCCAACGAGGCGCGTCGGCCGCTGCGGCTGGTTCGTGAGGATGGGAAGCCCGCGGTAGACCTGCATGGCGTCGGCCGAGACGACCTCGGTGCCGAGGCGGTCGGCGACGCGCTCCGCGACGGCCGTCTTGCCGGAGGCCGTCGGACCGAAGATCGCGACGACCTCGATGGTGTCGGCACCCTCGCGTGCGACGTCGGAGACATCGAGGACGTTGGGCGGGCCGGCCGTCGCCGCGTCGGTGCCGCCGGCCCCACCCTCTGCCGTGGCGGGGCTGTCCGATTCGGCCATGTCCGCGGCGGTCCAGTCCTGGGCCACCGACCTCCTCCCCACGAGTTGAGCCTATCGCGCGTTTCTCGACGGGTGTGTCACGGAACGCACGCAAGAGCGTGCCGATCGTTCCCCACGCGCGCGGGCCCTACGCCGCGACCAGCGACCGCTCCCGACCGCGGAGGGTCGTCGACGTCGAGCCTTCGATCTCCACGTCTACGAGATCGCCCGGAGCGGCGGAGCCGACGAAGTTCACCGTCGTGTTGCGTCGCGTCCGGCCACGCAGCAGGGCGGGCTCGGTTCGGCTCGGCCCTTCCACGAGGACCTCCTCGACGAGCCCGACGCGAGCCGCGTTCCGCGCCGCCGCGCCCCGCTGCACGACCTCGACCAGCCGCTCCATTCGCTCCCGCTTGAGCGCCTCGTCGACCTGCCCGGGCATTGCAGCGGCCTCCGTTCCCGCGCGCGGCGAGTAGACGAACGTGAAGGCGCTCTCGAAGCCGACCTCCTCGACGACCTCGAGTGTCTCCCGAAAGTCTGCCTCGGTCTCGCCGGGAAAGCCCACGATGACGTCGGTGCCGAGCGCGAGATCCGGAATCGCGTCCCGCAGTCGCGAGGCGAGGCGCGACGTACCGGTCTCGCGTGTACGTCCGCCGCATGGCCTTGAGGAGGCGCGTCGATCCCGACTGCAGCGGCAGATGCACCTGCTCGCACACGGCATCGCAGTCCGCGAGTGCCTCGATGACCGGCTCTCGGAAGTCCTTGGGGTGCGGGCTCGTGAACCGGATCCGCTCGATGCCCTGCACGGCGTCGCAGGCGCGCAACAGCTCACCGAACTCGGTGCGAAGCGCCGGAGCCAGGTCGCGTCCCCACGAGTTGACGTTCTGGCCGAGCAGCGTGATCTCCTTGACGCCGTCGCGCGCCAACGCCTCGACCTCGGCGACGATCTCCCCCGGGCGGCGACTCTGCTCCTTGCCTCGAACCGCCGGAACGATGCAGTAGGCGCACTTCGAGTTGCAGCCCATCGAAACCTGTACCCAGGCGCTGAAGCGGCGCTCGCGGTGCATCGGAAGCGTCGCCGCGAAGGTGTCGTGGGTGCCGAACCGCCCGCGAGGAACCGCGTATCCGCCCGCCTCGATCCACTCGCCGAGATGCGGGATCGAGCCCGGCCCGAACGCGACGTCGACGAAGGGATAGAGCTCGAAGATCCGCTCCCGCTGGGCCTCCGCGTAGCAGCCGCCGACCGCGACTACGAGATCCGGGTTGCCGCCGCTTCCGCGCGGCAGCCTCCCCGAGGTACGCCGCGAGCTTCGTATCGGGCTTCTCGCGGATCGTGCAGGTGTTGAAGACGAGGACGTCGGCGTCCTCGGGTTCGCTCGTCTCCCCCAGCCCAAGCGTCTCGAGCATGCCCTTGATCCGCTCCGAGTCGTGGGCGTTCATCTGACACCCGAACGTCGTCACGGTGTAGCGCCTCATGGACCGGCCATTGTAGGAGGAGCGGCCGGCTCGGGCGCTCGCCCGGCCCGTGACTGCGAAGCGTCCGGTCGGCAGCGCTATTTCGCCACCTCGACGGCGCGCGACTCGCGGATCACGGTGACCTTGACCTGGCCCGGGTACTCGAGCTGGTCCTCGATCTGGCGTGCGATCTCGTAGGAGAGGAGCGCGGTGCCCTCGTCGTCGACCTCGCTCGGCTCCACGATCACGCGGATCTCGCGTCCCGCCTGGAGCGCGTAGGCCTTTGCGACGCCGGGCTTCGCCGTGGCGATCTCCTCGAGCGCCGCAAGCCGCTTGATGTAGTGCTCGAGGCTCTCGCCCCGCGCGCCGGGACGCGACGCCGAGATGGCGTCGGCCGTGATGAGCAGGACGGCCTCGACCGTCTGCGGCTGCACTTCGTGGTGGTGCGATTCGATCGCGTGGACGACGCCGTCGGTCTCCCCGTGGCGTCGCGCGAGCTGGGCCGACACGATCGCATGCGAGCCCTCCACCTCATGCGTCATCGCCTTGCCGATGTCGTGGAGCAGGGCGGCCCGCTTCGCGGTCTTGACGCCCGCGCCGAGCTCGGCAGCCATGATCCCGGCCAGGTGCACGACCTCGAGCGTGTGCTTGAGCACGTTCTGGCCGTAGCTCGTCCGGTAGCGAAGCCGACCGAGCACCGTGACGAGCTCCTCGCTGAACTCGCCGCAGTTCGCCTCGAACACGGCCTGTGCGCCCGCCTGGTGGATCTGCTCGTCGAGCTCCGTCTTGGAGAGGTAGTACATCTCCTCGATGCGCGCCGGATGGATGCGGCCGTCCTCCATCAGCTTCTCGAGCGTCAGCTTCGCCACCTCGCGCCGGATCCCGTCGAAGGACGAGAGCACGACGGCGTGCGGCGTGTCGTCGACGATGAAATCGACGCCCGTCAGGTGCTCCAGCGCGCGGATGTTCCGGCCCTCGCGGCCGATGATCCGTCCCTTCATGTCGTCGCTCGCGAGCTCGACGACGCTCACGGTGGTCTCGGCGGTGTGGCTCGCTGCTACGCGCTGGAGCGCGTCGGCCACGAGCGCGCGCGCGCGGCGCCGTGCCTCGGTGCGCGCCTCTTCCTCCATCTGTCGGACGGATCGCTCGAGCTCGTGCCGGACGAGATCCAGCGAGCGCTCGAACATCGCCGTCTTCGCCTCGCCGAGCGTCATGGTCGAGACGCGCTCGAGCTCCCGCATGGAATCGTCGCGAGCGACCTTCAGCTCGTCCTGGAGTTGCTTGAGATGCACCTCACGGTCGCCGATCCCCTGCTCGCGGCGGGTCAGCTCGAGAGACTTGTGCTCCAGTTCCCCTTCACGTTGCGCGACGCGCTCCTCGACCTTCGCCATCTCGACGCGCCGGTCCTGAACGTCGCTCTCGGCCTCGGCTCGGAGCCGCACGGCGAGCTCGCGCGCCTCGACCTGAGCCTCCCGGCGAACCGTCTCGGCCTCGCGCTCGGCGTCGGTGAGGATCCGGCGCCGTTCCTCCTCGCTGCGATGCACCGCCGACGAGCTCGACGAGCGCAACCAGGCCGCGGTGCCGGCTGCACCGACCCCGAGTCCGACGAGCACCGCGATCACCGTGAGCATCTCCACTCCTCCCGGAGGGCTGGTCGTGTCCGCGGCGGCGCCGCGGCTGCTCACATCCGGCACACCCCGACGTTCGGGCGGTCTCCGGGTCCGCTGGTGCGTGGCTCTAGGCCGGCGCGGCCTCCTGCCGCGCACGCAGCGCGTGGGGGCTGGGTCGAGAGGTCGGTGTTCGACACGAGGGTCACTGGTCGCAACGGTTCGGGAAATCCAGGAATGCAGGGAAATGTCGGATGAAGCTCCGTCATCCTAGCGCTCCCGGCTCGAGATCCGCAACGAGCCCTTCGAGCGAGTCCTCCGAGAATCCCCGCGACGCGAGATACCGCAGAGTGCGGACGCCGGTACCGCGTTCGTGGACGACGACGGCCGCGCGCACCGGTTCCGGGTCGATCGTGGCGAGAGCCGCCCGAGCGATCTCCCCCTCGATTCCATGGCGACGCAGGTCGTCCAACACGTAGAGATCGCCCGCGCCGCGGGCGGCGAGCGTCCTGTGCGCGCGCGACGGCGAAGCGCGCGTCGTCGACGAGCCCGGCCCGCGTTGCCGCCTCCAGCGCGTCCTGACGATCGGCCGCTCGTGTGCCCGCACGCTCGAGCCGCGAGGCGAGCGAGGCCCGGGAATGGTCGCGCCGCGCGAGGGCGCGAACGGCCGCGTCGCGGGCCGCGTGCCTGCGCAGCGCCCTCCCGAGGGAGCGCGCCCGCACCCGGTCGAGCTCCGTGCCGACGGTGAGCCCGGCTTCGACGACGGCAGCTTCGGGGACCGACCTCCAGGGCACCCCGTCGAGCTCGATCGAGACCCGCCGGCCGCGCGCGCGGAGCGCCGTGACGGCGGGCACGGACGACTCCCTCAGCCCGCTCCGACTTCCGCCGGCACCTCGTCGGCGACGGGTATGGCCTCCGTGGGGGCCTCGCTCGTCCGGGGCAGGAGGCGGGCGGACACCACCTGCTCCGGCCCGGCCTCGGCCTGGATCCGGGACAGGATCTCCTGCACGAGATCGGGGTTCTCCTGGAGGAACGCCGTCGCATTCTGACGGCCCTGGCCGAGCCGCTCGTCGCCGAAGGAGAAGTACGAACCCGACTTCGCAACGATCTTCCGCTCGAGCCCGACGTCGAGCACGGAGCCCTCCCACGAGATGCCCGACCCGTAGATGATGTCGAACTCCGCCTGCTTGAACGGCGGCGCCACCTTGTTCTTCACGACCTTGACGCGCACCCGGTTCCCGATCGCCTCGGTGCCCTCCTTGAGCGTCTCGATGCGTCGGATGTCGAGCCGCACCGATGCATAGAACTTGAGCGCACGGCCACCCGAGGTCGTCTCCGGCGAGCCGAACATGACGCCGATCTTCTCGCGGAGCTGGTTGGTGAAGATGCAGATCGTGTCGGTGCGGTTCAGCGTCCCCGCGAGCTTCCGCAGCGCCTGGCTCATGAGGCGCGCCTGGAGCCCGACGTGGCTGTCTCCCATCTCGCCCTCGATCTCGGCCTTCGGCGTGAGGGCGGCCACGGAGTCGACCGACACGATGTCGACCGCACCGGAGCGGATCAGCAGCTCCGCGATCTCGAGCGCCTGCTCGCCGGTGTCGGGCTGCGAGACGAGCAGCTCGTCGATGTTCACGCCGATCCGCCGCGCGTACGTCGGGTCCATCGCGTGCTCCGCGTCGATGAACGCGCAGATCCCGCCGCGACGCTGCGCCTCCGCGATGGCGTGGTAGACGAGCGTCGTCTTGCCCGAGGACTCGGGGCCGAAGACCTCGACGACGCGTCCACGCGGCAAGCCGCCGATCCCGAGGGCAATATCGAGCGAGAGCGAGCCCGTCGACACCGCTCCGACCGAGACCTGGGCGGCGTCGCTCATGCGCATCACCGAGCCCTTGCCGAACTGTCGCTCGATGTGGCCGAGCGCGACGTCGAGCGCTTCCTCCCGGTTCATGCGATTCAACCTCCCTGAGTCAACGAGACGCGTTCGAGCACCTCGTACCGGGCTCCGGTCGGGTGCAGTCGAGAAAGGAAAGCAGCGGCATCGGACGGAACGAATGTTCCCGTCTCCGGGAGCGGCGGCTCGAGCCGGGGACGCTCGCGGAAGCGGAGCACGGTGAGGTGCGGGAGCCACGGCCGCGACTCGGGCTCGTAGACGCCCAGCGCCTCGAGCCGGGCGTGAAGCGCCCGCGCCAGCCGGGCGGCGGCATCGTCCGCGTCCGCGAGCACGACCATGCCGACGGAGTGCGTCTCGCGCCAGCGAGCGGGCGAGAAGGCGAGTCGCTCGGCCGCGCCCGCGGTCGTCCGCAGCGCGGCGACGATGGATGGAAGCTCGGATGCAGGCCGCGCGCCGAGGAACGCGAGCGTGACGTGGAGATGCTCCCGCGGGACGACACGGCCGTCGTGGAGGTGTGCCGCCTGCCACGCGGTGAGGGCGTCGAGCGTCGCGTCGGGGAGCCGGAGCGCGAGGAAGAGCCGGAGCCGCTCATCGCCCCCGACGCTACCCGCTGAGGTCATACGTCTTCGTGCCGGCTTCGTGTCAGGTGTCGGCGCGCGAGGTGCAAAGCGGCGACGGTGGCACGAGCCCTGATGGTGCCCCGGTCGCCGGGCAGGGAGAACTCGGCCCGCTCCTCGCCGTCCGGGGAGGCGACGTGGTAGTGCACGAGCCCGACCGGCTTCTCGGGTGTCCCACCGCCCGGGCCGGCGACCCCGGTGACGGCGATTCCCACGTCGGCACCGAGCCGCTCGCGCGCCCCGTGGGCCATCGCGGCCGCCACCTCGGCCGAGACCGCGCCGTGCTCCTCGAGGAGCGCCGCCGGGACGCCGAGGGCGCCCGTCTTCACCTCGTTCCCGTAGGCGACGACGCCACCGACGCACGACGTCGCTCGACCCGGCGACGTCGGTGAGGCGTGCCGCGATCATCCCGCCCGTACACGACTCGGCGGTCGCGACGCGGAGGCCGCGCGACCGGCAGAGCTCGAGCACGAGCTCCGTGACCGACCGTTCGTCCTCCGAGAAGAGGTACTGCCGGAGCGGCGCACGCAGGGCGTCCGAGAGGGCCTGCCCCCGCTCCTCCGACCCGGGCTCGACGACGAGATCGACGTGGATCTCGAAGTCGCGCGCGCAGATCGTCGCCTCGACGCCGTCGCCGTCCCCACCCGCATCGGCCAGAGCACGGGCGACAGCGGACTCGCTCGCGCCGAAGAACCGAAGGACGCGCCGGCCCGGCGCGCGCGTGCGCGACAGCACGGCCCGCATGGCGTCGCTCGTCACGGCCGCGGGCCAGAGCCGGCGGAGCTCGCTCGGCGGGCCCGGCAGGACGACGTAGACGCATCCTGCGCCTTCGAGCACGAGACCGGGTGCGGTGCCGGCCACCCCGATCACCTCGGCGCCTTCCGGAATCGTCGCTTGCTTGGCGACGCCCGCCGTGAAGTCCGCATAGGGCCGGCCGAGTCGCTCGGCGATCGACCGCGAGACGGCCTCGATCTTCGCCTCGAGCCCGTGGTCGACACGCAGCCCGGCGCCTGCGACCCGGGCCACGAGCTCGACCGTGCGGTCGTCGTGCGTCGGCCCGAGCCCGCCCGAGACGAGGCAGACGTCTGCTTCCGACGCGGCGCGCAGCGCTGCCTCGAGGTCGCCCGGATCGTCCCCGACGATCATGATTCGCTCGGGCGTCAGCCCCAGCGACAGTGCCTCGCGCGCGTAGAACGGGCCGTTCCGGTCGTCTCGCTCCCCGCGAACTAGCTCGCTGCCCGTCACGACGATCGCCGCGCGGGGACGGCTCACCCGGTGACGGCTGTCGCCCCGGCGATCGTCACGCCCCGGCCGCGAGGCAGCGTGAACGGCTTGCCGTCGACCTTCACCACGACGTTGCCCGGCCGGGCGATCGCGAGGTAGAGCGCCTTCTTCGTGAACTTCTGGAGCTGCCCCTTCTCGAGCGTCCCGGTGTAGAGCGGCTCGCCCGCCGCCGAGCCTGCCCGGACCTCCATGAAGGACGGGCCTCTCACGGCGCGCACCGACAGCGACACGCGTTGCAGCGTGGGCCGGAAGGTCGTGGAGGCCGTCGAGGCGTTGACCCCCTCGACGCGAGGCGTCTCGGGCCCACCGAACCGCCAGGCGGCGATCACGAGGGCCGTCACCGCGAGGATCGCCGCGAGGGCGATGCCCACCGTGCCCGACTCGCGACGCCGGCGGGCGCGACTCCGATGAGGAGGGACGCGCGGGAGCCGTGGCGACGCGTCGTCGTCGTCGGCGACGTACCGGGAGTTGTACTCCTCGACGTAGAGCCGCCCGTCGAGCCCGAGCGCGTCGGCGTACACGTGGAGAAAGCCCTTGGTGTATGTGTGACCGGGCAGCTGGTCGAAGCGCTCGTCCTCGAGGTGGCGCAAGTACTTCGCGCGCACCTTCGTGCGCGCCTCCATCTCGTCGAAGTCGAGACCCTGCCGCGTGCGGGCCTCGCGCAGGCTCGAGCCGATCTCGAACATCGCCGGGCCAGTGTAGTCGCGATCCGCCGGAGGTGGATCGCGACTCCACGGTAGGAGCGAGGTATTTCTCGCGCCTACGACCGTGGCGGGACGGCGGCTACCGCTCGCCGAGGTAGGTCAGGAGCTCGTACACCGCGAGCGCGACGAGGGCGGTCGCCGCGAGGGCGAGCCCGAGCACGCCGAGCCCCCGCCCCACGCCCGCGAGGCGCCGGCCTCCGGCGCGACCGAGGCGGACGTCGTCGTGGCGCAGGGCGCGGCGGCCGAGGTGGATCGCGAGTGCTCCGAGGACGACCCCGACCGGGATCGCGAAGCCCGCGTGGAGGAGGTCGTACGACTCCGAGTAGCGGGTCGCGAGCACCGCCGCGGGCATCGTCGCGACGGCGAGGACGCCGACGAGCACGGATGCGACGGCCCGGCCGTTGCCGGACTGCGCGCTACTGCTTGCGGTAGGGACGACCAACGGCTGCGGGTGGGATCGAGCGTCCGATGACGCCGGCGACGGCGATCAGGGTGAGGACGTACGGGAGCGCCTGGAAGAGGACCGACGCAGACTGGGAGTACTCGGGGAGCCGCTGCGCGAGCGCGCTCGAGAAGCCGAACAGGAGGCACGCGGCGGCGGCCCCGAACGGGCGCCAGCTCCCGAAGATCAGGGCCGCGAGGGCGATGAAGCCGCGACCGGCGGTCATGCTCTCGTTGAACGAGTTGACGAAGCCGATCGAGAGGTACGCGCCGCCTGCCGCCGCCAGCATCCCCGAGACGACGACGGCGCCGTACCGGATCGCATAGACGTCGATCCCGACCGTGTCCGCTGCCCGCGGGTGCTCGCCGCACGCCCGGATCCGCAGGCCGACAGGCGTCTTGAACATCACGAGCCACGTGAGCGGCACGAGAACGATCGCGATCCAGATCATGAGGTTCAGCTGCCCGAAGATCTCGCCGACGAACGGCACGTCGTCCAGGAAGGCGAGCCTCACGTTCGGGATGCTCGGGATGTCGCTCGGCGTGCCCTCCGTGCCGTAGATGTCGATGAAGAGGTAGCCGGTGAGACCCACAGCGAGGAAGTTGATCGCCGTCCCGCCGACGATCTGGTCCGCCTGCAGGTGGATCGAGAAGAAGGCGTGCACCAGCCCGGCCGCGCCGCCCGCCGCGATCCCGATCAGGAGGCCGAGCCACCACGAGCCGGTCTTGTCGGCGCCCATGATCCCGAAGAACGCGCCCATCAGCATCATCCCCTCGAGACCGATGTTCACGACGCCGGATCGCTCCGAGAAGAGGCCGCCGAGCGCCGCGAAGGCCAGCGGAGTCGCGAACCGGAGAGTCGCGGCGAAGAGCGCCGACCAGACGACGACGCTCTCGAGCTTCCCGATGCCCGAGAGCGTCGCGAGGAACGCGAGGCCGAAGCCG
Organism: uncultured Actinomycetes bacterium; assembly: GCA_963734045.1. GTDB lineage: Bacteria > Actinomycetota > Thermoleophilia > Gaiellales > Gaiellaceae > Gaiella. The sequence continues at coordinate 699,428 of CAVTFU010000010.1, read as the reverse complement.
AGGAGGCCGGCGGCGATCGCGAACCCTCCGAACCGGCGCTCGCCGCGGATCGCCACGCCCGTCCCGAGCATGACGGCGATGAGAGCCAGCACGAGGCTCGGAACCCACGACCGGATGCTGACCGGCGGCAGGGCGATCCAGGCGGCGACGAGCCCGACCGCGATCCCGATCCACGCGACGCGGCGCAGGCCGTTCGCCCCGCGAGCCGCGAGTGGCAGGGCGAGGCTGGTCACGCGCGCCTCCGGGCCTGCCGCAGGAGCCAGAGGACGATGATGTCGGCGCCCACGAAGAGGACGACGAGACCCTGGATGAGGAGGGTCAGGTTCGAGGCGAGCTCGGGCTGGAAGATCTCGGGGTCCAGGTTGCGGGTCGACGTCCCCGTCACGAGCGAGCCGAAGAGCAGGGCGGCGAAGAACACGCCGATCGCCGTGTTCCGCCCCAGGAGCGCGACCGCGATCCCGGTGAACCCGAGCGCCGAGGTCTGGATGTCGCTCGTCGAGAGCCGGTGCTGCCAGCCGAGGATGTCGATCGCGCCCGCGAGGCCCGCGAACGCCCCGGAGATCGCCATCGCGAGGAAGTAGTTGCGAGCGACGCTGATCCCGCCGTAGCGCGCTGCCTCGGGGTTGAATCCGACCGCCCGGACGCCGTAGCCGAGCGTCGTGCGGTTGAGGAGCGCCCAGTAGACGACGAGGGCGCCGATCGCGACGAAGAAGCCGACGTGGAGGCCCTGGAGCAGCGGATCGCCCCAGAAGACCGGGAGAAAGGTGTCCTCGACGACGTCGTTCGAGATCGGGACCGACGTCTGCGTGTCGTTCTGGAGGGGCCCACCCAGGCCGAACAGGAACGATCCCGACCCAGATCGCGATCCAGTTCAGCATGATCGTCGAGATCACCTCGTGGGCGCCGACCGTCGCCTTCAGGAAGCCGGCGATCCCCGCCCAGACCGCGCCTCCGAGCATCCCGATGACCGTGGCCAGCAGGATGTGGAGAAACGGGTTCATCCCGGAGAACGACGAGCCGATCCAGACGGCCCAGATGCTTCCGACGATGTACTGCCCCTGCCCGCCGATGTTGAACATCCCGCAACGGAAGGCGAAGGCGACGGCGAGGCCGGTGAGGATGAGCGTCGTCGTGACGATGAGCGTCTGCTGCAGGTTCGCTGCGGCGAACGACTCGGCGTCGTTGACGTTCCACGGGAACCAGACCTTCGCGTCGCTGAACGGCAGCCCGACCTCGTAGTTCCCGACCTCGAAGAACCACGACATCCCGGCGCCCTCGAAGATCGCCTTGTACGTCGTGAGCGGGTTCTTGCCGGTCGTGACGAGCACGACGAGGCCGCCGACGAGGAAGGCGAGGAGCGTCGTCAGGACCGGCGCGAGGACGCCCTCCGCGCGCTGCGGCGACGCCGTAGCGCTCTGCGAAGGACGGACGAGCCTCGGGGCCGAGCCCGGACGGGTCCACGGGCGACGGGGTCAGCGGCTCGCTCACGCGGCGCGCTGCCTGTCGCGCCCGCCGCCGGTCATCGCGACGCCGAGCTCCTCCTCGGTCACCGTGGGCGGGAACTCGCCGACGATCTCCCCCTCGTAGATCACGAGGATCCGGTCGGAGAGGGAGAGGATCTCCTCGAGCTCGAGCGAGACGAGCAGGACACCGCGACCCTCGTCCCGCTCCTCGACGAGGCGCCGGTGCACGAACTCGATCGCGCCGACGTCGAGCCCGCGGGTCGGCTGCGCCGCGATCAGCACCCTGGGGTTCCTGTTGATCTCCCGTGCGAGCACGACCTTCTGCTGGTTCCCGCCCGAGAGCCCGCCTGCGGCCGCCTGCGGGCCGCCGCCGCGCACGTCGAACTCGCGGATCAGGCGGCCGGCTCGCTCGACGAGCTGTCCCGGGAAGAGCCAGCCGAGCCGCGAGTCGGGGGCGCTGCGATAGTCGTGGATCGCGATGTTCTCGGCGATCGAGAACTCCAGCACGAGCCCGCGGCGCTGACGGTCCTCGGGGATGTGCCCGAGCCCCGCGTCGAAGTGCTCCTGGACGCCGTCTCCGGTGACGTCGCTGTCGGCGACGGTGACGGTGCCCGCGGACGCGCTCCGCAGCCCCGTCATCGCGTCGATCAGCTCCGTCTGGCCGTTGCCGTCGATTCCCGCGATGCCGACGATCTCGCCCGCGCGCACCTCGAACGAGACGTTCTTGACCTTCTCGATGCCCCGGTCGTCGGCGACGTCCAGGCCCTCGACCGTGAGGAGCGCCTCGGCGGGGTTCGCGGGTGTCTTGCCGACCCGCAGCAGCACCTCCCGCCCGACCATCAGACGCGCGAGGCTCTCCTCGGTCGCGCCTGCTGCGGGCAGCGTCTCGATCAGCTTTCCGCGCCGAAGCACGGTGATCCGGTCGGCGACCTCCGCGACCTCGTTGAGCTTGTGGCTGATGAAGATGATCGACGTCCCGCGCTCGGTGAGCCCCCTGATGATCTCGAAGAGCTCGCGCGCCTCCTGCGGCGTCAGCACTGCGGTCGGCTCGTCCAGCGCCAGGATCTCGGCGTTGCGGTACAGCGCCTTCAGGATCTCGACGCGTTGCTGCTGCCCGACGGTGATGTCCTCGACCCGGGCCGGGGGTCGACGGCGAGCCCGAAGCGCTCCGAGAGCTCCCGGACGCGCTCGACGGCCGCCCCGTAGTCGAGGAGCACGCCGTTGCTGGTCGGCTCCGACGCGAGGACGATGTTCTCGGCGACCGTCATCACCGGGATCAGCATGAAATGCTGGTGGACCATCCCGACGCCCGCGTCGATCGCGGCGCTCGGCGAGCCGAGCCGCACCGGCTTGCCCTTGATCAGGACCTCGCCCTCGTCGGGGTGGTACAGCCCGTAGAGGATGTTCATCAGCGTCGACTTGCCGGCGCCGTTCTCGCCGAGCAGCGCGTGCACCTCGCCCTCGCGGAGGTCGAAGCTGACGTCGTCGTTCGCGACGATGCCGGGGAACCGCTTCGTGATCCCGCGCATCTCGAGGACGGTCCGCTGGTCGCTCATCGTCCGGGCGATTCTATGGAGCGGACACCCCGGCAGTCGCAGAAACGCGACGGGCGGGCCCTCGAGCCCGCCCGTCGGCGTGGAGCTGTGTTCCGTTCCCTACTTGGCCGGGGCCTTGACCTTGCCGGCGGCGATCTGCTTGGAGATCGCCGTCAGCTTCGCGATCAGGGCCGCGCGATTCGGGGCCTTGACGCTGACCTTGCCGAAGCCGACACCGCCGTTCTTGACGGTGAAGACGCCGTCGGTCCCGCCCTTGAACTTCTCGTCGACCATCTGACCCGCGGTCGTGGACACCGCGAAGTCGACCTTCTTGGTCGCGCTCGTCAGGATGTGGGTACCGAGGTAGGCCTGGTCGGCGTCGACGCCGATCGCCCACGCGTTCTGCTCCTTCGCCGCCTGGAGGGCGCCGAGGCCGCAGCCGCCGGCCGCAGCGAAGACGACCTTGGAGCCGGCCGCGATCTGGTTGAGCGCGAGCTCCTTGCACTTCGCCTGGTCGACGAAGTCCTCCGAGTAGCCGGAGAGGACGTTCGTGGCCGCGGCGGTCTTCTTCGCGCCCGCCTTGTACCCGGCGAGGAACGCGACGACGGCCGGAACCGCCTGGCCGCCGACCGAGCTCACGGGCGAGCCCTTCGCGACGGTCGCCGCGGCGACACCCGCGAGGTAGCCGGCCTCGGCCTCCTTGAAGACGAGCCCGCGAACGTTCTTCGGCTTGCCCTTGAGGGCGACCCAGGGGAAGTCGATGATCGCGAAGCTCGTGTCCGGGAACCGCCTGGCCACGGCCGCGACCGCGTCACCCATCAGGAAGCCGTTGGCGATCACGAGCTGGTGACCCTGACGGGCCGCCGTGGAGAGGTTCGGGATGTAATCGGCCGCGGTCTTCGAGATGTACACCCGGCCGCCGACGCCGTGCGTCTTCTTGGCCTGGGCGAGGCCCTTGGCCGCGAGCGCGTTGAAGCCCTTGTCGTTGAGCCCGCCGACGTCGGTCACGACCGCGACCTTGATCGACGAGTTCGCCTGGCTCTTGGCCGGCGTGGCCGAGCCGATCGAGGCGACGGTCAGCGCGAGTGCCGCGACGAGCGCGAGCGACGCGACGACCATCCATTTACGAATCGCCACATACCCTCCTTGATGACGCTATTGACGGTGCTTCCCGCATCTTCGACGCGGGATTCGACACAAAGTTGGACCGAGGCCGCAACCACGGAAGCGTAGTCGCTTCAGGGTCACGGTGTTGTTAGGAAAGTCGGCCCGCAGCCGTGTCTGGGGACGAGGTATTTCTCGGCCTCTACGAGGGGCCGATCACGGAGGCGAGCTGGTGCTCCTCGACCAGGACGCGGCGCGGCTTCGAGCCCTCGTAGCCGGAGATGATCCCGCGCCGCTCGAGCATGTCGACGAGGCGCCCGGCGCGCGTGTAGCCGACCCGGAGGCGCCGCTGGAGGAGCGAGACGGAGGCCGTCTGCGTCGAGACGACGATCTCGATCGCCCGGTCGAGGAGCGGATCCTCGTCGGGGTCGAAGTCGAGGTCGTCCTCACCGTCGTCGGAGACGCGGGCTCTCGGGCATCTCGAGGAGCGTCTCGTCGAGCTCCTGGCCGCGCTGTGCCCGGCACTGCTCGACGATGAGCGCGATCTCGTCCTCGGTGACGAAGGCGCCCTGGACGCGCTGGAGGCGGGAGGTCCCGAGCGGCTTGAAGAGCATGTCGCCCTGGCCGAGCAGGCTCTCGGCGCCGGCGCCGTCGAGGATCACGCGCGAGTCGGTCTGGCTCGAGACGGCGAACGCGATCCGGCTCGGCACGTTCGCCTTGATCATGCCGGTGATGACGTCGACCGACGGGCGCTGCGTCGCGAGGACGAGGTGGATCCCGACCGCGCGCGACTTCTGGGCGAGCCGGATCACCGCGTCTTCCACCGCCTGTGGCGAGACCATCATCAGGTCGGCGAGCTCGTCGATCACGACCAGGAGGTACGGGAGCGGGTCCTCGCCCCGCGCCCGGAAGGCACGGTTCGCCTCGGGCAGGTTCCGCGCCCGGACGAGCGAGAGTCGCTCGTAGCGCCGCTCCATCTCCGCGACGACGTTCTGGAGCACCGCCGATGCCTCCTTGGGGCTCGAGACCACCGGTGTCAGGAGGTGCGGGATCGACTCGTAGAAGTTGAGCTCGATCCGCTTCGGATCGATGAGGATCAGCCGCACGTCGTCGGGGGTCGCGCGAAGCAGGATCGAGGTGAGCAGGGTGTTGATGCAGCCCGACTTACCCGAGCCGGTGGTCCCCGCGATCAGGAGGTGCGGCATTCGCGCGAGGTCGGTCCACACCGCGTTGCCGGAGATGTCCTTGCCGAGCCAGACCGAGAGCGGGCTGGCGGACCCCGGCAGGTCGTCGAAGATGTCCCCGAGGGTAACCATCCGCGGCGCGAGGTTGGGCACCTCGACGCCGACCGCCTGCTTGCCCGGGATCGGGGCGAGGATGCGGATCTCCGTCGTCGCGAGCGCGTAGGAGAGATCGTCTTTCAGGCCGGCGACCTTCGAGACCTTGGTGCCCGGCGCAAGCTGCAGCTCGTAGCGCACGACGCGCGGCCCGGCGATCGTGCCCACGATCGTCGCCTCGACGCCGAAGCTCGCGAGCGCCTGCACGAGGACCTGGGCCGTGCGCTCGCTCACGTCCGCAGCATCGGCACGCGCAGGCGGGCTGGCCTTGAGGAGGGCGCGGTCGGGAAGCCGGTAGTCGGCGCCCGCCGTCGGCGGGTCGAAGTCGAGCGAGGTGTCGTCCGCGGTGGAGGCATCGGAGTCCTCCGGGCGGAGCAGCGGCGGCGGCTCGGCCGACATCGGCAGGTCCGCAAGGACGTCCGGGAACGCCTCCACCCCGTCGACGGGCGCCCGCCTGGCGCTCGTAACGTCGGGCGTGATGGCCTCAGGCTCGGAGTCGGCGTCGGACCAGTCCGTCCACTCGAGCCCTTCGAGTGAGCGCCGCGCGGCCGAGCCCGCCTGCCTCACCGCGTGACCGGACCGGCGTAGGAGCGCGCCCGCCGAGGCACCCGTGACGAGCAGCACGCCGGCGAGGACGAGCGCGACTCCGACGATGAGCGACCCTGCGCCGCCGAGGAACTGCGCGAGCCCGCCTCCGAGCGCTCCGCCGAGGGCCCCGCCGTGATCCTCCCCGAGCGCGACGATGAGCCCCACGACCCCGACGATGAGCCCGGTCCGGAAGGGTCGCAGGTCGACCACGCTGCTACGGGCGAGCATCAGCCCGCCGACAGCGAGCAGCGCGAGTGGCACGAGCGGTGCCGCTGCGCCGAGTGCGTCCTGCATCCACTGGGAGAGCCGCGAGCCGACCGGGCCTCCTTCCCAGCCGAGCCAGACGACCGTCGCGAGGACGAGGCCGACGGCGGCGAGCCCGAGGCCCCAGAGCTCGGGATGGTGGTGACTCCGGGTCTTCTTCGCCCGCTTGCGAACCCGCGCCGGCGAGCGCGGCTTGCGCGTGCGGGCCGGTGCGGCCCGCTTCCTCCTCGTCGCCATGGGCTTGCTGCTTCTCCGCAGCGGAGCCGTCTCCTTCGGCGACGGCCGCGTCGCGTCAGCCGGGCATCTGCTCCTCGGCCGCGCGGTGGCGTGCTTCCTCGACGATCTCCTCGGCCTCGGCCCGGTTGCCGAAGCCGCGGGTCTCGACCTTCTCCTCCTCGAGGTCCTTGTAGACCTGGAAGAAGTGCTCGATCTCGTTGCGCAGCTCGGGCGGGATGTCGTGGACGTCGTGGACGCGCATCCAGGCAGGATCCTTGAGCGGCACGCAGAGGATCTTCTCGTCGGGCCCCTTGGCGTCCGTCATGTGGAAGACCCCGACGACGCGCGCGGGGATCCGGCAGCCGGGGAACGTCGGCTCGCCGACGAGGCAGAGCGCGTCCAGCGGATCGCCGTCCTCTCCCTGGGCGCCCTCGACGAAGCCGTAGTCGGCCGGATACGACATCGAGGTGAAGAGCCGCCGGTCGAGCACGATGTGCCCGGTCTCGGCGTCGCGCTCGTATTTGTTCCGCGAGCCGGACGGCACCTCGACGAAGACGGTCACCTCGGCCACGATCCGAACTATCCCAGCTCGGCGATCCGCTCGACGAGCAGGTCGAAGAACGCCTGGGTATCGAGGTCGACGCCCACGTGGGCGTTCGCCGGGCGGTCCGTCCGGCACCAGAGGTCGACGACGGTGCGCCCACGGCACAGCTCGGACTCGCGCTCGACCTCGACGTTGCGGTGCTTCGTCTCCACGAGGTCGGGACGGAGGAGGTACGCGACGGTCACCGCGTCGTGGATCGGTGCCCCGTCCCAGCCGTAGGTCTCTCGGTGGTAGACGGCGAAGAAGTCGACGAGCTCGGCGACGAAGACGCCGACCCGCCCCGCGTCGCGAAGCCGGCCCTGCACGTCCGGCCCGGTCACGGCCTTGTGGCTGACGTCGAGGCCGATCATCGTCACGTCGAGGTCCGCGTCGAAGACGACCTGCGCCGCCTCCGGGTCGGCCCAGATGTTGAACTCGGCGGCCGGCGTCATGTTCCCCTCCGCGATCGCGCCGCCCATCAGGACGATCCCCTCGAGCCCCGTCGTCCCGTGCGCCTCGAGATACGTCGCGACGTTCGTCAGCGGCCCGGTCGGGACGAGGGTCACCGGCCCGGATGCGGCGTCGACCGCCTGGGCGATCCAGGCGACGGCGTCCGTCGAGACGGGCGCGCTCCTCGGCGGCGGGAGCGTCGGGCCGTCGAGGCCGCTCTCTCCGTGGACGTGGGCGGCGACGGTCAGCTCTCGTTCGAGCGGCGCCCCCGCACCCGACGCGACCGGCACGTCGGAGCGTCCGGCGAGCTCCAGCACCCTCAGCACGTTCGAGGTCGTCTTCTCGAGCGTCTGGTTGCCGTAGGTCGTCGTGACACCGACAAGGTCGAGCTCGGGGCTCGCCAGGGCGAGAAGGAGCGCGATCGCGTCGTCGTGCCCGGGGTCGCAGTCGAGGATGATCGGTCTCGCCATTCGTAGGGCGAGATATATCTCGCCTCTACCGTGCGGTGTCGAGGATGGCGTCGATCTCGGCCGCCGTCGGCAGCGAGGGCTGGGCGCCGAAACGCGAGGCAGCGAGCGCTCCTGCCGCGCACGCGCGTGCGAGCGCCTCGGCCTCCGGTCGTCCTTCGAGCACCGAGACGAGCAGGCACGCCGTGAAGGCATCCCCGGCTGCCGTCCCGTCGATCGCCTCGATCCTCGGCGGCGTCGCGCGGGCGATCTCCACGTCGTCGTCGAGGAGGACGGCGCCCTCGGCGCCGAGCGTCAGAGCGACGAGGCCGTCCCGCCGCACGAGCGAGTCGAGCTCGTGCCGGTTGACGACGGTCAGGTCGGCGTCCACGGCGAGCGGCCGGGCCGGAGCCGCGTTCAGGCAGAAGAGGCCTCCTGCTCCCTCCCAGGCCGAGAGAACCGCCTCGTCGGGCACCTCGAGCTGGCACAGGACGGCGTCGTGCGCCGGAAGGCCGACCTCGCGGAGCGTCCCGTTCGCGCCGGGGGCGACGGCGATCGTCGTCTCGCCCTGGTGGTCCACCTGGATCAGGGCGACCCCTGTCGGTTCCTCGCTCGTCTCGAGCGCGAGGTCGACGCCCGCCTCGCGAAGGGCGACCAGAGCCTCCTCGGCGAGGGGATCACGACCGATCGCGCCGACCATGGTCACGTGGGCACCGAGCCGTGCGCAGGCCACCGCCTGGTTTGCTCCCTTCCCACCCGGGACACGGCTGAATGCGGCCCCGCCGACGGTCTCGCCCGGCTGCGGGAGCCGCTCGACCCGTGCGACGAGATCGAGGTTGATCGAGCCGACGACGGTGATCCGCGGCGCCACCGCGGCAATGCTACGACGTCGCGCGCATGAGCCCGAGCAGCTCCCACTCCCGCACGGGGGTCGCGATCGTGGTGCCGCAGGTGAGCCCGGCGATCGGCTCCGACGCGCGCTCTCGGAGGCCCACCGTCGCGACCCCGTCGGGGAGCGCGAGGCGCACCTCGATGCTCCCGTCGGCTGCGCCGGTCGCGCCGAGCGGGTGCAGGACGTCGATCGCGTCGATTCCGAACTCGGCCCGCGCGAAGTGCTGCGCGGCCTGGGCAACGGGTGCGAAGCAGGAGCGGCCGCGGAGCGACTCGACGTCGACGCGGCCCTCCCCGTGTCGTCGGGCGACGGCCACGGCGCTCGCCGGAGTGATCCTCCCGTAATAGAGCCCGTGCGGGAGGACGACGACGTTGGCCGCGAATCGGTCGCCGCCCACGTGGGAGCACTGCCAGGTCTGATCGGGGAACGCCTCGGTGAGCGCGACCGCGACGGGCCAGCCGCGTCCCGCGCAGCAGGCGTCGCGGCGACCGTGCGTGCAGACGAGGAAGGTCGGGGTCGGGTCGGGCGTGCCCGACGGATGCGTCGGGTCCAGTCCCTCGAGCTCGTCGTCCCGGTCGAACGTGCCCCACCACGAGCCCTCGCAGCCGGGGCGGGAGTCGACGATCGCCCAGCGCCGCGGGCTCCCGGGCTCGCGCTGTGCCCTCCGGATCAGCAGTAGGCGAGCGCCCGCCGCATGGCAGCGGGCCAGGAGGGCGGCGACGAGCGCTGGACCGAGCCGCGACTCGCGCAGGGCATTTCGTCCCCACGCGCCCGGCTGCTCCACGAGCACGAACCGCTCGGCCGGCGCGGCCGTCGCGAAGAGCGGGTCGCCGCGGCGCTCCGACGCAGGCGCGCAGCGCTCGAAGGGAGTCGGCACGAGCGCGATGCTACGGCGCTGCCGGAACGACGATGCCCTCGACGAGCAGCCGCCTGACGAGATCCGTGACCGCCTCCGCCTCGCCGGGGAGCGACTCGATCGTCCGCGGGGCTCCGCCGAGGAGGGAGTCGAGTGCTTCGCGGCCGGCTGCCTCGACGTCGAGCCGCCCGCCGGGGTGACGAAGGATGGAGCCGTCGAGATGCACGTCGATCCCCTGCCGCAGCACGACACGGAGGTGCGGCTGGACGTGCTCGCTCGCCGCGACCTGGGCGAGCGGTGCGACCGGCGCGGGCCGCATCGCTCCCGCGAGCGTCGCGCGCAGGCGAGCCGCGACAGCCTCCGCCCCGGTGTCACGCAGACGGGAGACGAGAGCCTCGACCGTTGCCTGCACCTCTTCGGCGAGCGCGCCGGCGTCGGTGAGGTCGAAGCCGACCGGGAGCGAGCGCCGAAGCTCGGGCTCGTCGACCGCCTCCGCGAGGAGGGCCTCGAGAAGCGACTCACGGGTGACCGCGTGGATGCCCACGGTGAGGTGGGCGGAGGTGTCGCCGAGTGCCTCGGCGGCGTGGAGGAAGCCGCGCGGGAGGTAGAGCGAGTCCCCGGGCCGCAACACCGCGTCGACGAGGGGTGTGTCCTCCACCGCCCGCTCGATCCGCGCACGGTGCTGCGTCCACGGCTGCGAGCGGAGTGGCGACTGGTGGACGGGCTCGTGGACGATCCAGCGCTTCTCCCCTGCGACCTGGAGGACGAAGACGTCGTGGATGTCGTAGTGCGCGGCGAAGCCGCGCGACGAGGGGGGTGTCACGTAGGCGTTGACCTGCACGGGATGCCCGAGCTCGCCGGCGAGCGCACCCGCGAAGTCGATCACCGGCGGCCACAGCCGGTGCAGGGCCTGGAGGACGATCGTCGTGCCGTCCGCGAAGAGGCGGGTCACCGCGGTGTCGTCGACCTGGTCGCCGATCCCGGCCCCCACCCCGCCGGGGCGAGTGAAGCGTGCCGGGTCGACCACGACGCCGTCCTTCGCCATACGCAGGAACGGCGTCCTCAGGCCGCGGCGGGAGAGGAGCTCGTCCACCGCCGCGAGATCGAACAGGTCGTCGAACGTCCGCGGCAGCTCGGAGGCCGTGGCAAGCAGTGGACGCGTGCCCCACGCGGACGCGAAGGCGTCGGGATCGGCCACGCAGCGCGCCAGGGCCCGGTCGTCTCGCACCGGGCCCTGGTCGACGCGTCGCGGCGTCTGCCGCACCGCGCTCATGTCGCGGCGTGCACTCGCCGGCTACCGGTCGGCGCCGCTGTCGGCCCCGCCGTCCGCTCCGCCGTCGTGCTCGCCCGGAACTCCTTCGGCTCCGCCGTCGGCCGGGCCGTGGGCGCCGCTGTCGGCCCCGCCGTCCGCTCCACCGTCGTGCTCGCCCGGCGTTCCCTCTGCCCCGCCGTCGGCCGGGCCGTGGGCGCCGCTGTCGGCTCCCCCGTCGGCGCCGCCGTCGTGCTCCCCGGAAACTCCCTCTGCGCCGGCGTCGGCAGGTCCGTGCTCCTGGTCGGACAAGGTCGATCTCCTTTCGATCATGCGTCGGGTGAGGTCAGTTCTTCCCCTCCTGGACACGACCCTAACGCCGCGACTGCGGCTATGCGGCGAGCGCGCGGAGATCGTCGACGGTCGCGCCGTAGAGCGTGTCGTGCAGGTCGAAGAGCCCGGCCCAGAGAGACGACCGATCGGGCGCGGCATCGAGGCGAGCCGCGTCGTCGAGACCCTGCAGGGCACGGACGAGCACGGCCAGCTCGAGGTAGACGGCCGCGACGCGATTCGGGCACGCGATCACACCGGCACGATCGAGGACCGGGCGCCACTCCACGAGCTCGCCGGCGCCGGGCCCGCCGTACCACGAGCGCCCCTCGGCGCGATCGGGCTCGAGCGCCACGAGGTAGTCGCCGAGCGGTGCCTCGAGACCCGCGAGCGCCGTCTCGACGCGGTCGGCCGCGTGTCGCAGGGCCGCGCACCGGCCACCCGGCGTCGCGGGCACCGCGTCACCTCGCTGCCAGCGCTCCAGGAGCCGGCAGAACGCGATCGCGGCCGCCTCGCACGCCCGGAGCTGCCGGACGAGTCGCGCGCCCGCTCGCGGGCTCGCCGCGTTCGCCTCGAGCACCCGTGACCAGCCGCCCATTCCTAGACCTCGATCACGACCGGGAGGATCATGGGACGACGACGGGTTCGCTCGTAGACCACCTGGCCGATGCCGTCGTGGATGTGCTCCTGCACGAGCTTTATCTCGGTCACGCCCGTCCGGGAGAGCTCGGTGACGATCCGGGTCGCCACGTCCCGCAGCTCGTCTATCAGGTCGTCATCCCCCACGCCGCGTGCGATGAGCTCCGGCGGCGCGATGTCCCCCCCGTGGTCGTCCAGCGCCACCGTCGCGACGACGATCAGCACGCCGTCCTCGGAGAGCCGGCGCCGGTCGCGAAGCGCAACGTCCTCGACGTCGCCGACCCCGAGCCCGTCCACGAACGTGACGCCCGCCTCGATCCTGTCGACGAGCCGCGCACCCGCCGGCGTCAGCTCGACGACCGAGCCGTTCTCGGCGATCACGATCGCGGAATCGGGGACTCCCGCGTCGCGCGCCAGCTGGGCGTGTGCCGCGAGCATGCGGTACTCGCCGTGGATCGGCATCACCGCGCGTGGGCGGACGAGCGAGAGAAGCGTGCGCATCTCCTCGGAGCAGGCGTGGCCGGAGACGTGCACCGGGGCGATCTCCTGGTGCAGCACCTCGGCGCCGTGGCGCGCGAGGCGATTGATCGAGTCGTGCACGCGAAGCTCGTTGCCGGGCACGGGCTTCGCCGAGATGATCACCGTGTCGCCGCGCTCGACCGAGACGTTCTGGTGGTCGCCGTACGCGATGCGCGTCAGCGCCGACATGGGCTCGCCCTGGCTGCCCGTGCAGAGGATGAGCACCTTGTCGGGCGGCAGGTCCATCGCCTCCTTCGGCGAGACGATCGCGTCGTCCGGAAGCACGACGTAGCCGAGGTTCCGCGCGATGTTCATGTTCTTGCGCATCGACCGGCCGACGATCGCGACCTGGCGCCCGTTCGCGATCGAGACCTCGGCTGCCTGCTGGATCCGGTGGATGTTCGAGGCGAACGACGCGACGATGATCCGACCGGTCCGCAGCGGGATCAGCTGGCGGAACGCTTCGCCGACGAGTCGCTCGGACCCCGTCATCCCGGGCCGTTCGGCGTTCGTCGAGTCCCCGAGCAGGAGGTCGATGCCGCGGTTGCCGAGCTCCGCCAGCGTCCCGACGTCGGTCTTCAGCCCGTCGACCGGCGTGTGGTCGAGCTTCCAGTCGCCCGTGTGGAGCACACGACCGGCGTCCGTCTCGATGACGACCGCTGTGGAGTCCGGGATCGAGTGCGCCATCCGCACGAACTCGAGGCGGAAGGGGCCGAGCGCGAGCGGCGCGTCACCGGGCGCGACCTCGCCGAGCGTCGTCGTCGCCCCGAGCCCGTGCTCGTCGAGCTTCGACTTGACGAGCGCGAGCGTCAGCTTCGTGCCGAGCACGCGGTCGACCTCGACCTCTCGCAGCACGTACGGGAGTCCGCCGACGTGGTCCTCGTGCCCGTGGGTGAGCACGATCGCGCGCACGCGCTTGCCCACGAGGTACGAGAAGTCGGGCAGCACGAGATCGACGCCGTAGTGCTCGTCCCGCGGAAACGCGAGCCCGGCGTCGATCACGATCCGGTCGTCACCGGACTCGAACACCGTCATGTTCTTTCCCACCTCGCCGAGGCCGCCGAGCGGGATGATGCGAAGGGGCGTCACCATCGCAGTGTAGTTTTGTCCGGCGAAGCAGGATCCCGCAGGAGCCGAATCCTGCCGCTGATCCCCGCCTTCGGCAGGCGTTCGGTTCGCGTCCGCGACACCTTGGATACGTGACGGAGCGCCGGCGCCGCTATGCCGCGACGGCGCTCAGCAGGCCGAGCCGCTCGAGGCAGCCGCGGATCTGCGCCGTCTCGGCCTCGTCGGCCTCGACGAGCGGCAGCCGCAGCCCGCCGACCTCGTGGCCCAGCAACTGGAGAGCCCGCTTGATGGCGATCGGGTTCGTCTGCACCTTGAGGATCTCGAGCGCGGGCCGGAGCTCGTCGTCGAGCGCCCGGACGCCGTCGACGTCGCCCGCGCGGAAGCGCGTGATCAGCTCCTTCACCTGCGGCCCGACGACATGCGTGTGCACGCAGATGCCGCCGACCGAGCCAACCTCGAGGAACGGGAGGATCAGGTCGTCGTCACCCGCATAGAGGTCGAGGCCGCACGCGACAACGTGGCGGGCGGCGTCGAGGCTCGGCTTCGCCTGCTTCACGGCCCGGACGTTCTCGATCTCCGCCAGGCTCGTGATCGTCGCGGGCTCGGCGTCGACGACGACGCGGCTCGGGATGTCGTAGAAGACGACGGGCCTGTCGGTCGAGGCCGCGATCGCCTCGACGTGTGCGACGATGCCGCGCTGCGGCGGCTTCGAGTAGTACGGCGTGACGACGAGAAATCCATCGACGCCGAGCGCGTGGGCCGCCTCCGTGAGGTGGATCGAGTGCGCGGTGGAGTACGTGCCGGTCCCGGCGACGACCGTGCCGCGACCCGAGATCGTCTCGAGCGCTGTCTGGTAGAGCACGAGCCGTTCGTCGTCGGTGAGCGTCGGCGCCTCGCCCGTCGTGCCGGTGACGACGAGCCCGTCGGAGCCGTTCTCGACCAGGTGGCCGCACAGCGAGCGGAACGCGTCGAGGTCGAGCGACGCATCGGCGCGGAACGGCGTGACGACCGCTGTCAGGACCTCGCCGAGCACGCCACCATTGTAGGGGCGAGACATGTCTCGTCCCTACAGCAGCTGCTCGAGACCGACCGTGAGCCCCGGCGGGAGCCCGCGGACGAGCTCGACCGCACGGAGCACGCCCGGGACGAAGGCCTCCCGGGAGGTCGTGTCGTGGCGGATCGTGAGCGTCTCGCCCTGTCCGCCGAGGATCACCTCCTGGTGCGCGACGAGGCCGGGTAGCCGCACGGAATGGATCGGGACGTCTCCGCCCATGAGCGCGGCGGTCGCCTTCGCCGTGCCGGACGGGGCGTCGAGCTTCGTGTCGGCGTGGAGCTCGACGATCTCGGCGTGCTCGAGCGAGCGCCACGCCTCCGAGGCGAAGCGCATCATCAGCACCGCGCCGAGGGCGAAGTTCGGCGCGTAGAAGCACGGGACCCCGGCCGCCCTCGCGCGTCGGTCGACCGCGTCCGCGTCGAAGCCGGTCGTGCCGATGACGACGGGTACGCCCGCGTCGAGGCATCGCTCGACGTCCCCCACGACGGCGTCCGGTCGCGTGAAGTCGACGGCGACGTCGCAGCCGTCAGGCCCGTCGCTGCGGCCGTCGGCGACGTCGTGCCCTGCGCCAGCGAGCGCCGGGCCGAGCACCGTCCCGACCTTGCCGCCGGTTCCGAAGAGGCAGACCCTCACGCCCGTTCCGCGAGCGCAGGGTTGAGCCGCGCGAGCGCGGCCCGGAAGCGACTCTCGCGGGGCCCGATGCCCGCGGCGGAGAGCCTCGTCGGGGCGAAGAGCTCGGCGGCCGCCGCCGCGACGTCGCTCTCCGTGACGGCTCTGATGCGCCGGATCGTCTCCTCGATCGTGACGAGCTCCATGTCGCTGGTCAGCGCCCGCCCGAGCCTCGTCATACGGTTCGAGGTGCTCTCGAGTGAGAGGAGTAGCCGGCCCTCGAGGTTCTCCTTCGCCCGGTCGAGCTCGCCGGAGCGGAGGTTCCCGGCCGCGACGTCCCCGAGCTCGGCCGCGGTGACCTCGAGGCATTCGCGGAGGTTGTCCTCCCGTGTCCCGACGTAGATCCCCACCTGGCCGGTCTCCATGTACTGCGATCCGTAGGTGTAGACGCTGTAGGCCATGCCCCGCTTCTCGCGGATCTCCTGGAACAGCCGTGAGGACGCAGAGCCGCCGAGGATCGCGTCGAGGATCGACACCGTGTACCGCCGCTCGTCGTCGCGGGCGATCCCCGGCGCCGCGAGGACCACGTGGTACTGCTCGGTGCGGCGGCGCAGGAACCGGTAGCCGGGCCGGGGCATCCGGGCGAGCGGCGTGCGCTTGACACGAGAGGCGCTGGGACGCCGCGAGCGATCGCGCGCGAAGAGCTCGACGAGCCGCTCGTGCTGGACGTTGCCCGCCGCGGCCAGGACGACGTTCGAGCCGACGTACGCGCCCCCGTGCCACGAGCGCAGGGCTCGCGGCGAGACCCGGGAGATGACCTCCGCGGTGCCGATCACCGGCCGTCCCAGAGGGTGAGCGCCGAAGACGGCCTCGGCCGCGAGATCGTGCACGAGGTCCTGCGGGTTGTCGTCGACCATCGCGATCTCCTCGAGGACGACTTCCCGTTCGGAGTCGACGTCGTCGAACGACGGGGCGAGCACCATGTCGGCCATCGCGTCGAGAGCCTGCTCGAGGCGCTTGTCGGGCACGCGGGTGTAGACGACGGTCGTCTCGCGCGACGTCGCGGCGTTCAGCTCGCCGCCCATCGCGTCGAACAGCTCGGCGATGTCCTGCGCCCCGTAGCGCGAGGAGCCCTTGAACAGCAGGTGCTCGATGAAGTGCGAGACCCCGGCGCGCGCGCGCGGCTCGTCCCGCGAGCCGGTGCCGATCCAGAGGCCGAGCGCGACCGAGCGGACACCCGGGATGCGCTCGCTTGCGACGCGCTCCCCGCCGGGGAGTGCGGTGATCTCCGGCTCGCGCACGGCGCGGATCCTAGTCGGCGCAGGCGCGTGGCTTCAGCCCCGCGAGGGAGAAGAGGTTACGGGAGCCGGCCCTGGCGGGCCGGCCCCCGAGCTGCGTGCTAGCGACGGCCGCGGTCCCGGCTGCGGCCGCGATCGTCGCGCGGGGGGCGCGGCTCGCGCGGCGGGGCGTCCTTCGCCCGCTCGACGAGCACCTCCGGCGAGACGAGCTCGCCTTCCTCGTGCTTCGCGACGAGCTTGAGCCCGATGCGGCCCCGCTCCTTGTCGACCTCCTGCACGACGACGTCGAGCGTGTCACCGCGGCTGAGGACGTCCTCGATGTGCGCGACCCGCCCGGGGCCGACGTTCGAGACGTGGAGCAGCCCGTCCGTGCCCTTCTTCAGCTCGACGAAAGCGCCGAAGTCGGTCGTCTTGACGACACGGCCGGTGTAGGTATCCCCCACCTCCGGCTCCTTCGTCATCGCGCCGATCGCCGAGATCGCCGCGTCGCCCTTCGTTCCCTCGGTGGCGTAGACGAGGATCGTGCCGTCCTCCTCGATGTCGATCTGGACGTCGTAGTCGGCCTCGAGCGAGCGAATCGTCTCGCCGCCCTTGCCGATCACCATCCCGATGAAGTCCGGGTTGATCTGGATCGACTGGATCCGCGGCGCGTGGCCGGCGAGCTCAGCCCGCGGCTCCGAGATCGTCTCCGACATCTTGTCGAGGATCGACACCCGGGCCCGTTTCGCCTGCTCGAGCGCCGACCGCATGATCTCCTGCGTGACGCCGGTGATCTTGATGTCCATCTGCAGCGCGGTGATGCCGTCAGCCGTCCCGGCGACCTTGAAGTCCATGTCGCCGAGGTGATCCTCGGCACCCTGGATGTCGGTGAGGATCGCGTAGTCCTCACCCTCCTTGACGAGGCCCATCGCGATCCCCGAGACCGGCGCCGCGATCGGCACACCGGCGTGCATGAGGGACATCGTCGAGCCGCAGACCGACCCCATCGACGACGAGCCGTTCGACTCGAGCGTCTCGGAGACGAGGCGGATCGTGTACGGGAACTCGTCGACGCCCGGGATGACCGACTCGAGCGCCCGCTGCGCGAGCGCGCCGTGGCCGATGTCGCGCCGCTTGGGGCCCCGCATGAAGCCCGTCTCCCCGACCGAGTAGGGCGGGAAGTTGTAGTGGTGCATGTAGCGGCGCTCCTGCTCGAGCGAGAGGTCGTCGATCCGCTGCTGCTCCTTCGCCGTGCCCAGCGTGCAGAGCGTGAGGATCTGCGTCTGGCCGCGCGTGAAGAGCGCGGAGCCGTGCGTCCGCGGCGAGATGCCGACCTCCGTGGTGATCTGCCTGATCTCGTCCGTCGCGCGTCCATCGGGCCGGCGCTTGTCGACGGCGATCTTCTTCCGCACGAGGTCCTTGTAGATCGCGTCGGCGGCCTTCTTGACGTACGAGCGCGTGAGGACGTCCTTGACTGCCTCGTCGCCGTCACCGACCGGGAACGGGAGCTGCACCTCGTCCTGGATCCGCGCGAGGAGGATGTCGCGCTTGCGCGACTTGAGCTCTTTCGAGTCCTGCTCGGCGTCCGTGAGCGTCCGCAGGTCGCCTTCGAACTGGGCCCTGATCGCGCTCTCGACGGCCGCGAGCCGCTTCGACTCGACGAGCATCTGCAGGCCGTTCCGCACCTGGCCCTCCCGGACGATGTCGTCCTCGCCGGACTCCATCGTGATCGCGGGCGCCTCGTCGACGAGCAGCTCGTCGACGATCGTGCCGGCCTCGCGGAGGCCGACCTCCGCGATCCGGCGGGCGATCGAATCGCCTTGCCGCGCGTCGAGGTCGGCGTTGAGCTCGACGTCGATCCACTTCGGCTTGCCCACCTCGCGGGCCAGCTCGTCGATCGCGTCGCAGATGCGGATGATCTCGGAGTGCGCGAGGGCGAACGCCTCGAGCATCGTCTCCTCCGGCACCTGGTCGCCGCCCGCCTCGATCATCGTCAGCGCCTCGCGCGTCCCGACGACGATGAGGTCGAGTGCCGACTCCTCCATCTGCTCGAACGTCGGGTTGACGACGAACTCGCTCTCGATCCGTGCGACGCGGACGGCGCCGACCGGGCCGAGGAACGGCAGCGACGAGATCGCGAGCGCCGCGGAGGCGCCGTTGATCGCGAGGATGTCGTGCGGCACGACCATGTCGGCCGAGAGGACGGTGCAGATGACCTGCACCTCGTTCTTGAAGCCCTTCGGCCAGAGCGGCCGGATCGGGCGATCGATCATGCGCGCGGTGAGCGTTGCGCGCTCGGTGGCGCGACCCTCGCGCTTGAAGAAGCCGCCGGGGATCTTCCCCGCCGCGTACATCCGCTCCTCGACGTCGACCGTCAGCGGAAAGAAGTCCGCATCCGGGCGCGCGTCCGTGCGCCCGACAGCCGTTGCGAGGATCATCGTGTCGCCGCTTCGGACGACGACCGCGCCGTCTGCCTGCTTGGCGAGCTTGCCTGTCTCGAAGCGCAGCTCCGCCGCGCCCACGTCGACGGACACCGTGGCCTGATGCCCGGTGGAAATGGTGCTCATACCGTGTTCTGTCCCTTCACTCTTCCGTTGTGGCGGAAGGTGGAGGTTTGAGCCAGCTCCGCACCGCCCGCGCGAAGCTCGATCAAACGCCCACCTCCCGTCCCGTCCGCTCGCCTCCGCCTAGCGGCGGAGCCCGAGCTCCTTGATGAGGGCGCGATAGCCCTCGAGGTCCGTGCGCTGCAGGTAGTCGAGGAACCGCCTGCGGCGGCCGACGAGCTTCAGCAGGCCGCGCCGCGAGTAGTGGTCCTTCGGGTGCGTCCGGAGATGCTCCGTCAGCTCGTTGATGCGCCGCGTGAGCATCGCCACCTGGACATCGGTCGAGCCGGTGTCCTGGGCGTTCTGCCCGTGCTTGTCGATCAACTCCTGCTTGGCTTCCTTGGTGAGAGCCATGGTTCTCCTCTCGTTGATTCGTCTCCGCGGTCCCCGCACGGCGTGAAGGAAGGGCACGTCCGGCCGAGATCGCGGTCTCCCCGCATGGTACCTAGCGTTTCTGGGGGTCGGGCGAGATATATCTCGCCCCACCATGTTCCGGCTCCGCATCCTACGACTCGCGAATCCGCTCGTCCGGGCGATCCTCGAGTCGCGTGCGCACCGGCTCCTGAGCGGCAGGCTGCTCGTGCTCGGGTACACCGGGCGCCGCTCCGGGCGTCCCTTCCGGATTCCCGTGCAGTACGCCGAGACGACGACGGGGTCTCTGGTCGTGATTGCGGCGAATCCTGCCGGGAAGCTCTGGTGGCGGGCCTTTGCCGAGCCGTCGGCGGCGACCCTCACGCTCCGGGGCGCGCCCGTGCGAGTGCGAGGCGTCGTTGCGACGGGCGCCGAGCGGGACCGCGCCCTCGCGGCGTACGTGGCGCGGGTACCGCGCTCCGCGAGCCTTGCGACGGAGGCGGCGATCGTCGTCTTCACGCCCGTCCCGGGATAATCCCGGCGATGCGGATCTACGGCGACCTCGCCCCCTGGTTCCACCTGCTCACCGCGCCCGCGGACTACGCGGGGGAAGCCGCGCGGTACCGCACGTTGATCCTCGGGGAAGTGCCCGAGGCCCGCGCGCTCCTCGAGCTCGGCTCGGGTGGTGGGAACAACGCCTCCCACCTGCGCGAGCACTTCACCTGCACGCTCTCCGACCTCTCACCGCAGATGCTGACGCTGAGCCGCGACCTGAACCCCGGCTGCGAGCACGTGCTCGGCGACATGCGGACGCTCCGGCTCGGAAGGGCGTTCGACGCGGTGTTCGTCCATGACGCGGTCATGTACCTGACGACCGAGGCCGACCTGCGCTCCTGCATCGAGACCGCGTATGCGCACACCCGGCCCGGCGGCGTCGCGCTCTTCGCACCCGACTGCACCCGGGAGACGTTCGCGCCCGGCACCGATCACGGCGGGCACGACGGCTCCGACGGACGGGCCTTGCGCTACCTCGAATGGACGCACCCTCCCGCCCCCGGCGAGAGCTCCTTCGCGATCGACTATGTCGTCGTGCTCGTCGAGCCGGGCGCGGAGGTGAGGACGGTCGCAGACCGGCACCTGCACGGGCTCTTTCCGGAGCACACGTGGCTGCACCTCCTCGAGGGGGCGGGCTTCACCGCCCGGGTCGTTCCCGGCGATCCGGAGGACGAGGACGCCGAGCAGCCGGTGTTCGTCGCTCGTCGGCCCGACGCCAGGTGACCTACCGACTCCGCGCGCGCTCGTCGGGCGGCGAAACGAAACGAACTGTCGAATTCGCGCTTCCCCGATCGTCGTCTGGACGAGATCGCATTCCGACGACCTCGAGAAGGAGGCACACCATGAACCTTTCGAACGAGCACCTGATCCGCCGGCATGTCGCAGAACGGCTGGCAGCCGCCGAGGCGTACCACGCGCGACGCCGCGTCATCGACGAGCGCCGCGAGCAGCACCGACGGGCCGTTCACGGATTCGAAGGAGTGGATCGCCGGCTTCGCCGGCTCGCGGAGGTCTCGAGAGGCGCCTGACCCTACGCAGGACGGGTCGCGGCGCGCGTCGCCTCCACGTCGCGCGCGATCTGCGCGACGAGCGCCTCCTCGGAATCGAAGACGGCCTCGTCCCGCAGTCGCTCCCACAGCTCGACGACGAGCCGCTTGCCGTAGAGGTCACCGTCGAAGTCGAGGAGGAACGGCTCGATCCGCCGCTCCGAGCCGCCGTAGTGCGGGTTCGTGCCGATCGAGACCGCGGCCCGGTGCTCGAGGGCCGAGCCCGCGTAGATTCCGAACCGCGGGCAGAGGAGCAGCGGGTCCGTCGCGATGTTCGCGGTCGGGTAGCCGAGCGTGCCGCCGCGCTGGTCGCCGCTCACGACGAGCCCGTCGAGCTCGAACGGCCTGCCCAGCATGTGCGCCGCGACGCGGAGGTCGCCGGCACGAACGGCGTCGCGGATCGCCGTCGACGAGACGCCCTCGACCATCTCGACGCCGAGGAGCGCCAGCCCCGCGGCCTCGAGCGTGTCGGGCCCACCCGCACGCTTGCGCCCGAAGCGGAAGTTCTCGCCGACGGCGACGCCCTCCACGCCGATTGCGGTCAGGTAGGCGGCGATGAACTCCTCGGGCGACTGCCGCTGGAACTCCGGCGTGAACGCGGTGACGAGCGTCTCGGCGATCCCGGCGTCCGCGAGGAGCTCGAGGCGCCGCTCGAGTGTCGTGATCAGGTCGACGCGGTTGCCCATGACGATGCGCGGGTGGGGCTCGAATGTGATCGCCGTCGCCTCGAGACCCGACTCGACGGCCGCCCGGAGCACCGAGCGGTGACCGCGGTGGACGCCGTCGAACGTCCCGATCGCGACCGCCCGCGGCCGGCGCTCGAGCTGGGAGGGCGCGTGCGCGATCTTCATCGCACTGTGGCGATCCGCAGGAGTGCCTCGTCGACCGGGATCACGCGCGCCTCGTCCGCCTCGGCGACCGAGAACGGGCCGACGTCCGTCCGCCGCAGCGTGCGGCAGTGGCCGCCGAGAGTGTCGGCGATCGAGCGGACGTACGTCCCGGACCCCACGAGCATGTCGAGTGCGGCGACGCCTCTCGCATAGGACAGGAGCTCGAGCTCGTGGATGCGCATCGTCCGCGTGGGCATCTCGACGGCAACGCCCTTCCGGTGCAGCCGGTAGGCGCGCTCGCCGTCGATCTTGACGGCCGAGGCGGCGGGGATCGGCAGCTCGACCGCCCCGCGCAGAGCCTCCAGCGCCTCCTCGAGCTCACCGGAGGCGGGAGGCTCGTGCGGGTCGAGCGTCTCGCCCTCGGGATCGCCCGTGGTCGTTCGCGCCGTGAGGTCGATCTCCGTCACGTAGCGCTTGTCGAGCTTCATGAACCGGTCCTGGAGGCTCGTCGCGCGCCCGGAGAGCAGGACGAGCAGCCCCGTCGCGAACGGGTCGAGGGTGCCGGCGTGCCCCGTCTTCGCGCCTGTGCGGGAGCGCACCCGCGCCACGATCGCGAAGGACGACGGCCCGGCGGGCTTGTCGGCGAGGATGAGGCCGGTCGGCTCGAGGCCCTTCGGGACGGGCATCAGTCGCCGTTCGCCGAGACGAACGCGTCCACGATCCGCTTCGTGATCTCGTCCATCTCGAGGTCGGTCGAGAACCCGGCCGCGCGCTTGTGCCCTCCGCCGCCGAAGCTCCGGGCAATCGCCGAGACGTCGACGCCGTCCGGATGCGACCGGAGCGATCCCTTGCGGGCGACGGCCGCCTCGGCCGGGAGCTCGCGGACGAGCGCGACGAGCTCGGCCCCGTCGACCGACCGGAGATGGTCGATGATCCCTTCCGAGTACGGCTCCGCCGCCCCGGCGGCCTCGAAGTCCTCGCGGCGGAGCTCGGAGACGACGATGCGCCCGTCGGCGAGCTCAATCGCCCGCTCGAGCGCGCGGGCCAGAAGCTTGAGCTTCGGGAACGGAGTCGACTCGTAGACCGCCTCGAAGACCTTCGACACGTCGGCGCCCGCCTCCACGAGCTCGGCACCGAGGCGAAGCGCCTTCGGCGTCGTGTTCGAGTACTGGAACCTGCCCGTGTCCGTGACGAGCCCGGTGTACAGCGCCTCCGCGAGCCCCGGGGTCAGCGCGACGTCGAGGTCCCGGAACACGTCGGCGAGCACCTCGGCCGTGGACGAGGCCTCCTCGACGACGA
The DNA here is from genome assembly GCA_963734045.1 of uncultured Actinomycetes bacterium. Lineage (GTDB taxonomy): Bacteria > Actinomycetota > Thermoleophilia > Gaiellales > Gaiellaceae > Gaiella. The sequence continues at coordinate 676,265 of CAVTFU010000010.1, read as the reverse complement.
GGTTCACGTCGCCGAACCGCGTGTTGTCGTGGTGGTGGTCGACATTGATCGTGAGCGGTGCGGTCTCGAGGAGCCGCGTCTCGACGATCCGGCTCGCCTGCGCGCAGTCCACCGCGACGAGCAGACGCTCGGGCGCGTCGGCGGGCGCGTCGCGGCGAAGCCCGCGGCCGGTCAGCTCGAGGAAGCCGTACTCGTCCGGCAGGGAGGTCGGCCCGCCGAGGACCATGACCGAGTCCTTCCCGAGCGCACCCAGGGCGAGGTGCGTCGCGAGAAGCGACCCGAGGGCGTCGCCGTCGGGGTTGTCGTGCGATGTGACGACGAAGCGGTCGTGCGCACGAAGCGCTGCGACGACGGCGTCCCTGTCACTCTCCTGCATCCTCGTCTCCGTCCGCCGGTGCGAGCTCGTCGATGAGGTGCGTCATGCGGACGCCGTGCTCGACCGCGCGATCGTAGACGAACTCCAGGCGCGGGGTCCGGCGCAGCTTGAGCTCGCGGCCGAGTGTCGCCTGGAGCACTCCGGTCGCCCCGTCGAGCGCGGCGAGAGTGCGCTCGCGCTGCCGTTCGCCTCCGAAGACGCTCACCCACACCTTCGCGTGGTCGAGGTCACTCGTCGTGTCGACCGCGGTCACCGTCACGAACCCGATGCGCGGGTCCTTGAGGGTCGGGATCGCCTCGGAGAGGACCTGCTTGACGGCCTCGTCGACGCGGCGCATGCGGCCCGAGCTCATGGCAGTGCACCCTAGTCCCCCGGGTGCACGAGGCTCCGGTCGCAGCGGCCGAGCTCGAACGCCTGGCCGGAGAGCCATCGCTCCGCCTCGTCGAGGAGCTTCTGCGCCTCGCTCGGCTGCCGCGTGGCGCACGCGAGCGTGAGCCGTGCGCGCTGCCAGGTGTCGTGATGGTCCACCTCGGCGATGGTGCAGCCCGTGCGGTTCTGGAGTTGCTGCTTCACCGAGCGCAGGTGCATCCGCTTCTCCTTGAGCGAGTGGCTCTCGGGGAAGAAGAGCTCGAACGTGAGGATGCCGACGAAGCCGGTGGCCATGTGCGCGCCGCGCGAGCGCGAAGGGTGCGCTACTCCGCTTCGACGGGCGCAGCGGCTCGTGCGACCGGAGTCTCGAGGTCGGTGCGCTCGATCTCGCGCGTCTCGAACGCCTCGAGGACGTCGCCTTCCTTCACGTCGTTGAAGCCGTCGAGCAGGATCCCGCACTCGAAGCCCTCGGCCACCTCGCGCGCGTCCTCCTTGAACCGCTTGAGCTGGGAGATCGACGTCTCGTGGATCACCGTGCCGTCGCGGACGACGCGCACCTTGGCGCCGCGCCGGACGACGCCGTTCGTGACCATGCAGCCGGCGATCGTGCCGAGCCGTGAGACCTTGAAGAGCGCCCGCACCTCGGCCTCGCCGAGGATCTCCTCGGTCTCGACCGGGGAGAGCATCCCGACGAGCGCCTGCTGGATGTCCTCCGTGAGCTTGTAGATGACCCGGTACGTGCGGATGTCGACGCCCTCGCGCTCGGCGAGCTGACGCGCCTCGGCGCTGGGCCGGACGTTGAAGCCGATCACGAGCGCGCTGGAGGCCGAGGCGAGGTTGATGTCGTTCTCGGTGATCCCGCCCACGCCGGTGTGGATCACGTTGACGCGAACCTCAGGGTGCTGGATCTTGCCGAGCTCGCCGAGGAGTGCCTCGACCGAGCCCTGGACGTCACCCTTGAGGACGATGTTGAGGTCCTGGACGCCCCCGGTCTGCATCTGCTCGAAGAGGGTCTCGAGCGAGACGCCCCCTGCCGCCGACGAGCGCTGCGCGAGCTGCTCGCGGCGGAGCCGCTCGGCGCGCTTCTCTGCGATGTCCTTCGCCTGCCGCTCGTGCTCGACGACGCGGCACAGCTCTCCTGCCGGGGGCGGGCGGTCGAAGCCGAGGATCTCGACGGGCTCGCCGGGCCCTGCCTCCTTCACCTTCTCGCCCCGGTAGTCGTACAGCGCGCGGACCTTCCCGGCGGCGTCTCCCGCGACGATCGCGTCGCCGACCCGGAGCGTGCCGCGCTGGACCAGCATCGTCGCAACCGGCCCGCGGCCGACGTCGAGCCGCGACTCGATGATCGGGCCGGACGCATCCGCTTTCGCGTTCGCGCGCAGGTCGAGCTCTGCGTCCGCGACGAGGAGCACCTTCTCGAGCAACTCGTCGAGATTCGTCTGCTGCTTCGCGGAGACCTCGGCGAACTGCGTCGAGCCTCCCCAGTCCTCGGGCTGGAGGCCCTCGGCCGCCAGCTCGCTCTTGACGCGGTCGGTGTTCGCGTTCGGGACGTCGATCTTGTTGATCGCGACGACGAGCGGCACCTCGGCAGCGCGCGCGTGGCTGATCGACTCCCTCGTCTGCGGCATCACGCCGTCGTCGGCGGCGACGACGAGGACGGCGATGTCCGTCACCTTCGCGCCTCGGGCGCGCATGGCGGTGAACGCCTCGTGGCCGGGCGTGTCGAGGAACGTCAGCTTGCGCCCGTCGACGTCGGTCTGGTACGCGCCGATGTGCTGCGTGATCCCGCCGGCCTCGGTCTCGACGACGGCCGTGGAGCGGATCGCGTCCAGGAGCGTCGTCTTGCCGTGGTCGACGTGCCCCATGATCGTCACCACGGGCGGACGGGCGCTCAGGTCGGCCTCGGCATCCTCGACGACCTCGGGCTCCTCGTCGTCCGCGGCGTGCTTGATCGTCACCTCGCGACCGACCTCGGTCGCGATCAGATCGACCTCCTCGTCCGAGAGCGACTGGGTCGCCGTGCGCATCTGGCCGAGCCCCATGAGGATCTTGATGATCTGGGACATCGGGACGCCGAGCGCGCCGGAGAGATCCTTGACGGTGACGCCCGACTCGACCGTCACGGGGCCGGTCGGCTGGACCGGCGCCTGCTTGGGCGTCGTGGGCTGTGCAGCCCGGTCGCGCGCCTGCCGCGCGTCGCGCCCGCGCGCGTTGCCGCCCTCGATCACGACCCGGCGCCGACGGCCCGCCTGGCCGCCGCCGCGTGGGCGGATCGGGCGGTTCGGCTTGTTCGGTCCGTCAGCCATGCGACTCCTCAGTGTAGAGACGCGCGAGCGCCGGATCGACGTCGACGCGCTTGCGGAGCGTCCGGGCGAAGCCCTGCAGCTCGCGGGCCAGCTCGAAGCACTCGAGCGTGCGGCACGTGTACGCGCCTCGACCGGGCACGCGGCCGTGGGTCAGCACGCCGCCGACCGCCGCGAAGCGCAGCAGCTCCTGCTGCGGGGCACGCCGCCCGCAGCCGACACACGTCCTGACGGGGCCGGCGCCGTGGTCACGCGTCGTCGCGCGCCTCCTCGAGCTCTTCCTCGGGAGCCTCGTCGCTCTCGGCGACCGCGACGGCCGCCGCGTCGGCGACTGCTTCCTCGGCGGCCTCAGCCTCGTCTGCGGTCAGCTCACCGGCGGCGAGCGCCACCTCGACGTCCTCGACCGCGTCCTCCGCGACGGCCGCCGTGGCGGCCGCAGCCGGGTTGTCGGCGATCGCCTGGTGGGCGGGGACGCCGCAGTATTTCGTCCCGGGGAGCGCGGCGTTCGGGCACCGCTTGCCGTTCGAGAGGAGCGCCGAGCAGCGACCCGAGAAGTCGCCCTCGCCGTCGTCCTCGCCGGTGAAGGCGGCCTCTGCCTCGGCCTGGGCGAACTCGGTGTCGGACTTGATGTCGACCTTCCAGCCGGTCAGGCGCGCCGCGAGGCGGGCGTTGAGCCCTTCCTTGCCGATCGCGAGCGCGAGCTGGTCGTCCGGGACGACGACGGTCGCATCGCGGCTCTCGTCGTCGATGTAGACCTCGCGCACGCGTGCGGGCGAGAGTGCCTTCGCGACGAAGCGTGCCGGCTCGGTGTTCCAGGGGATGATGTCGATCTTCTCGCCGCGCAGCTCGGAGACGACCATCCGGACGCGCGAGCCCCGCGGGCCGACGCACGCGCCGACCGGGTCGACGCCCTGCACGTGCGACTCAACGGCGATCTTCGAGCGGTAGCCGGGCTCGCGGGCGACGCCGCGGATCTCCACGAGGCCGTCCGCGATCTCGGGGACCTCGAGCTCGAAGAGCGCCTCGATGAGCTGCGGCGCGCGGCGGGAGAGGATCACCTGCGGGCCCTTCGTGCCGGACCGGACCTCGATGATCACCGCCTTGATGCGGGAGCCCTGCTCGTACCGCTCGCCGTCGACCTGCTCGGAGCGCGGCAGGAGCGCCTCGACCTTGCCGAGGTCGACGAGCACGTTGTTCCGGTCGCCTGCCTGCTGAACGATGCCGGTCACGACCTCGCCCTGGCGGTCGACGTACTCCTCGTACATGATCGCGCGCTCGGCCTCGCGGATCCGCTGCTGGATGACCTGCTTGGCCGTCATCGCAGCGATGCGCCCGAAGTCGTTCGGCGTCACGTCCGCACGGTCGACGAGGTGGTCGGGCACCTGCTCCCAGTCGAGGTCGAGCTCGTCGTCGACGATCAGCGTGTGCTGCTTCTCGCCGGTCTCCTCCTCGATCTTCTCGAGCTCGTCGATCGCGCGCTCACGCGCCTCCTCGAGCAGCCGCTCCTCGAGGTCGCCCGGGATGTCGAGCGAGAAGACGCGAAACTCACCCTCGTCGTCGAGCTCGACCATCGCATGGCGTGCCGCATCCGGTGTCTTCTTGTAGGCGGCGAGCAGGGCGTCTTCGAGGGCGGCGATGAGCGTGCCGGTCTCGATGCCCTTCTCCTTCTCGATCGTGCGGATCCCCTCGATGATCTCCTGGCTCATGACTCCCGTCCCTCTTCGATCAGATTGCCCCGGACGATCTCGCCGACCGGGATCTGCTGGCTCGTCCCGTTCACCGAGACGATCACGGCGTTGTCGTCGGCCGCGAGCAGCGTCCCGCGGACGCGCTGCGACCCGGTGGTCTTCAGCTTCACGGTGCCGCCGATCGCCCGGCGGAAGTGCTCGGGCCGGCGGATCGGCCGCTCGGGCCCAGGGGACGACACGTCGATCGTCCAGTCCGACCGGTACTCGTCGAGCAGCCGCGTGACGCGCTCGCAGAGCGCGAAGTCGACACCCTCGGCGTGGTCGACGTAGACGCAGAACCGCGCCGGCGAGACGAGCTCGACCGCGAGGACCTCGACGCCGGGGAGCGCGGACTCGACGGCGGGCGTGATCGCCGCCGCCAGCTCGCGTTCCCTGTCGTAGGTGCCCGTCGCCATCCGATCGCCTCTTCTCAAAACGAATGGGCGCTCCCGCGCCCATTTCTCCAAGCAGGTGAAATGTGGTGCCGGAAGGATAGCACCGCGCGCCGCCCGCTCCCACGCTCGGCCGAAGGGCCGGGCGCGTGCCATGTCCGAGAGACGACGATCCCGCAGACGTTCAACAGCGGCACGGGACGAGATAGCAGCCTCGGGTTGCCGCCATCACCCGTCGATCACGATCGTCACCGGCCCGTCGTTGACGAGCTCGACCTCCATGCGGGCACCGAACACGCCGGTCGTGACGTGGACGCCCTGCTCGCGCAGCGCCTCGCAGAAGTGCTCGACGAGCGGCTCGGCAAGGTGACCCGGCGCGGCCCCGGTGAAGCTCGGGCGGTTGCCCTTCCGTGTGTCCGCGAGCAGCGTGAACTGGCTGACCACCAGCGCCTCGCCGTCGGTATCGAGAAGCGAGCGGTCGAACCTGCCCTCGTCGTCGGGGAAGATCCGCAGGCGGGCGACCTTGGCCGCGAGGCGCGCGGCCGTCTCGGACGTGTCTGCATGCCCGGCGCCGACGAGCACGAGCAGGCCGCGTCCGCAGGAGCCGACGACCCTGCCGTCCGCGTGGACGGCCGCGCGTGAGACTCGCTGGACGACGACGCGCACCTGCCGATTCTGGCGCGCGTCTACGCTCGCCGTCGTGGGTCTCGTCGAACTGCGCGACCGCGACGTCATCGCGCGCTTCCTGCGCCGGCGGCCCGCGGTGCACGCGTATGCGCTGGGCGACCTCGACGACTTCTTCTGGCCGCACACGCGCTGGTTCGGCTGGCAGAGCCGCGGACACCTCGAGCAGATCGTCCTCCTCTACGACGAGCCGGACCCGCCCGTCGTTCTCGCTCTCGCCGAGCAGCCGGTGCCCTCGATGCGCGAGCTCCTACGCTCGATCGCGCGGGAGTTGCCGTCTCGCCTCTACGCCCACCTGTCCGGAGGGCTCCTCCAGGCGATGGCACCAGGCCTCGTTCCCGCCTCGGCACCGGCGGAACACCGCAAGCTCGGTCTCGTCGAAACGTCGCGGCTTTCCGCACGCATGGACGACGCCGTCGTCGGGCTCGGGCCGCACGACATCGACGAGGTCCTCGGGTTCTACGGGGACGCGTATCCCGGGACGTGGTTCGAGCCGCGGATGCTCGAGACGCGGCGGTACGTCGGGATCCGCGAGGAGGGGCGCCTCGTGTGCGTCGCCGGGGTGCACGTCTGGTCTCCGACGTGGCGGGTCGCGGCGCTCGGGAACGTCGCGACCCTGCCCGCGGCCCGCGGACGGGGGCTCGCGTCATCCGCATGTGCGTGCCTCTGCCGCACGCTTGTCGAGGACGGGATCGAGGTGATCGCGCTGAACGTCCGTGCCGACAACCTCTCGGCCATCCGAGCGTACGAGCGCCTCGGCTTCGCCCACGCGGCGGACTATCTGGAGGTCCTCCTCCACCGCGGCTGAGAGACCGTCGGACGCGCAGTGGTCAGGCCGACCGACCCGGCGGGCCGCTAGTCGGCGGTGAGGCGTCGGAGCGAGGCACGAACGGCGCCGGGCGCCTCGACCCACACGAAATGCCCGGCCCCGTCGACGATCTCGAGCCAGGCGCCCGGAATCCGCTCGGCCCCGTCCGTCGAGGCGGCGAGCGGCATCGGGCTCCGCGAGCCGTGGACGAAGCCGACGGGGACGCGAATCCGCGGCAGTCCCGCCTCGAGCGCCGGCAGCTCCGCGAGAATAGACGGCACCATCTCGCCCGAGCGCTCGGTCGCAATGCGTAGCTCCGGCATCGGCGGTGCGCGTTCGGGATCGGCGAAGTACGCGGGCCAGACGAGCCGCATCCCCTCGAGCGCGAGCTCGTCGTCGGCCGCGCCGGCCATCGAGAGCTCGTCGATCTCGCGTGCCCGCGCGCGCACGGGCTCCGGCGTCCGACGGAAGATCTCCTCGTCGAACTCCGGCCAGCGTCCGTCGCCGACCGGGCCGAGTGGGTCGACGGCAAGCACGCCGAGGAGCCGCTCCGGCATCGCCTCCGCGACGTGGAGGGCGAGGTGCCCGCCCCACGAATGGCCGACGACGTATGCCCTCTGCCAGCCGAGTGCGTCGAGGACGCGGCGAGCGTCCCCCACATCCGACGCCACCGTGTATGGCCCCTCCGCCGCCGACGGCTCCTGCCCTCGCTGCTGGTACCACGCGACGTCGTTCTCCTGCGCCAGCTCGTCGGCGAGATCGCGCAGGTAGTCGAAGCCGAGCCCCGGCCCACCGTGCAGCAGGAGAACCGGCGGCCCGCTGCCGGCGCGGCGACCCGCGATCAGCGGCCCGTCGTCGTGCGTGGTGAACTCGGTCCACGCCACGCCGTGATCGTCTCACGGTCCCGCCGGAATGCCTACCCGGCGACCACATGCGGCCGCTCACATCCTCCTCCGTGGAGGCTCGGTGTTCGCGTCAGCGGTGCCCGAAGTGGTGGGCGCGCGGGAGCGCCGAGACGACCTCGGGCGTCTGCGCCACCCGGCGGGCGAGCGGCGAGAGGCTCTCCAGCGTCGCGACGAGGACGTTCCGGTTCCGCTCCACACGCTCGAAGCGGCCGCGCACGAGGATGAGCGGCTCGGAGCGCACGACCGCACGGTGTCGTTCGTAGACCTCCTTCGGGACGATGAGGTTCACCTGGCCGTGCTCGTCCTCGAGGAGCATGAACACGATTCCCTTCGCGGTCGCGGGGCGCTGCCGCGCCACGGCGAGCCCGGCGAAGGCGACGGTCGAGCCGTGCGGCGCCTCGTTCAGCTCGGGGCTCGCGAGCGTCCCCCCGGGAAGGTGCGGCCGCAGGAGGGTCATCGGGTGCGTCCCGACCGAGAGCCCCGTCTCCCGGTAGTCGGCGAGCATCCGCTCCCAGCGTGTCAGGTCGGGGAGCGCCGGTGTCTCGGCCGTCGGGTCGAGTGGGAGCGGAAGCTGCTTCGCCTCCCCCCTCGTCCCCTCGACCGAGCGTGGTCGAGTCGCGAGCCCGAGCTCCCAGAGCAGGTCGCGCCGCCGCGCGCCCAGGCAGTCGCAGGCTCCGCCCCTGACGAGCGCCTCGAGCGCATCGCGCGAGACCTGCGCCCGCCGGGCGAGGTCGCCGACGTCGCTGTACGGCCCGTGCGCGGCCCGCTCGGCCTCGAGCGCCTCCGCGTCGTCCTTCCCGACGGAGGAGACGTACGCGAGCCCCACGCGGACGGCGTGCGACAACGCTTGTGACTTGTCGTCACAAGCTTCGAGTCCGCACCTCGCCCCGCTGAGGTTGACGTCCGGCGGGCGCACCTCCACCCCGCGCCGCTGCGCGTCGCGGACGAGGCTCGCCGGCGGGTAGAAGCCCATCGGCTGCTCGTTCAGGAGCCCGCACAGGAACTCGGCCGGATAGTGGTGCCGCAGCCAGGCGGACTGGTAGGCGAGGAGGCCGAACGCGGCCGCGTGCGACTTCGGGAACCCGAACCCGGAGAACCCGACGAGCGTGTCGTAGACCTCGTTCGCGACCTTCTCGTCGACGCCCCTGCCGGCGGCGCCCGCGACGAAGCGCTCGCGGTACGCCTCGAGCGCCTCGAGGCTCCGCTTCCGGCTCATCGCGCGGCGCAGGCCTTCCGCCTCGCCGATCGTGAAGCCCGCGAGCGCGATCGCGACGTCGAGCACCTGGTCCTGGAAGACGACGACGCCGAGCGTCGAGGCGAGCGGCTCGCGGAGGAGCTCGTGCTGGACCGGATGGATGAACGTCGGGTCCTCGCGCAGCCGGCGGCGGTGCTCGATGTACGGGTGGACGGCCTTCCCCTGGATCGGGCCGGGTCGCACGAGCGCCACCTGGACGGTGAGGTCGTCGATCGTCTCGGGCCGGGTGCGGAGGAGGCTCTGCATCTGCGCCCGGCTCTCGATCTGGAACACCCCGACCGTGTCGGCCGCCTGGATCTCGGCGAAGACCGCCCTGTCGTCGAGCGGGATGCGCGAGAGGTCGATCGGCGCGCCGTGGAGGCGCGCGATGCGGTCGACGCACTCCTCGATGCACGAGAGCATCCCGAGCCCGAGCAGGTCGATCTTCAGGAAGCCCGCGTCCGAGCAGGAGTCCTTGTCCCACTGGCAGAGCTGCCGTCCTGCCATCGCAGCCGGCTGCACGGGGACGAGCTCGACGAGCGGGCGCGTCGAGATCACCATCCCGCCCGGGTGCTGGGAGACGTGTCTCGGCAGGCCGGCGATCTCGCCGGTGAGGAACTGGAACGCGCGCCAGCGCTTCGAGAGGAGCTTCCGCTCGGCATCGGGAAGCTGCCCCACCTCCTCCGCGATGCGGCGCGCGTTCCAGCCGTCGGTCACGCGCGCCAGCCGCTCGAGCTCTGCGTGCGGGAGCCCGAGCGCCTTGCCGACGTCCCGGATCGCGCCCCGCGACCGGTACGTCGCGAAGCTCGCGACGAGCGCGGCGTGCTCCGACCCGTAGCGCTCGGTGACGCGGACGATGAGCTTCTCGCGGATGTCGCGCGGGAAGTCGAGGTCGATGTCGGGAACGGACGTGAGCTCCCGGTTGATGAAGCGCCCGAGCGAGAGGTCGTTCGCGACCGGGTCGACGTGGGAGAGGCCGGTCAGGTAGCAGACGATCGAGCCGACGGAGCTTCCCCGGCCCCGGCCGGGCGGCAGGAACATCCGGGGCGAGTCGCGGCCGCGCACCTCGAGCGCGCACTCGCGTGCGAGCTCGAGCACCTCGTGGTGGAGCAGGAAGAACCCTGCGAGGCCCAGCTCCCCGATGAGGGCGAGCTCGCTCTCGAGGCGGGCGCGAGCCCGCGCTCGTGACTGATCGTCACAAGCCCCGTAGCGTTCGCCGAAAGCCGGGGCGCACACCTGCGCCAGCTGACGGATCGCAGGATCGGCCTTGTCCGAGAAGTCGGGGTAGCGGTAGCCGAGCTCCTTGGTCAGGTCGAACGTCAGCCGTTCTGCGACCGCGGTCGTGCGCTCGGCGGCGGCGCGGTCGATGCCGGCGAAGCGCTCGACCATCTCCTCCGGCGGGCGGAGCACGGCCTCGCGGTTGCCACGCCGCTCGCGCTCGCACCCGTCGAGCGAGGTACGGCAGCGGATCGCGACCATCACGTCCTGGAGGAGTGCGCGGCGCGGCGCGTGCGCATGGACGTTCCCCGTTGCAACCGTTTCGACCCCCAGGTGCTCGGCGAGATCGCGAAGCGCGACGTGCCGCCTCGAGTCTCCCCGCTCGTACGGCCGCTGGAGCTCGACGAAGAACCGCTCCCGCCCGAACGCAGCGGCGAGCCGCGTCGCACCGCGGGGATCGCGGAGCGCAAGCCCGTCTCGGGCGCAGCCCGAGAGGCAGACGAGGCCCTCGCTCAGCTCTGCGACCGTTTCGAGGGCTGTGGCCGGAGGCAGCGGCTCCCTGTCCTCCTTGCCGGCGCGGCGTGTGCCCGCGTGCGCTGCCGTGAGGATGCGGCAGAGATTGGCGTAGCCCGTTCCGTCCTCGCAGAGGAGCGTGATGTGAGCGCCTCCTTCGAGAGTCACCTCCGCACCGGTGATCGGCCTGAGGCCGGCGAGCTTCGCCGCGTGCGCGAACTCGAGCGAGCCGTAGACGCCGTCGTGGTCGGTGAGCGCGAGCGTCTCGTAGCCGGACTCGGCCGCCCTGGCCACGAGCTCCTCGGGGTGCGAGGCCCCGTCGAGGAACGAGTAGGCGGAGTGGCAGTGGAGCTCGACATAGCTTCCCGAGCGCGTGGTCATACTGCGCTCTCGTGAGCGAGCCCGTCCTCATCCCACCCAGCGAGGGCGAGGTGATCGGCGATGCGCCCGACCGGCGCGTCGAGATCCTCTCCGACGACGAGACGCTCAACACGACGTGGTCGCGGTTCGGGCCGCGCAGGGACGGTGCCGACCTGCATATCCACTACCACCACACCGACTGCTTCTACGTCCTCGAGGGCGAGATGACCGTCCGGCTCGGCGTGGAGGGCGAGACGGCCGCCGTCCCGGCAGGGACGCTCGCGCGCGTGCCGCCGCTCGTCGTCCACGGCTTCCGGAACGAGACCGACGCCGAGCTGCGCTTCCTCAACCTGCATGCCCCGGGACGGCGCTTTGCCGACTACATGCGCGCGATGCGCGACAAGCGTTCGTTCTCCTTCGACCAGCACGACCCGCCCGAAGACGGTGGCAGGCCGACGAGCGAGGCGGTCGTCGGTGGCGACGGGCTCGTCGCGGAGCGGCCTGGCCTGCGCGTCGAGCTGCTCGCAGACATCGAGGAGCTCGGCATCTCGGAGACGAGGGGCGATCCCGGTGGCTTCTCCCCACCGCCCCACGTGCACCGCCGCCACGTGGAGTCGTACTACGTGCTCGAGGGCGAGCTGACCTTCACGGCGGAGGGCCGGGAGCTGCGAGCGACGGCGGGCGCCTGGGTCCAGGTGCCGCCCGGCACGCCGCACACCTTCGCGCTCACCGGCTCCGACGAGGTGCGCTTCCTGAACGTGCACACGCCGAGCTGCGGGTACGGCGCCTTCCTGCGCGGCCTTCACGAGGCGCGGACGGATGCCGGGCTGGCTGCGGCACGCGCGGCGTTCGACCAGGAGCCGGCTTGAGGTGAACGTTCTCGCGCAGGAGCTGGTGTCCGGCTGAAGCCGGATACCACGCCCCGCCGAATGATCAGGCCGAAGCGTCAGCGGTACGACGACATCGTCGATGCGATCACGACCTGGCATCCGGACTGCCGCCCATCGCAGGTCTTCGGGATGCCGTGCGTGAAGCGGTCCGGCAAGGTCGTGTTCGGGCTCAGCCGGACCGGGATGGTCTTCAAGCTCACCGATCCCGGGGTGCACGCGCGGGCGCTCGCCGTCCCGGGCGCGCACCTCTTCGACCCGTCCGGCCGGGGCGAGGTCTTCCGCCAGTGGATCGTCGTCCCGCCAGAGCGCGCCGACGAATGGGAGCCGCTCGCTGCCTACGCCGTCGACCAGGACCACTCCATTCCGCCGTCTACGCCCGCTGCGTGAACCAGCAGGCGCGCTCGCCGTCGCGGTAGACGCAGACGTTGCGGCCCGACTCGAGCACGACCTCGAAGTAGCGGCGGTCGACCGGCTCCTCCGTCCACCAGCGGTCGACGACGCGCCACTCCTCCCGGACGACCGTCACGAGCTCTCGGTTCACGAGATGCGGCACGCCGCTCCCGGCGGTCTCGACGAGCGCAGGGCGGGGCGCGTTCAGACGCACCGCCGTGCCCCGGGCGGGCGGCATCACGCATCGCGCGGGACGACCAGCGCCCTCGTCTCCGGGATGCGCGACCACGGCGCGACTTCGACGACCGCCCCGACCGCCCCTCCCCCCGCGCTCGCACGTACCTGACGAAGCCCCTCGCGGAGTCGGACACCGGCCTCTTCCCCATCGGGCGCCACGAGCGTGAGCTGCTGGCCGGAGTGGTCCGCCAGCTCGACGGCCTCGAGACGCAGCTCCAGCACGGGGGCAGGGATCTCGACGAGCTTCGGGCCGAGCGCCGAGCGCAGGCGCCCGCGCTCCCCGCTTGCCTCGCGGAGGGTCACGGTGCGGCGCCACGAGCCACCCCCGACGAGGCGGGCCGAGAGGGCGAGCTTCCGGAACGGCCGCGCCTCCCGCTCGGGACGCGCGAGCAACCGGTCGAGGAGTGCCCCGAATGCCCTCCGCAGGGTCAGCTCGTTCGCGACCGCCTCGGGGAAGGAGAGCGCCTCGACCAGCTCTGCCGCAGGCGATCGCCCGCGCACGCGGCGGCGCTCCCCGCCACGCGCGAGGCTCCACGCCCGCTTCCCCTCCTGGCCCAGCCGCTCGGCCACGGCGCCGCCCGGCAGGGCGGCGAGGGCGCCGAGGGTGCGGACGCCGAGCCCTTCGAGCTCGGCGTACCGGTCCTCCTCGAGCGGCAGGAGCGAGAGCGGGAGCGGCTCGAGAAACGCACGCTCTTCCTCCCCCTCGACGATCACCGCCTGCCCCGGGCGCGCGACGCTCGCCGCAGCGAGGGCGACGAAACGGCGCCCTCCCGCACCGGCGCGCGGGTCCCAGGCAGGCCCGACGGAGGCGAGCGCCTTCGTGAGCGCCGCCTCCACCCCTCCGTAGAGCCGTTCGACGCCGCGGGTCTCGAAGACGACCACGCCCGGCTCGACCGGCTCCACCGCGAAGCCCGAGCCCTCCAGGCGACGCAGCACACCCTCCCACTCCCGCTCGGCCCCCGCGGGGTCGGGATCGACGAGCACGAGCTCGGGGCAGGTCGCGAGCGCCTCCCCCAGGCGCATTCCCGCCACGACCCCGGCCGCCTCGGCCGCCGCCGTGACCGGCCCGAGCAGCGGCTCCCGCCCCGGCTCGGGCGCGAGCGCTGCGGGGCAGGGCGCGAGCCTCGGACGGGAGCGAAGCGCCACACGCAGCTCGAAGCCGGGGATGAGGAGGCAGGCGATCAAGGGAACACATGTTCTATACGAACGTGCGTTCCCCTGCAAGGGCTCTTCGCGACTAGGCGCGCTGCGCGCGGAAGCACTCGGTCACGTACGGCATCGCGAGCGTGCCGTCGCGCGCATGCGCGTCGAACAGCGCCTCGACGTGCTCGAGCACGGGCCGGCGCTCCACCTCCGGGAGCACCGCGCATTCACTCCTGGAACGCACGAGCGCGACGAGCTCCGCCCGCCCGAGCATCTGCATGTGGGCGAACGAGGCTCGCTCGACCGGCCCGTACAGGCCGGCCTCGTCGATGCTCGCCGCCGTGGCCGCGGCCCCGACTTTGCGGAACGTGCTGCGATCGATGATCGTGTCGGTGAACTCCGCGACCCATTCCTCCGTGTCGTCGCGGGTGTTCCAGACGAGTGAGACCCGGCCGTCGGGGCGCAGCACGCGCGCGATCTCGCCGAGCGCGACGGGCCTGTCGAACCAGTGGAACGCCTGGGCGACCGTGACGACGTCGGCGGATCCGTCCGCGAGGGGAACGGCCTCGGCCGTGCCGAGGAGCGGGATCGCGCGGGGAACGGCGCTGCGTAGCCGGGCCAGCATCGCCTCGAGCGGCTCGACCGCGGTCACCCGGTGGCCGAGCGCGACGAGCGAGCGGGTCAGCTTGCCCGTGCCGGCGCCGAGATCGACGACATCGCGCGGCTCGTCGCCGGCCAGCCAGCGCACCGCGTCGTCCGGATAGCCGGGGCGGGCCTGCTCGTAGACGTCCGCGACGCCCGCGAAGGACGCGGCTCGCTCGCGGTGGTCGTCCGGCTCCGGGCTCATCGCGAGAGCGTATGACTCTCCGCGGGCAGCTCGGGCAGCTCGCGCATGCGGAGCACCGGCGACGGAAGGAGGAAGAGCACGCCGAGCAGGCGCCGATCGTCCCGATCCACAATGCCGGCTGCAGGCCGAGCGTACTGCCGAGCAGCCCGCCCGCGAGGGAGCCGAGGACCCTGATCCCGTAGTTGACGAACGTGTATGCACCGGACACGCGCGAGCGCAGCCGGGGCGGGATCACCGCGGCAAAGATCGCGCCGGCGCTGATGTCGAGCAGCATGACGCCGACTCCCGAGCCGAACTCCGCGAGGAACAGGCTTCCGAGCACGACCGTGTCCGAGCCGCTCGCGAGGGGTACGAGAAGGAGTGGCAGCGGAAACACCACGCATCCGACGACGAGCGTCGGGCCGACGCCGATGCGGCGCGCGATCGGGCTCGCGACGACGGAGCCGAGCAAGCCGCCGACGGCGCCGGCGCCGAGCACGAGCCCCAGTGTCCCCGGCGACACGTCCAGCGCTTGCGTCGCATACAGCACGAACAACGCCCAGAAGACGAAGTTGAAGAAGTTGATCGTCGCGGTCGCGAGGAGCGTGGCTCGGACGACTTCCGACGCGGCGATCCAGCGGAGCCCGACCGTCACGCCGCGCTCCTTCTCGTCGGGCGGCGGCTCCGCCGGCCGGATCCGTCCGAGGAGCGCACCGGAGCCGAGGAACGAGACGGCGTCGAGCAGGAGCGCTCCCGGCGCGGTCACCGCCTGCGTCAGGAATCCCGCGATCGTCGGACCTGCGACGAAGGAGAACGCACGACTCCCGTTCAGCAGCGAGCTCGCCTCGACGAAGCGCTCCCGCGGCACGATCGTCTGGAAGAGTGACGCGTCCGCGACGCCGAAGAGCACGGTCATCGCACCCGCCAGGAACGCCACGACGTAGAGCTGCTCGAGCGTCAGCGCGTCGAAGAGGTAGGCGAGCGGGACGGTCACGATCACGACGGCCCGGCCGACGTCGGTGAGGATCATCGTGCGCCGCCGGCGCCCACGACGGTCGACCCACGCGCCCGCGTGGAGCGCCAGGAGGAGGTTCGGCGTCAGGGCGAACGCCGTCAGGTAGCCCATCTGCGCGGCGTCGGCGTCGAGCGCGAGCACGGCGACGAGCGGCAGCGCCAGGAGCGAGACCTGGTCGCCGAAGAGCGACACCGTGTGCGCTCCCCAGTAGCTGCGGAAGACGGCGTTCTCGCCGAGCAGGTGTGGGACTGCCCGACGGACGCGCGCGTCGGAGGCAGGCGGTGCCTCGTCCACGGGACGAAGCTACCCTCGCGCCGTGCATCGCGTTCTCCTGCTCGGGCTCCTCGTCGGCCTCGTCGCCGCCGGCTGTGGAGCGAGCGAGCCGAGCGACGAGACCTTCGACTACGACACGGCGGCGTCCCTCGAGGCTCGCGAGGGCGCGCCGCTCGAGCAGGCGAAGCCACTCGCCGTGCGCGGCGTCTCGTACGCGAGCGGCGACGGTCGCGTCCTCGGCTATCTCGCGGCGCCATCCGCCGGCCGTGACCTGCCCGCGGTCGTGTACCTGCACGGCGCCGGCGGCGACCGGACACAGCTGCTCGGCCTGGCGCAACGGCTTGCCCGGCGAGGCGCGGTCGCGTTGACCCTCACGCTCCCCTCGGGCAGCGCGACCCCGCCCACGGGGCTCACTCCCCAGGAGACGCTGCGGTGGCAGCGCGACACGATCGTGGCGGACGTCGTCGCGGTGCGGCGCGCATTCGACCTGCTCTCCGCCGACGAGCGGGTCGACTCGGACCGGCTCGGGCTCGTCGGCTGGAGCTTCGGAGGCAGGCTCGGGGCGATCGTCGCGGGTGTGGACGACCGGGTTCGGGCGACCGCGTTGATGTCGGCGGGAGCGGCTCCCGTGGAGGAGTACGTCGCGGCCGCACCGGCCGAGCTCCGCAACGACGTCGAAGAGGTACTGACCCCCATCGACCCGCTCTCGCGCATCGGCGAGGCCGAGGGTGCGCTGCTCCTCCAGGCCGGCCGCTCGGATTCGGTCGTGCCCGAGCGGGCGCTCCAGGCGCTCGCGGACGCATCGCCCGAAGGCGCT
This sequence comes from uncultured Actinomycetes bacterium, assembly GCA_963734045.1. Lineage (GTDB taxonomy): Bacteria > Actinomycetota > Thermoleophilia > Gaiellales > Gaiellaceae > Gaiella. The sequence continues at coordinate 659,785 of CAVTFU010000010.1, read as the reverse complement.
CGGCTCGCCTGGTATCCCGCCCCGCACGAGCTCGACGAGCGTGCGCGGGGCGAGCAGCTCGAGTGGCTCGCAGAGCGGCTCGAGATCGACGGTTAGCGCCCGGGCGCGAGCGTGAGCTCGGCCGCGATGCCCCGCATCCCGGTGAGGATCGGCACGACGTCCAGCACGCTCTCGCGCGCGCACCACGGGATGTCCGCTTCGAGCTCGGGGCCGTGGTTGACGAGGTTCCGGCCCGAGCGGGACGCCCTGAAGGCGTCCTCGGCGCCCGGATAGGACGCCGCGAGCCGCCTCGCGGCCTCCGCGGCATCGCTGCGGTCGACGTCGAGCCCGTCGACGACCCGTCCGGCGACGTACGCGTCGTCGAGCGCGAAGGCGCCCTTCACGCCCGCGCAGAAGACGGCGACGTCGTCGCCGTGGCGGCGGGCGAGCCCGGTGACCGCCGCGAGATTGAGCAGCGAGGCGATGAGGACGCGCTCACAGCGTTCCGCGGCGGTGACGATCGCGCGTGTCCCGTTCGTCGTCGACATCGCGAGGATCGGCGAGCGCGGCTCGAGGTACTCGCGCGGGGAGTTGCCGAGGTCGAAGCCGTCGATCCGGACGCCGAGACGTTCCCCGCCGAGCGTCACCCCGCCGCCGTCGCGCAGCGCTCTGGCGTCCTCGACCTCGGCCGCGCACCAGACGCGCTCGTAGCCCGCGTCGAGCGCCTGGCAGATCGTCGAGGTCGCCCGAATCACGTCGATCACGATCCCCGTCGGGGCCGCGGCAGCCTCGTCCGGAGTGAACGCGACGTGCACTTGCACGCCGGTACGCTAGCGCCCCGTGTCCGAGGCCCCTCGCTGCTATCGCCACCCGAACCGGGAGACGCTCGTGTCCTGCTCGGACTGCGGCCGTCCCATCTGCGAGGAGTGCATGACGTTCGCGCCCGTCGGGATCAAGTGCCCAGACCACGCGGGTGTCGGCGCCGCGAAGCGATCGAGCCCGCAGCAGACCATCCGCCGGACTCAGCGCTCGCTCGGCGGGCTCGAGGCGCCGGCGACCGTCGGGCTCGTCGCGCTCAACGTGCTCGTCTACATCGTGACGGTGTACCAGGGCGCCGGGATCGGCGCCCCGGGCGGCGACCTCTACGACCAGGGCAGGCTCCTCGGAGCGGCGATCAGGATCGACGGCGACTGGTACCGCCTCGTGAGCGCCATGTTCCTCCATGCGAGCCTCCTGCACCTGGCGTTCAACATGGTCGCGCTCTACTGGCTCGGCACGATCGTCGAGCAGGCGGTAGGGACGGCGAGGTTCCTCCTCATCTACTTCGCGGCGGGCCTCGCCGGGTCGGCGGGGGCCCTGCTGCTCACCGACCCATTCATCCCCACGGTCGGCGCCTCGGGAGCCATCTACGGGATCATGGGGGCGCTGCTCGTGCTCGAGTATCGAGCGACCGGCTCGTTCGCGGGGCCGGCGCTCGGCCTCATCGTGCTCAACCTCGCTCTCACGTTCGCGATCCCCAACATCTCGATCGGCGGCCACCTCGGAGGGCTCGTCGGCGGGATCCTCGCGACATTCGCCCTGTCCCAGTTCCGCGGGGCCCGGGCGCGTCCGATCGGGCCTGCTCTCGTCGGGTTGATCGCGGCCGGAAGCGTCCTCGTCGCGTACGTGCGCGTCGAGAGCTACGTGTAGCGCGAGAGATGTCGCGCCCCTACGGGGCCGTGACCGCGCGCACGATCACCGCGACGCCCTCGATCGCGATCACCTCGATCGTCGCGCCCTCGCCGATCGCCGCCTCGTCGGCCGAGCGGGCGCTCCAGTCCTCCGTCCCGACTCGCACCTGTCCGCGGCCCCCCGTCCCTGCCGGGATCGCGACGACGATCACCCCGCGGCGGCCGACGAGCGCCGGGACATTCGACGGGATGAGCGGCGCGTTCACGAAGCGCGACCGGAGCGCGGGACGCGTGAGGTAGAGGGTCGCCGCCGAGACGACCGCGAACACGACGAGCTGGAGCCAGAGTGCGCCGCCGAATGCCGCGACGACCGCCGCGCAGAGCGCCCCGACGCCGAGATAGATGCCGATGAAGGCGACCGTGACCGTCTCGAGCGCGATCAGCACGAGCGCGAGCACCACCCAGACGACGACCCCCGTCGTGCCGCTCACGACGACTGCGACGGCCGGTCGACGGCCGCGACGTCACTCCCGGAGCGCAGCGCACCGCCGAGCGCCGCGAGCGTGCCCATCGCGCCGACCGCCTCGGCAGGGACGAGCATCAGCGTCACGCCTTGCCCGTCGGCGACCCGCGGCAGCGCCTCGATGTACTGGTAGGTGAGGAGGTCCGCCGTCGGCCGGCCGTCGTGGATCGCCTGGAACGTCGCCCGCGTCGCCTCGGCCTGGCCCTGCGCGATGAGGATCTTCGCCTCCCGCTCGCCGTCCGCCCGGAGCACCGCCCCCTGCCGGTCGCCCTCGGCCGTCAGGATCTGGGACTGCTTGTGCCCCTCGGCGGTCAGGATCTGGGACTGCTTCTCGCCCTCGGCGGTGAGGATCGCGGCGCGCCGGTCGCGCTCCGCGCGCATCTGCTTCTCCATCGCCTCCTGGATCGAGGACGGCGGGTCGATCGACTTCAGCTCGATCCGGTTGACCCGGATCCCCCACCGCTCGGTCGCCTCGTCGAGCACGATCCGGAGGTCGGCGTTGATCTTGTCGCGCGAGGTGAGCGTCTCCTCGAGCGAGAGCGAGCCGATGACGTTCCGCAGGGTCGTGACGGTCAGCTGCTCCACGGCGATCAGGAGGTTCGCGACCTCGTACGTCGCGCGGAACGGGTCCGTGATCGTGAAGTAGAAGACCGTGTCGATCGAGATAGTGACGTTGTCCTGCGTGATGACCGGGTGCGGCGGGAAGGCGACGACCTGCTCGCGAAGGTCGACGAGCGGTCTCCTGAGGCGGTCGAGGAACGGGAAGAGGAAATGGAGCCCGGGCTCGAGCGTGCGGCTGTAGCGCCCGAGCCGCTCGACGATGCCCGCGTTTCCCTGGGAGACGATCCGCACCGTCTGCGCGAGCACGACGAGCACCGCGAAGAGGAAGACCGCGGCGACGACGAGGACGCCGAAGTTGCCGTCGAGGCTGTCCAGCACGCCGCGAGGCTATGCGACCTCCCGGACGGCGCCGGGGCCGACGGGGTCCGTCCGGCGGCGGAACACGAGGTCCTCGCCGTTCTGGTGGACGACGAGCGTCGCCGGCGGATCCTCGCCCGCCAGGTCGAATCGGAGCGTCGCGTCCACGGCGAACGAGCCGAACTCCGTCTCGGACACCCGGACGAACCGTGTCACGGGCTGCCCGGTGAGCTCGGCGTCGAGCCCGCTGCCCGCCCGGAACACCGCGACCGCAATGCCCGGTTCCTCGCCCTCGTACGTCCCGACGAGCAGGCTCAGGTCGTCGTCCGGCAGGAGCTCGGGCGGCGCGGACGCCTCGTAGTCGCGCCAGTCGAGTGTGCGACCCAGCACGTTCAGGATCTCCTGGACGAGGACATTGCCTCGGTCGCCGTTCGTCATCACGACGACCCCCCAGCCCGCAGCCCGGTGTGCGAGCAGGTGGCACCTGAAGCCCTCGTTGCCCCCGCTGTGGCCGAAGAGCGTCGGCTCCGGCTCTCCTCCGACGAAGAGCCCCAGGCCGATGGAGTCGAGCCCGCCCATCCGGGCGCTCGAGCGGACCTGCCGGGAAAGCATGGCCGTCGAGAGGTCGGCGCCGAGGAGCGCGTCCGATCCGCTGGCGGCCGCTCGCTGGACGCCGAGGGCGTAGCGCGCGAGGTCGCCGGGTGTGGTCCAGAGCCCCGCTGCCGCGAGCTCGGGGTAGACGTGCCGGCGACCGGCAAGCCCCATCCCGTCCCCGCCGTGGGCCGTCGCGGCCTCCGCCTGCAGATCCTTCGACAAGGGCTGGGCGTAGTCACTCGCGTGCATGCCGAGCGGCTCGAGCACGAGCTCCCGCATCAGGTCGGGGAACGGTCGCCGGGTGACCTCCTCCACCACGAGCTGAAGGACTGTCGTGCCACCGCCCGAGTACCGGAACTGGAGCCCCGGGAGCGTGTCCACGCGCACGCCGGCGGTGTTCGCCGGAGCGCTTCCGGCGAGGATCTGCGGGAGCGTGGGTATCGGCGCCCCGGCGGCGTAGCCGGGGAAGCCGCTGACCGTGAGGCCCGCGGTGTGACTCGCGATCTGCCTCAACGTGACTCGCGGCTGCCACGATGCGTTCGGCGGCACCCGCCAGGAGGTGAGGACGTCGTTCACGTCCGCGTCGAGGTCGAGAACGCCGCGCTCGACGAGCCGCAGCATCCCGAGCACGGCGACCGGCTTGCTGATCGAGCACGCCTGGAAGCGCGTCGTCGCCGTCACCGGCTCAGGCTTCTCCGCCTCCATGACGCCGTAGCCGCGCTCGAGCGCGACCTCGCCGTCGACGATGAGCGCCAGCCCCACCCCGGGCACCCTGCACCGCGCCATCCGGTCCGCGAGGCCGGCTTCGAGCTCCTCGAGGGGCGGCACGAAGCTCGCCACGTGCGTCAGCCGCCGACGGCGGCGCTCGTGACGCCCGCCTCGGCGAGCGCCGCCTGCGCGGCTGCGAGCCGCGCGAGCGGCACGCGGTACGGCGAGCACGAGACGTAGTCGAGCCCGAGCTCGTGACAGAAGGCGACCGAGCGAGGCTCCCCGCCGTGCTCGCCGCAGATCCCGAGCTTCAGGTCGGGCTTGACGGCGCGGCCGCGTTCCACGGCGATCCGCATCAACTCCCCGACCCCTTCCTGGTCGAGCACCTCGAACGGGTTGCGCTCGAGGATCCCGTGCTCCAGGTAGTGCGTCAGGAACTTCCCCTCCGCGTCGTCGCGGGAGAAGCCGAGGGCGGTCTGCGTGAGATCGTTCGTCCCGAACGAGAAGAAGTCGGCGATCTCGGCGATCTCGTCGGCACGGACACACGCCCGTGGAAGCTCGATCATCGTCCCGATCGTGTGAGCGACCTCGGCCTCCTCGGATGCGACGCGCTCGGTGAGCTCGCGCAGGCGGCGGAGCTCCTCCCCGAAGCCGACGAGCGGGTGCATGATCTCGACGAGCGGTGCGTCGCCGCTGCGCTCCTGCACCGCGCGGGCGGCCCTGACGATCGCGCGCACCTGCATCTCGTAGATCTCGGGGTACTGCAGCCCCAGGCGGCAGCCGCGGGTCCCGAGCATCGGGTTCGCCTCGCGCAGCTGCTCGATGCGCCTGCGCATCGCCTCCGAGGTCGCATCCTCGGCCGCCGGCAGGAACTCGTGGAGCGGCGGATCGAGGAGCCGGATGGTGACCGGATAGCCGGCCATCGCCTCGAAGATCCCCTCGAAGTCCGCCTGCTGCACCGGGAGGAGGCGTTCGAGCGCCGTGCGGCGCGCCTGCTCGTCTCCCGCGAGGATCATCTCCTGCACCACCGGCAGCCGCTCCGGCGCCATGAACATGTGCTCGGTCCGGCAGAGACCGATCCCCTCGGCGCCGAACTCGCGCGCCTTCGCCGCGTCCTCGGGGGTATCGGCGTTCGCCCGCACGCGAAGGCGGCGGACGCCGTCGGCCCAGCCCAGGATCGTCTCGAAGTTCTCGTCGATCGCCGGGGGCACGAGCGGCACCGCGCCGACGATCACGCGTCCCGTGCCGCCGTCGATCGTCAGGATCTCCCCTTCGCGCAGCTCCACGTCGCCGATCCGGATCGTCCGGAGCTTGAGGTCGATCGTGAGCGCGTCGCAGCCGGCCACGCACGGCTTTCCCATGCCCCGCGCGACGACGGCTGCGTGCGACGTCATACCGCCGTGCGCGGTGAGGACGCCGCGTGCGTGGATGAGGCCGTGGATATCGTCGGGTGTCGTCTCCCAGCGGACGAGCACGACGTCCTCTCCGTCGCGGCCGCGCGCCTCCGCGAGGTCGGCGTCGAGGACGATGGCGCCGGAGGCCGCCCCCGGGGACGCGTTGAGCCCGGTCGCGGCGACGTCGACCTGCGCACCGGGATCGATCATCGGGTGGAGGAGCTGGTCGAGCTGGCCCGGGTCGATGCGGGTGACCGCCTCCTCCCGCGAGAGGAGGGCCTCGTCGGTCATCTCGACGGCGATCCGCAGCGCTGCCTGCGCGGTGCGCTTTCCCGTGCGCGTCTGGAGCAGGAAGAGCTTGCCGTCCTCGACGGTGAACTCGATGTCCTGCATCTCGCGGTAGTGGTCCTCGAGCCGCTCGAGCGTGCCGGTCAGCTCGGTGAACGCCTCGGGAAGCGAGGCGCGCATGCCCTCGATCGGCTCGGGCGTCCGGATGCCCGCGACGACGTCCTCCCCCTGCGCGTTGACGAGGAACTCGCCGTACAGCCGTCGCTCGCCCGTGGACGGATCGCGCGTGAAGCAGACACCGGTGCCGGAGGTGTCGCCCTTGTTGCCGAACACCATCTGGACGACGTTGACGGCGGTGCCGAGGTCGTCCGGGATGTCGTACGTCCGGCGGTAGACGCGGGCCCGCGGCGATTCCCACGAGTCGAAGACGGCTCGCGTCGCCCGCCGGAGCTGCTCACGGGCATCGGTCGGGAACGGCGCCTGGACCTCCCGCTCGTAGAGCTCCTGGAACGTGGCGATGAGGCCCTTCAGGTCGTCGGCAGTGAGCTCGACGTCGAGCCGGGCGCCGCGGTCCTCCTTGAGCGCCTGGAGCTCCCCTTCGAAGACGTGGCCGTCGATCCCGTCGACGACCTCGCCGTACATCTGGATCAGCCGTCGATACGAGTCATACGCGAAGCGCGGGTTGCCCGTCGCCGCGGCGAGCCCCTCGACCGCGACGTCGTCGAGGCCGAGGTTGAGGATCGTGTCCATCATCCCGGGCATCGAGACGGCCGCCCCGGAGCGCACCGACACGAGCAGCGGGTCGGTGGGGTCGCCGAAGCGCTTGCCCGCCTGCTCCTCGAGCCGCGCGACGTGCTCGTCGACCTCTGGCCAGAGCGACTCCGGCACCTCGCCCGCCGCCATCGTGGCCCGGCAGGCATCGGTGGTGATCGTGAAGCCCGCCGGGACCGGGATCCCGAGAGCGGTCATCTCGGCGAGCCCGATCCCCTTGCCGCCGAGGAGCTCCCGACCCCCCGGAGCGTCCTCGTCGAATGCGTAGACCAGGCGCACGGCGCGGATCCTACGCACGGCGCGCGACTTCGTCGCGCTAGAAGATCCTGCTGTGAGGCGAATTGCCGTGATCACCTCTGCGCCGGGAAGCGGTGGGACGACGCTTGCCGCGACGCTGGCGTCGATCCTCGGCGTCACATTGGTCGAGCTCGACGCGATTCACTGGCAGCCACGCTGGAGAGAGCTCGATGCGAGCGAGTTCCGCCGGCGGGTCGAGCCGCTCGTCGAGCGCGAGGGCTGGGTGATCGACGGCGGCTACTGGTCCAAGCTCGGCGACCTCGTCCTCGAGCGTGCCGACACGGTCGTCTGGCTCGACCTGCCGCGGCGGGTCTGGCTCCCGCGTCTGCTCCGGCGGACCCTGCGCCGCGTGATCACTCACGAGGAGCTCTGGAACGGCAACCGCGAGTCGCTGCGGAACGTCTGCTTCAGCCGCCAGTCGCTGATCCTCTTCGCACTGCGCAACGATCGGGCGCGTCGCCATCGATACCCGCGCCGACTCGCCGGCTACCGCGTCGCGCGCCTGCGATCGGAGTCGGAGGTCGACGCGTTCCTGCGCTCGGCGTCGCGGGCCTGCGCGCGCCATTCTGCCTGGCGAGCAAGGTCATAGCCGGGAGCGCAGCTCCGCCACCCAGGCCGCCGCGCGGAGACCGAGCCAGATGGGCGTCAGAACGACGTAGAAGACCACCATCGCGACGGCGAGGGCCGCGCCCCAGATGGCCCAGTACCGGGCCGGGACCCAGCCCTTCTCGCCCATGTCGCGCCTCACACCCCGGGCGAGTCGCCCGTATCTCTCGTTGGGCGAGCTCACGCGGAGGCCGGATCGCGCCGCCGGCCCCGCTGCGCGACGAGCTTGATGATTCGCATCGCGGTCTCCTCGACCGACAGCTCCGAGACGTCGATCACCGGGCACCGGAGGCGTCGGTGGACGCGGGACGCCGTGTCGAGCTCCTCGAAGACCGCCTCGAGATCGGCGTAGCGCTTGCGCGGAGCGCCCATCGACTTCACCCGCTCCTCGCGGATCTCCGCGAGCCGCTCCGGATCGATCGTGAGCCCCACGATCTTCGCCCGGTCGATCTCGAAGAGCACCGGGGGCGGGTCGACCCCCGCCACGATCGGCACGTTCGCGGCCTTGTGCCCGAGGAAGCCGAGGAAGATCGAGAGCGGCGTCTTCGACGTCCGCGAGACGCCGACGAGGACGATGTCCGCCTCGTCCAGCCCGCCACCGACGCCGTCGTCGTACCGCACCGCGAACTCGATCGCCTCGATCCGCCGGAAGTACGTCTCGTCGAGCGGCGCGCGCGCGCCCGGCTCCATGCGCGCCGCGACCCCGGCCACGCGCGAGATCGAGTCGATCGGGTGGCCGAGGAGGTCGCAGTAGTGGACGCGGGCGCGACGGCAGAGCCGGCGCATCGCATCGCGCAGGCCGGGCTCGACGAGCGTGTAGACCATGACCGCGGGCCGTCCGCGGGCGCGGCGCACCGCGAGCACGAGGTCCTCCTCCGACTCGACGCGCGGATGCCGGACCTCGTCGAACGCGAGGTCCGGAAACTGGGCCTCCAGCGCGAGGACGAGCCGTGCCGCCGTCTCCCCCGTCGAGTCCGAGACGATGTGGAGCTCGACGGGTACCTGGTCGGCGTCGCTCACCGGCGTGAGGCTATCGCCGCCGACCGGCCTCCCGTGAGCGCGAGCAGGTCCGCGGGCGAAAGCTCGAGCTCCAGCCCGCGGCGGCCGCCGCTCACGTGGATCGTCTCGAAGGCGAGGGCCGACTCGTCGAGGACGGTCGGCAACGAGCGCCGCTGACCGAGCGGGCTGATGCCTCCCGCCACGTAGCCGGTCGCGCGTTCGGCGACGCGGGTGTCGGCGAGCTGCGCCCGCTTGCCGAGCGCCCGCAGGTCGAGCTGTGCGTCGACCGGGACGATCGCGACGACCAGGTCGCCGTCGACCGCGGCGACGAGCGTCTTGAAGACGCGCGCCGGATCGAGACCGAGGCTTGCGACCGCTTCCCGCCCGTACGAGGCGGTGCGCGGGTCGTGCTCGTACTCGTGGAGGCGGAACGCGATCCCGGCCAGCTCGGCCGCGAGCACGGCCGGTGTCCCCTTTCCCGCCACTCCGGTGCGAGGGTAGCGTTGACGCCCCGTGGCCACCGAGCTCACCATGGACAAGATCGTCTCGCTCTGCCGCCGGCGCGGGTTCGTCTTCCCGTCCTCGGAGATCTACGGCGGGCATCGGCTCCTCGTACGACTACGGCCACTACGGCGTACTGCTCAAGGAGAACGTCAAGGCGCGGTGGCTCGAGGCGATGGTGCGAGAGCGGGAGGACGTCGTCGCGCTCGACTCGTCGATCATCCTCAACCCGAGGGTCTGGGAGGCGTCGGGCCACGTCGGCGGCTTCAGCGACCCGCTCGTCGACTGCCGCACGTGCAAGCAACGATTTCGCGCCGACCACCTCGAGAACGAGGAGCACGAGGACATGCGGTGCGGAAAGCGCCCGAGCAAGCGGCCGGGCGAGACGTCCGACTGCGACCTCACGGAGCCGCGGCAGTTCAACCTCATGTTCAAGACGCGCGTCGGCGCCGTGGAGGAGACCGGCGTCGACGTCTACCTGCGCCCCGAGACCGCGCAAGGGATCTTCATCAACTTCAAGAACGTCGCGCAGCTCGCCCGCAGGAAGCCCCCGTTCGGGATCGCGCAGGTCGGCAAGTCGTTCCGGAACGAGATCACACCGGGCAACTTCATCTTTCGCACGCTCGAGTTCGAGCAGATGGAGATGGAGTTCTTCGTGCCGCCTGCCGAGGCCGACGAGTGGTACCGGTACTGGGTCGACGAGCGGCTCGCGTGGCACGTGCGCTACGGCGTGCGGCCCGAGAACCTCCGCGTCCGCGCGCACGACTCGGACGAGCTCTCTCACTACTCGAAGGCGACGAGTGACATCGAGTACCTCTTCCCGATCGGCTGGTCGGAGCTCGAGGGCATCGCGAACCGCTTCGACTACGACCTCACCCAGCACGCCGAGGCCTCGCGCACGAAGCTGGAGTGGGTCGACCCGGGCTCGGGCGAGCGCTACGTGCCGTGGGTGATCGAGCCCGCGCTCGGCGTCAACCGCTCCATGTTCGACCTTCCTCGTCGATGCCTACGACGAAGAGGTCGTCGGCGAGCGCGAGCGCACCGTGCTGCGGCTGCACCCCGCAGCTCGCACCCGTGAAGGCGGCCTTGCTGCCGCTCATCGGAAAGGACGCAGCGATGGTCGAAAGGGCGCGCGGTCTCTTCGAGGAGCTCCGCCGCCACGCGAGCGTCGAGTACGACGACAACGGCGCAGATCGGCCGCCGCTACCGCCGCCAGGACGAGATCGGGACGCCGTGGGCGCTGACCGTGGACGAGCAGACGCTCACCGACGACACCGTGACGATCCGCGATCGCGACTCGCTCGACCAGCAGCGGATCTCGATCGCACGTGCGCGCGAGCACCTGCTCGACCGGCTCGCCGCACCGTGGAGCCCGCCGGCCCGCGGGACGTAAGAAACCGGTACCCCGAGTACACTCGTATCACCGGAACATGGCGACCATGCCGCTCCTCACACCTGCGCTCGCGTCGCTGGGCGACCTCCTTCCGCACGATGGCCTCCTCGCTCCCGACGAGCTCGAGGACCTCGCCGGGACGATCGCCGCGCGGACCGACATCTGGCAGCCGCTCGTCCACGCCGATCCCGAGCGGCGGCGCTACGAGCTCGTCTACGAGGACGAGTGGGTGGACGCCTGGGTGCTGTCGTGGATGCCGGGGCAGGGCACCGGGTTCCACGACCACTACGTCTCCGGCGTCGGGGTCGCCGTCGCCGCGGGGACCGTCCGCGAGGACCTGATGGTCTACGGCGGCGACCACCTCCCGCTCCATCTGAAGGCCGGCGACACGCGCCAGGGCGGGCCGGGGTACATCCACCGCGTGACCCACGAGTCCGGAGAGCCGGCGGTGACGATCCACATCTACTCGCCGCGACTCGACTGGGTCGGCCAGTACCGGCTCGGCGTCGACGGGATCGTGCGGCGCGAGGTTCGCCCCGGCCGGAACGAGCTGACCGCACAGCTCGTCGCCGAGGGCGCGCTCGGCAATGTCCTCGAACGCTTCTCGAGCTCGGCAGGTCGAGGCATTGCGGCGCCGAGGGCGGGGCCGGCCGCAATCCGGATTCCTGTTTCGACTTAGGCGATCGTTCTTAGGCGAAAGCCGCCGTGGTGCTCGTACGACAAGGTCACCACTGCGAGGGCCTCACGCGCTGCTCGTTCTCCGAGGCCGAGCTCCGGTGCTTCCGCGATCGGTCTGCCCAGCAGCGCCGCCAGGCCTCGTAGCCCGTCGGGTGAGAGCGCGAGCATCCCCCGGTCACAGGCCGCACAGACGGCGCCGCCCGCTGCGGCGTCGAAGGCGACAAGGCCCTCCTCTGCACCGCACTCGACGCAGCTGCCGAGATGCGGAAGGAAGCCCGAGAGCCAGAGGAGCTTGAGCTGGAACGAGAGGACGACCGGGTCGAGCGCGTGGCGTCGACCCGGCTGGGGCTCCCGCTCGTCGAGCGCATCGAGGAAGCGCGTGAGCGCGAGGAACGCCCTGTCCGAGCGCTCCTCCTCGGTGAAGAGGCGCAGCATCGCCTCCAGCCCGACGAGTCCGACGCCGAGCCGGTAGCCGTCGGAGCGGATCCGGTCATGGGAGCGGACGAGCGAGGCGCCGGTCACGGTGGCGAGCTCGCCGCGACCGCGATGGAGCCCGACCTCGACGTGGGAGAACGGCTCGAGGCGGCCGCCGAAGCGGCTCTTCGTCCGCCTGACTCCCTTGGCGATCGCGCCGATGCGCCCGCTCGACGCGGTGTACACGTGGAGCACCCGATCGGCCTCGGCGAACGGGAAGGAGCGGAGCACGACCGCCTCCGTGATCGACGTCGCCGCCATGGGTCGAGTCTACGAGCCGGCCGGGACGTGAGCTGTGCCCGCGTCTCTCGTCACTGGCCGTGTATCAGGGGAACGCGGCCCGAGGTCACGTTCCGGTCACAGCGTCTGACACGTCGGGCAGAACCACGTCCCGCGACCGCCGACGACCGTGCGCTCGATCGCTGTTCCGCACCGGTCGCACGGCTCGCCCGTCCGGCCGTAGACACGGAACTCGTGCTGCATCCGGCCGCTCTCCCCGTCCGGGGTCGTGTACTCGCGCAGTGTCGAGCCCTGGAGCTCGACGCCCCTCCTGAGCGCGGCGCGCACCGAGCGGTGGAGTCGCGCGAGCTCGTCCGGGTCGAGCTCGCCGGCGGGGCGACGTGGGTGGATCCTCGAGCGCCACAGCGCCTCGTCCGCGTAGATGTTCCCGACTCCCGCGAGGCGCCGCTGGTCGAGGAGGAACGACTTCACCGGGAGTCGCCGCCCGGCCGCGAGCGCGCCGAGGCGCGCGGCGCTGAAGGAGCCGGCGAGCGGCTCGGGACCGAGCCGACCGGTGAAGTACGGTCGAAGATGATCGGGGTCGAGCAGCTCCCAGGTGCCGAACCTGCGCACGTCGCGGTAGCCGAGCTCGACGCCCGTGTCGAGCTCGAGCCTCGCGCGGCGATGGGCGTCGACGGGAAGCTCGCCGGCCGGCGCGTGGCGAAACGAGCCGGTCATCCGGAGGTGGACGACGAGCGTCCGGCCGCTCGCGAGCCGCCAGAGCAGGTACTTGCCGCGCCGCTCGACCGACGCAATCGTCTCGCCGACGAGGGCCTCGGCGACCTCGGCGGGCTCGACGGGCCGCGTCAGCCGCGGATCGACGATCTCGGCGTGCTCGATCGTCGCGCCCTCGAGCACGGGCGCGAGCTTGCGACGGACGATCTCGACCTCCGGGAGCTCCGGCACACGGCCATCGTACGAGCGCCGACCGCGTCGACCGCATAGGTTCCGGGCGTGGACCACCGGTGGGCGACCTTCGACTGCTACGGCACGCTCGTGGACTGGAATGCAGGCATCGCGGCCGCACTCGGCGACGGTGCCCTCCTCGAGCGGTACCACGCAGTTGAGCCTCTCGTGCAGGCGGAGCAGCCGGGGCTGCGATACCGCGACGTGCTGCGCGAGACGGCGCGGAGGGTCGGCGTCGATGCCGACCCGGCCGAATCGCTTCCCGACTGGCCGGTCTTTCCCGACGTGCGAGCGGCGCTGGACGAGGCGCGCGTCCGTGGCTGGAGGCTCGCGATCCTGACGAACTCCGACCGCGACCTGATCGAGGCGTCGATGCGGTCGGTCGGCGTCCCGTTCGACCTCGCGATCGTCGCCTCGGAGATCGGCTCGTACAAGCCCGCGCCCGCCCACTGGCACGCCTTCGCCGACGCGATCGGACGGCTGCCCGACGTGCACGTCGCCCAGAGCCACTTCCACGACGTCGTCCCCGCGATCGCCCTCGGGATCCCGACGCTCTGGATCAACCGCCTGGCGGAGAGCGGAGACCCGGCCCCGTCGCGCGAGCTTCCCTCGCTCACCGGGCTCGCGGACGCGCTCGACGCGCTCGCGCCCGCGCGCTAGACGACGTCGAGGAGGATCCCGCGCTGGGGCGGGGCGTCGTCGCCGAGCCCGTAGGCGGCGAGGACGGCGGTGGCCGCGCGGTCGGCGGCCGCGTCGTCACGAGCGTGCACCTCGGCGAGGTCGTCCCCGGCGAGCACCGCGTCGCCCCGCTTTGCGAAGCAGAGCACACCGACGGCGTGGTCGATCGCGTCGGACTTCGTCCGTCGTCCCGCGCCGAGCTCGAGGGCGGCGATCCCCACGTCGAGCGCACCGAGGCGCGTGACGACGCCGTCCCGCGGCGCCTGGACGACGCGTTGGACAGGGGCGCGCTCCAGAGTCTCCGGGTCGGGGTCCCCGCCCTGCGCACGGATCCAGCGCTCGTACACGTCGAGCGCCTTGCCGTCGGCCACGGCGGCCTCGGCCCGCCGACGGCCTTCCGCGACGTCGATCCCGAGGTCCGAGTAGGCGAGGAGCCGCGCGCATGCCTCGAGCACGAGCTCCGTGAAGTCCGCCGGCCCGTCTCCCCGGACGGTGTCGCGCGCCTCGAGGACCTCGAGCGCGTTCCCGACCGCCCGGCCGAGCGGCTGCTCCATGTCGGTCAGCAGGCACGTGATCTCGCGTCCCGCCCGCGTCCCGATCTCGATCATCGCCTCGGCGAGCACCCGCGCCTCGTCGATGGTCTTCATGAACGCGCCGTCGCCCACCTTGACGTCGAGCACGATCGCCTGGGCACCGGCGGCGAGCTTCTTCGACATGATCGAGCTCGCGATCAGCGGCACGATGTCCACGGTCGCGGTCACGTCCCGCAACGCGTACAGCTTCTTGTCGGCCGGGACGAGGTTCGCCGACTGGCCCACGATCGCCATCCCAACCTCGCGGAGCTGTGCGACGAGCTCGTCCGTCGTCAGCTCGACACGGAAGCCGGGGATCGACTCGAGCTTGTCGAGGGTTCCGCCGGTGTGGCCGAGGCCACGTCCGCTCATCTTTCCGAGCGGCACGCCGCAGGCGGCGACGATCGGCCCGACCGCGATCGACGTCTTGTCCCCCACGCCACCCGTCGAGTGCTTGTCGACCACCTTGCGCCCGAGCGCCGCGCCGAGGTCGAGCGTCTCGCCGGAGCGGATCATCGCGTCGGTCAGCGCGTGCGTCTCGGCGCCGGAGAGGCCGTTGAAGTAGACGGCCATGCACCAGGCGGCCATCTGGTAGTCGGGCACCTCGTCGCGCGCGTAGGCGAGGATCAGCTCCGCGAGCTCGGCCGCATCGTGCTCCCGGCCGTTCCGCTTCTGCTCGATCAGCTCGGCCGGCCGCATCGGCTCAGCGTCGCAGCAGCGGAAGCACGCGGTCGGCGAGGAGCTCCACGCCGTGCATCGTGTCCAGTCCCTGCGGCGTGCCGAACTCGACGCGAGAGGCGCCCGCCTCGAAGAGCCCCCGAGCCTGGTCGGCGACCTCCTCGGGCGTCCCGGCGATCACGAACCGCTCGAGCGGTGGCTCGTCCCCCTTGCGCAGCTCGAGCGTCGGGTCGCGATGCGCCACGATCGGGAGATAGAGCTCGACCTCGGCTCGCGCACGGGCTCGGGCGGCGGCTCCGTCCATGTCGACGACGGTCACCGCTCCGACGACGATCCCGACCTCCTCGTTGCCGATCCACTCGCGGAGGAGCTGCACCATGTCGGGGTTCGCGCTGCCGCCCAGCTTGACCTCCCGGGCGACCTTGCCGGCGAACGCGGCGGTCCGCGGCGCCCAGGTGCCGATCAGGAGCGGCACCGAGCGGCGCAGAGGCTCGTACTCGAGCCCGGTCCCCGGCGCGAGCGTGAAGCGCTCGCCGGCGAAGCCGCTCCGGTCGCCGGCAAGCAGGCGACAGACAACTTCGCACGCCTCGCGCATCGTCGTCAGCGGCCGCTCCTGCTCGATCCCGAGCCGATCGAGCCATGCCCCCTGGACGAGCCCGAGGTACGCCCGCCCGTTCGACACGCGGTCGAGGGCCGCGATCTGGCCGGCGATCTCGACCGGGTGAAGCGTGTAGGGATTCAACGCCGCCGGGCCGAGCCTGAGCCGCTCGGTCTCGCGCGCGATGAGGAGCAGCGGCGCGATCGCAGGCTGGTAGAGCAGATCGTGGTACACCGAGAGGACGTCGAAGCCGGCCTCCTCCGCACGGCGCGCGAGCCTCGCGTACTCCTCGGGCAGCTTGTCCGACTGGAGGCCGAGCGAGACCTCCATCTACGTGAGGTCTTCGGTGCGAAGCGTGCGTTCGCCGATCCGCTCGATCCGCATGATCACGCGCTCATCGGGATCGGGACAGGCGACGAGCGAGTCGCGCTCGAGCCAGTCCTCCTCGGGCAGCCGGCGCTGCTTCGCAGGAAGCAACGGGAGCACGCTCTGGAGCGCATAGAGGCAGAAATGCCTGCCGGCCGGGATCCGGACGCGGTTCGACTCGGTTACCTCGAAGAAGTCACCAACCTCGAGCCCGCAGACCGAGCGGCCCTCGATCCGCTCGACGGTGACGCGCAGGTCGTAGAGGCGCATGTCCGTCATCGCCGGCTCGCATCGTCGGGCATCGCCCGGACCCTACAAGGGGCCCAGTTGCGGCGAGACAGTCTTTCGTTCAGGGTTGCAGCACTGCGCGGGTGAAGCATGTTCCCGCGCCTTCCGAGCCGAAGGAGATCGAGGTGACGCACAGACGGAAGATGGCCGGCGCGGTGGCGATCGTCGCCGCGACAGCCGCGGCCGCCCTGGGGGCGGCCACCGCGCAGCCTGCGGAGCGCGCCGCCGCGGCGACGCCGTGCTCGTTCCAGCTCAGGATCGGCGACGTTCTCCCCTTCACCGGAGATCTCGCCGCCTACGGCGCCAACCTCGACCGAGGCGTGAAGCTCGCGGTCGAGCTGCAGAACCGCGCCCTTCGGTCAGCGGGTCTTGGCAGCTCGTCCGTCGTCTTGACGGCGTCCGAAGACGGTCAGACCCAGGCGAGCGCGTCCGTCGAGGCGGCGACGAAGCTCGTCAACACGGATCGCGTCAACGTCGTCATCGGCGAGATGGCCTCGTCCGCGACCATTCCGATGGTGCGCTCCGTGACCGTCCCGAAGCGGGTCGTCCAGATCTCCCCGACCTCCAGCGCGCCGCAGCTCACCACCATCAAAGACCGGGGCTACTTCTGGCGCACGTATCCCTCCGATGCGCTCCAGGGGCGCGTGCTCGCCCAGGCGGCGTTGCAGAAGTTCGGCCGCCGCTCGACAGTGAATGTGGGCTCGCGGAACGACGCCTTCGGGAGCGCCCTTCGGAAGCTCTTCGTCGACGAGTGGCGGAGCCTTGGCGGCCAGATCGGCGTGAACATCGCGTGGAACCCGGCTCAGCCGAACTTCGACACCGAGGCGCAGCAGCTCGCCGACGGCGACCCGGACGGCTGGGTGATCATCGACTTCCCCGACACGTTCGCGAAGTTCGCCCCGCCGCTCGTGCGGTCGGGTAACTGGGACCCGGCCAAGACGCTCATGACCGAAGCGCTCAGAAACACGGACGTGCTCTCGAAGATCGGTGATCCGGTGAAGGGCCTGGGCGGCACCGCGGCGAGCGCAGCCGGCGGGCCGGCGGGGAAGTCCTTCGCCGCGTACTGGAAGCGAAACGTCAAGGGCGCGAAGCCGTACACGGGCTTCGAGGGGACGGCGGTCGACGCGGCAAACGTCGCGTTCCTCGCGGCGGTGAAGGCGTGCTCGGCGTCGCCGGCGAGGATCAAGGCGAATCTCCGCGCGGTGTCGGCCCCACCTGGCCAGAAGGTCAACTACCTGACGCTCGGAAAGGCGGTGCGAACGCTTCGCAGTGGCGGCGACGTCGACTACGAGGGTGCGTTCAGCCCGGTCGACTTCGACCAAAACGGCGACATCGGCTCGGCCGTCTTCGAGATCTGGCGCTACGACGGGGGCGAGAAGATCTCGACGCTCAGGACGATCAACTTCCGCGGGTGACCCGCGACAGGTACCGGAACGGCGGCGGCTTCGAGGAGGCCGCCGCCTACTCCCGCGCGATCAGGTACGGCGGACACGTGCTCGTGAGCGGCACCGCAGCGTCGGGATCGAACGGCGCGCCGGTCTCCGGGGACGCCTACGAGCAGGCGCGCGAGGCCATCCGCCGCGCACTCGCCGCCGCGGGCGAGCTCGGCGCGGACGTCGCGGACGTCGTTCGCACACGGCTTCTGCTCGCTCCCGGCTGCGACTGGGAGGGCGTCGTGCGGGCGCACCGCGAGACGTTCGCGGGTATCGAGCCGGCGAACACGACCTACTTCGTCGGCGGGTTCGTGCCGCACGGAGTGCTGGTCGAGGTCGAGCTCGACGCGTTCGTCGACGAGCCGCCCAGGTAGAGCTGGGCGACCTTCGGGTCGTGGAGCAGCGCCTCACCTGTTCCCTCGAGGGCGTTCCGACCCAGGTCGAGGACGTAGGCGCGGTGGGCGAGCGCGAGTGCCCGCCGCGCGTTCTGCTCCACCATCACGATGCCGATCCCGAGGTCGGAGATCTCGGCGAGCTTCTCGAAGACGGCCGCGACCGCCTGTGGCGCCAGGCCGGCCGACGGCTCGTCCAGCAGGAGCAAGGACGGCCTCGTGACGAGCGCGCGAGCGAGGGCGACGAGCTTCCGCTGCCCGCCGGAGAGCGTCCCCGCCCGCTGCCGGCCCCGCTCGCGCACGATCGGGAAGAGGCCCTCGACGCGCTCGAGCGCCTCGCCGCGCTCGAGGCGCGGAACTGCGAGGGCGCCGACCTTGACGTTCTCGGCGACCGAGAGGCTCGGGAAGACGTTGTCGAGTTGCGGGACGAAGTTGAGTCCCGTGCGGGTGAGCCGGTCGGGCCGGGTGCCCGCGATCTCCCTCCCTTCGAGCCGGATGCTGCCCGCCCGCGTCGGAACGAGTCCGTAGACCGTCTTCAAGAGGGTCGACTTCCCCGCCCCGTTCGGGCCGATCACGCAGACGATCTCGTCGCGCTCGACCCGCAGTGACACGCCGCGGAGCACCTGCACGTCCCCGTACCCCGACTCGAGCCCGGTCACCTCGAGCAACGGCTCGCTCACGTCGCCACGCCCAGGTAGGCGTCGACGACCCGCGCGTCCTCCTGCACCTGCGTCGGCGTCCCTGTCGCGAGCACCGCCCCTTCCGACATGACGACGACCCGGTCGCTCGCTCCCATGACGACCTCCAGGTCGTGCTCGACGAGCAGGATCGTGACGCCGTGCGCCTTGCGCATCGCGACGACCTGCTCGAGCAGCTCGCCGCGGAGCGTCGGGCTGACGCCCGCCATCGGCTCGTCGAGGAGGACGAGACGCGGGCCGGTCATCAGGGCGCGCGCGAAGTCGAGGAGCTTCCGCTGGCCGCCCGAGAGCGTTCCCGCCGGCTCATCCGCCTGGCCGGAGAGGCGAACGATCTCGAGCAGCTCCTCGGCTCGCGTGCGAATCTCCCGCTCGCGGCGACGGGTTGCCCCGCGTCGCAGGACGTTCCGGTGAAGCTGTTCGCCCGGCTGATCGGATGCGGCCAGGAGGACGTTCTCGAGCACGGTCATTCGCGTCAGGGCGCGGGCGGTCTGGAACGTGCGCACCAGCCCGTTCTGCGCGATCCGGTAGGCGGGCAGGCGGTCGATCCGGCGGCCGTCGAACACGATCGTGCCCGAGTCGGCGCGGCGGAAGCCGGAGACGAGGTCGAAAAGCGTCGACTTCCCGGCCCCGTTCGGCCCGATCAGCGACGTAATCGACCCCTCGACGACATCGAAGGACGCCCCGTCGACCGCGCGCACGCCGTCGAAGGCGCGCACGACGTTGCGAACCTCGAGCAGCGCCCCGCTCAATCGAGCACCAGCTCCTCGCGGCGCCCGAGAATCCCCTGCGGCCGGAACATGACGAGGCCGATGATCACGAGCCCGATGAGGATCAGGCGCAGGTAGGCGCGCTCGGCCGAGTCGAACCACGTGAACGGGGCGAAGTCGAAGAAGCGCGTCCCGGCGAAGAGAACGCCGAAGACGAGCGAGCCCACCGGCACCGCCCAGGCGCGGCCGACGCCACCGAGGATCAGGATCATCCAGGCGAAGAACGTGAGCAGCGGGGCGAAGTCGCCGGGGCTGAAGAACGCGAACTGCCACGCGTAGAAGACGCCGGCGACGCCGGCGAGCGCCGAGCCGATGGCGAGCGCCTGCAGCTTGTAACCGAACGCGTTCTTGCCGAGCGAGCGGGCGGCGTCCTCGTCCTCGCGGATCGAGCGGAGCACGCGACCCCAGGGTGTCCGGATCGAGAGCCAGACGAGCGCTGTCGCAGCGAGCGCGCAGGTCCATACGAGCACGAGCATCGCGACGTCGTTCGAGCCGACGTGCAGGATGCCCTGGAACCACTCCTCGAAGCGCTGCCACTCGACGTTGTAGTCCGCCGCCTCCCCGGTCTCGGCGAGGTTGATCGTTCCCTGCGAGCCGCCGGTGAGACCGTCCTCGTTCGTCGCGACGTAGCGCACGATCTCGCCGAAGGCGATCGTCACGATCGCGAAGTAGTCCGCTCTGAGACGGAGGGTCGTCACTCCCAGCATGACGCCTGCGGCGGCGGCCGCGAGCACCGCGATCGGGGCCGCCAGCCACGTGCTGAGCCCCGCTTTCACGACGAGGATCGCCATCGTGTACGCGCCGATCGCCATGAACGCGACGTGACCGAAGTTGAGCAGCCCCGCGTAGCCGAACTCCACCTGTAGCCCGAGGGTGAGGATCGTGTAGATCCCGGCAACCACGCCGACGAACGCCCAGAACTCCCCGCTCGCGAGGACGCTCATGCCGTCTGTGCCCGTCCAAGGAGGCCGTTCGGGCGGAGCAGGAGGACGAGGATCAGGACGGCGAAGGCGACGACGGGCTTGTAGACCGGGTCGACCCCGCCGGCGAGCTCCTCCCACGTGCAGAGCTCCGTCGCAAGGCCCAGCACGAGGCCGCCGGCGAGCGCGCCGTACGCGCTCCCGATCCCGCCGAGCACGACGGCGGCGAACACCGGCAGCAGGAGCGCGAAGCCGAAGTTCGGGTCGAAGCTCGATTGGACGAGCCCGGCGAGGACGCCCGCGAGCGCTGCGAGCAGACCGGCCACGACCCACGTGAGGAGCACCACGCGACCGGTGTCGACCCCGGCGATCGCGGCGAGCGCGCGGTCGTCGGCAACGGCGCGCATCGTCCTGCCGACGCTCGTCAGCCCGAGCATGAGGCCGACGAGAACGATCGCGACCACCGCGACGACGATCGTGATCGCCTGGGCGCCCGAGAGCCGTACCGAGCCGAGCGTGTACACCTTGAACGGATCGACGTCGAACGAGCGCGGCTGCGGTCCGGCCACGAGGAAGATCATCTGCCGGAGCACGAGCGCGAGGCCGATCGAGGCGAGGAAGAGGCTCATGAACCCTGCCCTTCGCCTTCGCAGCGGCCTCCAGAGGACCGGCTCGAGCAGGACCGAGAGCGCTGCCGTCGCGAGCATCGCGAGCACGACCGAGAGTGCCAGGTCGAGGCCGAGCGTGACGTTGCAGAGGACGCCGACGTAGGCCCCGAAGGTCATCACGTCGCCGTACGCGAAGTGGACCAGTCGGAGGATCCCGTAGATCAGCGAGACGCCGACGGCCGCCAGCGCGTAGATCGCTCCGGTGACGAGTCCGTTCGCGAGGAGCTGGAGGAACATCAGACGACCTGCGGCTCGGGCACGAGCCGGCGCTCGGCGAACCGGCTGGGGTCGAGAACGCGGAGCGCCTCGTCCTCGCCCGCCCCCACGATCGCCTCGGCGAGGATGCGGCCGACGGCGGGCGCCAGCATGAAGCCGTGGCCGCTGAAGCCGGCCGCCACCCAGAGCCCGTCGTGCCCGGGGACGCGTCCGAGGATCGCCTGGCGGTCGGGGGTCACGTCGTACACACCCTCCACGGGCGCGGTGAGCTCGACGTACTCCAGACGCGGCAGGAGCGCGCGGATCACGCTGCGAATCGACGCCAGGGCGGCGCTCGTCGACTCCTCGTCCGCATGGGAGAGGTCGCTCGCGAGAAGACGGCCGTCGGCGAGCTGCTTCGCTGCGAACCGGCGCTCCGACGAGACGACGAGCGGCTCGAGGAGCCGCTCGCGGACGGGTGTCCCGAAGAAGAGCCACCGGCTCTCTGGCCCGATCGGCAGGTCGACGCCGAGGGGCCGGAGCAGCGCGGTCGTGTCGCATGCGGCGGCGACCGCCACCTGCCCGGCCTGGATCGTCTCCCCCGTCGCGAGCTCGACGACCCAGCTCCCACCGTTCGAGGAGAGCGCGCGGACGTCGGCCCGCTCGACCTCGGCACCCGCTGCGAATGCCTCGACGACCGCCTGCGGCCGATCGTAGTAGCCGTCCTCCGGGCACCACCCGGCGCCGACGACCGTCTGGACGTCGAGCCCGGGGACGGCCTCGGCCGCCTCGGGCGGCGTCAGGAGACGCGAGGGGACACCGGCCGAGTGCTGAACCGCGAGATTCGCGCGAAGGTGCTCGAGCACCTCGGCCGAGTGCGCGAGAAAGAGGTACCCGCACTCGCGGAAGCCGAGCTCGACGCGCGAGGCGAGCCGCTCCTCGGCCTCCCGGTGGAACGCGTGCGACTCGCGGGCGAGTCGGCAGTTGACCCGCGTGCCCCACTGCTGCCTGCACCCCTCCCGGCTGGAGCCCGAATGCGCCCGCCCCCACGCCCGTCCGCTCGAGGACGAGCGGGCTGACACCTCGTTCCTGCAGGAAGTGGGCGATCGCGAGACCCGTGACCCCGGCGCCGACGATCGCGACGTCGGCCGTCCGTCTCACGACGTCACCCCGGTCACGTCGCAACCTTCAACGAAGGCCTGGACAGAGTACGCGCCACGACCTGCGCGTTTCGACCCCGTGCTCACGACGGCGACCCGCGCCCGGCCATCCGTGGGGCCCGGACGGTTGGCGGGGAGAAGCAAGTTGCAACTTGTAACTTGCTCCCTTCGTCACGGCTCGGATGACCGTGTGGGATCCGGCACGAAGACGGCACACGCCGGGCGCTCGAGGTCGGCGACACTCGAACGATGGTCGTCTCGGCGGTACGCATCGACATTCGCGTGGTGCGATCCGTTCGGCGACTCGAGCCTCGCTGTGCGACGATCGCCGACGTCGTGCGCGCGACCGGTTCGTACTGCGAGTCGATCGAGCTACCGAGACCGTCGTACGACCAGATCCGGCTGCTCGTGCATCTCGCGCGAGACAGGCGGGGGCGCCGTCGGGCGGCACTGACCCTCCTCGTCGACCTCGACCTCCGTGCGAGGCCACCGAGCGACCTGCTCTACCTGCTCGACGACCCGCGGCGGGCGCCCCGTCGAGGGCGCTCGTGAGGGTGGAGCCGCTAGTTACACGTTGCAACTTGTCGACCGGCTCCGCCACGCACTGCGCCCTCGACGGGTCGGCGACGAGCTTGTAGCGCGCGTACGGATGAGAAATCAGGCGGATCCCTTCGTCGCAACGAAGACGACGGGTCGGCGCCGTGCGACCAAGGGCTCGGCGAGCTCGACGGGAAGTCTCTCGAGTGCGGGCGCGAGACGCTCGGACGAGCCGAAGTACGACCTGACGAGCTCGATGTCGGAGAAGGTCACCTCCCCGCCCACGTCGATGCGCTCGACGACATCGAAGTGCTCCGACAGCGAGTCGGCGGCGTTCTCGGCGCCGAACGGGAGGGTCCAGCGCTCGACGCCGCCGAGCGCAAGCAGCTCGATGAGATGATCGGACGCGTTCGTCGCTGCTACGAGTCGGCCGCGCGGAGCGAGGACTCGCGCGATCTCCGCGATTCCACGCTCGACGTCGGCGACGTGATAGAGCATCCAGCCCGCCAGCACGACGTCGAACGACTCGTCGGGAAACGGGAGCTCCTGGACGTCGGCCACACGGGCATCGACGCCGCGGGCGCGCGTGAGCTCGACCATGCGCTCCGACTGATCGACCGCGACGACGGTCGCTTCCGACTCCTGGAGAACTCGTTCCGCCAGCTCGCCTTCCCCGCAGCCCACCTCGAGAATCCGTCCCGGGTGCCCCGCGAGAACGAGGTCGAGCACGATCTGACGAGCGTCGGCCCCGGAGACATTCTCGTACACCGCCTTGCGCGCTCTGAGGCCCGCCTCGGTCTCGTACTGTCCAGCGACGAACTCCGGATCGTTGAGGCTCATCGCTCGACGATGGGCCGGCCGGGCGCGCCCTTGCCGGGGTGCTTCGCGCCGAGCCAGGCGCAGACGGTGGCGCCCACGTCGCCGAACTCGCCTTCTTCGTGGATCTTCCCCGCCGCGTTCTTTCCCGCGGCGTAGGCGAGAAGGAGCGCGTGCTCGCGCGAATGGTCGGTCGACGCGGTCGTCGGGTCGCACCCGTGGTCCGAGGTGATGATCAGGAGATCGCCGTCGCGCAGCGCGTCGAGGATGTCGGAGAGCCTGCGGTCGAAGTCCTGCAGGCAACGGTGGAAGTTGACCGGGTCGTTGCGATGGCCCCACAGCTGGTCGGTCTCGACGAGGTTCACGAACACGAGGCCGGAGTCGATCGTCTCGAGGAGCTCGATCGTCCGGTTGATCCCCTCGACGTTCGACTTCGTGGGGAACGACTCGTCGACGTCGCAGCCCGCGAAGATGTCCGAGATCTTCCCGACGCCGTAGGTCGTGTGGCCCGCCGCCCGGATCGCGCTGAGGTAGTTCGGGCGACGCGGCTCGAGCGAGAAGTCGTGCCGGTTGGCCGTCCGTTCGTACTGCCCCGGAGATCCGAGGAACGGGCGGGCGATGACGCGGCCGACGGCGTGCTTCCCCGCCAGGATCTCGCGCGCCACCCGGCAACCGTCGTAGAGCTCCTCGAGCGGGATCGTCTCCTCGTGCGCGGCGATCTGGAAGACGGAGTCGGCCGAGGTGTAGACGATCCACTTTCCCGTGCGCTGGTGCTCCTCGCCGAGCTCCTGGATGACCTCCGTCCCCGAGGCGGGCTTGTTCCCGAGGACCCCGCGCCCCGTCCGGTTCATGAACGGGTCGATCACCTCGTCCGGGAACCCGTACGGGTACGTCGGGAACGCTGTCGGCGTCACGACGCCCATCAGCTCCCAGTGCCCCGCCGTCGTGTCCTTGCCCTTGGAGCGCTCGACGAGCCGGCCTGCGACCGCAGGCGCGTACGGCTGCGGAGGGCAGCCCTCGAGCGGCTCGACGTTGCCGAGCCCGAGCGCCTCGAGGTTCGGGAGGTCGAGCCCGCCGACGGCCCGAGACACGTTGCCGAGGGTGTCCGATCCCTCGTCGCCCCAGTCCGCGGCGTCCGGAAGCTCGCCCGCACCGACGGCATCGAGCACGATCACACAGGCGCGGGACATAGGCGAGCTATCCTAGTCCGGCCATGGACGACGTCATCAGCCTCATCGCTCTGGTTCTCTACATCTCCGCGATCCTCGCCCTCTCGATGGCGGCCACGTGGGCGGTCATCCGGATCTCGCCCTCCGAGAGCGCGAAGGAGCAGCAGGCGAAGAGCGAGAACGCGAAGGCCTGAGCGTCGCGTCAGGCGGGCTCGTGCCCGTCGAGCAGTCCCATCGCCTCGGCCCGCGCGACGGCCTCCTCGCGGGAGCTCGCGCCGAGCTTCCGGTAGAGCCTCCGCGTGTGCGTCTTCACCGTGTTGAGCGACAGGTAGAGCTGCTGGCCGACCTCCCGCTGCGTGAGGTCGCTCGCGAGGAGGACGAGGACGGCGTGCTCGGCCGGGCTCGGCGGCTCCTCGAGGGCGGGAACCCCGTCACGGGCGCTCGCGATGGCGATCCCGATCCGAGCCGCGAGCGAGTGGAGATCTCCCGCGTCGACGAACCCGCGAAGCGAGTCCCGGGCGCACTCGAGATCGGAGGCCGCGCTCGCCAGACGTCCTCGCGCGAGGCGGACCTCGGCAAGGACGAGCCGGGCGTGGATCGCCTCGAGCGTCGGTTCGGGCGAGCGGCGCAACCCCTCTCCACGCGCTGCCTCGCGCTCGGCGGCGACGAGCTCGTCGGCGGCGAGGTGGAGCAAGCCGAGCGCGGTATGCGCGAGCCCGACCGTCCACGACGTCGAGAGTCCCGCGTCGACGGCGGTCTCCACGGCGCGCCGGGCGGACGCCTCCGCGGCGGAGCGACGCCCGTCGGCGAGCTCGAGGAGCGCGAGCGTCGCGAGGCTGTAGATCACCCCGTGGGGCCGGTCGCCGGCGTCGGGGTGGTCGAGCGCCTCCCGCACCGCGGCACGCGCCTCCTCGGACGAGCCGTCGAGGTAGAGGGCGAAGGCGAGCGCGCCGAGTGCGGCGACCGCGGTCTCGGAGGAGCCTTCGCGGCCCAGGGCTGCCGCCCGTCGACCGTGTGCGATCGCCACCTCGAGCTCCCCGTCGATCTGCACCGACCGGGCGAGGCTGGCTGCGGACTCGAGGTACGGCGAGCTTCGGTCGGGCCGCTCGCTCGTCGAGCGTTCGACGAGCTCGAGGAGGTGGCGCCGCTCGCTGCCCGGCCGTGAGAGCAAGACGGACGCCAGCGCCGCCGCAGCCGCGATCTCGGGACGCTCGAGCAGCTCGGCTGCCGGAACCCGTGCCACCCAGCGCAGCAGCGTCGACGATCGGCCGGTCCGGACGAGCGCTCGATGGTGCTCGTGGAGCGTCTCGGCGACCGCCGCGTCGTCGCCCGCCTCGGACAGGTATTCGAGCGTCTCCTCGACCAGGCCCCGCTCCCGGCACCACGCACCGGCGCGCCGGCGAAGCTCGGCGGCCCGCCCGGCATCGGTGCGCGCGAGCTCGAGCTGCAGGAGCTCCTGGAACAGGTGGTGGTAGCGGAACCACTCGCCGCGGCCGTCGAGCGGAACGAGGAAGAGGTTCGATCGGGCGAGCTCGTCGAGCCTCGCGGCACTCCCCTCGGTCTCGAGGACCGCGTCGCAGAGCGCCGCGCCGAGACGAGTGAGGACAGAGGTCGACAGCACGAAGTCGCGCGTCGCGACGTCGAGCCCGTCCACCACCTCGCTCGAGAGGTAGTCGGCGACGTTCCGGTGCCCGCCGGTGAAGTCCCGCACCGCCGCCCTCGGGTCGGAATGCCCGCGGAGCCAGAGGGCTGCGAGGTAGAGGCCCGCCGGCCAGCCCTCGCTGCGCTCGACGAGTAGGGCGAGATCCTGCTCGTCGAGCTCGATCCGTTCGTGCTCGACGAGCAGCTCGTGGGCCTCGGCGAGGGTGAAGGCGAGATCCGAGGCGCGGAGCTCGCCCAGCGCACCGCTCGCGCGAAGCCGGCTGAGCTTGATCGGAGGGTCGGAGCGGGTCGTTGCGACGACCCGCACACCACTCGGCAGTCGTTCGACGAGGTACTCGAACGAGCGGATGGTCGCCTCGTCGCGGAGGACGTGGATGTCGTCCAGGACCACCACGATCGGCTGGCGGTAGGCGACGACACCGCCCAGAAGCTCGTCGAGCGCCGCGGTGACGCTTCCCCGGGGATCCCGCAGCCGCCGGAGAGCCGGCTGGCCGAGCCCCGGTCGGATGCGATCGACGGCGGTCGCGACGTACGTCCAGAGCCGGACGGGATCGTCGTCGGCCGCGTCGAGCGAGACCCAGGCGAGGGCGGACTCGGGGTGCGTGTCGCACCACGAGCCGACGAGGACGCTCTTCCCTCCCCCCGCAGGTGCGCTGACGATGGTGAGCTCGGTCGCCGAGAGCGCGTCGAGGGCTCCGTGGAGCCTGGGCCGGGCGACGTGCTGGGGCCGCCGCCTCGGCGGCAGCAGCTTCGTCTCGACGAGAGGCGGCGGTTCGTCGATCGCCGCCATGCTCTGCGGCGTCGTCATCCCGCGAGTATGCAACAACCGGCGTGGCGATCGAGCGCCGACGACCCGAGGGCGTCGGCTACCCGGTCGTCGCAGCGCGTGGCAGGCGCTCGACGGCGACGAGCTCGAGGCCGAGCCTCGCGACACGGTCGAGCAGCGCGTGGAGCTCGTCCTGGCCGGCGACGTCGCCGGAGAGAACGGTATTCCCGCCCTGGAGCTCGAGCGCGAGCGGCGCGAAGGCCGTCCCGAAGCGATCTGTGAGCTCGCCGCGGAGAACGATCCGGTACGGCATCGAGCTCATGGAGCAAGGATTCCGTGCACGCGCTTGCGCGAAACGCCCGAGCGGGTCGTTCACCCGGGTGAAGCTTGCTACACGAGCGCGGCCTCGGCATCTGCGAGGGGCGTGTAGGCGAGTGCGTGGGCGTCCGCCACGGCGGCGTACGTCAGCTTGCCGGCGAGCGTGTTGACGCCCTTCGCGAGCGCCGGATCCTCCGCGATCGCCCGGGTGAGCCCCTTGTCGGCGATCGCCTCGACGTACGGGAGCGTGACGTTCGTCAGCGCCTTGGTCGACGTCACCGGCACCGCGCCCGGCATGTTCGCCACGCAGTAGTGCGTGACGCCGTCGACGTCGAAGACCGGATCGTCGTGCGTCGTCGCGTGCGAGGTCTCGAAGCAGCCGCCCTGGTCGATCGCGACGTCGACGAGCGCTGCTCCCGGCTTCATGAGCTGCAGCATCTCGCGCGACACGAGCTTCGGAGCGAGCGCGCCGGGGACGAGCACGGCGCCGATCACCATGTCCGCGTCGCGCAGCACCTCTTCGATCTGGAGGCGATTCGACATCGCGAGCGTCACCCGGCCGTCGAGCGCGATCTCGAGGTCGCGCATCCGGTCGACTGACTTGTCGAGCACCCAGACGTCCGCCTGCATCCCGAGCGCGATGATCGCCGCGTTGAGCCCGACGACCCCGCCGCCGAGCACGACGACCCTCGCCGGCGGCACGCCCGGAACGCCGCCGAGCAGGATGCCGCGGCCCCCGTGCGCCTTCTCGAGCGCCCAGGCGCCCATCTGCGGGGCGAGGCGTCCCGCAACCTCGCTCATCGGGGCGAGGAGCGGCAGGCGGCGGTCGGCCGTCTCGACGGTCTCGTAGGCGACGGCGGTGATGCCCGAGTCGAGGAGCGCGCGGGTCAGCGGCTCGTCCGCCGCGATGTGCAGGTACGTGAAGAGGGTCAGGCCCTCCCGCAGCCGTCCGTACTCGACGGCGATGGGCTCCTTCACCTTCAGGAGAAGGTCGGCCCGCGCCCAGACCGCCTCGACGTCGGCGAGGCGCGCACCGACGGCTGCGTACGACTCGTCGGGGAAGCCCGAGCCGACTCCGGCCTCGTGCTCGACGACGACCTCGTGTCCCCGCTGGATCAGCTCCAGGGCGCCTGCCGGGGTCAGAGCGACCCGGTACTCCTGCGGCTTGATCTCCCTGGCGACCCCGATCCGCACGGCGCGCGGGACGATACCGAACCGTCACGCGGCGGCGAGACGGCCGGCGGCGAACGCGGTCGCGAAGAACCACGGGTCGTCGGCGGGGCCCCTGCCCATGTGCGAGAGCGGGAGCGCGGCGCACGCCGTCTCCCACCCGTCGACGTCGACCTCGACGACGGCGAGGTCGTCCGGCTTGTCGAGGCCTCGCGGCCAGGCGATCTGCACCGCGTCGAGGCAGAGCGCGAGCGCGGAGCGCGTGTGGTGCGAGACGCCGTGGTGCCGCTCGCGCTCGTCGGCGAACGAGACGCGCGGCGCGACCACGGGCCTGGCGCCGAGCGCGGCCGCGACGTTGGCGGCGTCCGCGACAGCGAGCCCGCCGTGGCCCCACCTCGACCCCGTGCCCACGATCCCGGGCCCGATTCCGCATACGACGACCTCCGCTCCGCGCGCCACCGCCCGCGTGAGCGCCGACGCGACCGTGACGCACTGGATGTCCCCGTCGAAGCACGGCGCGACCGCGATCGCGCTGTCGAGGAGCATCCGGGCCTTGAGTGCCCGCACCGAGTCCGAGAGCGAGACGGGGAGCGCCCCGCCCGGGAGCTGGACGTACACCACCCGCCGCCCGGCGAGCGCGGCGCAGACGGGAGCGAGCTGGCTGTGGAGGCCGAGGCAGACGACGGGGGTGTCGTCGATCCGGTCGGGCGCCGTGCCGTGCTCCTCACCGAACCGGGTCGCGTACTGCCCCGGGGCGTACGGCAGCGACATCACGTGCGCGCCCTCTTCGACAGGGAGGTTGAGGCCGCGGGTGAGGTTCGCGTAGAGGACGTCGAAGCCGCCGGTGCCGAGGCCCAGCTGGGCCGCTTGCGTGTTGACGAGCACCGTGTCGCCCTCCTCCACGTCGCCCGTGAGCCGCGGGTAGGCCACGCAGGGCGCGCCGTCGACGTCGAGCCGGACGAGCCCGTCGAGGCGCTCGCGCACTCCGGTCACCGTTCCCCACCTGAGGCCGAGCGGCATCAGGGCTCCCGGAGCTCGCGCGCGACATCCACGAGCGCGAGCGTGACGTCGACCATCCGCTCGAGGTCCTCCACGGCGATCCGCTCGTCGTGGGTGTGGATGTCGACCATCCCGTTGGCGAGGTTCACGCACGGCAGCCCTCGTGTCGTGAAGACGTTCGCGTCCGCCGCCCCACCCGAGAGCGTGAGGCGCGGCTCGAAGCCGGCCCGCGAGAGCGCGTCGCACGCGATCCGCACCGCGAGGTCGTCCGACCCGTGGCGATACCCCTGGTACTTCGGCTCGATCCTCGTCTCGAGCGTGCAGTCGGAGACCGCGGCCGCGAACGACGCCGCGTCGACGAGCTGCTGCACGACCTCTCCGACCCGGTCGAAGTCGTGCGACCGGACCTCCGCCTCGAGCTCGCACCACTCCGGGACGATGTTGCGCGCGGTGCCGCCGCGGACGACGCCGACGTTCGCGCTCGTCAGCTCGTCGATCCGGCCGAGCGGCATGTCCACGATCGCGCGTGCCGCCGCGAGCACCGCCGAGCGACCCTCTTCCGGGTACATCCCGGCGTGCGAGGCGCGCCCGTGGAAGCGGAGCGCGAGCTCCTGCGCGCTCGGCGCGCCCAGCACGACCTCGCCGATCGGCGCCGCCTGGTCGTAGACGTAGCCGACGCGTGCGTCCAGGCGGTCGACGTCGAGCTCCATCGCACCGAGGAGGCCGATCTCCTCCTGAGGCGTGAAGACGAGCTCGATCCCCGCGTGGGGCCGCCCTTCCTCGACGACCCGACGGGCGGCCTCGAGCATGGCGACGACCGCCGACTTGTTGTCGGCGCCGAGGATCGTGCCACCGGCGTTGCGCACGACGCCGTCCTCGACGACCGGGTCGAGGCCGCCGTCGAGCGGCACGGTGTCGAGATGCGCGCAGAGGAGGAGCGGAACGCCGCCCTCGACCGCGCCGGGGAGCCGGCAGACGAGGTTCCCGGTCGAGGAACCGAGGCGCGAGGCGGCGTCGTCCTCCTCCCACTCGAGCCCGAGGCGGTCGAGCTCCCGCGCGACGCGGTCGGCGACGCGCCGTTCCTCCCCGGGTGGGCTCGGGATCGCGCAGAGCTCGAGGAAGAGGTCGAGGAACGGCGTGGTGAGGGGCTGTTGCACGCGCCGATCCTAGATCGCGGCCCGCGGGCGGCTCGGTCGCTAGGCGGCGGTCGCGCCCACGCCCGACCGCGCGTGGGTCCGCTCGAGAGCCGCCGCGACGAACTCGCGGAAGAGCGGCGCGGGACGGGTCGGCCGCGACTTGAACTCCGGGTGGAACTGGCTCGCGACGAACCAGGGATGGTCGGGCAGCTCCACGATCTCCACGAGCCGTCCCTGCTGGAACGTGCCCGAGACGACGAGCCCGTGCTCGACGAGCTGGTCGCGGTACTGGTTCGAGACCTCGTACCGGTGGCGATGCCGCTCGTGGATCACGGCCTCGTCGTAGATGTCCCGGGCTCGGGTCCCCTCGGTCAGCTCGACGGCCTGGGCGCCGAGGCGCATCGTGCCGCCGAGGTCCTCGATCTCCTTCTGCTCGGGAAGCAGGTCGATCACCGGGTAGGGCGTCTCGGGGTCCATCTCCGTGGAGTTCGCGCCGTCGAGGCCCGCGACATGGCGTGCGAACTCCGACACCGCGACGTGCATGCCGAGGCAGATCCCGAGGTACGGGATCCCGCGCTCCCGCGCGACCCGGCAGGCGAGGATCTTGCCTTCCCACCCACGCGAGCCGAACCCGCCGGGGACGAGCACGCCGTCGACCTGCTCGAGCTCCGCGACCGCCTCCTCGTACGACATGTCCTCGGCGTCCACCCACCGGACCCGCACGCGTGCTCCCGCCGCCACACCCGCATGCTTGAGGGCCTCGTGAACGGAGAGATAGGCGTCGTGGAGCTTGACGTACTTGCCGACGAGCGCGATCTCGACCTCGTCGCGCCGCTCGCCGATGCGGTCGGTCAGCTCGCGCCACTCCGCGAGATCCGCGGCGGGCGTCTCGAGCCCGAGCCGCTCGCACACGAACGCGTCGAGCCGCTCGCCCATCAGGTGCTCGGGGACGAGATAGACGTCCGGGACGTCGGGCGACGAGAAGACCGCGCCCGGGTCGACGTCGCCGAAGAGCGCGATCTTGTCCCGGATCTCCACCGAGAGCGGATCCCGAGACCGGCACACGATCGCGTCCGGGTGGATGCCGATGCGGCGGAGCTCGTTCACCGAGTGCTGCGTGGGCTTCGTCTTGAGCTCCCCGGCGGCCTCGATGAACGGGACGAGGGTCACGTGCAGGTAGAGGACGTTCTCCGCGCCGACCTCCCGCCGGAACTGGCGGATCGCCTCGAGGAACGGCAGCGACTCGATGTCGCCGACGGTGCCGCCGATCTCCGAGATGACGACATCGGCGGGGTCGGCCTTCGTCGCACGCCGGATGCGCACCTTGATCTCGTTCGTGATGTGCGGGATCACCTGGACGGTGGCGCCCAGGTACTCGCCCTTCCGCTCCTTCCGCAGCACCGTGTCCCAGATCGCGCCCGCCGAGTGGCTCGCGTTCCGCGAGAGGTTCTCGTCGATGAAGCGCTCGTAGTGCCCGAGATCGAGATCCGTCTCGGCGCCGTCCTCGGTGACGAAGACCTCCCCGTGCTGGAAGGGGCTCATCGTGCCGGGATCGACGTTGAGGTACGGGTCGAACTTCTGCGCGCGCACGCGAAGCCCGCGCGACTTCAGGAGGCGCCCGAGCGACGCTGCCACGATGCCCTTCCCGAGCGCCGAGACGACCCCGCCCGTGACGAAGACGTAGCGGGTGCCCGGCGCGTCCGTCACGGGTACCGGCCCAACGCGTCGAGAGCGCGGAGCCCCGGCGTCGTCTCGATGAGCGTGCCGAGCGAGCGGCGCTCGCCCACGAGGGTGACGGCAGCGAGCGCCAGGATCGCGCTCGTCCTCCGCAGGCCGGTCAACCGCCTCACGGACTCCAAACCTAGCAGCGCGCCGAGCGCGTTCGATCCGGCATCTCCGAGCATGACCATCTCTCGATGATCGTAGGGAGCGAGGAGGACGGCCACGGCGAGGGCGCCGCGAGGCCTCCCACCGAGCGCGAGCGAGCCCATGGCGAAGGCCTTGAGGGCCCGACCGGGCCGCGTGTCGAGCTGGTTGAGGAGGTTCGCGCCGAGACCGACGAGCACGGCACCGGACGCGGAGCGGGTCTTCCAGAGCGCCCAGAGGGGAATCCCGACGAGCTTCAGCGTGCCGGTCGTCGCACCTGCGCGCAGATGCGCCCGGAACCCTCGCTCGGGCCCGCTCCACAGGTCGTCGGCGAGGCCGAGCGCCGCCACGGGGGCCACCGCGGGCGCGCCG
Source organism: uncultured Actinomycetes bacterium (assembly GCA_963734045.1). GTDB lineage: Bacteria > Actinomycetota > Thermoleophilia > Gaiellales > Gaiellaceae > Gaiella. Next base: position 626,583 of record CAVTFU010000010.1, on the reverse strand, counting down.
AGGGCGACGACCCACCCGACGAGCGGGAGCCGCAGGCCGCGGTAGCTTCGCTCGAGCGGGCCGCAGGCGAGCGTCAGCTCGACGAGCTGCCGGCCGCGGTGGACGAAGCCGCCGAGATCACGGCCCGTCGGACGGTGCTCCAGGTCGACCTCGACCTCGCATACCTCGAGCCCCGCGCGCAGCGCGTCGATCGTCATGCGCGTCTCGACGCCGAACCCGGCGGCCACCGGGAAGAGCTCGCGGCGGGCACTCGCGCGCAGGAGGCGCTGGCCCGAGAGCGGCTCGCGCATCCGGCGCCCGCCCCGGGCGGCGATCAACGCTCTCGCGACGCCCTTCGCCACCCCGAGGCCGCCACCGGCCCGGCGCGCGAAGGCCGCGATCGTGACGTCCGCACCACCTTCCCGCAGCGGCCGCAGGTCGCCGCGCAGATCCGCGTCGCAGAGCAGCAGCGGGCCGTCGCCGCACGTCGCCTCGGCGAGCGTCAGGGCCTGGCCCTTCCCGCGGCGCGGCAGCCGCAGGACGCGTGCGCCCGCCGCCTCGGCCTCCGCCGCCGTGGCGTCGCGCGAGCCGTCGTCCGCGACGACCACGTCCGCCTCCGGGAATGCCTCTCGGAGCGCCGTGACGGTGCTTCGGATGCTCGCCTCCTCGTCGCGGGCCGCGACGAGGACGCTCAACGCGTCGCTCACCCGTCGGTCGGGGCGCGGTGGCGGTGGCGGCGCGTCCGGCAGCACGCCGTCGACGGCCCCGCGCCCGATGCCGTAGCTCCCCGGCCGGGCACCGGCGAGCAGGTAGACGAGCGCCACCTGGCCCGTCGGGGCGTCGATCGTGTCGACGGTCGCGAGGCCGCGCCGCCGGAAGACGGGTAGCGCGCTCCGTTTCGCGTCGGCCGCCTCGACGCCGACCGATGCGATCGGTGCGGCGGCGAGCCCGCTGTAGAGCCCGGTGAGGAAGTCCTGCGTCCCCCCCTGCTGGGGCGCCGCCGGACGCACGACGACGATCGCGTCGAGAGCGGCCGGTCCGCCCGACTGCTCCTCCACGAGAGCCGCGGTCAGCCGCTTCAGGGCCGGTGCGGGCCCCTCCGCGATGAGCTCCCTCGCGACCTCGCGACCGAGCTGCTCGCGGCGGTCGGGCCCGGCGAGGTCGCGCAGCTCGGGGTCCGCGCGAAGTGCCTCGTCGATCGTCTCCGCGTCGAGCGGGACGCGAAGCGCGCGCAGCATGGCCAGCCGGCCGCCCGCGTCTCCGACGGCACGCCGGATCGTTCCCGCGACGCTCTGGTCGACGGAGCCGGCGAAGACGACGCCGATCGCCTTGCCGTCCAGCCTGCCCCGGACGAGCTCCGGATACGACGTCTGCGCGAAGTCGTCGAGCGCCTCTCCCCTGACGTCGGAGTCCGCGGCCTGACCGACGGCGGCGTCGCGCTCGGCGCGCAGCTCGTCGATCCGCGCCTGGAGGTTCGCCCGCTCCGCGTCGTTGACGAACCCCTTCCCGGAGAGGCCGACCCCCACGAAGATGCCGATCACGAGTGCGACGAAGACCGCCGCCAGCGACGCGACGTGGTAGCGCAGGTCGAACACGTCGGCAGTGTCGCAGAGCCGCCGAGACCGGCCGCGTCAGAGCCCCAGGCCGTTCGCGATCGCGCGAGAGGTCGACTCCAGCACGTTCCGGAGCGCCGGCGACGCGAGCGACGGCGACGACGATCGCCGCCATGCCGGTCAGCGCGAAGACGGCGATCGGCCAGATCCCGACGCGCCGGCTCACGAGCCGTGAGACGCCCTTCGCGTCGACGAGCGACTCGCCGACCTTCAGCCGCGTCACGAACGTGGAGGCCATCCCCTCCCGGTTGCGCTCGAGGAACTCGACGAGGTTGAAGTGCGTTCCCACCGCGACGATGAGCGTCGCGCCCTTCTCGTGCGCGAGCTGCAGCGCCAGGTCCTCGCTGATCCCGGGCGCCGAGACGGTCTCGTATGCGAGCCCGAGACGGCGGAGCCGGGCGGCGCCTGGCGCCTCGCCGTCCGGGTAGCCGTGGACGACGAGCTCGGCGCCCGCGCGCACGGCCTCGTCCGACACGGAGTCGAAGTCGCCGACGACCACGTCTGCGGAAAGGCCGACCTCGCGGAGCGCGTCTGCGCCGCCGTCGACCGCGACGAGCACGGGGCGGAACTCGCGGATATACGGGCGGACCATCCGAAGGTCCGACTTGTAGCCGGGCCCGCGGGCGACGACGAGCGCGTGCCGGTCGCGGAACCGTGTGCGGAGGCCGGGGAGCTCGAGCCCGCGTGCGAGCGTCCCCGCCTCCTCGCGGAGGTGCAGCAACGTGTTCTCGGCAAAGGACTCGAGCGCGTGCGACACCCGGCCCTGCTGCTCCGCGAGCGCCGCCTCGAGGGACAGGGCGTCGAGCACCGTGCCGCTCGCGACGAGGGTTCCGTTGCGCCAGATCTCACCGCCCTCGAGGCGGAGGACGTCTCCGTCCGACACGACCTCGAAGAGCTTCGCCTCGGGGACGTCGACGAGCCGGACGCCGGCCCGCACGAGCTGGAGCGGGCCGGGGTTCGGAAAGCGCCCCGTCGACGAGGGCGCGGTGTTGACGACGGCCCGCACACCGGTCTCGGCGAGCTCCTCCGCCGAGACGCGGTCGATGTCGGCATGGTCGACGATCGCGATCTCGTCCGGGCGCAGGTGCTTGACGAGGTCCTTCGTGCGGCGCCCGAGGCGCGCCCTTCCGGTCAGCTCGCCGTTCACGGCCCCTCGTCCTGCACGACCCCGACATTGGCCAGGAACGCCTCGCCGCCGAGCATCCGCTCGAGCTCGTCGCGGCGCTGGGCGTCGTCGAGCACGGCGATCCGCGTGTGGGTCGGGTCGCCCGGGACCTTCTCGACGAGGAGATGCTGGTCGGCGACGCTCGCGATCTGCGGGAGGTGCGTCACCGTGAGCACCTGGGCACGCTCGGCAAGACGTCGGAGCACGGCGGCAACTCGATGCGCGGTCTCGCCGCCGACCCCGGCGTCGACCTCGTCGAGGACCAGCGTCTCGCCTCCCGCCACCGCCGCAATCGCCAGCGCGACGCGAGACAGCTCGCCGCCCGACGCCGTCTCGGCGACCGGCGCCAGCGGCAACCCGGCGTTCGGCCGGACGCGGAAGACGGCCTCGTCGGTCCCGCTCGGGCCCGCCTCGCGCTCGCGCAGCTCGACGTGGAACTCGCCCTCGCCCATGCCGAGGTCGGCCAGCTCGGCGGCGACGGCGGCGGCGAACGGCTCTGCCGCCTCGCGCCGGGCCGCCGCGAGGCCCTCGGCGGCCGACCGGTGTCTCGCGTCCGCAGCCTCGAGCTCGGCCCTCGCGCGCTCGAGCGGGTCGCCGCCGGAGCCGCGCTCCTCGAGCTCCGCCACTGCTCCTGCACGCCGCTCGAGCAGCTCGTCGAACGACGTCGCGCCGTGGCGCCTGCGAACGTCGGCGATCCGGTCGAGGCGCTCCTCCACGGCGGCGATCCTCGCCGGGTCGGCGTCGAGCGAGCCCGCGAAGCGATGGACGTCGCTGACGACCTCACCGAGGCGGACGACGAGCTCGCGAAGCTCCTCCGCGGCCGCTTCGAGCTCGGGCGCGAGCCGCTCGAGCGGCGTAAGGGCACGCTCGGCGCCCGCGACGAGCCCGCGCGCTCCCTCGCCGTCCTCCGGATCGAGGGCAGCGAGCGCTGCCTGCGCCCCCTCGCCCAGCTCCGCGACGTGCCTGACCCGCTCCCGCTCGGCGCGGAGCTCGTCCTCCTCGCCCGGCACGAGCCCCTCCGTGTCCTCGACGAGCGCCTCGAGCTCGTCGAGGCGTGCGTGCTCGGCGTCGGCACCGACCTCCAGCTCCTCGACGCGCCTCACGGCCGCCTGGAGGGCGCGCCACGCGTCGCGCGCCTCGATCCGTCGCAGGCGCTGCGCGGGCCCGGCGTATGCATCGAGCAGCTCGAGCTGATGCGACGGCCTCGCGAGGCGGCGCTGGGCGAACTGCCCGGAGAGGGCCAGGAGCCGCTCGGTGGCCGCGACGACGTCCTCGCGGGCGACGCTCCGTCCCCACGCGTAGGCGCGCGAGCGGCCGTCCGCCGTGACGCGACGCGCGACGACGAGCCCCGGCTCGTCCTCGGGGCGCAGGTCCCGAAGGGCGTCGAGGCCGTCCTCCTCGAAGAACCCGTCCGGGACGTCGAGCTCGGCCTCGACGTACGCCTCGGCTCCGGCGGCGCCGACCGCTGCCGCGTCGGCCTTCGCGCCCAGCAGCAACCCGATCGCCTGGGTGACGATGGTCTTTCCCGCCCCCGTCTCCCCGGTGAGGGCGACGAGGCCGGGCGCGAGCTCGAGGTCAGCCTCGCGGATCAGGACGAGGTTCTCGATCCGCAGTCGGCGCAGCACGCGTTGATCGTAGACGGGCGTCTCGCGAGCGACAGCTGTCCGAATCGGCCCTAGGTGGCGAAGCTCTGCCGGTAGCGACTGACGAACGTGGCCTCCGGCAGCGTCGCGAGGAGCGTGCGGGCGGCTCCGAGCGAGACGGTCACGTGATCCCCGGGCCCCGCCTCGTCGACGCGATGGCCGTCGACGAGCACGACGACCGCGACGTCCGGTGTGCGGTTCCGGACGACGACGTCCTTGCCGCGCGGCACGACGAGCGGGCGAGCATGCAGCGAGTGCGGCGCGACGAACGTCATCGCGAGCGCATCGAGCCCCCACATCAGCACCGGTCCGCCGTTCGAGAGGTTGTATGCCGTCGAGCCCGACGGCGTCGAGCAGATGAGCCCGTCGCACGGCACCCGGCCGAGATCCTCGCCGCCGACCGCCCACTCGAGCTCGACCATCCGTCCGAGCTCGCCCGAGGTCACGACCACGTCGTTCACCGCGACGTGCGGCGGGCCCCCGTTCACGACCTCGAGCGTCGGCAGCTCGACGACGACGAGCTCGCCGGCGAGCGCACGCCGAATCCCGTCCTCCAGGTCGTCTCGCTGCATCGCGCTGAGAAACCCGACTCGGCCGAAGTTGACGCCGAGGACGGGAATCCCCGTGCCGAGGAACATCCGCAGCGCGCGGAGCATCGTCCCGTCGCCACCCAGCACGACGGCGAGGTCCGCCTCCGACGCACTCCCGGTCTCCGTGAGGCCGTGACGCACGGCTTCCTCGGCGGAGACGACGAGATCGACGCCGGCGTCACGCGTGACCTCCACGAGCCGCTCGACGCCGGGACCGACCTGCTCGGCCTTCCCGTGTGTGACGAGCGCGACGCGCTTCACCTCCCGTCGGTCAGCCGACGGCGGCGTCGATCCGGCGCTGGACGTCATCGGGGTCCGAGGGCTCCTCGCTCGCGATCAGGTGGACGACGAACTCCCGGTTTCCCTTCGGCCCCGGGTGGCCCGAGTCTACGACGCCCGCCACCCCCGCGCCCCAGCCGGCCGCGGCCGCGCAGAACGCCGCCAGGACGTGCCGGTGCACCTCGGGATCGCGCACGACGCCCTTCGGCGTCTCGGCCCGCCCGGCCTCGAACTGCGGCTTGACGAGCACGAGCGCCTCCCAGCCCGTCGCGGCGAGCCGGAGTGCCGGAGGCATGACGCGCGTCGCCGAGATGAAGGAGACGTCGCAGGTGACGAGCCCGGGTGCGAAGGGCAGCGAGTCGAGGTGCCGCGCGTTCGTCCGCTCGAGGACGACGACGCGGTCGTCCGACCGCAGCCTCGGGTGCAGCTGGCCGTATCCCACGTCGAGCGCGATCACCCGCGCCGCGCCACGCTGGAGCAGGCAGTCGGTGAAGCCGCCGGTCGACGCGCCGAGGTCGAGGCAATCCTTCCCCGCCGGGTCGACGTGGAGCGCGTCGAGCGCGTGCGCGAGCTTCTCGCCGCCACGTGAGACGAACCGCGGAGGCCGCTCCACGGTGAGGTCGACGTCGTCGTCGACCTGCTGCCCGGGCTTCGTGAACCCGGGCACGAGACCCGCCAGGACGAGCGCCTGGGCCTGCGTGCGACTCTCGGCGAGCCCGCGCTCGACGAGCACGACGTCGAGGCGCTTCTTCACGGGAGCGATGGTAGAACGCGACGACGTGACGCGGCTCGTCCGGGAGCAGCTGCGCCTCGGCGGTCTCGAGCTCGAGCTGGAGCGGCCCGCCGATGCCGCGGCGCTCATCGACGAGGAGCGCTTCGCGGACGACGAGTTCCTTCCCTACTGGGCGGAGCAGTGGCCGAGCGGCATCGCGCTCGCCGGGCACCTCGGGGCCGCCGACCTCTCGGGAGCGCGCGTGCTGGAGCTCGGCTGCGGGCTCGGGCTGCCCTCGCTCGTCGCCGCAGCCCGGGGAGGCCACGTGGTGGCGACCGACTGGTCTCCCGACGCGCTCGCTCTGCTCCGGCGGAATGCGGCCCGAAACGGCGTCTCCCTCGCCGTGGCAGCCGCGGACTGGCGTCACCCCGACGCCTTCCCGCCGCTCGGGCCGTTCGACCTGGTGCTGGGTGCGGACGTGCTCTACGAGGCGCGGAACGTGGTGCCGCTCGCGAGCCTGCTCCGACTCCTCGGGGCACCGGCGCTGATCGCCGACCCGGGCCGGCGGCATGCGGACGGGTTTCTCGACGCCGTCCGTCGCGAGGGCTGGACGATCGAGACGCGGAGCGACGAGCGGATCCCGCGCGGCGGGATCCACTGCCTCGAACGGCAGCAGCCCTAGACGGTCCGGACGGCGAGCTCGTCGACGAGCTCTGCCAGCACGGTCGTGTCGGGAGCGAGCGCGTCGAGACGAGCGTGCGCGCGCCTCGCCGCCTCCGCGGCGACGCCGCGGGCACCATCCTCGCCGAGCTCCGCTGCGTACCCGTCGCCGTCCAGCACGTCGTCGATCGCCTGGAAGAGCACGCCGAGCTCCTCGCCGAACGCGCGCCAGGGCGCCTGCTCGGCGGGCGGGATGTCCGCGAACGATACGCCGAGGCCGACCGCCGCGGCGAGGAGCCGGCCCGTCTTGAGCCCGTGGAGATCCGCGAGGGCGATGTCGGCGCGGGTGATGTCGAGGTACTGGCCGCCGATCATGCCGAGCACCGCGTCGACGAGCTCGCGCGCCGGCTCTGGCCGGTCGTACCCGAGCGCGAGACGGACCGCCTCGGCGAGCAGCGCGTCGCCGGCGAGGAGGGCGACTCCCTCGCCGTACGCGATGTGCGCGCTGGGGCGCCCACGGCGCTCGTCGTCGTCGTCGAGTGCCGGGAGATCGTCGTGGACGAGGGAGAACGTGTGCGCGAGCTCGAGCGCGAGCGCGCCGGGGAGCGCTCGCTCGACGTCTCCCCCCGCCGCCTCGGTCGTCGCGAGGCACAGGACCGGCCGGATCCGCTTGCCGCCGCCCGCCAGCGAGTAGCGCATCGACGCGCCGAGCTCGCCCAGCGCCCCGTGGAGGACGAGCTCCTCGAGCGAGCCCTCGACGAGCTCCCTGAGCTCGTCAGGCGCCCGCATCGGCAGCCTGTCGGGCGCGCTGCACCTCGCCCTCGATCTCCTTCGCGAGCTCGGCGATCTCGGCCAGCCCGTCGACCGCGGCGTCGAGATCGCCGCCCGTGTCCGCGCTCGCCTCGAGCGCGTCGACCCGAACGCGCAACCGCTCGAGGAGCTCCTCCGCCCGCTGCAGCGACGCGTTCGAGCCCTCGCTCATGCCGCGTCCCGCTTGATCCGTCCGAGGATCCCGTTGACGAGCCTCGCCGCATCGTCGGTCGCGTAGCGCTTCGCGAGCAGCACGGCCTCGTTGATCGCGACGTCCGCGGGCACCGTCCCCTCCTGGAGCTCGTGAATCCCGATCCGCAGGATGTTCCGCTCGAGCGTACCCAGCCGGTCGGCGGGCCAGTCGCCGGAGACGGCGGAGATGCACACGTCGAGCTCCTCGGCATCGGCCGCGACCGCGCTCGCGAGCTCCGCGGCGAACGCGTCCGGCTCCCCTTCGAAGAGCGTCGCGAGCGGCTGCTCGGTCAGGTCCCACTGGTAGAGGAGGAAGAGCGCCTGCCGGCGTGCCTGCCTGCGCCCGACGGGCTTCGCCGTCTCTCGGCTCATCCGTGCAGCGAGGGCAGGTGGGCCTCCATCTCGTCAAGGTAGCCGGTCGAGTACGAGCCCGACACGAAGCCGTCCGAGCGGAGCACGTCGAGCGCGAGCTCGCGCGTCGTCGGGATGCCTTCGATCGAGAGCTCCCCGAGCGCCCGGATCGCGCGCGAGAGCGCGGCGGGCCGATCGTCGTCCACGACGATCACCTTGGCGATGAGCGAGTCGTAGTACGGCGGGATCTCGCCGCCGTCCTCGATCGCCGTGTCGACCCGGACCCCGGGGCCGAGCGGCGGCCGGAACCGCGTCACGACACCGGGTGCCGGCGCGAAGCCGCGCGTCGGATCCTCTGCGTTGATGCGGATCTCGATCGCATGACCTCGCCTCGCCGCGCGTCCGGTGGACCCGAGTCGCTCGCCGGACGCGATCCGGAGCTGCTCGCGGACGATGTCGAGCCCGGTCACGAGCTCGGAGACGGGGTGCTCGACCTGGAGCCGGCAGTTGACCTCGATGAAGTACGGCTCGCCTTCCGGCCCGAGAAGGAACTCGAACGTGCCGGCGCCGAGGTACCCGACGGCCGAGCACGCCCGCGCGACCGAGGCTTCGAGCGCCTCCCGAGTGGCCGGATCGAGCGCGGGCGAGGGCGATTCCTCGATGAGCTTCTGATGGCGACGCTGGATCGAGCATTCGCGCTCACCGAGCGTGAGCACGCCGCCCGCCCCGTCGCAGAGCACCTGCACCTCGACATGGCGCGCCGGCGAGACGACCTTCTCGAGGTAGAGCGAGCCGTCGCCGAACGCGGCCTCGGCCTCGGCCGACGCCGCGGCGTAGGCGTCGTCCAGCGCCTCGAAGCCGTCGACGAGCCGCATGCCCTTCCCGCCCCCGCCGGCGGTCGCCTTGAGGAGGACCGGGAACCCGATCTCGTCGGCGGCCCTGCGGATCTCCGGGAGCTCGGCCGCTCCCGCCGTCCCGGGCACGAGCGGGACGCCCGCCGCGCGTAGCTCGCGCTTCGCCACGGCCTTGTCGCCGAGCCTCTCCATCACGTCGGGAGAGGGGCCCACGAAGACGAGGTCGTTCTCCGCGCAGGCCCGCGCGAAGGCCGGGTTCTCGGCGAGGAACCCGTACCCGGGGTGCACCGCTTCGCAGCCGCTCGTGACCGCCGCCGCCACGACGCTCGGGATCCGCAGATAGCTCTCCGCCGCCGCCGGGGGGCCGATGCAGATCGCTTGATCGGCGAGCCGGACGTGCAGCGCCTCGCGATCCGCCGTCGAGTAGACGGCGACGGTCTCGATCCCGAGCTCGCGGGCCGCCCGGATCACCCGAACGGCGATCTCGCCGCGGTTCGCAACGAGGACGCGGGAGAGCATCTGCGCCGCGTCCTAGACGACGGGCGGCGCGCCGACGGGATCGAGCTCGAAGAGCAGCGTGCCGAACTCGACCGTCTGGCCGTTCTCGGCGTGGATCACCCGGACGCGGCCGTCGACGTCCGACTTGAGCTCGTTGAAGAGCTTCATCGCCTCGAGCAGGCAGAGCGTCTGCCCGGCGGTCACGACGTCGCCGACCTCGACGAAGGACGGCTCTCCCGGCCGCGGCGCCCGGAAGAAGACGCCGACCATCGGCGACTCGACCCGCACGAGCTCGCCCGCGGCGATCGTCTCGGGCACCTCGAGCCCAGTGATCGCGATGCCGTCTCCCCCCGCCGTCGCGGCGGGCAGGAGCCCGGGCTCGTCGGCGCGGCGGACGGAGACGCGCATTCCCTCGTCCTCGATCTCGATCTCCCCCACCCCGGATTCCTGCACGATCTTGACGAGCTCGCGGATGCGCTCGGCGCGCTGCGCATCGACGTCGCCGCCGAGAAGCGTCGCTTCCCGGGAGTGGCGCTGGCGGATCGTTGTCAGCAGCGTCTCCGCCTCGTCGCCGAACATCGCGAGCAGGACGAGATCCTCCTCCGACGAGGCGATCCCCTCGGCCGCCTCCCGGACGTCGTCGGTGCTCGGTGGATCCTCCTCGAGCGGCGCGGCATCGCCGCCGAGGAGCTCGAGCGCACGTCGGATGCTCGGGTCGACCGGGCCGGCCGGCGTCCCGTAGCCGCCTGCGACGAGCTGTCGGAACTCGTCGAGGACGGTCCCGTACCGGCGCGCGGACAGCACGTTCAGGAGCGCCTGCGAGCCCAGGATCTGCCCGATCGGCGAGGCGAGCGGCGGCCAGCCGGCCTCCTCGCGGATGCGGACGACCTCGGTGAGCGTATCGAGCAGGCGGTCGCCCGCCGCATGGTTGCGCAGGTGTGCGTCGAGCGCGGCCACGAGCCCGGCCGGCAGGTCGTACTGGGCGGCCCGAACGGCGATCCGGGGCGCGAGCGGCGCGAGCGGCTCGTCGCCGATGTGCTCGTCGACGACGTCCGACGCCTCCCAGAGGCGCGCGACGTCGACACCCGTGTCGCGGCCCAGGCCGTGCAGGGCCTCGACGAGCGACTCCCCGGCGATCCGGTGGAGCGCGAGAGCGAGCGGGTAGACCGAGGTGGCGATGACGTCGGCGCCGACGCGCGTCGCGACCAGCGCGTTCGCGAGCGCGGTCCCGCCGGCCGCCTGCACGTAGAGCCCCACGGGGAGCCCGCTCGCCTCGCCGAGCCGCTCGACGAGCTCCTGGGTGACGTGCGGCAGCAGCCCTCCGGTCGGGTCGTTCAGCAGCACGCGCGACGCGCCCAGCTCCCCCAGGCCTCGGGCCTGCTCCACGAGCGCGTCCGCCTCACCGGGCCGCCCCGGGCTGTAGACGAGGCCGACGTGGAGCTCGCGACCCGCGCCGACGATCGCCTCGCCGGCCTCGCGAAGATTCGAGACGTCGTTCAGCGGATCGTGAAGGCGAAAGACGTCGATGCCGTTCTCGGCCGCACACCCGACGAAGCGGCGGACGATGTCGGTCGAGACAGGCTTCGAGCCGACGAGGAAGCGCCCGCGCAGCGCGATCCCGAGCGGCGTCGACGTGCGCGCGTCGATCGCGCGGATGCGCTCCCACGGGCTCTCGACGCCCCGGCGCACGGAGGCGTCGAAGACGCCGCCGCCCGAGACCTCGAGCACGGCGAACCCCGCCCGGTCGAGGATCTCGGCGATGCGGAGGATCTCGCCCGTCGGCACCCGGCCGGCGAGCGGCTCCTGCGAGAGCAGCCGGATCGTGGTGTCGTAGAGCTGCGGCACGGCGGGAGCCTACCGCCGCAGCGGACGTGGCTTCAGCCGCGTCCCGACCGAGATGCGCTGCGGACGGGACGGGGGCACGGCCCACGTCCCGGGTGGTCACGCCCTGGAGATGTAGCGCGCCTCGCGAGGATCGACCTTGATCCGCTCCCCGACCGACACGAAGAGCGGCACCTGGACGATTGCGCCCGTCTCCAGCGTGGCCGGTTTCGTCACGTTCGAGACGGTGTCGCCCTTCACGCCCGGCTCGGTGTCCGAGACGGCGAGCTCCACCGACGCGGGCATCTGGAGGCCGGACGGCTTGCCGTTCACCTGGAGGATCTGCACCGTCGAGGACGGCAGCATGTACGCGAGCTCGTCCGCGATGTCGCTGCGCGGCAGGCCGAACTGCTCGTACGTCTCCTCGTCCATGAAGTGCGCCTCGGAGCCGTCGTCGTAGAGGAACTGGACGTTCTTCACCTCCGTGTGCACGCGCGCGAACTTCTCGCCGGCGCGGAACGTGTCGTCGACGACGGAGCCGGTCTCGAGGTTCTTCAGCTTCGTCCGGACGAAGGCGCCGCCCTTGCCGGGCTTCACGTGCTGGAACTCGACGATGCGCCACACCGCGCCGCGATGCTCGATGTGCATCCCGTTCCGGAACTGGTTCGTCGATGACGATCTCCGCCATCGCGCGCGAAAGGGTAGCGCCGGGCGCCGTGCTCAGCCGACGAGCACCGGCTCCTTCGTCACCGTCGTCAAACGCTCGCAGCCGTCCTCGGTGACGACGACCATGTCCTCGATGCGGACGCCCGCCTCGCCGGGGACGTAGATGCCGGGCTCGACCGTGACGACGTTGCCCGGCTCGAGAACCGACTCGGACTCCGGCCGCAGGTTCGGCTCCTCGTGCACGTCGAGGCCGACGCCGTGACCGAGGCCGTGCCCGTAGAGATCGCCCATCCCGGCCTCGGCGATCGCCGTCCGCGAGACCGCGTCCACGTCCTTGCCGGCCGCACCGGCTCGAACGGCGGCAAGTGCGTCGAGCTGCGCGGTGAGGCACAGGTCGTAGAGCTCGCGCAGGCGGCCCTCGGGCTCGCCCGTGAAGAAGGTGCGCGTGCAGTCGGAGCGGTAGCCGTCGACCGCGCAGCCCGCGTCGATGATGACGAGCGTGCCCTCCGGGATCGGCTCGTCCCGGAGCTTCGCGTGCGGACGAGCCCCGTTCTCGCCGAAGGCCACGATGGCGTCGAACGCCGGGCCGTCGGCCCCGGCCTCGTGCCAGGCCTGCTCGAGCCACCAGGCGAGCTCGGTCTCGGTCCGGCCGACGAAGCGCTGCTCCGCGAGCTCCGCGTAGACGCGGTCCGAGATCCCGGCGGCGCGGCGGAGCGCGTCGAGCTCGGCCGGCTCCTTGACCGCTCGGAGCGACTCCACGAGCCCGGACGTCGAGACGAGCTCGACGCCGCCCGCTCGCAGCCGGTCGGCGTCGGCGAGCGAGAGCCGCGCTGCCTCGACGGCGATCCGACGGCCGGCGAGCCGCTCCGCGAGCGCACCGAGGACGAGCCGCGGCGTCTGCTCGAAGGACACGCCTTCGACGGCGCGGGCCGCGTCGGCGTAGCGGAAGTCGGTGTAGAGCGTCGCGTCGCCTGCCGGGTCGACGAGCAGGGCGGTGTTCGAGCTCTGGAACCCGGTCAGGTACTGGACGTTGACGAGCCCGGTGACGAGCAGCGGGTCGTCGAGCCTCGCCGCGAGGCGCTCGATGCGGTTCATGCGTCCCTCCGCTCCGCGAGCAGCTCGAGCGCCCGCCGGTAGCCGTCGATTCCCTCGCCCGCGATCCGCTGCGTCGTGAGGCCCTCGAGGACGCTCTGGCGGCGCCAGTCCTCGCGCCCGTCGACATCGGAGATGTGCACCTCGACGACGGGCCCGGCGAACGGCTCGAGCGCGTCATGGATCGCCCAGCTGTAGTGCGTCCAGGCGCCCGGGTTGACGACGAGCGCGTCCGCGTTGTCGAGGGCCGCGTGGAGGAACTCGACGTACTCGCCCTCGTGGTTCGTCTGCCGACACCGCACCTGGAGCGCCAGGCCCCGCGCCCAGGCGTACACCTGCGTCTCGAGGTCCTGCATGGATCCGTTGCCGTACTGGGTCGGATCCCTTCTGCCGAGGAGGTCGATGTTCACGCCGTTCAGGACGTCGATGCGCACTCGGCGATCGTAGTCGGGTCAGCCCGGAGGCGTCTCCCAGTCTGCGACATCCCCCGTGTAGATGTGACCTTCGGTGACGAGGCCGGTCGGCTCGTCGAGCGCACCCGCCGACACCGACACCGTGTCCCGGCCCTCGTCCGACCAGAAGAGCGACGAGCCGCAGGCGTCGCAGAAGCCGCGGCGCCGGCCGTTCGGATCGACGTACCACGCGAGCGTCGCGTTCTCGGCGATGTGGAGCGCTGCGCGGGGCGCGGAGGTATAGGCGCCGGCGAGCGTGCCGCTTCGGCGGCAGAGCGAGCAGTGGCAGACGACGACGTTCCGGAGCGGGGCCTCGATCTCGAAGCGGACGGCGCCGCACAGGCAGCCGCCGGTCACGCGATCAGCTCGTCGAGCGCGCGATGCACGTCGGCCTCGGGCACCTCGACTCCCCACCGCGGGCGACCGGGGGCATCGAGGAGGACGAGCCGCGGAGCGCCGCGCCGAGCCTTCTTGTCCCGCGCCAGCGCGGCCCGCGCGACGTCACGATCGACCGTGACGCGCTCGGGCGCGAGCACCTCCTCGACCGTCCGCACCGCGTCCGGCAGGCCCGAGAGCCTCAGTGCGGCGAGAAGGCCGAGGGCAACGGCCTGGCCGTGTGGGAGCGAGTACCCCGCCGCGGTCTCGAGCGCGTGCGCGAAGGTGTGGCCGAGGTTCAGCTGGAGCCTCGGGCCGCGGTCGTGTGGATCCCCGAGGCAGACACCGCACTTGAACGCGGCGCAGGACCGCACCTGCTCGGGCTCGTCGCGCTCCCAGAGCGGCTCCCCGGCGAGCAGGCCCGTCTTGACGACCTCCGCGAGGCCGTTGCGGCGCTCCGGCTCCGGCAGCGTCGTCAGGAGCGACGGGTCGCAGACGACGCGGGACGGCCAGTGGAAGGCGCCGACGGCGTTCTTCGCGCCGGGAAGGTCGATCGCCGTCTTGCCGCCGATCCCGGCGTCGACCTGGCCCACGAGGGTCGTCGGCACGGCCGTCCAGTCGACGCCGCGCATGTACGTCGCCGCGGCAAAGCCGGCGACGTCGGTCGTCGACCCGCCTCCGAGGGCGACGACCGCGCCGTCCCGTCCGATCGCGAAGCTCTCCCAGAGCCGCTCGAGCACGGCGGCGGCCTTGGCCCGCTCCCCGGCCGGGATCTCGTGGACGGCCGCGTCGCGGGCTCCGAGCCCCACCTGGGCGCGAATCCCGTGGATCCCGGAGACGTGCGCGTCCACGACGAGCTCCACCGGCGCGTCGCCGGGGACGAGGTCTTCGAGCTCGTCGAGAGCGCCGGACTCGACGTGGACGCCCCCGGCCGCGAGAAGAACGCCCTCGAGGTCGTGCGCGCGGCCGTCGGCGAGCTGCTCGTAGACGGGCTGCCGCTCCCGATGGAGGTCCTCGAATGCCTCCCGGGAGGCGGCGAGCGGCCGGTCCGACCCGGCGACACGGGCCCAGGCGGTCTCGGGATCGACGTCGAGCAGCACCGTGAAGGCGCGCGCGGCCAGCGCGGCCTGCGTTTCCTCCGCGAGGACCGCGCCCCCGCCGAGCGCCACGACGAGCGGCTTGCCGCCGCGCAGCACCTCCTGCGCGACCTCCGCCTCGAGCGCGCGAAAGCCGCCCTCACCGCGCGCCGCGAAGAGCTCGGCAACCGTCCTTCCCGCACGGGTCTCGATCTCGCCGTCGAGGTCGACGAAGCGGCGGCCCAGCCGAACGGCGGCGGCTGCCCCGACGTGCGACTTGCCCGCACCCATGAACCCAGAGAGGGCGAGGTGCCGGCCGAGGGCATGCGGATGCCTCACGCCGCACCGTCCTCGAGCTCCGCTTCGAGGAGCCAGGGGACGCCGTTGCAACGCGCGAGCAGGGGCTCGTAGAGGGCGAGGTCGGCTGCGGTCGTCGGGCGGTGAGTCCCATCGGGCTCGATCCCCGAAACGTGCAGCTGACGGAGACGCGTCCCGAACGCGTCGAGGAGCTCGTGCCCGAGCCGGAGCGACCGGTCGTTCGTCCAGACGTGCGCGACGTCGAGGCAGAAACCCGCGTCGGGGAACGTCGCGAGCACGACGCTCAGGTCGTCGACACCGCGGCCGACGCCCTTGGTGACGTCCATGTTCTCGAACACCGCTCGCGCCCCGAGCCGCAGGCAGCCGGGCTCCGCGCCGTAGACGTCCGGATGGAGCACGACGTCGTACGGGCAGGACGCGAGTGCCTCCAGCGCGTCCGCCGCGCCGGCAGCTGCCGCCGGCGCATGCACCGAGACGCGCTCGAACGAGTCGAGGGTGGCGCGTTCGGCCTCGAGAAACGGCAGGAGCGAGGCGAGCCGGCCGCGCAGGGCGGTCAGCTCGAGCCAGCGCCATCTCTCGGCGCTCGCCCGCCCCACTGCCGCGTGCCAGTCGTCGCGCTCGTCGACATACGCCCCGGTGGCGATCCCGAACTCGTCGGTCCCGCGTCCCGCTAGCGTCGTTGCCATCGGTCGCCGATGCGGGCGAGGTATGCCGCATGAGCTGCGCGTGTGTCCTCGACGGCGTCACCGCCGAACTTGTCGAGCGCGGCGCGGGCGAGCTCGAACGCGACCGCGGCCTCCGCCACGACCGCGAGCGCCTCGACCGCCTGGACGTCGGAGCGCTCGACGAGGGCGGCCGCGGGCTCTCCGGTCGAGAGGTCGACCGAGTCGAGCGGCCGCATCAGGGTCGGCAGCGGCTTCATCGCCGCCCGAACGACGAGCGGCTCGCCGTTCGTGACGCCGGCCTCGAGCCCGCCGGCACGGTTCGTCCGTCGCGTGAGGCCCGGCTCGATCTCGTCGTGTGCCTCGCTGCCCCGCCGGCGGGCGAGCGCGAATCCGTCTCCGACCTCGACGCCCTTCACCGCCTGGATCCCCATCAGGGCCGCGGCGAGTCGGGCGTCGAGCCGGTCGGACTTCTCCGCATACGACCCGAGCCCGGGCGACACCCCCGTCGCGACGACCTCGACGATCCCGCCGAGCGTGTCGCGGTCCTTCCGGGCCGCGTCGGTCGCGTCGCGCATGCCCTGTTCGGTCGTCTCTCCGCCGATCTCCACCGGCCGTCCCTCCACCTCGACGCCGAGCTCGGCGAGGAGCGCCTTCGCCACTGCTCCGGCCGCGACGTGGACGGCGGTGTGGCGCGCCGAAGCGCGCTCGAGCGCGTTCCGAACGTCGTCGTGGCCGTGCTTGAGGACACCCGCGAGGTCGGCGTGCCCCGGCCGCGGCAGCGTCACCGGCTTCGTGCCCTTGCCCGTGGCGTCTCCCTGGGGCGGCCACGGGCTCATCCCCCACGTCCAGTTGGCGTGATCGCGGTTGCGGACGACGAGGGTCAGCGGCGTCCCCAGCGTCGCCCCGTGCCGGAGCCCGGAGAGCACCTCGACCTCGTCCGACTCGAGCTTCTGCCGGGGGCTGCGGCCGTATCCCTGCTGGCGGCGGCGGAGATCCGCGTCGATCGCGTCCCTGTCGAGCCGGAGCCCGGCGGGCAGCCCCGTGACGATGGCCGCGAGCGCCGGCCCGTGCGACTCCCCCGCGGTCACGAGCCGAAGCGCCATCGCTCCGATCCTATGCTCGCCCGCTCCCGTGTACCCTGGCGAGGCGCGATCCTGCGCCCCGACCGGAGGAGGTGAGCTGCGAGATGTGCACATCAATCGTCACGCAGCGCCCCACCGGCCGCGAGCGCGGCTGACGGGCGTCTGCGCGACTCGCGGCGCTGCCGCGAGCACTGCATCCCGAGGAGACGCACATGAAGGAGTCACCCGGCGAGCACGGCGCTCGCCACATTCGGCTCGCCGACCTGCCGCGAGCAGTGATCGGCGATCACACCTGGCATCCGGTCCGGCGAGCGCTCGGTGCCACGGGCTTCGGCGTCGGGGCCTACAGCGCGGCGAAGGCCGGCGACGTCCTCGTCGGCACACACGACGAGACAGGTCTCGGCTCGAATCGCCACGAGGAGCTCTACGTGGTGCTCGGCGGCCGTGCCTCGTTCGAGGTCGACGGCCGAGAGCTCGAGCTCGGGCCGGAGGAGCTCCTCCTCGTCGAGCCCGAGGCCCGGCGCGGAGCCCGGGCCGTCGCCGACGGGACGACGGTGCTCGTGATCGGCGGCGCACCGGGAACCGTCGCCGCCGCCCCGTACGAGCACTGGTACGCAGCGCTCACGAGCGACGATCCAGCCGAGCAGGCCGAGATCGCCGCCGCCGGGCTCGCCCAGTATCCGGACCACGGTCAGCTCAACTACCAGCTCGCCTGCTTCAACGCGCTCGCCGGGAAGCTCGGCGTCGCGGCTCGTCATCTCCGCCGGGCAGTCGCGTCGGACGAGCGGGCGTGGGAGTGGCTCGCAGACGACACCGACCTCGATCCGCTGCGCGACCTCGAGGGCGCGATCCCGACTCGGCGCACGGTCGGGCCCGTGCACGTCGAGCAGGCGGGCACAGGCCGGGATGTCGTGCTGCTCCACGCGGGCATCGCGGACAGTCGGATGTGGGATCCGCAGTGGGTCGCCTGGCCGGACGCGCGTCGGGTCACGCGGCTCGATCTTCGCGGCTTCGGCCGCTCGGGCCGCCCCGAGGGCTCGTTCACGCACGGCGGCGACGTTGTCGACGTCCTCGAGGCGCTCTCGCTCGAAGCGGTCGTCCTCGTGGGCGCCTCGTTCGGCGGCCGGATCGCGCTCGAGGTGGCGCTTGCGCAACCCGGGCGCGTTGCCGGGCTCGTGCTGGCAGCGCCTGCTCTGCCGGGGCACGACTGGTCGCCCGAGGTCGAGGCCTTCGGCGATGCCGAGGACGAGGCACTCGAGGCCGGCGACATCGACCGGGCGACCGACGTCAACGTCGACTTCTGGCTTCCCGGCGCGCCGACGCGGGTCCGGGCGGCGATCCACGAGCAGCAGCGGCTCGCCTTCACGCTGCAGCTCGGCGCCGACGAGGGCTCACCGCTGCAGCCCGACCTGGCGACGCGGCTCGGCTCGATCGACGTTCCGACGCTCGTGCTCGTCGGTCAGGAGGACAGGCGCGACTTCCGCATGATCGCCGACCGGCTCGTCGGCGAGATGCCCGACGCCCGGCTCGAGCTCATCGCAGGTGCGGCGCACCTTCCGAGCCTCGAGCGGACGGAGGCGTTCGACCGGGCCGTGCTCCCGTTCCTGGAGGGGCTCAGCTAATGGAGCGCAGCGCCTCACGCATCGTTCGGAGCGGCGCCGCCTTGCCCGTCCAGCGCTCGAACGACGCGGCGCCCTGGGCGAGCAGCACGTCGAGACCGTCGACGCAGGGGTGACAGTCGAGCTCCTGCGCCGCGGCGATCAGCGCCGTCGGGCGTCCGTCCGGGTGGTAGGCGAGATCGACCACCTGCATCCCGGGGCGCGGCGCGACGATCAGCTCGTCCCTCACCGGAGTCGCGTTCACGAGCACGTCGAACCCGTCGGCGGACGGCGGCCAGCCCGCGTCCCGGCGGCCCTGGACGACGACCTCCGCGCCGACGGCCTCGAGCGCCGAGGCGACGGCCTTTGCCGCGCCACCCGTGCCCAGCACGAGCGCGCGCCGCCCCTCCCCCTCGATCTGGGAGGTGACGGCGAGCCCGTCGGTCGAGGAGCCGAGCACGCGCTCGCCGTCGAGCACGAGCGTGTTCACCGAGCCTGCGCGCGCCGCGACGTCGTCCACCTCGTCGCAGTGCTCGAGGATCGCGACCTTGTGCGGGATCGTCACGTTGGCGCCCGCGAAGCCGGTCGCGACGAGCCCGCGCACGGCGTCGCCGAGCCTTTCCGGTGACGTCGGCAGCGGCACGTAGGCCCAGTCGAGCCCGAGCGCGGCGAAGCCCGCGTTCTGCATCGGCGGGGATAGCGAGTGCGAGGTCGGCCAGCCGAGAAGCCCGACGAGCGCCGTCGTGCCGCTGATCTCGCTCACGCGACGATCGGCGTCCCGTCGAACGCGAGGTACGCATCGCGGATCGGGCGATGCGCCGGAGTCAGCGGCAGGTCACGAAGCTCGTCCTTCGCGACGACGCGGAGCTCGAGCGACTCGTCGCTGACCCGCGGGTCCGCGCCGGGCATCGTCCACACCGCGAACGCGACCGTGAGGAGCGGCCAGATCGAGCCGTCGAGATACCCGATCAGCCGGGTCGGGTCCGAGAACAGCCCGACGAGCATGGTGCGGTCGACCTCGAGACCCGTCTCCTCGTGAAGCTCCCGGGCGAGCCCGGTCATCAGATCCTCGTCGTCCTCGAGCGTCCCGCCGGTGAACGCGAGCGCACCGTCGTCGCTGCGCCGATCGATCAGGACGCCGCCGTCGAGCTCGACGATGAAGCACACGCCGATCTTGCGGGGGCGGTTCGGGACAGGGGCCTCGGGATCGCGATACCAGCTCGGCATCGTCGGAGTATCGCCGCGCCACCCGTCGACGCCGGGCTCATCTCGCCGAGGCAGCTGCCGATATCGATGCTGTATGGGTGCGGACAACGTCGACCGGCGACTTCTCGCGCGCTTCGAGGCCAGCAGCGCGCACGAGTGTGCCAGACGCGAGCTGCTTCCTCCGGTCTGGATCAACGCCGAGCCCGAGCCCTCCCCCGGCGATCGTCTCGGCATCCTCTACGACGACGTCCTCGAGCGTGCCCGCGAGCGCGTGCGCGAGCAGCGGGAGGCGCTCGAGAAGCACCGAGACGGCCTGGATCCGGCCATCTGACGGATCCCTCCGCCGAATGCGTGCGCCGACCGCGTCAAACAACGGGTCGACGCCGGGACCGTCCACTACGGCTCAGTCGCAGGCGTACCCGAAGTCGCAGACCCTGCGGAGGAAGTCGCTCTCGCTCGCGGTGAAGTAGTGCGCCGTCGAGTTCGGCTTCCGGACGTAGTACAGGTAGTCCACCCCGCGCGCAGGGTTCGCGGCTGCCCGGATCGAGGCGAGACCCGGGTTGGCGATCGGGGTCGGCGGCAGGCCCGGCCGCAGGCGCGTGTTGTACGGCGAGGAGCTGCGAAGCGCCGCCTTGGTGAGCGACTTCGTCCCGGGAATGTCGAGGCCGTAGCGGATCGTCGCGTCGATCCCGAGCGGCATCCGGTTCCGCAGCCGGTTGTAGATGACCGCCGCGACGAGCCGACGCTCCCGCGGGACCGCGGTCTCCTTCTCGATCATCGACGCGATGATCAGGACGTCGTAGGGCGTGAGGTTCTTCGAGCGCGCATACGAGAGGTCGACGCGCCTGAACCGCTGCCGGAAAGCGCGCAGCTGGTCGGCGACGAGCTCACGGGCGGTCGTCCGCTGGGTGAACTCGTACGAGGCGGGAAAGAGGAACCCCTCCAGGGAGTCGCGGGTCATGTCGCTGCGGAAGCGTGCCGGCGCACGCGCCGCGTCGACGGCCCGGAGGTAGCCCGCGCGCGTCAGCCGGGGCGTGACGCCGCGCCTTGCGATCGCGATCCGCCGGACGGCCGCCACCCGGTCGGCCATCTCGGCGACCGTGAACCCCTCGGGAAAGATGATGCGCAGCCGGGCAAGGGGCTGGGGCGCGGTCGTGACCGGCGCCTGGTCCTGATCGCCACCCGACACCCACGCGGTGACGGCGAACGCTCCTGCGGCCACCAGCCCCACCGCGGCGAGGAGCGCGAGCCAGCGGCTCACCGCCGTCGCTCCAGCCAGCTCTGCAGGAGGTGCGCCGCGGCGACGGCGTCCTCCGGCGCGCTCCCGCCGGTCCGTTGCGCGAGCGTCGTCGTGAAGCGCTCGTCGTACGTCTCGACCGGGACGGCAAGGCGCTCGCGGAGCGCGTCGACGAAGGCCCCCGTCGCGCGCGCCTGCTCGCCGTGCTCGCCGCGCAGCGTCAGCGGCAGGCCGACGAGGACGAGCTCGGCTGCGTGCTCGTCGACCAGCTCGACGAGCCGCCCGAGGCCCGTCTCCTCCCCCGCCCGCTCGACGACCCCGACGGGGCGGGCCAGCGTCCCCGTCACGTCGGAGACGGCCACGCCGGTCCGCGCGGAGCCGAAGTCGAGCGCGAGCACCCTCACCGTCAGAGCGCGGCGCGGATCAGCCGCTCGGCTTCTGCGAGCGCATCGGGGAGACGCTCGACATCCTTGCCTCCGGCACGCGCCATCGTCGGACGCCCGCCACCGCCTCCACCGACGAGCGGGGCGGCGCCGCGGATCACGTCGGAGGCGCTGATGCGCTCGGCGACGGCCGAATCGAAGTTTGCAACGAGGCTGACCGCTCCGTCGCGCGCCGAGCCGAGCACGACGGCCGCCGGCACGTGGCGTTGCTTGATGCGGTCGGAGAGCTCGAGGAGCGCGTCCCCCGCCAGGCCGTCGACCTCGTCGACGACCATGTTCACGCCGTTGACCGCGGCGACCTTCACCTCCGGATCTGCGGTCCGCGTGATCGTGTCCGGCTTCCGCTTCCGCTCCCTCCGCGCCTCCTCGAGCTCGGCCCGCAGCGCGTCGGCCTCCGCGGCGCGCGCGTGGAGCGTCGCCCATGCCTCACCGGACGTCACCGCCTCGATGCGGCGTGCGCCGCCGCCGACCGAGCCCTCGGAGAGGATCGCGAAGCTCCCGATCTCCGCAGTCGAGCGGACGTGCGTGCCCCCGCAGAGCTCGGTGGTCGTGCCCGGCACGTCGACGACGCGCACCACCTCGCCGTACTTCTCGCCGAAGAGCGCCATCGCGCCGAGCCTGCGGGCCTCCTCGAGGGTCGTCTCGAACGTGTGCACGGGAAGGTTCGCGAAGACCGCGCGGTTGACGCGCTCCTCGATTACGGCCCGCTCGTCGGAGGTCAGCGCGGCAGCATGCGTGAAGTCGAAGCGCAGCTTGTCGGGCCGCACGGCGGACCCGGCCTGCTTCACGTGCTCGCCGAGCGTCTCGCGAAGCGCCGCCTGCAGCAGGTGCGTCGCGGTGTGGTTCGCCATCGTCGGGAAGCGGACGCTCCACGGGACGACGGCCCGGACCCGGTCCCCCGCGGCGAAGCCCGGCCCGCGGAGGAGCAGGGCCTGGTCACCGTCGAAGCGGTACGCCTCGACGAGCTCTGCGCGTCGCTCCGGTTCGCCGTCCAGCTCGATCCAGCCCTGGTCGGTCACCTGCCCGCCGCCGGCCGCGTAGAAGGGCGACTCCCGGAGCTTGGCGAGGAAGGTCCCGTCGCCGAGCTCCTCGAGCGCGCCGATCTGCGTGAGCACGTCCACCTTCGCGTAGCCCACGAACTCCGACGCGAAGCCCGCCTCACGGGCGAAATCGGCGGCGCGCTGGGCGGCTCCGCGCTCGCCCGTGCCACGGGAGATCTCCTTGTGCCGCTCCATCTCGGCGCGGTAGCCGTCGACGTCGACGGCGTGCCCCCGCTCGCGCGCGAGCTCGACGGTCAGCTCGATCGGGAAGCCGTAGGTCGCGGCGAGCCGGAACGCATCCTCCGCGTCGATGTCCCCCGTCGCCAGCTCGTCGAACTCCCGCATGCCGCGCTCGAGGGTCTCGCGAAACCGCTCCTCCTCGGCACGGACGACCCGCTCGATCTCCTCCGCGTTCTCGACGACCTCCG
Source organism: uncultured Actinomycetes bacterium (assembly GCA_963734045.1). GTDB lineage: Bacteria > Actinomycetota > Thermoleophilia > Gaiellales > Gaiellaceae > Gaiella. The sequence goes on along the minus strand of CAVTFU010000010.1, from coordinate 603,738 downwards.
GGTACCACGGCCCGACCTGCTCGACGACGATCCGCGGGAGCAGATGGACGGCGGGCAGGCCGATCCGCCTCGCCTGGACGACCGAGCGCCTGATCAGGCGTCGCAGGACGTAGCCGCCGCCCTCGTTCGAGGGTGTGATCCCCTCGGCGATGAGGAAGGTCATGCCGCGGCCGTGGTCGGAGAGAACCCGATGCGCCTTCGTCGCTTCCGGCGAGGCGCCGTAGGGGACACCGGACTCGCGCTCGATCCAGTCCATGATCAGCTGGAACCCGTCGGTGTCGAAGATCGAGTCGGCTTCCTGGACGAGCATCGCGCAGCGCTCGAGGCCCATTCCCGTGTCGATGTTCTGCTTCGGGAGCGGGGTCACGCTGCCGTCGGCGGCGAGGTCGAACTCCATGAAGACGAGATTCCAGAACTCGATGAACCTGTCGCAGCGGTCGCAGTTCGGCCCGCAGTCGGGCTGACCGCACCCGTGCTCGGGCCCGCGGTCGTAGTGCAGCTCCGAGCACGGCCCGCACGGCCCCGTCTCGCCCGCGGGGCCCCAGAAGTTCTCCGAGCGCGGGAACGCGACGATCCGCTCCCGGGGGAGCCCCTTGCGGAGCCAGGCGGCGACCGCGACCTCGTCCTCGCCGATCCCGAGCGTCGGATCGCCCGCGAACACGCTCGCCCACAGGCGCTCGGGCTCGAAGCGCAGGTGCTCGGTCACGAGCTCCCACGCGTAGTCGACGGCACCGTCTTTGAAGTAGTCGCCGAACGAGAAGTTGCCGAGCATCTCGAACATCGACGCGTGGCGCGCCGTGAGCCCGACCTCGTCGAGATCGGTGTCCTTGCCACCGGCGCGGAGGCATTTCTGCACGGTCGTGAAGCGGGGCGCCGGGGGCTGCTTCGCCCCGGAGAAGTACGGCTTCAGGGGCTGCATCCCGGCCGAGATGAAGAGCGTCGACGGATCCTCCGGCGGTGGGAGGAGCGGGAAGGAGGGGAACCGCAGATGACCTCGCTCCTCGAAGAACGTGAGGAAGCCCTCGCGGAGCTCGGCGGTCGTGCGCATCGATCGATCGTAGCGCCGAGATCTCCGCCGCCCGGCAGGGCGGAGCGGGCGGCTAGGGGAGCTCGTCCGGGGGAACCGGCGCCGGGTCGGGCTTCGGCGTCGGCGGCGGCTGAGGCCACGGATCCGGCTTCGGCTGGGGTGGCGGCGTCGGGGTGGGCGTCGGCCGCTCTGCGCTGGGCGACGTGCGGCCCGCGGCGCGAAGATCCTCGGAGAGATCCTGCTCGCGGCGCTGCGCCGCATCCTTCGCCGCGCCCTTCGCCTCCGAGAAGCTCCGTGTCTTGCGGAGCGTCGCGATCCCGTGCGCGATCCCGGCTGCGACCCCGGACACCTTCTCGACGGGAGTGGTGACCGCGGTCGACACGGCGCGGACGGCCGTATCGGCGCTGTCGGCCATCGAGACCGCGCTGTCGGTGACGGTGTCGAGCTTGTCGAGCTGGTAGTTGACCCGGTCGACCGTCCCGCCGGACTTGACGACGACCGGGAGGAGGTCCCGCTCGCTGCCCTGGACGAACGACGAGACCTGGTCGAAGAGCCGGCCAAGCTTGAGGAGCGCGAAGAGCGACCCGAGGCCGAGGAGGACGAGGAAGACCGCAAGACCCCAGTAGGCGGCGTCTCCCGCTGAGAAGGCAACCGTCATGCGCGGGGATCCTACCCCGTCGTACCGGCGATCACTCCTGCACCGACAACGGTGTCCCCGTCGTAGAGGACGGCGACCTGCCCGGGCGCCACGGCCTCGACCGGCTCGGCGAACTCGAGCCGGAAGCCGTCGGCCGTCTCGGTCACCCGCGCCGCGACGGCCGCGCTGCGATAGCGGATCTTCACGAACGCCTCGGTGACGGGGACGTAGAGCGGCCCCGTCGCCCGTAGCGCGTCGACCGCGAGTGACCGCCGCGGGCCGACGACGAGAGTGTTCAGTTCGGCGTGCGCCCGGAGCGCGAACATGGGCTCCGCTGCGGCGACGCGGAGCCCGCGCCGCTGGCCGGGGGTGAAGCGCCAGAGCCCGTCGTGGCTGCCGACCACGGCGCCCGAGTCGTCGACGATCGGGCCCGCGTCTGACGTGACACCCTGACGCTCGAGGAAGCCGCGATAGTCGCCGCCGGCGAGGAAGCACGCCTCCTGGCTCTCCCTGCGGCGCGCAACCTCGAGGCCCTCGGCGGCGGCTTCCGCCCGTACCTCCGCCTTCGTCGCGTCGCCGAGCGGAAACGCGACCCGGTCGAGGAGCGCTGGGTCGACCGTCGCGAGCATGTACGACTGGTCCTTCTCCGGATCGGCGCCGCGGGCGACGAGCCGCCTGCCGCCGTGCTCCACCACGCGGGCGTAGTGGCCCGTCCAGAGGACGTCGGCACCTGCGCGCTCGGCGAAGGCGACGAGGGCCGCGAACCGGAACGCGCCGTTGCACCGCATGCACGGGTTCGGCGTGAGGCCTGCGGCGTAGCCCTTGACGAACGTGTCGACGACCGTCGACCGGAACTCCTCGCGGAGATCGAGCGTCACGTGCGGCAGACCGAGGGCATGACAGGTCTCGCGGGCGCGGACGACCGCGTCGGGCGAGCAGCATGCGCGCTCCGCGTCCGGCCCCGACGGGTCGAGCCAGAGCCGTAGCGTCACGCCCACCGCGTCCGGTCTCGCGCGCAGGAGCGCGACGGCGCTGTCGACGCCGCCGCTCATCGCGACCGCGATCCGGCCGGGTTCCGGCTCGGCGCGGAACGCCTCCGCGATTGCGTTCGCCGCGGCGTCCGCCGCGAGGGTCTCGCCCGGCACGGCGGCGGCCTCGAGCAGCGTCAGGCCGTCCAGTGGACGCGCCATCCCGGGCGCGTCGGCCTCGACGATCCGCTCGCCGTCGACGGCGAGCCGAACCGCCGCGTACGCCTCGCCGCGCGCCGAGTCGCCGATCACCTCGATGGGCATCGAGCCACGGTAGCGCTCGCCCGGTCGCCCGGCGGCCGGGCCGCGATGCGCGTTCGGTCATCGAGCGCGCCAGAGCATCGATGCGCGAGAGAGCTGCCTGGTCGCGGAGCGGGCAGTTCGGCTCCGTAACCACCCCCAGGGGCACTCCCGTGTCCCTGATGTCACGCTATCGGCGAACGGCAGACGGAAGTGTCACGGCTCCGTGCCGACTTCGTGCCGGCCGCCGTCTGCCGGGCTTCTCATCGCCCGCGTCTCTCTCCGCCGCAGAGATTCGGAGCGGCCGTTCGCAGCCGCTCGGCGCTTGGTCGCCGAGGCCGGGCGGCCGAGGCAAGCCGCCGCGCAAGGCGAGGTCTCCGAGAAGGCCCATTCCGGGAGCGGCGTGTCAGGCGACGAGCTCGAGCCGGTTCCCCCACGGGTCGCTCGCATGGAAGCGCGTCGTCCCCGGGATCTCGTCGGGGTCGGCCCACGTGACCGCGACACCGGCTCGCTCGAGACTCGCGGCGAGCTCCTCGAGCGCGCCCACGGAGCGGACGCGCAACGCGGGATGCGCCTTCGCAGCCGGGACGTGCGGATCCGCAACGCCGACGTGCAGCTCGTGCGAGCCGACGCGGAACCAGGCGCCCCCGCGAGCCTCGAGGAGCGGCGGCTTCGGCAGCTCCTCGAGCCCGAGCAGCGCGCCGTAGAAGCGCCGCGCCTCCGCCTCGCAGCCCCGCGGCGCCGCGACCTGGACGTGGTCGAGCCCGACGATCACGTCGCTCATGACCTGGTCCGGAGGATGCTCGGCGCCTCGCGTGACCCCGGGCCGGAAAAGCGAACCCGCTTCTCCAGGTGGGTGCCCTGCCAGGTTCCGGCAACGCCGTCGCCCGGACCCGAGCTCCCTCGGTGTGATCGTTGGTTCACGTCGAGAGCCCGGGGCCACGCGTGACGCCGAGCACGACGGAGTGTACTCCGCTACGCCGCCTCATTCCTGACGCGTCGCGTAGCGCCACTCCACCTGCTGTGTGCCGTCGAGCCCGACGAGCCGCGCGAGCGCGGGCGTGAGCTCGAACTGCCGGCCCGTGGCCTGTAGCTCGTTGTCGATCACCTCGGTGAAGATCGTCTCACCGCCGTACCGGACGAGCAGCTTGGCGCCGCACGGGAGCACGGGGTGCGTGACGCCCAGCGAGCGACCGGTGAGCGTCAGGCCACAGGTCGTCTGCTCGGCGTCGCCGCTCGGCGGCCGAGGCGCCGCGAGCGCGTCGTACCAGCCGCCGCCGGCGGCGACGGCGCTCCGAGGCTCGACCGGCTCGACCGAGGTTCGCCGCTCGACGACCGCGACGGCGACGAGGCCTGCGAGGAGCGCGACCGCTGCGAGCGAGAGCAGTCGCACGACGACGCGGCCGCTCAGCTCGAGGCCTCCTGCGGCGCGAGCCGGAGGCCGAGCTCGTCGAGCTGCTCGGCAGTGATGGCCGAGGGCGCACCGGACATCGGGTCCAGGCCCGCCTGGTTCTTCGGGAACGCGATGACGTCGCGGAGGTTCGGCTCGCCTGCGAGCACCATCGTCATGCGGTCGATGCCGAGCGCGATTCCCCCGTGCGGCGGTGCGCCCATGGCGAGCGCGTCGAGGAGGAAGCCGAACTGCGCGCGCTGCTCCGCCTCGGTGAGGGCGAGCAGGGCGAAGACCCGCGCCTGGATGTCGGGCTCGTGGATCCGGAACGAGCCGCCACCGAGCTCGTTGCCGTTGACGATGATGTCGTAGGCGTGCGAGAGCGCCTCGCCGGGCGCCTCGTCGAACCGGGCCTTCCAGTCGTCGGTGGGCCGCGTGAACGGATGGTGGATCGCACTCCACCGGCTCTCCTCGTCGTTCCACCCGAACATCGGGAAGTCGGTCACCCAGAGAAACGTGAACACGCTCTCGTCGACGAGCCCGAGCTCGCGGCCGAGATGCAGGCGGAGGTGGCCGAGGACCCGCGAGGTCACGTCCCACGCGTCGGCTGCGAAGAGGAGGGTCTCGCCTCGTGCGACGGCAAGCGTCTCGAGCTCCCGCTCCGACAGGAACTTCGCGATCGGCGACCGGACCTCGCCGGTCTCGGCGTCGCCCACGAGGTACGCGAGGCCCTTCGCCCCCCACTCCTTCGCCCGTTCCTCGAGCGCGGCCAGCTCGGCCCGCGACAACGCGCGCGGTACGCGCAGGTAGCGAACCGCTTCGGCCGAAGAGAAGACGCCGAACGCGGATCCCCGCGTGAGATCGGTGGCGTCCTCGAGCTCGAGCGCAAAGCGCGTATCCGGCTTGTCCGATCCGAAGCGCCGGTCGGCCTCCGCGTAGGTCATCCGCGGCCACGACGTCGGGATCTCGATCCCGAGGCACTCGCGCCAGATCCTCGCGAACATCGCCTCCATGAGCGCGAAGAGCTCCTCCTGGTCGGGGAAGCTCATCTCGACGTCGAGCTGCGTGAGCTCCTGGACGCGGTCGGCGCGGAGATCCTCGTCGCGGAAGCAGATCGCGATCTGGTAGTAGCGGTCGAAGCCGGCGATCATCGTCAGCTGCTTGAGGGTCTGCGGGCTCTGCGGCAACGCGAAGAACCGGCCCTTGTGCAGACGGCTCGGGACGACGAAGTCCCTGGCGCCCTCGGGCGTCGACTTGTAGAGGATCGGCGTCTGGATGTCGAGGAAGCCGGCCTCCTCCATCTGGCGGCGGATGATCCCCACCATCTGGGCGCGGAGCCGCAGGTTGCGCTGGAGCTTCTCCCGGCGCAGATCGAGCCAGCGGTAGCGGAGCCGAAGCGTCTCGTCGACGCCCTCCTCGTCGAGCTGGAACGGCAGCGGCGTCGACCGTGCGACGATCTCGAGCGTGTCGACGGCGAGCTCGACGTCACCCGTCGGCATCCGCGGGTTGACGGTCTCGGGCGACCGTGCGACCACCTCGCCACGGGCGTGGAGCACGAATTCGTTGCGGATCTCGCTCGCGAGCGCTGCCGCGGCGGGCGCCCGCTCGGGGTTGATCACCAGCTGGGTGACGCCCGTGCGATCGCGGAGGTCGACGAACACGAGGCCGCCGTGATCTCGGCGCCGGGCGACCCAGCCGGAGAGTGCGAGCGTGCGCCCGACGTGCTCGGGGCGCGGCTCGCCGCACATGAGGTCTCTCCAGCTCACGGCGAGAGCCTAGAGACGATCTCCTCGTGGGCAAGGGGCTCGTCGGCGCTTCCTGACCGCCTCAGGGTTGCCCCGTCCTGACCCACGACGACGGTCACGGCCGCGTCCAGCCGGCGCGCCTGGGTCAGCTGTCCCTTGGGGGAGCGCCCCGCGTAATCGGTCTCGGCCGCGATTCCCGCGCGCCGCAGCTCGGCCAGCCAGCGGGCGACCACCTGCCGTGGCGCGGCGCCCTCGAGCACGAAGAACACGTCGATGCCCGGGGCGGCGGGCTCGGGCACGCCCTCCTCCTCCATCGCGATCACGAGCCGCTCGAGGCCGGCGCCGAAGCCGATTCCCGGCGTCGGCGGGCCGCCGATCTCCTCGATCAGGCCGTCGTAGCGGCCGCCGCCCGTGATCGTCGAGTTCTGGTTCTCGAGCGGCCCGACGAACTCGAACGTCGTGCGTGTGTAGTAGTCGAGGCCGCGCACGAGCGTCGGGACGAGCGAGTAGGCCACGCCGACGGCGTCGAGGTCGGCGCGGACTGCCGCGAAGTGCGCCACGCACTCCGCGCAGAGCGACTCGCCGAGGGTCGGTGCCTCGCCGAGCGCCGCCCTCACGGCGGGCGGCTTCGCCGCGAGGTTGTCGAAGACCCGGAGCGGGCTGGTGTCGATCTTGGCGCGCGTCTCGTCGTCGAGCCGGGCGCCGTTCGCGGCGAGCCAAGCCCGGAGCACCTCCAGGTACGCGGGTCGGCAGGTACGGCACCCGATCGAGTTGAGCTCGAGCTCGTAGCGGGTGACACCGAGTCGAGCGAGGAGGGTGTCGTAGAGCTGGATCAGCTCGGCGTCGAGCGAGGGGTCGTTCGAGCCGAGCGCCTCGACGGACGCCTGCCAGTGCTCGCGGTAGCGCCCCCGGCCCGGTGCGCCGTATCGGTGCATCGGGGCGATCGTGTAGAGCTTGACCGGCTGGGGGTCACGGTGCATCCCGTGCTCGACATAGGCGCGACAGATCGGCGCCGTTCCCTCCGGTCGCAGCGTCAGCGACCGGTCGGAGCGGTCGGCGAAGGTGTACATCTCCTTCTGCACGACATCCGAGCCCGCCCCCGATGTGCGCGCGAAGAGGGCCGTGTCCTCGAACACCGGCGTGACGATCCGCCTGTAGCCGTAGAGGTCGCAGAGCCGCTCGATCTCGCCGGTGACCTGTTGCCAGCGGGGCATCTCCACCGGCACGACGTCGTGCGTCCCGCGAGGCCGCTCGATCCTCGCCCGCTCGCTCATCCGGCGGCCTCCTCGCGCTCCTGGCGGAGCTCGGCGAGGTACGGGTTGCGTGCGAGCTCGGCGCCGAGCGTCGTCGCCGGGCCGTGCCCGGGATGGACGACCGTCTCCGCGGGGTAGGCGTCGACGAGCGTCCGCAGGGAGGCGAGGAGCGTCGCCCAGTCGGCCCCCGGCAGATCGGTCCTCCCCACCGAGTCCGCGAAGAGAACGTCGCCGGAGACGAGCGCACCTTCGATCGCGTACGCGACGTGCCCCGGTGAATGGCCGGGCACCGAGACCACGTCGAACGACACCCCTGCAAGCTCGAGCGTCTCGCCGCCGACGAGCTCGACCTCCGGCGTCCAGCCGCGAATCGCGATCCCGGGCGGCGCGAAGGTGGCCGGGCGCTCGAGCACGAGCCGCTCGGCGGCGGGCGCGTGGACCGGTGCGCCCGTCCCTTCGGCGAGGTCAGCCAGCCCGAGCACGTGGTCGAAGTGGGCGTGCGTGACGAGGATCGCGACGCAGCGGGCGCCGAGCGACGCGAGCCGGAGGCGCACCTCCGCCGCGGAGCCGCTCGGATCGACGACGACGGCGTCCGACGCCGAGCGGTCGGAGCGAACGACGTAGCAATTCGTCCCGATCGGGCCGAGCGTCAGCTGGTCGACGACCGGAGGCACCTCGCGAGTCTACGGACGCTCTGGCGTTTCGCCGCACCCGTCGTCGCGATAGGTTGCAGCGATGGACTCCTGGGATCTCACGGCGATCGAGGCACCCGGTGGAGCCGTCGACCCGACGGTCCTGATGACCGGCGACGGGGCGCGCGCGATCGCGATCACGCTCGAGCCCGGCCAGGCCCTCGACGACCACCAGGTGCGCGAGCGCGCCTGGCTCGTCGTCGTCCAAGGCGAGGCCGAGATCCGGTGTGGCGGCCGGTCCCTGGCCGGGCGGGCAGGGACCCTCGCGACGTTCGAGCCGGGCGAGCGCCATGCGGTGTCGAGCGCGGGCGGGGCCCACTTGCTGCTGCTTCTCGCGCCGTGGCCCGGTGACGGCCACTACCTCGAGGGCGAGACGCGCCGGTAGGCCAGACGACCTTCAGCGTGCGGCGTCGCGCAGGCGGCGCTTCTCGTGCGAGCGCCAGACGAGCCGGTCCATGAAGTAGCTGAACGGGACGAACACGGCGAGAAGGAAGAGTGTCTGGACGACCGCGCCCGCGAAGCTCAGCCGATCCCCGGCGAGCAGTAGCACGGTCGCGAGGAAGATCGGCGCGAAGATCCCTGCCCGCTTCAGGACCCGCGGCCAGGAGGGCGGCTGCGCCGTCCCGCGCGGTGCGCGCTGCTTCGTCTGGCCTCCTCCCGAGCTCTTCTTGGCCGTGGCCTTCGGCGTCCCGTCCTCCTTGAGCTCGCTCGCAGAGAGAACGGTCTCGTTTCCCTCGGCGTCGATCTCGACGAGGTCGTAGGTGTGCCGCTTCTCCTTCGCGCGCTTGCGTCGCTGCTTCTGTGTCGCCACGGCGTGATTATGCCCGCGACCCGACGATCTGCCCTGCCCGAATCACCGTGTGGACGACCGCGCCGGCGAAGTGGTACGCGAGGTGCCGCCAGTCCGACGCGTCGAGGAGCACGAGGTCCGCGCGGAGCCCCGCGGCCAGCCGTCCGCGGTCGGTGAGCCCCAGGACGTGCGCGGCGTTCACGGTGCACGCCGCGAGCGCTTCCTCGGGCGTCAGACCGAGCTGGGTGGAGGCGAGCGTGCAGACGACGGGGAGGCTCTCGCAGTATGCGCTCCCGGGGTTGAAGTCGGTCGCGAGAGCGACCGCGGCACCGGCGTCGACGAGCGCCCGCGCCGGCGGCATCGGGCGAGCCAGGAAGAGGGCCGCGACCGGCAACAGGACTGCGACGACGTCACTCGCGGCGAGCGCCGCGACGCCCGCTGGCCCGGTCGTCTCGAGGTGGTCGACGGAGCGTGCGCCGAGCTCGACGGCGAGCGGGACGGCGCCGATCTCGTTCAGCTGATCGCCGTGGAGCCGCAGGGCGAGCCCCGCCTCGCGGCACGCGAGCAGGTAGCGCCGCGCCTGGTCGACGTCGAATGTCCCTCGTTCGACGAAGACGTCTGCGGCTACCGCAATTCGCGCCGCATCGGGAAGGACCGCGGCGAGAAGCCAGTCGATGTAGGCGTCCGCGTCGGTGTGCTCCGGCGGCACCGCGTGCGCACCGAGCCAGGTCGGGACTCCTCCCGCGCCACGCACCGCCTCGAGCTGGGCAAGCTCGGTGTCGCGATCGAGCCCGTAGCCGCTCTTTCCCTCGAAGGTCGTCGTCCCGTTCGCGAGCATGGCGTCACGGTGGCGCTCGACCGCGGCGCGTAGCGCGTCCGCGCCCGCAGCGCGCGTCGCGCGGGTGGTCGAGAGGATGCCTCCGCCCGCCGCGAGGAGCTCCTCGTACGTGGCGCCGGCTGCGCGCAACGCGAACTCACCCGCGCGATCGCCGAGGAACGCCGGATGGGTGTGGCAGTCGACGAGCCCCGGAATCGCCGAGAGGCCACGACCGTCGAGCTCCCGAACGTCCGTGTCGAGAGCGCCGAGGTCGCGCATCCTCCCAACCCCTTCGATCGCGTCGTCCCGGACGAGCACGTAGGCGTCCTCGATCACCTCGATCTGACCCAGCGCGGCACCACGAAGCGGGGTGGCATTGCCCGCCGGGGTCGCCAGCTGGGCGAGGTCGCGGACCAGGAGCAGGCTCACCGCAGGAGACTCACGAGGTGACCCCCGGCAGGTCGAGCCCGCCCGCACGAGCTGCGTCGATCGCCTCCTCGTAGCCGGCATCGGCATGCCGCATCACGCCCGTGCCGGGATCGGCGGTGAGGACGCGCTCGAGGCGCTCGTCGGCGTCGCGACTGCCGTCTGCGAGCACGACCATGCCCGCATGGATCGAATTGCCGATTCCGACGCCACCGCCGTGGTGCACGCTCACCCACGTCGCGCCCGCGGCGGTGTTCAGCAGGGCGTTGAGGATCGGCCAGTCGGCGATCGCGTCCGAGCCGTCCCGCATCGCCTCCGTCTCGCGGTACGGCGATGCCACGGAGCCGGCATCGAGGTGATCCCTCCCGATCACGACCGGCGCAGAAACCGCGCCCTCGCGAACCAGCCGGTTGATCGCGAGCCCGGCACGTGCCCGATCTCCGTAGCCGAGCCAGCAGATCCGGGCAGGGAGCCCCTGGAACGCGACCCGCTCCGGGGCAAGCGCGAGCCACCGTTGGAGGAGCACGTCGTCGGGAAAGAGCTTCTCGAGCTCCCGGTCGATGGCGGAGATGTCGGCCGGATCGCCCGAGAGCGCCGCCCATCGGAACGGCCCGATCCCACGACAGAAGAGCGGCCGGATGTAGGCCGGGACGAATCCCGGGTATGTGAAGGCGTCGCTCAATCCCGCTCGATAGGCCTCACCTCGCAGATTGTTGCCATAATCGAAAACGTAGCATCCCATCCGGACGAACTCGACCATCGCTCGAACATGAGCGACGATCGACGTCGCGGCCAGGCGCAGGTACTCCTCCGGGTCCCGCTCGCGCAGCGCTGCGGCCTCCTCGAAGGGCACCTCGGCCGGCACGTATCCGGTCAGCGGGTCGTGCGCCGCCGTCTGGTCGGTGACGAGATCGAACCGCTCGCCCCGGGCAACGAGCTCGGGGAAGACGTCCGCGGCGTTCGCCCGCAGCGCGACCGAGAGCGGCCGGCCGGCCGCCGCCGCGGCCCGGACCGCAGCGAGCGCCTCGTCGAGGCTCGCCGCCTGCTCGTCCACGTAGCGGGTCGCGAGCCGTCGATCGATCGAGCGCTGGTCGACCTCGACGCAGAGGATCGCCGCCCCGGCCAGCGTCGCTGCGAGCGGCTGCGCACCACCCATCCCGCCGAGGCCCGCGGTCAGCACCGTGCGCCCCGAGAGGTCGGGCGAGCCGAAGTGCGCCTCCCCCGCCGCGCAGAACGTCTGATAGGTGCCCTGGAGGATCCCCTGCGTGCCGATGTAGATCCACGAGCCGGCGGTCATCTGGCCGAACATCGTCAGGCCCGCCGCCTCGAGCCGCCGGAACTCGTCCCAGGTCGCCCACGCGGGGACGAGGAGCGAGTTCGCGATCAGGACGCGCGGGGCGCCCGGGTGGGTCCGGAAGACGCCGACCGGCTTGCCCGACTGCACGAGGAGCGTCTCGTCCTCGCCGAGCCGGAGAAGTGCCTCGACGATCGCGCGCAGGGCATCGTGCGAGCGCGCCGCCCGACCGGATCCCCCGTAGACCACGAGGGACTCGGGATGCTCGGCGACCTCGGGGTCGAGGTTGTTGAGGAGCATGCGGAGCGGCGCCTCCGTCGACCACGACCGCGCCGTGAGCGTCGTGCCTCGCGGCGCACGAATCGCCGAGAGGTCGCCGACGAGCCGCTCGACGACGTCGCTCATCACGGTCTCCCGTTTCCGCTCGGCCCGGCGTCGCTCGGAGCGGTGCGGGGCCTTCGCTGGCGGAATCGAAACCAGCTCCATGCCGTTGCAACGACGAAGTAGCCGATCGCGAACGCCGCGGCCTTCGGGAGGCTGCCACCCGTCAGCGCCGCGAAGAGCACGATCACCAGCGCGAGCGCGGCGTGGAAGATCGCAGCGGCACGGTACGGCCGCGCCGGTGGAGGCAGGTCGCTCACAGGACGACCTCGGGCACGTCCTTCTCGACGGCGCGCAGGAGGCTCCCGTCCCGGATCGCTCCCGCGACCCGCTCGATGTCTGCGGACAGCGGCCGATCCTCGCGCAGGCGCTCGGACAGCGTCCTCACGAATGCCCGCGCCGCACGAGCGCCCGCACCCGGCTCGAGCGGCGCGAGGAACTCGACCGCCTGCGCCCCGGCGAGCAGCTCGATCGCTAGGACGCGCTCGACGTTCGCGACCACCTGGAGCGCCTTGAGACCGGAGCCGTTCCCCATCGAGACGTGATCCTCCTGGCCGGCACTCGTCGGGATCGAGTCCACGGAACCCGGATGGCAGAGCGGCTTGTTCTCGGAGACGAGCGCGGCGGCCACGTACTGCGGGATCATGAACCCGGAGTTGAGCCCTTCCTCGCGGGCGACGAGGAACGGCGGCAGCCCCTCCGAGAGCGACGGGTTGACGAGGCGCTCCGTTCGCCGCTCGCTGATGTAGGCGAGCTCCGCGCACGCGATCGCAAGGCAATCGAGCGCCATCGCCACGGGCTGGCCGTGAAAGTTCCCGTTGGAGACGATCAGCCCTTCGTCGAGAAGGACGAGCGGGTTGTCGGTTGCCGCGTTGAGCTCCACTGCCACGGTGCGCTCCACGTAGTCGAGAAGATCCCGGCTCGCGCCGTGCACCTGTGGGGCGCACCGGAGCGAGTAGGCGTCCTGCACCTTGTCGCACCAGCGATGCGACTCGACGATGGCCGAGCCTGCGAGCAAGGCGCGGAGCGCCGCCGCGCTACGAACCTGACCGGGGAGCGGACGAGCCGCGTGGATCGCCGGATGGAAGCTCGTGGGCGTCCCCTGGAGCGCTTCGAGGGACATCGCACACGCGATGTCGGCGGCCGCGACGAGCCGCTGCGCACGCATCAGCGTCAGCGCCGCCATCGCCGCCATGAACTGCGTGCCGTTGATCAGCGAGAGCCCTTCCTTCGCGGCGAGCGTGATCGGCCGGAGACCGAGTCTCCCGAGTGCCTCCGCGCCCGGCACGAGCTCGCCGGCGACGGTCGCCTCGCCCTCACCCACGAGCGGGAGGGCGAGGTGCGCGAGCGGCGCAAGGTCGCCGCTCGCACCGACGGACCCGCGGGATGGGACGCGCGGCACGAGCCCGGCCACGAGCGCCGCGACCAGGAGCTCGACGGTCTCGACACGCGCGCCCGAGAAGCCCTTCGCGAGGGCGTTCGCGCGAAGGAGCATCGCCGCCCGCACGATCTCGTCGGGGTACGGATCCCCGACCCCGCAGGCGTGGCTGCGGAGGAGGCGCAGCTGGAGCTCGGCGGCCTGCTCCGGTGGGATCGTCTCCGACACGAAGCGGCCGAAGCCCGTGTTGACGCCGTAGGTGTGGTCCCCGACCTGGGACTCGAGAAACAACCGCGACGCCGCGACGCGCTGACGCCCCTGCGACGACAACTCGACTTCCCGCCCGAGGACGGCGACGTCCCAGACGTCGGCGATCGTCAGGTCGTCACCCGTCAGCTCGACCGGAGCCGGCACGCGGCGAGTCTAGACGCGTGCCGACAGGGGGCTCGGTCGCGAATGCCCCCCGACGGCACCGCAGATGTCCGGGTGCCCGGAGACCGACACCGGCGGCCGCCCCGCGCCGCCCGGCCGGACGGCAGCCGGAACGACGGTGCGCGCGCACCGCCGACACGGGGGAGCGAGGCTCCCTGGAGTCACGCTATCCGCAGATCCGTGACGCCTGTGTGCCGTCTCTGTGCCGTGATCGTCACGACGTGGCCGCGGTGTCGCCGCGGCGGGCGAGGTGCCACTCAACGACCCGGTCGGGGCCGAGCCGGGGGAGTCTCAGCGCGTGCGCGGCCGCGTCGAGCGCCGCGTCGGTCGGCACGCCGTCCACGCCGAGCGGCTCGCTCACGCCCGCCGCGGTGGCGGCGCCGGCGATGCTCGCGGCGGACAGGAGGCCGACGAGCTCGCCCTCCCCCACCCTCGCCCCGCGAGCCGCCGCTTCGGAGACGATGCGCTCGACCATGACGTGCGGCGCCGTCGCCTCGAGATCGACGATGTTCGTCGAGACCTGCACCGTGCCGGGCCGCGGTTCGAGCCCGAGCGCCTGGACGCCGGGGAGCCCACCCCCCGACTCGCGTACGGCGCCCGCAACGGCCTCTGCGACCTCGAGGGAGCCGTTGAGCAGGAGGTTGAAAGCGAGGAGCGGCAGCCGTGCACCGACGAGGACCGCGCCCGCGCGGGGGTCGAGCCGGGCCGGCCCGTGGTCCGGCACGAGCTCGCCCGCGTCGATGCGGCGCTGCAGCTCTGTCGGCCCGCCGCGGCGGAAGAAGGCCGGCCGGCGCCCGCCCGCCGCGGTGCCGTAGGCGAACACCGGCAGCCCGAGCTCGGCTCCGATCCGACGGGCGACGACGGCCGCGACCGCCTCGGCACGACCGAGATCGTCCCGCGTGAGGGGCACGATCGGCACGACGTCGGCTGCGCCGACTCGCGGATGCACGCCGTCGTGCCGCTGGAGGTCGATCGCGTCGCGGGTGGCGCCGACACCCGCGACGAGGCCGTGCTCCAGGGCCCGATCGTCACCGACGAGCGTGAAGACGGCGCGATGGTGTCCTGCGTCGACGTGCGTGTCGAGGAGCCGCACGGCAGACGTGGCGAACGCACTCCCGATCGCCGCGACGAGCGCTTCGTCGCGACCCTCCGACACGTTCGGCACCGACTCGAGTGGAAGCACGGGCCTACTCTAGAAATCATGCGCCAGCCGACCGCACCCACGTACTACGACCGCCGTGCGCCGGAGTACGACGACTGGTACCTCGGCCGCGGCGCGTTCGCCCAGCGCGACCGGCCCGGCTTCGACGCCGAGCTCGAGCGGGTCGTGCAGGTCATCGGCGACCTCGAGCCGGTGAGCACGCTGGACGTGGCCTGCGGCACCGGCTTTCTCACGCGACATCTACACGGCGCCGTGACGGGCCTCGACGCGAGCGAGCGCATGCTGGCGATCGCGTCCGAGCGCGTCCCCGGGGGCGTTTCGTCCGGGCCGACGCGCTCGCGCTGCCGTTCGCCGACGCGAGCTTCGACCGGGTGTTGAGCGGGCACTTCTACGGCCACCTCGACGAGACGCAGCGTGTGCGCTTCCACCGTGAGGTGCGCCGCGTCGCACCGGAGCTCGTGATCGTCGACGCCTCGGCCGCCCACTCGGACACCGCCGAGGAATGGGCGGAGCGCCGCCTCCTCGACGGCTCGCGCTGGGAGGTCTTCAAGCGCTACTTCACACCGACCGGGCTGCTGGACGAGCTCGGAGGCGGCGAGGTCCTCCACGCGGGGCACTGGTTCGTCGTCGTTCGCTCGCCGCAGTGAGCTCGCTCGCGGCGCAGCAGCGCGCGAACCGGCGCTGCCGGCGTTGCCTGGAGGCCGGCTACGCCATCGTGCCGCCGCCTGTCTTCGCGGGACGACGCACGCACCGTGCCTATCTCCTCGGGCTTGCACCCGGCCGCGTCGAGGCCGAGGTCGGGCTGCCGTGGCAGGGCCGTGCCGGCCGCACGCTCCGCCGCTGGCTGCGACTCGACGAGGAGGAGCTCTTCCGGCGCTTCTACTGCGCCTCGCTGACGCGCTGCTACCCGGGGCCGAGCCCGTCCGGCCGTGGCGACCGGCTCGCGACGTCAGTCGAACGCACGCTGTGCGCCGAGTGGCGCGAGGCCGAGCTCCGCCTGCTCCGGCCGGTGCTCGTCGTGACGGTCGGCCTCGAAGCCGCCCGCGCGCTGCTCGGCGTCCGGCACCTCACCGACGCGATCGGGAAGAGCTTCACGCATGACGACGCGGTGGCGATCCCCTTGCCCCACCCGTCGGGCGCCAGCGGCTGGCTCAACGACCCGACGAACCGCGCGCGGCTCGGCAAGGCGCTCACTCACGTGCGCCGCGAGCTGGCCGAAATCGCCTCCGGCGACGCCGTGGCATAGGATCGCCGCGTGAGCATCGGGTCCGTCCTCGACGAAGCGTGGACGCTCTACACGCGGTTCTTCCTGCGATTCTTCGTGATCGGGGTCGTCGTCTTCGCGGCCGTCAACCTGATCTATGCGCTCGTCGCCGCAGCCGTCGAGGGCGACGACGGCGGCACGGCGTTCTGGCTCGCGATCGTCGGCCTCGCGACCTCGGTGATCGGCACCACGTGGCTCCTCGGCGCCTTCGTCTACGCGGTCCAGGACGCGCGTGACGGCAGCTTCGACGCCTCGATCGGACAGGTCTTCTCCCGCGTCTCCTCGTCGATCTTCCCCCTCCTCGTGGCCGGCTTGCTCGCCGGGATCGGGATCGCCCTCGGGCTCCTCCTCCTGATCGTGCCGGGCCTCTACCTGATGACGATCTGGGCGGTGATCGCACCGGTGATCGTGCTCGAGAAGCTACGGCCCTTCGGCGCCTTCGGCCGGTCGCGGGAGCTCGTCCGCGGGCACGGCTGGACGGTCTTCGGGATCGTGCTCATCACCGGCCTCCTGACGGGCGTCGCGAGCGCCCTCCTCCAGGCAGCGTTCTCGTTCCTCCCCCGGTTCCTCGAGATCCTCGTCGGCGGCACGATCGCCCAGGCGGTCGTCGCCCCCTTCAGCGCGATCGCCCTCGCGATCACCTACTTTCGGCTCCGCGACGCGCACGGCGGCGAGCCGGCGACGCCGGCCGAGGCGTGACGCTCGACCCCGAGACCGAGCAGCGGATCGAGGAGCCCGCGTCCGACGCCGCGGTCCGGGAGGCGCGGCTCACACCCGCCGAGGCGGTGGAGCACATGCGGATCCGTCTCCCCGAGCGCGGGAACCGCACGCTGCGCCGCGTGCTCGAGCGGGCGAACGGAGACCGCCAGCTCAAGGGCTGGTGGCACGTCGCCAACGTGAACGCCGTCGTTCGTCTGCAGATCAACGATCACTCGTGGGTGCACATCCAGATCGTCGCGAACATCGCGCTGAAGCTGCTCCGCCAGCTGACGAAGCACCGCATCGAGCCGAGTGTCGTCCGCGACTACGGGATGACCAACGACGATGCGGAGGTCGTCGTTGTCCTTGCCGCGCTCACACACTGCATCGGCATGTCCGTGCATCGGCGCGGCCACGAGGACTGGAGCCTCTTCCTCGCGGAACCGAAACTGCGCGAGCTCCTCGAGGGCATCTACGAGGAGCCCGACCTGACGGTGATCGTCTCGGAGGTCCTCCAGGCGATCACGAGCCATCGCGCCGACGGCGAGCCGCTCTCGCTCGAGGCGGGAGTCCTGCGCGTCGGCGACGCCCTCGACATGGCCAAGGGCCGCTCGCGCATCCCGTTCGAGAAGGGCCAGGTGTCGATGCACTCCCTCTCCGCCGCCGCGGTCGAGGAGGTCGTGATCGGCGACGGCGAGGTGAAGCCGGTCCGGATCGAGATCGTGATGAACAACTCTTCCGGCCTGTTCCAGGTCGACGGGCTGCTCAAGGCGAAGCTCCGCGGGTCCGGGCTCGAGCCCCACGTCGAGGTGATCGCCCACATCGACACGGCCGACGAGAAGCGCCTGGTGCCCGAGTACCGGCTCGAGATCTAGCTGCCGCAGGCGGGTACAATCGGGGACGCCCTGCGGGATCGTCTAATGGTAGGACGCCGGATTCTGGCTCCGGAAGTTGGGGTTCGAGTCCCTGTCCCGCAGCCTTCGAAACGCCCCGGGAGGGGCGTTTCGCGTTGATCGCCCCGACAACGATTGTGACACCCGCTGTGAAGCTTTCGTAAGCAATCGGCGGTCGGCTTGTGGCTCGTCTATAGGCTCGGGAGCAAGCGTTCGACACGAACGGCACGCGCCGGGCTCATCGCTCAGCGAGCCCCGGCTGAGGCGCGCGTCGTGTCCCTGTTTCCCACGCGGAGGTCTCGGTCCTGAAAGCCCTCGCCACGGGCCTTGCGGCCCTCGTTCTCTGTGCCACGCCGGTCGCGGCCCATGCCGGCTCGGCGTCCGATCTCGGCAAGCAGCTCGCCGGGCACCTGAAGACGATGCAGAAGGATGCGTTGGTGGTCCGCTTCTTCGACGAGCATCCCTGGCTCCTCGAGGATCCGCGCTTCCGGAAGGAGGCGACGGCCCGCCTCGGCACCGCCCGCCGCAGTCTCGCCGCGAAAAAGGCGAGGGCCGAACGCGCTCGCGCGAAGCTCGAGCGCGACTCAGAGCGTCGCCAGCTCGCCGCAGCGCTCGAGCGCTCACCGGAGAAGGCGATCTGCCACATCTTCGGGCCGCACTGCCGGCAGGCGCTGCAGGTCGCCCACTGCGAGTCGGGCTACCGCACGACGGCGCAGAACGGGCAGTACCTCGGGATCTTCCAGATGGGGTCGAGCGAGCGGCGCCAGTTCGGCCACGGCTCGACCGCGCTCGAGCAGGCGCAGGCGGCATACCGCTACTTCGTGCTCTCGGGACGGGACTGGAGCCCGTGGTCGTGCAAGCCGGCCTACTGATGACCCCTCGGCCGGGAACCGCGATTTCGTGCGCAAAGAGCGGCACCCGCCGGGGCGGCCGGGTTCCCACCGCGCGCGATCGCTGGTAGTAGAGCGTCCGTGCCCCTCTGGCGGAAGGTCGACCGCCTCAGGCCTCTCGACGAGGCAGCTGCGTATGCGCGCTGCCACGGCGACCGCGACGACTCGGTGCGCGTCGTGAAGCTCCCGCCCCGCAGGGCGCGCTACGACCTCCTCGCGACCGGCGAGGAGATCCGCCGCCGCTTCGAGGAGCGCATCGACGCCCGCGAGCCCGATCCTCTCGCCTCAGACGCCGTCGGCCACCGCCTGACGGGGCGCCTCCGCGCGAGGGCCTTCGCTAGAATCCGGCCCGCCACGGCCCATTCGTCTAGTGGCCTAGGACACCGCCCTCTCACGGCGGCGGCACGGGTTCGAATCCCGTATGGGCCTTTTCGGGCTTGTGGCCATCAGCGATTGGCTCAACCATGCGGTTTCTGAGGACGGGCAAGTACGGGTAGGTGCGTGGCGTGGGTGCACGGGGGGTGCACGAAATCTTCGGTGTCGACGATTCGTCGACGTCCGCAACGGCCATCTAGACGCCGACAGTCACCCCGTAGAGAATCGGCGGCGCCGATCACGACCCGGCCCGCGCGATAATCCCCAGCTGTACGAGTTCCTGTGGAACCGTGTGGAAAGTTGACCGACAATCTCCGCACTTTCCGCGGTGTTTAGAAGCCCGCCTGTGGAAACGTCGTCACAACGCGGTCTTCGCATGAGAGAACCGATCCTCCCCAAGACGGCCCGGGCGAGCCTCTCCCCCAAACTGCGCACCGCTCGGGCCGTCTTCCTTGGCACCGAACGACCGGAGCGGAAGCTGTCCGGCGCGGACACTATCGCGACGACACGAACATGTGTACGGTCGTCGGTCATGTGGCTCGCAGGGATCCCGGTTGCCGACAAGGCCGTCCTCCAGCTCGCCGCCAGCCTCCGCGAAGCCGAGCTCGTCGACACCGCCGAAACACTCGAACGCGCCTACGACCGCGAGGCCCGGATCGTGGCGCTCGACATTCCCGACCGCGAGGGAATCCTTCGCGTGCTCGAGGAGTACCCTGATGAGCTGCTCCAGCTGCGGGCGACGTTGCTCCAGGCGCACGTCTGGCGCCAGCGCGAAGGTCTCTCGTAGATGCGCGGCCCGTCGCGCGGCCGCCTCACGCCATGCCACCTTGTCCCATCGGCCCTTGTAATTCCCGCTATTTGCGAAGAAATCGCACTCCCGAGTCGTGTGTGCGATGGACCGGGGCTTGGAAGTCGACGCTGGCAGCGCGACAATCTTGGCCTTGGGGGTTGCGGCAAGGGGGCGTGGGTTTAGGGGACTCGCGGGCAACCACCCGGTGCTGGCCATCGGGAGGAGGCAACGTGACAAGCATGGAACCCACGGAGACCGAGGAGCTGTGCGGGCATGTTCTGGGGATCATCGGCGCCTACGGGCTGGGCGTCTCCCTCGACCGCCGGGAGCTGTACGCGAAGACCGCACCCGCCACCGCGCCGCCCAAGCCCGTCCCCGTCTCCAACTGGGGCTACACCAGGAGCGGCGTCGTAGCACGTCCCTGTTAGACGACCCGCCTCACCGCCGAAGAGAAGCAGCGACAGGGTCCCCTATGTCGGCGGCAACGGCTTGTTCGTCCGGATCCGCCCCGGAGTGGATTGCCGAGTGGCTCGAGCGCCGCTCGCCGCGCCGCTAGAGCACCGACCGCCGGCGCCGCCGGGATTCCTTCGCGAGCAGCGCCCTGCGGATCTGTGCCGAACACGGCACCGCCTGTGCCCCGACCCACCGCGGGAATCCCCCTTGGCCGTCGAGGGTCGCCGGCCGCTGTTGCGCCGGCGCGTGCGAGCACGGCCGGCGCTACCCCTCGCGGCGCATTAGTCCGCCACCGGATTCGAGCCCCGGATCGCGCCGGCACAGCCCCTACCCACGGCCGGGATCCCGCTTCGGCTCTTGGCTAGGCGGTCTTCGGCCACGGGATACCGGCTGGCGGCCGCTTCGTCTGAGGCTTCCCATCCCGAGGCCATTCCTTCGCCCACTTCCGGCCGATGACGCTTTCCAAGGTGACCGCGCCGCTTGACTGGGGCACGTCGCGAAAGGCGAACGGTTCGCGGCCTTCGAGGATTGCCAGGCAGTCGTTGCAGAACGCAATCGGCCAGTGGACCTCAGAAACACGCGCATAGGCGAAGACTTCTTGCAGCGAGGCGTGGGCGCACGTTCCGGGGTCGGGACGAGCGCCGGTCGGCGGTCGATTCAGCTTGATCTCCTCGACGAGGCCGCCGCCGCGCAGGTACGTGTACCCCTGCGGTCGCGAATCGATGTAGACGTCGACGTACTGGTCGTCCATGCGACTAACGGTAGGTGATGGGGGGTTGCGGTCAACAGTTGTCCGCCTCCGCGAAGCCCTGCTCGTCGACACCGCTGAAACACTCGAACGCGCTTACGACCGCGAGGCCCGGATCGTGGCGCTCGACATCCCCGACCGCGAGGCAATCCTTCGGGTGCTCGAGGAGTGCCCCGATGAGCTGCTCGAGTTGCGGGCGACGCTTCTAAAGGAGCACGTCTGGCGCAAACGCGAGGGGCTCGTCTAGCGCCTTGATCGCGTCGGCCGCCGCCGGCGCTCGCTCGCCAGCAGCGTTGCGAGTGGATTGGTTCCGGGGATCGCTGCCTCAAAGCCCCTTGCGATCGCGGGGTAAGCCTCTTAGGCGACGCCCATCCCCCGCGGCCGTCGCGCCGGCCATGCTCTGGAGCTCGTCAATGACGGGCCGGTGACGCTGATCCTCGAGGCATAGGTCGGGCAGAGGGCGGTCACCCGAACGGCGACCGCCCTCGACGCTCGAACCCTAGGGCGCCAGCGCGGCGCAGAACCCCGCCACGTTGCCTTGTGCGCCCCTGTCCGGGCTAAGCAGGAATTCCGCGCCCGGGTGGTCGGCGAAGTTCAACCATCCTGCGCTGACGAACAAACTCCCGTCCGGAAGCGGAATCTTCTCCGCGACTCCGGTGGCGATGATCGCCGTCGGGTCGCCGTTGCTGTCGAGCTGGAAGGTCAGGTTGAACGTGAACGGAATGCCGGTCAGCGTCTTTCCGTTCGCGCTGAATGTGTCCTGCTCGACCTGGTGAATCTGGGCCTTGACGATGTTGCCCGCCTTGTCGAAGAAGTCGATCTCGAACCCGCTGACGACCGAGTCGACCTCTACGTCGAACGGGCACACGCCGGTCAGCACGGAACTGAACGCGACGTTCGAGAACTCGGTCTTCACCGGAGGCGCGGCCGAGGCCGTCGCCACGAACACGGCAGCGCCGAGCAGCGCAGCGCCGCCAACGAAGAGTCTGCGCCAAACCTGCATGAGAATCCTCCTCACCTCGTATAGAGAAACGTCCGCAGGCGCCTCCCGCCGCCCGTCCGGGGCCGAGTCGTCCCTGCCTTCCTCTCCCGCGGGAGCGAGTCTCGTACCCGACTCTGGCCCTGTCAATGACTTATGAACACGGCCGAGCTTCGGCCGAGCTTCGCCCGAGCGGCGCCCGGGCACCTTGCCGAGACGCTCGTCGAGCAATTCTGCGAGGCGCTGCGCGAGCGGAGCGTCCACGTCGAGACCGGTGTCTTCGGCGCTCAACATGGAGGTCGAGCTCGTCAACGACGGACCGGTGACACTGATCCTCAAGCTCTAGCTGAACCGGCCCTGAGTGGCTCTAGGAGCGGTTCTCACGCGCTCTCGGCGTCTTGCTGGACAACACCGCTGCCCGGCTGGAACACTCGCCCCCGTGAGCGGCGAGGCAATGACAGCGACCGAACTCCTCGAGCGCGCCGGCATGAAGAAGGCCTCCCTCGCACCCCGGGAGCTCGAGCGGCGGATGACGAGTGAGGGGCTCGCGACGGTTCGCGACGGCCGGATGATCCCCACCGCCAGGGCGCGAGGGCTGATCGACGCGCTGCAGCTCGAGCGCCGCGGCGACGGGGTGAGACGCGCAAACCGACTCGGCTAGCGCGGCGGTCTCAACGCGCTCCTCAGCGTGGAGCGTTAGGACAGAACCCAGATGCTGCTACGGCGAGACGTCGTCGGCCTAGACGACGGCAACGCGCTTGCGCCAGCGTTCGCGAATGACGCCCCAGCGCGTTTGGGACCTCAGCCGATTTCCTCAGCCAGCCCGATGAGAATGCCCTCGGGGCCTCGGATGTAGCAGAGCCGATACACGTCTTCGTACTGCACCACTTCGTCGACGAGCTGCGCGCCGTGTCTGCGGAGCCGGGCGAGCGTATCGTCGAGGTCGTCCACGGCGAACATGACACGCAGGTAGCCAAGGGCGTTCACCGGTGCGTTCCGGTGATCGGCGACGACAGGCGGCGCGAGAAATCGTGAGAGTTCGATCCTGCCGTGGCCATCCGGCATACGCATCATGGCGATCTCGACGCGCTGGTCGCGCAGTCCAGTGACGCGGCCTGACCACTCTCCTTCGATCATGGCCCGCCCCTCGAGTTCGAGGCCCAGCTCGGCGAAAAAGGAGATCGCGGCGTCAAGCGACTCCACCACGATGCCCACATTGTCCATCCGTTGAAGCGCCACGCGGTCATTGTCGCGGATCGCAAAGATCGCCGATGAATTCTTGGTGCGCTGCCGGTCTCTACTGCGTACGGATCCGTAAGCGCGGGGCCGCTGAGACCCCGGATCGAAGGAGCACTCGATGAGGCAGCCAGTGACTGAGCTCAACGCGCGATTCAGCGACCGGGACGCGGTCGCGACCGACTGGGACGAGACTCGCCGGGCGCTCGAAGACGCCGAGCTGTTCTTATGAAGATGACCGGCTTGAAGGGCCAGGAGGTGGCATGAACGGACGCTCCAGACATGACGCAAGCCACCAAGGGGCGGGGTCCCGCCCGTACGCGGGACCCCACCGGCCGCGGGACTAGCGAACCTCGCTGTCCTCTTCCCGGTATCCAACGCCCCCAGGCGCGTAGTACGAGCCGAGGCGAGTGCGGTACCCCTCGTCACGCGTCAACGAATCGTCGTACTCCGGCGCTTCCTTGATCTGGTCCTTCGTGCGGTTGACGTAGACCTTCTCGTCGTCGTGGTCAACGTTGCTGACGACACTGGCCGGAAGCATCACCTTCTTGCCAAAGATCCACGGCCCAGTGTCAACCACGAGGTGAGACGCTCCGACCTCGTAAGTCCCCTCGTCAACCTTGCCGATAGAGCCATCCTCGGCTTCCACCCCGTATCCCACAAGGTTCTGAGCGGAAACATCAGACCCGAGGACGCCTTCGCGGTATGTCCACACATCGGACATGAACTCCTCCTCCGGTTGCCTCTCTCCGACGTACCCGTGCCCTTAGGGGGCAAACTCGCCCTCGTCTCGGAGCCGCCGGCGCGCAGCGTGTCATCTCGGTTGCATCGGCCCTCGGAATCTCGGAGGATTGCGTCGAGCGGGAGCCGCGGGCGGGCTGCTCCCTTCTGCGGCTCCGCCCTGGGGCACTAGCTTCCCCACGCTCTGGGGCGGTTGACGACACGCAGAAGCGCCCGCGGCTTCTGCCTCCATTAGGTCGGTTATGCCTCTGCGAGCGCTCCTTCGTTGCTTGCCGCGCCCAGTTCGGCGGCGAGCTCCGCTTCTGCCTCGACAGGCGTCTCGGCCGCCCAGCCGGCGATGTGGGTGACCCAGATCGCGTAGAGGATCGCGGTTGAGGGGGAGCCGCGGGCGGCTTTGCCCCTGTTGTGGTTGTGCCCCGGGGATCCCCTCGCCCCCTCTCCGGGCCGGTTGACGCTGCACAGGGAGCTCCGCGGCTCCGATCGTGGCGCTGCAAGTCTCCGGCCCCTGAAGCCCGCTTGCCCACCCGGGCTTCTCGCCGCTACTCGCGGCGAGGGACGATCCTGTCCACAGGGGCCGGGGCACGATTGTTGGCCAGCTTGTCGACGGTTAAACCAGCCGTTCGTACTGGCGCGACGTGTGTGTCTGGAGCAGGGCGTCGTGGAGCTCTTCCAGGCCGGCGGGTGGGGGTGTCCCGAGTGCTCGGATGATGGCTCCGCGGTCTTCGGGCGCAAGTTCGAGCGGGTAGCCGCCGTTCTCGCAGAATTGGAGTGCGAGGCCGATATTGCCAGCCTGATAGAGCCGCCGCGCGAGCTCCCCGATAGCGGCCGCTGGAACCTCG
Organism: uncultured Actinomycetes bacterium; assembly: GCA_963734045.1. Classification (GTDB taxonomy): domain Bacteria; phylum Actinomycetota; class Thermoleophilia; order Gaiellales; family Gaiellaceae; genus Gaiella. The sequence continues at coordinate 579,139 of CAVTFU010000010.1, read as the reverse complement.
ATCCCGGCGATCAGCATCTCAGCGTCGCTAGTCGTTTTTCCGGTCTTCTGGTGCACGGGACCTCCTCTCGGTCGCTTTGCGGGCAGATGAATTTCCCGCGCTGCGGGCTGGTTAAACGCCCGAGGCTGGGCGAGCTACGCGAGCCCTTGCTTCTTCCGATCGACGTGCTCTGCGAGGAGCACCGCTCGGAACTGGCAGAGGTCATGCTGCAACTGGCCGGCGCGATCCAGCAACTCAGCGACCGGATCTTCGCCGTCTCCGAACGAGTCGCCCAGCTCGAGCGAGCCAACGGCCACGAGCCCACCAACGGACAGGCGCAGCCCGCGCCACTCGCCGTGACCGCTCGCCCGGAGCCGCGCATCTACTAGCCAGGCAACACCAAGGCGAAGTACGGCGACGGACCCTACGCGGCCAGCTCGAAGAGCCGGGTGGAGAAGATGGTTCGGAATCCGAGCCGCTCGTAAACGCGCTGCCCCATCGGCGAGGAGCCGAGGACGGCGAGCGTGGCTCCGGTGCGCGCCGCCTGGCGCATCGCTTCGTAGGTGATCGCGGCACCAAAGCCACGTCGGCGGGCGTCGGGCCGCGTGCAGACGAAGTAGATGCCTGCGGTCGAGTCGGTCAGCAGGGTGGAGGCGGTGGCGACAGGATCGTCTGCCACCGTGCCGACGAAGTGGCGCCATCGACTGTGTGGTTCGAGTCCAATGATGGCGAAAACGCTGGCGACCCAGTCGGCCTCCTTGGGCCCCTCACCGAACCCCGCGGCGAGAACCTGGCGGTACTCGTCGAGGGCAGAGGAGTCCTCGACAGGCGTGACCTGCAGCTCGGTGGCCATGGGCATGTCAGCCGAGGCGGCGAGCTGTGCGGCCATCGCAGGTTCATCGCCCCCGTCTTCGAAGCCCGCGTCCAGAAGGAGACGCGGGAGATTGTGAGGATGCATCCCTGGGGTCCAGTGCCACGAGCCCGCCAGGGAGCGCTGCCGCAGTGCGTCCCGCCACTCCTCCACCAAAAAACCGCTCCGCCCTTCGGAAGCGGTGCATCGGACAACCGCGTTGTGGTACCCGATCGGCGAACCCCCGATCGTCCACGCGATCTCGTCGTCTAGCCGTTCGACAGCGCCGCCAGCTCTCCCCATCGACAGTAGGAACTCGACGACGTTTGTCTCGATGAGGTCAGCGGCCTGGGCACTCATTGACTCAGTCTTGACCGCATCGTCGCACGAGCGGAACGTGAGGCGATGACCGGCATCAGCGCACCGAAGCACTCGCCCGGCTCCGACGGTCCTAGAGGCAGGCCCGGTTTTTCGAGGGCAGGGCCAACACTCCTCGCCCCTCTAGGAAAATATCCCCCCTCGAATTCGCCTGTGGTGGCAACGGGAGCGCGATTCGGGGCGACATCGGCCGGTGTCGGACGAACGCGACCCAGGGGGGAGAGATGTTGTGGAGCGGAGCTTCCGACGCGCACCGCGCCCCAAGAAACCGCCGGCTACCTAGACATGATGCTTATCGTTTCCAGCTTGATGTCCAGGTAGGTCTGTTCCTGGGGGTCGCCGTAAGTCGGCGTGCCGTGAGTCGGCGGCGTCCGATGCTTGACCTTCCCGGCCGAGGGAGGTGCTGCCGAGGCCGCTAGCGCGACGACTACGGCGAGGATTGTGAGTACGCGGATCATCTCGAGCCTCCTGTCTGTGACGTCCGTTGACCCTTTAGGACTCCGACCTGGATGCGGCTATTCCTTGGGCACGCTCGCACTCATAGGTGCCGCACGTCACCGGTGCCGGATGGGCACCTATCGCCATGATTCCAGGGGAATCACTCCGGGCCGCCATCGCGGTTCCTGACGGCGACACGCCTCTCAAGCGACGGTACGCTCGCCCAGGTCAACGGTCTGTCTGTGATCGCATCGGCGACTCCGGTCGGCCGCCGCGGTCTGGCGAACCAGCGAGATTACGAGCCGCGGTGTGTCAGCCTGCGCTGTCCGCTGCCGTCGGCGTTCATGACGTAGACCTCGTAGGTGCCGTCGCGGTCGCTGACGAAAGTGATCTTCCGCCCGTCGGGGGACCAGGCAGCACCCCAGCCTTTAGGGCCGTCGTTCCCCGGGTTGCGCGTCAGGTTCCGCTTTCCGCTGCCGTCGGGGTTCATGACGTAGACCTCCCAGTTGCCGTCGCGCCGGGTCACGAAAGCGATCTTTCGCCCGTCTGGCGACCAGGTCGCAGAGCCGTCGCTCCTCGGGTTGCGCGTGATGTTCCGCTGTCCGCTCCCGTCGGGGTTCATGACGTAGACCTCCCAGTTGCCGTCACGCCGGCTCGAGAACATGAGCTTCCGCCCGTCGGGCGACCAGTCCGGGCTGTGACCGCCGGCCGGCTGCGGTGTCAGCCTTCGGTTCGCGCTCCCGTCGGCGTTCATGACGACGACCTCGGAGTTGCCGCTGTTGCCGGGCCTGACGCTCGAGTAGGCGATCTTCCGCCCGTCGGGCGACCAGGCAGGCGCGACGCCCCGCCTGAGCCTCACGCCCTGCGTGAGCCTCCGCTGCCCGCTTCCGTCGGCGTTCATGACGTAAATCCCGACCTTCGCGCGGCCCCAGACCGTAAGGGTGAGCTTCCGCCCGTCGGGCGACCAGCCTCCGACGTCCCAGCTCCCGGGTCTCGACGTCAGCCTCCGTGCTCCGCTCCCGTCGGCGTTCACGACGTAGACCTGGCCGTCGTCCCGTCTGAAAGCGATCATCCGCCCGTCGGGAGACCACGAGAAAGACCCGTCCTCCAGCTCGAGCAGCGCTCGCTTCCCGCTCCCGTCGGGGTTCATGACGTACCCCTGATACTGACCATTCTTCGGTGTCCCGATGCGGCCCCCGAACACGATCTTTCCGTCGAGTGACCAGTAGGAAGGTCCCCCGACCGCGGTCACGCGATGCGGCGGCTCCCCCCGGGGGCCGCCCTTGAGGAGGTCAAGGAGGCTGGTGCCGATGCCGAGCGCCGGCGTGACGAGAAGCCCGCCGACCAGGATCGCGGCAACGACGGCGACGATCCGCCAGCGCGGGAACGCCCCGCGGCGGGGTCGATGCTCTGCTCCCGCCGGGTGGAGCACGTCGTCCAAGTCTTCGGGCCGGGGCTCGGCGGCACGCCGGAGAACGTCATCCCAGCTTCCCACTTCATCCTCGAGCGGTCCGATGACGCGCTCGAGCACGGCCGTGACGTCCTGGTCATTCACCGATGTACCTCCGTCATCGCAGTTCTGACCTTCCCGTGAGCGGCGTGGAGCGTGGCCGCGACGGTGCCGCGCTCGATCCCCGCGACCTGTGCGATCGTGTGGTAGTCGAGGTCGGCGTAGTGGCGCAGGAAGAGCACGAGCCGCTGCCGCTCCGGGAGCCCTGCAATCACGGCTCGTACCTCGAGCCAGTCGCCGGAACGGCCGGCCGCCTCGAGCTCGTAGCTCTCGTCCAGCCCTACGACCGGATGTCGCTTCTCCACACGGCAGACGTTCACCATGATCCGCCAGAGCCAGGCATTGAGGCTCTCGGCCTCCCGTAGATCGCCTCTGTGTCGCAATGCGTGGGCGAAGGCCTCTTGCACTGCGTCCCGCGCACGGTCGACATCCCCGAGCATCCCGAGCGCGAGCGAGAGAAAGCGCCGGTACCCGTCTCGATACGCCTGTTCGATCGCGGCGACGAGGTCAACGTCCGAAATCGTGCTCACAGCTCCTATTGATTCACGAGACGCCGAGAACGTTTAGCGAGACCCTCGGCAAGAACGGTCATCCTCACGGCCGCCACGCGGGCGCGCTCGGCCGCCCAGGGACGCGACGCAGGCCGCGTCGCTGCCAGATGTGCGACGGCGTGTTCGTCGCCGCTCGCCGCGACGCGCGTTACTGCTCGGCGCGCTGCCGCAAGCGCGCCAGCCGCGCCGGGCCCTAGCCGATCTCGACGCCGTCCGCGTCGATCAGGAGCTCGACGTCGAGGGCGCGGGAGAGCGATCGGGGCTACGCGCCAGCGTGTGCGCCATCCCGGGGCCACGCGGGTCGTCCCTGTACTCAGTCGGATCCCTGCTGGGGTCCCTGCGGGTTTCGGGCGTCGCGAGAAAGGCCTTCCTTCTAGGTACCCCCACCCTTCGCGCCGCGTCGTCAACATGGAGGCCCGGTCGCGGGCGCCCGCGCTCAACGCCCACCACTTCCGCTCGCGCGAACGCGCGCACACGTGAGAACGGGTACCCACCCCCTCCCGGCGACGGGATCTGACGGGGCCCTGGTTGAGGCCCCTTGCTGTCAGACCCCGACGCGGCGGGTAAGCCTGGCCAGCTCGCGGTTGAAGCGCTCGGGCTCCTCGAGGTGCGGGGCATGGCCGACGCCTTCGTACCAGGAAGCCTTGGCGGTCGGGCAGGTCGCGAGAACGTGCTCGGCCATCGCGGGCAGGACGACCGTGTCCATCCGCCCGTGCGTGACCAGCATCGGGACCTCGAGAGCCCGCAGCACGTCGTCGTCGTCGATCGCGCGTGCCCCGAGTGCGGCGCGGACGTGGGCCGGTACGACGACGTTCCAGCACACGGCCGTCTCGAGGTCGTCGTCCGACACCGGCTTCACGAGGCAGGCCCTTACGAACGAGCGCATCGCGCGGATGTTGGTCGGCAGATCGTCCACCGTCGCGTCGACGAAGTGGTCGAGAAAGCCAGGGCCGATCAGGGTGCCGAAGGCAGCTTCGCCGAGCCGGGCGGTGCCCTCGACGAAATTGATCGCGGCGACTTGATCCTGGCCGTGCGCGCGGATGTAGTCGCAGATGACGAAGGCGCCGTACGACCAGCCGACGAGCACCGGGCGGTCGAGACGCAGCTCGTTCATGATCGCCGCCAGGTCGTCGGCCCAGAGCTCGTCGGCGGTGTAGTACTCGGGCTCGAGCGGCGCCTCGGACATGCCGTGGCCGCGCAGGTCGTAGGCGACGAGCCGGAACTCGTCGGCCAGCGAGCTCTCGTACTGCTTGGCCCAGCACAGATGATTCTGCGACCAGCCATGGATGAAGAGGATCGGCGGCCCGTCAGGCTTGCCCCACTCACGAACGTGCAGCCGCAGGCCGCCCCCACCCTTGACCGTATGGGTCTTCCTCGAACTCGTCAGCCCTTCCGGAACGCGCCCCGTCACTGCTGCCATCACTCGCCTCCTCGTGGTCGTCGTCTTGACCGATCGTCACCGGCGAGGAGCGGGAGCACATCGGGCGGAGGGCCTTATCTTTGCCGGCAGGGCGCCGTATCTTCCAGCTGCGCGATGCTCAAGCAGCGCAGCCCGAGGGTGGTCTCCGCGCAATACTGCGCGGGATGGAGGTTCGCGCGAGCGACGTCTTCGTCGGACGCGCACGCGAGCTCGAGGCGCTCGGGCGCGTACTCGACGCGATGCAGCTGGGAAACGGTGCGACCGTCCTCGTCGCCGGAGAGGCCGGCATCGGCAAGACCCGCCTGGTGTCCGAGCTCGCCGGACGCGCCCGCGACGCCGGCTGCGAGATCCTCCTCGGGCGCTCGATCGATCTCGTCGGCACCGAGCTGCCGTACCAACCGTTCGTCGAGGCCCTGCGGCCGCTCGGGCAGCCCTTGCGGGCAGATGGGTCGACGCCCGGCTCGCAGCTACGGGTGTTCGAGGACACGCTCGCGCGGGTGACCGACCGGGCAGCCACCGCCCCGGTGCTGCTCGTGCTCGAGGATCTCCACTGGGCCGATACGTCGTCGCTCGATCTCCTCGTCTTCCTCGCGCACAACCTCGACGACCGCCAGGTTCTGCTGCTCGCGACCTACCGCGCGGATGAGCCCTCGTCGGCCGCGCGCATGCGCCGGCTCGCGGACGGGGTTCGTCGCTCCGGCTCGGCGCTTCTCCTCGAGCTCGGGCCGCTCGAGTCCGAGGAGCTGACGACGCTGCTTGCGGCCCGCTCCGACGCTCCCCTACCGGCGGCGCTGACCGACACGATCGTCGCCCGCTCGGAAGGCAACCCCTTCTTCGCCGAAGAGCTCCTCGCGGCTGCGAGCGACCAGCGCGGCGAGCTTCCGCGTGGTCTGCGCGACCTCCTGCTGCAGCGCGTGGCTCGGCTCGACGGTCAGACGCAGAGCCTGTTGCAAGTGGCCGTCGGCCGCCGGACGCGACGTCGGGTACGCGCTCCTCTGCGCTGTCGCGGGACTTCCGCGAGGCGGAGGTGCGCGAATCGCTGCACCAGGCGGTCGAGCACGGCGTCCTCGTCGCCGATCAGCCGACGAACAGCTTCCGCTTCCGCCACGCGCTCCTCGCGGAAGCCATCTACACGACGATCCTGCCCGGTGAGCGCGAGGAATTGCACGCGCGCATCGCCGACGAGCTCGCGCGGAGCGGAGCGGCAGGGGCGGCGGAGCTGGCACCCCACTGGGCGGCGGCGGGTCGTAGCACGGAAGCGCTCGCCGCGTCGGTCGAGGCGGCGCGGCAGGCGGCGGCGGTCTTCGGCCTTGCAGAGGCTCTCTCCCACCTCGAGCGGGCGCTCGCGCTCTGGCCCGCTGTGCCGGACGCGGCCGAGCTCGTCGGGCTCGACCTCGCCGAGCTCTGCTCGTGGGCGAGCGAGCTGGCCAGCCAAACGGGCGCGGCGCCGCGCGCGCATGAGCTTGGCCGACGCGCGATCGAGCTCGTCGGCGACGCAGACCCGCACCGTTCGGCGCTCCTGCACGTGCAGCTCGGCGAGTATCTCTACGAGACCGGCAGCAACGAGGCCGGACTCGCCGCAGTCGAGCGCGCGGTCGAGCTCGTGCCAGCAGAGCCGCCCTCGCCTGAGCGGGCGTATTCGCTGGGGTCACTCGCGGGGGTTTTGATGGTGGCGCTGGCGCCATGCCGAGTCGTTGCCGATCGCCGAGCAGGCGCTTGCGCTCGCTCGGCGTGTCGGCGCGCCCGAGGCAGAGGTCCGAGCGCTCACAGTGCTCGGCGTGGACCTCGCCCACCTCGGCCGCGCCGAGGAGGGTCTCGCCCAGATTCGTCCGACGCTGCAGCTCGCCGAGGAGGTCGGTGATCGCGTCGGCCTGGAACGGGCGTACGGCAATTTCACCGACGTGCTGACCAGGCTGGGCCGGCCTCGCGAGTCGGCGCGACTGGGGCGGGAGGGGCTCGAGGCGACTCGCCGGTACGGGATCACGAGCACCCTGCTCATCTGCAATCAGGTCGAGGCGCTGCTCGCGGTCGGCGCCTGGGACGAGGCCGACAGGCTCAGCGCCGCCGCGCTCCGCGGTATCCCTTCGAGCTTCCGGTCCTCGCTCCTCACTGTCCGCGCGGAGGTCGAGATCGGCCGCGGCGAGTTCGACGCCGCGCGGGCGCACCTCGAGGCGGCGGGCGCCGACCTGTTCGAGTACCGCGCGCTCGGCCTTTACGACTACTACCGCGCAGACCTCGCGCTGTGGGAGCGTCGCTGGACGGACGCGGCGGCGGCCATCGACGACGGGCTGGCTCGCGCACGCCAGCACGAGGCGGCCCAGATCCGCGTCCAGCTCTGCGCGACCGGCCTGCGCGCGCAGGCGGAGCTGGCGGCGCTCGCACGCGCCCGCCGGGACGGCGACGCTCTCCGCGGCTGGCTCGATCGCGCACGCGAGCTGATCGGAATCGCGCGCGGCGCCGCTGTCGATGCCGCGCCGATCACGCCGAACGCGGCGGGCTGGTTGGCCCTGGCCGAGGCCGAGTACGAGCGCGCCCCGGCATCGCACGGCCCGAGTCGTGGTCGGAAGCGGCAGCGGCCTGGGAGCACCTCGAGCGCCCGCCGCTCGCGGCCTACTGCCGCTGGCGCCAGGCCGAGGCGCTCGTCGCCGCCGGCGCGCCCCGCGCCGAGGCGAGCGTGCCGCTCAGGGAGGCATATTCAGTCGCGGCCCGGATCGGAGCGCAGCCCCTGCTTCGCGAGCTCGAGCTGCTCGCCGAACGTGCTCGGCTCGATCTCGCGCCACCGGGCTCTAGGCCATCAGCGAGGACGACAGCCTCGAAGAGCCCCTCGGCCTGACCCCGCGAGAAGCAGAAGTGCTGACGCTCGTCGCCCGCGGCTACACCAACCGCGAAATCGCCGACGAGCTCGTGATCAGCGTCAAAACCGCAGGCGTCCACGTTTCGCACATCCTGCGCAAGCTCGATGCGCCGAACCGGGTCGAAGCGGCCGCAATCGCCCACCGCCTCTTACCTCCACACGCCGGGCGGCGCGAGCTCGAGTCCTGACACCCGCCCAGTCACTGGTTCCGTCGGCGATCCGAGACCACACAGGGAAGGGTCGCCACGTGTCGCCAAGGTCCTATCCGCGCGCGAACGAGGTAGGGTACCCCACCCCCGTCGGCGTGACGATGGCGATGGGGCCTGGTCGGGGGCGCCCTCGTCGCGAACGCCCACCACTTTCTCTCGCGCGCACGCGCGCGCACGCGAGGAAGTGACCCCGGCTCGAGGGTACCCCTCCCCCCTCGATGCCGTGATTGTGGTGGGGCCTGGTCGCGACGCCATTCACATCAATTGCCCAGACGAGTAGTGACCGTCCGGTTTGGCCACAAGGGACGGGTGGGCGGCTACACCGGCCTCATCACGGTCGATTGCTAAGACGAGCTACAGCTCGATGTTGAGCTTGCGTAGCTCGACGATTGCCGCTCTGCGCCAGCGGATCGTGTCGGGAGAGAACGGCAGCATGAACGGCATGCCGTTCGCCTTACGGAGCGGCTTTCCGTCACGCAGGACCCGGTAGTGCCCCGGCGTCGGCTCGACAGTTAAGCCCGCTGCTTCAAGCCGGCGGATGAACTCACGCACGTCCTTCCGCATCTCCCACCTCGTCAGGCTTCCCGACAAGTATGCGGTGCGAGTGCGCTTCTCATCGGGCGCGTCGTCGGCCCACCCAACGAGATCCCCGAACCAAGTTGTCCGACCTCAACATGCGGTTGCACCCGCAGGGAGGGAGCGGACGCTTCACGACTGGGACGCCCTAGTGACGCGCGCTGCGTTCAGTCTCGCGACGGCGACTCCGCGCCCCTTCGGCGGATACGGCAGCTAGCGAAGCTTTCCGCGCGCCGCGACCGGCCAGGTATCGACGACCTCGCCCGAGCTGTGGGCAACGACCTCGTCGTGGAGGTTGACCGCGACGCACACGTGGTTCGAGAGCACCCGCACGACGTCGCCGATCTGCGGCTTCGGATCGCACCGGCTCACGTCGACGTAGCCGTGCTCTTCGTTGAGCGCGTAGACGACGGCCTCAGGGTGCTCGAGCAGGTACCCGAAGCCGCCGACTGCTTCGGCCGGGACGGTATCGCTCGTCAGCGTTTGGCATCGCGGTGTCGCACCGCTTCCGCGACCGGGTTCAGCGCTTGACCTCTATTTCGATGAACGCAAACTCGTGGTCGTTCGCGTTGACGACGTCGTGTTCCACGCCGGCTTCGCGGAAGTAGGGCACTCCCGTCGTCAGATCAGATTCCCGCTCTCCTTCGGGCTCGACAAGCGTGAGCGAGCCGTCTGTCAGAGGGACGATGACGTAGTCGTGATCGTGCCTGTGCCAGCCCGTGGCCGCCCCAGGCGCGAAGCGCCACCGAGTCACACGCACACGTTCGTTGTCGATCAACACCGTTGGAGTGCCATGCCCGTTCATGATTCGCCCAGCCCTACGGAGCGGCGTCGTGGCACTCGGCGTTTACGTAGCCGGATCGGAATGGCCTCGCCTCCCCGGTCTGTCGGTCGAACGTGTGACGGAGCACGCAGCCAGTGTCGTTCGCGAGCAGGTGGATAGAAACGGAGGTCACCTCGGAGGTCGTGCGAACGCGGTGCACATCGTCACGAGGGGGAAGCAGCGCGTAGTAGTCGCCCGGCCGCAGCGGGCGCTGGCGAACGAGTCGGAGCCGGCCGTTCCCAGGCTCGTAGAACTCCTCGTCCTGATTACCCCTGTAGAGACCGACCAGGCCCCAGGCAAGATGGTCGTGCACCGGCGTCATCGATCCTGGCGGCACGACGAGGCTGAAGAGGCAGAGATCGCGCTCCGCCGCCCGAAAGAGAAGCCATTGGCCGATGCCGCCGCCCATCCCGCTCTCTGGCGCATCCTCCTGAAACCGCCTCGGCAGCCAACCTGGCCCGGTGAGAAGCTCCCGGAAACCCGGCTCGACGATACGACAGGCCTCGACTGCCGAGTCGCAGCGCTCAATGGCCACCCGCACGCTGTCGACGAAGCCGCGGATCAGCGGCGTATCGAGAACCCACTCATCATGCTCGAGGGACCCAAGAGCGTGCTCATGAAGATCACACATCGCGCTGAACCATGGACGATAGTCGCTTGCGACATCAACATTCAGAAGCGGCGGCGGCAGGATGAGAATCCCACGCGGATTGTTCGTGTCAGCTTCGTGTCAGATCTCGACGACGAACCCTGACTAAACGGCACCGCGAGACAAACGCGGGCATGGCTTCTTCTCTAGCGCCCGACCACCTCCGACCTACTCAGACCACCGTTCGACCGAGTTTGCAAGCTGGGGGTTGCAGCCCATGCCTCGCCAAGGCACGACGTGCGACTCGGTGCTGTCCCCGGTGCTGGCCTTGCGCGGATTAGATGCCTGATTTGCAGGAGATGATCTCCGACTCAGGCGGTGGGAACCCGCCGACAGTGGAGCAGCTTGGAGTACATTGTTGTGCTGCCCTCGGAATTCCACTCGGTTCCGCCCTTGTCGTCGATGCGTTCGATCAGGTAGCGGCGAGTCCCGAGCGGCACCGTGTCGCCCACGACGAGCTCCTCGTCGCTAAGAAACGAGGCGTCGACGTCCTCTTCCATGAACTCGTTGACGACCGTGTAGTGGAAGCGCGGCATGGGGGGATCATTGCGGACGCGCGCAACACACGCGAGCCCGCCCAGGCACCACCCCCTCGACCAGTCCACGACGGTAGGCCCTGGTCGCGCTCCTCCCCGTCGCGAACGCCTACCACAACGCCCCTACCGAGCCGTCGGGCAGGCGGCATTCGGGGGTGCGCCTCAGCCGACGTCTTCGATGATCGCGACGAGCTCGTCCAGCCGGTAACCCTGGCTGCGGGCGAGGTCGACGAGTTCCTCCTCGACCTCGCACTAGCTCTTACTTGCTCCTCGCCCCTGGCCGTTCGAGACGAACCCCAGCCGTCGGTTGTTCAACGATCTGGCTACAGGGGATGTTCGCCGTCGCGCCAGTCATTGCTGCTCGCACGATCCGACGCTCGCGGCGAGGGCGTCGCGGCGCGGCACCGTGTCCGCGAACGGTCGCGCGGGGTCGGCCTCTCGGCTCCTCCGGGGACCTACCCGCGTCAGGGATGAGCGAGACGGCCGTCGACGCGCGCGGTCGCGACGCCGGCCATCCCGAGCGCGGTCGCGACGCCGCCATCCCGCTCGAGCGACCTCGGGGTTCGCTGATCCCGAGGAGGGTGATCGGAGCCGCCGGATCGATCACGGCCGGGAGCGGCACCACCCCCATGCACATCCCACCAGACACGCAACGGTAGCCTCGGCCGGGTGTTCGACCACGTCGGCATCGCCGTCTCGGACCTCGCGGCCTCCGAGCGCTTCTACCGCACCGTTCTGAGCGTCCTGGGCGCCGAGCCCAGTCATGCGGACGCCGAGCTGGTCGAGTGGGACGACTGGGACATCGGGCCGACGGACCGCGAGCACCCGGTGGCCCGCGGGCTCCACGTCGGCTTTCGCGCCCGCGACCGCGCGCAGGTCGACGCGTTCTGGCAGGCGGGTGTCGACGCGGGATACCGCGACGACGGCGCGCCGGGGCCACGCACGCAGTACGGCCCGACCTACTACGGCGGGTTCCTGCTCGACCCCGACGGCAACAGCGTCGAGGCCGTCCACGGCGAGCGCAGCCAGGCGGTCCCGGACGGGCGGATCGACCACCTGTGGATCCGTGTCCGCGACCTCCGGGCGTCGCGCCGCTTCTACGTGACGATCGCGCCGCACGCCGGCATCGCGCTCGGCGACGACGAGCCGGCCCGCGTCCAGTTCGTCGGCTCGGACTACAGCTTCTCCCTGATCGACGACGAGCGGCCGTTGACCGAGCACGTCCACCTTGCCTTCCCCGCCGGCGACGACGCGACCGTGCGCGCGTTCCACGCTGCCGCGCTTGCCGCCGGCTACGAAGACCACGGCGCGCCGGGCGAGCGCGCGGTCTACCACCCGGGCTACTACGGCGCGTTCGTGCTCGACCCGGACGGGCACAACGTCGAGGTCGTCAACCACAACCGGGGCTGAGCCGTGGCCGACGAGTCCGTCCACCACATCTCGGCCGTGGTCTCGTGGTGGTCGATCGCGCTCGATCCCGGCGAGCGATCAACTAGGAGGGTCGCGCCTGAATCCCCAGATGGCGCAGTAGATGCCCAAGAAGGCGTCCCAGATGAACTCCGGGATGACCAGGACGTTCACCGCCCCCGTCGCGTCCCACCAGTCGAAGAGCACGCCGAGGTTCCCAAACAGGAGGAGCGGCCCTCCGAGAGTCCGAGCCAGTCCATGCGGCGCGGGACGAGGCCGGACCTGTACATCAGGTAGCCGAGGATCAGCCCGTTGCCCCACGGGACGATGAGGCCGGGGCCGAACAGGAACATCCAGTCCTCGAGCGCAGCCAGCGCGAAGGCAACGTCGTCCCCGCCCGGAAGGTCATGCCGCAGGCCCACGACCCCGAGCACGAAGATGATTCCGGCCGCAATAAAAACGCACTCGATGATTCGAGCAGCGACGTAACCAATGGCGAGAGCCTCGTTCTGACGCCGCGCGATCGGGTAGAGCACGACTGCCGTACCGACGTTGGAGATGATGAGCAGGAGTTCCAGGAACGCTCCCAGATAGATCTGGTTGTCCTTCCCGCCACCCGCGATCTAACCGACTGGATCGTCGAGAACGGGCTGGAAGAGCGCGAGCGCCCCGATCGACGTGATGAACGTGATGATGAACAGGACACCGAAGATCCGGCCATGCCTCTGGTCGTCTTCCATCTACGGCTCTCGCTCCTCGCGGTGGCGTCCGGCGAGCGTCAAAGACAATCTCGCGCCTTTCGACCCGGCGACGCGACGAAGCCGCTACCGCTTGCGTCCGAGCCTCGGCAAGCCCGGCGGATCGCGCCAGAACGCGCCGCGCGAGCTCGGCGCAGACCGCATGGGAAGGCGCGAGGAGCGCGACCGCGGCGGGGCTGCGACACGCCTGGCGCTGATCGGCGCGGCGCTTGCGGTTGCGACCGGCACGGCGCTCGCCGCCGACGCCACGACGCCGGTCGTCTGCGGATCGAATGGGTGCACGCCCTTGCCGACCTCGACGCTCCAGGGCCTCCTCACCCTTCCCGAGGCGCTCCAACGTGCCGACCCGCCTCCCGCTCAGCCGTTCCTCCTCTTCCGTGTCGATGACCCCGACGGCGCAATGCACCAGGTCGTCTACGTCCCGCGCGACGGCGGGGCGCTCCTGGGGTTCGCGGGCGAGCCGCGGTGGCGTCTCGTCCCGGCCGACGACGCGAAGCTGCTCGTCGACGCAGCTGCGGGCGCGAGGCCCTACCCCGCCCCGGCCGCCGGCACGCCGGTCGGCGTGCTGTTCGCCGCCACCGAGCGATCCCGCTGGAGCAACGCCCCTCGGGTCCTGCTCGCGGCCCTACTCGGCCTCGGAGTGCTGGGAGTCACGGCGTACGCGGCGGTCACCGTGGTTTCCCGTCGATTCGGGTAGTCCGCCGACCCGGAATGTCGAGAACTCGCCTTCCGCAGAAGCATGAGCGCGGGGTCGAATCAGCACCGCGTGAGCCTCACGCTCGCGTGCAGCGAGGTTCGGCGCCCTACAAGCCGATGAGGACCTCGCCCGCCGTCACCTGCGGCGGCGCGACGCCCAGGTCGGGAAGGTTCTCGGCCAGCCACGCCGCTGCGGCCCGGTTCGACTCCTCCGCGCCCGCCTGATCGTCGAAGACGCTGACCGACGTCGTGGCGTCTTTGCCCTTCACGAGGTAGTAGGCCTTGAACCCGTTGATGCCCCCGATGACCTGGCGAATGTCGTCTTCGTGCTCGGCGAGCGCGTCCGCCAAGTCTCCGCGGGCGTAGGTGCGGACACTCGCATACATGGTCTCTCCTCCGTTCGACTCCGACCCCGCGCGGAGCACTCTCCCACAGACGAGCGCCGAGCTCACGCGCCGGGACGGTGTGCGGCCGCCGAGAACCAGCCGACCAACCCTCCGACCAGCAACCCAGCCTCCGGCGCAAATGGAACGTCCGTCGCCACGCTGACGAGGATCCCGAGCGCCACCCCGACTGCTGCGCCCGCGACGACAAGCCAGATGCGTCTGCGATTGCCGGTCGCTCCGCTCTCCATCGGAAAGCGATCCTCGCCCCGGCGGCGAACCGGGTCAAGCGGGATGACCCACTCGGCGCCGGACGTTCGGACACCCGCCGACACGGGTAGCCCCGCTCCGTGGCGGACGCGTCGGAGACCTACACCGCTGCCGAGCTCGCCCAGCTGCTCGAGCTCTGGCGCAGGCCCGGCGGGGTGCTGGCGCGCGATCAGCTCCAGGCTCTGCTCGAGTGGCGGGACACGCCCGCCGAGGATCGCGGCGGCCTGCAGGCGGATCTCGCCACGACCGTCCAGCACGCCGATCCCACGCCGCTTGCTCCGAGCCAGCGGCGTGGGCATGTCAGCTGGCTCGACCGGCTCCGCGCGCTGCTGGGCCGGCCGGTCGGCTGACGATCGGCGCGGGCCCCTCAGCTCCCGCGCTGGCAGTGCCGAAGTGCGTTCAGGCAGCCGTCGACGAGCGTCTGCAGGTCGCTCTGCCGCCACGCGTTGAAGAAGTCCGCGTGCCCCGAGAACCGGCTCCCGGATGCGAGCGTGGCACCTGCCCCGCCCGTCGTCGGATAGCGGTAGATCAGCGAGATCTGCGGCAGCCCGTGGGAGAACCGCGAGGGGCAGCGCCCCTGCACCGGGTAGGCGACGTGGCTCTGGTGGCTCGGGCTGTCGAGGTTCTTCCCGTCCCAGCAGCTCGGGAACGTGACGTGGAGGCGGAGGGCCGCGCGTCGCGCGTTCGGGCACGTCGGCACGTCGCTGCTCCGCTGCATCCCGCCGACCACGCCGCAGTTCCAGAAGGTCACCCGAAGCGCCTGCGCGGAGGTCGCCTTCGCGTCGCCGGCGATCATCCGGAAGCCTGGCGGGAACGCCTCGACGTGACGCATGGTCGTCCGCCGGTAGTAGATCTGCGCGTGGTTCGGTTGTATCGGCTGTCCGTTCTGGAGCAGCGTCGGCATCCAGTACGCGGCGGTGTCGCCGGGCCGGTGGCACGTCGTGCCGGTCGCGAGGAGCGTGGCGAGCGTCGAGGACGCGTTCGTGCTCGTGTTCCCGACGAAGGAGTGGTCGTGCGAGGCGCCCGGCTGCGCGAAGGCGACTATCGGGTCGTCGGGCGCCCGGTGGCTGAAGGTGCACGAGCTGACGAAGTTGACGCCGCGGAAGCGCTTCATCGTCCGATCGGAGCCGTCGGCGCCGGCGAGCGCGGAGGACACGACGAGGGCGGTCGCGACGAGCGGCACGGTCGACGCGAGAGCGAGCAGACGCAGCTTCATCGGAGACCTCCGGGCGGCGTGGACGCGCCCGATCGAATCACCGGAGTGTGAGGAAACAGTGTGCGGCGCGTAAGCCGGTCGCAAGCCCCTCAGCGCGCCGTCCAGCCGCCGTCCATCACGAGCGGCGCGCCGCTCACGAGCGCACCACCGGGGCCGAGGAGGTACGCCACCGCGTCCGCGACCTCGGCCGGCTCGAGCAGGCGCTTCAACGCCTGCGGGGCGAGCAGCACGTCCGACAGGACCTGTTCCTCGGGAATGCCGTGCGCGCGAGCCTGCGCCGCCAGCTGCTCCTCGACAATCGCCGTTCGCACGTAGCCGGGGCAGACGGCGCTCGCCCGGATCCCGACCGGAGCGCCCTCGAGCGCAAGCGTCTTCACGAGCCCGAGAACGCCGTGCTTGGCCGCCACGTACCCCGCCTTGAACGGCGAGGCGACCAGACCGTGGACGGACGCGACCACCACGATCCGCCCGTTCCCCGAGTCGCGAAGCGCGGGCCAGCCGTACCGCGCGAGGAGAAACGGGCTCGTGAGCAGGAGCGCGACCAGCGCGTCCCAGCGGTCCTCGTCGAACGCCTCGACGGGCTCCACGTGCTGGAACCCCGCGTTCGGGATCACGGCGTCGAGCCGCCCGAACCGCTCGAGGGCGGCCTCGACCGCTGCGCGATTGCCCTCGCGCGTCGTGAGGTCGGCGGTGAACGGCTCGCCGGGACCGCTCGGCGGGCGTCGCGACGTCGACCGCGAGGACGCTCCAGCCGTCGGCGACGAGCCTCTCCGCGATCGCGCGGCCGATCCCGCCGGCCGCTCCGGTGACGAGCGCGACCTCGCCCGACGTCACGGACCGCCGCGGACGTAGATCACCTGGCCGGTGACGTACACGGCGTCGTCGGAGCAGAGGAACGCGATCACGCCCGGCGACGTCCTCCGGCTGGCCGACGTGCCTGAGCGGCGTCTGCTCCGCGGCGGCCTTCTGGAAGTCGTCGAACGGGACGCCGATCCGCTCGGCGGTCTGGGCGGTCATCGCCGTCGCGACGAAGCCCGGTGCGACGCAGTTGACGCGGATCGAGAAGCGCCCGAGCTCGATCGCGAGCGTCTTCGCCAGCCCCTGGATGCCCGCCTTCGCGGCCGCGTAGTTCGCCTGCCCGCGGTTCCCGAGCGCCGAGGTCGAGGAGATGAGCACCATCGCACCGCCGCCCTGCTCGACCATGTGCGCCTGGGCCGCCTGGGCGGCAAGGAACGAGCCGCGCAGGTGCGTCGCGATCACCGCCTCCCAGTCGTCGTCGGAGAGCTTGTGGATCAGGTTGTCGCGGATGATCCCGGCGCACGTCACGAGGACGTCGAGCCGGCCGGACTCTGCAGCCGCCGCGACCGCTGCCTCGACATCCGCACGGGATGTGACGTCGCAGCGCACCGCCCGGCCTCCGATTCGCGCCGCGGTCTCGTTCGCGGCGGCCTCGTCGAAGTCGGCGACGACGACGTGGGCGCCTTCTGCGGCGAGCCGCTCGGCGGTTGCCGCCCCGATCCCCCTGGCGCCGCCGGTGACGAGCGCGGTCCTTCCCTCGAAGCGCGTCATCGGATCAGCCTCGAGACGAGCTCCGCGACGCAGACCGGCTTGTCGCCGCCCTCACGCTCGACGACGCCGAGCACGACCGCCTGCTCGCCGCCGGGCACCTCCTCGACGGACTGGACGGTGAAGGTCGCGCGGATGCGCGACCCCGACGGCACCGGCGCCGGGAAGCGGACCTTGTTGACGCCGTAGTTGATCCCCATCCGATAGCCGGTCAGGGCGAGCGCCTTCGACATGAGCGGGACGCAGAGCGAGAGCGTCAGGTAGCCGTGGGCAATGGTCGTCCCGAACGGCCCTTCGGCAGCGCGAACGGGATCCACGTGGATCCACTGCGGGTCGTCGGTCGCCTCGGCGAACAGGTCGATCCGGGCCTGATCGACCTCGAACCAGTCGGTCGGCCCGAGCTCCTTGCCGAGCAGGTCGGTGATGGCGCTCATGCGTGTGTCGTCTCCTTCATCCGGTCGGAAGCGCAGCGTCGGCCGGGCCCCAGCGTACGGTGCTCGCGGCCCACGTGTAGCCGGTACCGGCGGCCAGCAGCAGGACGAGATCGCCGTCGTCGACGGCTCCCGCCCGCACCGCCCGATCGAGGGCGAGCAGCGGGTCGACGCCGCTCATGTGACCCGTGTCGTCGAGGTACGCGGCGCGCTCGAGCGGGACGCCGAGCGCGGCCGCGATGGCCTCGTGCATCGAGCGCTTCATGTGGATCCCGCAGAGGTACGAGACGTCGCCGATCCCCGCACCGCTCCGGGCGAGGGCGCCCTCGGCGGCGGCGACGAAGTTCGGCAGCGAGACCTCGTCGAGCCCGCCCTTCATCCCCGCCGGGTCGGCGACGTCGAGGAAGTGGCGGCGGCCGTCGACCGACGCATGCGACGCAGGCTCGACGCTCCCCCCGGCCGGCACCTTCACCTGCAGCGAGAACGACCCGTCGGTGATCGCGTGGCAGCCGAGCAGGAGATTCCGGTCGGCGTTCGCCGAGAGGAGGCCGGCCACGGCGCCGTCGCCGAAGTTGAACATGAACCGCGAGCGCTCGTTCGCGTAGTCGAGGAGGTAGGACTCGCGGCACGCGGCGACGAGCAGGACGGTGCCGAGCTCGGGCTCGGCGGTGAGGAGGGCGCGCGCGAGTCGCAGCGCGACCGGCGTGCCCATCGAGACGTTGTCGTACTCGATCGCGTAGGCGTTCGCACAGCCGAGCCGATGCGCGATCCACGGCGCGACCTGCCAGACCGGGTAGTCCTTCCACGTCGAGCCGTAGTAGACGACCGCGCCGACCTCGGCGGGGTCGATCCCGTGCTCGTCGAGCAGCCGGCTGCCCGCGGCGACCGCGAGGTCCGACACGTGCTCGTCGTCGGCCGCGACGTGCTTGCCACGCAGCCCGAACTTCGCCACGATGACGTCCTCCGGGATCCCGCTGGCCGCACCGACCTCCGCTGCAGTCATCCAGCGCTCGGGCAGATAGTGCGCCGTCGCGACGATCCCGACGCGGCTCATCGAGCGCGTCGCCGGGGCGCCCGCGCGCTCCCGTCCGGGGAGCCGATGGTGCGGGTGATGATGCGCCCGAGCTCGTCGAGCAGCTCGGCGGGGAGCTCGTCGCGTCCGTTCCAGAGGATCCAGCGCATCCCGACCAGCTCGCCGATGCCCATCAGCGCCCACGCGAGGAGCTCCGGATCCCCGGCTGCGATCTCGCCGTCCTCCATCGCCTGGCGCAGTCCGGCGACGTAGCCGTTCGTCAGCCGCTCGTAGTGGAGGTGCAGGATCTCCGGCGAGACGAACTCGGCCTGGCGGATGATCCGGTAGAGCGCGGGATGCTCGGCCGTGAACCGGAAGAACGCCTCGAAGCCGAGCCGCTCCTTCTCGGGGCGACTCGTGCCGTGCGACGCCCCCTCCGTCATCGCCTGCCGCACGCGGTGGTTGAGGTCGAGGACGACCTCGTCGAAGACGTCCTTCTTGCTCGCGAAGTAGAGGTAGAACGTGCCCTGCCCGACGCCAGCCGCCTCGGTGAGCTTCACGATCGAGGCGTCGTGGTAGCCGAGCTCGGCGAAGACCGACTCGGCCGCCTCGAGCAGGCGCCGCCGCGTCCGCTCGCCACGCTTCGAGAGCGGCCTGCCGTCCACGCTCGTCGCCGTGTCGCTCACCGAGGGGCTCCGATGCCGGCGCGAAGCTCGTCCTTCAGCACCTTGCCCAGCGACGACCGTGGGAGCGCGTCGACGAACGCGACCGTCTTCGGCACCTTGAAGCGCGCGAGACGCTCGCGACAGTGGGCCACGAGCTCGTCCCCCGTCGCGGCCGCATCGTCCCGCAGGACGACGAACGCGGCGCACGCCTCGCCCCAGCGCGCGTCCGGGACGCCGACGACGGCCGCTTCGAGCACCGACGGGTGGGCGTGCAGCACGTCCTCGATCTCGGCCGGGTAGACGTTCTCGCCTCCCGAGATGACCATGTCCTTGATCCTTCCGGCGATGCGGTAGAAGCCCTCCTCGTCGCGCTCGGCGACGTCCCCCGTCAGCAGCCAACCGTCCGCGAAGGCCGCGGCGGTCGCCTCCGGGCTTCGCCAGTAGCCGGGGAACACGTTCGGGCCGCGAACCACGAGCTCCCCGATCGTGACGCCCTCGAGGAGCGTGCCGTCCTCGCGGTCGCGGAGTGCGACGTCGACGTGCGGATAGGGCCTCCCCGCGAAGCCGAGCTTGCGGCGCGCGTCCTCGGGCGGCAGGCAAAGGACGTTCGGCGCGGCCTCGGTGAGGCCGTAGCCCTGCACGATCTCGATGCCACGCGAGAGCCACGTCTCGAGCAGCGACTCGGGCATCGGCGCGCCGCCCACGACGGCGAGCCGCAGGCTCGAGAGGTCCGCATCCGCGAAGCCCTGCTGCTCGGCGAGCAGCAGGTAGGTCGCCGGCACGCCCATCATCGTCGTCACGCGATGGGCGGCGATCAGCTCGAGGGCACGTGCCGCGTCGAACGACGGTTCGAGCACGACCGTTGCGCCCCTCCACCAGCCGAGCAGCGGCTGCACGTTCCAACCCCCGACGTGGAACTGCGGGAGCACCTGCAGGACGACGTCGTCGTCGCGCAGGCCTGCCGTCCGGTCGAGGGAGAGATTCGTCCAGAAGCAGTTCGCGTGCGTGAGAAGCGCGCCCTTCGGCTTGCCGGTCGTCCCGGACGTGTAGACGAGGAGCAGCGGGTCGTCGTCGCGAGCGATGTCCTCGACCTCGCGCTCGAGCTCGAGCGTGGGGTCTCCGATCCGCGCGATCTCGATCCGCCCGGCGGCCGTGCGCGCGAGCTCCTCGTGCTCGGCGGCGGCGAGAACCAGGGACGGCTCCGCGTCGTCGAGCTGGTAGACGATCTCGGCGGGTGCGAGCCGCCACGAGATCGGCTGGAGCGCGACGCCGAGCCGGGCGCAGGCGAAGAACGTCGCGACGTGGTCGGGGGACGTCCCCGTGAGGGTCGCGAGGCGGTCGCCGCGCCGGAGCCCGCGCGCCGCGAGCCCCGCGGCGAGCCGGCGGGCGCGCCGATCGAGCGCGGCATAGGTCAGCTCGCCGTCGAGGAAGCGGATCGCAACGCGGTCCGGAGTCGTCCGCGCCCGGTCCCAGAGCCAGCGTCCGAGCGTCAGGTCGCTGCTCATCGGTCCTCCAGGAAGGAGGCGACGGACTCCACGAAGCGCGCGGGCTCCTCCCAGAAGTACAGGTGCCCCGTCCCCGGGAAGACGTCGAGCCGTGCGTGCGGAAGGAGCTCGACGAGCAGCTCGCCGTTCCGGGGATCGACGACGACGTCCTCGCTTCCGTGCTGGACGAGCGTCGGGGCGGCCAGCGCGCCCAGCCGGTCGAAGGCGTCGAAGGCCGCTCCGGCCGCGGCCTGCGCGGCCCAGGCGGCCGGCTCCTGTGCGGTCGCGACGCGATGGGCGAGGATCCGGTCGACGAGCTCGGGTCGCTCGGCGACCGCAGAGGGGCTGAGCGCGTTCTCGACGAAGCGCCGCAGTGCCACGAGAGGCTCGAGCGTCGCGGCCTCGGCCAGCAGGGTGAGCGTCGCCTGGGGCATCGGGTGCGCATTCGGCCCGCCCGGCGTCGTGCAGGCGAGGACGAGCCGGTCGACGCGGGCCGGGTACGAGAGCGCGAGCTCCTGCGCGACCATCCCTCCGAGGCTCGTGCCGACGACGTGGGCCCGCTCGACACCTGCCTCGTCCAGCACGCGCACGGCGTCTGCAGCGAGCTCCGCGACGCTGTACGGCCCGGGCGGCGCGTCGCTCTCGCCGATCCCGCGGTTGTCGAACGAGATCACGTCGAACCGCTCCGCAAGGCCGGGGAGCACCGGCTCCCATCCCCACCGGGCGTAGCCGAGCCCGTGGACGAGGAGGACGGGCGGGCCTGCGCCCTGCCGCTCCCAGGCGATCCGAACGCTCATGCCGCCGCCTTCTCCGGGAGCGGCTCGCGCCGGGTCCGGAGCCCGCGCAGCCGCGCCGGCAGACTCGCGAGCCCGCCGGGCACGAAGAACACCAGCAGGATGAAGAGCGTCCCCAGGAGGAAGAGCGGCTCGGAGAGCGGCACGCGGAGCACGTCCGGCAGATCCTGAACGGTGCTCGACCCCGCGAGCGATCCGAGCCGCTGGTCGAGCAGCGTGTAGAGGAACCCGCCGATCATCGCGCCGTACCGCGTCCCGGCGCCACCGAGCACGACCATGACGAGCAGCGCGAGCGTGAAGTTGGCCGTCGTCACCTCGGGCGTGGCGCCTCCGATCAGGAGCAGCCAGACGATCCCGCCGAGGACGGCGAGGAAGCTCGCCAACACGAACGCGATGAGCTTGTACGGGTACGGCCAGAGACCGATCACCTCGACGCGCGGCTCGTTCTCCCGGATCGCGCGCCACACGTGCCCCGCGGACGAGTTGACGGCGAGCCGCACGACGACGAACACGAGCACGGCGTAGCCGAGCGCGAGCCAGTAGAGGTTCTTCGTGTTCAGGACGCCGACGAACGCCTCGGGAATCTCGTCGTAGTTCAGGCCTGTGCCCTCCTCGCCCCCGGTCCACCCGTAGGGGTTCTTCTGGACGAGCACGTTTCCCGCCTGCGCGAACGCGAGCGTCACCATCGCGAACGCGATCCCACCGACCCGGAGGCTCACGGCCCCGAGCACGAGCGGCAGCGCGATGCCGATCGCGACGATGAAGCCCAGCGTCGGCCAGAGCCCCCACTCCCAGCGCGTCAGGGCGATCGCGGTCATGTAGACGCCGAGCGCGACGTAGAGCGCATGCCCGAACGAGAGGAGGCCGGTGAACCCGAAGAGGACGTCGTAGGTGAGCGCGACGCCCGCGAAGAGAAGGCAGAGCGCGAGGACCTGCAGCGTCCCCGGGCTGTCGAGCGGGCCGCCGAGCACGACGGGGATGTCGAGCGAGAGCTTCGGCACGATCGCGAGCAGGATGACGACCACCGCGGGGATCCCGATGCCCGCGACCCGTCTCAATGCGCCACTTTCGGTGCGAGCCCGTGCGGGCGCACGAGGAGGACGGCCGCGAGGAGCAGGACGACCGCGAGGTCGCCCGTCCCGCTCGAGGCGTAGTAGTTCGCGTACTGCTGGATCAGCCCGACGGCGACCGCCGCGACCGCCGAGCCGCCGATCGAGCCGAACCCGCCGATCACGACGACGATGAAGGCGAAGATCAGGAGCGACGTCCCGCGGCCCGGGTCGACGACGCCGAAGTAGACGCCGGAGAGGACACCGGCGAGCGCGGCGAGCGCGCCGCCGAGCGCGAAGACGATCGTGAACGCGCGGCGGACGTCGATCCCGAGCGCGCTGACCATCGCACGGTTCTCGACGCCCGCCCGGATGACGAGCCCGAACCGCGTGTAGCGGAGGAAGGCCGTCAGGCCGAGCAGCACCGCCGCGGCGACGGCGATCTCGACGAAGCGGTCGTTCGGGACGTTGGCGCCGAGGACGGTCGTCGTGTCGATCATCCACGACGGAACGGGAAACGGCTTGGGGTCGGCCCCCCAGATGCCCTGGACGAGCGCGCCGAGCGCCAGCGCGAGTCCGACCGTGACGAGCACCTGCTCGACCGGGCGACGGTACAGCGGCCGGATCAGGACGAGCTCGATCGCGGCGGCGACAACCGCGCCCGCGCAGATGCCGAGCAGACCGCCGAGAAGCAGGCGCTGGCCGGCGCCGCCGCCGATCTGGTCGCCGAACCACCACGCGGCGTAGGCACCGACGGTGATGAGCGCACCGTGAGCGAAGTTCAGGACGCCCATCAGCCCGTAGATGAGCGAGAGCCCCGACGCGACGAGGAAGTACATCGCCCCGAGCCCGAGCCCCGTGATCGTCAGCAGGACGAACGTGCTCAATGCCCGCCTCCGTGCACTCCCAGGAGGCGGCGAACGTGCTCCGGTTCGGCGAGGAGCTCGGACGCCGGACCGGCGTGGACGACGCGACCCGCGTCGAGCACGACCACGTCGCGCGCGAGGCGCTGGACGACCGCGAGGTTTTGCTCGACGAGGAGGATCGTCGTCAGCTCCGCGGCGCGCTCGAGGGCGGCTGCGACCTCGGTCACGAGCAGCGGTGCGAGACCCTTCGTCGGCTCGTCGACGAGGAGGACGCCGTTTCGATTCAGCAGCGCTCGGGCGATCGCGACCATCTGCTGCTGGCCACCCGAGAGCGTTCCCGCGCGCTGCCCCGCGCGCTGGCGGAGCTCGGGGAAGAGGTCGTGGACGAGGTCGTAGCGCGGGTCGCGATCCCGCTCGGCGAGGCGCAGGTTCTCCTCGACCGTGAGCCCGGCGAAGACGTCGCGATCCTCGGGGACGTACCCGACGCCGCGACGGACGACCGCATGCGTCGCAAGCCCGCTCACGTCGCTCCCGGCGAGGGTCACCCGTCCGCGCGTGCGCGGCACGAGGCCCATCAAGGCCCGGAGCGTCGTCGTCTTGCCGACGCCGTTGCGGCCGAGGAGGGCGGTGACGCCGTCCGCCGGCACCTCGAACGAGATGCCCTGGAGGACGTGAGACTCGCCGAGGTGGACGTGCAGGTCGTCCACGGTGAGTGACGCGCTCACAACGGCTCCCCGAGGTAGGCGGTCTGGACGGTCTCGTCGGCCATCACGCGCTCGGGGGTGTCGAAGGCGAGGAGCGACCCGTGGTGCATCACCGCGATCCGCTGCGCGAGCCCGATCACCACCTCCATGCGGTGCTCGACGAGGAGCACGGTGCGTCCCTCCGCGTGGACGGACCTGATCACGTCGACGAGGCCGTCGACGTCCTCCACCGAGGCGCCGGCCATGGGCTCGTCGAGGAGGATCACCCGCGGGTCTCCGGCGAGGAGCATCGCGATCTCGAGCTTCCGCTTGTCCCCGTGCGAGAGCATCCCGGCCGGCCAGGCGATGCGGTCGAGGAGGCCGACCTTCGCGAGCGCCGCTCCGGCCCGCTCGAGGGCGGGCTGGAAGCGCACCGCGCGACGGACGAGGCTCAGCGTCCCGCCGAGCCGAGCCTCGGCGGCGAGCCTGACGTTCTCTCCGACCGAGAGGAGCGGGAAGACGCTCGAGACCTGGAACGAGCGCCCGAGGCCGGCCTGGGTGCGACGGTGGGGCGGGTCGCCCGTGACGTCGCGTCCGTCCAGCTCGATGCTCCCCGCCGTCGGCCGCAGGGTCCCGGAGAGGAGGTTGAAGAGCGTCGTCTTCCCGGCCCCGTTGGGGCCGATGATGCCGACGAGCTCGCCCTCCCGGACCTCGAGCGAGACATCGGCGACGATTCTGGCGCCGCCGATGTCGAGCCCGAGGTCGTGGGTAGCGAGGATCGGAGTCTCGGTGGACACGATCCCGTCCGTGGAGGGGTGACGGCTAGCGGCGCTCCGGAGGTGCCGTGTAGCGGGCGCGGAGGCGCTTCGTCACGGTCGGCGTGTACTTGCCGCCGTTCTCGGCCAGCTTGACCTGGAACATCGGCTGCAGCATCGCGTGGTCGGAGGCGCGGATCGTCTGCTGGCCCTTGGGGCCGGTGAAGCTCCAGCCCTCGAGGGAGGAGACCATCTTGTCGACGTCGCTCACCGAGCCCTTGGAGACGGCCCGCACGATCATCTGCCCGGCCACGAAGCCGTCCGGCGTGAAGATGTCGGGAACCTGGCCGCGCTTCCGCATCGCGCTGACGAGGAAGTCGTTCACCCTGTTCTTGGGCGCGTTCGAGACGTAGTGGGAAAGGAACGAGATCCGGTTCGCCGCCGTTCCGAATCCTGACCAGACGGCCCGCTCGGGGAGACCGGTCACGACCTTGTCGACCGACTCGAACACGTTCTGCTGATCGAGCGCGCGCCACATGGCAGGCCCTGTCGTGCCCGCCCATGCGACGAACAGAAGGTCGGTCTTCTGCTGCTTGACCTGCTGCGCGAACGGCGTGAAGTCCTGTGCCGAGAGCGGGACGAGAAGGCGGTTCACCTTCTGTCCGCCGAGGTCCTCCATGAGCGCTTTGACTGCGAGGTAGTTGCCCTGGCCGAACGCCGAGTCCTGCGCCAGGACGGTCACGGTCTTCCCGCCACCGCCACCGAGGAACGAGCCCGCCGTGAGCACGTCCTGGATCGACTGGCGACCCGACCGGAACGTGTTCTTGTTGACGCCGGTGACCGCGTCGGTCGCAGCCGGCCCGGAGATGTAGAGGATCTTGTTCTGGTCCGCCAGCGGGGCGAGCTGGAGCGCGATTCCGGACGAGGCCGTGCCCGTGATGATCTTGTAGCCCTTGCCGATCAGGTCCTTCGCGCCCGCGA
This sequence comes from uncultured Actinomycetes bacterium, assembly GCA_963734045.1. Taxonomy (GTDB): domain Bacteria; phylum Actinomycetota; class Thermoleophilia; order Gaiellales; family Gaiellaceae; genus Gaiella. Next base: position 553,350 of record CAVTFU010000010.1, on the reverse strand, counting down.
CCGCCTTGACCGGATCGGTGCCGTCGTCCACGAGCGTGAGCTCGAGCTTGCGGCCGTTGACCGCCCCCGTGCCCTTCGTCGCATACGCGATGCCGTAGCGAAGGCCCTGGACGAACTGCGCGCCGTACGCGGCGAGAAGCCCCGTGCGGGAGTAGACGACGCCGACCTGGATCGGTGCCTGTGCGCTCGGAGCCGCATCCGCGACCCTGGCGGATGCGCCGGCGCCTGCGAGTGCCGCGACCCCTGCGGCGAGCGCTGCGAGTTTGTGCCACCGCTTCATGTGCCCTCCGTTGGACGTTTTCGGGCCAAACATGAGACCCGATTCAGGTGTCTTATAGCGGCCGCGCTCGCCTACGGTCAAGGAGTGGTGCCGACCCCGGACAGCGGGCGGCGAGAGCGCCTGAGGCTGAGACGCGCGCCGCGACCGGAAGTTGGCTGGTCCGGCCGCGGACGATTCGAGCCGGCTCAGCCTCCGAGCTCGGCCACGAGCGGATCGGTGTCGAGCGGGTCGAAGCCGATCCTCTCCGCGATCTCCTCTGTCGTGGGCCGGGTGCCCTCGCGGAAGAGCCCGCGGAGCAGCTCGCCGGTCCCCGGCTCGCGCCACCACCGCACGCCGACCTCGCGGCGCAGGTGGGCGCGGAGCTGCGCGGAGCGGATCCAGGCCCGGAGGTAGTCGGCCGAGTAGAAGCCGGAGTCCATGTCGGCGAGGTGGTTCGCGGCCGGATAGCGGATCCCCGTCGCCGCGGTCAGACGCTCCTCGTAGCCGTCCGGTGTCCCGCCGTCGGCCGGGAATCGCGCCCAGAAGTCCAGCTCGAACCCGAGCTTCGCCGAGTACCGGCGGAAGAGAAGGACGTTCGCGAAGCCCGCTCCCTCCGCGTTCTCGCGCGCCTCGGTCTCCGAGAGGCCGAAGTGCTCGGCGTGCCAACCGGGCTCGTGCGAGACGGAGTCGAGGAGGAACGAGTAGATCTCGGTGAGGGCATGGTCGCGCGAGAGCCGCCGGAACGAGAGCGGCAGCGCTGGGTCGCAGCCTGCGTAGTGGAGGGCGTGACCCGCCTCGTGGAGGAACGCCTCGTAGTCGTGGAGCCCGCCCTGCGCACGCGTGATGAGGTGGACGACACGCGGCGGGTCGGATGCGATGACGCAGGCGCGTGGGGACTTCTGCGGACGATCCTCGAGGTCGGGGCGGATCCCGCGCTCGGCGTCGAGGTCGAAGCCCATCCCCTTGAGGGTGGCGAGGCACACCTCGACGCTTCGCTCCTTCGTGTAGGTCGCCTCGAGCGGCGAGAGACGGCGGATCCACGCCATGTGCGCGTGGCTCGGCGTGCGGTCTCGCTCCGGGCCGAGAAGGCGGTCGAGCCACCGCTCGCGCGCCGGTGTGAACGCGGGTGTGGTTTCGACGCGGGCGGTGTCCACGGCGTCGAGGATCGGACGCAGGGCGACGCCCTTCTCCTCCTGGCTCCGGGCCACGGGATCATCGATCCCCGAGACGTCCGCCTCGAGCGTGTTTCGGTCGACGAGGAGCGAGCGGCGCTCGCCGTTGAACGACGCCGACACCTCGAGCACGGCCGCGCCGAGGCCGTCGCGATCGGCGTAGCGCGGCTCGAGCGCGAGACGGGCCTGCGCCGAGCGGAGGGGGAGCTCCTCCCCGTCCCACGGGACGCGCGCCGCGAGGAGCGCGTTCTCGAGCTCGTCCTCTCGCTCGGCGAGCTCCCTGGTGACGATCCCCTCCTGGCACGTGAGGCGAAGCCGCGCGATCGACTCCCTCTCGTCCCCGGTCTCGCCGGACTCCTGCTTGCGGAGCGCGTCCAGCTGCTCGCGTGTGAAGAGATCGGCGAAGCGGACGATGATCGCCGCCTGCTCGGAGGTCTCCTTCTCCCCCACGCGCACTGCCCGCGCCTCCTCCGAGCGCTCCTGGAGGAACGCGTCGAGACGCTCCTCGAACGCCTCGACTCCGTACACCTGCTCGACCCGATTCGACACGTCGCTCCTCTCAGTCGGCTGCTTCGGCCCCGCGCCGGAGGCGCTCCAGGGCCTGCTCGCGCCCGAGCAGCTCGAGGCTCTCGTAGAGCCCCGGCGAGATCTTCGATCCCGTGACGGCGACCCGGATCGGCGCGTAGACCGTCCGCGGCTTCTCGCCGAGCTCCTCGCAGAGCTGCTTCAACGACTCCTCGATCCCGCTTGCGACCCACGGCTCCACGCTCTCCAGCGACGCGTGCGCCGAGCGCAGGATGCGCGGGTCGAGCAGTGTGGGATCCGGCTCGACCTCCTGGAAGAGGAACCCTGCGAACGCCGGGAACTCGTCGAAGCGCCCGATCTTCTCCTGGACGATCGCAGCTGCGTCGTGGACGCGCTCGGCCGGCCAATCGAGGCCGTGCTCTCCCACCCACAGGACGAGGCGGTCCGCGTAGTCGCGCGGGTCGAGCGCGCGGAGGTGGACGCCGTTCAGCCAGTCGAGCTTCGCGTAGTCGAAGGTTCCGGGGCTGGCGCTCACCGTCTCGAGCGTGAACCGCTCGACGATCTCCTCGCGCGCCATGACCGTCGTCTCGCCGTCGGGCGCCCAGCCGATGAGCGCGAGGAAGTTCACGATCGCGTCGGGGAGGTATCCCGCGAGGCGGAACTCCTCGACCGAGACCGCGCCGTGGCGCTTCGAGAGCTTCTTCCCGTCGGTGCCGAGGATGTTCCCGACGTGCGCGTAGACGGGCGGCTCGTGCCCGAGGGCGCGCAGGATCTGCAGCTGCTTCGGCGTGTTCGAGATGTGGTCGTCGCCGCGGATCACGTGCGTGACGGCGTCGTCCATGTCCTCGACCGGCGAGGCGAAGTTGTAGGTCGGCCGACCGTCGGAGCGGACGAGCACGACGTCCTCGAGCTGCTCGTTGAGGAACTCGATGCGGCCGCGGATCGCATCGTCCCAGCCGGTGACCCCCTCGTCCGGCATCCGGAAGCGGATCGCTCCCTCGTCCTCGTAGGCCGTTCCCTCCTCGACGAGCCGCGCCGCGAGCTCGCGGCAGCGGTCCATCGCGTCGAGCTGGAACGTGATCGGACCGTCCCAGTCGATGCCGAGCCAGGCGAGCGCGCGCTGGATCTGCTCGACCGCCTCCGCGACCTCACGGCTCGTGTCGGTGTTCTCGATCCGCAGGAGGCACGAGCCGTCGCGTCCGCGCGCGAAGAGCCAGTTGAAGAGGAACGTGTGCGCTGACCCGATATGGAGTAGCCCCGTCGGCGACGGAGCCATGCGGACGCGGACGCTCATCGCGGGTGGGATCGTAGTCAGGCCGTAGAGGCGGCCGGAGGCGACGGCGCCTGCCCGATCGCCCAGACGGACGGCAGGGCGAGGATCGCCGCCCACGAGGCCCACATCACGCCGACGGCGATCCAGAGCGTCGTCGTGATCCCGATGGCATCCGCAACCGGGCCGACGATCGCGACGCCGATGGGAATCAGCACGAAGGAGCCCAGCGTGTCGTAGGACGCGACGCGGGACTGGACACGCTCCGGTATCTCACGCTGGAAGACGGTGAACCAGAGCGTCAGGTGGATCGAGAGGCCGAGCCCCGCGACGAACGCCGCCGCGCCGATGACCCAGGCCGGCATCCCGAGCGCGAGGGAGAGCGTCTGGAGCGAGAGCGGGACCGCTGCGAGCACGCAGGCGACCAGCGGTCGGCGGGGCCGCACCCTGATGGCGACGAGGCTGCCGAGAACGGCTCCGGCGCCGAACGCCGTGAGGATCGATGCCCACGGGCCGGCTCCGCCGAGATCGGCATCGGCGATGGCGGGGCCCAGCACGATCCAGCCGGCGAACACGAAGTTCCCGATGCCGAAGAAGAGGACCGACCCCCACAGCCACGTGCGCGACGTGAACTCGCGCCAGCCCTCCCGCAGCTCCGAGACGAATCCCGGCGCGTCGGCCGCGCCGCGGGCGGCGATCCGGATCCTCGAGAGCAGGATCGCGCAGACGAAGAACGTGACCGCGTCGGCGGCGAGGGCGACTCCCGGGCTCGCCGCGACGACGATGACACCGCCGATCGCCGGGCCCAGGACGCCGACGAGGTTCCTCGTCAGGCTCTGGAGCGCGTTCGCCTGCTGGAGTCGCTCGTCGCTCACCGTCTGGGGTACGAGGCCGACCTCCGCCGGGATGACGAGCCCGAGCCCGAGGCCGTAGACCGCCTGCAGGACGACGATCGCAGCGACTCCTCCCAGGCCGCCGAGCACGCAGGCGGCGGTCGCGGCCTGGGCCGCGCCCTGCACGAGGGACGCCCCGACGAGGACGAGATTCCGCGGCAGCCGGTCGGAGAGAACGCCGCCTCCGACGACGACGAGCGCCTCCATCCCCTGTCGGGCGGCGAACACCAGCCCGAGGGCGGTCGCCGACCCGATGTCCAGGACGGCGAACGCGAGCGCGACGCCCGCGAGCCGGTCGCCCAGCGTCGTGATCGACGTCGCCGCGAAGAGCAGCCGGAAGTTGCGCTCGTGGAGCGCGCCGAGACGCTGGCGGAGCGGCACCGGCATCGCGCGGAGCGTAGACCCGGCGACACGTTGGTACGCTCGCCAGGCGCACGAGGGCGCATCCGGTCCGCGGGCAGGGTCACCCACCTCGACGCTCGACCACATTCGATCGCCACCGGCGACTTCGGCACCCCCAGCGAGCGGGCCCTACGGGTGCAGCGAGAGGAGTCGTATGACCGACGATCGAGAGCTTCGGGCGCTGCGACGGGAGGCGCACTCCCTGCTGCGCTCGGCTGGGTCCGGCGATTCGACAGCCCAGGGGCGTGCTGCAGCCGTGTTCGGAGCCCGAGCCGGCGAGCGGTTCGTCCTCGCCGACGCGCTCCACGTCGTCGCGCGCGAGAGCGGCGCGGCGTCCTGGCCCGCGCTCGTCGCGGCGCGACGCCGGGGCGCCATCCGCTCTGCGCTCGACGCCGCGTCAGCCGAAGACGGGCACGACGAGGTCGACGTCGAGACGGGGATCGCCTACCCGGACGGAAGTCCCGTGCTGATCAGGGTCCGGCGGCGCGGGCACCGGTACATGCTCGACGACGGCGCCGCCACGATCGCGAAGGCAGGGCGTCCCGCGGGCTGGCTCGAGGCGGCGGAGCGCGGCGTCCGCCGATCCGGCATGAACGTGTCGCGGACGACCGGCGTCGTCTTCGTGCCCGTCGTCGAAGGGCGGGACCTCGAGCAGATCGCGGCACGACTCGCCCAGGCGGCCCTCGACGTCTACGAGGCGATCGTCGCACTCGACGACCCCCGGTAGCTTCCGCCCATGCTCTTCGGCGCGCACGTCTCGGTCGCGGGCGGCATCTCGAGCGCGGTCGATCGGGCCGAGGAGCTCGGGTGCGGCGCCGTGCAGGTGTTCACGCAGAGCCCGAGGATGTGGCGTCCGACCGACCACAGCCCGGACGAGCTGGAGCGGTTTCGCACGCGCCGCGCGGACGTCGGCATCTCGTACGTGGTCTGCCACGCCCTCTACCTCGTCAACCTCGCCGCGTCCGATCGCGAGATCCACGCGAAGTCGGTGACGGCCATGCGCTCCTCGCTCGAGACGGCCGCAGCGATCGGTGCGGACGGCGTCGTGTTCCACGTCGGCTCGCACCTCGGCGACGGCATGGCGAAGGGACTGAAGCGAGCCGTCCGGCCTCTCCGCAAGCTCCTCGAGCTGACGGACGAGCGCTTGTGGCTGATCCTCGAGAACTCCGCCGGCGCAGGCGGCACGATGGGCCGGTCGACCGAGGAGCTGGGAGCGATCGTCGACGCGCTGGACGGCCACCCGCGGCTCGGGATCTGCCTCGACTCCTGCCACTGGTTCGTGTCCGGCATCGACGTGACCGACGCGGCCGCGGTCGACGCAGCGCTCGAGGAGCTCGACGACGCGGTCGGGCTCGGCCGGGTCCGCTGCCTCCACGTGAACGACGCGGATGCTGCGCTCGGCTCGAACCGCGACCGGCATGCCACGCTCCGTCAGGGCCAGATCGGCGACGGGCTCGCGACCTTTCTCGCGCACCCTGCCTTCCAGGGGCTGCCCGCGATCCTCGAGACCGCAGGCCCGGACGGCTACGCCGAGGAGCTACGGCTCCTGAAGGAGCTGCACAGAAACGGGCGGCGCCGCAGGCCGAAGCGCTGGCGCTGACGGCGGATTCCGCTCCTGCGGAACCCTGCTTCGCGCGTCAGCGAATCTGCGCGAAGACCCGGAAGCTCGGGCTTGCGAGCGGCAGCTCGAAGAACTCGGGGTTCCGGCAGCCCACCTCGTCGCTCCGGTGCTCGTAGCACGACGAGATCTCCGCGTGGCACATCGGGAGCGGCGTCCGGCGCGCCTTGACCGCCCCGAAGCCGTCCCGCCCGGCCTCGAGCTCGTCGAGCAGGTCGAGGTCGATCTCGACGTCGAACACCTTCTGGAGGCACCCCATGTACGTGTGCCCCCATGCTTCGTAGGCGTAGACGAACGGGCAGCCGCGGGCGACGCAGGCGGCGGGGTACACGACGCGGTCGCAGTGGACCTCGCAGCGACGGCATTCGACCTCGTCCTGGGGGCGAAGGGGTATCTCCGCGGGGGGCGTCGGCGCGGGAGCGAGGTCGCTCATCTCCCGGATGTTGGCAAGCGCGAGGCCGACCGCGCAAGACTTGACGGCGACGCCGGAAACGGGTAGCGCGCGCCGCGGCGGGCGGATGCGGACCCCGTGTCGACGGGGTCTGTACCGCGGGTAGGGTGGCGCCCGTGGTGCGCCGCATCCTCTTCGCCGGTCTGCTCATCGGGCCGCTCACGATCGCGCTCCACTACCTCGCCGACCTCGACGAGACCGTCGAGTTCGTGATCGCCGCGGTGGCACTCATCCCGCTCGCGTGGCTGATCGGCGAGGCCACCGAGCACGCCGCCGAGCACACCGGGCCGGGAATCGGCGGCTTTCTCAACGCGACCTTCGGGAACGCGCCGGAGCTGATCATCGCGCTGCTCGCGGTGCACGAGGGGCTGACGGAGGTCGTGCGCGGCTCGCTCACGGGCTCGGTCGTCGGGAACCTGCTCCTCGTGCTCGGGTTCTCGCTCGTCTTCGGGCCACGAGGAGAGATCGACCGCTGGTCGAGCTTCATGTCGATGGGCGCAATCGGCATCGCGATCCTTCTCTTCCTCGTGCCGGCGATCCCCTCCTGGGAGGGGGACCCCGACCGCGATTCCATCGTCGACCTCTCGGTCCCGGTCTCGATCGTCCTCCTGGTGATCTACGTCATCGGCACGACCATCTCGCTACGACGGCACCAGAGGCTCCACGTCGCGAGCGATGCGGAGGTGGGCGCCTGGAGCCTTCGCTCCGCGCTCGGCGTGCTCGCCGCCGCGACGGTCGTCACCGCGCTCGTCGCCGAGGTCCTCGTCGGGTCGCTCGAGGTGTTCGCCGAGCAAGTCGGCCTGACGGAGTTCTTCGTCGCCGCTGTGATCGTCGCGATCGTCGGGAACGCGGCCGAGCACGGCGGCGCCGTGGTCGTCGCGTACCGCGGCAAGGTGAAGCTCGCAACCGAGATCGCGCTGGCCTCCGCGGCGCAGGTCGCGGTCTTCCTCATTCCCGTCGTGACGCTGCTCTCGTGGCTGATCGACCCGCTCGCCCTCGGGTTCCGCCAGGTCGAGATCGCCGCGCTCGCCTTCGGCCTTGCCGTGACGGCCGTCACGCTCTGGGGCGGCGTCGCGTCGAAGGCCCGCGGGGTCGTGCTCCTCGTCGCCTACGCGCTCGTCGCCGTCGCGTTCTACGCGGCGGGCGACCGGGAGTCCGACGGGGATGCCGAATCGGCGAAGGCCGTCGGCGCCCTCGTCAGCGGATAGGTCGCGACGTAGAGCTTCACGGGCGCGCCGACCTCGTCTCGAACGACGCGCAGCAGCTCGCCCAGCTCACGCCCTTCGACGATCCGCCAGCTGTCCTCCGACTCGGGTCGGAGCCACGACACGTCGCGACCCTCGGGAGCGTCGAGCGCCTGGAGCCGGAGCCTGCCCTCCCACCAGGTGAGCAGGAGCTCCGAGCCCTCCGACCACCACCGGCCGAGCAGCGGCACGACCTCGTCGGGTGCGCCCGCGTCCGGCCGCCAGACCCGTGGTGCCCGCACGAGCTCGTCGAGCGCCGCCTCGGCGAGATCGAGCGCGAGCGTGTCGGGCGCCGCTCCCGCGCTCGTGTTGAAGAGCACCGCGGCGCCGGTCCGTTCCGGGCGGTGCACGCAGAGGAAGGCCAGGAAACCGGGCATAGCGCCGCCGTGCCCGACGTACACGCGCTCCCCACGGCGGTAGAGCCCGAGCCCGAGACCCCAGCCCGCCGACCACCGCTGGTCGAGCATGGCGCGCACACGTGACATCTCGTCGACTGTCTCCGGGGCCCAGGACGCCGTCGCGACCCGTGGCGAGAAAGTCTCCCCAGGCGGCGAGATCGTCGACGGTCGACCAGAGCCAGCCCATCGCCGCCGTCGGCCCTTCCCCGACCGGGTCCGGCTCGACGGTGACGCGGTCGGAGTACGGGTCGACGTAGTAGCCCGTCGCCCGTTGCCCCGGAGGGTCGAAGCCGGTCCCGTCGAGCCCGAGCGGCTCGAGCACCCGCTCGCGGAGCGCGTCCTCGTAGCCGCGCTCGCTGCGCCTCCCGACGATCTCTCCGAGGAGACCGAACGCGAGATTCGAGTAATGCCACGCCTCCCCGGGTCGCAGCACCCGCTCGGCATCCTCGAGCCCCGCGATGAGCTCCTCCCGGGACGGCGGGGTCATCGTCTCCCAGATCTCGCCCGGCGGCTCCCGCTGGAGGCCGCTCAGGTGCGAGAGCGCATCGCGGATCGTGAGGCCGACCGGCGCCTCGGGGATATGGGTGCGAAGCGGGTCGTCCAGGGAGAGGACCATCGCGTCCCGCAACGCGAGGATGCACACGGCGGTGAAGGTCTTCGTGATCGAGCCGATCCGGTAGGCGTGCGCCGTGGTTGCCTCCTCCCCGCGCTCGACGTCGGCCAGCCCGAGGGCGCCGCGCCAGAGCACCTCACCGTCGCGGAAGACGGCGGCGCTGACCGACGGGATCCGCTCCTCGGCCTGGGCCGTTGCAAGGAGGTGCTCGAAGCGCGAGACGGGCGCGTCAGGCGGCGACACGGAAGTCCAGCGCCCGCGGGACGAGCTGGATCGCGTGATCGATGTCCTCGTCGGACACGTCCAGATGCGTCACGGCCCGGACGAGCGTCGGGTGGATCGTGGACGAGAGCCCGACGCCCGCCTCGCGGAGGCGCGCAAGGGCGTCGTCGCGGGCGAGCCCGACCGCGCCGACGTCGAGCTGCACGAAGTTCGTCTGCACCTGCCCGAGATCGACGGGCAGCCCGGCCGCGTGCCAGCCCTCGGCGAGCCGGTTGGCTCGCTCGTGGTCGTCGGCGAGACGGTCGACGTGGTGCTCGAGGGCGTAGACGCCGGCCGCGGCGACGATCCCCGCCTGGCGCATCGCGCCGCCGAACAGGTGCTTCTCCCGCCACGCGCGCTCGATCGTGTCGGCCGAGCCCGCGAGGAGGGCACCCAGCGGGCAGCCGAGCCCCTTCGAGAGACAGAGCGTGACGGTGTCGAAGAGCCCGCCGAGACGCGCCGCCGGGACAGCGGTGGCCACGGCGGCGTTCAGGAGGCGCGCGCCGTCGAGGTGCGTCGCGAGCCCTCGCTCGCGGGCCGCAGTGGTCACGGCCTCGAGCTCCGAGACCGGCCAGCAGCGGCCGCCGGACGAGTTGTGCGTGTTCTCGACCGCGAGCACAGTCGCCCGCTGGTCGGCGCCCTTCGTGCTCGGAATCGTGACGGAGGCGAGCTGCTCGACCGTGAACCTGCCGTCGCGGCCGTCGAGCGCCTCGATCATGAGGCCCGCGTGGGCCGCGGCGCCGCCGTACTCGTAGATCACGACGTGTGCGAATCGGTCGGCGACGAGGACGTCGCCCGGCCGCGAGTGCAGCTTGAGCGCGATCTGGTTGGCCATCGTCGCAGTCGGCAGGAAGAGCGCCGCCTCGTGGCCGAGGAGCCCCGCGGCGCGCTCCTGTAACTCGCTGACGGCCGGATCCTCGCGGCGTTGCTCGTCGCCGACTGCGGCCGACGCGATCGCGGCCCGCATTGCCTCGGTGGGCCGTGTCGCGGTGTCCGAGCGCAGGTCGATCACGAGGCGCACCCTAACCGGGGCGCGCAGCGGCCGTCAGCGTCCCGTAGTGCCGGCGGTCGAGCTCTCGAGCTCGGTCACCGCGCGGGCGGCGACCTCGTACTCGTAGGTGGTCGTCACCGTCGCGCCGGCCTGGTTCGCAGCCTCGGTCCGGGCGCTCGACGCCGCCACGCGGCTTCGTTCCATCGTGCCCAGCGAGTCCCAGAGGGTGACGGTCGCGGCCCGGACTCCGTCGCGCTCGACGAGAAAGTAGCCGTCGACGAAACCGTCGAGGTGCCGGATGTGCTCGATCGCAGGCTCGAACGCGCCCACTGCCTCCGAGGCACGGCCCTCGTCGAGATCGTACGTGGTGATCCGGGCGAACATGTACTCGTCGCTACCCGCTCCGCCGAGCGTCTAACCATCGCCGTTTCCGAGTACGGTGTCCGCGTGGATCTCGCGCTGCTCGAACGGCACGTCGCCGGGCTCGGGCAACCGTCCTATCGCGCCCGGCAGGTGTGGGAATGGACGGCTCGCGGCGCCCCGGGGTACGAGAGCATGACGAACGTCCCGCGCGCGCTGCGGGAGGCCCTCGCCGACGCGGTGCCGTTCTCCACGCTCATTCCCGAGCAGGAGCAGCATTCCCGGGACGGTACGGTCAAGACGCTCTTCCGCACCGCCGACGGCCACCCGGTCGAAGCCGTGCTGATGCGCTACCGGGACGGACGCCGGTCGGTGTGCGTCTCGTCGCAGTCCGGCTGCCCCCTGACGTGCACGTTCTGCGCGACAGGCCGAATGGCCTTCGGTCGCAACCTCACGGCCTCGGAGATCCTCGACCAGGTCCTGCACTACCGGCGCGTCGAGCCCGTGAACCACCTCGTGTTCATGGGGATGGGAGAGCCGCTCATGAACGTCGACGCGGTGCTCGAGGCCGCCCGCCGCCTGCCGGAGATCGGGGTCACGCACCGTCGCACCACGATCTCGACCGTGGGCTGGATGCCCGGCCTCGTGCGTTTCGTCGACGAGGTGTCGGAGCCGATTCGGCTCGCGCTCTCCCTCCACGCCGCCGACCCCGCCCTCCGCAGCGAGCTGATGCCCGTCAACGAGCGGTATCCGCTCCCCGACGTAATCGAGCTCTGCAGGTGCCACTGGGAGCGCACCAACCGCCGGGTCTTCGTCGAGTACGTGATGCTCGCGGGCGTCAACGACGCTCCTTCGCAGGCGACGCTCCTCGCGCGGCTCCTCGGCGGCCATGCGTTCAAGGTGAACCTCATCCCCTACAACCCCACCGGCATGTACGACGGCTCCTCCCGGGAGGCGATCGCAGCGTTCGCGGCGGAGCTCCGCCGCGCGGGCGTCCCCGCGACGGTCCGCCTGACCCGCGGTCGCGACATCGCCGCGGCGTGCGGCCAGCTCGCCGCGCCACCGCGCGCCCCGCGAGACGCCGTCGCCGCGCGTGCCTGACCCCTCCCGGACCGAGGAGCTGCGGCAGGAGCGATCGTCGCTCGAGCGCGCCGCACGGGTCGCGACGGAGCGCACCGAAGCGCTCCAGCGCGTCACCGCCCGCCTCTCTGCGGCCGCGACCCCCGAGGAGGTGATCGACGTCGCGATCCGGCAGGGCCTCGCAAGCATCGGCGCCTCGGGTGGCTCGATCGCCTCCCCGGTCCGCGGGTCTGCCTCGCTCCGGCGCGTGACGGCCGGCTACTCGGAGGCGGACGCGCTCGGGAGCTGGGGCGCTGTGCCCATCGACGCCGAGCTTCCCGGCCCGCTCGCCGCCCGCAGCACCGAGAGCGTCTGGCTCGACGAGCGGGACGCCGCCGAGGAGGCGTTCCCCCTCCTCCGCGAGGTCTTCGCCTCGACGCCGTGGCGCTCGCTCTGCGCGCTCCCGCTCCGGATCGGGGGGCGAGCGGGGTTCTTCGTCGCCTTCTTCGCCGAGCGCCAGGGGTTCGACCACGAGGAGCGCCGGCTCATCGCGACGATCGTCGATCTCTGCGGGCAGGCGCTCGAACGCGCGGACCTGCTGGCGGTCGCCGAGCTGGCTCGCGACAGGGCCCGTCGGCTCCAGGCGATCACCGCCGCTCTCTCGGCAGCGGCGACCCCCGGCGCGGTCGACGATGCGATCGTCGAGGCGGGACTCCGCACGACGGACGCCGGGGCGACGGCCGTGTACGTCCGGGACGGTGACGTCGCGACGCTCACCGCCCGTGCAGGCAGCCCGATCGCGGTGGCCGCCGGCCGCGCGACGATCCCCTCCCACCCCGACGAGCCCGTCTGGCGCGCGCTTCGCACGGGCGAGACGGTCGTGATCGAGGCGGTCGGGACGGGCGGGCCGGAGATCGTGGCGCCCTTCGCCTCCGGTGCGGTGCAGGGGGCTCTCTGCGCGTCGTTCGACGCCGGACGCGAGCTGGGGGGCGACGAGGTCGCCTTCGTCGAGACGGTCGGGCGGCTGTACGCGCAGGCACGCGACCGCGCGCTGCTCCTCGCGGCGGAGCGAACGGCGACCGACCGGCTCGCGCGCCTCCAGGGTGTCACTGCGCTGCTCGCGGGTGCGATGAGCGTCGCGGAGGTCGCGCGGGTCATGGTGAACGAGGGCGTCGTCGCGCTCGGCGGCGCTGCGGGCGCCCTCGTGCTTCCCGACCGGGAGGGAATGCTCGAGACGGTCGAGGCGATCGGCTACGGGGAGTCGCCGCTCGACCACTGCTCGACGCTTCGCGCCCGACGCTCCCATCGTCGCCGCGCAGGTGTTCTCGAGCGGCGAGCCGCGGTGGGTCGAGTCGCTCGCGGAGATGACCGAGACCTCCCCCACGGCCGAGCTCGAGTCGGATCACCATCTCCAGTCAGAGGCGTACGTGCCGCTCGTGTCGGCGAAGGGATCGCGTGGTGTCCTCGTCGTGAGCTTCGAGGGGCCGCGGCGGCTCACGGACGGGGAGAAAGCGCTGCTCCTCACGCTCGCGCGCCAGTGCACGCAGGCCCTCGAGAACGCGCTCGCCTACGAGCGCCAGTCGCGCATCGCCGAGGAGCTGCAGCGAAGCCTCCTGCCCGCCGAGCTGCCACCGGCCGAGTCGATCTCGTCGGCCGTCCGGTATCTGCCCGGAAGCACGGAGGCCGACGTGGGCGGCGACTGGTACGACCTCGTCGCGGTCGGGCCGGGCCGGTTCGGCGGCGGCGTCGGCGACGTCGCCGGCAAGGGGGTGCTCGCCGCCTCCCAGATGGGCCAGCTCCGTACGGCGTTGCGAGCGCACACGCTCGAGGGGCTCTCACCGGCCGCCGTGCTCGACCGGCTCGACGCGCTCGTCAGGGCGGGGCCGGATCTCTTCGCGACCGTGGTCGCGTTCGACGTCGATCTCGGGTCCGGCCGGTGCCGCTACTCCTCGGCCGGGCACCCGCCGCCGCTCCTCGTTCGCCAGGACGGAAGCGTGCTCCCCCTCGACGGCGCGGGATCGGTGCCGCTCGGTGTCGGCACGTCGCCCCGCCTTGCCGAGGCAACGGTCGACGTCGGCCCCACCGAGACGCTCTTCTTCTACACGGACGGGCTCGTCGAGCGTCCGTCACAGCCCTTCGACAGGGGCTTCGAGCAGCTCCTCGCGTCGCTGGCGACCCATGCCGGCGCCGAGCCGCCCGAGCTCGTGGATGCCGTCCTCGACGAGCTCGTCGACGCCGACGACCGCCCTGACGACATCGCCGTGCTCGCTCTGCGGCTCGCCCCCGCCGAGAGCGAGCGATTCGCGAGCCTGTACCCGCTCGAGCCGCCCTCCCTCGCCGGTCTGCGAGCGGATCTGCGTCGCTGGCTCCTGGAGCTGGCCACACCGCGCGACGCCGTCTACGAGATCGTGCTGGCCGCCTCGGAAGCGGCGGCGAACGCCGTCGAGCACGCGGAGCTCCCCGCCCAGCGCGTCCTCGAGGTCGAGGCCAGCCACCGGGACGGCGAGATCGTCGTCGCCGTTCAGGACTTCGGCACCTGGCGCGAGCCCAGGCAGCATCCCGACCGGGGCCGTGGCCTCGTGCTCATGAGGGCGCTGATGGACGACGTGCACGTCGAGGAGGCTCCGCGCGGCACGCGAGTGACCCTCCGCCGCGCGGTCCGGCAGCCCGCCGTGTCCGGTTCCTAGAGGCGGTGGATCGCGTCGCCGACGCGGACGGTGCCGGGCTCGACGACGCGGGTGTTGATCCCGCGCAGGTTGAGGGCCCGGCCGTCCGGCGAGTTCACGAAGGCGAGCGCTTCGAGCCCGAAGCGCTCCCGGAACTTCTTGCACCCCGTGTGCGGGTCGTCGGTGACCTCGAGCACCGCGGTGCCGACGACGACGCGCGTGCCGGGCGGCAGGTGCTCGCCGCTCAGGTCGAAGTCGACGTAAAGCTGATCGCCGGCGAGCGGCCAGCGCTCGCGGTCGCGCGCGACGAGCGCAGTCGCGCGGGCGTTCATGACGGTGATCTGCGCCTTCGTGTTGGACGGACGCCCACCCGACCGGCCGCGGGAGCGCCAGGAGTCCCCGACGAGCCCGGCCTCCAGGTCGAGCTCGGCCTCCTCGACGACCTCACGCTCGTCGACGGCCGGCCTTCGCACGATGAGCTCGACGACTCCCTCCACACGGGGTGAGGCGCGGAGGTCGTCCAGCGCGGCCTCCAGCTCGGCGGGTGTCGCGTAGGTCGTCATCACTCGGCCACCGTCGCGTGGCGGCGCACGATCTGCCAGCGCGAGTCGCGGCGCGTCCAGATGTCGGTCACGTGCATCCGATGGGTCAGGTCGCGTCCGTCGAAGCGCGCCGCCTGGTGGTAGCGGGAGACGAGGACAGCCGTGTTGCCGTAGATCTCGGGGTCGATCTCCTCGTAGCCGAACTCGTCGATCTCGTACGGCCCCCCGGCCGCCTCGAGGAAGGCCTCGCGGTCGAGTTGACCCGCGGCGCCCTGGAGCGTGAACTCCGCCGCGAGCAGCTCCTCGAGCCGATCGACGTCGTGCTCGGAGACCGCCCTCGCGAGCTCGTGGGCGAGCTCGACGAGCTCGTGAGCGACGGCGACCGTCATCCGGCTTCGATCCTATCGGGAGCGCTCTCCTCGTCGAAGGAGTAGCGGACGATCGGGTCCTTGGCCGCCTTGACCTCGTCGAGACGGCGGACGGGGCGCGTCAACGGCGCCGCCTTGAGGGTCTCCGGATCGCTCGCAGCCTCCTCGGCGATCGAGCGCATCGCCTCGACGAACTCGTCGAGGCGCTCCTTCGTCTCCGTCTCGGTCGGCTCGATCATCAGCGCCTCGGGGACGACGAGCGGGAAGTAGATCGTCGGGGGATGGATGCCGTGGTCCATCAGCCGCTTGGCGACGTCGAGCGCGGTCACCCCGTGCTCGCGCTTGAGCGTCCGCGCCGACAGCACGAACTCGTGCATGCAGTGGCGGTCGAAGGGGAGGTCGTAGACGTCCCGCAGCCGGGCGAGGACGTAGTTCGCGTTCAGCACCGCGACCTCCGACATGTCGCGGAGCGCAGCGCCGTAGGCGCGCATGAACGCATACGAGCGGACGAAGACGCCGAACGGGCCGGCGTAGCCGCGGACACGACCGATCGACTTCGGCCGGTCGTGGTCGAGCCGGAAGGCGTCGCCTTCGCGCACGACGGTCGGCGACGGGAGGAACGGCTCGAGCTCGGCGCGCACCGCGACCGGCCCGCCGCCCGGCCCGCCGCCCCCATGCGGCTGCGAGAACGTCTTGTGGAGGTTGTAGTGGACGACGTCGAAGCCCATGTCGCCGGGACGCGAGAGCCCGACGACCGCGTTGAGGTTGGCGCCGTCGTAGTAGAGGAGCGCCCCCTTCGCGTGGAAGATCGACGCAACCTCCTCGATCCCCTCGTCGAAGAGGCCGAGCGTCGACGGGTTCGTGAGCATCAGCCCCGCGGTCCGGTCGTCGACCTTCGCGCGCAGGTCGTCGAGGTCGAGGTTGCCCCGGTCGGTCGTCGCCACCTTCGCGAGCTCGAAGCCGGCCATCGTCACGCTCGCCGGGTTCGTCCCGTGCGCGGTGTCGGCGGTGATGATCACGTTGCGGCCCGGCTCGCCGCGGTCTGCGAATGCGGCGCGCATGATCATCAGCCCGGTCAGCTCGCCCTGCGACCCCGCCGCGGGCTGAAGGGTCACGGCAGGGAGCCCGGCGACCTCGGCGAGGATCTCCTGGAGCTCCCACTGCAGCTCGAGCGCGCCCTGCACCCCATCCTCCTCCTGCAGCGGGTGGAGGTCGCGGAAGCCGGGCAGCCCGACGACGCGCTCGTTCACGCGCGGGTTGTGCTTCATGGTGCAGCTGCCGAGCGGGTAGAAGCCGGTGTCGATTCCGAAGTTCCGGTCGGCGAGTGCCGTGAAGTGCCGCACGATCTCGTTCTCGGGGACCTCCGGCAGGCGGGGCGGCCGCTCCCGCCGCAGCTCGGCCGGCATCTCCGGGACGGGAAGGTCGTAGGACGGGACACGGCCTGCCCGACGCCCGCGTTGCGACTTCTCGTAGATGAGCTCCACTACCGCGTCACCTCGGCGAGCACGTCGGCGAGCCTGTCGACGTCCGCGGGCGTCCGCTTCTCCGTGAGAGCGACGAGCAGCACGTCGTCGAGGCCCGGATAGTCGCGGCCGATCGGGTACCCGGGATGGACGCCGTGCTTTCGGGCGCGCGTGACGACCTCGTCGGCCGGGAGCGGCGTCCGGAACGCGACCTCCTTGAACACCGGCCGCTCGAACGCGAGCGGCAGGTCGACGCGCTCCCTCGCGTACGCGGCGAGGGCGGCGCACGTCTCGCCGAGCTCACGGAGACCCTCCGGGCCGAGCCAGCAGAGCGTGATCAGGCCGCCGAGCGCGAGCAGCGTCTGGTTCGTCGTGATGTTCGAGGTCGCCTTCTCACGCCGGATGTGCTGCTCCCGCGTCTGCAGGGTGAGCACGAAGCCGCGCTTGCCCTCGAGGTCCGTCGTCTCGCCGACGATCCGTCCGGGCATCCGTCGGATGAACTCCTTCCGCGCGGCGAGGAAGCCGTAGTGGGGACCGCCGTAGGACTGGTAGTTCCCGATCGACTGGCCCTCGCCGATCGCCATGGCGCAGCCGTAGTTCCCCGGGGCCTCGAGAAGGCCCAGCGAGGCGAGATCGACGTGCGCGACCGGCAGCGCTCCCGCCTCGGCAGCGACGGCAGCGAGCTCGGGGGACGGCTCGAGGCAGCCGAAGGCGTTCGGTTGCTGGAAGATCACGGCCGCCGCGTCCGAGGAGGCGGCAGCGAGCTGCCCGGGGTCGGTGACGCCGTCCGAGTGCGGGACCTCGACCACCTCCATCCCGAACCCGGGCGCGTACGTCTTCACCACCTGGCGCACCTGCGGGTGCAGGGTCTCGGCGAGGACGACCTTCGAGCGGCCGGTGTGATGGCGCGCGATGAAGCATGCGTCGGCGGCGACCGTCGTCCCGTCGTAGCCCGAGGCATTCGAGACGTCCATCGCCGTGAGCTCGCAGATCGCGGTCTGATACTCGAAGATCGCCTGGAGGACGCCCTGGCTCATCTCCGGCTGGTACGGGGTGTAGGCCGTGAGCAGCTCGCCGCGCCCGAGGAAGGTGTCGACGATCGCGGGCACGTAGTGGTCGTAGATCCCCATCCCGAGGAAGCTCAGCTCGCGCGACGTGTCCGCGTTGCGGGCGGCGAGCTCCTCGAGCCGTCGCACGAGCGCCGCCTCGGGAAGCGCCGGCGGCACGTCGAGCGGACGATCGAATCGCACCGCGTCGGGGATCTGCGCGAAGAGATCCTCGAGCGAGTCGACGCCGATCGCCTCGAGCATCGCCTCGCGGTCGGCGTCGGTGAGCGAGAGGTAGCCGCTCGTGACGGAGCTCATCGGAGCTCGCTCACTGCTCGGCGACGTGCGCCTTGTAGGCCTCGACGTCGAGGAGCGCGTCCGCCTCGCCCGGGTCGGAGAGCCGGATGCGGACGAGCCAGCCCGCGCCGTAGGGATCCTCGTTGATCGTCTCGGGCCCGTCGACCGCGCTCTGGTTGACCTCGAGCACCTCGCCGGAGAGCGGCGCGATCACGTCCGACACCGCCTTCACCGACTCGACCTCGGCGTACGCCGCGTCCTTCGTCAGCGTCGAACCGACCGCCGGTGCCTCGAAATGGACGAGCTCGCCGAGCGCGTCCTGGGCGTACCAGGTGATCCCCAGCACGGCCTCGTCGCCGTCGAGCCGTGCCCAGTCGTGCTCCTGGTGGTAGCGGAGGTCGTCGGGATAGCTCTCGGCTGCGGACACTAGTGCTCCTTCCGGTAGATCGGCTTCTTCACGACTCGCGCGCGCCGGGGCTTGCCGCGCACGTCGATCTCGAGCTCCGTGCCGGCGTCGGCGCGGGCTGTCGGCACGTACCCCATGCCGATCCCGACGTCGAGCGACGGAGAGTGGGTTCCGGAGGTGACCTCGCCGCCGCCGGCGATGGGCATGCCCTGCCGCGGGATCGCCTTCTCCTCCATCGTGAACGCGACGAGCCGCCGCTCGGGGCCGGCATCTTTCACGCGCCTCAGCGCGGGCGCTCCGGTGAACTCGGTTTCGAGCGCGCAGACCCAGCCGAGGCCGGCGGAGATCGCGTCGGTCTCGGGCGTGATGTCCGACCCGTGAAGCGGGTAGCAGACTTCGAGGCGCAGCGTGTCGCGGGCGCCGAGCCCGCACGGGGCGACGCCTCGCTGCAGTACGGCGTCCCAGAGCGTCGCCCCGTCCTCCGAGGGGCTGAGGAGCTCGACGCCGGCCTCGCCCGTGTAGCCGGTGCGGCAGACCATGAGCTCGATCCCGTCGAGCTCACCCATCGCGTGCGTGAACGGCGCGGCCTCGGCGAGCCCGAGCCGGTCGAGCGAGGAGGGCCCCTGGACGGCGACGAGCGCGTACTCGTCCGAGGCGTCGCGGACCTCGGTCCCTCGCGCCTCGTGCTCCTTCAGCCACGCGTAGGCGGCCTCCCGGTTGCCTGCGTTGACGACGAGCAGGTAGTGGCCGGGGCCGAGCCGGTAGGCGATCAGGTCGTCCACGATGCCGCCGTCCTCGTTCGTGAGCAGCGTGTACTGCGCCTCGCCGTCGGCCAGACGGTCGATGTCGTTCGAGAGCATCGCCTGGAGGAAGTCGGCCGAGGCGGGACCCTCGACGTGGATCTGGCCCATGTGGGAGACGTCGAACGCACCCGCGTCGGTACGAACAGCTCGATGCTCCGGGATCACCCCGGCGTACTGGACGGGCATCTCCCAGCCCGCGAACGGCACCATCCGCGCACCGGCCGCGACGTGTCGAGCGTGCAGCGGCGTCCTGCGCAGGGTCGCACTCACGGGCGCGACAATAGCGTCAGTCGGGCGGCGTTCCGTCCGGAGGCGCTGTCGCTAGTCGCGCAGGAAGCTCGGAACGTCGATGTCCGCCTCGTCGTCTCGCGGGCGCGGGTCGAAGCGCGGCGCGGCCGACTCGGAGGAGCTCGACGCGGAGGTTCCGACCGGCTGCTCGAGCCGCCGCCGACGCGGCCGGCCGCCGAACCCGGTCGCGATGACGGTCACCCGGACGTCCTCGCCGAGCGACTCGTCGATCACGGCGCCGAAGATGACGTTCGCGTTCGCATCGGCGTGCCCGGTTACGACCTCGGCCGCCTCGTTGACCTCGAAGAGCCCGATGTCGGCCGGACCGGTGATGTTGAGGAGGACGCCCGTCGCGCCGTCGAGCGTCGTCTCGAGCAGCGGGCTCGAGACGGCGGCGTTCGCCGCGGCCGTCGCGCGGCCCTCGCCGCGCGCCGTGCCGATGCCCATGAGCGCGGAGCCGGCGTCGCGCATGATCGTCCGGACGTCCGCGAAGTCGAGGTTGACGAGGCCCGGCACGGTGATGAGGTCCGTGATGCCCTGCACGCCCTGGCGCAGGATGTCGTCGGCCATCCGGAACGACTCGAGGATCGGGGTCGTCTTCTCGACGACCTGGAGGAGCCGGTCGTTCTCGATCACGATGAGCGTGTCCACGCGCTCGCGCAGGTTCTGGATGCCGACCTCCGCCTGCTCGCCGCGGCGACGCCCCTCGAACGCGAACGGCTTCGTGACGACGCCGACCGTCAGCGCCTCGAGCTCGCGCCCCAGCTCGGCTACGACCGGTGCGGCGCCGGTGCCGGTGCCGCCACCCTCGCCGGCGGTGACGAAGATCATGTCCGCGCCCTTCAGCGCCTCCTTGAGCTCGTCGCGGCTCTCGGTCGCGGCGGCGAGCCCGACCTCGGGGTTGGCGCCGGCGCCGAGGCCGCGCGTCGCCTTCGAGCCGATGTGGATCTTGACGTCGGCATCCGTGTCGAGGAGCGCCTGCGCGTCGGTGTTGACCGCGATGAACTCGACGCCGGTCAGACCGGACTCGACCATCCGGTTGACGGCGTTCGTCCCGCCGCCGCCGACGCCGACGACCTTGATCACTGCGAGGTAGTTGCCGTTCTGGGTGCTCATCTCGACCTGCCTGAGGGTAAAGCTCTCATCGAGCTACGGAGTTGGCCGAAACCGTTCTTCGAAGCCAGGGTACGGACTCCTTGTCGACATTGTCAACGGAACCCTCAAGCACCGCTGGAGGTTGGAGTCTCGACCTCCACCTGAGGGTCGAGGGTCTCAGGTCCGGCGACGGGACGGTCCGGCACGCTGAGATCGAGGTACGCGGAGCCCTCGGGCAGGAGCGGCAGCACGCGGCCGGCGACCGCGAGCTTCAGGTCGACGAGGCGCGGCTCGCCGAGACGCAGCTCGACGCCCGAGCTGAGACGCAGCGTCAACTGCTCGGCGTCGGTCGTGACCGAGACGACGCGGCCCGGGAATCGCGTCCCGGCCAGCGGTGCGACCGCGCCGACCGCCGTCCGGAGCTCGCCGTCGACGATCGCGCCCGGCTCGAGCGGCACCTCGCGGCCGACCCAGATGCGCGCCAGCTCGGGCCGCTTGGTGCGCGGGACGGCGGCGACGACCCGTCCGCGCTCCGAGACGACGTACGCGTCGGCGCCCTGGCGCACGACGGCGACCGGGCGCTCGGGGACGATCCGGACGCGGAGCGTGTGTGGGTAGGCACGGTCGAAGGTCACCCCCGCCACGGTGGGCAACGCGCGAACGTCCGCCGTCGCGGCGTCGAGGTCGAGGGCGACGAGGCTGGCGCCCCGGCTCTCGTCGAGGGCACGCAGCACCTGGCGCTCGACGCCCGGAGCCGCGCCCGTGACCTGGATCGCCCGCATGCCGAAGAGCGGTGTCTCGCGGGCGATGACGAGGGCGAGCAGGATCCCGCCGAGCACACCGAAGGCGGCGAGCAAGGCACGCCCGGAGGGAACGAGGCGACCGAGCTCGACACGGGTGTCGACGCCGAGGCGCGGGAACGGGACGACGACGCTCGCCGGCGACGGCTTCGTCTCGCGTCCTCCCGCTCTGGGCTCCACGGGTGGCAGTTCGTGAGCTGCTCCGCCACTCCTGCCGGGGCGACGCTCGTCGACTCCGTGCTCGTGTCCGCCCCGGCGCGTCACCCCGCTCCGACACCCGACGCACCTAGCAGCACGACCTCCCGCTCGAGCTCGATGCCGAACTCCTCACGCGCGCGCCGTTGTGCCTCGGCGATCAGGGCGAGGCAATCGGCCGTCGTCGCGCCGTCGACGTTCTCGACGAAGTTCGCGTGACGAGGCGAGATCGTCGCTCCTCCGATGCGATGCCCCTTGAGGCCGCAGAGCTCGAGCATGCTGCCCGCGCCGAGCTCGCCCGGCGGGTTCTTGAAGACGGAGCCGAACGTCCGCTTGTTGGTCGGCTGGGTCGCTTTCCGTCGGGCGACGAGCTGCGCGACCTCGGCCTTGATCTCGGCGGTCGGCCGCGGGCGCAGCGCGTACTCCACGCGCGCCACGATCTCTCCCGGCCGGAGCCCGGAGCGCCGGTACGAGAGGCCGAGCTCGGGCGCGGAGAGCCAGCCGCCTCCGTCGGGCGAGACGACGAACGCGCGCTCGAGGATCGCCGCCCAGTCGGAGCCGTATGCCCCTGCGTTCATCCGGACTCCTCCGCCCGCGGTGCCCGGGATCGCGCAGGCGAACTCGAGCCCACCGAGACCAGCGGTGCGGGCGCGGTGAAGGCTCACCGCGTTCGTCGCTCCGCCGCCCGCGCGCAGCAGCTGCCCGTCGACCTCGACCGCGGCCAGGTCGCCCTCCAGCCGGAGGACGAGCGCGTCGATGCCCTCGTCGGCGACGAGCACGTTCGACCCGAGCCCGATCGTCAGGACCTCGAGGTCGCGCTCGGCTGCCCACGCGATCGCGGTCTCGAGCTCCTCGGGTGACCTCGGCCGCGCCAGGCCCGCCGCACGGCCGCCGGTGCCGATGGTCGTGAGACGGGAGAGCGCGAACCCGACCTGGACGTCCATCGCGCTCAGCGGCCCCCGACGGGGTCGGGCAGTGCGTCGACGATCGCGCGGGCCGCGCGCCAGGGCTCGCCCACGCCGAGCGTCACCACGAGATCGCCGGGGCGGACGAGCTGCGTCGCGAGGCGGGCGGCGGCTTCGAGCGTCGGGGCCCAGACGCGGCGCACGGGGTCGGGCACCCCGTCGAGCACCATCCGGGCCGTGACGTCCTCCCTCGGAGCATCGCGTCGCCCGACGAAGTCGGTCACGATCGCGACATCCGCGAGCCCGAGTGCGTCACCCAGCTCGGCGTGGAGGTGGCGTGTGCGCTCGACGACGTGCGGGACGTAGAGCGCGACGAGCCGTCGGCTCGTGCGCGTCCGGGCGGTCTCGAGCGCGGCGCGGATCTCGGTGGGATTGTGGGCGTAGTCGTCCACGACGGTCACCCCTCCGCGCTCACCGACGAGCTGGAACCGGCGGTCGACGCCGGCGAAGCGCGCGAGTGCGGCTTCTGCCGCCTCGGGATCGACTCCGACCCTGACGAGCACCTCGCGGGCGGCCGACGCGTTGCGACGGTTGTGCTCGCCCGGCACGGCGAGCGGGAACGAGGCAGGCTCGAGCTCCCAGCCGCGAACGACCTCCGGCACCGTCGAGAGCCAGATCTCGAGCGCCTCGTGGAGCTCCGTTGTCGAGCCGTACGTCGCATGGTGGTCGAGCTCGACGTTCGTCACGACCGCCAGCCGGGGGCGCAGCTCGAGCACCGAGCGGTCGGACTCGTCTCCCTCGACGACGAGCCAGCCGCCGCCGACGCCGGCATTGCCTCCGAGCTGGGGGACGACGCCGCCGATGATCCAGGCAGGGTCCCCACCCGCCTCGCGAAGGACATAGGCGATCATCCCCGCCGTCGTCGTCTTGCCGTGCGCACCGGTCACGACGACGCTCGGGCGAAGGCACACGAGCTCCGCCAGGAACGCCGCCCGCGGCACGCCGTCGATGCGCTGCCGGTGGGCCGTCGAGACGATGACCTCGAACCCGTCGGGCGCCTCGGGCTCCCCACCGAGGGCGACGTCGATGTCCCCGAGCGTCTCGCTGAAGATCGTCTCGTGCACGTCCCAGCCACGCACCTCGGCTCCCCAGGCGCGTGCGATGTTCGCGTACGCGGACATGCCCGAGCCACCGATCCCCACGAAGTAGAGCCGGCGGCCGGAGAGGGGCTCGAGGTCATTCGCCACGAGCCCCTCTACCTCCGCCCCTCCGCCAGGGCAACGAGCTCGTCGGCGATCTCCCCGGCTGCGTTCGGGCGCGCGAGCGCGAGCATCGCCCGGCGCATCGCACCGAGCCGCTCGGGGCTTGCGAGCAGCTCGTCGACGAGTGCCGGCACGCGGTCGAGGTCGGCGTCCGGGACGACCGTAGCCCCGCCCCCACGCTCGAAGTGGCGCGCGTTCAGCGTCTGGTGATCGGCCGTCGCATGCGGGTACGGGACGAGGATCGCCGGCGTCCCGACCGCCGCGAGCTCCCAGACGGTCCCCCCGGCGCGCGAGACGGCCACGTCGACGGCCGCGAGGGCCGCACCGAAGGCGTCGGTATTCGAGAGGAGGACGTACCCCGGCCGCGTGACGCGCCCGCTGAGCGCGTCGTAGTCGTGCTCGCCCGAGATGTGCAGCACGTCCGGTCCTCCCCCACTCCACGCGCGGACCGCGAGCTCGTTCAGCGACCGGGCGCCTGCGTACGCGCCGAAGACGCCGACGACTCTCGCCTCCGAGCCGAAGCCGAACCGTGCTCGCCCCTCCTCGCGGGAGACGCCCATGTGGGCCGGTGGGATCGGGCGCCCGACGACACGGACCTTGCCGCCGTCGCGGCCGGGGATCGCATACGCGAGGAACAGCCGCCTTGCGAAGGGGGCCGCGAGTCGATTCGCGAGCCCCAGGTGTGCGTCGGCTTCCGTGAGCGCCGCCGGGATCCTGCGCAGCCGGGCGGCGAGCACCATCGGCCCTGCGACGTAGCCGCCCCCGCCGAGGACGACGTCCGGGCGCCGGTCGGCGAGGATCCGGAAGCACTGCGCCGGTGCCGCCGACGCGCGCCACGCGGCGCGCACCTGGGCTGCGCTCGGTCGCCGAGGCAGGCCGGCGACCCGGAAGGTGTCGAGCTCGAAGCCCGCCTCAGGCACCAGCCGCGACTCGACGCGGTCTGGCGTGCCGGCGAACGTCACCGTCAGTCCGCGTTCGCGGAGCGCTTCCCCGACTGCCAGCGCGGGTCGAACGTGACCTGCCGTCCCTCCGGCTGCGATCACGCACGCGAGCTTCGACGACGCGGTCATTCACCGCGATGTTAAGGAGCACCCCGACCCCGCAGAGCAGCATGAGGAGTGAGGAGCCCCCGTACGAGACGAACGGGAGCGGGATCCCGGTCAGCGGCGCGAGCCCGAGGACGGCCGCGAGGTTCACCGCCGCCTGCGCACAGATGAGCGTCGTGATCCCGGCCGCGAGCCGCTTGCCGAACGGGTCGCGGCACCCGAGCGCGACCCGGAACCCGGCCCAGGCGAACACTGCGAACGCCCCGATCACGAGGGTGGAGCCGACGAGCCCGAGCTCCTCGCCGATGACGGCGAAGATCATGTCCGTGTGGGCCTCGGGGAGGAAGTTGACCTTCTGGATCCCCTGCCCGAGGCCGTCGCCCGTCAGCCCGCCGGAGCCGATCCCGATGATCGCCTGGACGTTCTGGAAGCCGGCCCCCTCCGCGTCCTTCCACGGGTCGAGGAAGCTGAAGACGCGCGCGCGGCGGTAGGGCTCGATCCAGATCGCGAGCAGCCCCGCTCCGATCGCGAAGCTCGCCGACAGCACGAAGAGCCGGACCGGCACCCCGGACACGAGCAGGATCCCGGCGACCATCGCGACGAGCGAGATCGTCGTCCCGAGATCGGGCTCGATCACGATCAGGCCCGCGAAGAGGCAGACCACGAGCCCGATCGGCTTCATCAGCTCGCCGAGCGTCGTCGGCGACGGCCGGCGCGCGAGGTGGGCGCAGACCCAGATACAGACCGCGAGCTTCGCGACCTCGGCAGGCTGGAGGCTCACGGGGCCGACGACGAACCACCGGTGCGCGCCGTTGATCGAAGGGCCGATCACGAGCACGGCCACGCACGCCACGAGCGCGCCGACGAGGAGCACCGGCGCGAGCGGCCTGAGCGCGTGGTAGTCGATGCGCGAGAGCACGGAGAGCAGCACGAGCCCCACCACGGCGTAGAGGCCCTGCTTGACGAGGAACCGCATCGGGTCGCCCTCGCCGAGGGTGGCGGAGGCGGAGGTGGCGCTGAAGACCATCACGAGCCCGAACGCGACGAGCCCGAGCGTGACGAGAATGAGCAGCCGTTGCTCGAGGCGGCCCTGGTCCGCGCGGGAAGAGCGGGTCACCCGGAGAGCTTCTGCACCAGCCGGCGGAACTCCTCCCCACGGTGCTCGAAGCTCTCGAACTGGTCGAACGACGCGCAGGCCGGCGACAGGAGAACGACGTCACCGGCAGACGCCGCGGCCACGGCGTCCGCCAGGCTCTGCTCGAGCGTGCCCGACTGGACGTGCGCCACTCCCGCCGCGCCGAGCGGAGCCGCGAGCTCGTCCGCCGCCTCGCCGATCAGGTAGGCGCAGTCGCCCGGCTCGAACGCCGCCGCGAGCGTCTCGTAGGGCTCGGCCTTGCCGCGCCCGCCGAGGATCACGTGCTTGCGGCGGCCGGCGAACGCCGCGAGCGCGCGAAGCGCGGCGGCCGCGTTCGTCGCCTTCGAGTCGTTGACGTAGAGCACGCCGCCGACCGTCGCGACCTCCTCGATCCGATGCTCTACCCCGGGGAACGACTCGAGCGCTTCCGCGATCGCATCCTCCGGGATCCCGACGGCACGCGCCGCCGCCGTCGCCGCGGCGGCGTTCTCCCGGTTATGTGCGCCGCGGATCCGCGGCTCGGCAGGGAGCTCGTCGTCCAAACCGAACTCGACCCGCCGGGCCCGACCGGGTATCGACCCGAACCCGCGCGGGACGATCGAGACGTCGTCGTCGCGCTGACGCTCGAACGCCCGCAGCTTGGTCGCGGCGTAGGCCGCGAAGGTGCCGTGCCGGTCGAGGTGGTCCGGCTCGAGGTTCGTGAGCACCGCGACCTGCGGGCGGAGCGTCTCCACGTCCTCAAGCTGGAACGAGGAGAGCTCGCACACGATCCACGTGTCCTCGCCGACGGTTCCGACCAGGGACGTGAGGGGCCGTCCGATGTTCCCGGCTACCTCGACGTTCCGGCCCGCTGTCTCGAGGATCGCGCCCAGCAGCGCCGTCGTCGTCGTCTTCCCGTTCGTGCCGGTGATCCCGATCATCGGGCCCGGCAGGAGACGCGCCCCGAGCTCGATCTCCGAGATCGACCTGGATCCCCCGCGCCCGGGCGGCGACGACCGGCTCCGCCTCGGCCGGCACGCCGGGGCTCTTCACGACGAGCTCGACCCGTTCGAGGAGCGCGTCCTGCCACGGCCCGACGACGACCTCCGCTTCGACGTCGGTGACCTCCAGCGTCGCGTCCGCGTCGTGGGCGACCACCTCGACCCCGGCGCCGCGGAGGGCGTCGACCGCCGCGCGTCCCGAGCGGGCGAGACCGAGCACGAGGACGCGGCGGGGGAGCTGCGGCATCGTCGTCGCTACAGCTGGAATCGCAGGTAGTAGCGGTAGTAGAGGACGAAGCCGATCGCGCACAGGATCGCGCCGACGATCCAGAACCGCACCATGATCTTCGTATCCGACCACGCCTTCATCTCGAAGTGGTGGTGGATCGGCACGATCAGGAAAACCCGCCTGCCCGTGCGCTTGAAGCTCGCGATCTGGATGATCCAGGTGACCGCCTCGATCACGAACACACCGCCGATGAAGACGAGCAGCACCTCCGTCTCGGTGAGGATCGCGAGCGTCGCGATCGCCCCGCCGAGCGCCATCGAGCCCGTGTCGCCCATGAACATCTCGGCCGGGAACGCGTTGAACCAGAGGAACCCGATCACCCCTCCGATCAGCGCCGCCGCGACGATCGCGATATCGAGGTACTCCTCGCTCCGTGCGGCGACGGTATCGGCGGAGCGGATCCAGTCGATCGATGCGATCGCGAGAAGCGTGATCAGCGAGATCGCACACGTTCCTGCCGCGAGGCCGTCGATCCCGTCCGTGAGGTTGACGGCGTTCGAGGTGCCCGCGATGACGAGGAAGAGGAACGGGTAGTACGCCCAGCCGAGGTCGATGTTGACGTCGACGAGCGGGAAGTAGATCTCCGTGTCCATGTAGCCGATTCGCGTCGTGGCCCAGGCGACCCCGGCGGTGATGAGCACGAGCCCGAGCATCTTCCAGCGGCCCTTCAGCCCGAGTGAGCGGCGGCGCCGTTGCTTGAGATAGTCGTCCGAGAAGCCGATCAGCGCGCACGCGAGCGTCGCGAGCATGATCGTCACCCCGGGGATCGTGTACAGCGAGACGACGAGCGCGGGCGCGAGCGCGGCGACGAGGATCAGGAGGCCGCCCATCGTCGGGGTGCCCTGCTTGACCGCATGACCCGCCGGCATCTCCTCGCGGATCTGCTGGCCAATCGACTGTCGCCGAAGCCAGTTGATGAACGTGGGCCCGACGGCGACGGCGATCACCATCGCGACGAGCCCGGCGATGAGGACCCTCACCATGCCCGGGAGTGTTTCTCGATCAGCGCGGGGATGCCTTCGAGACCGACGGCGCGCGAGGCCTTGACGAGGATCGCGTCGCCGGGACGGAGCGCCGCCACGACCTCGGCGAACGCCTCCGCATCGCGCACGTACCGTCCCTCGACGCCGTCCCCGAGGTATGCGCGGGCGTTCTCCCCGACCGCGACGACGTCGATCTCGAGCTCGGCGAGCAGGGCGCGAATCTCGGCGTGGTACCGCGCGCTCTCGGCGCCGAGCTCTGCCATCTCGCCGAGCACGGCGACCCGCCGGCGTCCGGCGCTTCGCTCCGCGAGGTCGAGGAGCGCCGCCCGCATCGAGGTGGGGTTCGCGTTGTACGCGTCGTTGACGACGAACCCGCCGCCCGGAAGCTCGTGCAACTGCCCGCGCCAGCGGCTGAGGGCGATGGACTCCGCGCCCTCGGGCGCCTGTTCGAGCGGCAGGCCGAGCGCGTCGTAGGCCGTCAGGGCGGCGAGGACGTTCCCCGCGAGATGGCGCTGATCGAACGGCAGTGTGAGCGTAACCGCTCGACCCGCGACGTCGAACCGCCACGCATCGCCGTCCTTCTCGACCGCTGCACGGTCGAAGCGGCGCACGTCGAGGTCGGCGCGAAGGTACGGCTCGAGGAGCGGCTCGTCCGAGGGAACGATGGCCACTCCGCCGGCCGGCAGCGCCTCGAGCGCCTCCGCGTTGACGCGGGCGACGTCCTCGACGGTGCCGACGAGCTCGAGGTGCTCGGGGCCGATCGAGGTCACGAGTGCGACGGTCGGCCGGGCGATCGCACAGAGCTCGGCGATCTGCCCCGGTCCCCGCATGCCCATCTCGGTGACGAGGACTCTCGTCTCCGGCTCGAGCCGCAGGACGGTCAAGGGCAGGCCGAGCTCGTTGTTGCGGCTCGCCTCGGCCGCGACGGTAGGGGTCACGGCCGCGCAGAGCGCCCCGAGGGCGTCCTTCGTCGTCGTCTTGCCCGTCGACCCCACGACGGCGACGACCTGCGCGTCGGACCGGCCACGGACGAGGCTCGCCAGCGCTGCGAGCGCAGCCTCCTGGTCCGACGGCACGAGCGTCGCGGCGCCGTGCGCCCGGGCATCGGCGACGTACTCGACACCCGTGTTGAGCGCGACGAAGAGATCGCCCGGGACGGCGACGTTCGAGTCGTCGTGGATGCGCCGGACCAGCCCGTCGGTCGGCCGGCCCTCGAGCCGGCCCAGCCCGAGCGCCTCGATCTCCTCCCAGCCGAGCGGGATCACGGGCTGCTCACCTACGGGCCCTGAGGGCCGCACGGGCGACCTCGCGATCGTCGAACGGGTGGACGACCCCCGCCGTCTCCTGACCCTGCTCGTGGCCCTTGCCTGCGATCACGACGACGTCCCCGGACGACGCCCGAGCGATCGCGCTCTCGATCGCGGAGCGACGGTCGGGATCGACCTCGACGTCCGTCCCGGCACCGTGCAGCACCTCGCCGATGATCGCGAGGGGGTCCTCCGAGCGCGGGTTGTCGCTCGTCACGATCACGCTGTCCGCGAGCTCGCGGGCGACGCGGCCCATCTCGGAGCGCTTCGTGCGGTCCCTGTCGCCGCCCGCGCCGAAGACCACGGTGACGCGACCGTCGCCGAGCGGCCGCGCGGCTCGCAGCACGGCGGCGAGCGCGTCCGGCTTGTGCGCGTAGTCGACGACGACGGCGAAGTCCTGCCCTTCGTCGACCGCCTCGAAGCGCCCGGGGACGCCCGCGACGCTGCCGACGCCCGCGATGATCGCGTCCTCCTCGATGTCGAGCAACAGCGCTGCGGCGACCGCGCCGAGGACGTTCTCGACGTTGAAGACGCCCGGCAGCCGCGTCTCGAGCGGGATCCCGGCGGCCGTGAAGCGCGACCCGTGCGGCCCGAGCTCGAGCCCGTCGGCCCGCACCTCGGCCTCCGGCCGCAGCCCGTAGGTGACGAGCGGTGCGCGGTGTGCGGCGAGCAGCTCATCCGCGAGCCGGCGGCCGCTCGGGTCACCGACGTTGACCGCGGCGGGCGGCGGCGTCAGCCCGGTGAAGAGGCGCCGCTTGGCCTGGAAGTACTCCTCCATGTCGCCGTGGAGGTCGAGGTGCTCCTGCGTGAGGTTCGTGAAGACGAGCGCGTCGAAGCGGACGCGGTCGAGTCGCCGGAAGTGAGAGCCGTGGGACGACGCCTCGACCGCCGCGGCTACGTCGCCCGCGGCCAGCATCTCCGCGAAGAGGCGCTGGAGATCGATCGCCTCCGGCGTCGTGTGGGGCGACGCGCTGCGCTCGCCGCCGACGACCCACTCGACCGTCCCGACGAGCCCGGTCGACCGGCCGGAGGCCTCGAGGATCGAGCGAAGGAGGTACGCGGTCGTGGTCTTGCCGTTCGTCCCGGTCGCGCCCGCGACCGTGAGCCGCTCGGTCGGCGTCCCGAAGAACGTGTCCGCGGCGACGGCCATCGCCGCACGGACGCTCTCCACGACGAGCTGCGGTACGAGCGCTTCGACCGGCCGCTCGACGACGAGCGCCACCGCGCCGGCGCCGACCGCCTCGGTTGCGAGCCCGTGCCCGTCGGTCGTCGCGCCGGGGACGCAGAAGAAGAGCGAGCCGTCACCGACACGGCGGGTGTCGTAGGCGAGGTCGAGGATCTCGACCGGCCGCGCCCCGACGACGTCTTCGGGCGCGAGCGCGCGGATCAGCGCGTCGAGCTCCACCGGGCGATTGTAGGGGCGACGACCGGGGCGGCCGCTGCCCCTACGGCGTCGGAAGAGCCGCGGCGAGCAGCGAGGTCGCGGGCTTCGACTCGGGTGCGTCGGGCGGCACCTCGAAGTACTGGAGGGCGAACCGGGCGATGTCGCGGAAGATGGGTGCGGCCACCACGCCGCCGAAGATCTGCCCGCGCGGCTCGTCCACCATCACGAGGATCGCGAAGCGCGGTTTGCGCGCCGGCACGAGCCCGACGAACGACGCGACGTACTTCGAGACGTAGACGCCGTTCTGCACCTTGTTCGCCGTCCCCGTCTTCCCCGCGACGGTGTACCCCGGGATCGCTGCCTCGGTGCCCGTGCCCTCGACGACGACGTCGCGGAACATGGCCGTCATCCGGTCCGCCGTGTGACGCGAGACGACGCGCCGGCCCTTCCCGTGCCGCACCTTCTTGCCCCCGACCTTCGCGAGGAGGTGGGCCGGGGGCATCACGCCGCCGTTGCCGATCGCGGCGTACGCGCTGACCATCTGCAGCGGGGTCACCGCGATGCCCTGCCCGATCGGGACGGTGCCGATCGTCGAGCCCGACCACGCGTCGTATGGCAGCACGAGCCCCGGGCTCTCACCCGGGAAGTCCACGCCGGTGCGCTTGCCGAAGCCGAACCGGTCGATCCAGGACGCGAGCCCGGGGCCGCCGAGCCGCTGGGCGATCGTGATCGTCCCGACGTTCGACGAGTTGGCGAGGATCTGCCGGACGGTCATCGTCTCCATCCCGCGGGTGTGGGCCTCGCGGATCGTCCGGTCCGCGACCTTGATCGTCGGTGCCAGGCGGAACGTGCTGTCTGGCGCGACGAGGTTCTCCTCGAGCGCGCCCGCGACCGTCACGATCTTGAACGTCGAGCCTGGCTCGTAGAGATCGGTGACGGCTCGGTTCCGGCGCGCCTCGGCGGGCGCCGACGAGAACGAGTTGGCGTCGAAGGTCGGCGCGTTCGCCATCGCGAGGATCGCGCCCGTCTTCGGCTCCATCACGATCGCCGTCGCCCCCTGCGCGCCCCAGCGGGCGACCGCGTTCGAGAGGATCTGCTCGGCGCTCGCCTGGAGCTGGTGGTCGAGCGTCAGGACGACGTTGCGCCCCGGGCGCTCGCGGCGCGAGTTCACCACGTCGATCGCCCGCCCTGCCGGGTCGCGGACGACGATCTCGTATCCGGACCGTCCCTTCAGCGTCTTGTCGAGCGAGCGCTCGAGCCCGTCGAGCCCGGAGTTGTCCGTTCCGGCGTATCCGAGCACGTGGGCGGCGACCGGTCCCTGCGGGTAGCTGCGGCGCTCCTCGGGGTAGAAGCCGATCCCGGCGACGCCGAGGCGCTCGAGTGCCTTCGCCTTGATCGGGTCGGCCTTGCGGTCGACGAAGACGAAGCGCTTCGTGCGGTCACGGAAGGTCGGGTAGAGCTCGTCGGGGTCGAGGCCGAGCGCGCCGGCGACCTTCACGGCGGCCTTCATCGGCGCGACGACGTTGCGCGGATCGGCGTAGACGGTCGTCGCCTGCTCGCCGATCGCGAGCGGCTCCCCCCGGCGGTCGTAGATCGTTCCGCGCGCCGCGGGGATCTCGATCGTCTCGCGGTGCTGACGCGTCGCGAGACGCTCGTAGCGGCCGCCCTCGACGATCTGCACCCAGGCCGCGCGCCCCAGGGTGACGGCGAACAGGGCGACGAACGCCACCACGAGGAAGCGGATCCGGCCGTTTGCGGCGCGGTCGCTCACCGCCGGTCCAGCTCGAGGTGAGTGGTGATGAGGGGGTCGGCCTCCACGAGCCCGAGCTTGGTCGCGGCCTGCTGCTTGATGCGGACGTTGGCGGACGCGCTCGAGAGCTGCGCCCGCGTCGTGGCGATCTCGGCTTTCAGCTCCGCGCGCGTGCGGCGGAGCTCGTCGAGCTCGACGTTGAGGCGCAGCACGAGCACGTTGATCGCCACGACGCCCGCGAGCAACGCCCCGATCGCGACGATCCACACGACGCCACCGCGAAAGGCGCCCCTCGCAGCACGTGCCCGCCGGGGGGCGGCCTGCGCGAGCGTCGACACCGGTTAGGCCCTCACCGCGACGCGAAGGCGCGCCGACCCGGCTCGCGGGTTGGTGTCGACCTCCCGCTGCGTCGGGCGCAGCGGCTTCTTCGTCAGGGATCGGAGAGTCGGCTTCTTGCCGCACACGCACACCGGGAAGTCGGGTGGGCACGTGCAGCCCTTTGCCTGCTCGGCGACGAAGCGCTTCACGATCCTGTCCTCGAGCGAATGGAAGGAGATGACGGCGAGCCGGCCGTCGGGACGCAGCATGCGAAGCGCAGCGGGCAACGCCGCCTCGAGCGCGCCGAGCTCGTCGTTGACGGCGATGCGGAGCGCCTGGAAGACGCGCTTGGCGGGATGTCCTTCCCCGAATCGCGCGGGCGTCGGAATGGCGAGCTTGATCACGTCGACGAGCTCCCCCGTGCGCGTGAACGGCACGTCGGTCCTCCGACGGAGGATCGCCCGGGCGATCGGCGCCGCGAAGCGCTCCTCCCCGTACCGGCGGAAGATCGTGACGAGCTCCCGCTCGTCCCACGTGTTCACGATCGCCGCTGCAGTGGGCTCGGACGAGGGGTCCATGCGCATGTCGAGCGGAGCGTCGGTCGCGTACGAGAAGCCGCGCTCGGGCCGGTCGATCTGCATCGACGAGATCCCTAGGTCGAGCAGGATCGCGTCCGCCTTCACGTCGTTCGCCGCGAGCTGCGAGAGGACGAGCGCGAAGTCGCCGCGCAGGAAGCGGACGTCGACACCGGCCATGGCCTTGAAGCGGTCGAAGTACGACCTCGCGCCCGGATCGCGGTCGATCGCCACGAGCTTCCCGCTGCCCGCGAGATCCTCGGCGAGCAGCCGGGCGTGCCCGCCCGCGCCGAAGGTGGCGTCGACGACGGTCTCCCCCGGGCGCACGCCGAGGAGCTCGCGCACCTCGTCCGCGAGGACGGGGACGTGGTCAGCTTCCGTGTGCGGCAAGACGTTCGGCAGCATGCTCGACGCTCCCTTCGACGGCGGTCAGGTGCTTCTCCCAGGCCGGCGGGCTCCACAGCTCGAGGTGGTCGTAGTTCCCCGCGACGACGACCTCGCGCTCGAGCCCGCCGTGGCGCGCGAGCGTCGCAGGTACGAGGATCCGACCCGATCGGTCGACGTCCGCCTCGGCGGCCCCGGAGAAGAAAAAACGGCGCAGCTCGCGGGCTTCACGCGAGAGGGGGTCGAGCGCGGCCATCCGCTGCTCGACCGTCACCTTCCACGTCTCCCGGGGATAGACGGCGACGTTGCCGTCCAGCCCGCGCGCGAGGACGACGCCCTCACCGAGCACGTCGCGGAACCGCGCAGGCAGGGTGAGCCGGCTCTTCTCGTCGATCGTGTGCTCGTAGGTGCCGATGAACATCGCTCGGGCGCGCGGTTGATCCGATCCCTGGTCTCCACGCTGCCCCACTTTACGCCACTTCTCCCCACTTGGCAAGACCCCTCTCGTTCTGCCTCCAAGTCGGGCCGACGCGCGGCGCAAGGCGTAGATTCGCAACCGTCATGCGCCGGCTCCCCCTCGTGGCCCTCGGGGCTGCCGCCGTCCTCGCGACGGTCGCCGTGGCGGCGGCGACGCTCCGCGCCGACGACGACGCCGGGATCGAGCCGTCCCTCGAGGCGCTCGTCGCCGCGGGCATGCCGGGGGCGCTCGTCCGGGTCCGCAACGGCCGCGAGACGATCGAGCTCGCCCGCGGCGAGGCGACGCCCGGCATCCGGTTTCGGGTCGGCAGCGTCACGAAGACGTTCGTGGCGGTGCTCGCCCTCGAAGCTCGCTGACCGCGGCATCGTCTCGCTCGACGATCCGGTTGCGCGCCACCTGCCCGGGCTCCTGCACGACGGCGAGCGGGTGACGCTCCGCGCTCTCCTGATGCACACCGCGGGGCTCTTCGACTACACGTCGGACCCGGCGCTGCTCCGCGACGACCTGCCGCCACGGACGCTCGTCGAGCTCGCGGACCGCCGCGAGCGGTCGCGAGGGTACGCGTACTCGAGCACCAACTACCTGGCCCTCGGGCTCGTGCTCGAGGCGGCGACCGGCCGGCCGCTCGGCACCTTGCTGCGTCGCCACGTCTTCGCGCCGTTCGGGCTCGACGAGACGACCTTCGAGCCGGGCCTCGTGCCCGGGCCGCACCTCCACGGCCATGCGCTGGCGGCTCGCGACGGCGTCGCCACCGGGACGCCGTTCGACACGAGCCGGCGTCCGGCCACCTCGGCGTGGGCGGCCGCTGCGGTCGTCTCGACGGCCGCGGACCTCGATCGCTTCTTCACGATTCTCTCGAACCGCGGGCTCGCGTCACGCATGGCGCCGGCGGAGGGCAGGCGATACGGCCTCGGGCTCGCGAGGCGCCGGACACCTTGCGGCGACGTCCTCGGCCACACGGGCAACCTGCTCGGGACCGTCACCGTGGTGCGCGTTCGCGGCGACCGGGTCGTGGTGGTGGCAGCCAACGCGTACCCGTTCACGCCCACGGTGGCAGAGCGCTTCGACGAGCTCCTGCAGGAGGCCACCTGCGGCTGACGCGGGCCACGCCCGACGGAGCGCTTCGGTCAGCCGAGAGGCACGTGGCGTGGCGAGACGCCCCGCCCGGCGAGCGCGGCCGCACCGCAGCGGGCGGCGAAGGCGACCGCCTCCGCCGTGTCGCGGCCCGCGCCCAGCGCGAAGGTCAGGCCCGCGGCGAAGCTGTCCCCCGCGCCGTACACATCCAGCATCTCGCCCGGCAGGTCGGCCGCCGTGAAGGGCCCGCCCGGCTGCGTCCAGCCGCCGAGCGCCCCGGCGGTGGTCACCACGAGCCGCGGGGAGGGGTCGAGGTCGCCCGCGTGGTAGCGCTCCGACTCGTCGGCGCCGCTGCCGATCAGCGCGTCGAGCTCGATCCCGCCGCGCTTCAGAACCTCGAGCTCTCGCGTGGTCGCGGTCAGGACGTTCGCGCGCCGGGCGACGGCGAGCGCATCGACGTCGCCCGCGCCGAAGAACACCGCATCCATCGACGCGAGCTCGTGCCAGGGCAGGCGGTCGTCGTGGCCCCGTGGTCGGAGCTTCGGTCCGACCGTGGTGATCGTTCGCTCGCCTCGCTCGTCGACGTGGGTCAGTGCCCAGCGCTGCGGCCGCTCGTCGGTCCCGTCGTGGACGATGACGCCGCGCGACTCGAGCTCGGACTTGCAGCGCCGGCCGAGGGCGTCCTCTCCCAGCGACGTGAAGAGATGCGCCTCGTCCGCCAGGAGTGCGAGCTGCACCGCGGCGACGGCGCCACCGCCTCCCGCCTCCTCCCAGTCCTCGAACGAGTGCGCGATCTCTCCCGGCTTCGGCACGCGATCGACCCGCGCGAAGCGGATCCATTCGACGTGCCCGACCACGGCGACCCGCATGCCGGGAGTCTGACGCTTCGCCGCCGGCCTGTCGCCGTCTCACACGGGGACGGTTCCCGGCGTTTCCCACGATGATGGAGGCCGTGGCGACGATTCCGCCGTTCGAGGCGTTCTACGCCGAGCGCTCGGGCGAGGTTCTTGGCGCTCCTGCGACGCAGGCTCGGCCGTGACCGCGCCGACGACGCGTTCCAGGAGACCTTTCTCCGTGCCCTGCGGGCGTACGACAGGCTCCGGCACGGCGAGCACCTGCGCGCGTGGGTGCTGACGATCGCCGAGCGCGTCGCCATCGACGCCCATCGTCGCGCCGGCGAGCCGACCGACGAGCTCCAGGAGGTGCCGCATCTCGACGGCCGCCCCGCCTACGAGGAGCTCGCGTTCCTCACGGACACGCTGCCGCCGAAGGAACGCGCCGCCGTCGTGCTGCGCTACGGCTATGACCTCGACTACGACCAGATCGCCGCCGCGCTGGACTCCAGCCCGGACGCCGCCCGCCAGGCGGCCTCCTCCGGCGTGCAGGCGACTCCGAAGGAGGGCCTGATGACCGTTCCCGCCGACCTCGACAGCCGCTTTCGCGAGACCGCTGCGCGTGCCGGGCTCCTCGATGCCGCTTACGACGTCATCGAGAGCGAGCTCGGCCCGCTGCTCGCCGCGGTCACCGACCGGGGTCTCGCCCGGATCACGTACGACCCCGACCCCGAGCAGGAGCTCGAGCGGCTCGCGCGCCTCGCCGGGCCCCGTGTCCTTCGCGCGCCCCGCGCGCTCGACGACACCCGCCGCGAGCTCGACGACTACTTCGCCGGACGGCGCAAGGCCTTCGACCTCGAGCTCGACCTCCGTGGGCAGGCACCCTTCGCGGTCGCGGTCCTCGACGAGCTCGCGAAGGTCCCGTACGGGCAGACGGCGACGTACGGGCAGCTTGCGACCCGTGCGGGGAACGCGCGTGCAGCCCGCGCCGTCGGGATGGTGATGAACCGGAATCCCGTGCCGATCGTCCTCCCCTGTCATCGGATCGTCGGCTCGACGGGCAGCCTCGTCGGCTACGGCGGCGGCCTCGAGCGCAAGGAGCACCTGCTGCGCCTCGAAGGCGCGATCCTGTAGGGGGCGAGATACCTCGCGCGCCTACGCGAGCAACCGGTAGCCGACGCCCCAGTCGTTGACGACGACGTCCTCCGCGCCGACGGCCTCGAGCTTGCGGCGCAGGCGCGACGCGTGGGAGTCGACGGTCCGCGTCCGGATCCCGTTGCCGCGGATCCCCCACACGTCACGCAGGAGCTCGCTCTTCGTGAAGACCCGGTGCGGATCGCTCGCGAGCTTCGCCGCGAGCTCGAACTCCCGGCCGGAGAGGCGTACCGCGACCTCGCCGACCCGCACCTGGCGCGACCGGTGGTCGACGACGAGCTGCCCGGCCTCGACCACGTCCGCCTGCCCGAGCGTCGCGCGCCGGAGCAGCGCCCGGACGCGGGCCAGGAGCTCGAGGTAGACGTCTCGCGGGACCGCGTCGTCCGCGCCGTTCTCGAGCGCACGCACACGGACGATCGGGTCGGCGCCCGGCTCGGTGAGGACGATCACCGGCACGTTCCGATTCCAGGTGCGGCCGGGCTCGCCCGCGCGCAGGCGCCGACAGAGGTCGGCGCTCGCCCGCGATCACGAGATCGGGAAGGAGACGCTCCGCCAGGTCGAGCGCACGCGCGGTCCAGCCGGCCTCGAACACCGTGAAGCCGTCCGCGCGCAGGTGATGCTCGAGGTACTCCCTCGACTCCGCCTCGTGCTCGGCGAGGAGAACGGCGCTCGCGGCCACGCTTCGACGCTAGACGGCCGGGCGGTGCTTCGCCAGATGTCCATTGGGCCGGGTGTGTGACGATTCGCCCACATGCGTCCCGACGAGCCAGTCACCGACGAGCTCGCCCTCACGGCGAACGGCATCCGCTTCCACGCGCTCGCCGCGGGGCCCGAGGACGGCCCGCTCGTCCTCTGCCTGCACGGCTTTCCGGAGCTCTCCCGCTCGTGGCGGCATCAGCTTCCGGCGCTCGCCGGAGCCGGGTACCGCGCGGTCGCCCCCGACCTGCGCGGCTACGGGGGCACGGAGCTGCGCGGGCCGTACGACGTCGGCACGCTCACGCGGGACGTCACGGGCCTCGTGGCGGCCCTCGGCCGCGAGCGGGCGACCCTCGTCGGGCACGACTGGGGCGGCGCCGTCGCGTGGGCGACGGCGGCGCGTCAGCCCGAGGTCGTCGAGCGGCTCGTCGCGATCAACTGCCCGCCCGCCGCGGCGCTCTTCCACGCGATGCGCACGTCGCGCTCGCAACGCAGGAAGTCGCGCTACATCCTCTTCTTCCAGCTGCCCTGGCTTCCCGAGCGCCGGCTGGCCGCGGACGGCGCGGCCGCGGTCGCCCGCGCGCTCGTCGGCGGCTCGCACCGCCGCGACGCGTGGCCGGAGGAGGAACTGGACGCGTACCGCGCCGCGTTCGCGCGGCCGGGCCGGGCGAAGGCCGCGATCGACTGGTATCGAGTCGCGTTCCGGCGCACGCTCCGTCCGGGCCGACGCGGCCCGGCGCCGCGGGTCTCCGCCCCGACGTTGGTCCTGTGGGGCGTCGAGGACCGGTTCCTCGACCGCGAGCTCGTCGGCCCCGAGGTCTTGCGCCGGACGCTCGCCGACGGCAACGTTCCGGAGGTGGTGTGGATCGAGGACGCCGGGCACTTCTGCCAGAACGAGGCACCGGAGCGCGTGAACGCCGAGCTCCTACGCTGGCTGGGGCCGGCCACGTGATCGGGCTTCTGGCGACAGCCGTCGCGCTGGCCGCCTGGGTCACGGGCGCCTCGCTCGAGGAGCCGCGCACCGAAGTCGCTGCCGCGCCGCTCGGGAACCGCATCGTCGTCGCCGGAGGCTTCCTCGCGAGCGGAGGGAACTCCCGTCGCGTCGACGCGTACGACACGGTGCGAGACACGTGGTCACGGCTTCCCGATCTCCCGGTCTCGGTCGACCACGCGGCCGCGGCCTCCTGGCGCGGCCGCGTCGTCGTCGTCGGCGGCTACGGCGCGGACCGCGCGCCGCTTCGCGCGGCGTTCCTCTACGACGGACGCCGCTGGCGGAGCCTTCCGGCACCACCGGAGGAGCGCGCGGCTGCGGCCGCGGCGGCGACCGCGGACGGCCGCGTCTGGGTGCTCGGCGGTCGGACCGGCTCGGGCCTCGCGACCCGCGCGCTGGTGCTCGACCTGCGAACGATGCGCTGGCGTGCGGTCCGCGGACCGCGACCTCGCGAGCATCTCGCCGCGACGTCGCTCGGCGGTCGCGTCTTCGCCGTCGGCGGCCGGCTCGCCGGCTACGACACGAACCTCGGCACGGTCGAGGCCTACGACCCGCGCACGAATCGCTGGGCGCGCCTCCCCGACCTTCCCGACCCCCGTGGCGGGACCGGCGCAGCCGCGATCGCGGGCCGACTCGTCTCGATCGGCGGGGAGTCCCCGGCCGGTACCAACCGCTCGGTGTGGGCGCTTCGCCCGGGCGCGCGTCAGTGGACGCGGCTCCCCGACCTCCCCACCCCCCGGCACGGGCTCGGCGTCGTTACGCTGCGCGGCCGCGTCTGGGCGATCGCCGGCGGCCCTCAGCCGGGCCTGACCGTCAGCGGGGCCGTCGAGTCACTGACAGTGCCGTAGACCGAGACACGCGGCGGCTCACAGCCGTCCACTGCGGAGGACGCCCCAGAGCAGCCAGACGCCGAAGGCGCCCGACATCACGAAGCCGACGACCGAGAGCAGATGGAGCCCGAGGAGCTGCGGCCCGTCCTCGGCGAGGACGCCGATCAGCGATGAGCCGACGAGGCCGCCGAGGATCACGAGCGCTACCGCGATCCGGTTGACGGCGACGTCCATGTGGTGGGCGAGGTCGTCGATGCCGGGGTTCGAGATCCGGACCGACATCTCGCCGTCGCGCAGCTCGTTGAGCACGTCGTGCACCTGTCGCGGCATGTCGAGGGCGAGCTCGGTGAGCTCCTGCGCCTGACGGCGGGTGCGCAGAGCGAGCTGCTTGGGCGAGAACCGGTCGGCGATCAGCTGCTTCGCATACGGCCGGGCGACCTCGAAGACGTTGAAGTCCGGATACACCTCGACGGCGACCGAGCCGAGCGTCGCGAGCGTCTTGTCGAGGATCACGAACCGCGTCGGCAGCCGCAGGTTCATCGCGTAGATCAGCGCCGAGCCCCTCGCGGATCGCCTCGATCGGGTCGATGTCCGCGAGGCGCGAGCCGTAGTAGCGGTAGTAGAGCTCCTCGAGGCGCGCCCGCAGCTCGTCCTCCCGGTCGTGCGAGAAGCGCACGCCGAGGTCGGCCAGCCGGCGCGGCAGCGCCGAGACGTTCTCGGTGGCGGCATCGACGAAGAGGCGCGTCAGCCGCCCCATGTCGGCGTCCGTGAGCCGTCCCGCGAGACCGAAGTCGACGAGCCCGAGCCGGCCGTCGTCGAGGTGGAGGATGTTCGCAGGGTGCGGATCGCCGTGGAAGAAGGCGTGGCGGAAGATCATGGTCATCCAGGCGTCCGTGAGCCGGTGCGCCAGGTCGCGCCGGTCCTCCCCGGTCCACGTGCTCAGGTCGAGATCGCGGACGTGGGTGCCTTCGAGGCGCTCCAGCGTCAGGAGCCGGCTGGTCGTGTATCGCCACCACACCCGTGGGACGGCGACGCGCTCGTCTCCCGCGAAGTTGCGCCGAAACGTCTCCGCGTTCCGGCCTTCCTGCTGGTAGTCGAGCTCCTGGCGGATCGAGCGGCCGAACTCGTCGACGAGCTCGCCCGCGTCGAGGAAGTCGAGCTGGCGCACGCGCTCGCGCACCAGCCTGGCGGCGGACGCCATCAACCGGAGGTCTGACTCGATCTGCCGCGGCGCCGAGGGGCGCTGCACCTTCACCACCACGTCGGCGCCCGTCGGGAGGGTCGCGCGATGCACCTGCCCGATCGAGGCGGCCGCAATCGGGCGCTCGTCGAAGTCGAGGAACGCCCGCTCGATCGTGAGGCCCAGCTCCTCCTGGACGACGCGCTCGACGTCGGAGATCGGGAAGGGCGACACGTCGTCCTGGAGCTTCTGCAGCTCGATGACCACGTCGGGCGGAACCACGTCGGGTCTCGTGGAGAGCAGCTGTCCGAACTTGACGAACGTCGGGCCGAGCTCGTCGAGCATCTCCCGGAGACGTCGGCCGCGATCGGCGTCCGGCTCGGCGTCTGCGGCGCGCCGCCGGTCGAGCAGGTAGCCGAAGCCGTGCCGCGTGGCGACGCGCCCGATCTCCGTCATCCGGCCGAGGCTGCGCTGCGACTCGCCGGCCACAGCTGCTGCCGTCAGTCGGCGACGGTGACGGCGGCCGCGGTCGGGTCGCTCTCGAGGAGCCGCAGGCGATGCTCCAGCTGCGCGACGCGCAGCGTGAGGTCTTCGACCTCCTCCCGGCGTGCGAGGCCCGACCGCGCGATCGCCCCGTCGAGCGCCTCTGCGGGCCGCTCGCCGAGCCGATCCGCCTCGCGTCGCCAGGCCTGGAGCGTGTCCTGGACCGCGCCGCGCATGGCGTCGCGGTCGACGCCGACCCTGCGGGCGAGATCGTCCGCGAGCTCTTCGGCAGCCTCGACGCCGAGGCTCGCGAAGCCGAGGCCGGCGAGCAGGAGCTCCGCGACCGGACGGGGGGTGTCGGCGCGCTCGTCGCTCATGCCGCCATCTTAGGCGGCTGGTCCACGAACGCGGGCGGTCAGCGAGCGCGGCCGTGAGGCCGACGGCCGCTGCGGCGGGCCTGGCGCCGCTCGCGGGAAGCCGACCCGGCGGCGGGCGCCGGCGCGTCCGCCTGGGTGACCGGCGCCACGGGAGCGGGCACCGGAACCGCCGCCGCCGGCGCCGCGGGCGTCTCGAGGAGCACACCTCCGACCGACACGTCGACTGCGCCCTCGTCGTCCCGGCGGCGTGCGTACTCCGGCTCGCGCTCCTTGAAGATCGCGAGCATCGGCGCGCCGATGAAGATCGAGGAGTAGGCGCCGGCGCCGATCCCGACGAGCAGGGCGAAGGCGAAGTCCTTGAGGGTGTCGCCGCCGAAGAGCCAGAGCGACGCGATCGGGACGAGCGTGATGAAGGTCGTCGCGAGCGAGCGGGGGATCGTCTCCCAGAGCGACACGTTCCCGATCACGCGGAAGGACGCGCGCTTCATCAGCGGGATGTTCTCCCGGATCCGGTCGAAGATGATGATCGTGTCGTAGATCGAGTACCCGAGCACCGTCAGCACCGCGGCGACCGTCGCGGTGGTCACCTCCCGTCCGAGCAGGGCGTAGATGCCGATCGTGATCAGCACGTCGTGCGCGAGGGCGACCAGCACCGGCAACGCGAACTTCCACTGGAAGCGAAGCGAGATGTAGCCGACGATCAGGAGGAGCGAGACGATGATCGCGAGGACCGCCCCGCGGGCGATCTGACGGCCGAAGCTCGCCGAGACGTTCTTGACCCCGAACGCCTCCGCGTCGACGGCCGAGGCGAGGTTCGTCTGGAGCGAGCGCACCTCGCTCGTCGTGATCGACTCGGTGCGGATGCGGAACTGGCGGTACTCGTCGTTCGTCGAGACCCCGATGCCCTGGATCTGGGCGCCCGCCTGGCCGATCTTCCCCGCCTGCGCGCGGACGTCCTCGAGCGAGACCGGCTGCGGTGTCGCGAAGGTGACCTGGGTGCCCCCCTTGAAGTCGATCCCGAGGTTCAGGCCCTTGACCGCGATCGCGCCGATCGAGAGGAGCACCACCGCGCCGGAGATCGCGAACCACGTGTTGCGCCGGCCGATGTAGTCGAGCTTCAGCCAGCGGGGGATCCCGCCGCCGGAGGCGCCCATCAGCCGCGGGCTGTCGAGGAGCTTCATGCCCGCGAGGACGGCGAGGAAGGCCCGGGTGGCGACGACGGCGGTCAGCATCGAGATCGCCGTACCGACGAGCAGCATCAACGCGAAGCCGCGGACGCTCGCCGTCGCGACGGCGAACAGGACCATCGCGGTGATCGCCGTGACGACGTTCGCGTCGACGATCGTCGCGAAGCCCTTCGTGTAGCCCGTCTGGATCGCCGACCGCACGGAGCGCCCGGCGCGCACTTCCTCCTTGATGCGCTCGAAGATGACGATGTTCGCGTCCGCGGCGACACCGAGGGTGAGCACGAG
This sequence comes from uncultured Actinomycetes bacterium, assembly GCA_963734045.1. Taxonomy (GTDB): domain Bacteria; phylum Actinomycetota; class Thermoleophilia; order Gaiellales; family Gaiellaceae; genus Gaiella. The sequence goes on along the minus strand of CAVTFU010000010.1, from coordinate 509,978 downwards.
GCCGGCGATCCCCGGAAGAGTCAGGGTGACGTTGAAGATGAGGATCGCGGCGTAGAGGATCGCGGCGTAGACGATGAGCCCGACGACGGCGACGACGCCCAGGAAGCGGTAGAAGACGAGCAGGAAGATCGCGACCGCGAGCAGGCCGACGAGCGCGGCGAGCTTCGCCTCCTGGAGCGAGTCCTTGCCGAGCGTCGCCGAGATCGCTGTCTGCTCGAGCGACCGGAACTCGACCGGGAGCGCACCCGTCTGGAGGACGAGTGCGAGGTTCTTCGCCTCGCCGATGTCCGCGAGGCCCGAGATCTGCGCGCCGTTCGAGCCGGTGATCCCGCCGGGGTACTCCTCGAAGTCGATCGTGGGCCACGACTTGATCTCGCGGTCCAGCACGATCGCGAAGTGCTGCAGCCAGCTGCGGTAGTCGCCCTGCCCGCCGCCGACCGAGTTGAAGAGGAGCTTGCCGCGCTGTGCGACCTCTCGCGTGATGTCCTCGAACTTCTCGGCGCCGGAGCCGGTGAAGTCCATGAGCACGATCGGCTCACCGGTGCGCGTGTCGAAGTCCTGCCGCGTGCCCGAGAGCTCGAGGTCCTCACCGGTCATCTCGGGCACCTCGGGCGGCGTGAACCGGAGGAGGTACCACGAGTCGCTGGTCGGGCTCTCCTGCGCGACGCCGGGGCAGACGACCTCCCCGATACCGCACTTCACGACGATGGTCTCGGGCGGCACCGCAAAGAGCTTGTGACCCGGCGGGAGCTTCCCGTTCCACTTCGACAGCGCGGCCTCTTTCGACGCGACCGGGCCGCGCACGAGCTTCTTGCCCTTCGTCTCGAACACGTAGTACGTGTCGGGCTCGCCCCTCGCGGCGAGCGCCTGCTGGCCGGCGAGCAGGTCGTAGAGCTTCGGCGTCGCTATCGGCTGGCGCGTGCGGGCGTCGATCGACGGCGCGACGAGGTTGGACTCGAGGTCGAAGAGCTCGAGCTGCGCGGTCTTGCCGATGATCTCCGCCGCCGCGGCGGGGTCCTTCACGCCGGGCAGCTGGATCGAGATCTGGTCCGAGCCCTGGGTCCGGATCTCGGGCTCGGACACGCCGAGGCGGTCGACGCGGTCGCGCATGATCGACACGGAGCGGTCGAGGTCCTCCTCGGTGAGGTCCCGATCACGCGGCGGAACGGCCTGCAGCGTCACCTCGAGCCCGCCCTGGAGGTCGAGGCCGAGCGTCGGGCGCTGCTCGAGCGGCGACCCGGGGATCACGAGCAGCCCGACCCCGACGAGGGCCGCGGCGACGAGTGCGACGACGAAGACTGCTGCGCGGCGGGTCATCTGCGGGCGCTCAGGTTAGCGGCGGTCGAGAGCTGCAGTGTCCTCGGGAGCCTCGACGCTCACGGAATCCTCGGAATCGACAACGTCACCTTCATCATCGGGCTCTTCGACGACCTCGTCGTCGTCCTCGTCCTCGGGTTTCACGACCCCGCCGATCGCCCGCCGCGCGATCCGCACCTGGATCCCATCGGCGATCTCGACGATCAGGTCGTCCTCCTCGTCGATCTCGCGGACGATCCCGTAAAGGCCTCCGACGGTGAGGATCTCGTCACCGGGCTCGACCGACGAGAGCAGCCGCTGTTGCTCGGACTGCCGGCGGCGCTGGGGCCGGATGAGGAGCGCCCACAACAGCACGAACATCGCGAGGAGCAGGATCAGGCTTGCCAAGGTTCCTCCTTCGGGCCGGCGGCGAGCGACGCGAGCGCGTCCCGCCGGAAGGCGTCGAACGCTCCGCGGGTGATCGCATCCCGCGCACCGGCGGTCAGTCTCAACGTGAACCACAGATTATGCAGCGTGAGGAGCCGCAGCCCCAGAAGCTCGCGCTGGTTGACGAGGTGGCGCACGAACGCGCGCGAGAACCGCTCGCAGGCGGGGCAGCCACAGCCCTCCTCGAGCGGCCGCGGGTCGCGTGCGAACTGCGCGTTCCTGAGGTTGAGCCTCCCCCGCGCGGTCAGCGCCGACCCGGTCCGCGCGGTGCGGGTCGGCAGCACGCAGTCGAACATGTCGACTCCGCGCGCGATGACCTCGAGGATCCCCTCCGCGTCGCCGAGGCCCATGAAGTAGCGCGGCCGGTCGGCCGGCAGCGCCGGCGCCGCCCAGGCGACGGTCTCGAGCATCTCCGCGCGGCTCTCCCCCACCGCGAGGCCCCCGAGGGCGAAGCCGTCGAACGGCAGCGCCGCGACGCCCTCGAGCGACGTCCCGCGCAACCCCGGGTCCGTCCCGCCCTGGGAGATCCCGAAGCGCAGCTGCCCCGGCGCGCGCGGCGCGTCGACCTGGCGCTCGGCCCAGAGCTGCGTCCGGCGCACCGCCTCCGCATGCTCGGCCACCGTCGCGTCGGCGGGCGGGCAGATGTCGAGGCACATCGCGATGTCCGACCCGAGCCGGCGCTGGATCTCCGCGACGCTCTCCGGCGTGAGCCGCTCCTCGCCGCCGTCGTAGACGGAGCGGAACGTGACGCCGTCGTCGTCGACCGCGACGAGCGTGTCGCGCAGCGAGAACACCTGGAAGCCGCCGGAGTCGGTGAGGATCGGGCCGTTCCAGCCCGAGAACGCGTGCAGCCCGCCGACCTCCTCGACGACGTCCTCGCCCGGCCGCAGGTGGAGGTGGTACGTGTTGCCGAGCACGACGTGCGCCCCGAGAGCGCGCACCTCGTCCGGATGGAGGCTCTTCACCGTCGCCTTCGTCCCCACCGGCATGAACGCGGGCGTCGGGATCGGCCCGTGCGCGGTCGCCACGACGCCGGCGCGGGCCGCGCCGTCGGTGGCCTCGAGCTCGAAGCAGCTCACGCGCGCGGACGTTAGAGGAACATCGCGTGCGAGAATCGGCGCGTGAGCGTGCTGCCCGACGAGTTCGACGTCCCGCTGACGACGGGCGCCGGCCTCAGCGGCGAGCGGCCGTTCGACGTGCCCGAGTCGGAGCGGCTGGACGTCGGGGAGCTCGAAGGCGATCCGGCACTCGCCTTCCGGCGCACGCTCGGGATGTTCGCGACGGGCGTCACCGTCCTGACGACGCGACACGCGGAGCAGGTGCACGGGATGACGGTCAATGCGTTCATGTCGGTGTCTCTCTCGCCCCCGCTCGTGCTCGTCTCACTCGACCGGAGGGCCCGGCTCTGCTCGATGCTCCACGAGGGCACGCGCTTCGGCGTCAGCGTGCTCGCCGCCGGCCAGGCGCACCTCTCGGATCGCTTTGCGGGCCGGGGTCCCGGTGACGTTCCCGAGCCGCGGTTCGAGATCGTCCGCGAGACGCCCCTCGTCGACGGCGCGCTCGCCCACCTCGTCGCGCGCGTCGTCCGCTCCTACTGGGGCGGCGACCACTCCCTCTTCCTCGGCCACGTGGAGTATGCGCGCTACGGGGAAGGACGCCCGCTCCTCTTCCACGGCGGCCGGTACGAGCGGATCGTCACCGACCCGGAGCTCTTCGGCGTGCTGCCGCCGGAGCTGCTCGAGCAGATCCTGCACCGCGGCAGCGAGCGGGGATACGCCGAGGGAGACGTGCTGATGCGGCGCGGAGAGTCGTCGGACGAGCTCCTGACCGTCGTCGAGGGCACCGTGACGATCGAGCGGCCGGGCCTCCGGCTCTCGCGCGGCGCGGGCACGCTGATCGGGGAGATCGAGGTGCTCGACCCGGGCGCCGGGCGGATGGCGACGATCACGGCCGAGACCGACGTACGGTGCATCGCGGTGCGCCGCGAGAACCTGCTCGCGGCACTCGAGGAGTCGCCGCGCGCTGCGATCGCCCTGCTGGAGATCCTCGCCGCGCGGTTCCGCGAGACCGCCTGAGCGCCTGAGCACCTAGTCGATGGCGGGCAGGTCGTCGAGCCACGGCGTGCGGTAGCCCGTCTGGTGCCACATGACCGGGAAGAAAGACTCGTCGAGGGAGAGATCGCCCTGCTTCCGGTAGCGCGAGTAGATCAGGTCGACGTTCTCGTGGTGGAAGCGCGCGTCGGCGGGGATCATGTGCGACACGAGCGCCATGCGGGCGACCGTCGCGTTCGTGTTGGGCGCCGAGCCGTGCCAGCAGAGGCCGTGATGGAAGGCGCCGCCGCCGGGCTTCACGACGACGGGGACGACCTGGAGCTCTGTTCCTTCGGGAGCGGCCCCGCGGGCGGGCGCGAGCCAGTCCTCGGGAGCATGGAACTGCGAGCGCTCGGGCGGAGAGACGGGCCACAGGTGCGAGCCGCGGACGTATTCGACGGGCCCCGCGTCGGCCGTCGTCTCGTGGAGCGAGAGCCAGCAGGTCAGCATCACCGGCGGCACGAGATATCCCGCGTAGGAGGCGTCCTGGTGGAACCCGATCGCCTTCGTGCCGGGCGGCTTCCAGAGGACGTTGTCCTGGAGCATCCGCACGCCCGTCCACTCCGAGAGCTGGGACGCGACCCGGCCGGTGCGCTCGTGGAGCACCTGCGCCGCGACGACACCGTCGGCGCGCCAGCCGTTGCAGATCTGCCGCGTGCGATCCTCGGGATCGCGGCCCGGCACCCAGTTGACCTCGTCCGGCTTGATGCCCGTCTCGTACTCGCCGTCGAACAGCCGCTCGTATCGACCGCGGAGAAGCTCCAGGGCGCGATCCGAGACGAGCCCCTCCTCGACGATCACGAACCCGTCGCGGTGGAACGCCGCGACCTGCCCCTCCGTCAGCGCCTCGACCGGCGTCACGAGCGAGGGCGGGTCTTCTCTGGGTCGTAGAACGGAAAGCGCACGACGGTGGCGGGGATCCGCTTCTGGTGACCGTCGAGCTTGCCGACCTCGACCTCGGTGCCCGGCTCGGCGTACTGCACGGCCATCCGGCAGAGCGCGATGTTCTTCGCGAGCACCGGCGAGCGCGTCCCGGAAGTGACGACGCCGACCTGCGACCGCCCGACGTGGACGCAGTCGCCGTGGCAGCCGGTCTCGCTCCCCTCGAGCTCGAGCCCGACGAGCACGCGCTGGGGATGCGCGCGCCGGTCCGCGAGCGCCTCGCGACCGACGTAGTCGTCGGTCTTTTCCGCGGTCACGGTGAAGCCGATCCCGGCCTCGAAGGGATCGACCTGGTCGTCGAACTCGACCCCCGGGAAGACGAGGCCCGCCTCGATCCGCAGCATGTCGAGCGCGTCGAGCCCGAGCGGCGTCAGGCCGTGGGGCGCGCCGGCCTCCATGACGCGGTCCCAGAGCGTCGCGGCGTCCTTCGGGTGACAGAAGAGCTCGTAGCCGAGCTCGCCGGAGTAGCCCGTCCGGGACGCGACGAGGGGTGCGCCCGCCGGCCCGTCGAGGCGCGCGACCGAGAACCGGAACCACCTGAGCTCGGCGAACGGCGTCTGCGCGGGCGACGTCCAGAGGAGCGGCGCGAGAATCTCGCGCGAGAGGGGGCCCTGCACCGCGATGTTGTGGAGGTCGTCGGTCGACTCCTTCACCCAGACCCGGAATCCCTGCCGCTCTGCCTGCTCGCGCAGCCAGACGCCGCCGTAGTCCGAGCCGCAGATCCAGCGGAAGTTGTCGGGCCCGAGGCGGAAGAGCGTGCCGTCGTCGAGCATGCCGCCCGTCTCGTTGCACATCGCCGTGTAGACCACCTGGCCGTCGGCGAGCCTCCGCACGTCGCGCGTCAGCACCCACTGGAGAAGCGCCTCGGCATCCGGGCCCAGCACCTCGAACTTGCGGAGCGGCGAGAGGTCCATGATCGCCGCCCGCTCGCGGCAGGCCCAGTACTCGTCGACCGCGCCGTGGTTGTCGAACGACGTCGGGAGCCAGTAGCCGTTGTACTCGGTGAGGCGCGAGGTGAGCTGCGACGTGCGGGTGTGGAAGCCCGTCTCACGCGTGAGCTTCGGCTCGGAGGCGGGCGTCACGCGACGCGCGATCGCCGCCGAGAAGCGCTCCTTCGCCGGGTACACGCGCACATGGATCTCGGTCGGATCCCACGCGTTCGCGGCGTCGATGTCGTCCGGACAGGCGCTCGAGAGGCAGACGAGGTCGGCCGAGGCGCGGAGGAGGACGTAGTCGCCCGGTCGCGACCACGGCTCGTCGAGGACGTACGCGTTGTGCGCGTCGAACCCGGTGTTGTAGAAGAAGTTGACCGCGGGCCAGCCCTTGCGCGGCTCGATCGTGTACCGCGTGAGCTCTCCGTTGAAGTTGTCCGAGCAGTTCACGTGCCCGAAGTACCCCCTGTCCTCGTAGTACTTCGCGGTACACGCGAGCCCGAACGTGTCGTGGCGGCCGACCGTGTCGCGAACCACCTCGACGAGCGGCTCGAGGTCGTGGTCGAAGAACTTCGAGTAGAGACCGGGGCGCGGATACGCGCTGCCCATGAGCGACCGGGTGGCGGTCGAGTCGAGCCCACGCTCCTTGCCCTCCTGGAGCTTCCCGGCGTTGAAGGCGAGGAAGTCGGAGCACTGCCGCCCCTGCACGTCGATCACCTGGATGTACTCGCCGGCGCGCACCTCGTAGGCGAGCGCGGAGGCGCGGTCGACCTGGAAGTCGAGGCGCGGCTCGGCGAGCGGCTCCGGGAGGCGCGGCTCGAGGGCTTCGCGCGGCCGCGCCCGCGCGACCTCGAGCTCGAGATCGGATGCGGGAACGCCGCCGTCGAAGAGCGACGCCTCGGCGTCGGGTGCGCCGACGACCACGAGCATCGGGGTCGTCGCGCGCAGGGTCACCTCGGCTCCCGGCGGCGACTCGGTGCCGAAGAGGACTGCCGCGCGCGCGTCGGCGGGGTCGTGCCCGCGTGCCGCGACGGCCGCGACGATCTCTCCTGCTCCGTCCTCGCGCGACCCGACGAGCGAGCGGAGCCGGCTCGCGACGCCGTCCGGCGCGATGCCGAGCCCGTCGAAGGCCTCGACGCCCGCCGCAAGGGCGGTCAGCTCGGCACGCTGACCGCCGTCGAGGTCGCGGACCGTCAGCCGGTCGTCCGGGGCGAGCTCGATCGCGGTTGCCGCGCCGCGCCGCACGCGGTGCCGCTCGCGGGCCGGATCGAGCGGTACGAGCCCGGGGACGAGAAGGCGCGGGCGCGCAGCGGTCGCCACGTCAGGCCTTCGCCGGCTCCTTGGCTTCCTGCGCCTCGGCCTCGGTCACCAGTTGCTCGGCGAGCTCGCGCTTGCCCGCGGCGTCGAGCTTCTTGATCTCGTTCTCGACCGCGCGCCGGTTGTACGACTGGTTCCAGTAGTCCAGCGAGTCGAACCCGAGGAGCACGGCCTTGCCGACGAACTGGCGCAGCACCTCGTTCGTCGGCCCCATCACCCAGCCGGCCTTCGCATCCCGGAGGTAGCGCTCGAGCTCCATGTCGCGCTTGTAGCCCGAGCCGCCGCAGGCGTGGAGCATCTTGTCGACGACCTTGGCGGTGTTCTGGGCGGCGACGAACTTGATCTGCCACGCCCAGTGGAGGAAGTTGCCGCGGGCGAGGGCGCCGGGCTCGAGCGTGATGGTGTTGTTCTGGGTCGCCTCGTCGAACGCTTGCGAGACGGAGAAGACGAAGAGGCGCGAGGCGTTCGTCTCCATCACCGCCTGACCCACGTAGTCCTGGATCGTCGGGTAGTCGGCGACCCGCATGCCGACGTCGACGTGCTTCTTCCGCGTCGTGTGGCGCTTCGCGATGTCGATCGCGCCGAGCGCGAGGCCGTTCCAGACCGACGAGGAGCCGATCAGGAACCACGGGTCGACCGCCTCGTCGTTCGAGGTCGCGCCGTCGCCCTCGGGGCCGACGATCTGCGTCCCGGGGATCTCGACGTCGGTGAACGAGATTGCGCCCGACTGGTTGCCGCGGAGGCCGAGCGCGTCCCAGAGCGACGGCTGCGCCTCGCAGTGCTCCTTGTCGACGACGAACACCGAGAGGTCGTCGTACCCCTTGAAGTCCGGGCTCGTCGTCTGGAGGACGTAGAAGTCGGCGAAGCCGCCGGAGGTCGTCCAGGACGCCTTCTTGTTGATCCGGTAGCCGCCGTTGACGCGCTCCGCACGCGACGAGACCGGGTACCAGAAGTGCGATCCGGTCTCCGGGTCGGAGTACGAGAGCGTGCCGATCAGCCCGGTGGAGAGCGGCCGGATGTACTTGTCGACGAGCTCCGGTGTCGACCGGAGCATGATCGCCGCGACCGCGCCGATGTGCATCACGTAGCACATGGCCGTCGACGCGCAGCCGTAGCGCGCGATCGTCTCGCACGTCATCGAGAAGGCGACGTGGTTCTCGCCGAGACCGCCGTACTCCTCGGGGACGATCAGCCCGAGGAAGCCGTGCTCGCCGAGAAGCTCGAGGCTGCGGCGCGGGTAGAGCAGCTCGTCGTCCGAGCGCTTCGCGTTCGCGCGGATCTCCGTCTCGCACAGCTCGATGAGAAGGCTGCGAAGCTCCTTCTGCCGGTCGGTGAGGACCCAGTCGGGATCCCAGTCGTACCCGAGTCCCCAGAACGGCTCGGAGCCCCACATCTTCTCGGACATGCTGCAACCTCCGGGTCTCGGTGTCGGGTCATCGTACGGCGCGGCTTCGGGGAGCGGCAAGGCACAGTTGCCGCCAGGGGAACGCCATGCCGCTGGTGGCTGCCGGTGTGCCAGGCAGCCGTGCCCTCAGAGGACGAGCATCGCGTCGCCGAACGAGTAGAAGCGGTACCGCTCCGCGACCGCCACGCGGTAGAGCGCGAGAGTCTCCTCGACGCCCGAGAACGCCATGACGAGCGCCAGCAGGGTCGTCCGGGGGAGATGGAAGTTCGTCAGCAGCGCGTCCACGCGCCGGAACTCGAAGCCCGGCGTGATGAAGAGCTCGGTTCGGCCCTCGAGAGGCGCGCCGCGCGCGAGCGTCTCGAGGACGCGAGTCGTGGTCGTCCCGACGGCGAGCACGCGCGGCGCCGAGGCGATCCGCGCCCACGCCGGCTCGTCCACGCGGTAACGCTCACCGTGGATCGCATGCTCCTCGACGGTCTCCGCCGCGAGGGGGCGGAAGGTGTCGAGGCCGACGTGCAACGTCACCCGCTCGTGGGCGAGCCCGGCAAGGAGCTCTGGGCTGAAGTGGAGGCCCGCCGTCGGTGCCGCCGCCGAGCCGGGCGTGCGGGCGTAGACCGTCTGGTAGCGCTCGGGGTCCTCGGGAGCCTCGTGCACGTACGGCGGGAGCGGCAGCTCTCCGTCAGGCTCCCCGTCGAGTCGCACCACCCAGCGTCCCTCCCCGAGGCCTTCCACGAGCTCGACACGGGACGCCCCCGATCCGTCCCGCGCAAGGAGCGTCTCGCCGGCGCGAAGCCGCCGCGACGGCCGGGCGAGTGCCTCCCAGCGCTCGCCGTCGAGGTGCTCGACGAGGAGGACCTCCACCTCGCCTCCGGACGCCCGGCGCCGCCGGAGGCGGGCCGGGACGACACGCGTGTCGTTGACGACGACGAGCTGGCCGTCGAGCTCGTCGGGAAGGTCCGCGAACGTTCGGTGCCGCGTCGCGCCGGTCCGGCGGTCGAAGACGAGCAGTCGGGAGGCGTCGCGCCGCGCGGCAGGGCGCTGCGCGATCAGCTCGGGCGGGAGCTCGTAGTCCAGCTCGTCCGACCTCATCCGGCGACGAGGGTACCCTTGTCCGTCATGGACGAACAGGCACTCGAACGAGCACAGCGGCGGATCGCGGATGCGAGGGCCGACGGAATGAGCGGCCCGCGTCTCGATGCGGCGCTCGAGCGAGCCCGGGCGGAGGTCATGCGGCTCGCAAAGGTCGCGGACGAGCTCGAGACCTCGCTTCCGAAGCAGGTCTCCACGGCGGTACGGGACGGCATCGCACGCGAGGTACAGCCGGTCAGCCGGAGCCTCGCCGAGATCCGCGGCGGCCTCAACCAGGCGCTTCGGCGGCTCGAGCGGCTCGAGCAGGAGCTCCTGGCGGAGCGAAACGCGCGCCTCGAGGATCTCGCGATCCTCGTCGATCTCGTCTCGTCGGGCTGGGGTGGCGTCGACCAGCGGCTCAAGGCCCTCGAGAAGGGCCTCGAGGGCGCGGTCGTCCCACTACGGTCCGAGCAGCGAGCGGACACCGGCTTGCCCGCGGACGCCGCACGCGTCGCGTAACGCGCCCCGCCTCAACCGATCGCGAGCACCACGGCGCACGTCGTCGCCCACCCGGCGACCGTCACGAGTAACGGCAGATCCTCGACGAGCAGGGCGTCGGGCTCTTCGCCGAGACCGCGGCGGTGCAGCAGGAGCAGGTACCGGAAGAGGCCGTAGACCACGAACGGCACCGTCGCGACGAGCCAGCCCGAGTCGTGGGCCGTGAGCGCGTACGCGGTGTAGGCGCCGATCGTCGCCGCGGCGACGATCGCGAGCAGCTGGTCGAGGAGCGCGGGCGCGTACCCGGAGAGCGTCGCGCGCGCCCTCGCCCCGCTGAGCCCGAGCTCGGCGCGGCGCTTCCCGAGGGCGAGGAAGAGCGCGAGCAGGAAGGTGCAGACGAGGAGCCACTCCGAGATCCGGACGTCGACGGCGATGGCGCCTGCCGCCGCTCGGAGGACGAAGAGCCCTGCAATCGCGAGCACGTCGACCAGCTCGACCGACTTGAGCCACAGCGAGTAGCCCGCCTGGAGCACGAGGAAGGCCGTGAGGCAGGCGAGCGAGGCGGGCCCGAGCGCGGCGGCGAGGAGCAGCCCGAGGACCGCGAGGCCACCGGCCAGCAGGAGCGCCGTCCGTGGCGCGAGCTCGCCGCGGGCGACCGGTCGCAGGTGCTTGGTCGGATGGAGGCGGTCCGAAGCGGCGTCGCGGACGTCGTTGACGAGGTACGCCGCGCTCGACGCGGCGCAGTAGGCGACGAACGCGACGAGCGCGGCGGCCAAGCGGCCGGGATCGCCGAGCTCGGCCGCGAAGACGATGCCCGCGAAGAGCAGGAGGTTCTTCGTCCACTGTCGCGGCCGGAGCGCCGCGAAGACCGCGCCGCCGGGCGAGCGCCGCGGTGGGTCCTCGACGACCGTCGCGCGCAGCGGCTCGGACACGGCGTGACTCTATTCGGCGGCGGCTCGCCTCACACGCGACGTGGTCGCAACCGGCGGCGCATGACGATGCGGGTCGGTGACCGTCGGACGACCTCGTGAAACCCCGCGCGCTCGTAGAGATGGCGCGAGCCGAAGAACATGAAGTCGTCGTGGCTGCGGCCCGGCTTGTCGACCGGGTACGCCTCGAGCAGCCGCACGCCGTTGGCGCGCGCGTGGTCGATCGCCGCAGCGAGCAAGCGGTGCTGGACGCCCCGCCCGCGATAGGGCTTCGCGACGTAGGTGCAGACGATCGACCAGACTGGCTCGTCGTCGACCGGCTTCATCACGGGTGAGCGCCGGAGCCTCTCGTACGCCTCGCGCGGGCCGAGGCTGATCCAGCCAGCGGGGAAGCCGTCGATGTATCCAACGAGCCCCGGGACCACGCCGGCGCTGACCAGCTCGCAGAGCCCTTCCTTGTTGCTCGCGCCCGGCGGCGCACTGCCGCTGCGCCGGTAGTACATGCACCAGCAACCTCGCACGATCGACCCACCCGGAAGCGCGAAGAGCGACTCCAGGTCACCCCACCGCTCGGGCGTGAGCGGTCGGGCGTCGAACGCTCGCCGTCCGACACGTCGTGGCGCGTCGGCCATCGCTCTACACCGATCGCGCGGGCAGCACGAGCCGGAAGCGGCTGCCCCGGCCCGGCTCCGTCTCGAGCTCGATGCGGCCGCCGAGCGCGCCCGCGAGCTCGCGCGCGATCGGAAGCCCGAGCCCCGTGCCCTGCGTGTCGTGCGAGACGAACGGGCTGAAGATGGTGCGCGCGTCCTCGCGGGAGATGCCGGGGCCCGAGTCCGTGACGTCGACGCGCACCGTGCCGTTCGCGGCGCCGAGGGCGAGGTCGATCGTGCCGCCGTCGGGCGTCCAGCGGAACGCGTTCTTCAGGAGGTTCGTGATCACCTGGAGGACGCGGTCGCCGTCGGTGATGATCGTCGGCGCCGCGTCCGAGCCACCGAGGGAGTACGCGATCTCCCGGCGCCGGGCCTCGTCGCCGAACGACCCGTACGCCTGCTCGACGAGTCGTCCCATGTCGACTTCCTCCGTGTGCACGGTGAAGCGGTGGGCACGCAGCTTCGCGAGGTCGAGCACGTCGCCGACGAGGCGCTCGAGCCGAGTCGCCTCGTTCGCGACGACGTCCAGCGACGCCGTGATCAGCTCGGGGTCGTCGATGAGGCCGTCCCTGAGGGCGTCGACGTGCCCCTTGATCGCAGTCAGCGGCGTCCGCAGCTCGTGGGAGACCGACATCAGGAACTGCCGCTCCCGCTCCTCGGTCGCGGCGAGGCGGGCGGCCATCTGGTTGAACCGGTCCGAGAGGTGCGATACCTCGCTCCCGCCGCGACCGACCGGCACCTGGACGGCGTAGTTGCCGGAGGCGATCTGGTCGGAGGCGCGCGCGAGGTCCTCGATGGGGCCGCTGATCCGCCGCGAGAGCCACGCGCCGAGGAGCCAGGCGAGGAGCCCGCCGATCGCGATCGCGGCCGCGAGCCGGCCGATCAGCGGGACCCACTGCTCGCGGACGACGTCCCGCGGCTTCGCGACGACGATCGCGCCGAGCGCAGGCCCGCCCTTCTCGAGCCGGAGCGGCTGGGCGACCGCAAGGTACGGCTGGCGCTCACCAGGGGGACGGAACTCGAACTCGAGCGGCCCCCCGGTCGCGGCGACGTCCCCGGGAACCGCGGCCTCGGGGAGGCGCTGCAACCCGGACTCCTGCCCGGGGAAGGCGGGGGCTCCGACGTAGAAGAGCTTGTCACCCGTCGCGAGCTCGAGCGCCTCGGGGGCGAAGTCGGGCGCCGGCGTGCCTTCCTCCGCGGCCCGCAGCGCCGCATCCCCGTAGAGGCGGGCGATGCCCCGCGCCTCCCTCCGCAGCTCCTCGTAGGAGGCGTTCCGCGAGTAGCCCTGGAAGAGCTGAACCGCGATCGCGGCCGAGACGACGCCGGCGATGACGATCCCGAGCAGGAACAGGGCCGGCAGGCGAAAGCGCAGCGAGCCGGGCATCGACGCAAAGCGTACGCCGTGCTCTCCACCGGACTTCCCGCTCGCGCGCGGGCGAGACACGATCTGCCTAGGCGGCGGGAGCCGGCGCGCGGTCCGACGCGACCTTGTAGCCGACGCCCCAGACGGTCACGATGGGCGACGCGTCGCCGAGCTTGCGGCGGATCTGACGGACGTGCACGTCGACCGTACGGGTGTCCCCGGCGAACGTGTACCCCCAGACGCGCTCGAGCAGCTGGTCTCTCGTGAGCACGATGCCGCGGTGGTCGAGGAGCTCCCAGAGCAGGTCGAACTCCTTGGGCGCCAGCTGGATCTCCTCCTCGCCGACGAGCACCTCGCGGCGGCCCGAGTGGATGAGCAGGTCTCCGTGGCGGAGCTCGTTGCCCTCGTCGATGCGACGATCGGAGGTCGCGCGCCGGAGGACGCTCTTGACGCGCGCGACGAGCTCCCGGGGATTGAACGGCTTCGTGAGGTAGTCGTCCGCCCCGACCTCGAGCCCGATGATCTTGTCGACGTCCTCGTCGCGGGCCGTCAGCATGAGGATCGGCACGTCGGAGCTCTTGCGGATCCGCCGGCAGATCTCGATCCCGTCCATGTCCGGCAGGTTGAGGTCGAGCACGATGAGCGACGGCACCTCCGCCGCGAAGGCGTTGAGGGCCCCCGACCCGGTGCCGACGGCCCGCACCGAGTATCCCGCGTTCTTGAGGTAGAGCGAGACGAACGAGGCGATGGACTGCTCGTCCTCGACGACGAGAATCGACTGCGGGGCGCTCACGACGTACCCGACTTGACGGGCGGGGGGATGGAGACCGGTGAGCCGAAGTAGACGCTCTCCGGCTCGGCGGGGAGCGGCACCGGCGCACCGTCGCCGACCGCATACGTCCCGGTCGCACCCGAAGGGTCGGCATTGCCGTCGAGGCTCGCCGTGCCCTGCCCGCGGGCGGAGATCGAGAAGCCCTCGCCCCGGACGGTGACGCGGTAGCGCCCGCCGGGGACGTAGAAGTTCACGTCCTTGCCGCGCAGCCAGACCATGCGCCCGCGGGGCACCCCGTTGACGCGGGGGCTCCACTGGTCGAGCGGGGACAGGTCGACGATCTGCACCTCGCCCTTCTCGAGCCGGCCGATCACGATGCCCTTCCCGCGCAGCGTGACGGTGCCGCGCCCGCCCTCGACCGAGAGCGAGCCTGTCGGATGGGTCGCAGCCGCCGCAAGCGGGACGGCGAATGCGAGCACGGTGAGAGAGAGGACTGCGGCACGCATGGGTGCACGCAGTATCGGGACCGCCGATGGGTTGAGGGTGAGTCTCGCGTAAGGAAAGTGTAAGTGGCCCGGCCGGACCGCGTGCGGGGCGGGAAGGGCGGCCACGACGCACCTCGGCGGCGCCGACGGTGCAAGATCGCCGTCGTGGACGACGTCGCCGAGTTCGCCAAGGTCATCCTCGTCGTGAGCGGCGGGCTCTCGCTCGCGATCGGGGTGCGGGTCGTGGCGGGGCGGCTCGCGATCCCGACCGCCGGCCTGCTGCTCGTCGCGGCCGCAGTCGCGTCCGACCTCGTCGAGCGGCTCTCGGAGGTCCTCACCTTCCAGGACGTGCAGCGCGTCGCGACCCTCGCCCTCGTCGTGATCCTGTTCGAGGGCGGTCAGAAGATCGGCTGGCAGCGGTTCCGGCACTCGGCCGTGCCCATCCTCGCGCTCGGCGTCGTCGGCACCTTCGCGACCGCCGCCCTCATCGCCGTCGCCGCGCACGTGCTCTTCGATCTCTCGTGGATCGTGTCCGGCCTGATCGGCGCCGCACTCGCGCCCACCGATCCGGCCGTCACGTTCTCCGTGCTCGCCGGGAAGGAGGTCGAGGGCCGGTCGGGCACGATCCTCGAGGGCGAGTCCGGGTTCAACGACCCGGTGGGGATCGCGCTCATGATCGGCCTCGTCGAGCTCGCGACGACCGACGGAGGCTCCTTCGGCTCGGAGGTGGTCGGCGAGTTCCTCGTCGAGATGAGCGTCGGCCTGGCGGTCGGGATCGGCGGAGCGGCGGCGATCGTGGCGCTGATCCGCTTCGCCCCCCTCCCGGACCGGACGCTGTACCCCCTCGCGATGATCCTCGCGGCCGGAGCCGTCTACGGCGTCGCCGGGGTCGCCCACGGCTCCGGCTTCCTGGCCGTGTTCGTCGCCGGGATCCTCGTCGGCGACGTGCGGTACCCGGCGCGGCGAGCGGTGCGGACGTTCAACTCGGCGCTCGGCGACCTCGGCGAGCTGGCCGCGTTCGTCGCGCTCGGGCTCACCGTCGACCTCGCGTTCATCGCGGACGAGGGCCTCTGGTGGCGCGGGCTCGTCCTCGCCGTGCTGCTCGGCTTCGTCGTGCGCCCGGTGGTGGTCGGGCCGCTCGTCGCCGCGATGCGGCTGACGTGGGGCGAGCGCGGCTTCGTGGTCTGGAGCGGGCTGAAGGGAGCCGTCCCGATCCTCCTTGCCTCGCTCGCCGTCGTCGGCGGTACCGACTACGCGGCGGAGATCTACGGCCTCGTCTTCGTCGTCGTCCTGTTCTCGGTCGTCGTCCAGGGCACGCTCGTGCCGACGGTCGCCGCCCGGCTAGGGGTGCGCATGTCGCCCGGCGCGACGGGCGAGGGGGGCAACGCCTAGGCGAAGACGGCGCGGAGCGCGCGCCCGAGGGCGAGCGACGGCCCCTGCGTCGCGAAGCTGACGCAGTGCGGAGCCGCAGCAGGTCGGTGACGTCGAGCGTGACCCGGAAGGGGTCGGCGACGGCTCGCCGCCGTGGACGGACGCCGCCGCGACCAGCTCACCGTCCGACTCGGCCACGAGTATCGGCGCGCGTCCGAGCGTCCGCTCGGCCAGCGCTTCGAGACGTGCGAGCGTCGCTCCGTCGGTCGTGCGGGCGTCGCGGATCGTGATCGAGCGACGCCCGCCGACCGCGGACGCAACGGTCGCCGGCACCGGGACGTCATCCGCGGTAGCTGCGGCGCCGGTCGTGCTCGTCGATCCGCGAGTCGCGAGCGCCGAGGAGCGCGAGCGGGCCGATGACGAGGAGGAAGACGAGCAGTGCGATTGCCATGAGGAGAAGTGTCGCGGGCCGGTACTATTAGGGCAAGTCGAGGTATTCATGCAAACGATAAGCCAACCTGATCAATGGCTCGGCGTCGAGATCCGCCACTTCGCTGCGCTCGACGCCGTCGCCCGCGAGGGGTCCTTCGGTCGTGCCGCGGACCGGCTCGGCTACACCCAGTCGGCGGTGAGCCAGCAGATCGCGACGCTCGAGAAGATCGTCGGCGAGACGCTCGTCGAGCGGCCCGGCGGCCCCCGCGCCGTCTCGCTGACCGACGCCGGCGAGCTGCTCCTCCGTCACGCCGAGGCGATCGTCGCCCGGCTCGACGCCGCGCGCGCGGACATCACGGCGCTCCGCGCCGGCGAGACCGGCACGCTGCGGGTCGGCACGTACCAGTCGATCGGCGCCCGCGTCCTCCCCGGAGTCATGCGGCGCTTCCTCACCGACTGGCCCGGCATCGAGCTCGGCCTCTCCGAGCCGACCACCGACCTCGAGCTCTACGGCCTCGATCGAGTCGGGCGCGCTCGACCTGGCGTTCTGCAGCCCGCCGCTCCCGGACGGGCCTTTCGAGGCGCTCGAGCTGATGAGCGACCCCTACGTGCTCGCTCGTCCCGGCGGACAGCCCCCTCGCCGGGCGGTCGTCCGCCTCGCTCGACCACCTGGGCGAGCACGTCCTGATCGGCTCGAGCACGTGCGCGAGCGGCCTGCGTCGTCGAAGGCGAGCTCCGCGAGCGGGGCTTCGCGGTCGACTACGCGTTCCGGTCGGACGACAACGGCACCGTGCAGGGTCTCGTCGCGGCCGGCTTCGGCGTCGCGCTCGTCCCGCTCCTGGCGGTGGCGCCGGGCGACGAGCGCGTCCGGGTGCTCCGGCTCGCCCCCAGAGTGCCGCGTCGAGCGATCGCGGTCGTCTGGCATCGAGACAGGCACCGCTCGCCGGCCGCGCGCGCCTTCGTCGAGATCGCCCGCGCGGTCTCCGCCGACGTCGAGCGCGAGCTCGTCGAGCCGTAGCCGGCCGCGTCGGTTCAGACGCGCTCGACCACCGCTGCGATCGCCTGGCCCTGCCCGATGCACATCGAGGCGATCCCGTAGCGGGCGTCGCGCCGGTCGAGCTCGGAGAGGAGCGTCGCGGTGATCCGGGCGCCGGTCGCGCCGAGAGGATGCCCGAGGGAGATACCGCTGCCGTTCGGGTTCACGTCGCCCGCCTCCCAACGCTCGTGGAGGCCGGTGTCCTTCAGGAACTGGAGGACGACCGACGCAAAGGCCTCGTTGACCTCGATCACGGCCATGTCGTCCCAGGTGAGCCCCGCCTTCGCAAGCGCGCGCTCGCAGGCGAGCGGGTTGCCGTGGAGCATCCGGTAGGGATCGACGCCGGCGAGGCCGAAGGACACGAAGCGCGCGCGCGGCTCGAGACCGAGCCGGGACGCGGCGCCCTCGCTCGTGACGAGCATCGCGGCGGCTCCGTCGACGATCGCGCTCGAGTTGCCCGCCGTGACCTTGCCGTCCTCCTTGAAGGCCGGCTTCAGCGAGGCGAGCTTCTCGAGCGACGTGTCGCGGCGGGGGTTCTCGTCGACGGCGACGAGCACCGCAGCACCGCCTGCGCCGACCTCGACCGGCACGATCTCCCGCTCGAAGCGACCCTCGTCGATCGCGGCGATCGCCCGGCGGTGCGACTCGTACGAGTAGTCGTCGAGCGCTTCACGCGAGAGACCCCACTCGTCCGCGATCACCTCGGCCGAGATGCCCTGCGGCACGACCTCCCACTGCTCGTAGAGCTTCGGGGAGAAGCCCTGCGAACCCCTCGGTCAGGTTCGAGCCCATCGGCACGCGCGACATCGACTCGACGCCGGACGCGACGACGACGTCGAGATGCCCGCGCCGATCGCCGCCGCGGCGTTGAACGCCGCCTGCATGGACGAGCCGCACTGGCGGTCGACCGACGTCCCGCAGACCGTCTCGGGCCAGCCCGCGACGAGCGCCGACATGCGCGCGACGTTGAGCGCCTGCTCACCGACCTGGCTGACGCAGCCCATCTGGACGTCCTCGATCTCGCCCGGCTCGAGGTCGTGTCGCGCCACGAGCCCGTTGAGGACCTGCGCCGCGAGCTCCTCGGCCCGCACGCCCGCGAGCTCGCCGTTGCGACGCCCGATCGGCGTCCGGACGGCGTCGACGATGAGCGCCTGCGGCATCGCGATCACGGTACCACTCCGTGCCGCGCCCACTGCACCCGCAGCGAGGGCGGCTTGCGGAAGACGAGCCCGCGCGGAGCGCTGTCGCCCGCCGGGTCGAGACGCAGCTCCGGGAGCCGGGCGAGGGTGCGCTCGATCGCGATGCGCGCCTCGAGCCGCGCGAGGTGCATCCCGAGGCAGACGTGCGGCCCGTGGGCGAACGCCGCATGCAGCTTCGCGTCGGGCCGGCGGACGTCGAAGCGGTGCGGATCCGGGAAGGCCGACGGGTCGCGATTGGCGGCCGAGAGCGAGAGGCGCACGAGCTCGCGGCTCCCGACCCGCGCGCCGCCGAGCTCGACGGCGCCGGGTCGCGTAGCGGTCGATCACCGCGGCCGCGGGCTCGAGCCGCAACGACTCCTCGACGGCGTTCCCGACGAGCGACGGGCTCGCCTCGAGCGTCGCGCCGCGCGTCCTCGCTCGCGAGGACGTGGTGGAGCGCGTTCGCGATCATCCCGTCGGTCGTCTCGATCCCTCCGAAGAGCAGCACCGCGGCATTCGAGACGACCTCCGCGCGGCCGAGGCCCTCCGCGCCATGTGCCGCGCGCCGCGAGGAGCGACGACGCCGGCTCGCGGTCGAGCACGGGCTCGAGCGCACGCCCGCAGCTCGGCGAACGCCGCGGCGCCTTCGCGGGACGGCGCCGCGTCCCGCGGTGATGTCGGTCACGGCCGCCACGATCGCGCCGTACCAGCCCGAGCGGGACGTCTGCGGGAAGGTCGTCGAGACCGAGCGCGACGGCCATCGCGTCGACCGAGAGCGGCCCGGTCAGCGCCGTCGCGCAGGTCGGCCTCGCCGCTCGCCGCGATCGCGTCGAGGAGCCGCTCGCACTCGTCCTCGACGAGCGCCGGTGAACCGCTCGCGCACCGGCTCGAGCCGGAAGGGCCGGGCGAAGGGCGAACGATGGCGCGCGTGCTCGGCGCCGTCGAGCGAGAGCATGCTCGGCCCGACGACCTGCGCCGTCGAGAACCGCGGGTCGTCGACCGTGAACGTCTCGTCGTCGCGCATCACGAGGAGCGCGAGATCCCGCCTCGTCACGAGCCAGCCGTCGAGCGCGGGGAGCCACGAGACGGGCTCGCGATCGCGCAGCCGGTCGTGGAGCCCGTGCGGATCCGCGCCCTCGAGCTCCGCGAGCGTCGCCGAGGCGCCGATCGGGAACGACGCTCTCCTGGCGTCCACCACGGGAGTCTCGCAGCGGCGGCATACACTCGGGCCATGGCGACGACCGCCACCGAGCGCAAGCTCCTCATCGACGGCGCCTGGGTCGAGACGGGCGACTGGGTCGAGGTCGCCTCGCCGTACGACGGCGCGGTCGTTGCCCGGGTCGCGAAGGCCGGGGCCGCCGAGGCACGAGCCGCCGTCGACGCCGCGGAGCAGGCGATGCGCGACCCGCTGCCGGCGCACAAGCGCGCCGAGATCCTCGTCAGGGTCGCCGGGGCCCTCGGCAGGCGCGCCGACGAGGTCGCGCGCCAGATCGCCGCCGAGGCCGGCAAGCCGCTCAAGGCCGCGCGCGTCGAGGTGGCGCGGGCGATGTCGACCTACACGATGTCGGCCGTCGAGGCGCGGAAGCTCGCGGGCGAGATGGTGCCGATGGACGCGACACAGGCCGGCGAGGGCAAGCTCGCGTTCACGCAGCGCGTGCCGATCGGCGTCGTCGGGCGCGATCAGCCCCTTCAACTTCCCGCTGAACCTCGTCGCGCACAAGATCGCCCCGGCGCTGGCCGCCGGCTGCGCAGTCGTGCTGAAGCCGGCCTCCCAGACGCCGCTCTCGGCACTGCTTCTCGCCGAGCTCGAGCACGACGCGGGTCTCCCGGCGGGATGGCTGAACGTGCTCGTCGGCCCGGCGTCCGAGATCGGAGACGTGCTCGTCGAGGACGAACGGGTCAGGCTCATCACGTTCACCGGCTCGGCGAACGTCGGGTGGAAGCTCCGCGAGCGGGCACCACGCAAGCGGGTGAGCCTCGAGCTCGGAAACGCGACGCCGGTGATCGTCGAGCCCGATGCCGACGTCGCCGATGCCGCCGCCCGCTGTGCGGCGAACGCGTTCTCGTTCGCGGGCCAGAGCTGCATCTCCGTCCAGCGGATCCTCGTCCACGAGGACGTCTACGAGGCGTTCCGCGACGCGTTCCTCCCCCGTGTCGAGGCGCTCGTCGTCGGCGACCCCGCCGACGAGGAGACCGACGTCGGGCCGCTCATCTCGCACGACGACCGTGACCGGGTGCTCGACTGGGTCGAAGAGGCGCGCGCGGGAGGAGCGTCCGTGCTCGCCGGTGGGAGGCTCGACGGCGAGCTGCTCCTGCCGACCGTCGTGGAGCGGCCGCCGGCCGACGCGAAGCTCTCGTGCGACGAGGCCTTCGGGCCGGTCTGCACGCTGCAGCCCTACGGGTCGCTCGACGAGGCTATTGCCGTGGCCAACGCGACGCGCTATGGGCTGCAGGCCGGGATCTTCACGGCGAGCCTGCGGACCGCGTCGAGGCGAGCCGGGCCCTCGAGTTCGGCGGCGTCACGGTGAACGAGGCACCGACGTTCCGGGCCGACCAGATGCCGTACGGCGGGGTCAAGGACTCCGGCAACACACGCGAGGGGCCGGCGTGGACGGTGCGCGAGATGACCGAGGAGCGCCTCGTCGTCATCCAGCTCTAGGTCCCCGGAGGCGGGACTATCCTCCCGGGCCATGGCCCTTTTCAACCGCAAGCCTTCCGCACCGGCGGCGAGCGAGCTCCGGCGCGAGCGCCGCGCGCTGCTCCTCCTCCGGGAAGACCGGCTGCGAGACCTCGGCGGGCTCACGCTGGAGATGTTCCGTCGCGACCAGTTCTCGGAGACGCTCGTCGTCGAGCGCTGCGCGGAGCTCGTCGCGATCGAGGCGCGCGTCTCCGAGATCGACGCGCTGGTCTCCGGCGCCGGCCTGCGCCGCCGGCAAGGGGCGGTCTGCACCTGTGGCGCGCCGCTCCTGATCGGCGCCCGCTACTGCCCGAGCTGCGGACGCGCGCTGGACGAGGACGAGCAGGGCGAGGACACCGCCGCGTGACGAGCGTCGCGCTGACGACGTGCCCCCGCTGCGGCGGCGCGGTCGCTCCGGCGCAGGAGTACTGCCTCGAATGCGGGATCCGGCTTCCGGGCCGGCTCCGGCTCGGACCGTCGCCGACGGAGGGTCGCGCGCTCCGGCTCCGGGTCGCGGCCCTCGCGTGCGTCGCGGTGGCAGGTGCAGCGGCCGGGATCGCGGTGGTGGGCACGGAGGACGGCCCTGAACGCATCCGCACCGCAACGGGCGGCAGCGTCACGACCCGCTCGCCCGCGACCGCGGCGCGCCGGCGGCTCGTCGCGTGGCCCCGGACGGCCAGCGGCTGGACGATCGTGCTCGCCTCGGTGCCGAAGCCGAGGGGCCGCGACAGGGCCGTCGCCGTCGCCCAGCAGGCCCGCAGCCGTGGCCTCGGCGGGCTTGGCGTGCTCGACTCTTCGCGCTTCGCGAGCCTCCGGCCCGGGTACTGGATGACGTTCTCCGGCCGGTACGCGAGCGAGGCCGAGGCGACCGGCTCTCTGCGGCGCGCGCGGATCGCGGTCAAGGGGGCGAGAGTGCAGCGGGTCGAGCCCTGACGCCGTTCTCCGTACGGTAAACGATCGTGACCGAGTTTGTAACACCGCCGCGAACCGGGTAGACTCGTCCGCGGACGGCGCTCGGCACCTGCTTTCGAGCCGGCGGCCGACGTGAATCACGGACCGGGAGACGAATCCGCATGGAGGCCAACCTCGCGCAGTTGCAGTCGTGCATGTACCAGTACTCACGGGTGATCTACCGCTCGATCAAGGACCTGATCGACCCCTACGTCGACCGTCCGACCCGCCTCGAGTACCGCCGTGCCGTGCTGTGCGAGTGCGAGGAGACGATGGCGCGCCTGGCCCAGGATCCGCACTACTTCTCGCGTCCGGACCGCGCGCTCTTCCAGGACATCCGCCGGTACTTCCCGATCACGGCACAGGCGCACGTCGCCTGGGCGGTACAGCACGGGGTCGCCGCGGCCGTCGCCTTCATCGAGGCGCAGCTCGAGGCGGGCCTCCTCGACGGCGGCGTCTCGCGCTGCAAGGCGACGACCCGCAAGGGCAAGGCGTGCCAGCGCACGCCGCTGCCGGGGCGCGACTACTGCCCGTCGCACCAGCACCTCGAGCGGACGACGCTCCCAGCGCGCGCCGCAGCAGCCGCATAGGCGCGTCCTGCCTCCGCGAAATCCCTCCCCGGTAGGGTGAGCTTCCTCGTGTCACACGACGCCGACAAGCTCATCCGTCAGCTTTCGCTCGTCGCGTTCCTGATGGCCGAGCGTCGCCCGCTGACCGCCCGCGACGTGAAGGGAAACGTCGAGGGGTACTCGGAGATGTCCGACGAGGCTTTCGCCCGGCGGTTCTACTCGGACCGTGCCGAGCTCACGGCGCTCGGGATCCCGCTCACCTCGCAGCGCGACGAGTTCACGGGCGAGGAGCTCTACACGCTCCGCTCCGAGCACTACTTCCTCGACGAGCTCGAGCTCGACGAGGACGAGCTTGCCGCGCTCCAGACCGCTCTCTACACCCTCGAGGGAAAGTTCGCGTACGCGGAGCCGCTGCGTCTCGCGCTCCAGAACCTCGCGCTCGGACGTCCGGGCTTCCGCCACGCCCCCACCGCGACCGCCGAGCGGGTGCGCGTCACGGCGCCCGACTACTCGCCCGAGCTCGCGGCGCGCCTCTCGAAGCTCGAGGCGGCGATCTCCAAGCAGCGCACCATCCAGTTCCGCTACTGGTCGCCGGGTCGCGAGCGCGAGACGGAACGACGGCTCAACCCTTACGCGCTCCGCCTCGACGAGGGCGTCTGGTACGTCGTCGGTCACGACCTCGACCGGGAGGCGATACGGACGTTTCGCGTGGCCCGGATCCGCTCGGACATCCGCTTCGCGACCCGCCGCGAGCGCGACTTCCGCCAGCCCGAGCAGTTCGACGTCGAGGCCCACCGGGTCGCGCGACCGTGGCAGATCGGGCCACGCGCGGGAACCGCCCGGATCGAGGTGCAGGGCGACACCGCCTGGTGGGTGCACCGCACCTTCGCGGATGCGGGCACGGTCGACGGCGGCTTCTTCGAGACCGAGTACTCGACCCTCGGGCCGCTGGTCTCCTGGATCCTTCGGCAGAACGGCAGGGCGATCCCGCTCGAGCCGCCCGAGCTTCGCGACGACGTCGCCGAGGCGCTGCGCGCGCTCCGCGACGGGCACACGGGCACGCCGCCCGAGCCCGCGCGCGAGCGGCGCGTCGAGGCACGAGTGGTCACGGAGCGCCAGCCGGCGGGGCCGGTCGCGCCGGAGCGGTTCGGCGTGCTCCAGGCGCTGCTCGCCCACCTCCTTGCCGCGTGCGGCGACGAGAGGACGACGATGCTGGAGGCGGACGAGCTCGCGGAGCGCTTCTCGATCCCCCGGGAGGAGCTGCAGAGCACGCTCTCGCTGCTCAACCTCGTCAACTTCGGAGGCGGCTGCTACACGGTCTACGCGGAGGTCGACGAGGAGACCGGGCGCGTCCGCGTCGACAAGGAGCTCTACGGCGACGTCTTCCGCAAGCCGCCGAAGCTGACTCCCCTCGAGGCCCGCGCGATCCGCCTCGCGATCGAGTACATCGGGCCGACGATCGCCGCCGATGCGCACACGCCGCTCGAGCGCGTCCGGCGCAAGCTCGAGGAGACGTTCGGCCAGTTCGAGCTCTCGACGGCCGCCCCCACGGCTGCCGGCAGCGAGGAGGAGAGGCTCGTGAAGGCGCTCTCGACGGGCGCCGACAAGCGACGAGTGGTGGAGGTCGAGTACCTGAAGGAGGGCGACGAGGGGCCGTCGACGCGCCTCGTCGAGCCGTACACGATCGAGCGCGAGCTGCCCGTCTGGCGCGTCCACACGTGGGATCGGACCGTCGACGGCCCCCGGACCTACCGCCTCGACCGCATGCGCTCGGCCCGCCTCACGAACGAGCGCTTCGAGCCTCGCGAGGGGTTCGACCCGAACTACCTGTCGGAGCCGGCGCTCGCGCGCCTCTGGCACGCGCCGTCGATCGCCCGCTGGAAGCTGGAGCGCGGCGCCCGTCAGCTCACGGACAAGGCCGCGCTCTCGGACGTCACGTTCAAGACCGAGGAGTGGCTCGTCTCCGAGGTGCTCGCGGACAGGGGCGAGACGATCGTGC
This sequence comes from uncultured Actinomycetes bacterium, assembly GCA_963734045.1. Taxonomy (GTDB): domain Bacteria; phylum Actinomycetota; class Thermoleophilia; order Gaiellales; family Gaiellaceae; genus Gaiella. Next base: position 485,571 of record CAVTFU010000010.1, on the reverse strand, counting down.
TGGAGCCGGCCGCGATGCGCCGCGCCATCGCCGATCGTGCCCGTTCGCTCGGCGCCGAGCTGGGGGTCAGCGGCCGGCGGAAGCGGACGGCACGGTCAGCCTGAGACGCGTCCCCGGCGCGCCGGGGACGACCGCGAGCGAGCCCCCGTGCGCCTCGGCGACCGCGCGGGCGAGCCAGAGCCCGTAGCCGGTCGACCCGACCGCGCTCGCGCCGCGCGCGAACGGATCCGGCTCGGACGAGAGGCCCGGGCCGTCGTCGCTCACGTCGACGACGACCTCTCCGTCACCCGCGACGACGTCGATTTCGACCCGGGTCGCATGCCGCAGACCGTTTGCGACGAGGTTCCCGAGCAGCTGCCGCAGGCGGGTGGGGTCGGCCTCGACGGTCGCCTCCCGACCCGCGCGGACCTCGACGTCGTCGGACGCGAAACCGGCGGCGAGTGCCGCGAGATCGACGGTCTCGACCCGCAAGGACATGAGCTCCGGATCGCTCAGCAACCGGTCGACGTCGCGCGCAGCCGCGACGGCGAGCTCGACGACGCGGCGTCGTCGGGCCGGATCGGGCACGTCGCGGGCGGCCCCGGCGAGCGCGACGAGCGCCGCGACCGGGGTGCGCAGCTCGTGCGCGAGGATCCGCAGCCGCTCCTCGCCGGCCGCGGCGTCGCTCACGTGGCGCGCTCCGCGATCCCGCGCTTCGCCCGGTCGGCGGCGCTCCGGAGAATCGGATCGCCTCCCTCCGCGAACGGCTCGAGGCGGGGGAGGTCGTCCTCGTCGCCGACGTTGCCGAGCGCGACGAGCGCGTTTCGGCGGAGCCACCGGGCGTCGTTTCGGGGAACGAAGAGCCGGTCGAGCTCGGTGACGAGCTCCTGCCCGCCCCGCGTGAGCCAGTCGACGAGCGACACGATTCCGTCGTCCTCGGTGGGCATGCCCGCACGTCGCTTCTCGACCCCGCGGTTCCAGGGGCAGACGTCCTGGCAGATGTCGCAGCCGTACACCCGATCCTCGAGCGCGTCCATCACGTCGCCCGGCATCTCACCCGCGGTCTGCGTCCAGTAGGCGAGGCAGCGCGTCGCGTCGAGGACGCCCGGCTCGTCGAGGGCGCCGGTCGGGCAGGCATCGATGCACAACGTGCAGCTGCCGCAGCCCGGCGGTACCGGCGCCGTGGGCTCGAGCTCGACGTCCGTGACGAGCGTTCCGAGCACGACCCAGGACCCGTGAGTGCGGGTGATGAGCATCGTGTTCTTCCCGATGAACCCGACGCCGGACCGCTCGGCGCCCGCCCGGTCGACGTGCTGATTGGCGTCGACGAGCACCCGGTAGGCGCCCCCGAGGCGGCGCCCGAGGGCGTCGAGCCGCTCGCGGAGCAGCGCATAGTGGTCGTGCCAGGCGTACCGCGGGAGCCGCCCCTCCCCGTTTCCGGGCTCGGGACCGGGCGCGTAGTAGCAGAGCGCCGCCGAGACGACCGTGCGGGCGCCGTCGAGGAGCGTCTCCGGATGGCACGAGACCTCCGGCTGGGCCATCGTGAAGCGCATCGACCCGAAGAGCCCGCGGGCGCGGCGCTCCTCGATGTGGCGCTCGGTCTCCGCGTACGGAGCCGCGGGCGCAGCGCCGACGACGTCGAGCCCGAGCTCGTCGCCGGCGCGGCGCAGCTCCTCGGCGGTCACGACGGTGCGCATGAGAGGATCGTGCCATGCTCGCCGCTCGGATCCACGAGGACGGAGGCCCCGACGTGCTCCGGGTCGAGGAGGTGCCGGATCCGGTTCCCGGGCCGGGCGAGGTCCTCGTCCGGCTCCATGCGGCGTCGCTCAACCACCTCGACATCTGGGTGCGGAAGGGGCTGCCCTCGGTTCCCAAGCCGCGGATCCTCGGGGCCGACGGCGCCGGGGTCGTCGAGGCGCTCGGCGACGGAGTCTCCGACCTCACGCCCGGCGACCGCGTCGTCCTCAATCCCGGCCTCGAGCACGGCGACCGGATCACGGTCGTGGGCGAGCACTGCGACGGGACGCACGCGCAGCTCATCGCGATCGCGGCCGAGCAGGTGTTCCCGCTCGACGACGGCCTCTCCTTCGAGGTCGCGGCCGCGTTCCCGCTCGTCTACGAGACGGCCTACCGGATGCTCGTCACGCGGGCCGTCGTGCGGGAGGGCGAATGGGCGCTCATCTGGGGCATCGGCGGCGGGGTCGCGACGGCCGCGTTCGAGATCTGCCGCGCGCTCGGGGTCCGGACGATCGTCACCTCGAGCAGCGCCGAGAAGCTCGCGATCGCACGCGAGTGGGGTGCGGACGTGACGGTCGACCACGCCGACGGGGACGTCGTCGCGGCGGTCAAGGAGGCGACCGGCGCCGGCGTCGACGTCGTCGTCGAGACCGTCGGCGAGGCGACCTGGGCGCGGTCGCTCGCCGCGGTGCGCCCCGCCGGGCGGATCGTCGTCTGCGGTGCCACGAGCGGGCCGAACCCGCCCGCGCAGCTCCATCGCTTCTGGTGGAAGCAGCTCACGGTGCTCGGCTCGACGATGGGCACGCACCACGACTTCCTCGGGGCGTACGAGCTCGTGCGCTCCGGCCGCGCCCGCGTGCACGTCGACCGCATCTTACCCCCTCTCCGAGATCGCGGCCGCGCACGAGCGGCTCGAGGCGGGAGAGCAGCTGGGGAAGATCGTGCTGGTCATGCCCGACGGGACATGACGCCCGCCCGCCGTGCAGCGCTCTCGGTGGGCGCTCGTCGTGACCGGCAGCTTAACCGATACAGCGTTGACCGCTTCACCTCCGTCTCCTTAACCGGTATAACGTCGGGATGGCCACCTCCCCGCAGCCGGGACGCAGGGTCACGATCAAGGACATCGCGCGTGAGGCCGGCGTCTCGAAGGGCGCAGTGTCGTACGCGCTCAACGACCGTCCCGGGCTGGCCGACAGCACGCGCGAGCGCATCCTGCGGATCGCCGACGAGCTCGGCTGGCGCCCGAACAGCGCCGCTCGCTCGCTCTCGGCGTCGCGCGCGAACGCGTGCGGGCTCGTCCTCGCGCGTCCCGCACGCACGCTCGCGGTCGAGGGCTTCTTCCCGGAGTTCCTCGCGGGCGTCGAGTCCGAGCTGTCCGCGCGCTCGATCGCCCTCACCCTCCAGCTCGCGACCGACGTCGAGAGCGAGGTGGAGGTGTACCGCCGCTGGTGGGCCGAGCATCGCGTCGACGGCGTGCTCCTGCTCGACCTCCGGGAGGACGACCCGAGAATCGCGTCGCTCGCCGAGCTCGGTCTCCCGGCCGTCGTCGTCGGGGGCCCTCCTGCCGACCGTCGGCTCGGCTCGGTGTGGCACGACGAGCGGGCAGCCGTCGTCGAGCTGGTGCGCTATCTCGCCGCTCTCGGCCACGAGCGAATCGCCCGCGTCGCGGGCGTGGAGGGCTTCGTGCACAGCGTCGATGCGCACGGAGGCGTTCGCGGACGTCGCGCGCGACCTCGGTCTCTCCGCGCGGGTGATCCCGACCGACTACTCGCCGGAGAGCGGCGCCCGCGCGACCCGCGAGCTCCTCACCGATCCCGAGCCGCCGACCGCGATCGCCTTCGACAGCGACGTCCTCGCGGTCGCGGGGGCCGGAGCGGCGCAGCAGATGGACGTCTCGGTCCCGGACGAGCTCTCGATCGTCGCCTGGGACGACTCGCTTCTCTGCCAGGTCGTGCACCCCCCGATCACCACCCTGTCGCGCGACATCGCGGAGTTCGGGGCGCTCGGCACGCGCCAGCTTCTCGCCCTCATCGACGGCCACCCCGCCGACGATCTCGAGGCGCCGCGGGCGGTGCTGACGCCGCGCGGCAGCACGGCACCGCCCGCCGGCAGCCGCTCCCGCCGCTCCGGACGCTGACGTCTCCGGGCCGGCCCAGAGCGGCCGGCACAACGTGGCAGCGGTTGCTTAACCGCGTAACCAACCCTTGACACTTAACCGTGTAAGTGATTGGCTGCGGAGCTATGCGGAGTCGATGTTGACCCCGGGCTCGGCGATGACGCAGCCGACCGGCGCGCGGATCGGCCACTCGAGCGAGGACGCCGTGTCGCTCCCCTGGCTCGGCGCCAACTTCTGGTCGCGGTCGGGCGGCCCTCGCATGTGGGCCCGCTACGACGCCTCCGTCGTCCGCGAGGAGCTCGCGGTGCTCGCAGCGCACGGCCTCGACGTGACGCGCTCGTTCTGCTTCTGGCCCGACTTCGTCCCCCACCCCGAGACGATCGACGAGGAGGTCGCCTGCGCGCTTCGGGGACTTCCTCGACGCGCACGTCGACGCCGGGATGCGGACCATCCCCACGTTCCTCGTCGGCCACATGTCCGGCGAGAACTGGGACCCGGCCTGGCGGCAGGGGCGCGATCTCCACCGCGACGTCTGGATGGTCGCCCAGCAGGCCTGGTTCGCGGCCGAGATCGCACAGCGCTTCGGTGACCACCCGGCGATCTGCGGCTGGCTCGTCTCGAACGAGATGCCGCTGTACGGCGGGCCCGGCTCGGTCGAGGAGATCACGGCCTGGGCGCGGATCGTCGTCCAGGCCGTCCGGTCGACCGGAGCCCGGCACCCCATCTCGCTCGGCGACGGCGCCTGGGGCATCGAGGTGACGGGCGCGGACAACGGGTACTCGCTCCGGCGGCTCGCGCCGCTCATCGACTTCGTGGGCCCGCATTCGTACCCGATGCAGGACGACGAGCTGCGCCAGCTGCTCTCCCCGGCGTTCGCGTGCGAGCTGGCGGGCGGCTTCGGGAAGCCCGTCGTCCTCGAGGAGTTCGGCGTCACGTCCGACTTCGCGTCCGATGAGAACGCGGCGGCGTACTACCGGCAGGTGCTGCACACGACCCTGCTCGCCGGCGCACGAGGCTGGCTCGCCTGGAACAACTCCGACTACGACGGCCTGCGCGACGAGGACCCGTACCGCCACCACGTCTTCGAGCTCCACTTCGGCCTCACGGACTCGAGCGGGCGCCCGAAGTCGACACTCGCGGCGATGCGCGAGTTCTCGTCCCTCGTCCGCGGGCTCCCCGAGGACTGGGCGCCCGAGCGGGGCGGCGCCGCGATCGTCGTGCCCGAGCACTTCGAGCGCGAGCTCCCGTTCACCGACCCTGCCTATCGCCGGGACATTCGCGACCAGCTCCTGCAGGCGTACGTCGCCTCACGCGAGGCTGACCTGCCGGTCGGCCTCGTCCGCGAGCTCGACGGGCTCGAGACCGACGCACGGCTGCTCCTCGCCCCGTGCGCCAAGCTGCTGACCGGCCCCGGGATCGACCGGCTGCGCGGTCTCGTGCACGAGGGCGCCACGCTCTACCTCTCGTACTTCGCGGGCTCGACGACGAACCAGCGCGGCCCGTGGCTCTCCTGGCTGCCCGAGCTCTTCGGGGTCGAGCACCGGCTCCGGTACGGGCTCATCGACCCGATCGAGGACGACGAGGTCGTGCTCGAGCTCGTCGCGGACCTCGGCGAGCTCACGGCGGGGACGCGGCTCTCGTTCACGGTCGTCGGGCGAGCCGTCGGCGCGCGCCCACCTCCCGGTCGAGCCCCGGGGCGCCGACATCGTCGCGATCGACAGCTACGGCCGCCCCGCGCTCCTGCGCCACCGCGTCGGCGCCGGACAGACCGTCCTCTGCACCTATCCCCTCGAGCACATGGCGGCCCGGACACCCTGGGCGAACCCCGAGAACACGTGGCGCATCTACTCGGCGCTGGCCGCCCTCGCCGGCGTCGAGCGCCGCGTGCGGGTCGACGACCCGCAGGTTCTCGCCGGCGTCGTCCGCGGCGCCGGTCACGGACATCGCGGTGCTCGTCAACTGCTCCTCGTCCGCCGTCTCGCTCCAGCCGGTCGACCCGCACGCGACCGGCGACGGGACGTCGTGGCCTCTCGTCCTCGCGCCACGCGGCGCGGCGGCGTTCGGGCTCGCCCGGCCGGCGGCCGACGGCGACGGGCGCACGAGCAGATCAGCCTCGCGCTCGCTGCCTCCCCACTAACGAAGGGAGGGATGCCGACGTCAGACCTGCGGCCGACGCACGACGCGACCTGAACGGGGCGGCGAGATGCCGCCACCACACCGATTCTTCGTTCGAACCCCGACTAGGAGGAACATGGAGATGGCAGTCGAGAGGAAGAAGGCCACCGTCGTTCTCGGCGTGGTCACGCTCATCGCTGCGCTTGCGCTCTCGACGCTCACGGTGACCGCCGGTGCGTCGAGCTCGAAGGCCAACGCGCTTCCGCGCGCAGCGACCCTCTACACGTCCGGGACGGCCTGGGCGCCGTTCGCCCAGTTCAACCCGCTGCGCTCGAGCGGGAACGCGACCGGCACGGTCGGGCTCCTCTACGAGACCCTGTTCCGCTACGACCCGCTCAAGGACCGCTACATCCCGTGGCTCGCCACGAGCGGCAAGTGGGTCGGCAACACGTACGTCGTGACGCTCCGCAAGGGCGTGACCTGGAACGACGGCAAGCCGTTCACGGGCGCGGACGTGAAGTTCACGTTCGAGACCGGGAAGCTCGAGGGCTCCGAGCTCTCGACGATGTGGAAGACGGGCCTCCAGGCGATCACCGTGAAGGGGAACGTCGTCAGCTTCCGCTTCAAGGGCCAGCCGAACTACCTCGACTGGGCCACGAACATCTTCACCTTCGGCATCGTCCCGGCGCACGTCTGGAAGAACTACGCGCCAAGGAGATCACGACCGGCAACACCGACAAGTACTTCGTCGGCACCGGCCCGTTCACGTACGGCGCCGGCAAGGGAACGTCGGGAACGCTGCAGTGGAACCGGCGGGGCAACTGGTGGGCGACGAAGCTCCTCAGGATCAAGATGCCCATGCAGTACATCGTCGACATCCACAACACGCAGAACACCGCGTCGCTGCAGAACTTCCTGAAGAACGACATCGACCTCTCGAACAACTTCTTCCCCGGGATCGACAAGCAGATCGGCGGCAAGGTCCAGACCTATTACTCGAAGGCGCCGTACATGCTCTCGGCGAACACCGCCTGGTTGATCCCCAACACGACCAAGGCACCGCTCAACGACGCCGCGTTCCGGCGGGCGCTCGCGATGTCGATCAACATCAACCAGATCGTGACGGCCGATTACGGGAACATCGTCGCGAAGGCGAACCCGACCGGCCTGCTGCCGACCTGGAACAAGTGGATCGACAAGGCACAGGTGGCGAAGCTCGGGTTCAAGTACAACATCGCGGGCGCGAAGGCGCTGCTCGCGTCGAACGGATACCGGGACACGAACGGCGACGGCTTCGTCGAGAACAAGAACGGCGGGCAGATCAACCTCCGGCTGATCGTCCCGAACGGCTGGTCGGACTGGATGACGGCGATCCAGATGATCGCGGCCAGCACCAAGGACGCCGGGATCAAGATCACCCCGGCGTACCCCGACTTCAACGGGCTCGTGGACGAGCGCAACTCGGGCAAGTTCGACCTCGTCATCAACAACGACAAGCAGCTCGGCCCGACGCCGTACACGTACTACGACTACCTCTTCCACCTCCCGGTGGCGGAGAGTCAGACCTTCGCGAACTACTCGCGGTTCACGGCCGCCGGCCCGAAGCCGTGGGCACTGACGCTCGCGCTCAACAAGGTCAAGCCGAGCAACGTCGCGAGGCAGAAGCAGATCCACGGGCAGATCCAGAAGTACATCCTCGAGGATCTCCCCGCGATCCCGCTCTGGTACAACGGGCTGTGGTCCCAGTACAACACGACGTACTGGACGAACTTCCCGAAGTCCGCGGGCGCGGGGCTGCAGACGACCCCGAGCGTGTGGAACGGGTACATCAACATGACGGGCATCGACGCCCTCGCGCGCCTCAAGCCGCGAGCGAAGTAATCGAGCTCAGCCGATGGGCTGAACGCACGGCATCCGGCGACACGCCCCACGGGGCGTGTCGCCGGAGCCCGACCGCGCAGCCTGGACCCTGCACGACCTCGATGGAGACCCGGTGACCCGCTACCTCGCCCGCAAGAGCCTCCTCTACCTCCTCACCTTCTTCGTCGCGGTGACGATCGACTGGGCGATCCCGCGCCTGATGCCGGGCAACCCGATCGACGGCCTGATCAGCCGGATCCAGGCGGACCCGACGGCCTCGGAGGAGCTCCACGGCTACTTCACGGAGTCCTTCGGGCTCGACCAGCCGCTCTGGCAGCAGTACCTCAACTTCTGGCGCGGCCTTTCCACGGCGACCTCGGCCCGAGCATCGCCTACGTCGGTTCGCGGGTCAGCGAGCTGATCTGGGCTGCACTCCCCTACACGCTCGCGCTCCTCGTGCCGGCGATCGTCCTCAGCTACATCGCGGGCAACCGCGTCGGCGCGATGGCCGCCCGGCGCAAGGTGCTCGACAACACCGCGCTTCCCGTCTCCTACGTCCTCACGGCGACGCCGTACGTGTGGCTCGCGCTCGTGCTCGCCTACTTCTTCGCGTTCAAGTGGGGCATCTTCCCCGTCTCGGGCGCCTACGACTTCTCGATCCAGCCGGCCTGGACGTGGGAGTTCGCCAAGAGCTTCCTCTCCCACTGGTTCCTGCCGTTCCTGACGCTCTTCCTCGTCTCGTTCGGCGGCTGGGCGATCGGGATGCGGAACCTGATCATCTACGAGCTCGAGTCGGAGTACACCAACTACCTCCAGGCGCTCGGTGCGCCGAGCAAGCTCGTGCGCAAGTACGCCTACGGCAACGCCGTCCTGCCGCAGATGTCGGGCCTCGCGCTCGCTCTCGGCGCGGTCGTCGGCGGCGCGCTCGTGACGGAGATCGTCTTCGGCTACCCGGGGATCGGCACGCTCATCATCACGGCGCTGCAGAACCGCGACTACTTCCTCATGCAGGGGCTCTTCCTGTTCATCATCATCGGCGTCCTCGTCGCGAACTTCATCGTGGACATCCTCTACGTGATCGTCGATCCGCGGACCCGCGCGGGAATCCAGGGGTCCTGATGGCGGCGGCGGGTCAACAGGCGGACCTCATCGCAACCCCCGAGGTTGCGATCGCAGGCGAGGGCGTCTACGGCGAGGACGGCGGCCCCCGCGGCGCGCGCTCCGAGGTCCTGCACTTCGCGCTTCGCAACACGAAGCTCGTCGTCGGGCTCAGCGTCGTGCTGGCCTTCCTCGCGCTCGCGATCGTCGGGCCCTGGCTCACGGAGGCCGACGCCGTTCGAGTTCGGCTATCCGCTGGGCGAGCCGCCCTCACGCGCCCACTGGCTCGGCACGACGTCGCCGGGACAGGACGTCTACGCGCAGTTCGTGTACGGGCTCCGGTCGAGCTTCATCGTCGGCGCGCTCGCCGCTGCCGTGGCGGCCGCGCTGGGCATGGCGATCGGCTTCGTCAGCGGGTACCTCGGCGGCGTCATCGACGAGGTGTTGAGCATGCTCACGAACATCGTCCTCGTCATCCCGACGCTCGCGGTGCTGATCATCGTCTCCGCCTACCTGAGCGTGGGAAGCCTCCTCTCCGAGGCGCTCCTCATCGGTCTGACCTCCTGGCCCTGGGCGGCGAGGGCGATCCGCGCGCAGACGTTCTCGCTCGGGTCCCGTGAGTTCGTGAGCCTCGCGCGCCTCTCCGGACAGGGGACGCTCAAGGTGATCGTCCGGGAGATCGCCCCGAACATGAGCTCGTACCTCTTTCTGGTGTTCATCCTGCTCTTCGGGGGGTCCGTGCTGACCGCCGCGACGCTCGACTTCCTCGGTCTCGGCCCCTCGCAGGTGATGTCGCTCGGGCTGATGATGAACAACGCCGTCTCGAACGCGGCGCTCCAGCTCGGCATGTGGTGGTGGTTCATCCCGCCGGGCATCGGGATCACCGCCGTCGTCGGCGGCCTCTACATCATGAACGTGGGGCTCGACGAGGTGTTCAACCCGAGGCTGCGGCGCACGTGAGCCTCGCCGTCGACAACCTCCGTGTGTACTACCGCACGCTGCGCGGTGACGTGAAGGCGCTCGACGGCGTCACGTTCGGCGTCGCGGACGGCGAGATCATGGGGATCGCGGGAGAGTCCGGCTGCGGGAAAACGACCCTCGGGAAGAGCCTCATCCGGCTGGACGGCCGCATGCGCGTGGTCGAGGGCACGGTGACGCTCGACGGGGTCCGCATGCCGATCGAGAACGACCGGGCGATGAACGAGTACCGCTTCCGGGAGGTCTCGATCGTCCCGCAGTACGCGATGAGCGCGCTCAACCCCATCCGGAAGGTCGGGCGCATGATCTCGGAGCTCCTCACGGCGCGAGGCGTCTCCTACGACGAGACGTTCCCCGAGCTCAGCCGCCGCCTGGCGCTCGTCGGCCTGGGAGACGACGTCCTCGACCGGTATCCGATCGAGCTCTCGGGCGGGATGAAGCAGCGGGTCGTGATGGTGCTCTCGACGCTCCTGAACCCGTCCCTCCTGATCGCGGACGAGCTGACCTCGGCACTCGACGTCTCCACGCAGAAGGCGGTCGCCGAGATGCTCGTCGAGTTCCGCGACCGTGGGTTCGTGAAGAGCACGATCGTGATCACCCACGACCTGTCGGTCCTCTACCAGATCGCCGACACGATCCTCGTGATGTACGCCGGCAAGCTCGTGGAGAAGGCGCCCTCGGCCGAGCTCACGGCATCGCCGAAGCATCCGTACACGCAGCTCCTGCTCGCGTCGCTCCCCGAGGTGGGAGTGCGCTTCGAGGAGAAGCGGCTCACCGGCATCCCCGGTCGCCCCCCCTCCCTTCTCAATCCTCCGCAGGGCTGCCGGTTCCGGGCCCGCTGCCCGCTCGCATTCGACAAGTGCGCCGAGGAGCCGCCGTTCACCGAGGTTGCTCCCGGACGCTACGCCGCGTGCTGGAAGGCGGCTGCCTGATGCTGCGGCTCGACGGCGTCACGAAGGTGTTCCGCACGGGCGTCTTCGGACGGGCCGACTTCACGGCCGTCTCGGACGTCACCTTCGGCGTCGAGCAGGGCGAGATCGTGTCGCTCATCGGAGAGAGCGGCAGTGGCAAGACAACTATCGGCCGCATGATCCTTCGCCTCACCCGGGCCACGGCGGGCGAGGTCACCGTGGACGGGCGCGACGTCGGGGCGCTCCGCCGCACGGACGTGCGCGCCTACTACGGCACCGTGCAGGGAATCTTCCAGGATCCGTTCAGCTCGTACAACCCGGTGTTCAAGGTGGACCGCATCCTCGGGATGATCCGCTCGAACTACCTGCCCGGCCTGAGCGACGCCGAGTGGAAGACGAAGGTACGCGAGTCCCTCGAAGGGGTCTCTCTCGAGCAGGCGGACGTGCTCGGCAAGTATCCGCACCAGCTGAGCGGCGGACAGCTGCAGCGCCTCATGATCGCCCGTGCGCTGCTCCTCGACCTCCGCTTCCTCGTCGCCGACGAGATCATCTCGATGCTCGACGCGTCGACCCGGATCGACGTGCTCAACCTCCTGGGCGACCTGAGATCCCGGGGTCTCGGCGTGCTCTTCATCACGCACGATCTGGCGCTCGGCAACTACATCTCCGACCGAACGGTCATCCTCCGCCGCGGTCGCGTCGTCGAGATGGGCTCTACGCCGAAGGTGTTCGCAAGGCCCGCCCACCCGTACACGCGAATGCTCCTCGGCGCCGTGCCACAGCTCTCGGCCCGCTGGGAGTCGACCGACGACCCGGCCGCCCTCGTCTCCGCCGCCGACGAGGGGGGCGACGGCCCGCTGCAGCAGCTCGCGGAAGACCACTATGTCGCGACATGAGGACTCGATGACTACTCACGCCACCTTGGCTCCGCTCACGCTCTCGTTCATGGGCGCGAACTACGTCGCGGCCGAGCTCGGCTACGGCGCGGCCTCCGACTGGGGCCCGTTCGACGAAGCGACGAACGCCGCCTTCGAGCCGATCGAGACGTTCGAGGAGCGATTCGACGCCGTCGCCGCCCGGATCTCCGCGGCGGGCTTCGACGTCCTCGATCTCTGGCTTGCGCACCTGAACTGGCGGTGGGCGACACCCCGACATGTCGATCTCGCGCGCGCCACGCTCGACCGACACGGCTTGACGGTTGCGAGCCTTGCGGGCAACTTCGGGTCGACTGCGGCCGACCTCGACCGGGCCTGCGCGCTCGCGAACGCGCTCGGCGTCGACCTGCTCGGCGGGATGGGCGATGTCCTGCGGACCGAGCGCGACGACGCGGTCCGTGTGCTTCGCGAGCGCGGGGTGCGGTTCGGCTGGGAGAACCACCCCGAGCGCTCCCCGGACGAGGTGCTCGAGCTTCTCGGCGACGCCGACGACGTCCTCGGCGCGGCGGTCGACACCGGCTGGTGGGCAACGTGGGACTACGACCCGGTCGAGGCCGATCGCCGCGCTCTCGGGTCGACTGTTCCACGTTCACCTCAAGGACATCGAGCGCGCCGGCGAGCACGTGACGTGCCCGCACGGCTCCGGAATCGTCGACATCGACGCGTGCGTCGACGCTCTCGTCGAGAACGGCTACGAAGGGGCGCTGAGCATCGAGCACGAGCCGTACGACCACGACCCGACCGACGAGTGCGTCCGGATGCGCGACCGCCTCGCGCAGCGGCTCACCGTGACGAGAGGAGGAGCACGATGAGCGCAAGCGCCCTGCGCGTCGCAGTGATCGGCTGCGGAAACATCTCCGGGCCCTACGGGGAGACGCTCCAGGCGTACCCGTCGATCGAGATCGCCGGTGCCACGGACGTCGATCGTCTCCTGAGCGCCGAGTTCGTCGATCGCTTCGGCGGGATCGACTACCCGTCACTCGACGCGCTTCTCGGCGACGGGAACGTGGACGCGATCGTGAACCTCACCTCGCACGGCGTGCATGCCGACGTCACGACCGCGGCGCTCGAGGCCGGCAAGCACGTGCACAGCGAGAAGCCGCTGGCGGGAAGCTACGCCGAGGCGCGCTCGCTCGTCGACCTCGCCGAGGCCCGCGGGGTGCGGCTCTCCTGCTCGCCGATCACGTTCATGGGCGAGGCGCAGGAAGCGGCGTGGCGCCTGATCGCATCGGGCGCGATCGGCACGGTGCGCGTCGCCTATGCAGAGGTGAACTGGAGCCGGATCGAGACCTGGCACCCGCGCCCCGAGCCGTTCTACCGGATCGGTCCATTGGCGGACGTGGGCGTCTACCCGCTCACGATCCTCACGGCGATGTTCGGGCCTGCGCGTCGCGTCACCGCGTTCGGCCGGGTCGTCTTCCCCGACCGCGTCACCGCGAGCGGCGAGCGTTTCACGGTGGGCGCGCCGGACTTCGGCGTGGCGGTGGTAGAGCTCTCGGGCGGGCCGATCGTCCGCCTCACGACGAGCTTCTACGTCATGCAGCACTCGAAGCAGCGAGGCATCGAGTTCCACGGGGACGACGGCTCGCTCCACCTCTCGAGCTGGCAGGAATTCGACGCGCCGCTCGAGCTGGTGCGAAACGGCGGGGCGTACGAGCGTCTGGCGGTACCCCACGCTTTCCGCGGCACCGACTGGGGACGTGCGGTCGCGGAGCTCGAGCGCGCGATCTCGGAGGATCGCCCGCAGCGGGCGACCGGCGCGCACGCGGCGCACGTCGTGGAGATCATCGAGGCGATCGAGACGTCGATCGCCGAAGAGCGGCCGGTCGACGTCCACTCCTCGTTCGTCCCGGTGCCCGAGCCCGCGGCCGCTTCGACGAACGGCAGTGGGCTGGACCGAGGCGGCGCACGGCTGACGGCCGCTACGGTACGCCCATGGTCACCAAGGACGACGTCGTCGAGGCGCTGCACACGGTCGAGGACCCGGAGCTCGGGATGGACATCGTCGAGCTCGGCCTCTTCTACGAGACGGAGATCGAGGGGCCGAACGTCAAGGTGATCCACTCGCTCACGTCGATGGGCTGCCCTGCGGGGCCGATGATCCAGGAGTCGATCCACGACGCGGTCGCCGCGCTGCCGGGTGTCGAGCAGGTCGAGGTCGAGCTGACGTTCGAGCCGCCGTGGACGCCCGACCGCATGTCGGACGACGCGAAGTTCATCCTCGGGTTCGGCTAGCCCGGATCGCGTGACCCGAACCCGACGCGGCTGCAACCGTGTCGGGGAAGAAGCGCTCGCGTGCCGGCGATAGACTCGCCCGTCGTGTTCACGGTCGAGCAGCGAGATGCTCTCCGCGAGCGCGTGGTACGCCTCGCGGAGGAGGACGAGCGCGTGGTTGCCGGAGCGGTCGTCGGGTCGCTCGCCCTGGACGGCGGCGACCGGTTCTCCGACCTGGATCTCACCTTCGGCATCGCCGACCATGTGCCGGTATCCGACGCTCTCGACGACTGGACGCGCACGCTCGTCGGCCGGCTCGAGGCGGTGCACCTCGCCGACCTCGTGCACGGCCCGACCGTCTACCGCATCTTCCTGTTGCCGGACGCGCTGCAGTTCGACCTCTCGATGACGCCGGCGACCCGGTTTCGTCCTGCCGGGCCACGCTTCCGGCTGCTGTTCGGCGAGACGGCCGCCGGCGAGCCCGAGGCTCCCATCCCGGCCTCCGCGCGGACCATCTTCATTCCCACGCCGCCGGTCGCGCGAGACCTGTTCGGGTGGGGGGTCGTCTACGCGCTCCATGCGCGTGCGTGCATCGAGCGCGGGCGCGTGTGGCAGGCCGAGCACTACGTCGGAGCCGTACGCGACCACGCACTCTCGCTCGACTGCCTCCTGCGGGGGCTGCCCGAGGTGCTGGCACGCGGCTACGACGACCTCCCGGCAGAGACGCTGGCTCGATTCGAGGCTTCCCACGTCGGCGCAGTCGATCCCGCGGCGCTCCGCGGAGCCCTCGCCGCATCCGTTCTCGCGCTCATGCACGCGGGCGCGGAGGCGCGGCTCCCGCACGCGGACGCCGTCGCGCAGCGCCTCGCCGAGCTTCTGACGGATCGCTGACCGAACGGCTCGGCGCCGTGGGCGCCGTCTCCGCCGACCGGCCTAGCCGAGGAGCCGCACTTCCTCGCGCCGCTCACGCGCGAAGAAGTGGATCCCGTCCGTGAAGCGCACCCAGTTGCACCGCATGCACATCACAAGCGAGTGGGTGCGCGCCGAGTCCGCCATGAAGCGGACGCCGCGCAGGAGGTCACCGTTCGTGACGCCCGTGGCCACGACGATCACGTCGCCCTTCGCGAGGTCGTCCTCGGTGAAGACGTGCGTGACGTCCTCGACGCCGAGCTCGCGAGCCGCCTCGATCTGCGAACGGCTCGTCGGCCAGAGCTGCGCCTGCATCCCGCCGCCGAGGCACCGCAGCGCGGCGGCCGTGAGGATCGCCTGGCGGGTCCCGCCGATCCCGATCGCGAGGTGGTCGTTCGTGCCTCGGATCGCGGCCGAGATGGCCGCCATCACGGTACCGTCGCCGATCAGCTTGATCCGCGTGCCGGCGACGCGAAGCTCCTCCACGAGGTCGTGGTGGCGCGGCCTGTCGAGCACGAGCGCCGTGATGTCGAGTGGTTGCCGGTCGAAGCTCTCGGCCACGGCCCGGACGTTCTCGGCCACCGGCCGGTCGAGGTCGATGACCGCGCGGGCGCGTGGCCCGACGGCGATCGTGCGCATGTACATGTCCGGCAGCTGCAAGAGCGCTCGCTCGGGGGCGACCGCCAGCATCGCCATCGCCCCGACGCCGCCCCGCGCGACGACGCCGCGTCCCTCGATGGGATCGACGGCGAGGTCGACGCGGTTTCCGCCCGCGCCGACCCGACCGCCCGGGAGAAGCGCGTCTCCCGCCCGGGCGCCGATCACGATCTGCCCGTCGATCGGCAGCTCGTCGAGCGCCGCCTTCATCCCGTTCGCTGCGGCCTCCTCGGCGGCCTCCTCGTCGGCTCGCCCGAGCCAGCGTGCGCCGGCGAGCGCCGCCCACTCGGTGGCGCGCGCGAACCGCGTGCAGAGGCAGTCTGCCATCGCCCGACTCAGGCCCTGACGAGCCGGTCTGCCGTCGAGAGCACCAGGTCGAGCACCTCGCCCATGGCCTGGTCGAGTGTCGCGTTGACGATCACCGGCACGTCGAAGCGCCGGGCGCGGTCGACGAGCGCATCCTGGATGAGGCGGATCTCGGGCATCCCGTCGATGTACTTCTCGAGCGGGCGCAGGCCCTCGGTCGCGTGGTCGCGCACCCAGAAGTGGCTCCGGTGGAGATCCTCGTCGTCGATCGTGACGAGACACTGCACGACGATCGCGCTCTCGCGCTCGACCTCGACCATCCCCGGGACGAGGTGGACCCCCTCGAGCACCATCGACCAGCCTTCCGCGAGCGAGCGGTCGATCGCCGCTTCGACGCCGACGAGAACGTTCCGGGTCTGGTCGAGGAACCCGAGGAGCCGGGCGTCGCCGGCCTCCTCCTCCTCGGCCTTCGTCAGCGCCAGGCCCGCCTCGAAGCTCGAGTAGTGCACGGACGGCATGAACGCCGGCGAGAAGAACGCGCGCATCGTCTGCCGGATGAAGTCGGTCGAGGTGACCCGCGTGATACCGAGGCGGTGCGCCGCCTCGGTGGCGATCGTCGACTTGCCCGTCCCCGTGGCGCCCCCCACGAGCAGGATGATCGGCACGTCGAGCTGCCGAAGGGAATGCAGCCGACGCAGGCGCCGCATCGTGCGGCCGCCCTCCGCCTCGCCGAGCACCTCGGCAGCGAGCTCGCCGAGCCGGTCGAGGTCGAGCCGGTCGGAGCCGCGGTTCGCGAGATCCGCGTCCGCGCGCCGCGCGAGCTCGTAGGCCCGCGTCACGGTGAGCCCGGTCGCCGCGAGCGCGCGGGCCATCAGTCCCTTCGACCACGGGAGGCCCTCCTCGCCGCCGAGCGGGAGCGGTGCGAGGTAGCGCCGCTCGCTCACGCGACCGCCTGTGGCATGAGCGACATCGCCTCGCTCGCGAGTCGCTCGAGCTCGGCGTCGAGCGACGGCTCGCCGGGAAGCGGGACGACGTCGTTCGCGGCGAGGACGACCGGCACGCCGCGCCGGGCGGCCTCCTCCGCCACGACGTCGATCGCAGCCGCCTTGAGCTCCACGAGGAAGACGTCCGCGTCGACGTGTGCCAGCTCGTCCCGGAGCCGTGCGCGGTCGGCGAGGCTGCCGGAGACGCTCGCGACAGATGCCTCGTGGGCGGCTTCGAGGTGGTCGGCGAGAGCCGCATGCGCAGGTGGCGGCGCCGTGCAGAAGAACGCGACGCGCTGGCCGGCGACGGGCTCGAGCGGCCGCGGCCGAAGAATTGTCCGGATCAGGGGTACCGACGGTGCGACGAGCCCGCGGAGCGCCTCGCGCAACTCGGGATGGGGGGCGTCGGGCTCGGCCATCGTCACGACCACGAGGTCGGCAATCCGGGCCCTGAAGGCGTTGAGGTAGCCCGTCGCGACCTCGACGGGCTGGGACGCCGAGACGACGAGCACACGCCGCCCGGCGGCGATGGGCGGCAGCGCGGCGCCGCTCCCGTCGAGCAGCACGAGGTCGGGATGGAGCCCCGCAGCGACGGAGACTCCCTCGAGCACGTTCGAGACCGCTACCGCGCCCGCGAGGCCGCCGCCGCAGCGGCGGGAGCCGACCGTCTCGACCCCGGCGACGACCGCCGTCTCGAGGTGGTCCGACGCCGCGTGCCGGCCCTCCCGTGAGAGCTCGAGCAGCGCCGCGACGGTCGGCGGCACGAGCACGACCTCGGGCTCCGGAGGGCCGCCCCGCCCCATCGCAACGACGACGACGCGCCGGGTCCGCGCGAGGAGGCGTGCGACGTGGCCCGTCACGGCAGTCTTTCCGACCCGCTTGCCCGTCCCGATCACCGCGAGGGTCGGGACGTCGACCGGTGCCAGCGCCGGTGGTGCGAAGCGGAAGTCCGGTCCCTCGTAGGGGATCCCGAGGGCGAGCGCCCGGCTCGCGAGCGCGAGCCTTCCGGGCGGCGTGAGCACCGGCTCGTCGGAGAGGTCGAGGATCACCTCCGGGCCGTGCCGGGCGACGGCCTCCTCCAGCGACGGCTCGAGCGGCACGCCGTACTCCGGAGCCCCGTCGCGGAGCTTCTCCGTCCCTCCGATGAGGACGGCCGCGACCACGACGTCCTCGAGCTCACCGAGCGCCGCGCGGACGACGTCCGGATAGTGCTCACCGTCCACGATCGCGACTGCGCGCCTCGGCGTGCTCATCCGCGCGTCGTCACCTCCCGCTCGATCTGGCTGGTGTACTTCTCGTACTCGAACGTCTCCGTCGAGAACTGGATGATCCGCTCCTCGCCGTGGAACGGATGGCGCCGCGAGATGGAGACGTGGTTGCCGTTGACCTCGATGACGTTGTAACAGGGCCTCGTGTTCCCACGCAGCCGGAGCGACGACACCGTCCCGGTGTTGACGACGAAGAGGTTCTCGAGCCGCCAGGCGTACGGCACGTGCTTGTGCCCCGAGAGCACGAGGTGCACACCGGCGCGGAGCAGGCACTCGATCGCGTCGCCCGCGTCGTAGACGACGTTGCGCTCGCGCCCGGTTCCCGGCACGGGGAGCAGGTGGTGGTGGAGGACGAAGATCTTCAGATGGGCAGGCTCCCGCGAGAACTCCTCCTCGATCCAGGCATACCGGCCACGCCCGATCTGGCCGTGGTCGAGATCGGGCTCGGTGGAGTCGACGGCCACGACGGCGACGCCCTCCTTCCGCAACACGCTCGACCGCTCGCCGAAGAGCTCCTCGAAGTGGACGTAGCCGACGTTGCGCGCATCGTGGTTCCCGGGCACGACGACGAACGAGTCGCACGCGATCCGGTCGACGTACGCGCGGGCGGTCTGATACTCGTGCTTGAAGCCGAACGTCGTCAGATCACCGGTGCAGATCACCATGTCCGGCCTGAGCTCGTTCACCTCCGAGATCGCGCGCTCGAGCAGGTTCGACTCGAAGTACGGGCCCCCGCAATGGAGGTCCGAGATGTGAGCGATCCGGAACGGCCGTGCGGCGGTGGCCATCCGCCGCAGTCTACGGTGGGGGAACCGGCGCCGAAAGGTCGCTGTCCGAGGCGGTCGGTACTCTCGAAGCGGTGCCGGCGCCCAACCCGGAATCCGCCCCATTCCAGGCATATCGCGGCTCGGTGCCGCCGCGCTTCGTCAACGCCGCGGAGCGCGAGTGCGCGCAGATCCTGGACTGGTACGGCATCCCCTGGGAGTACGAGCCGCGCTCCTTCGTCCTCCGCAGCGACCCCGAGGGCCGGGTGACGAGCGCGTTCACGCCCGACTTCTATCTCCCCGAGCAGGATCTCTACATCGAGGTCACGGTCATGAAGCAGTCGCTCGTCACGCGGAAGAACCGGAAGCTCCGAGAGGTCAGACAGCTCTACCCCGAGGTGAACGTGAAGCTCTTCTACCGGCGCGACATCGAGCGCCTCGCCCAGCGCTACCGGTTGCGCATCGCCTCGTGAAGTCGGCCGCCGAGCGTCTTCGGGCGCAGGGACAGCCGATCGGCGACGTGTATCTCGACCGCACCGAGATCGCGGCCCGCGTCGGCGAGCTCGGCTGTGAGATCGCCGCGGCGTACGCGGGCCGGGTGCCGTTGCTCGTCGCGCCGCTCAAGTCGAGCGCCGTCTTTCTCGCGGACCTCTCCCGCGCGCTCCGGATCGACCACGAGCTCGACGTGATCGAGCTCGCGCCGTACGGGAGCGGCCGCGGCAGCGGCGGCGTGCGGCTCCTGAAGGACCTGGACCAGCCGCTCCAGGGCCGCGACGTGCTCCTCGTCGAGGACGTCGTCGACACCGGCCTCACGCTCGGCTTCCTGACCCGCTGCTTCGCCGAGCGCGCGCCGGCGAGCCTCGCTGCCGTGACGCTCCTCGACCGGCCGTACCGCCGTCTCGTGGACTCGATCGCGCTCCACCACGTCGGCTTCACGGTCCCGGACGAGCTCTTCGCCGGCTACGGCCTGGGACTCGACGAGTGCTGGCGGGCGCTGCCGGACCTGCACCTCGTCATCGCCGACGAGCTGCCCGTCGCGATCGACGCCGCCTAGACCGGGAGACGCCCGGGGCTCAGAGGTACCCGAGCGGATCGACGGCGCTTCCGTTGACGCGCACCTCGAAGTGGACATGGGGGCCGCTCGAGTTGCCCGTGCTCCCCGAGAGCGCGATCGTCTGTCCGGCCGCGACGGACTGCCCGACCGACGCCACGAACGAGGAGTTGTGCGCGTACGCGGTGGAGAGCCCTCCCCCGTGGTCGACGACGACGAGGTTGCCGTACCCGCCGAGCCACCCGGCGTGGATGACGGTTCCGGCCGCCGCGGCGCGTACCGACGTCCCGGTCGAGCACATGATGTCGATGCCCTCGTGCATGCGGCCCCCCCGCGGCCCGAAGCCGCTCGTCACGGGACCCGAGACGGGCCAGCCGAGAACGCCGCTTCCCGAGGGAGGGACGATCGCCGGCGCGGAGGATGCCGCCGCCTGCTGAGCCTCGCGGATCTTCGCGGCGAGCTGGGCGCTCTGCTGCTCGAGCGCCTCGATCTCGTCGAGCGCCGAGTCGCGTTCCCCCTCGAGCTCCGCGAGCGTCGAGGCCTTGTCCTCTCGGGCGGCGACGAGTGCGTCCCGGCTCGCGACGAGGCGGATCACGAGACCGCGCTGCTCGGAGGTGGCCGAGGCCGCGGCCTTCTCGACCTGTTTCTGCTGTGTTCGCGCGACCCGCGTTCGCGCGCGGGCAGTCGCGACCCCGTTCCGCGCGTGCTTGACGCTGGCGGCGATTCGCTTGTCCTGACGGCCGATCCGGCCGAGGAGCTCGACGTTGTCGAGGAGCTCCGTGAACGACGACGTCCCGACCACGAACGACAGCACGTCCGGCTCGTCGGTCATGTAGAGCTGGCGGACGCGTTGCTCGAGCGTGCCCAGCGCGATCCGATACTCCCGCCGGAGCCGCTCGAGACGCGCGCTCTGCTCGGCGATCGTGCGGTCGAGCGCGGCGAGCCTCGACCGGGCGCTCGTGAGCGTGCTCTCGAGGACGGCGAGGCGCGCCTGCTGCGCCTCGACGCCCGCCTGGAGGTCACGGACCCGACCGGCCACCGCGCTCAGCTCCTCGGTGAGGACGCCCGCCTGCCGGTCGGTTTCCTCGACCGTGCCGCGCAGCCTCCCGATCTCGCTGTCGACTCTCGCCTTGTCGGTGCCCGGGTCGCCCGACGCGGTGCCGGCGGAGAGCAGGCCGAGAGCGACGAGAAGCGCTGCTGCCGCCGTGGTCACGAGGCCGGCGCGACGACCCATCATTCTTCCTTCGCCCCCTGTCGGGGCCTCCCTGCCCCGAGGCGGTCGACCGCGCGAAGCGCCTGCGCGGCCTCCCGGCGCAGCGGGCCGACGACGGCGCGGTAGTCCTCCTCGGAGAGCCGCCGCGCACGGTGATCCGCCTCGAGCTCCTTCAGGGCGGCGAGCGCCCTGTCCCGGGCTTCCTCGGCCTCGAGGAGCCGGCGCTCGGGCTCGTCGAGCTCGTCGAGCGCGTCCGATGCCGGGGCGGGCTCTCGGAGGAACGGATACGCGACCACGACGACGACCGCGACGGCGAGTGCCGCCGCGACCGCGATCCACTCGCTCATGTCGTCGCCGTCGGGTCCGGACGCTCGCCGGCCCTCGCATAGCGGGTCGCGAGCCGCCGCTCTTCGCGGGCGTCCGGCCAGAGGGTGATCAACGACCCCAGAAGGAAGACGAGGCCCGACAGCCAGATCAGGTTCACGAGCGGCTTGACGAAGACGCGAAAGACGACCCTTCCGTCGTCTCGCACCTGCTCCGCGATCACGAAGAGGTCCTCACCGGTGAGGAGGTCGGAGCGGATCCCGACCTCGTTCGACACCTGCTGCTCGACGCTGTACGCGTTCTTTCCCGCGGACACGCTCCCCAGATCTTCGCCACCGCGTCGGACGTCGAGCACGGCGCGGATCTCGGTGGCGTTCGGGCCGTCACGCTCGGTCAGCTCGCGGAACGTGAGCGTGTAGCCGCTGACGGCGAGCGA
Source organism: uncultured Actinomycetes bacterium (assembly GCA_963734045.1). Lineage (GTDB taxonomy): Bacteria > Actinomycetota > Thermoleophilia > Gaiellales > Gaiellaceae > Gaiella. The sequence continues at coordinate 463,717 of CAVTFU010000010.1, read as the reverse complement.
CTCGCCGGGCGCGAGCCTGCCCTCGGCGACGGAGTCGTACGCGCTCGACCCGGCGACTCCGATCGCGAGCAGGACGATCGCCGCATGGACGACGTAGCCGCCGTAGCGGCGTCGATTGCGTCCGACGAGGCGGCCGAACGCGGTCGGGATCGGCTCGCCGGTGAGGGCGCGACGCGCGGCGGTGCCGCGGACGAACTCGAGCGCGATCGTCGCCAGCACGAACGCCGAGAAGGTGTACGCGATCAGCCCCGGGATCGACGACCCGGCGCCGAGCGCGACAAGGACGGCGCCGCAGGCGACGGCCACGCCCGCCGGCCACAGGAACATCCGCCCCAGGCCACGCAGCGACGCGCGCCGCCAGGCGATGAGCGGCCCGATCCCCATCAAGAGCAGCAGCGGGAGCCCGAAGATCCGCAGGAAGAAATCGAAGTACGGGCGGCCCACGACGACGGACTCGCCCCTCACCGCCTCCGAGACGATCGGCCACGCGGTGCCCCAGAGGATGGTGAGGCAGAGGGCCACGAGGAGCAGGTTGTTGTAGAGGAACGCCGCCTCGCGCGAGACCAGCGACTCGAGCTTCGCCGTCGTGCGCAGCTGCGGCAGCCGGAGCCAGATCATCACGGTCGAGAACGCCACCGCGATCACGATGAAGCCCAGGAACCACGGGCCGATCGCGCTCTGGGTGAAGGAGTGGATCGAGCTGACGACGCCGGAGCGCGTCAGAAAGGTCCCGAACAGCGAGAGGCAGAACGCGAGGCTCACGAGCGTGACGTTCCAGACACGGAGCATCCCGCGCTTCTCCTGGATCATCACGGAGTGGAGGAAGGCGGTCGCCGCGAGCCACGGGATCAGGGCCGCATTCTCGACCGGATCCCATGCGTAGTACCCGCCCCAGCCCACCTCCTCGTAGGCCCAGTGGGCGCCGAGGAGCTGACCGATCCCGAGCGCCGTCCACGCGACGATCGTCCACCGCCGCGTCGCGACGATCCACCGCTCGTCCGTGCGCCCGGACAGCAGCGCGCCCATCGCGAACGCGAACGGCACCGCGAGCCCGACGTACCCGAGGTAGAGGAACACCGGGTGGATGACCATGTACGGGTTCTGGAGGCTCGGGTTGAGCCCGCTGCCGTCCGCGGGGGCGGGGATCGTCTCGAACGGGCTCGAGACGGCCACGAGGAGCCAGGTGAAGCCCACCGCGATCCCTCCCAGCACCGGCGTCACCCAGACGACGAGGTCGCGAGCGCGGCGACCCGCGAACCAGATCGCGAGCGCGGCGTACGCAGTCAGGACGAGCAGCCAGAGGAGGAGCGACCCCTCCTGTCCGCCCCAGAACGCCGAGAGCTTGTACTGGAACGGCAGCGCGCGGCTCGAGTGGCCGGCGACGTAGGCGAGTGAGAAGTCGTCCCTGAGGAACCCGGCGACGAGGACCGCCGACGCCACGAGCGTGGAGAAGAACGACGCGACGAGCGCATTCCGCGCCGAGAGCGCCAGTCGCCGCCGGCCGAGCGCCGCGGCCGCGCCGCCCGCGACGAGCGCGTAAGCGGCGAGGCCGAGCGTGACGATCAGCGCCGCGCGGCCGAGCTCGGCCATGGGTCAGGCGGAGGAGCTCTCGGCGGCCTGGTACTTCGAGGGGCACTTCGTGATCATCGAGCCCGGCGTCGTCACGAAGAGCCCGTCCCCGCGCTGGGTGCCCGTCACCACGACGTCACGCCCCGGGCGGAAGAGATCGGGCACCGAGCCCTTGTAGAGCACCGTCACCCGCTGCTTGTGCGCGCCCTCGAAGTCCTCGAGGGCGAAGCGCATCCCGGCTCCGTGCGGATCGCCCTTCGGGGTGCCCACTACGCGGCCTGCGAGCGACACCTCACCCGTCTTCGTGGCCAGCTCACCCGGGGAGACGGACGGCGTCCCGCCACCCGCGAGCGACGTGTAGAGCAGGAAGATCGCGAGCACCGCCGCGACGGAGAGCGCGAGCACGAGTCGGGCAGGCGAGGACGTCCGTGCCACGAGAACCAGTGTAGAGACGCCCGGCGACCCGGAGCTGAACGAACGGTGACGGGAACGGCACGCAGGCGCAACCCGCACCCGGTGCGGACAGGCCCTAGGCCTCGGCGGCGTCGCAGGCGCGTCGCTTCGGCACGTCGTAGCCGTGCTCGAGGCAGAGCGAGCCGGGCGCGTCCTCGGTGAGGGCGTCGCAGTAGCCCTTGCCGTAGGCGGCGCGCATGAAGGCCGAAACGACGTCGAGGTTCCACTCGGTGATCTCCGCGGCCTCGCGCCAGAGGTCGGTCAGGCGGAGGTCGATGTCGAGCTCGAGCAGGTCGATTCGCGTGGGCTGGGGCATGGTTTCGAGGGTACGGGTCCCGATCGGACGACATGCCTCGTTTGCAGGAAGATCGCAGAACTCGGCCTCGACGGCTGGTCGAGCTCCCGTCGACGGACCCCGTTACAGTCGCCGTATGGCGCGTGTCCGTGTCGGTCCGGCGAGGGTTCCGTCGCGCGAGAGCCCCGACGAGGCGATCGCGCTCCTCGGCGAGCGCGGGTACGACGCGTGCGAGATCGACTTCGAGTCGGGGTTCTGGATGGACTACCCCTGGGCGGAGCGGTTCGGCGAGCTCGCACGGGAGCACGACGTGGCGCTCTCCGTCCACGCTCCGCTCTTCGGCTGGGTCGGCCACGTCGAGGCGAGCGGCCGCAAGTGGTCGTCGGCGCTCGGGGCGCTCGACCGGAGCGCCGGGATCGCCACGGCGTGCGGAGCCGAAGTGGTCGTCTTCCATCCGGGCTTCCTCCTCGAGCGGAGCCGCGAGGCGGCGATCGACGCGGTCGTCGAGCAGCTCGGGATCGTGCGCGAGCGGCTGGAGGGAAAGGGCCGTGCGGTGCCGTTCGGGATCGAGGTGATGGGGCGGGTTCGCGAGCTCGGCTCGCTCGACGACTGTGTCGAGATCAGCCGGCGCACGGGCTGGGTCCGGCCGGTGGTCGACTTCGCCCACATGCACGCGACGAGCGACGGTGACTTCCGCGAGCCGGAGCGTTTCCGCGAGGCGCTAGCGGTCGCAGCCGAGGTGCTGCCGCCCGAGGCCCCGTTCCACATCCACTTCTCGGACATCGCGTTCGCGAACCGCAACGAGACGAAGCACCTCCCGTACGGCGAGGGAACGCTGCGCGCCGACCCGCTTCGGGAGGCGCTCGCGGCCTTCGAGCGACCGGCGACCGTGATCTCGGAATCGCCCGACGAGGCGTCGTCTCAGATGATCCGGGCCGCGCTCTCGGGCTGAAGCAGGGCCGTCAGGCGCTCCTCGACCTCCGCCGCCTCGTCGTCCCTCCCCCGCTCCCGCAGGAACCCTGCGTATGCGGCCAGCGGCTCGGGCTCGACGTTCCGGTAGTCCGTCTCGGCGAGGTCGTCGATCGCCTCGCGCAGGAGCAGCTCGGCCTCGGCGTCGCGGCCCTGGGCCGCCCGCACCAGCCCGAGCACCATCCGGACGTTCGCGCGCGACATCGAGTCCTGCATCCCGACCGTCTCGACGGCCGAGAGCGCCCAGCGCTCGGCCTCCTCCACGTGGCCCTTGGCGAGCACGAGCTCGGCGAGCGTCCGCTGCGCCTCGATCACCTTCGCGCGCTCCTCGAGCGAGAGCAGGACGCGGACGGCCTCGCGGACGATCTGCTCGGCCCGGTCCGGATCGCCGCTCTGCCACACCGCCACCCCTTCCAGCTGCTGTGTGCGACCGGCGTCGGACGCAGCGCCGATCTCCTCGAAGAGGTCCTGTGCGGCATGGAACGCGGCCGCCGCCTCCTCGAAGCGCCCGCGGCGCAGGAGGATCGAGCCGGAGACGCGCGACGCCCACGCCGAGGCCGACAGGCTGCCGCTCGACTCCGCGAGGGCCGAGGCGGCCGCGAGCAGCTCCTCCGCCTTTGCGAGCTCCAGGCGCGCGAGATGCGCGGCGGCGAGCTCGCCGAGCGCCAGGCTCTCGAGGTCGCTGCGCCCCGCCTCGCGGGCGATCTCCAGCGCCTCGCCCGTGTGGCGCTCGACGCTCGTGAGGTCTCCCTCCCACCAGCCGACCGAGGCGAGCAGCGTCAGCGCCTCGGAGCGCGCGTCGCCGGCCGCGCCCGCCAGGAGCTCCAGCGCTTCGTTGCCGAGCCGGCGAGCCTGCTCGACGTCGGCGTTCCGGTTCAGGACGATCTCGGCGAGCTGCACGAGCGCGAGCCCCTCCAGCGTCTGCTCACCGTCCTCACGCGCCTGCGCGCGGACCGCCTCCATCTCGACCGAGGCCGCGGGCAGCTCCCAGAGGCGCCACGCGGCGCGGGCCGCGCAGAATCGGCGCCCGAGGCTCGGCTCCAGCTCGATGGCGCGGAGCAGGAGCCGGCGCGCGCGTCGGTTCGCCTCCCGCTCGAGCGCGCGGCGTCCGGCCTGCTCGAGAGCCGTCGCGGCCTCGGCGCGGAGCTCGTCCGGAACGCGCCCGTCGAGCTCCGCGAGCAGGGTGGCCGCCCGCTCGAGGTGGAAGGCCTGCGTCTCGACGAGCTCGTCGGGGCCGCGGCCCCGGAGCCACGCGGCGAAGGCGCGGTGCAGCGTCGCCCGAACGCTCTTCGTAAGCCCGCCGTACGCGACGTCGCGGATCAGCACGTGGCGGAACCGGTAGGCCACTTCTCCCGAGATCGTGGAAAGCGGCTCGCGCGTGATGAGCTGGCGGTCGACGAGGTCGTCGAGCGCGCGGTCGACCTCGAGATCGGGATCGAGCGACGCGACGGCCCCGCGCCAGAACACGCGGCCGACGAGCGCGCCGTGTCGCAGCACCGACCGGGAGTCGGAAGGCAGCGCGTCGATCCGCGCTGCGATCAGCGCCTGGAGCGTGTCCGGGATCCGGACGGCGGCATCCTCACCCTGCTCGACGAGCATCCGCACGGTCTCCTCGACGAAGAGCGGGTTCCCCTCCGTCTTGTCGAGCAGCACCGTTCGCAGGGCGTCCGGCAAGGCCGCGCCCTCCACGAGAGCGTCGACGAGCTTCGCCGTCTCCGCCTCGGGCAGCGGAGCGAGCTCGATCGCGATCGACCGCCGGCGACCGCCGCCCCAGCCGGGTCGAGCGTCGAGCAGCTCGGGCCGCGCGAGGCAGACGATCAGGACCGGGGCGTCGTCGATGCGGCCGGCAAGGTGCTCGACGAGGTCGAGGAGCGGCTCCTCCGCCCAGTGCACGTCCTCGAAGCCGAGCACGAGCGGCTGGGCGTCCGCGAGGTTCGTCGCCCATTCGTGCGCGGCCCACGCGATCTCCTGTCCCTTGCGCCCGCCTGAGACCGTGTCGAGGACGCCGGAGGCGAGACCGAGCAGGTCGGCGACGGCATCGCTCGTGCAGGCCTCGCGCAGCTTCTCGATCGCCACCTCGGGGGAGTCGTCCTCCGAGATGCCGGCTGCGTCCTGAACCATCTCCGCGAGCGGCCGGTACGCGATCCCCTCGCCGAACGGCAGGCACCTACCGGTCAGCACCGTCGTCCGCTCGAGCCCGGCGTAGAACTCCTTCGCGAGGCGGCTCTTGCCGATGCCGGGGTCGCCGAAGATCGTCACGAGCTGGGCCCGCCGGTCGCGCACGACGCGGGTGTAGACGTTCTCCAGGAGCTCGAGCTCCTCCTCGCGGCCGACGTACGGCGCGACGACGTTGAGCGGACGGCCGGCGGGCCGGTCGGCGCAGACGATGCGCCGGACGACGACATCCTCGGCGAAGCCCTTGAGCGACCGGTTTCCGAGCGGCTCGACCGTGATCCGGCCGGCCGTGAGCCCGTACGCGGTGGGCCCGATCAGGATCTCGCCCGGCTCGGCGCACTGCTGGAGGCGCGCCGCGACGTTGAGAGCCTCGCCCGTCGCGAAGGTCGAGTCGCCGGTCTCCGCGACGACCTCGCCCGCCTCGATACCCATCCGGACGGGAAGATCGGCGGCGCCGGTCTCCCGGATCGCGACAGCCGCTCGGACCGCGCGCTCCGCGTCGTCCTCGTGGGCGATGGGGACGCCGAACACGGCGACGACCGCGTCTCCCGCGAACTTCTCGACGGTCCCGCCGAAGGAGGCGATGTGCGCAGCCGCCCGGTCGAAGAAGCCGGTCACGCGGCGCCGTACGACCTCCGGGTCGCTGGCGGCCACGAGCGCCGTCGAGTCGACGAGGTCGACGAACAGCGCCGTCGCGAGCTTGCGCTCCATGGCACGGAGTCTAGGTTCGAGTGCCGCCGCCACGCCGGGCGGTTTGCCGTACAGCGCGGCAGAGCTCCGGGGCGCAGGGCCGGGCAGGCTCACCTACGATTCCCCTCGTGCTCGCACCCGGCGTCTTCAAGGCCTACGACGTCCGGGGGATCCACCCGACCGAGCTCGACGAGGACGGCGCCTACCGGATCGGCCGCGGCTTCGTCGAGCAGTTCGAGCCCCGGCGCATCGCAGTCGGTCGGGACATGCGCCTCGCGGCGCCGACGATGACCGCGGCCCTGATCGACGGTGCCGCGGACGGGGGCTGCGACGTCCTCGACCTCGGGCTCGTCGGGACCGAGATGGTCTACTACGCGGTCGGGGAGCTCGGCCTCGACGGCGGCGTGTGCGTCACCGCCTCGCACAATCCCAAGGAGTACACCGGGATGAAGATCGTGCGTCGCGGCGCGCTTCCGGTCGGCGGCGACTCGGGGCTCGAGGACGTGCGGCGCCGCGCCGACGGCCCGTTCGGCGAGGTCGAGCGGCGCGGCGCGGTGACGCAGATCGATGTGTGGGACGGGTTCGTCGAGAAGGTCCTCTCGTTCGTCGACGAGCAGGCGATCCGGCCGCTCAAGGTCGTCGTCGACGCCGCGAACGGGATGGCGGGGACGATGCTCCCGCCCGTGCTGGCCCGCATTCCGCAGCTCGAGGTCGTCGCGTGCCACTTCGAGCCCGACGGCTCGTTCCCCCACCACGAGCCGAACCCGCTCCTTCCCGAGAACCGCGCGTTCATCGTCGAGAAGACCCGCTCCGAGGGGGCAGGCCTCGGGGTCGCCTATGACGGCGACGCCGACCGCTGCTTCTTCGTCGACGACGCGGGCGACTTCGTCCCGGGGGACTTCGTGACGGCCCTCCTGGCACAGGCGATGCTCGCGAAGGAGCCGGGGTCGACGGTGCTCTACGACGTCCGCGCGAGCTGGGCTGTCCCGCGCGCGATCGAGGAGGCCCGTGGCGTCCCGCTCGTGAACCGCGTCGGGCACGCCTTCATCAAGCATCGGATGCGAGAGGTGGACGCGCTCTTCGCGGGCGAGGTGTCGGCGCACTACTACTTCCGCGACTTCACCCAGGCGGACACGGGCGTCGTCCCCTTCCTCGTGATGCTCGAGCTGCTCTCGCGCGCCGAGAAGCCGCTCTCCGAGCTCCTCGCCCCGTTCCGCGAGCGCTACTTCATCACCGGAGAGATCAACACCCCCGTGGCCGACGTCGCGGCCAAGCTCCGGGAGCTCGAGACGCGCTACGCCGCCGAGGGTGGCCGGATCTCCCATCTCGACGGGGTCTCCGTCGACTTCGAGGACTGGCACTTCAACGTCCGCCCCTCGAACACCGAGCCGCTCCTGCGGCTCAACCTCGAGGCGCTCTCCGAGCCGCTCATGGAGGCGCGGCGCGACGAGGTGCTCGAGGTGATCCGCTCCTAGCGACGGCCGGCGGTCGACCGGGTAGCCTCGCCCCACAGCCGTTCGCCCGAGAGAGGAGCACCGATGCCGACCCTTGTGCAGTTCGACTTCCCGATGCAGGGCCCGTGGGGCGACGAGATGGCAACGGCGTTCCGCGACCTCGCAGGGATCATCGGCCGCTCGCCCGGTCTGCGCTGGAAGATCTGGACCGAGAACGAGGCGGAGGGCACGGGCGGCGGCATCTACCTCTTCGACGACGACGACTCCGCACGGAGCTACGTCGAGGAGCACACGGCCCGCCTCGAGGGATTCGGCGTCCAGGAGATCCGGGCGAAGCTGTTCCACGTCAACGAGCCGCTCTCGGAGCTCACCCGCGGGCCCTTCGACGTCTGAGGTGGTCGCACCGGAGCTCGGCCGCGTCACCTCGAGCCGACCGCCGTTCAAGTACTCCGCACTGACGCGCGTCTGGTTCTCGGACACCGACGCCCAGGGTGTCGTGTACTACGGCCGGTACCTCCCCTACTTCGACCATGCCAGGACGGAGTACCACCGCCACCTCGGCGGCTTCGGGGCCGACGGCGCGGAGTTCGTGATGCGCGCGTCGGGCGTCGAGTACCACGCTCCCGCCCGGTTCGACGACCTGCTCGAGTGCTTCGTCCGGGTCAGCCGTCTCGGCCGCTCGAGCCTCGGGTACGAGTTCTGTGCGCTGCGCCTGCCGGACGAGACGCTCATGGTGACCGCGACGCAGACCCTCGTCCTCGTCGACCGCGAGACACGCCGGCCGACGCCGATCCCCGAAGCGACGCGAGAGCCGATACGGGCCTTCGAAGGCGCCGATCTGGTCGAGTGAGGCTCGACGAGCTCGGGGTCCTCCCGACCGACACTCGTCAGACCACGAACGCCAGACCGATCGCGGCGAGACGCCTAGCCCGCCCGTGACCGCATCGCGCGTCGGCGCGCCCGCCCGGCAAGCCGGACGGGCGCGACGCGACTCCCCTCCCCCTCTCCCGTTCTACTCACCCTCGGAAGGGTCACCATCCCTCGTTTCAGGGGCGCTTTCCCTCGAACGAGGTACCCCGCCCGGTCGAGCGGGCGCTCCCCCGAGCGAGTGATGCTCACCCCAGCAGCGACCGAGCGAGGTCGACGGCGTCGGCGCGGTCGACCGCCGCCTCGATGCGGACCGTCACGCCGCCGTTCGTCACGAGCAGGGTGTTGCCCGCGAGCCAGCCCATGTCGTCTCGCACCATGCCGGCCGAGTCCACGAACAGGACCGCGTGCGGACCGCCCTCGAGCCAGAGCGCCGGGTGGCCGTCGATCGAGAGCGTCTCGACGCGGGTCGTCGCCGAGACCAGCTTCTTGACGAGCTCGGGCTCCGTCGCCGTGCCCGGAAACTGGGTCACGAGGAGTCGCACGTCCCGACCGTCCCGCCAGACGTAGCTCACGCGGGCGCCGGGAGCGACGCGGACCTCGTCGGGCTGCCGCTCGTCGCCGGGCGGGCCGACGAACGAGAAGCCGGCCCGAGCGTTCGCCTCCGAAAGGGTCACTCGGTCGCCCAGGATCTCGAGTCCCGGCGTCGCTGCGACGGCCGGGAGCTCGTCGACATGCACGATCCGCGCGCCGCCGAAGCCGAGCCAGTCGAAGATCGCCGAGCGAGCGGGTGGCACCGCGAGAACCGCGAGGCCGGCCGCGACCACCACGGCGAGCGCGACGGCGAGGCGCATGTGCGGCGTACGACGAGGAGTCACCGACTCGATCCGCGCCGCCACGACGGACGTCATGTCCGGCGTGCCGGGCCAGTCGACCCCCGTCGAGAGGGCGGCGAGCTCCCGTTCCAGCGTGGTCACAGGACGCCCTCCCCGAGGACGGCGCGAAGCTTCCCGAGCGCCCGCGACGTCCGCGACTTCACGGTTCCGCGCCGGATCCCGAGCGCCGCCGCAGTCTCCTGCTCGTCGAGCTCGAGCACGAAGCGATGGACGAGCACGTCGCAGTCGCGGCCGTCCAGTCGCCCGAGGGCGTCGAGCAGCTCGGAGCGCCGCTCGAGCGAGAGGACGGCCGCCTCGGGGGACGGAGCCGCGTCCCCCGGGGTCGCCGCCCCTGCCGCACGCAGGGCGAGGCCTGCCTGCCGCCCTGCCGAGCGGCGTCGATTGCGGGCCTCGTTCGCAACGATCTGGAGGAGCCAGGGCCGGAACGGCGCCCCGTGGCGGAACCGTCCCAGGGCGCGATACGCCTTCACGAACGCGTCCTGGACCGCTTCCTCGGCATCTGCCGGGTCGCCGGCGTTCACGAGCGCCACGCGAAACGCGATTCCCTGGTGCATGCGCACGAGCTCCTCGTAGGCGGCTGCCTCGCCGCGCTTCGCGCGCGCGACGAGGGTCGATTCATCCGGTGGCCGGCTCTCCACCGCCCCCTTCTACACCGCCCGCCGGCATTTCGTTCCGTAGTCTTCCGTCGTGGCGCAGAAGGGCTGGCAGACGCTGCGGCTCGACGAGCTCCAGCCGATCCGAGCCGCCGGTGTGCATTGGAAGCCGCTGCGGCGCACGCTCGGCATCGAGGCGTTCGGGACGAACGCGTACTCCGCCGGCCCGGGCGAGGACATCGTGGAGGAGCACACGGAGACGACGCTCGGGCACGAGGAGGTCTACGTCGTCCTCTCGGGACGCGCGACGTTCACGCTCGACGGCGAGACGCACGACGCTCCGGCGGGGGCCGTCGTCCACCTTGCGGATCCGTCCGTCCGGCGCCACGCGCGCGCGGAGGAGCCGGACACGCTCGTCCTCGCGATCGGAGGCAAGCCGGGAGAGGCCTACACCCCCTCGGCCTGGGAGTGGTACTTCGAGGCCGAGAAGTATCGATCTACGATGGACACCGAGGGGGCGCTCGCGTTCCTCGGCGAGGGACTCGATCGGTTCCCGGAGCACGTTGGGATGCTCTTCTCGATCGCCTGCTGGCAGGCCCTCGCCGGCCGCGAAGACGACGCGCTCGCGACCCTGCGTGATGCGGAAGCGCTCGACCCGCGGGTCCGCGAGTGGGTCGCAGGGGACGACGACCTCGCCTCCGTGCGCGAGCGCTTCCTGTAGGCCACCGCGGTTGTCGGGCGGGCTCAGCCGCCGCCCTAGCCGCCCGGGGTCATCCGGTATGCGTCGAAGACCCCGTCGAGGTTGCGCAGGACGATGAGGAGCGAGCGCAGGCCCTTCACGTCCCCGAGCTCGGCCGTGTACCAGTTCCGCGCCATCCCGTCCTCGACGGTTCCTCCATACGCGACGATGTTCGCGCCGTGCTCGGAGAAGCTTCGGGCGACGTCCTCGAGCAGGCGTGCCCGATCCCACGCCTCGACGGAGATCTGGACGCGGAAGCTTGCCGAGGCGGCCCCGCTCTCCCATTCGACGGGCGTGAAGCGCTCGGGATTCCGCATCAGGGCCTTGACGTTCGGGCAGTCGGAGCGGTGGATCGTGATGCCGCGCCCGAGCGAGATGTAGCCCTGGATGTCGTCGCCCGGCACCGGCGTGCAGCACTTCGCGACCCGGACGAGGACGTCCTCGACGCCCGGCACGACGACGCCCAACGCATCGCCGGTCACCGTGCGCTTGTGCCCGGTGGGCTTGAGCGTGACGACCGGCTCGTCCGCGACGCCTTCTGTCTTGAGCCGCTGGAGCACCTTGTTGACGACCTGGCCGGTGCCGACCTTGCCCGACCCGAGCGCGAGGTAGAAGTCCTCCGCCTTCTTGAACCCCAGCTCCCGGATCACCGAGGCGAGCACGCTCGAGCCCTGGAGCTTCCGGTACGGGAGGTTCTGGGCCTTCAGCGCCGCGTCGAGCGCCTCGCGACCCTTCTGCTCGGTCTCGCCCTTCGTCTCCCGCTGGAACCACTGGCGGATCTTGTTCCGGGCCCGCGACGACTTCGCCACCGAGAGCCAGTCCCGTGACGGGCCGCGCCCGGACTTCGAGGTGAGGATCTCCACGAAGTCGCCGTTCTTCAGCCGGTAGTGCAGCGGGACGATCCGCCCGCTGACCTTCGCGCCCACGGTGCGATGGCCGACGTCGGTGTGCACGGCGTAGGCGAAGTCGATCGGCGTCGCGCCCGCCGGGAGCGTCTTCACCTCGCCCTTCGGCGTGAACACGTAGACCTCGTCGTCGAAGAGGTCGGTGCGGAGCGTCCGCATGTACTCGGCCGCGTCCTGCTCGTCGCCCTGCCAGTCCATCAGCGACCGCACCCATGTGAGCCACTCGTCGTCCTGCTTGCCTGGCTTTCCCCGCTTGTAGAGCCAGTGAGCGGCCACGCCGAGCTCGGCCTCCTCGTGCATCTCCCGCGTCCGCACCTGGATCTCGAGCGGCCGGCCGGAAGGCCCGATCACCGTCGTGTGCAACGAGCGGTAGCGGTTGAGCTTGGGCATCGCGATGAAGTCCTTGAACCGCCCGGGCATCGGCTTCCAGAGCGAGTGGAGGATCCCGAGGGCGCCGTAGCAATCACGGGTTCCCTCCTCCCCGGACCGCTCGACGATCACCCGCATCGCCGTGAGGTCGTAGATCTCGTTGAACTCGCGGCCCTTCTTGGCCATCTTGTCGTAGATCGAGTAGAAGTGCTTGGCGCGCCCGACGATCACCGTGGGGATGTCGGCCTTCTCGAGCTCGAGCCCCAGGATCGTGGTCGCCTGCTCGACCTGTTCCTCCCGGTCCGCGCGGCGATCGGCCACCATTGCCTTGATCTCCGCGTACTTGCGGGGATGGAGGATCTGGAACGAGAGATCCTCGAGATCCCACTTGAGCGCGTGGATGCCGAGGCGGTGCGCGAGGGGCGCGTAGACCTCGAGCGTCTCCTTCGCCTTCTGCACCTGCTTCTGCTTCCCGAGGTACTCGATCGTCCGCATGTTGTGGAGGCGGTCGGCGAGCTTGATGAGGATGACCCGCACGTCCTGGGCCATCGCGACGATCATCTTGCGGTAGTTCTCGGCCTCGGCCTGCTCGCGGCTCGAGAACTGGATCCGCGTCAGCTTGGTGACGCCCTCGACGAGCAGCGCGATGTCCGGGCCGAACTCCGCGCGCACCTCGTCGAGCTCGGTGTCGGTGTCCTCGACGACATCGTGGAGGAGGGCCGCCGCGATCGTCTGCTCATCCAGGTGTAGCTCCGCGCAGATCCGGGCAACACCCCAGGGATGGTGAATGAAGGCCTCTCCGGAACGGCGAACCTGACCTCGGTGGCGCTCCTCGGCGACCTCGAAGGCCCGGCGAATCAGGTCCCGGTCGACGCCCGGGTTGTAGGTCTCGACACTCGCCAGCAGCTCCTCGACGAGGTTCTCGTGGTGCAACTGCGGGCTGGCGACCGTCATCTACTCAGTGTACGGGCCGTATCTGCGAGTTCCCTCTCCCGGGTAGGTATCGGGTTCGCGGTCGCGAACCGATAGGACGGTATGCGGCTTCTCTCCGACTACCTCGAACGACGCCGGCTCCGGCGGATGATCGTCCTGCTCGTCGCCACCACCCGTCGCTAGCCCGATCGCAGCCTCGGGCAAGGCGGGTCTCGGCCGAGCGGGTCGTTCGTACGCGTGTGCCTATGATCGAGGCCGTGGCCGGCCTGCAGCGCGTCAACGTCCGTGAGCTCGTTCCCGAGTACGACGAGACGGATCCCGAGGGATACCGGGCGGGCATGGCTCGCTTCGGCCCCTCTCTCGGCGCGTCGCAGATGGGCGCGTCGCTCTACGAGCTCCCGCCCGGGCAGAGCATTTGCCCGTACCACTACGAGTATCCGGAGGAGGAGTGGCTGGTCGTGCTGGAGGGGCGCGTCACCGTGCGCCACCCCGACGGGGAGGAGGAGCTGGCCCAGGGCGACGTCGTCTGCTTCCCGCCCGGCCCGGACGGGGCACACAAGGTCACCTGCCTGGGTGACGAGACTGCGCGAGTGCTGATGACGTCGACGAAGCAGAAGCCCGCGATCTGCGTCTACCCGGATAGTGGGAAGGTGGGGATCTGGCCCGGCGACGACCGCGATACCCTCATGATGCGCCGCGAGACGCTCGGGTACTACGACGGGGAGGCCTGACGCCGGGCGCGGCTGCTACGCCGCGGCGGGCAGCTCGAGGTCGCTCCGTTCGAGGAGGGCGCGGAAGCGCTCGGACTCGAGCAGCTGCCGTCTCGGACCGCCCTCGGTGAGCGCGAGCTCGTCGAAGATCCGGCGCGCCTCGGCCGTCCACGCCGCCTCGCCCGAGCGCCATTCCTCCGCCAGCCACGCGCGCAGCTCGTCGTAGGTGGGAGCCGCCTCGAACACGCGCCGGACGACGAGCTGGGGTGCAACCGTTCCGTTCCAGCGGTTCTCCTTGAGCCGGAACGCGACGTCGTAGCGTCCGGGCCGCTGGAGGCGCTCGAGCTGGGCGCCGAGCCCGAACGCGATCGCCGAGCCTCCGTCGCGCTCGGCCTGGCGGATCCTGAAGCGGAGGTGCTTCCCGTCCCCGACCGTCCCTGCCGCGGTCGCCTCGACGGACGCGACGAGCAGCATCGGCTCCGGGTTGCCGAGGCCGAACGGCGCGAGCCTGTCGAGCTCGACCGCGAGGTCGAGGGTCAGGGCGCTGGCGGGCACGACGGCGTCCACTTTCGTGACCGGCCGGAGGTCGGCCTCGTCCAGTACCGCGTCCGCATGGCTCGCGAACGCCTCCGCGAACGTCTCGAGGTGCTCCGCTTCGATGGAAAGCCCGGCTGCGGCCCGGTGGCCACCGAAGCGGTCGAGGTGCTCGGCGCACGCAGCGAGCGCCGCATGGAGGTCGAAGGCGGGGACCGAGCGACCCGACCCTTTCCAGCCGTCGCCGCTGCGCGCGATCAGCACGACGGGGCGATTGAAGCGCTCGACGAGACGCGAGGCGACGATGCCGTTCACGCCCTCGTGCCACGTCTCGTCCCAGAGGACGTACCCGCGCCGGGCCCGACGTGGCGCAGGCCACGACTCGATCTGCGCGACCGCCTCGCGGAGGATCCGCTCCTCGACGCCCTGACGCTCGCGATTCAGCTCCTCGAGCTGCGCGGCGAGCCTCTCGGCCTCGGCCTTGTCGTCGGTGAGGAGCAGCTCGAGCGCGACATCGGGCCTACCGAGACGCCCGGCGGCGTTGATGCGCGGTGCAAGCCTGAAGCCGACGGCCGTCGCATCGACGGTCGCCGGATCGACGCGCGCGGTCGTCATCAGCGCCTGAAGGCCCGGCCGGCTCGTGCGCGCGAGGCTCCGCAGGCCGGAGGCTGCGAGGGCGCGGTTCTCGTCGACGAGGGGCACGACGTCGGCGATCGTGGCGAGCGCGACCAGGTCGAGCGTGCGTGCGAGCGCCGGATGGTCGTCGCCGAGCAGGGCCCGCGCGAGGGTGTACACGACACCCGTCCCGCAAAGGTCGGGGCACGGGTACGTCGACGGGCGCGTCGCGACGACGGGGCAGTCGGGGAGCGACTCGGCGGGCCTGTGGTGGTCGGTGACGATCACGTCGATCCCGAGCTCGCGGGCGCGGGCGACCTCGGCGACCGCGGTGATGCCGCAGTCGACGGTCACGATCAGGTCGACCCCGTCGGTGGCGAGCTGCTCGATGGTCTCGAGCGCGAGCCCGTAGCCCTCGTCGAAGCGGCTCGGAAGGCGCCACTCGACCTTCGCACCGAGCTCGCGGAGAACGAGCACGCAGACCGCCGTCGCCGAGATGCCGTCGACGTCGTAGTCGCCGTGAACGCAGATGCGCGCGCCGGCCGCGACCGCCGCCCTGATCCGCTCGACTGCCGCGGCCATGTCGCCGAGCGCGGACGGGTCGTGTCCGGGCGACGCAGCCTCGAGGAACGTGCGCGCTGCGCCGGGGTCGTCGAGGCCTCGCCGGCTGAGCACGGTGGCGGTCGTCTCGCTGACCCCGAGCTCGGCGGCGAGTGCTTCGACGCGGGCCCAGTCGCACGGTTTCGTGGTCCAGCGGCCGTCCTGCATCGCCCGGCCGACGGTACGGATGGGGTCGGATAGACCCTTGTTCGCGAAGCGGGACTCCGCTGGAGCGGAATCCTGCCACTGAATCCCTCGCCTGGCGGCGAGGGCACATCCTGGAAGGCGCCCGCACTCGCGGTCGAAACCGCCTCGGTCAGGCTCGCTCGGCGCTCGCGGCGCTCGCGCCGTACCTGCAGGATCACCTTGACCCAGAGCATGACCACGGCCGCGGTCGCGCCGAGCACGCAGACCGCGATCGGCGCGAAGAAGGCCATCTGCTCCAGCGAGTACTTCGTGACCGCCGCGCCGACGAGCCAGATCGCGAGCACCGCGACGATCGCTCCCGCCAGGACTCGGTGATTCTTCACGTCGAGAGGCTAGCCTCCGGGCATGCGTGAGGACGCCCACGAACTACTCGTCCGGCGACGACTACGCGCTCGAGTTCCTCGGCTACCACTTCTCGTTCGGCGAGCGCGATTTCGAGGAGCGCGTCGCGGCCGCCGCGGTGCGGCTCGGGCTCGTCCCGTCGAACGACCTCGATCCGGAGGAGGTCGGCGATCTCGTCGAGCTCGCCGCCGACGGCCGGATCGCCGGGGCTCGAAGCTCTCTCGGCTCGTACCTCGTGCGCCACTGGGAGCGGCTGGCGCTCGTCGACGGCGAGTCGCTCGTCTACTGGCTACGGAAGCTCGTCTTCCGGGGCGCGTATCTCGACCACCGGGTCAAGGAAGGGCTTCTCGAGGTCGCGTGGGACGAGTCGAGCGGCGAGTTCGCGTACGCCGAGCCGCAGGGTGGCAGGGCGCTCCTCGAGCTCGCCCCCACGCCCTCGTGGCACGCGCTCCAGTACCGACCCTAGGGCCCCGAGACGGGGGCGCCGCCCGAGAAGCCGACCGCCTGCTCGGGTCCCGGTGCCCCGATCCGGATCTCGCGGACGACGCCGAGCGGCACGATGATCTCCTGCGGTTCCTCGCTGTCGTCGCAATGGGGGCAGAAGCTCACGAAGCCGAAGCCCGGCTCTGCCGAGAGCGTCTTCAGGCGGTGCAGCGACCCGTCGGCGAGCTCGATGCTGACGGTCGCCTCCGGAAGGTCGTGCTCGTCCTTGAACTGCTCCACGCGCCGCAGGACCCGCTTCACGAGCTCCTCGAGCGGGCCGGCCATGCCGGGCGTCCAGAGCTGCGTCGTCAGAAGAGGCTGCTCTCGTCCCTGGTGGCGCCGACGTGTGCGCGCCCCAGGGCGGTGATCACGCGTCCACGTGGGGTCCGCTGGAGGAATCCGAGCTGGAGGAGGTACGGCTCGTAGACCTCCTCGATCGTGTCCGGCTCCTCGCCGAGTGCGACGGCGAGCGTCGAGAGCCCGACGGGGCCACCCTCGAACTTGAGCGCGACCGCCTCGAGCAGCTCCCGGTCGATCCGCTCGAGCCCCCGCTTGTCGACCTCGTGGAGCTCGAGCGCCTCCTGCGCGATCTCCGAGGTGATCGCGCCGCTGTGCCGTACCTGAGCGACGTCGCGCACGCGCCGCAGGATCCGGTTCGCGATGCGTGGTGTCCCGCGCGAGCGCGACGCGATCTCGTCCGCGGCGTCGTCGGCGAGCTCGACTCCGAGGATCCCGGCGGAGCGCCGCACGATCGTCGCGAGCTGGCCCGGGTCGTAGTACCCGAGCCGGAAGGTCATCCCGAACCGGTCGCGGAGCGGCGTCGTCAGCAGGCCGGTCCGCGTCGTCGCGCCGACGAGGGTGAAGGGCGGCAGGTCGAGCGTCAGGGTGCGTGCGGCCGCCCCCTGCCCGAACACGATGTCGAGCCGGAAGTCCTCGAGCGCCGGGTAGAGGATCTCCTCGGCGGCGCGGTTCAGCCGGTGGATCTCGTCGACGAAGAGGACGTCCCGCGGCTCGAGGGCCGTGAGGATCGCCGCGATGTCCTTCTTCTCGAGGGCCGGCCCCGCGACCGTGCGCAGCCCGACCCCGAGCTCCTCGCGCACGATCTGCGCGAGCGTCGTCTTGCCGAGGCCGGGTGGCCCGGCGAGAAGCACGTGATCGAGCGCGTCCGACCGCGCCTTCGTCGCCTCGAGCGCGATCCGGAGCTGCTCCTTGACGCGCTCCTGGCCGACGAAGTCGTCGAGCCGCTTCGGTCGCAGAGACCGCTCGGCCTCGTCCTCCTCGGGTCGTAGCGCCGGGGCCAGGAACTGGCTCATGCCGCGGCTGCCCGCAGGGCGCCCTTGACGCGCTCCTCCGGCGAGAGCTCCGGATCGATCTCTGCGAGCGCGCGCTCCGCGTCGACCACGCTGTAGCCGAGCTCGACGAGCGCGTCGCGCGCAACGAGATGGCCGGGCGCGTCCGACACCGCGGCAAGCCCTGTCTCGGAGACCGTCCCGAGCTTCTCCTTCAACTCGAGGACGATCCGCTCGGCCGTCTTCTTGCCGATGCCCGGGATCGCCTGGAAGCGGGCATGGTCGCCGAGCGCGATCGCCTTCCGCAGCTCCGGCGCCGGCGAGCCGGAGACGACGGCGAGGGCCACCTTCGGCCCCACGCCGCTCACCGTGAGGAGGTGCGTGAAGAGCTCGCGCTCCTCGGCGTCGCCGAACCCGTAGAGCTGCAGGGCGTCCTCGCGGACGTGGAGGTAGGTCTCGACGGTCACCTCTGTGCCCGCGCCTGCGCGGCGAAGGACAGCGGGAGTCGCGGCGACGAGGTATCCGACGCCGTTCACGTCGAGGACGAGCCCCTCGGCGGTCCTCGCGACGGGACGGCCACGCAGCCGCGCAATCATGCTGGCGCCCTCACGAGGCGAGTCGCGCGAGCGGCGGCATCAGCGCGTGGCAGATCGCGACCGCGAGCGCATCTGCCGCGTGCGACGTCGCGGGCTCGGTCTCGAGGGCGAGCAGCATCCGCACCATTCGGGACACCTGCCCCTTGTCGGCCCGGCCGTAGCCGCACACGGACTGCTTGACGCGCGCCGGCGCGTACTCGGTGCACGCGACTCCTCGAGACGCGGCCGCGACGAGCGCGGCGCCGCGCGCCTGTCCGACGAAGAGCGCGGTGCGGGCGTCGGCACCGACGAACGACTCCTCCAGGGCGACGGCGTCCGGCCCGTGCGCCTGGATGAGTGCGCCGACCCCGTCGAAGATCATCCTGAGGCGCTGCTCCGGGCGTTCGCGCGCGCCCGACGTCCAGCACCCGTGCGCGAGGGCTGTGATACGCCCGCCGCTTTCCTGGACGATCCCGTACCCGCACGCAGCCGTCCCTGGGTCGATGCCGAGGACCTTCACGTGCAGAGGGTATGTATCCCCCCGGACGGCGATAGCGTGGGAGGCCGATGGAGATCGTCGACCTGACACGGATCGCGGGCCACGGCCCGGCCTGGGGCACGGCGAGCGAGGATCTCAACGCGACGCTTCTCGTCTGGCGCGAAGGCGAGGGCCAGCCGTCGCACGTCAATCCCGAGCGGGACGTTGCGTTGCTCACGCTCGCGGGATCGGGCGTGCTGCTCGTGGACGACCGTGATTGCCGGCTCGGCCCGGGCAGCTTCGTGATCGTGCCGCGCGGCTCGACGCGGAGCGTGACCGCTGGGCCGGAGGGGCTCCGCTGCCTCTCGGTCCATCGGCGGCGCGGCGGGCTGCCGATCACCCCGCGCACGCCGGAGGTACGCGCCTGAGTCACGTCCCGGGCGAGCCGACGCCGTTCCCTCTAGGAAGCCACTGCCTCCAGAACCGCCTCGGGGATGTCGAAGTTCGCGTAGACGTCCTGGACGTCGTCGTTGTCCTCGAGCCCTTCGACGAGCCGGACGACCTGCTTCGCGGTCGACTCCTCGCCGATCGCGACCGTCGTCTTCGGCACCATCGCGAGCCCGACCGACTCGAGCGGATATCCGGCCGACTCGAGTGCCTCTCGCACGCCGGTGAGCTCCTCCGGCGCCGCGGAGACGACGAAGGTCGCCCCGTCGAGCTCGACGTCGTCGGCTCCCGCGTCCGCCGCTGCCATGACGAGCTCGTCCTCGTCGACCCCGTCGGCCGTGACGAGCACGACCCCGCGTCGCTCGAACTGCCACGCCACGGCGCCTGTCGCGCCGAGGTTGCCGCCGTGCTTCGAGAACAGGTGCCGGACCTCGGAGGCCGTGCGGTTCCGGTTGTCGGTCAGCGCCTCGACGATCACGGCGACGCCTTCGGGGCCGTAGCCCTCGTAGACGACGGTCTCGAAGCTCGCCCCGTCGGTCCCCTCCCCCGCGCCCTTCGCGATCGCCCGCTCGATGTTGTCCTTCGGCATCGAGTACGAGCGCGCCTTCTCGATCGCGTTCTGGAGCGCGAGGTTCGAGCCCGGGTCGGCGCCGCCCTCCTTGGCGGCGACCATGATCGCCCGCGAGAGCTTGGAGAACAGCTTGCCGCGCTTCGCGTCGGCCGCACCCTTCTTGTGCTTGATCGTCGACCACTTGCTATGCCCTGACACTCGTCGCCTCCGTGACCAGCTCGAGGAATCGTTCGTGGATCCGGGGATCGTCCGTCAGCTCGGGGTGGAACGCCGCGACGAGGGTCCGTCCGTCGCGGAGCAGCACCGGCTCCCCGTCGAGCTCCGCGAGGATCTCCACCCCGGCGCCGACGTCGCGCACCCGGGGCGCGCGGATGAAGACGCCGCGGAACGGCGCCTCGCCGTCCCCGAGGTCGAGATCGGCCTCGAAGCTCGCGACCTGACGTCCGTACGCGTTTCGCTCCACCTCGAGATCCGCCAGGCCGAGGTGCCGGCGATCGAGCAGGATCATGCCCGCGCACGTCCCGAAGAGCGGCCGGTCGAAGCTGCGGATCGCCTCGTCGAGCCCGTAGAGCCTCGCGAGCTTCACGATCGTCGTCGACTCGCCGCCGGGGATCACGAGGCCGTCGAGGCCGTCGAGCTGCTCGGGCAGCCGAACCTCGACGACGTCCGCGCCGGCCGCGCGCAGCGCACGAGCGTGCTCGCGGAACGCGCCCTGCAGCGCGAGGACCCGATCCGCGGCTTCGATCCCATCGATCCAGTGTAGATCCGGGCCGGCGCCCGACCGGAGCGCTTACCAGCCGCGGACTTCGAGGCGGTCGGCCTCGGCGAGCGTGCTCGCGGAGATGCCCACCATCGGTGCACCGAGGCCGGTCGACACATCGGCCAGGATCCGCGGGTCACCGAAGTGCGTCGTCGCCTCGACGATCGCCTTCGCACGGCGCGAGACGTCGTCGGCCCAGCCGTCGCCGTCGAGATGCTGGTCGCGCCCCGACTTGAAGATCCCGGAGCCCACGAAGACCCCGTCGGCGCCCAGCTGCATGCAGAGCGCTGCGTCCGCCGGTGTCGCGATCCCACCGGCGGTGAACGTGACGACGGGAAGCCGGCCGTTCTCGGCGACCCAGCGCACCAGCTCGTACGGCGCGCGATGATCCTTGGCGGCGGCGTAGAGCTCCTCGTCGCGCAGCCCCTGGAGCTGCCTGATCGCGCCGAACACCGAGCGCATGTGGGTGACGGCGTTGACGATGTCGCCGGTCCCCGCCTCGCCCTTCGTGCGGATCATCGCGGCCCCCTCGGCAATCCGCCGGAGCGCCTCCCCGAGGTTGGTCGCCCCGCAGACGAACGGAACGGTGAACGCGTGCTTGTCGACGTGGTGGTCGACGTCCGCGGGGGTCAGGACCTCCGACTCGTCGATGTAGTCGACCTCGAGGGCCTCGAGGATCTGCGCCTCGACGAAGTGGCCGATCCGGCACTTGGCCATCACGGGGATCGAGACGGCTTCCTGGATCTCCCGGATCCTCTGCGGGTCCGACATGCGCGCGACGCCGCCGTCGCGGCGGATGTCGGCCGGAACGCGCTCGAGCGCCATCACCGCGCACGCGCCCGCCTCCTCGGCGATCCGCGCCTGCGACGCGTCGACGACGTCCATGATGACGCCGCCCTTGAGCATCTCGGCGAGGCCCGTCTTGACGCGCAGCGTGCCGATCTCGGCCATGCGCTGAGTGTAGCCGGGCGCCGGTTCCCGCCCCGGTGGACGGGAGCCGGCGCCCGGGCGCTCAGGAGGCCTTCGGCGGGTCGTCGGCGGAGGGCTCGTCGGAGCTGGGCGTCAGATCGGGCGCCGGCTCGTCGACGAGAGGCGGAGGCGGCGCATCGGTGGCCGCCGGAGTCGTCGTGGTCCTCGTGTCCGCGGCGGGCGGTGCCGGCGCGTCCGTCCGATCCGCGGCGCCTCGTGCGCCCGCCGTGGCGGATGCGACCGAGGCCCTGATGTCGGCGAGACCTTCGCCGGAGGCCTGCATGTTCATCCAGGCTCCGACCGCGACGAGGATCGCGAGTGCAAGCCCCAGCCAGGCCCAGATCGTCCGGTCGAACGAGGAGGGGGCGTCGATCCACCGAATGAACGTGAAGATCAGCATCAGCGCTGCGAGCGCGGCCGTGATCATCGCCGGGGTGACACCGATCTCGAGCTCGATGTTGGCGAGGCGCAACACCTGCCAGACGATCAGGGCGATCGCGAGGAGACCTGCGATGTAGCCGACCCCGTTCCACATGCTGACGCCGTTGTCGCCGGCGAATGCCTCGACGGCATCTCCGAGCTCGCCACTCACCTCGAACCACTCGAAGAACGAGACGATCAGGAACGCGACCGTCGCACCCAGAACGAGCTTGGCGCCCGTCGTGAGCTCGTTGAACTTGTCCATTTTCCGCCGTTTCCTTTCGGTGGGGTGGCGAATTCTCTCGTATTCGCGTGCCGTATGTGGGAGAGATACGCGGTGCGCGGTGCGACTCCTCTCCCCACAGGCGGATCTTCGCCTGCCATCACGTCGTGCCGCTCGAGAGGGGGTCCCATCCGGGGCCCCCTCCGATCATAGGAGGGATCGACGCCAGGACGGCCGGGGCCGCCGCACCTCAGGGGAGGGGGCAGCGGCGACCCACAGCCATCCCACGGGAACAGGGGCTCCGCCCCGCCCCGGCGGCCCGTGACAAGCACAGCCGCCACGTCAAGTTTCGCCTTCCTCCGCGAGTTCCTCCGAAACGCCCGCCCGTCGGGGAGAGCCGTCAGGGCAAGGATCCGTGAACCACGCGAGGCCCGCTCGACGGCCTCGGGGACACGGCAGGAGGAGACGGGCTAGGACGACTCCTCGGACCGCGCCGTCCGGTGCCAGCCCGGCTGGGCGTACACGACGTCGGCGGTGAGCAGTGCGGCGCCGAGCTCGCCACGAGCGCGTTCGAGGACGCTAGGGGTGGGCGCGAGCTCCTTCAGCCATCGCTCCGGATCACGAGCCACCACGAGATGGCGATCGCCGCCCAGGTCCTCGATCTCGAAGGACGCAAGCGACCCGGCACGGTCGAGGTGTCGCGTTGTGAGCACCTGCGCGACGTACGCGTCCACGACGTACTCCGCGAGCAGGGGCAGGACACGGCGGTCTGACGCCAGCTCTTCGATTGCGGTGGGCTGACGCCCGAGCACGACCGAGATGTCCCGCTCGTTGGGGATGAGCGGCGTCGCCCGCCGAACCCAGGCGTAGTCGACGTACGGTGCGACGACGCGCAATCCGGCGAGGAGATCCGGCAGGCGCTCGACCGCCGTGCTCGTCTCGTCCACCACCTGCAGCACGGCCTTGGCCTGAAACCTGAAGTCCACCAGCCGCGCACGCCGCGGCGCGTCGACGATCTGCCACAGGCCGTACATGTAGTCGAGTGCGGGGCCTGCGCGAAGCTCGCGAGCGGCATCGCGATGGTTGATGACGAACGAGGATGTGCCTCTCTGAACGATGGTCGTCGCGCCGGCCAGTCGACACCAGGACGACAGCCCGTCGGCGATCGCGTCGATCGTCTCCGCCGTCGTCGTCCGCAGCCGCCCCTCCCACGGAGCCGAGAGGCTCACGAACGCCGTGACCGCCGGCTCGAGGCCGATCCACGGGTCGAAGTCGGGGAGCCGGTCGTCGGGCGTCACCGCGTGCACGACGAGCTCGCGGTCGCCGAGCGCCGCCGCGAGGTCTGCGAACCACGCACGCAGCTCGGGCTCGGTGCGTGGGCCGTCCGCGAGCTCGCTGTGGATCTCCTCGCCCGCGAGATCGGGCTCGGCGCCCCAGGTCGGGTCGTCGGGAAATCGCCCGCGGGCGGCGGCATTCGCGGTGTCGATCGCGCGCCGAACCGCGTCGATCAGGTCGTGGAGATCGCCGCGCTCGTCCGCCCGGATCGCGAACGGCACCGCGCCGCCGTCGCCGGCGGCGGCGGCCAGCAGGCTGTCGAGGTCGATGCGCACGGACATGGCTCGATGGTAGATCGGCCTCTGCGGATGTGACCCGCGACCTCGCCGCGCCATGACGTCAGAACCCGTAGCCGACGACGACTGGACTACGCGATGCGAGGCAATCGGGCCCCGGCACTCTTGACGCGCAGTCTCGAGCCGTTTCCGCAGGCCGACGGGGAGATCGAGAGCGCGCCGTCTTCCGCGCTCTCCAGTAATCGTGCTGCCCGGTCAAACCGGCCGCTCGTTCGCGTGTCCGCCTACCTGCAGTTGCTCGAACGGTCGACGCATGACGGCGACCGCGTGCGCTTGGCCTACTCACGCCGGCGCTCCAAAACCGCGCCGGCGAACACCTCCCCAAGGGACGCTACTCGCGAGCAGCCCACGGTCGAGCCGCACTTCTGGCGCGGGCTGTGGATCCAGCGGGGTCTGTGGAATGTGCTCGGCATCGTTTCCAAGAAGGGCGAGGAGCGTTACTCAAGACCTCTAGCGGATGGGGGTTGTTGCCGGTTCCTGAATGCGTGGATGTTGCCCGCGTTAGTCCGTTGATGTGACGTGGACGCCGTACAGTCGGCCCAATGCTCTGGCGAGCAGCCTTGGTCTCGTGGCTTGTGATCATCGCCGGTCTGGCGCTGGTTTTTGCGTACTCGGACGTCGACCAGCTCTTCAATCTGGGTCTTGCGCTCACAGTCCTCGGCCCGCTTATCGCGCTTGGCGTGGTGATTTGGAAGCGGACGCCCGAGGCGGTCTTCATGTTCCTGCTTGTGTTGGTCGCACCGGTTGCCCTTGCGCTCTTCATCTACCTGGCCTTGATGAGGAACGCGTACTAGTAGATGCGCGGCTCGAAGTGCACGGCGGGCTTGGGATCGCCGTTGGTGTGCTCGGCGTGGGTGTGCTCGAGCTGGTGATTCGTTCGCCTAGGGCGACGATGCGCTGGCTCAATTGTTCGAGAGCCACTTCTACGCGCAGCATGGTGTTGCGTTTGTTCTCGACCGCGACTCGTCGTCCGCCTCCGCTGTTTCGAGGACGTACTTCCGGGTCTTCTGCCAGCGGCTCGTGCTGTAGCGCCGGTCGCTCACGCGGTTGTCGTCGACCCAGTAGCTCATGTTGTCAACAATGGCGATCGACCACGACGGCGCCTAGCAGTGCCGGCGAGCGTTCGGATCTCGCCGCCGCGACGATCGAGATGGAGCGAGTCGATCAACCCTCGCGCCCTGGCGGTGGGGATCATCTTCCCGTCGCTAACCGTCGCGAGGCGGCCCTGACTCGTCATCCACCGTTCGAGCTCGGCCGGCGCGAGGGTGCCGTGCTTGAGCTTGGCGCGGGCAAGCAGCCCGCTCACCGTCATCGCCTCGACACTCACGGAGGCGAGTGTTCCAGCCGGGCGGCGTTGTTGTCGAATCTGGCGCTAGGTGCGCGTCAGCGACGGTCCAGGCCGCGTAGGGGCCGCTACGGCGCGTCGGGCCGCCAGCGGGCCCAGCCCCGGCGCAACCCCTAGTTCACAATGACCCCTCACATGAGTGTCATGCTCTAGGGAGCTGACGCCGGCGCCGGGCCTGCGGCTATCTCCCCCCGGTAGTCCTCAGGATTCCACCGGCCCGGCGTCGGCAACACCCAACAATCGGGTAGGCCGTCCTGCACCAACGGCTACCCGTCCACCGCTCGAGTCCTAGAGCCCTTCGCGCCGCCGCCAGACGTGCTCCTGTAGCAGGTCGCCCACAGCTCGAGCGAGAACGCTCGCTAGATCAACCAGTACACGGTCAGGCCGACCAGCACCCAGAAAGCGATGCAGCTCGCCAGGACCGCAAGTAGTCCAACGACGAGGACCAAGTCGGACCGTCGAGGAGCCACGACGGGGACGGCCGCGCGCGAGATGTGGCTTCTTCCCACCTCCGTGACGTGCGACCGTACACCGTGCCGCTGCGCGCCACGGCGAGTCTCATCCGAAACTCCTCGCAAATTGCGGCTTGCGCACTAGAGCCCTTTCCCGCTGCCGCCAGACGTGCTCTTGCAGCAGCGTCGCCCGCAACCCAGCAGCTCCTCTGGGCACTCCTCGAGCGAAGGGATCGCCTCCCGGTCGGGAACGTCGAGCGCCACGATCCGGGATTCTCGGTCGTAGGCGCCTTCGAGTATTCGGCGGTGTCGACGAGCTCGGCTTCGCGGAGGCTGGCGGCGAGCCAGAGGACGGCTTTGTCGGGCACGGGGACCCTGCGGATTTGCGACCGGCCATACGCCTAAGCCGCACGCCAAGCTGTTCGCCAACTTCTCGTCCGGCTTTGCCCCGGCAACGGGGTTCACCGGAGGCAAGATCGGTGCGACCGACGGCGGCTCGGCCGTGGAGGTCGGGCCGGGGAAGTGTGCTCCGAAGCACGACGCGGCCACCCCAGGCGCGAAGAAGGAGCACGACAAGAAGACGAAGCAAGACAAGAAAAGCAAGAGCTAGACCAAGAACTGACCGCTCGAAAACGGCCCGGGTCACCCATGAGGGCGGGTGAGCCGGGCCGCCAACGACTCTAAGGGCCACCGCGTGACCGTGAGCACGATCCACAGACCCGCGCCCTATGCATCCACGCTAAATAGCGTGGCTGGTCATCGAAGGCTGTCTCCCTTCGGTGTTCGCCGCGCAGATGGCCTCATCGGACGTGCCCGATCAGCCAATCCTGGTCCGGCACCGGTCCAGCACCAGATGCTCATTTCCGACCCCGCTGGCACACCTGACCCACGGTTTCAAGCCGATCCCGCATGCCTAAAGGGATTGAATGGGCCCGCCTGGACTCGAACCAGGGACCGACGGATTATGAGTCCGCTGCTCTGACCAGCTGAGCTACGGGCCCGCGACCGCGAGCGTACCGCTCGCCGCGCCGAACTCCGTGTCAGTGCGCCACGAACGTGATGGTGTCGCTCCACTCCGAGACGTTCCCGCCGGCATCCGTCTGCCTGGCCCGCGCCGTGTACGTGAGACCGACGAAGAGGTCGAAGATCGCCGTCTCGTACGACCACGGCGAGGCGGACGGTGAGAACGCGTACGTCTGGACGACGTTCCCCTGCCGGCTGACCTGGATCGTGATCGTCCCCGAGACCTCGGTCGTGGTGCCGACGAAGCGCTCGCGGAACCCGCCGGCATCCTCGACGGCGGTCAGCGTGACGACCGGCGCGGGGTCGACCTTCACCGTCGTCGAGAGGCTCGACGTGTTGCCGAGGTTGTCCGTGCCCGTGAGCGTGTAGAGGTGGCACCCCTGCGCGAGACCCGCCTGGGTCGGGCTCCCGGCGATGGTCGTGGGAGCGCCGAACGTCCCGCACGTCGCGCCGGAGAGCGCCGCGGCCCGCCTCGTGAGCACGCTCGTCGCGAAGCCCGAGCCGGCGTCGGCGTTGGAGTCCGTGCGCGTGCCACGCAGGAACGACGCGTGGAAAGTGGTCCCCGCTGAAGGTCCAGTTCGGAGCCGCCGTGCGGCCCGACGAACCGACGGACGGACGGCGTGCCGCGTTCCGCGCCGCGATGTCTTCCCCACCGTCTCGTCCGCGGCTGACACAATGGCGGCGAACCGATGGCGACTGCTCCCGAGACGACCACGACCGACCTCGACGCGGCCCCGAACGGCGGCTCCCTCAAGTCCTTCCACCGGGAAGCGCGCCTGCGGACCGCCGGCGGCCTCTCGGTCACCGACATCACCGAGGAGGTCCAGGAGGCGGTTCGCGAGAGCGGTGTCCGCAACGGCGTCTGCTGCGTGTACTCCCCGCACACCACCTGCTCGGTGCGGGTCAACGAGTACGAGCGCGGCTTCCTCGAGGACTTCTCGGTCCTGCTCCGGCGGCTCGTCCCTACCGAGCACTACTACGCGCACGACGACTGGGACCGCCGCACCGAGAACGTCTCGGACGAGGCCGTCGAGCCCTCGAACGGCCATGCGCACTGCATGTCGATGCTCATGGGGCCGGCCGGCGAGTCGATTCCCGTGCGCGACGGCGTGCTCTGCCTCGGGCGCTGGCAGCGCGTGCTCTTCCTCGAGCTCGACCGCGAGCGCGACCGCCGCTGGCTCACGCACGTCGTCGGTGTGTAGGCGCTCCGCGTCCGCCCCACGGGTCCGGCCATGAGCGGAGTCGAGACCCTCGTCATCGACGGCAAGCGGGTCCCGGCCGCGGAGGGGCGCACGTTCGAGACGGTCAACCCCGCGACGGCCGAGGTGTTCCGCACCGTCGCCGAGGCCGGGCCCGAGGACGCCGACCGGGCCGTCCGCGCCGCGGCGCGGGCCTTCGACGCGTGGAGCGCGCGGACGGCGGTCCAGCGGGCGAAGGTGCTCTACCGCTGGGCCGACCTGATCGAGGAGCACGCCGACGAGCTCGCGCTGCTCGAGACGCGCGACATGGGCATGGCACTCGGCGACGCTCGCTGGTGCGCGGGAAACGCCGCGGCCGTGATGCGCTACTACGCGGGCGCGATCGACAAGTTCTTCGGCTCGACGATCCCCGTCGATCGCGACGGCATCGTGCTGACGTTCCGCGAGCCGATCGGCGTCACGGCGCTGATCACACCGTGGAACTTCCCCCTCAACATCGCGAACTGGAAGACGGCGCCCGCGATCGCGGCCGGCAACACGGTCGTGCTCAAGCCGGCGAGCCTCTCACCGCTGACCGCGCTTCGCTACGCGGAGCTCGGCCTCGAAGCCGGGCTGCCGGCAGGTGTCCTCAACGTCGTTCCGGGCCCCGGCGGCGCGGTCGGGGATGCGCTCGTCGAGCCACCCGCTCGTGGGCAAGATCGGCTTCACCGGCTCCACCGAGGTCGGAGCGAGGATCGCGCGCAAGGCCGCCGGCTCGATCAAGCGAGTGACGCTCGAGCTCGGCGGGAAGAGCGCGTGCCTCGTCTTCGCCGACGCGGACCTCGAGAAGGCCGGGAGCCAGGCGCCGTTCTCGGTCTTCGAGAACGCGGGACAGGACTGCTGCGCCCGTTCGCGGCTGCTCGTCGAGGCATCCGCCACGACGAGCTCCTCGAGCACTATGCCGCCGCGACGCGGGCGATCGTCGTCGGCGATCCGGAGGCGGAGGCAACCCAGCTCGGCCCGCTCGTGTCGGCCGCGCAGCGCGAGATCGTCGAGGGGTACGTCGAGCGGGGGTCGAAGAGGGTGCGACCCTCTCGAGGGCGGCACCAGGCCCGAGGGCGACGGCCTCGCGCGCGGCTTCTACCTCCGCCCCGACGATCCTCGGCGGCTGCACGAACGACATGGCCGTCGCGCGCGAGGAGATCTTCGGGCCCGTCGTCTCCGTGATCCCCTTCGAGACCGAGGACGACGCGATCCGGATCGCGAACGACACGCCGTACGGCCTAGCCGGGACGATCTGGACGCGCGACGGCGCACGCCAGCTGCGGGTTGCCCGGGCGCTCCGCACCGGCGCGATCGGCGTCAACGCGAACAGCTCCGTCTTCCCGCAGGCGCCCTTCGGCGGCTACAAGCAGTCCGGGATCGGCAAGGAGCTCGGGATGGAAGGCGCTTGTGCACAACACCGAGCTGAAGAGCGTCTTCGTCTCTACGGAGTAGCCGGATCGCCGTCGGCCGCAAGCGCGCCCGGACCCGTCCGCCGTCTCGGGATTCGCCTTGGCGAGCGCAGCCGCGCGCTTCTTCTCGCGCTTCTCCTCTTTCCGGGCGCGTCGTTCGCGGACGGCCTGCTCACGCGCGATCTTCGCCATCGTCGTCTGTCGCTTCGAAGCCATTCGGTATCTCCTCTCTCTAGGAAAGCTCGGCCATGGGTGCGAGTGTCCCGTCGCACGAGACGCACGTCGTC
This sequence comes from uncultured Actinomycetes bacterium, assembly GCA_963734045.1. GTDB lineage: Bacteria > Actinomycetota > Thermoleophilia > Gaiellales > Gaiellaceae > Gaiella. The sequence continues at coordinate 434,217 of CAVTFU010000010.1, read as the reverse complement.
GCGATGTGCCAGGAGCCGCCGCTGATGCTCGGGATAGTGGCGCCATCCGCACCGCTCGCAATCGATCCAGGGAGCAGGCACCGGCTCTCGTTCGACTCGTCCCGGGCTGCGTCCCGCTGTACGGGCCGATCGGGGTGGGGCGCTGCTCCGGTGCGAATGGGCGCCGTGGTCGGGCTCACAAGCCGACTCGAGCTCGTCGGTCGTGGCATGCGGGGAAACGCAACTCGCCACCCCCCTGCGCTAGGCACTCCTGGCGCAGGCCCCGCGGTGCTGCGACCTGCCTGGTCGGCCGAACGCCCGCCGGCGCGGAGTCCCTCGACTGCGTGAACGGTAGCCGAAGACCGGCCGACCCCGGCGATCGGTTCGTCGGAGCTGCCTGGCGAGCTCCGCGATTCGCTCAGCGTGACTCGAGCGCGAGCGCGGCGCGGAACACCTGCTCGACCTCGCCCGGCGTCCACTCGTGGCAGTCGACCTGCGAGGTTGTAGGCCTGGTCGCCGGTCGCGCTCGCGACGAGAGCAGGCAGGTCGTCCTCCGTCACGCCGACCTCGGCGGAGCGTCGGGAAGTCGAGCGTCGGTGAGGAGGCGTTGCACCGCGCGCACCGCGCGCGAACCGTCGCTCCGTGCCGTCCGGCGGCTCGCCGAGGGCGTCCGCGACACGCTCCAGCCGGTCGCTGCACTCACCGCGGCTCAGGTCGAGTGACTCCGCGAGCACGAGCCCGATCGTGAGGCCGTGCGGGAGGTGCTTGACGCTCCCGAGCGCCTGGCCGAGTGCGTGGTCGGCCGCGCAGTCCGACAGGTTCATCGCGAGACCTGCGGTCAGGCTCGCGCAGGCAAGGCGGCGACGCGCTGCCGCGTCCGACCCGTCGGCGACGGCCTCGCGCAGCGACCGCGCCGCGTGGTGGCACGCCTCGAGCCCGAAGGCGACCGAGAGCGGCGTCGAGTTCGCGACCGTGCACGCCTCCGATCGCCTGCGCGATCGCGTCCACGCCTGAGTGCGCGGTCGGCGCCGCGGGAAGCCCGTGGGTCAGCATCGGGTCCACGAGCGCGTGCTGGGCGCGCATGTTCGGGTGGCCGAAGCCGAGCTTCCGGTCGCGCTCGACGTCCGTCAGGACGCTCGCGCCGGAGACCTCGCTGCCGGTTCCGGACGTCGTCGGGCAGAGGACGAGGCCGATCCGCGGCGGCGACGGCACGCGGGTGCCGCCCGCGTAGTCCGGCGATCGAGCCGCCCTGGTCGGCTGCGATCCGCGCCGCCTTGGCCACGTCGAGGGCCGAGCCGCCGCCGATCCCGACGACGGCCTGCGTGCGTGCCGGCCCGCACGTGCTCGGCGAGCTCGTCGGCGAGCGCGAACGTCGGCTCGCCCGGTCCCTTGACGACGCGCTCGAGACCGACATCCCGATCCCGCAGCGTCGTCGAGGGCGGCAACCACGGCGGGATGCTCCGCGACCGGCTCCTCGACGACGACGAAGGCGCTCGTCGCGCCGAGCTGCGACGAGCGCGTCGGCGAGCTCGCCGATCGCGCCGTCGCCGAACGCGATCCGCACGGGGAGCTGCGAGTGGAACGACGTGACGACGTCGCGCATGGGGCGATTCTCCCCGATCGCCGCCGTCAGGCTTCCTTCTACGGGAGCGGCGCGAGGTCGCGGGCGCTCCGGTACCTCCGCGCCTCGTCCACGAGAGCTTCGAAGAGGCGCTTGTCCTCCTCCATCTCCGGATGCCAGAGCACGGCGACGGCGAAGCGCTTGTCGGGATCCTCGAGCCCCTCGAGGGAGCCGTCCTCGGCCCAGGCTGTCTCGACGAGCCCGTCCCCCACTCGACCCACCCCTTGATGGTGGCTCGACTGGACGCCGTCGTGGCGCTCGCCGAGGATCTCCGCGAGACGCGTGCCGCCCTTCACCTCGACCGGGTGCTCGGAGAACGCGCCGAGCATCGCACGGTGCCCCTCGTGCCCGACCGTCTCGGGAAGGTGCTGGACGAGATCCCCGCCGCGCAGGACGTTCAGGAGCTGGAAGCCGCGACAGATCGCGAGCGTCGGCACGTCGCGCTCGAGCGCGCGCGAGAGGAGCGCGAGCTCGCCCGCATCGCGGTGCGCCTGGGCCGGGTCGGTCGTCGGGTGGCGCTCCGCGCCGTAGCTCGCGGGGTCGATGTCGATCCCACCCGAGAAGACGACCCCGTCGAGGACGTCGAGCGTCTCGTCGACCGCGTCGGTGCTCGGCGGGACGACGAGCGCCCGTCCTCCGGCCCGCTCGACCGACTCGACGTAGTAGAGCGGGACGAGCGCGGCCGGCAGCTCCCACGCGCCCCACCTCGCCGGCTGCGCGTACGACGTGATCCCGATCAGCGGCCGTGCGCTCACCGCGTCACCGTAGCGAAGGGCGACCGGCTGCTTGTGACGATCAGTCACAAGCGTCTTCCGCCACCTCCCGTCAGCGCTCGGCGAGCATGCGCTCGAGCGCGACCCGCTCGTCGTCTCGCAGCGGGCGCGAGCGGCCGGTCTCGCGGTCTCGCGCGACGATCACCGACTCGGCCTCGGCCGCGATCGTGCCGTCGGGCTTCCGGATCTCCTCGCTGAGCGTCAGGCTCGAGGTGCCGATCCGGGTCAACCTCGTGCGCACGACCGCGACGTCGTCCTCCTGCAGGAGCTCGGCGCGGAAGTCGATCGCCACGCGCGCCATGACGTACTCCCAGGGGTCTGCCTCCGGCCCGAACGCGAGCTCCGCCCACTCGTCGCGGCACTCCTCGAGGAAGGTTGCGTAGACGGCGTTGTTGACGTGGCCGAGCTTGTCGACGTCGCGCCAGCGGATCTCGATCCGCTTCTCGTGGGTCATCAGCCGCGCTCGAAGTACCGGCTGCGCTCCCAGTCCGTCACGAACCGGTCGTAGAGGGCCTGCTCCGTTCGGGCGTAGTTGAGGTAATGGTCGACGACCTGGTCGCCGAAGGCTGTCCGAGCCATCGTCCCGGACTCGAGCGCGTCGATCGCGTCGCGCATCGTCGAGGGGAATCGCTCGGCGTCCGACTCGTAGGCGTTCCCCTCGAGCGGCGCCGGCGCCTCCAGCTCCTGTTCGATCCCGTGCAGGCCGGCCGCGATCATCGCGGCGAAGGCGAGATACGGGTTGACGTCGCCGCCCGGGATCCGCGTCTCGATGCGCCGCGCCTTGCCGCGCCCGACGACGCGGAAGCCGCACGTGCGGTTGTCGTGCCCCCAGGCCAGCGTCGTCGGCGCCCAGCTGCCCGCGGCATAGCGCTTGTACGAGTTGATCGTCGGCGCGAAGAAGACCGCGAGCTCCTTCGCACACGCGATCTGCCCCGCGAGCCACCGGTCGAAGAGCACGTCGTCGTCGGCGAACGCCGCCTCGCCGTCGCGCGTGAGCGACGAGTGGATGTGGCACGAGTTGCCGATCCAGTCGGCGAACGGCTTCGCCATGAAGGTGATCGAGCAGCCGTGCTGGAAGGCGATCTCCTTGGCGCCGTTCTTGTAGACGACGTGGTTGTCGGCCATCGTGATCGCGTCCGCGTAGCGGAAGTTGATCTCCTGCTGGCCCGGCCACGCCTCGCCCTTCGAAGTCTCGACCCGCATCCCCGCGGCCTGCATCCCGTTGCGGATCGCGCGGAGCAGCGGCTCGTCGTACGTCGTGCCGAGCACGTGGTAGTCGAGGACGTACGGGACGGAAGGCGTGAGCCCCGTATACCCCTTCGCATGCGCCTCCGCGAACGTCTCCTTGAGGAGGTAGAACTCGAGCTCGGAGCCTGCCATCGGCACGAAGCCGAGCGCCGCCGCCCGCTCCATCTGGGCCTTCAGGACCTGCCGCGGCGACGGCTGCACCGGCGACCCGTCGTGCCAGTGCACGTCGCCGAGCACGAGCGCGGTCGCCTCGAGCCACGGGATCCGCCGGAGCGTGGCGAGATCGGGGACGATCTCGAAGTCCCCGTACCCCTGCTCCCAGCTCGCGATCGCGTACCCGGGCACCGGGTCCATCTCCATCTCGAGCGCGAGGAGGTAGTTGCACCCCTCCACCGCATGGCCCTCGTCGAGCACCTCCTCGACGAAGAACTCCCCGTGGAGGCGCTTGCCCATCAGCCGCCCCTGCATGTCGGTGAACGCGACGACGACGGTGTCCACCTCGCCCGTGGCGACCAGCTCGCGCAGCTCGTCGGCGGCTCAGCATCGCGCGATCCTATGTCCGAACGCCGTCCGGGAGGACGCGCAGACTCCGGCACTTCGGCGACATGCTTGACAGCGAGCGGGGCGACCCTGGGTGAATACGCGCCTGCGACCCGGGGGTCACCGGATCACAAAAGGGAGGCGGACATGAGCGCAGGGCCCGAAGGCGGCGGGTACCACACCTCGGAGGACGAGAAGATCCTCCACCGGATGGGCTACGCCCAGGAGCTGTTCCGCGGGATGGGCGGGTTCCAGAACTTCGCGATCAGCTTCACGATCATCTCGATCCTCGCCGGCTGTCTGACCTCGTACTTCATCGCGTTCAACAACGGCGGCCCGATCGCCGATCTCGTGGGGCTGGCTCCTCGTCGGCCTGATGTCGACGATCGTCGCGCTCGCGATGGCGGAGATCGCCTCGGCGTACCCGACGGCGGGCGGGCTCTACTACTGGTCGTCGAAGCTCGGGAGCCCGGCCTGGGGCTGGTTCACCGGCTGGTTCAACCTCGTCGGCCAGATCGCGGTCACGGCTGCGATCGGCTACGGGCTCGCGATCTTCGCCACGTCGCTCATCAACCTCTGGTTCGACTACCCGAACACGAAGGAGTGGACGCTCCTCACCTACACCGTCGTGATGCTCATTGCCGTCGCTGCTGAACATGATGAAGGTCAGCGTCACGGCACTGCTCAACACGGTCTCGGCCTACTGGCACATGGCGGGCGTGGCCTTCATCGTGCTCGTGCTGATCATCGTCCCGGACAACCACCAGTCGTTCGGCTACGTGTTCACCGAGACGGTCAACAACTCCGGGTTCCAGGGGACGGGCTTCGGGAACATCGTCTTCTGGTACGTGTTCGGGCTCGGCCTGCTGATGTCTCAGTACACGATCACGGGCTTCGACGCCTCCGCGCACATGGCCGAGGAGACGAACCAGGCGTCCAGGATGGCGGCCGTCGGCATGTACATGTCGGTCGTCGCCTCGGTGATCTTCGGCTGGATCCTCCTGCTCGCGGTGACGTTCGCGGTGCCCGACACGCAGGGCGTCCTCGACGCGATCGGCGGCGCGGTCACCTACATCTGGACGACGTCGCTCGGTGAGACCTGGGCCGAGGTCCTGCTCTTCATCGCCGTCGTCGCACAGATGTTCTGCCTCACCGCGTCGGTCACGTCGGCATCGCGGATGATGTTCGCGTTCTCGAGCGACCGTGCCGTCCCGGGTCATCAGATGTGGCGCAAGGTCAGCGGAAACAGGGTTCCCGTCCCTGCCGTCTGGGCGATCGGGTTCCTCGCCTGGGCGCTCATGATTCCGACCTACTGGAACGCGGCAACCGGGTACCTGGTCGGCACGTCGATCGCCGTGATCGGCCTCTACATCGCGTTCATCCTCCCGGTCATTCTCCGCTTCCGGCAGGGCGACCGGTTCGTGCACGGCGCCTGGAGCCTCGGCAACCACTACAAGTGGATCGACCTCGTCGCGATCGTCTGGGTGGCGATCATCTCGATCCTCTTCCTGGGCCCGGTCACCCCGACCGGCATCCCGTGGAAGGACGGCTTCAACTGGGACGTCGCCAACTACGCCCCGCTCACCGTCGGGGGCGCGCTCATCCTCTTCGGCGGATGGTGGCTCATCTCCGCGAAGAACTGGTTCACGGGGCCCGTCCGGATGGGCACCGAGGAGGAGCTCGAGCGGATGGAGGAAGGGACGCTCGGTCAGTTCGCGCTTCCCACGGAGAGCGGGCCGGCCTGAACTACGAGCGGAGGGGCGCCCCTCGGGCGCCCCTCCGCTCAGGTTTCGAGAGCCGCTCGGAACTCGCGCTCGGCCGCAGTGCGCTCCATGCGCTCGAAGTGCTCGGCCGCGTAGCCGGGGAAGTCGAAGTCGAGCCTCGAGACGGCCGACTGCACGACGCCCCACATCGCCTCGCGGAAGTCGGACATGAACCGCATCAGCTCGAGGGCGCGGCGCTGCTCGGGCCGGATCGAGCCGAAGTAGGCCTCGAGGAGCGCCTCGCGCCCGTCCGCGTCGAGCTCGTGGTTGATCGCAAAGTTGGCGAGGTCGAAGAAGACGTCGCCCATCCCGGCGTACTCCCAGTCGACGATGCGGATCCGCCGGCCGTCGTCGATGAAGTTGGCGTTCAGGAGGTCGTTGTGGCACGGGCGCTCGGGTGCAGCACGGCGGAGCTGCTCGACCCGGCGGGCGACCTCACGCGCCCATGCGTAGGCGCTCGGCACGTCGGCCCCGCGGTCGAACGCCGTCGTCCGGTAACCCTCGACGACGCGGAAGGAGTTGAAGCGCCCGGGCACGGGTGGTCCCGAGTGGACTGCCCGGAGCGCCTGCGCGACGCGGAGGAGCGTCGCCGTCTCGCGCATTCGCTCGAGCGGCGGGATCCCTCCCTCGAGGAAGCGGGTCACGAGCCAGCCCTCCGGCTCCACGAAGTCGATCACCTCGGGGCCGACCCCGACGGCCGCCGCGGACCGCGTCGCCTCGAGCTCGGTGCGGCGGTCGATCCCGAGCAGCTCCGTGTCCTGGCCGGCGATGCGAAGGACGAAGGCGCCCTCGGGGCGGTTCACCTTCAGGTTGTGGTTCGTGATCCCGCCGCCGAGCACCTCCCAGCTCGACGCCCCGTCCGGCCAGACGCGGGCCACGGTCTCTGCGAACGCCTCATTCATGCCCGGATCCGGGCGCCGTCGGGGTCGAAGAGCGGCTCCGCCGCGACGACGCCCGCCACCCAGGTTCCGAAGATCTCCACGGCCACCTCGGTTTGGACGTCGTACGAGGCCGGGAGATAGGCGTACGCGATCGAGGAGCCGACGGTGTAGCCGAAGCCGCCGCTGGTCACGCGGCCGACCAGGTCATCCCCCACCCGCACGGGCTCGGACCCGAGCGCGATCGCGTGCGGATCGGCGAGCACGACGCAGCGGAGGCGCCGCTCCGGGTCGCGTCCACCGTCGAGGGCCTCGCGGCCGACGAACCGCTTGTCGAGCTTCACGGCGAACCCGAGCCCCGCCTCGAAGGGCGTGTCCTCCGGCGAGATGTCGGCCCCCCAGACCCGATAGCCCTTCTCGAGCCGGAGCGAGTCGATCGCCCTGTACCCGCCCGCGACGAGCCCGTGGGAGCGGCCCGCCTCCCAGAGCGCGTCCCAGAGCCGCAGGCCGTACTCGGTCGGGCAGTAGAGCTCCCAGCCGAGCTCGCCGACGTAGGTGACGCGCACGGCGAGGCACGGCACCGCGCCTACCGACAGCTCCTGTGCGCGTCATGTACGGGAAGGCCTCGTTCGCGAGCGACGCCGACGTCAGCGGCTGCAGGATCGCCCGGCTCTCGGGCCCCCACAGCCCCAGGCAGGCGTACCGCGGAGGTCACGTCGGCGACGTCCACCACGCCGTCGCTCGGAGCGTGCTGACGGATCCACGCGAGATCGTGTTGTCCGAACGCCGTGCCGGTCACGATGCGAAACCGCTCCTCGGCGAGGCGGGTGACGGTGAAGTCGCACTCGATCCCACCGCGCGCGTTGAGCATCTGGGTGTAGGTGACTCGACCGACCTCGCGGGCGACACGGTTCGCGCAGAGCGTCTCGAGGAACGCGGCCGCGCCCTCGCCGGTGACGTCGAGCTTGGCGAAGGACGACTCGTCGAACAGCACGGCCGACTCGCGGCACGCCGCGTGCTCGGCGCCGATCGCGGGCGACCAGAGCTTTCCCGCCCAGCCGCGGGGCCGGAGGGAGTCGTCGCCCGCCGCCGCGTTCGGCTCGAACCAGTTCGCGCGCTCCCAGCCCGACTTCTCGCCGAAGGCCGCACCGAGCTCCGCGAGGCGGCCGTACGCGGCCGAGACACGAAGCGGCCGGCCCGCCCGGCGCTCGTGGCCGGGGTACCGGACGTCGTAGTAGGTCTCGTAGATCTCCTTCGTCCGAGTCGAGCGTGTGCTCCTGTGAGCGGTAGGCGGCGCCGAAGCGGCGGGAGTCCATGTGCCAGACGTCGAGCGACGGGATTCCGTCGACGATCCACTCCGCGACGAGCTTGCCCATCCCGCCGGCGCCGGCGAGACCGTGCGCGCAGAAGCCCGCCGCGACCCAGAAGCCCGCGCACGTCGGAGGGGCCGAGCACGAACTCGCCGTCCGGCGTGAAAGCCTCCGGGCCGTTGATGAGCTTGACGACCTCCATCGCCTCCAGCGAAGGAACGCGCACGATCGCGTTCTCCATCAGCTCCTCGAAGCGCGGCCAGTCCTCCTCGAGGAGCTTCCCGTTGAAGTCGGCAGGGATCCCGTCGAGCGACCACGGAGCGCAGTTCCGCTCGTACCCGCCCATGATCAGGCCCCCTGACTCGGGCCGGAAGTACACGAGCAACGATGGGTCCCGCATCGTCGGCATGTCGTGCGGCAGCCCGCTCGGCCTGAGCACGAGATACTCGTGTGCCATCGGAACGATCGGGACCACCACACCCGCCAGCGCGCCGATCTCGCGCGCGTACATCCCGCCCGCATTCACGACCACGTCGGTCTCTATCTCGCCGCGATCCGTCTCGACCGCCTCGACGCGGCCGCCGCGCGTGCGGATGCCCGTCACGCGGGTGGACGTCGCGATCTCGGCCCCACGGCGCCGCGCCCCCTCCGCCAGGGCGAACGTCAGCTGGCTCGGGTCGATGTAGCCGTCGGTCGGTAGGTAGGCCGCTCCGACCACGCCCTCGGTCGACATGGGTGGGAAGAGCTCCTGCGCCTCCCGCGGCGAGACGAGCTCGAGCGGGAGGCCGAAGGTCTTCGCCCAGCCGGCCTGGCGGGTGATCTCCTCGAGCCGCTCCGCCGACGAGGCGAGGCGAAGCGAGCCCACCTCCCGCCACCCGGTCTCGAGCCCGACCTCGTCGGTGAGCGCCCGGTAGAGGTCGACGGAGTCCATCATCATCCGCGTCAGCGAGAGGGACGAGCGGAGCTGTCCCACGAGCCCGGCGGAGTGGAACGTCGAGCCGCTCGTCAGGTCGGCGCGCTCGACCAGCACGACGTCGTCCCACCCGAGGCGGGCGAGCCAGTAGGCGATCGAGCAGCCACCGACGCCGCCGCCGATGACCACCGCTCTGGCTCTGTCTCTCACGTCCCTCCCGCTGTCCGTCTCGCGGGGAAGAACCTAGAGGGTGGGGACCGTCCCCGTCAGGGGACTGTCCCATGCCTGTGCAACGCGGGTCAGCCCATCCAGGCGCCGCCGTTCTGGTCGATCGCCTGCCCGGTGACCCCGCGTGCGTCGGGCGAGAGGAGCCAGGCGACCGTTCCCGCGATGTCCTCGGGCTGCGACATCCGCCCGAGCGGAACGTGGCTCATCGCGACGCGGTACGCGTCGTCGCGAGTGCCCCCGATGTCCTTCGCGATCAGGTCGAGGCCGTGCCGGGCCATCTCGGTCTCGACCCAGCCGGGGCAGACGGCGTTCACCTGGACGCCGTCCGAGGCGAGCTCCGCTGCAAGGGATCGCACGAGGCCGAGCAGCCCCGACTTCGACGCGCTGTAGCCCGTGTAGCCGGGGACTCCGATCCGCGCGAGGATCGACGAGATGACGACGATGTGCCGGGCCTCGGGGCCGGGCGCGAGATGTCGTAGCGCGGCCCGCACGCAGTGATACGTCCCGTTGAGATTCGTTCGGACGAGGTCGTCGAACCGGTCCCCTCCCTCGTCGTCGTCGGCGTTGGCGCCGCCGATCCCGCTGACGGCAACGAGCGCGTCGACCGGACCGAGCGCAGCCGACGCTCCTGCGAAGACGCTTTCCACGGCGTCGCGGTCGCGGATGTCGCACTCCGCGACGTGCGTCGGGCCGTCGAGGAGCGCTGCGGTCTCCTCGAGCTCGTCGCGGGCGAGCGACAGGACCGTCACCCCCGTCCCGTCCTGCGCCACTCGGCGCGCGATCGCGCGGCCGATCCCCGTGCCTCCCCCTGTGACGACCACGTGCCTCGGGCTCATCGTTCTCCACTCGTTCGCAAATTGCGGGGTTTCCGTCGTCCACTCCCCTTGCGGACGACGACCGCGACAGCGTAGATTGCCGCTGCGCCGAGCACGGGACGCGACTAGGACGAAGCTCCCCCGGAGGGCCGTACGCGGAAGCGGAAGGTCAGTCGGGGAAGTGGACGAAAGCGCACCCGGCTCGGCGAATTCATGGTCCCTTTCGATGTAGAGCACAGACGTCGCGACGCAAGTATGTTCGCATTGTAAAGAAAATACCGCAAAGTGCGACAATCCGGTCCCGCACCTGCTTGACGGACGCAACGGTCGCCCGTAGTGTCCCATGTGCACCGAGGACGGAGCGCCTGAGGTTGATGGCCCTCCGAGCGGCAGTCGCTTCGGCGGCGGTCGGTCGGGAGGCCGGACGAGGGAGCACCGGACTCGGTGCGCTTTTGCGTGCGGGAATATCGACGAGAACAGCGTTTCGTCCACTCGCGCCGAGACTGCTATCGCGGCTTGAAAAGAAATCTCGCAATTTGCGACACATACGGCGGTCGAAGGACTTGACCGACGCGGAATCCGCGACTAGATTTCCAAGTGCACCGAGCACGGAGCGCCGAAGGTTGAAGGCTCTCCCGGCAGACAGCCGCTTCGGCGGAGGTCGATCGGGTTGGCTGGACGACGGCGACACCGACTCGGTGCATTTCTTTGGTCCGCGAGCAGGATTCCGCAGGAGCGGAATCCTGCCGCTCTGATCCCCGCCTCCGGCGGGGCACATCCCTGAAGGCGTCGCCTTCGGCGCCGCAACTGCCTCGAAGCTCTCGCGCTCAGCGTCTGGCTTTCAGCCAGACACCTGTTCGTGACCGGGTGTCCCAAGCTCGCCTGCGTATGCTCGGGCGATGGGTCGGGTCGTCGCGATCACGGGATCGATCGTGTTCCTCGACGCGATGCTGTTCGGGGCGATCATCCCGCTCCTTCCCGAGTTCGCCGACTCCTACGACCTCACGAAGTCCGAGGCCGGTGCGCTCCTCGGTGCGTACGGTGCCGGCGCCTTCCTGGGCGGGATCCCCGGCGGTCTGCTCGTCGGGCGCATCGGGCCGAAGCGCGGCCTGCTGCTCGGGCTCTTCGTGCTCGCGCTCGCGAGCGTCGCATTCGCCCTCGCCGGCGGCCCGCTCACGCTCGGGGTCTCTCGCTTCGTCCAGGGCTTCGCGAGCGCGACCACCTGGGCGGCCGCGCTCGCCTGGGTCGCGACGAGCGCCCCGAAGGAACGGCGCGGCCAGGCTCTCGGCACGGTCTTCGGCCTCGCCGTGCTCGGCTTCGTCACCGGCCCGATGTTCGGGGGCATCGCCGACCTGGTGGGCATCCGCTGGTCGTTCCTCGGTGTCGCCTTCGTCGCGGTCGGGCTCGCGCTCGTCCTCGTCCCGCTCGACGCGGCGCCGCTCGAGGAGCGCCGGCCCGGTGCGATCCTGCGTGCCCTGCGAGACCGGGTCTTCGTAGGCGGCCTGTGGCTCAACACCCTGCCGGCGCTCTTCTTCGGCGTGCTGGACGTGCTCGTGCCGCTGCGCCTCGACGACGCCGGCTACGGCGCGCTGGCGATCGCGGCGGTGTTCGTGACGGCAGGGCTCTTCGAGGTGGGGATCAACCCGCTCATCGGCCGTGTCTCGGATCGCCGTGGACGCCTGCTGCCCGTGCGGGTCTCGCTCGCCGCGTCGATCGTCGTCGCCTCGGCGATCGCGTTCGCCACCCAGCCGCTGGTCGTCGCCTTGCTCGTCGTCGGCGCCTCCGTGAGCTTCGGCGGCTTCTACACGCCGGGCATGGCCCTCGTCTCGGATCGCGCCGAGCACGCCGGGCTTCCTCAGGGAATCGGATTCGGCGTCACCAACACCGCCTGGGCGATCGGGGCGCTCGCCGGGCCGGCGGTGGGCGGTGCGCTTGCCGAGGCGTTCGGCGATCCCGTGCCCTATCTCCTCTGCGCCGGGCTCTGCGCGCTCACCCTGGTCGCCGCGTCACGCGGCGTCACGCGACTGCGCCCCGCCTGACGATCCGGCGGCCGGAGCCTGCTCGATTCCCCAACGGGCATCCAGCGGTCGCAGCCGATACTCGCGGCCGTTGACGAGCGCGTAGTCCCGGCGCTTCGGATCCATCCGCAGGCGCGCCTCCACCGGGTACCAGCGGTTGTGCCGCGCGATGAGGTCGTTCACCTCGTCGAAGCTCCAGGCCTCGACGAGCTCCCGCCAGGCGCGCCACAGCGCGTCGACCGACAGCTCGGCGGCAAGGCGCGCATACGCCGCGCCGAGCGCCACCTCGTGCGCCGCCGTGAGGGACTCGATCTGGCGGAGGCGGAGCATGTACGGCAGCGGGCCGCCGGCCGACGCCAGGTAGGCGTCTGCATCGGGGCGAAAGTTGCGGAGCCGCAGACGGAGTGGTGCGCCGCGGACGGGCGCGAGCCGAGGTCCGCGAGGTCGTCCGCCCTCACGTCTCCAGTACAGCAGACGAGCCGCGCCCGGGCCGCCGGTCGAGGCCGAGCAACGCGAGCCCTCCGAGGATCGCGGCAACGACGCCGATCGCCGCGAACATCGCCCAGGTCGCCTCGTCCCCGAAGCTGTTGCGCACCTGCAGGCCGATCAACGGCGCGACGGCGAAGCCGATCGCCGGGGCGCTCCCGAACGCCCCCATGTAGGCCCCGCGGATGTCGGCGGGCGCCAGGTCGGCGACGACGGCCTGCGACGTGGGGACCCACAGCATCTCGCCGAACACGAAGACGACGACCACGAAGAGGATGGCCGCGAGCGTGTGGGTCCACACGAGCAGGAGGAACGGGAGCCCCATCACGAGCATCGCGAGCATCAGCTTCGGCGCCGGTGGGACCGGCGCGGCGAACCGCGTCAGGCGCACCTGGAAGAGCGTGACGAGCAAGGGGTTGACCCAGACCAGGAAGCCCCACGCCTCCGGCTCGTAGCCGTAGCCGTCGACGATCGAGACGGGCAGCACGATCTCGTAGGCGACGTACGTGAGCCACGCGAAGACGGCCGACCCGAGGAAGATCAGGAATCGGCGGTCGGCGACGATCACGGCGAGGGAGCCGCGCTCCGGCGGCCCCTCGGGCGCGTACGCGCCGCGGTGGGGAAGGAAGCGGAACGCGACGAGCCACGCGATGCCGGAGAGCACGGCGACGGTCGGGAAGAGCGCCGACCACGAGCCGAGGACGAGGAGGAGCCCGCCGAGGGGCGGCCCGATCACAACGCCGACGTTCGCCGCGACCCGCACCGAGGCGTAGGCGGCCTGGTGACGCTCCGGCGCGACGAGGTCGGCGACCATCGCCTGGGCGACCGAGCCGCCGAGGCCGCCGAAGACGCCGGCGAGCGTCAGCGCCCCGAGCGCCGCCCATTTCGCGTCCGAGAGCGAGAGCAGCAGGAGCGGGTAGCCGACCATCACCGCCTGGCCGAAGAGGATGACCCGGCGCCTGCCGATCCGGTCGGAGAGGTACCCGCCGATGAAGCCGCTGAGCGCGGCGAAGATCGCCCCCAGGAGGAGCGCGAACGGAAGCTCCGCCTTCGCGCCGACCTCCTCGATCGCCCAGATCGCCATGAAGGTCCAGGTCGCCGAACCCGCGGCGGAGCCGACGAGCGTCACGCCCAGTACCGGGCGCAGCGCCTCGTCGAGGTCGTCGCCGAAGACGAGAGCGATCAGCCGGCGGACGACGCGCACGCGCGAAGGCTAGCCCCGCACATCCGGCGCCCACCGTGCGGAGAACCGCACCCGTGCGGGCTCCCTAACGCGTGAAGAGCCTGCCGAGCCAGCCGGGTGGCGTCTCGTCCGGCGCGGGGCCCACCGGCTCGGCGGCGACCTCGGGGATCGGCTCGGCCGCGTCGTCTGACCGCTCCTCGGGCGGCGCGAGGGTCGTCGACACCCCGCGCTCGCGCAAACGTGCAAAATCACCGCGGAGCGCCGCGGACATCTCGTCCTTGTGGCTCTGCTCCTTCACTCGCGAGGGGCTTCCCCGCAGGCTCCTCGACTCCTTCCTCCTCCGGGGCCGGACGGAGCCAGCGCCAGGCCGCGATCGTCGCGAGGCCGAGCAGCAGCGTCGGGACGATCGTGGCCGCGCGGTACAGGAGCACCGCTGCCACGACCTCGACGTTCGATCCTCCGAGCCCGACGAGGATGCCCGTGAGCCCCAGCTCGACAGGCCCGACGCCGCCCGGCGTGAGCGGGATGAGCTGGAGCGCGCGCGCCAGGGACCAGCCCGCGAAGGCCTCGATCCACGTCACCTCGTCCGAGGAGATACCGACGGCACGGAGCGCGACGAGGAGGACGAGGAAGACGGCGAGGTTGCCCGCGATCGCCGCGAGCGTGAGGAGGCCCCAGCGCCGACGGATCAGGCCGACGGTGTCGCCACGAAAGCGCGCGAAGGCATCTGGCCACCCCGCGACAGGGCCGCGCCGCACGACGCCGAGCACACGGTTCACCGCGCGCTGGGCGAGATCGCCGACAGAATGCGCGAGGCTCTCGGTCCAGAGGACGAGCGCGAGGATGCCGACGGCGACCGTGAAGACCACCGCCCCGATGACGGCAGCGGTCGTGAGCACCGCGTCTCTCCCCCCTCGATGCTCAGGAGCGTCACGGCGATCACCGGCAGGAGGAGGTTCGAGAGCTGATTCCAGATCCCCGTGATCGCCACGGCCCGGGCAACCTCGGCCGACTCGAACCCCCAGGCGCGCAGGAGGCCGTACGACCCCGCCATGCCGACGAGCCCGCCACCGGGCGCGATGTACGTGAACGCCGTGGAGGCCTGCGTGAACGGCAGCGCCTGGCGAAAGCGAAGCCCCGGCAGCGCGAGCATCCACGGCGGCGCGTACGTGACGACGTTCAGGAGGACGACGGCGAGCAGTGCCAGCAGCCAGGTCCCGTCGAGCGAGCGCACGACCTCCCACACCTCGCCGTAGTCGGCGATCCGGGGCAGGACGAAGACGAACGTGACGACGACGACCGCGATGGACAGGGCGCCGAAAACGAGGTTCCGGCTCCGCCGGCTCACCGGGTCAGCCTACGTCAGTCGACGAACGACGACGCACCGCGCAGGATCGAGAGGAGCAGCCCGAGCGGCAGCCGGTCGGCGGCGAACGAGAGCGCGTCGGCAGTCGTCGATCCGATCAGGTCCTCGCCCGCCGCCTCGTCGACCGCGCGACCGAGGCCCGTGCGGAGCGCATCCTCGAGGTCGTCGCGGGAGCGGCCCTCGCGGCGGGCGAGTTCCTCGAGCTCGTCGACGCTCCGCAGCGCGAGAACGAGGTCCTCGCGCGAGACGCCGAGCGCGCACGCCGTCTGGTCAGCCGCTGCGAGGAGCACGACCTCGACTCGCTCGCCGGTGCCTTCCGTCTCCCGCGCCGGACGTGGCGCGCATGGATCGGCAACGGGTGTCGGCTCGTACGACGTGCCGCCCAGCGCGACGTACGCGCCGACGAGCGCGATCGAGGTGGCGAGGCTGAGGGCGAGCGCGGCGGAGGCCTTCACACGCTCGGCTCCCGTCGCGAGACGGCGATCGGGACGAGCGCCGCCAGGGCGAGCGCGGCGGCCAGGAGGAACGGTCGCGAGAACGCCGCCGTGACCGCGCGATCGAGCTCCGAGACGAGTCGCTCTTCGAGCGTCCGGTACTCCTCGTCGTCCGGACGGTCCTCGAACGCCTGCCGCACGTCCGGCACCTCCCGGTCGGCCGACCGTACGATCGCGAGGACGTCCTGGGCGACGCCGAGCTTCTCGAGCGGGGGGATCGAGCTGTCGAGCACGGCGGCGGCGCCGGCGCGGAGTGCGCGATCCTCGTTGCGGTCGAGCGCTGTCGTGAAGATCGGCGTCAGGAGGAGCAGGCCGACGACGACGCCCGCGTGCCGCGCCGCGATCGTCCAGCCCCCATGGACCGCCTGCGGTGCGCGTCCTTGCAGCGCCCGCTCCGTGAGCGCCGAGAGCGCGAGCCCGAGGCCGATCCCGACGAGCACCTGCGGTGCGAGCGTCCACCACCAGCCCGATCCCGGCAGGACGCCCAGCGCCGCAAGGCCACCCGCAATCAGGATCGCCCCGCAGGCGGCTCGGATCCCCCGCCCGCCGAACCGCGACGCGACGGTGGAGGACGCGATCGCAGCAGCAGGCATCACCGTGACGACGATGCCCGCGGCGGCCGGAGGGATCCGCCAGCCGTCGACGAGCAGCAGCACGAGCAGGAAGAGCGCGGCGGTCAGGGCCCCGGAGACCAGCAGGAGCGCGAGGTTTGCGGGAACGTTCGGCCGTCCCGCGGGCTCGACGAGCGGCCTGACCCTGAGCCTCCAGGTGCCGAGCAGCGTCGCGAGCGCGAGCGGCGCCTGGACGAGGAAGATCGACTCCCAGCCGAGCGTCTGGGTGAGGATCCCGCCGACGGCCGGCCCCAGCGCTGCGCCCGCGACGCCGGCGGTGGCCCAGGTCCGCACCGCCCGGGCATCGGAGCCCTCGACCTCGCCGAGGAGGTCGAGTGCGGCGCAGACGAGGAGCGCGCCGCCGAGGGCCTGGACGCACCGCGCGCCCACGAGCACCCCGAACGACGGCGCGAGGCCGCACGCGAGCGACGCCGCGGCGAAGACGAGCGTTCCCAGGATGAACGCGGCGACCGGGCGCCGCCTGGCCGCGTACGCCGCAGGAACGGCTGCCAGGGCGAGCACGAGGTTGTACGACGTGAGCACCCACGCGACCTCCGGGATCTCGACATCGAACTGCCGCAGGATGTCCGGGAGCGCGAGCGTGACGACCGAGGAGTCCGCGAGCGCGAGGCCGATGCCGAGGCCGATGAGCACTCGACGCGACGTCCCGGCCACCGCGCAACTCTACGGGTACGATCGCCCCGTGCCGATCTGGGCCTGGATCCCGCTCTTTGTGATGCTCGTCGTCGCCGTCCTGCTCGGCATCCTCGTGCTGCTCGGCCGGATCCAGAACGGGCGCTATCTGCGCCCCATCGTCACGTTTCTCTCGAAGGTCCCGCTCTTCAAGCGGTGGTTCCAGAAGATGTCGATCGCCGCGCTCGAGCGCCAGAACCCCGAGCTCGCCGCGGCGATGAAGAAGATGCAGGCCTTCGGCGAGCCGAAGAGCCCGGAGCAGGCGCAGCGAATGCTCAACATGCTGACACCCTCGGAGCGGCGCGCGTACATGCAGGCCGTCGGGCAGGAGTCGGAGATGCCGGAGGCGACGAACCGCCAGCTCCGCCGCCGCATGGAGCACGGCGGCGCGGGGATGCCGGTCCGTGCCGCACCGGTGTCGCAGCGCCCCGGCGCGACCGGGCGCAAGACCGGCAAGAGCGCGAAGAAGAAGCGCTAACCCACCCTGTCAGTGGACGAAGGCAGCGTGCCTCAGGGTTCGAGCATGAACGGGGAGCGCATCCGGCACACCGTGGCATTTGCGCTCGTCCATCCGGATGGATCGGAAGAGGAACGAGAGTTCCTCGACGCGGCCGAGCGGCTCGGGACCATTCCAGGCGTCGAGCTGTTCGAGCTCCTGTCCGAGGTCAGCCCGAAGAACGGATTCAGGTTTGGGATCTCGATGGAGTTCGCCGACCGGGCCGCCTACGCCCATTACAACGAGCACCCGGACCACGCCCGCTTCGTACAGGAGCGCTGGCTGTCCGAGGTCAGCGAGTTCCTCGAGCTCGATTACACCGCGCCGTAGCCCGGCTACTCCGGATGCCCGAGACTGATCGCGGGCGCCTACAGGGCCGACGCCAGCGCCCCGCCGACCTCGCGCGTGATCTCGACGAGTGCGCGGACGTCGTCGTCGGTCGTGCGGTAGTTCACGATGCACGGCCGTAGGCAGACGACGTCGTCGACCTTCGCCGGCGCGATCCAGACGCGGCCGTCCTCCTGCAGCGCCTGGACGAGTCGCGCGTTGTGCTCGTCGAGGTCGTGGACCCCGTCCGGGACGTGACGGAACGGCACGACCGAGAGCGCCGGCGGCCCGCACAGCGGCTCGAGGTCGTCGTGACGCGAGACCTCGTCGTAGAGCAGCCGCGCCTGGCCGAGGTTCCGCTCGATCGCGGCGCGGATCGCGTCGGCGCCGTGCGCGCGGAACGCGAGCCACAGCTTCAGCGCGCGGAACGGTCGCGAGTACTCGAGCGTGATGTCGACCATGTGGTGGTCGGGGCGGTCGTGCGGGATGTAGTCCTCCTCGTGGGCGAGCGCACCGTGGAGGTCCTCGCGTCGCCGGACGAGCACGACGCCGCAGGCCTTCGGCAGGTAGAGCCACTTGTGCGCGTCGAGCGTCACGGAGTCGGCCCGCTCGAGGCCCCCGAAGAGCGGGCCGGCAGACGGCGTCGACGCGGCCGCGACGCCGTACGCGCCGTCGACGTGGAGCCAGATCCCCCGGGCTTCGCACACGTCTGCGAGCGCGGCGATCGGGTCGACCGCGCCGGTGAGCGTCGTCCCGGCGGTCGCGACGACCGCGACAGGCGCGACGCCGGCAGCAGCATCGGCGTCGATCGCCTCGGCGACCGCCTCGGGGAGCAGCCGGCGATCGTCGTCGAGGGCGAGGGTGCGGACGCTGCCGGAGCCGAGCCCGAGCAGCTCGGCGGCGCGGACGACCGAGTAATGCGCCTCCCGCGAGCAGTACACCGCTGCCTTGCCCCCGACACCGGCGTGGCGCGAGCCCGGCAGTGCGCGCTCGCGCGCCGCCGCCAGAGCCGTGACGTTCGAGATCGTGCCACCGCTCGTGAACGCCCCGGCGGCGGCGGGGTACCCGACGAACTCGCCGACCCAGCGCACGGCCTGCTCCTCGACCTCGGACGCGGCTCCCGACCAGACCGCGAGGTTGACGTCGAAGCACGATGCCAGCAGGTCGCCGATCACCCCGATCTCGAGGCCCGACGAGCCGACGAAGGCGAAGAAGCGTGGGCGCGGTTGCGCGATCGACACGTCGAGGATGCTCGCCGCGTCGTCGAGCGCGGCGATCGCGCTCGAGCCCTCCCCCGGTAAGGCCGCGCGGAGCAGCTTCTGGAGCCGATCGTCGATGCGAGGCTCGCCGGGACGGGCCTGATCGAAGCTCCGCCACGCTCCGGCGACAATCGCGGCCGCGTGCTCGAGCGCCTCCTCGCGCGACGCGTCGAGGCGGAGGGACGGTGCGTCGGACGTGGCGCTCACGGCCGCGGAGTCTAGGCCCCGGACAGCTCGATCTCGACGCGGCCGCCGACGATCCTCGTCGCGTAGGACCGAACCGGCTCCTCGGCGGGCCCTTCGAGCGGCGCGCCGGTCGCGAGGTCGAAGAGCGACGCGTGGCACGGACAGCGGATCGCCGCCCCCTCGACCCAACCGTCCGTGAGCGGGCACTCGGCGTGGGTGCACCACGCCTCGACGGCGTACCACCGTCCGCCTGCGCGGGCGAGCGCGACGAGCGTCTCCCCCGCTCTCACGTCGACCACGGTCTCATCGGGGAGGTGCGCGTCGGCCGCGTCCTGCCAGCTCATGCATCCCAGCGAACGTGGAGCTGCCGCGGCGCGCGGAACTCCCAGCCGTCGAAGACCGGAGGGCGGTCGGGGTCGAGCCGGATGTGCGGCAGGCGCTCGAGGAGGCGGGTGAGCGCGATCCGCATCTGGACGCGGGAGAAATGGTGGCCCGAGCAGAAGTGCGGGCCGAACCCGAACGCGGCGTGATTGCGGCGCGGCCGGAAGAGGTCGAAGACATCGGCCGTCGGGCCGAAGACGGCCTCGTCGCGATTCGCCGACGAGACGAGGAGCCCGAGGTTTGCGCCGGCGGGGACAGCCGTTCCTCCCAGCTCGGCGTCGACGAGTGCGCGCCGGGTCTGCGTCCCGATCGGCGAGACCCACCGAAGCCCTTCCTCGATCGCATCGCGCACGAGTGTCAGGTCGTCGGTGACCGCGCGCAGCTGCCTCGACTCCAGCAGCCCGGCGAGCGTCGAGCCCGCCGCGTGCCCCGGCTCCTGCATGCCGCCGAGGAGGATCACCTTGAGCGTCGGGAAGATCGTCGCGACGCGCTCCTCGAGCGTGCCCTCGGCGTGCTGGAGCATCGTCGAGACCGTCGAGCCGTCGGGCCGCTCGTGGAGCCGCTCGAAGACCGGCGCGAGCTCCTCGTCGATCTCCGCCGCGACCGCGTCCGAGATCTCCCACTTCCGGGGATCGTCCTCGAAGTTGACCGCGCCCGCCGCGAGCCCGTGGAACCAACGGCGGAGCGTGTCTCCGTCGAGGTGGCCGAGGCCGAGCACGCGCCCGAGCCCGAGGACCGAGACGGGCTCGAAGTACTCGGCCATCATCTCGGCCTCGCCCCGGCCGACGAGACCGTCGAGAAGCCCGGCGACGAGCGGCTCGAGCAATTCGGGTGTCGTCGCCTCGACGACGCGCGGCCGGAGGGACGGGTCGAGCATCCCGCGCAGACGCTTCTGCCGCTCGCCGTCGACGAGCAGGATGCTCTCCCCGCCCATCGTCCGCTCGAGCGGGGAGGGAACGACACCGGCGGCGTACACGCCCGGGTCGGTCGCGGCCTCCTCCACCTCCGACCACCGCGTGACGAACCAGAGGCCGACGGCGGGGACGAAGCAGACGGGCGCCTCCCGCCGCAGCCGGGCGTAGATCGGGTACGGATCCCGGTCGAGCTCCGCGACCGTCACCGACGCGGCGAACTCGGCGACGGCGCTCACACCGTCGTTCCCTCGAGGATCTGCAGGGTCTTCAGGTCGGAGTAGAAGTCGAGCGCGTAGTCGCCGCCCTCGCGGCCGATGCCCGAGATCCCGACGCCGCCGAACGGCGCCGTGAGGTCCCGCACGAGGAAGGTGTTGACCCAGACGGTGCCCGCTCGTACCGACGCGCCGACCCGCCGGGCGCGCTCCTCCGAGCCGGTGTAGACGATTCCGGAGAGGCCGTAGCGCGTCGAGTTCGCGAGCGCGATCGCTTCCTCCTCGTCGGCGAAGGTCTGGAAAGTGAGCACGGGCCCGAAGACCTCGCGCTGCACGATCTCGGAGTCGTTCGACCGCGGGACGACGAGGGTCGGGTCGTAGAAGAGCGGCCCTACGTCGTCGCGGCGCCGGCCGCCGCGCACGATCTCGTCGCCGTTGGCGCGCGCCCGCTCGACGAAGCCCTCGACCCGGGCCAGGTGATCGGGGTGGATGAGCGGCGAGACCGTCGTCGCGTCGTCGCGCGGGTCGCCGAGGACGTGCGCGTCGGTGACGGCATGGAACAGCTCGAGAAACGGGTCGGCGACCGACTCCTCGACGAGCAGCCGGGTCCCGGCGAGGCACACCTGCCCCGCGTCGTCGTACTGGCCTGCCGCCTTCCGCGCCGCCGCTTCGAGGTCGGCGTCGGCGAAGACGAGGAGCGGGCCCTTGCCGCCGAGCTCGCCGGTGAACGGCACGACGTTCCCGGCGGCCGCCGTCCCGATGTGGACGGCTGTCTCGGGAGAGCCGGTGAACGAGATGCGACGGACGTCCGGGTGACGGGTGAGCGCCGAGCCGATCTCCTCGCCGATCCCCTGGACGACGTTGAAGACCCCCGACGGGAAGCCGGCCTCGGCGACGAGGTCGCAGAGAAGCGAGCACGAGAGCGGCGACCACTCGGCGGGCTTGAGGACGACGGTGCAGCCCGCGGCGAGCGCCGGCGCGGTCTTCCAGGTGGAGAGCATGAACGGGGCGTTCCACGGCGTGATCACCACGGCAGGCCCGCTCGGCATCCGGAGCACGCGATTGCGCGTGCCGTTCGACTCCCACACGCGCTCCTCGTACGCGACGGCGAGGTCCGCGTAGGCGCGGAAGTTCCGCGCGCCGCGCCCGATCACGCGCGCCCGCAGCGAGCGGAGCAGCATCGCCATGTCGGCGCATTCGACGGCTGCAAGTCGCTCCACGTTCGCGTCGATCAGATCGGCGAGCCGGTGGAGGTACGCGGCCCGGCCGGCCGGACCGCGCTGCGCCCAGGCAGAAAAGGCCTCGGCTGCAGCTGCGACGGCCAGCTCGGCCTCGTGCTCGCCCCCGCGCGCAACCTCGGCGAGAGGCTCCGCGTCGATCGGGCTCAGGTCGGTGAACCTCGCATCGCTGCCGACCCGCTCACCGCCGATGAAGTGGTCGGTCGAGACCTCGACGCCGGCGACGTCGGTCACGGGCCGAGCTCTCGCACCGTCTCGAGGTCGTCGACGGTGTAGCCGAACGTGAAGCGGTACCCGCGGCCGAGCCGGATCGGCGCAAGCGCGTCGATCTCCTCGTGCCCTGCCCCGAAGAGCTCGAGCGTCGCGCTTCCCTCCCAGGCCTCGGAGCTGACCCGGTCGCGTGAGACCGCCCGCACCAGCTCGTGCACCGCCGGCTCCTCGTGACGCCCGGCTGCGAGGCGCGGAAAGTGGCGCACGTTGACGATCGGCGGCGCGTTGTGGAACGGGCCTCCGGCCGAGGGGTGCT
The DNA here is from genome assembly GCA_963734045.1 of uncultured Actinomycetes bacterium. Lineage (GTDB taxonomy): Bacteria > Actinomycetota > Thermoleophilia > Gaiellales > Gaiellaceae > Gaiella. Next base: position 411,759 of record CAVTFU010000010.1, on the reverse strand, counting down.
CCAGCGTCACGGTGGCCTCGGCGACGCGCCGCTCGTACGCCGCGCACGTCGCTCCGAAGCGCGCCCCCGCTTCCATCCCGGGGTCCGCGGGCCCGCCGAGGCCGAAGCTGCGCGTGATCCAGATCGACCCGAGCTTCTTCGGGAAGCCCTGGATCCAGCCCCGCGTCAGCGCGAAGTCGCGGTCGACCCAGATGTACGAGCAGACCGTCACCTCCTCGCCGTCGAGAAGGCCGCTCACGACGACGAAGACCTCCTTGTACTGCGACCGCGACGGGTCGACGAGCTCGTCGCCCGCCGCCGAGCACGACTGCCAGTCGGCGGCGACGAACGCGCAGCGGCCCGGGTCGGGATGCGGCTCGATGCCCTCGGGCAGGAACGCGACCGCCCGGTCCGGATCGGCCCAGTAGTCGACCACGAGGAAGGCGCCCACGTAGTGCCACGGCGGGTATGGGACGAGCGATGAGCGTCCCTCCGGCGTGCGGGGGGCGCTGTAGCCACGAAGGCTCATGCGGCCTCCACGGGCGGCGGCAGGACACGGCCGCGGGTCTCCCAGCTCTCACGCTCGAACTCGACCGCGACCGGATCGAAGCGGAAGTACGAGCGGGGCGGCAGCGGCCCCCAGGTGTTCGAGGAGTAGCGGTCGTCGGGGAACGTGCGCGGCTCGTGATCCCAGGCGAGGCGCTCCATGTCGCAGTAGAGCTCGACGTGGCACGGCTCCTCGGTGATCCGGACGTACGTCGCGATGTTCCCGGCGATCCCATGCCGCGTCGGGCCCCACGACACCCAGCGGCCGTGACGGGCGAGATGGTCGAGCAGATCGCGCATCTTTCCGATGTCGACGACGTCGAAGGCGAGGTGGTGGAAGTGCGCCTCGCCCGTGTCGACGAGTGCGACCACGTGGTGCTCGGAGTCGATGTGGAACCAGATGCCGCTCTCACCGAGCAGGTCGGAGACCTTCATCCCGAGCACCTCGGTGTAGAACTCCGCGTTCGCGGCGAGCGCCCCGGTCAGGAAGTTGACGTGGCCGAGGCGCCGCGGGCCGCCCAGGTGCACAGTCGCCGAGGGCCGCGCGTGCTGCGGCCACCTGTCCACCTCCTGCGTGGGCGCTCGATGGCCGAGAAGCTGGATCGCGCGGCCGTCGGGGTCGCCGAGCCAGAGCCCGTCGTCGCGCCGCTCGTGGTCGACGCCGAGCGCCGTCAGCCGGTGCTGCGCGTCGTCGAGCCCGCAGGAGCCATGGAGCTCGAAGGCGACGTGATCGTGCCCCGCGACCTCGGAGGGCACGAGCTCGAGCGAGTAGGGCTCGTCGTTGCACGCGAGGTAGGCGCGGCCGTCGCGGCGCGGTCGTTCCACGAGCCCGAGCTGCACGCACCACCGCGCCGCCGCCTCCTCGAGGTCGCGAACGCCGAGGCAGACGTGGTCGATCCGGGCGAGGCGGATCAGGGGCGGCCTTCCAGCACCCGGCGCTCCGCCTCGTCCTCGGGGATCGCGAGCGCGACGTGGAGCGTCTGGGCGGAGACCTGGAGCTGCTCGCCCGGCCCCGCGAGCTCGACGTCCCACTCCTCGACGGTGTTCGTCAGCCGGCCGAGGCCCTCGATCTCGACCTCGACGACGTCACCGGGCTTCATCGGGCGCGAGTTCGCAGGTGTCCCCGTGAGGACGACGTCGCCCGGCTCGAGCGTGATCGTGCGACAGAGATCGGCGAGCTGGTAGGCGACGTCGAAGAGGAGGTCGCCTGCGGTCGTCTCCTGGACGACGTCGCCGTTCAGGAACGTGCGGAGCGACGAAGTCGGTCGGGTCGAACTCGACCGCGGGCACGAGCTCGGGCCCGAGCGGGAGGAAGCCGTCCTGCCCCTTGACCCGGAGCATCGAGCCTCGGTCGGCGTGGCGGAAGTCGTGCATGCCGACGTCGTTCGCGCACGTGTAGCCGGCGACGTGCCCCAGGGCGGCATCGAGCGGAACGCCCTTCATCCGCTGCCCCACGACGACCGCGAGCTCGCCCTCGTAGTTGAGGTACCGCGCCCCCTTCGCCATCCGGATCGGGCGACGGTGCCCGTTGAGCGTCGTCGGCGGCTTGACGAAGTACGAGGGCTCGGGCGGGATGCGCGCCGCATACTCCTCCACCCTCGGAGCGATACGTCAGATGGACGGCGAGGATCTTCGTCGGCTCGGCCGGCGCGAGATAGAGAGCCTCCGCCTCGGCGAGCTCGGTCCCGTCGTCGAGCACGATCGACTCGCCGACGAGCCGACCCCAGCGCGCCTCGCCGTCGACCTCCACGCGCACGCGCGCGCTCGGTCGGCTCAAAGGTGGGCCGCATACTCCTCGACCTCCCACGCCGTCACGACCTCCGGGTCGAGCTCCCCGACCTCGTCGCCGAACCGCTCCACCTCGAAGCGCTTCATCGCGAGGAAGGTCGAGACCAGCTGGGAGCCCAGCCGCTCGGTGAGCCACGTGTCCGCCTCGAGCGCCTCGAGGGCCGCGCCGAGGTCGGCGGGCAGGCGCGTCCCGGCGTGCGCGTCGTCCATCCGGTAGGCGTCCCCCACCACGGGCTCGGGCGGCTCGAGCTCCCGCTCGAGGCCGTCCAGCCCGGCGAGCAGGAGCGCGGCGGTGATGAGATGCGCGCAGGCTGCGCCGTCTCCCGTCCGGATCTCGACGCGTGACCGCGCGCCGCGCTCGAGCGGCACCCGGCACATCGCGGTGCGGTTGTCGTGGCCCCAGTTGCCGTGGGTCGGCGCCAGGCTGTCCGGGAGGATGCGCTTGTACGCGTTCACGGTCGGCCCGAGCAGCGCCTGCAGCCCGGCCGCGTGCTCGAGGATGCCCTGCCACGAACCTCGCGGCCGAGCGGGCTGAGCCCCTCCGCGCCCGCCTCGTCTCCGAAGACGTTCCGCCCGTCCTCGCCGGCAAGCGAGATGTGCAGGTGAAATCCCGACCCACCCTGGTCGCCGAAGGGCCTCCCCATGAACGTCGCGAGAAGCCCCTCGCGCGTCGCGATCTCCTTCACCGCCGCCTTGAGGAGGAAGGCCCGGTCGGCGGCATCGAGCGCGTCCGAGTGCTTCACGTTGATCTCGTACTGCGAGTTCATGAACTCGTGGTTCGCGGCGAACGCCTCGAGGCCGAGCTCGTCGCACCAGAGGAGCATCCGGAGCACGACCTCGCGCGGATCGGAGACCGCGCCGACCGTGTAGACGCGCGACAGCTCGTCGACGTAGCGCCGCAGGCCGCCGTCCTCGTCGCGGTTGCGCTCGACGAGGAAGAACTCGAGCTCGGGGGCGACGATCGGCGTGAGCCCTCGCGCCGCATAGTCCTCGACGACGCGCTTCAGGAGCGCGCGCGGGCAGGACGGCCAGTGAGCCGAGCCGTCGAGCGTCCAGGCCTCGCCGAGGCACCAGGCGAGCTGCGGGAGCCACGGGACGCGCCGGATCGTCGCGAGATCCGGGCGGACGGCGAGGTCGACGTACCCGATCTCGCCTCCGATCACGGGCGTGTGACGCAGGTCGGTGCCCATCACCGCGGCGCAGAAGTTGACCCCCTCCTCGCAGAGCCCCGGGAAGTGGCGCAGGGGGATGTCCTTGCCGCGCGCGACGCCGTGGAGGTCGGTGTAGAGCAGGCGCACGGCCTGCACGCCGTGCTCGGCAAGGCCGTGGACGACCTCCTCCGGGTCGATCGCCGTCATCGGCTCCGTGCCTCCTCGTCTCCCGCTCACGCGGCCACCCGCACGGGCATGCGCTTGATGCCGTTGAAGAAGTTCGAGCGTAGCCGCACCGGCTCGCCGGCCAGCGAGAGGCGTCGCAGGTAGGGCGTCATCTCCTCGAGCCAGACCCTGATCTCCAGCTTCGCGAGGTGGGAACCGAGGCAGAAGTGCGGCCCGCCGAGCCCGAACGTCACGTGCCGGTTCGGGGCGCGGCCGACGTCGAGCCGGTACGGGTCGGCGAACTTCTCCTCGTCGTAGTTGGCGGAGGCGTACCAGATCGCCAGCTTGTCCCCCCGGCGGACGACGCGCCCGTGGAGCTCGACGTCCCGCGTCGCCGTCCGGCGGAAGTGATGGACGGGATGGGCGCGCCGGAGCAGCTCGTCCGCTGCGGTCCCCGCGAGCGACGGATCGGCGACGAGCCGCTCGAGCTCTTCAGGATTGGCGAGGAGATCCGCGAGGCCGAGGCTGATCGTGTGCCGGGTCGTCTCGTTGCCGGCGGTCGTGAGGAGGATGAAGAACGTCCCGAACTCCTGCTCGCTGAGCCGCGAGCCGTCGAGCTCGGCCTCGACGAGCCGCGTCGTGATGTCGTCCTGCGGCTCGTGCCGCCGCGCCTCGCCGAGCCGGCGCCCGTACTCGATGAGGTCGAGCGAGAAAGGGCTCGAGAACGGGAGCATCCGCAGCTTCGGGTCCCGGAGAGCCCGCTCGACGACGTTCTCCTCACCGACGACGTCGGGATCCGTGTTGCCGAGGATCTTGTCGCCGAGCTCGATGAGGAGCCGCCGGTCATCCACGGGCAGGCCCATGATCTCGGAGAAGACCCACATCGGGATCTCCGAGGCGACCGACTCGACGAAGTCGAGCTCGTCCGACTCGAAGGCGCGCTCGAGGATCCCGCGGGCGAGCGCGCGGATCCGCTCCTCGTACGTGTTGATGACGCGCGGGGTGAAGCCCTTGTTGACGATCGCGCGCATGCGCGTATGCGGCGGCGGGTCGGTGTCGAGCATCGACTTCCGGGCCTCGAGCTCGGCCGGCGTGAGGTCCTGCAGCGAGGTCCCGCCGAGCTCGTTCGAGAACGTCTCCCAGTCCTTCGAGACGGCGACGACGTCGTCGTAGCGCGTGAGCGCCCAGAAGCCGCGGCCGTCGAGCTCCGGCTGCCAGAAGACGGGCGCGTCGCGCCGGAGCAGCGCGAGCCAGTCGTACGGGACGGCCCGTTCCCACGTGTCGAGGTCGGTGAGGTCGACGTCGTCCAACGAGAGACCCGCGAGCGAAGGGCCCGCGACCGTCGCCCTGCCGGTCTCCGCGGCCGAGACGTGGTCGTCACGGGCATGCGCCGCCGCGTCGGCGGCGGGCGGCGGCGCCAGGCGCACGTGGAGCGCCCCCTCCTCCTCGCGGGCCTCGTAGATCGGCAGAGGGTCGAGCGCGGGCGGCGTGAGCACGTCCCCGGTACGAACGTCGAACTCTGAGCCGTGACACGGGCAGACGACCACCGGGCCGTCGAGCTCGCCCTCCGCGAGCGAGCACTCCTCGTGGGTGCATGTGTCGTCGAACGCGATCCAGGCGTCCTCGAGGCGCGCGACGCACACCGCGCGCCCGCCGACCTCGACGCGCCGGAGGTGACCCTCCGGGGCATCGTCGGCCGCACCGACCTCGTGCCACTGCTCGAGCTCTGCTTCCACTACCCGGACGGACGGTAGTCGAGCGTCTCGTCGAGCGGCGGCACTCCGTGATGCTCGGCCGCGTGGCTCGCCGCGTTCTCGACGTTCCGGCGCCGGACGATCATCAGCACGACGAACCAGGCCAGCGCGACCAGGACGACCCCGATCGTCCAGTAGAGCGCCTCCCAGTTGACGTTCGACCGGTCGTGCGGCTCGGGCTTGAGCGCACCGAGGTACCCGAGGACCGGCGTCAGGACGGCGACCGCGACGATGGCGTACTGCCACCACTTGTTGCCCGCCTGGCGCACGAGCCCGAAGGCGGCGACGGCGAGGATCAGGTAGACGAGCTCCACCGCGAGCGAGCCGATCGTCGCGGACAGGATGAAGGTCGCGAAGCCGTCGGGCAGCGTCGGAACGAGGTTGCCGGAGTCGTCGGGGGCAAGGAAGAGCCGCGAGCCGTAGTCCGCGAGCCAGGAGAGCAGCATGAGCCCGATCCCGCCGGCCGCCACGACGAGGTTGCCCACCCACGGCGTCCCGTAGCGCGATGTCCTCGTGAACACCGACGGCAGCAGCCCGTCGCGACCGAGCGCGAAGAAGCCGCGCCCGATCGTCACGCAGATCGCGAGCGCGAGCGCCATCGCATCGAGGATCACGACGAGCTCGAGGATCGTCGCGAACCAGGAGCCGATGTACTCGGTCGCCATGGTGTTGACGGCTGCCGGGTCGGCCGCCCAGGCTCCCTGCTCGACGGCCTCCTTGCCGTAGCCCATCGAGAACGCGAAGGACATGACGACGTAGAAGGCGGCGGCAGCCGCGATCGTGAAGAGCACTGCACGCGGGATGGAGCGGTGCGGGTCGTGCGACTCCTCACCGATCGACGCGGCGGCCTCGAACCCGACGAACAGCAGAATGCCGAGCAGCACGCCCCCGAGGACGCCCCCGCCGGTGAGGTCGAGGAGCCCGGTCTCGCCCGGGTCGAACACGCTCAGCGTGTTCCCGTCCGCGCCGCCCTTCGCGACGATGACGATCGCCAGGATCAGCATCGGCACGAACGAGACCGCGGCGAAGGTGAGCATTGCGCCGACGGCGACGCGCACGCCGATGTAGTTGAGGACGAGCACGATCGCGAGCGCGATCAGCCCCCAGATCCACCACGCCGGCCCGTTGTCGGAGATGTGAGCGTTCCAGAAGCCCTCGGCGAGGTTCCCGACGCCGAGGTAGATCCCGCCACCGCCGAGGAACAGCGTGCCGAGGAAGAAGATCCCCGCCGTGAGGACGCCGACCCAGGGATGCGCGCCGTGCGTCAGGTACTCGTAGACGGCGCCCGCACCGGCGAACCGGCGGGCGTAGAGCGCGACGACGTATCCGATCGCGAGCACTCCGAGACCTGCGAGCAGGACGGCGAGCGGCGAGTTCCACCCCGCCCCGGTCACGGGGTTGGAGATGAGTCCGAGGAGCAGCGCGGTCGAGAACATCGGCCCGATCGCGAGGGACTGGGCGACTGCATGAAGCGTCGAGAGGTTTCGCTCCCCGAGCGTGCCGGTGCCGCCGTCGGTGCCGCTCTGCGTCTCGCTCATCCGGTGGACCCTCCAGGTGAATCCGGCGCCCCATGCGCCGGGACCCCGGGTGGTATGAAGCGTCGGGCGGCGAATGTCAACCTCGCACGGCCCGGGCTGCGTAGGCTCCGCGCGTGCAGCCGCGGATGCACGAAAGCTGGGACGCCGCCCTCGGCGACGAGCTCGAGCAGCCGCACATGCAGGAGCTCCGCAGGTTCCTCGTCGACGAGGTCGCAGCGGGCAGACGGTTCTACCCGCCCGGCCCTCTCGTCTTCAACGCTCTCGCCCTGACGCCGTTCGACGAGGTGCGAGTCGTGATCCTGGGCCAGGACCCGTACCACGGCCATGGTCAGGCGATGGGCCTCTGCTTCTCCGTCCCCGCAGGTGTCCCCCTGCCGCCGTCGCTCCGGAACATCTACGAGGAGCTCGTGCGGGACGTCGGCGTCCCCCGCCCCACGACCGGTGATCTCACTCCGTGGGGCGAGCGAGGCGTCCTGCTCCTGAACGCCGTCCTGACGGTCTCGCCCGGCAGGCCCGCCTCCCACGCCGGAAAAGGGTGGGAGCTGTTCACCGACCGGGCGATCCGCGAGCTCTCGGCACGGTGCGAAGGAATCGTCTTCCTGCTCTGGGGGCGCTACGCCCAGACGAAGGGGACGATCGTGGACACGAGCCGTCATCACGTGCTCACGGCCGCGCACCCGTCTCCGTACAGCGCGGCGAACGGCTTCTTCGGCTGCCGCCACTTCTCGCAGGCGAACGCGCTGCTCGAGGGGGCCGGCCGCGAGTCGATCGACTGGCGCCTGCCGTAGACTCGGGCCATGCCTTTCGGGCTCGGCATCTGGGAGATCGTGATTCTCCTCGGCGTCCTGGCGCTCCTCTTCGGCGCGAAGGGCGTGCCGCAGGTCGCGCGGCGCCTCGGCACCGGCGTGCGCGAGATGAAGGACGCGGTCGACGAGATCGACCCCCGGCGCATGCTCGAGGCGGGCGAGCCGGAGTCGCCGAAGCCGAGCACGGCGAAGCCCACCGCCGCGAGGCCCGCGGCTCCGAAGCCGGTCGAGCCCGAGGAGCGTCCGCCTCCGGCGTGACGGCCTTCAACCTCTTCGACGGCGAGCTCGACCTGAGCCGTGATCGGCCCGGCTTCTCGTGGCGGCGGGCGATGGTGGGAGCGCAGATCGGCGCGGAGAGGATGGGCGCGAGCCTGTACGAGCTCGAACCGGGCGAGCGGACGTTCCCGTACCACTACGAGTACGGCGTCGAGGAGTGGCTGGTCGTCGTGGCCGGCCGACCGACGCTGCGCGATCCGACTGGCGAGCACGAGCTGCGCGCGGGCGACGTCGTCTGTTTCCGCGAAGGACCGGACGGCGCCCACCAGGTGCGAAACGGCACCGACGAGCCGGTCCGAGTCCTGATCCTCTCGACGAAGCAGAGCCCGGACGCGGCCGTCTACCCCGACAGCGGCAAGATCGGGATCTGGTCGGGGAACGAGGCAGATCCCGGGCGCCTCTTCCGGATCACGAGCGAGGTCGACTACTGGGACGGCGAGAGCTGACCCCGCCTCGATGAGAGAGGCAGAGGTCGCGGACGTCAACCCGCCGGACGCGACTCGCCGCCGAGCGGACATGGCTCGCCTGGTGGCGCTCCGGTATCGCCGCGGCGACGGCGGCACTGGCGGTCGGCGGCCTCGTGCCCGACCTCGTCGACGGCGCGGGCTGGCCGTACGTCACCCTCGGCTGCGGCTACGCGCTCGCCGCCTTCGTCGATGTTCGGGCTCGGTGCGCTCCGCAAGCGGGCGGTCGACCGAGCGCTCGAAGTGGGCGACTACGCGCACCTGCCGCTTTCCTGGGCGATCGCGCTGTCGGCAGGCGGCGTCTGCCTCACCGCCGCCACCTTGCTCGTCATCGTCCTCGCCTAGGCAGGTTCTCGGCGCTCCGGAGGTCGCGCCCCGATCGTCTAGTGTCGTCCGGCGGATGAGTGACCCGACCACGCTTTTCGTCGCCAACCGCGGCGAGATCGCGGTTCGCATCTTCGCGACGTGCCGTCGCCTCGGCATCGAGACGGTCGCGGCCGTCGGCCCGGGGGACGCGGAGGCCCTCCATGCGCGCGCCGCCGACAGGACCGTCGCAGTGTCCTCGTACCTCGACGGGGCGGCACTGGTCACGTCCGCGCGGGAGGCGGGAGCAAGCCTCGTCCACCCCGGCTACGGCTTCCTCGCGGAGAGCGCCGACTTCGCCGAGCAGGTGCTCGCCGCGGGACTGACCTGGGTCGGCCCGACGCCCGAGGCGCTGCGCCGCGGCGGCGACAAGCTCGAGGCGAAACGGATCGCCGCCGCCGCGGGCGTCCCGACGCTGGCGACGGGCGACCCCGGCGAGCTCGGGTATCCGCTGCTCGTGAAGGCCGCTGCGGGAGGCGGCGGTCGCGGGATGCGGGTCGTCGAGCGCCCGGAGGGTCTCGATGACGCGCTCGAGTCCGCCGCGCGCGAGGCAGAGGCTGCGTTCGGTGACGGAACCGTCTACTGCGAGCGGTACCTGCAGGGCCCTCGCCATGTCGAGGTCCAGCTCGTCGGCGACCGGCACGGAAACGTCGTCGCGCTCGGGGAGCGAGACTGCTCGGTACAGCGACGCCACCAGAAGGTCGTCGAGGAGTCGCCGCCGCCCGGGCTGTCACGCGCCCTCCGCGAGCGCCTCGCCGCCCATGCGGTCGCGCTTCGCGACCGCGCTCGGGTACGAGAGCGCCGGCACGGCCGAGTTCCTCGTCGAGGGTGACGAGGTGTTCTTTCTCGAGCTGAACGGGCGCATCCAGGTCGAGCACGCCGTGACCGAGGCGGTGACCGGGCTCGACCTCGTGGAGCTCCAGCTCGGGGTGGCAGGCGGCGAGTCGCTAGCCGGCCTGAATCCCGTCTCGACCGGCCACGCGGTCGAGGCGCGCCTCTACGCCGAGGATCCGCGGACATTCCTCCCCCAGCCCGGCAAGGTACGACGGCTGCGGCTGCCCCGCGGCATCCGCGTCGACGCCGGGATCGACGAGGGCGACGAGGTCGGCGCGAGCTACGACCCGATGATCGCGAAGCTGATCGCCCACGGCGCCGACCGCGAGGAGGCCCTCGACGGGCTCGCGGACGCGCTCGACGAGACGGTCGTCGAGGGCGTCACGACCAACCTCGCGTTCCTGCGCTGGCTCGTCGCGCACCCTGCCTTTCGCAGCGGCGACCTGTCGACCGACTTCCTGACGCGCTACCCCCCGCTGTCCCCGCCGCCGCGCCACGCGCCGGCGGGACCGTGGGACGGAGCCTGGCGGCTGAACCTGCCGTCCGCCCCGACTCTGTCCTCGCTCCAGGTCGAGGCGGCGGCCCGGGCGGCCGCCACGAGTGCCGGCGGGGACGGCCGCGTCACGGCGCCGATGCCGGGCACGGTGATCGAGGTTCGGGTCGCAGAGGGCGACGCGGTGGAGTCGCATCAGCCGCTCGTCGTGCTCGAGGCGATGAAGATGGAGCAGGTCGTGTCGGCGCCGTACGACGGCGGGATCCGCTCCGTCGACGTTCGGGTCGGCGACCAGGTCGCCTCGGGTGCAGTCCTCGTCACGCTGGAGACGACGTGACGGTGCTCACCACCCACGTTCTCCGCGACGAGGCGTTCGACACACGCGAAGCCAGGATGCAGGAGCTCGTCGCCGAGCTCCGCGAGCGAACGGCGCTCGTTGCCGCGGGCGGCGGCGAGAGATCGCTCGAACGGCATCGCTCACGCGGGAAGCTCCCGGCGCGAGAACGGATCGACCGGCTCGTCGACCCGGGCTCGGCGTTCCTCGAGCTCAACGCGCTCGCGGCCTGGGAGCTCTACGACGGCCAGGCCCCCTCCGCGGGGATCGTCACGGGCGTCGGAATCGTCGAGGGGCGCGCCTGCGTGATCGTCGCCAACGACGCAACCGTCAAGGGTGGCACGTACTTCCCACTCACCGTCAAGAAGCACCTCCGGGCGCAGGAGGTGGCCGAGCAGAACCGGCTCCCGTGCCTCTACCTCGTCGACTCGGGCGGCGCGTTCCTGCCGCTCCAGGACGAGGTCTTTCCCGACCGGGATCACTTCGGGCGGATCTTCTTCAACCAGGCCCGCATGTCGGCGAAGGGGGTTCCGCAGGTCGCGGTCGTGATGGGGTCGTGCACCGCGGGCGGCGCCTACGTGCCCGCGATGTCGGACGAGACGGTCATCGTGCGCGGCACCGGCACGATCTTCATCGGCGGCCCGCCGCTCGTGAAGGCTGCCACCGGCGAGGAGGTCACGGCGGAGGAGCTCGGCGGCGCAGACGTCCACACGCGGCGCTCCGGCGTCGCCGATCACTACGCCACCTCGGACGAGCACGCGCTCGCCCTCGCCCGGCAGATCGTGCGCAACCTCGGCGATCCACCGCCCTGCCCGTGGGAGCTCGCCGCGCCGGAGCAGCCGGTCGTCGACGCAACCGACCTCTACGGACTCATCCCCGAGGACTTCCGTCACGAGCTGGACCCGCTCGAGCTGATCGCGCGCATCGTCGACGGCAGCCGCTTCCACGAGTTCAAGGCGCTCTACGGCGAGACGCTCGTGTGCGGGTTCGCGCGGATCGAGGGCTTCCCGGTCGGGATCCTCGCGAACCGGGGGATCCTCTTCGCCGAGTCCTCGCAGAAGGGCGCGCACTTCGTCGAGCTCGCCTGCAAGCGGCGGATCCCGCTCGTCTTCCTCCAGAACATCACCGGCTTCATGGTCGGACGCGAGTACGAGGAGGGCGGCATCGCCCGCGACGGGGCAAAGCTCGTGATGGCGGTCGCGTGCGCCGAGGTCCCGAAGTTCACGATCGTGACCGGAGGCTCGTTCGGCGCCGGCAACTACGCGATGTGCGGACGCGCCTACGCACCGCGGCAGCTCTGGATGTGGCCGAACGCGAGGATCTCGGTGATGGGCGGCGACCAGGCGGCGACCGTGCTCACGATCGTCGGCGACGCCGACCCCGACGAGATCCGCGCGAAGTACGAGCGCGAGGGCTCGCCGTACCACTCGACGGCGCGCCTGTGGGACGACGGGATCATCGACCCGCGCGACACGCGCCGCGTGCTCGGCCTCGGGCTCGCGGCCGCGGCAAATGCGCCCGTGCCGGAGACGACGTTCGGAGTGTTCAGGATGTAAGCATGGCCATGACCGAGATCCGAGGCGACGCGCCTCTGCACGGCAACGTCCTGATGCTCGTCTGGACGAGGCCCGAGGCGATCAAGATGTTTCCGATCGTCCATGCGTTGCGGCGCAGCGCGTGGTTCGCCCCTGTCGTCGTGACGACCGGTCAGCACCGCGACCTCGTCGCCCCGATCCTCGAGCTCGCCGGAATCACGGTCGACGCCGACCTCGATGTCGGTCGGCCGGGCTCACTCTCAACGATCTCGTCGCGAACGTGATCGAGCACCTCGATGCCTCTGCCGCGAGCGGTTCCGGGCGACGGGGAGGCTGTGGCGACCAAGCGCGATCGCGGCGGCTTCCGGCAGCTGCGCTGGTGCACGGCGACACGTCTCGGCGCTCGCCGCCGCGCTGGCCGCGTCCACCTGCGAATTCCCGTAGCCCACATCGAGGCCGGGCTGCGCACGGGATCGACGCTCACGCCCTTCCCGGAGGAGCTCAACCGACAGCTGATCGCACGCATCGCAGCGTTTCACCTCGCCCCGACGTCGCAGACGGAGGGGAACCTCGTCCGCGAGGGGGTGAGCCGACGAGCAGGTGTTCGTGACGCCGTGTCCTCGCCAACCCCGCCGCGCACCGCGTCGATCCGGACACCTCGCCCTACGGCGACGGTCGAGCGTCCGAGCGGATCGTCGCCGCCTTCGAGTACCTCGCGCGTCTCGGGACGGCGCCCGAGCGCTTCGGACACCCGGGTTCTCCCGCAGGGTGGTCCTCCGCGCCGGCTATCCGGACGGGCTGCTGAGCTCGGCCTCGGGCGAACGCGAGGTGCAGCCGAACCGCTCCGAGGAAGCGGATCGATGGGTAGGCCGCTGACCGGGCTGGCCATGCCGTTCGAGGGGCTGTGGCTTCCGGTCCAGCTGCTCTTCTACGCCGCGTTCGTCGTCATCGTGGTCGTCCTGCTCTGGACGACGATCCTGTTCGTCCTGTCGATCCAGCGCGTGGGGCCTGCCTCCGATTGACGATCGGCTCCGTTGAGGCTCGCCGGTCTCACTCGCCCGTGAACTGCGGCTTGCGCTTCTCGTCGAACGCCTCGACGCCCTCGCGGAAGTCGTGCGTCTGCTGGAGCAGCCCGTAGGCGAGGCCCTCGAGCTCGAGGCCCGATGTGGAGCGGCCCCTCGTAGGCGGCGTTGAGCACGCGCTTCGCCATCGCGAGCGCGAGCGGCGAGTGGCGGCGAGAGCTCCTCGACGAGCGCCGCGACCGCGCGCGTCGAGCTCGCCGGCCGGCACGACCTCGCCTGACGAGCCCGAGCGCGAGCGCCTCGTCGGCGGCGACCCGGCGGCCGCGCATCACGATGTCCTTCGCCCGGCCGAGCCCGACCAGCCGCGCCAGCCGCTGCGTGCCGCCCGAGCCGGGGATCATCCCGATCGTCACCTCCGGGAGCGCCGAGCTGCACGTCGTCGGCCGCGATGCGGAAGTCGCACGCGAGCGCGAGCTCGAGGCCGACGCCGAAGACGTAGCCCTCGAGCCGCGCGATCACCGGCTTCGAGCAGCGCTCCGGGGCGGCGACGTTCCGCGCGAGCTGCGAGACGACCCACGGCGACGCGCTCGAGGAAGCCGGCGATGTCGCCGCCCGCCGTGAACGCGCCGCCCGCCCCCGTGAGCACGACGAACCGCACGTCGTCGTCGCGGTCGAGCTCCGCGAACACCGCCGCCAGCTGGTCGCGCGCCAGCCATCGACACGCGGTTGAGCTTCCCCGGCACGTCGAGCGTGATCGTGGCGACGCCGCCGCTCGTGCTCGACCCTGAAGCCGTCGTACTCCGTCACGCGCGCTCCTCCGTCTCGTCTCGCAGGACTCCGTCGCAGGATCTTCCCGGATGCGCTCTTCGGCAGCGCGTCCACGAAGCGGTACTCGCGCGGGCGCTTGAAGCGGGCGAGCGGCGAGGCGAGGCAGTGCGCGTCGAGCTCCTCCGCCGTCGCCGTCGCCGACGACGACCGCGACGACGCGCTGCCCGAGCCGCTCGTCCGGCGGCGCCGATCACCGCGACCTCGCGCACGCCCGGGTGCGCGCGCGAGCACGTCCTCGACCTCGAGCGGGATGGACGTTCTCGCCGCCCGAGACGATCATGTCGTCGACCCGGCCGTCGATCCACAGGTCGCCGTCCTCGTCGAGGTGGCCGGTGTCGCCGGTGCGGTACCAGCCGTCGTGGATCGCCTTCGCGTCGGCGTCGGGCCGGTTCCAGTAGCCGGCGAACGCCTCGTCCGAGTCGAGCGTGCACGCAGATCTCGCCGCTCGCGCTCGAGCCGCAGCCGCGTGTTGACGGCGGGCCGCCCGGCGCAGCCCGGCTTCGCGAGCTGGTCGCGCCCGATCGTGAACGTGTAGATCTCCGTCGAGCCGTAGTGGTTGACGAAGACGTCGGGCGCGAACACCTCCGCGCAGCGCCGGACGAGCGTCGACGTCATCGCCGCGCCCGCGTAGCCGAGCGCCCGGACGGACGAGACGTCGTGCGCCGGCGACGTCGGGGTGGTGCGACGAGGTCGTGGAAGAGCGTCGGCGCGAGGTAGAGCGACGTGATGCGCTGCGCCTCGATCAGCCGCAGCGCCTCGCCGGCGTCCCAGCGGGCCTGCGGCACGAAGCAGCCGCCGACGAGGTGCATCGCGAGCAGCGAGTGGATGCCCATCGTGTGGTAGAGCGGCATCACGCCGAGCGTGCGGTCGCCGCCACGCGTAGCCGTGCTGGAGCGCCTGCGACCAGCCGCCGGCGCGGTCGGCGCGTGCGAGCGCGGCACGCCCTTCGGCCGTCCGGTCGTGCCGGAGGTGTAGAGGAGCAGCGAGATCTCGCGCTCGTCGCGGTCGAGCGCGCCTGGGTGCTCGGGCCCGTCCGGAAGCGCGTCGCCGTCGCGGAGCACGACCGCCGCGCCGCAGTCGTCGATGCAGTAGGCGAGCTCGTCCTCCGAGAGCCGCCAGGAGAGCGGCACGAAGACGGCCCCCGCCCACTGGCACGCCCAGTAGAGGAGCGCCGTCTCGAGCGCGGTTGTCGAGCACGACCGCGACCCGGTCGCCCGCGCTCGACGCCGAGGCCGCCGGCGATCGCGCCGCGACCCGCGGCAGGAGCTCGCCGTAGGTGAGGCCCGGGAACGCCTCGAGCTCCGGGTGCCGCTCGCAGGCGGCGAGGAGCGACTGCGCGAGGTTCACCGTCCCGGCGCGACCTCGCGTCGATCGCGTCGACGATCGGCGCATAGCCGGTGCAGCGGCAGAGGTGGCCGGAGAGCATGTCGACGATCTCGTCGCGCGAGGGCGCGCCCGCGCGAGAGGAGATCGTCGGCCGCCATCAGGATCCCGGGCGTGCAGAAGCCGCACTGGAGCGCGTGGTGGCGCTGGAACGCCTCCTGCAGCGGCGTCAGCGCCGTCCCTCCGGCGAGCGACTCGACCGTCTCGCACGCTCGCAGCCGTCGGCCTGCACGGCGAGCAGGCAGCAGCCGCGCACGGCGACGCCGTCGAGCCGCACGGTGCACGCGCCGCAGACGCCGTGCTCGCAGCCGACGTGCGTGCCCGTCAGGCCGAGCGCGGTGGCGGAGGAAGTCGGTCAGGAGCAGGCGCGGCTCGACCTACTCGCGCACGACCCGCGCCGTTGACGGTCAGCGCGATCTCGATCACGAGGCCCGCTCGATCAGCGCGCGCTCGACGAGGGTGCCGGTCAGCTGCGCGGAGGTAGCGCGGCCGACGCGTGCATCGTGCCACGGCGGGTCGACGAGCGCGCGCGCGAGCGCGCCGGCGTCCCGCGCGCCGCGTCGGCGCCGCGACGAGCCGACGAGCAGGCCTCGACCTCGGCGAGCGCGTCGGCCGGTCGGTCACGGCGCCGACGCGACGCGCACGTCGCGGCCACGCCGTCCGTCGCGCCGGAGCACGACCGCGACCATCGACTAGCGCGAAGTCGCCGGCGCGCAGCGCGAGCTCCTCGAACGCCGCTCGCCCTCGTCCGGCCGCGCAGCGGCCAGACGGTCTCGACGACGAGCTCGCCCGGGCGAGCGTCGTCAGGTAGTGGGTGACGAAGAAGTCGTCGGCCGCGATCTCGCGGCGGCCGTCGGCCCTTCGACGACGACCGTGCCGTCGAGCGCCGACGAGGCAGAGCGGGAGCTCGGCGGCGCCGTCCGCGTGGGCGATCGAGCCGCCGACCGTGCCGCGGTTCCGCGTCACGAAGTGGCCGACGATAGGGCAGCGCCTGCGCGCGACGAGCGGATGCACGCGCTCGTCGCTGCTCGAGCGCCGCCTGGCGCACCGTCGCGCCGATCCGCAGCGTGCCGTTCTCGGCTCGAGCGCGTCGAGCCCGGCGCGGTTCAGGTCGACGAGCACGCGTCGGCCGGACGAGCCGCATGTTGAGCGCCGGCACGAGGCTCTGGCCGCCGGCGATCGGCTTCGCGTCCTCGCCGCCCGTCGGCGAGCGCCGCGAGCGCCTCCTCGAGCGAGTCGCGCGGCGACGTAGTCGAAGGCGGCGGGCTTCACGGCTCTGTGACCCGGTGCGGCGAGCAGCTCCCAGACGCGCGGCGGCGTCAGCGGCAGCTCGACGTCGTCGCGGCCGAGCGCGTCGGCGACCGCGTTCGCGATCGCGGACCGGCGCGCTACATCGTGTTCCCCTCGCCGAGGCCCTTCGCGCCGAGCGCGGTGAACGGCGACGGCGACGAGCGGTGCCCGATCCGCAGCGCCGGCACGTCGGGCGCCGTCGGCGCGAGGTAGTCGACGAGCGACGCCGTCATCAGGTTGCCCGTCACTCGTCGTAGACGTGGTGCTCGAAGCAGCGCGGCGCCGACGCCGTGCGCGAAGCCGCCGCGCACCTGGCCGTCGGCGAGCAGCGGGTTGAGCAGGGTGCCCGCGTCGTGGACGGTCACGTAGTCGAGCACGCGTCACGCGCGCCGGTCTCGCGGTCGACCTCGACCGCGGAGACGTCGACGATGAACCCGTGCGCGGCCGAGGAGGCGACGCGGTCCTCGACGTCGGGCGGGTCGAGGTTCGGCGCCGCCCAGAACGCGATCGCCGCGAGCCCCGGCTCCATGCCCGTCGGGCAGCCCTTCGGGGTTCCAGTGGGCCATCCCGGCGACGCGCCGGAGCGAGAGCTCGGGGATCGCCGAGGTGCGCGCGGATCGCGTCGATCTTCGCGCGCAGCTTGCGCGCCGCCGCCTGCACGCGCACCGACGCCGACGCCGGAGAAGCGCGACGAGTAGTTGCCCGGACGCGACCGTCCACGGCGTCGTCGCGGTGTCGAGCTCGGACAGCACGGTGACGTCCTCCGGCGCGCAAGCCGAGCTCGTCGGCGACGACCTGCGCGCAGACCGTCCGGTGCCCCTGGCCCTGCGGCGTCGTGCCGAGCCGCACCGTGATCCCGCCGAGCGGGTCGATCGCGACCGAGGCGCCCTCGGCGTTCCCGGACTTCGGCAGCGTCTCGGCGCGCTCGACCGCCGTCTGCGCGAGCGTGATGTAGCCCATGTTCGAGATCGACGGCTCGACGACGCAGGCGAGCCCGACGCCCGACGAGCCGCCCCTCCGCCCGCGCGCGTCGCGACCCGCGCGCGGAGCTCGTCGTAGCGCGCCAGCTCGAGCGCGTCGTCGAGGCACGCCCCGTAGTCGCCCGAGTCGTAGAGGGCGCCCGACGGCGTCCGGTACGGCATCGCGTCGGCCGGGACGAGGTTGCGGCGCGCGAGCTCGGCCGGGTCGAGGCCGAGCCGGCGCGCCGCGATCGCCATCGTCCGCTCGAGGCCGAAGTAGAGCTGCGGGCCGCCGAAGCCGCGGTTGAGCCCGGACGGGATGCGTGTTCGTCAGCACGACGCGGTTGCGCGCGGCGACGTTCCGGACGCGGTAGGCGCCCGAGAGCGAGCCGTGCATCCGGTAGAGCGTCGCCGGCTCCGGCGCGCGGACGTACGCGCCGACGTCCTCGATCGCGTCGTAGCGGAGCGCGATCAGCTCGCCGTCCGCGCGTGAAGCCGGCCTCGATCTCGGTCACGCGCCCGGTCGCTGCGGCGCTCGCGGCGAGGTGCTCGAGCCGGTCCTCCGTCCACCGCACGGGCACGCCGAGCGCGCGCGCGGCGAGGCCGACCAGCACGACGTACGGGAGCACCGACGCCTTGATCCCGAACGAGCCGCCGGAGTCGGGCGGCGTCAGCAGCCGGAGCCGGTCGCCGCGCAGACCGAGCGCGGCCGCAGCGACGCCGTGGAGCGTGAACGGCCCCTGGAAGTTCGCCCACGCGGTCAGCCGGCCCGCCGGCCTCGTCCCAGTCGCAGACGACGCCGTAGCACTCGACCGGCATGCACGTGAAGCGCGGCACCGCGAAACGTCTGCGCGGACGACGAGCTCGGCGCCGCGCCAGCGCCTCGTCGACGTCGCCGTAGTGGAACGACGCGATCGTGGATGGCGTCGGCGCAGCGGCGACCGGGTCGAGTACCGGCTCGAGCGGCTCGTAGTCGACGGCGACGAGCTCGGCCGCGTCCTCGGCGACGTACCGGTCGCGCGCGACGACCACGGCGAGCGGCTCGCCGACGTAGCGCGCCGTTTCCACCGCGGCGGCGTAGTGCGGGCACGGCGACGTCGATCCCGGCGGGGAACGGCTGCGAGAGCGCGGCGACGTCCTCGCCCGTCAGGACGCCGCGGACGCCCGCGACGCGCCAGCGCTGCGGTGGCGTCGAGGCGCGATCGCGCGCGTGCGCGAGCTGGGAGCGCACGATCGCCGCGTGCCAGGCATGCGGCGACCGGCTCGAGGTCGTCGAGGAACCGCCCCTCGCCGCGCAGGAGCGCCTCGTCCTCGACGCGCTGCGACCGCACCGGCCGACCCAGGTGCTCCGCGCGTCAGCGCGGTCAGATCCTGCCACGCGCGAGAGCATCGCACCGGCTATCGGCGCGGACGGCGCACGGCGGCTAGCTGCCTCGAGTTGCGCGGCGGTCGGCCCGCCGTCCTACGAGCGCGCGGAACGCGTCGAGCACGGCACGCGGGATCGCGCTCGTGGCGCTTCGCCGCGAGCGTCAGCGGCTCGCGCACGGCGCCGCCGCAGTGCGCGCACGGGAACTGGATCTCGCTCATCAGCTTCGCCGCGCGCCCGTCCGGGAACATCCGCAGCAGCTCGAGGATCGTCGTCGAGCCGCGGATCTCGCCGCCCGACCTCGTCGTCAGCGCCGCACGCCCGATGCCCGCAAGCCCGGGAATCGTCCGGCGTCGCGGGTCGACCATGCTCACGTACTGGCGCCGCGTACCGCGAACACGCGCTCGTCCGCGGGCTCCATGCGAACTGCGTTGCGCGGCAGCTGGTAGCGGGCGTACGGCAGCACGACCACCTTCGCGTCGGCGCCGTGCCGCTCGAACGCCGCGGCGAGCGCCTCGTCGAGCGACGTCGTCGCGTCGAGCCCGATGTCCGCCGCCATCTCGAGGTTCTCCTCGAGCGTGACGATCGTCGAGGTGCTTGCGCGTCATCACCTCGTAGATCGGCACCCAGATGCAGCCCGCCCACATCTGAATCGCACGTGCGTGGATGTCGCGGAGGACGCGCTGGTAGTTCTCGCGGCGTCGCCGGCATGTACGGCTTCATCAGGTCCATCAGCGCGAAGCCCGGGAAGTCGCCGATCGCGGTCGAGACGCCGGGCGACGGGCTCGTGTAGATCAGCGTGCCGCCGTCCTTCACGACGAGGTCGGCCGACATGCAGCCCCAGCCCGTGTGGAAGAAGAGGTGGTCGGTCGGCGCGAACACGCCGCAGATCGCGATGTCCGCCTGGCCGTGCTCGGGCACGAACGAGCTTCGTACGCGTAGATCGCGTTGAAGCGGCGGATCGCCTCGCGGTGCGCCTCGGGATGCGAGCCGAAGACGCACGTCGATCACGCGGCCGTGCGTATCGAGCAGCACGTTCATCGTGCAGTCGAGCCCGCACATCGAGGCGACCTCGTCGATGTCGGAGCGCATCGGCCCGACGTAGGCGCCGTAGTGCGTCTGCGGCGACGTGACGAACGCGCAGTGGTTCGACTCGACGGTCTCGTCCGAGACGACGCCGGGCAGGATCAGCTTGCCGCCGCCGCCCGCGCCCCAGTGGTTCGCCTGCGCCTGGCCGATCGTGATCTTCAGCTCGCGCCGAGCGACCTCGTTCAGGAGCCACACCGGCGTCCCGCCCGACGAGACGCCGACGTACGTGTAGGCCTCCGGATTCTGCGGGTCGTTCTGCGAGAAGGACCAGCCGTTCCGCGCCATCCGTGCGAGGTTCTCGCGGCCGACCTTCTGCTCGGTGTCCGACTCCGACATCGGGAACACCTTCCCGTTCGCACAGCAGACCCGGACGTCCGTGACGCCCGCCGCCTCGATCGCGTCGAAGACCGCCGGGAGGAGCTTCGCGGAAGGAGTCGGGCGGAACTGGTTGTCGATCACGACGGCGACGCTCGCCTTCCCCTCGAGGAGCTCGGCGAACGTCGGCCCGTCGTCCGGCTCGGCGAGGGAGACGCGCGCCGCGTCCGTCGCGTCCGCGACGGGATCCGGCTCGTCCGGCTCACACGGCGAGCAGGTTCGCGCGTAGGGATCTCGAGCTCGAGCGTGTCGCGGTGCTTCTTCGACTCGTCGTCGGTCGCACCGATCGCGAGGGGATCCATCGACTCGTACGGGACGACGACACGGGTTACGTCGCTCATCGGTCCTCCAGGCTCGTGACTCCCGCCGGACGCTGCTCGCCGACCGGGCTACCGTGACACGGTGGACGCGAGGCCAGTCCTCGATCTCATCGCCGGCGCTCGTCCTGCGCGCGCCTTCACGTTCGTCGGGATCGGGGGTCGCGGCGGCGCGGGGAAGTCGACGCTGGCTGCCCGCATCGACGGCGCCCAGGTCGTCTCGACGGACGCGTTCTGGGACGGAGAGGGCTTCGACCTCTCGCGCCTCCGCGCCGAGGTCTTCGAGCCGCTCCTCTCGGGACGGGGCGCCCGGTACGCCGCGTGGGACTGGGACGCCGGCCGGCCCGGCGGGGCGCGCGACGTCGAGCCGCGGGGCGTCGTGGTCGTCGAGGGAGTCTGCGCGCTGCACCGCAGCTTCCGGGACGACTACGACGTCCGGGTCTGGGTCGAGGCGCCGTACGAGACGAGACTCGCGCGTGGCGTCGCGCGTGACGGCGAGGCGGCGCGCGCCACCTGGGTCGAGCGGTGGATGCCGGGCGAGGATCGCTACGTCGAGCGCGACGATCCGATCGC
This sequence comes from uncultured Actinomycetes bacterium, assembly GCA_963734045.1. Taxonomy (GTDB): domain Bacteria; phylum Actinomycetota; class Thermoleophilia; order Gaiellales; family Gaiellaceae; genus Gaiella. The sequence goes on along the minus strand of CAVTFU010000010.1, from coordinate 390,531 downwards.
GTGCGCCGACATCGTCGTCGACGGCGGCGGCCCGTTGGGCGGGTGACCGGCTCCCTGCCGCAGGGTCCACGGACCCCATGCGTTCGGCGTCGTGAACCGGGACACTGTGCGCGTGCAGCCGGAGACGCGCTATGCGCAGAGCGGTGAGGTCTCGATCGCCTACCAGATCGTCGGCGACGGCCCGTTCGACCTCGTCTACGTCCCGGGCGCCGTCTTCAACGTCGAGCTGACGTGGGAGGATCCCGCGGCCGCGAGGTACTTCAGCCGGCTGGCGGCGTTCTCGCGGCTGATCCTCTTTGACAAGCGCGGCACCGGTCTCTCCGACCGGGTGATGGGCATCGCCAGCCTCGAGACGCGGATGGACGACCTCCGGGCGGTCATGGACGCAGCCGGTTCACAGCGTGCGGTGGTGGTCGGATCGTCGGAGGGCGGCCCGATGAGCGCCCTCTTCGCGGCCACCTACCCGGAGCGCACCGTCGGCCTGGCGCTCTACGGGTCCCTCTCCCGATTCACCTGGGCCCCGGATTACCCGTGGGGTGCGCGTCGCGACGACTTTCTGAGAGAAGGCCTCGAATCGGCCCGGAACTGGGGGACGTTCGAGCTCGCCGCCGAGACCTTGCGCTCACAGCATCCGGGAGCGACGGACGAGGAGATCCAGTGGCAGGCGTCACGCAACCGCCTGAGCGCGAGCCCGGGCGCGATCGAGATGCTCACCCGGATGAACGCCGACATCGACGTCCGCGACGTCCTGCCGACGATCCGGGTCCCCACGGTCGTGCTGCACCGCACCGACGACCACCTACCGGTCGAGGGGGCGCGCTGGATGGCCGGCCGGATCCCCGGCGCGCGGTTCGTCGAGTTGCCCGGCAAGGCTCACTGGCCCTGGTACGGCGACTGGGAGTCGGTCATCGGCGAGATCGAGAGCTTCGCGATCGCCGTGACGGCGGAGCAAACCGCCGCCGACCCGGCGTTCGACCGAGTTCTCACCACGGTGCTCTTCACCGACATCGTCGGGTCGAGCGAACGGGCGACCGAGCTGGGCGACCGAGCGTGGCGAGACCTGATCGAGCGCCACCACGCGCTCGTCCGAAGCGAGCTGACTCGCTTCCGGGGTCGAGAGGTGGACACGGCGGGCGACGGCTTCTTCGCCAGCTTCGACGGGCCGGCGCGGGCCATTCGCTGCGCGTGTGCGATCCTCGACGGCGTCGGTGACCTCGGGCTCGAGGTGCGCGCGGGGCTCCACACGGGCGAGTGCGAGCTGCTCGACGGCAAGGTCACGGGGATCGCCGTTCACACCGGCGCTCGCGTCGCGGCGCTCGCGGGCCCCGGCGAAGTGCTCGTCTCGAGCACCGTCAAGGACCTCGTCGCGGGCTCTGATCTCCGCTTCGAAGACAGAGACCTTCGGTCGCTCAAGGGCATCCCGGGACGGTGGCACCTCTTCGCCGTCGACCGCCGCACAGCGGCAGCACGAGCCGGGTAACCGCAGCCTTGCACCGACGGAGAAGCGTGAAGCATCGAGTCGCTCGACAACCATCCGGCCGGAGGGCGAGGATGCGAGAAACGTCATCGCTCATGGAGGTACTCCGATGCGCATCACGCCCACGACCGGCATCGCCGTTCTCGCCCTCTTCTTTGCGCTCGGCGGCTCGGCTGTCGCGATCACCGAGGCCGTGCGCCCGCAGGCGCGCTGCCAGCCGGGTGCGGTGCGCGGCTTCATCGCCGTGAGCGGCGACCCGGCGAAGGGAATCGCGAACCTGCCCGACACGTTCACCAGCGCGAGGCCCGAGGTTGGCGTGCGGTTCAACTGCGCGGGCGCGGCTCCGCAGGCGCGCCGGGTCAACGTCGGCGTCTACGAGGTGCGTTTCCCGGGCAACGCCGGTCAGGTGGCGGCCGCGAGCGCACCATCCGCCGAAACGACGATCGGCTACGTGGGCGGAGGCGTGTTCCGCATCAGCCTCTGGGTGCCGGGCCGCCAGGACGCCGTCGACACGCCGTTCACCGTGCTCGTCGTGTAGCCGGGCCCCGGGGGCGGCGGAAGCGCCGCCTCACGACTTGCAGCAGCTCGCTCGGGTATCGTTCAACGCCCGGCCGCCCTGCTCGTCGCAGACGATGACGTTCTCGATCCGCAACCCGAACGAGCCCCGGACGATCAGCGACGGCTCGTCGGTGAACGTCATGCCCGCCTCGAGCGGGGTCTCGTCCTCCTCGGAGAGAAACGGCCGCTCGTGCACGTCGAGCCCGATCCCGTGCCCCATGCGATGCCGGAAATGCTCGCCGAGCCCCGCGTCCTCGATCGGCGCCCGACACGCCGCGTTCACCTCGCACGCGAGCGCGCCCGGTACGCACGCGGCCCGGCCGGCCTCGGATGCCGCGAGCATGACGTCGTACGCCGCGACCAGCCCCGGTGGTGGCTCGCCGGCCACGACGGTGCGGCCGAAGTCCGAGCAGTAGCCGTCGACGACGCCGCCGAAGTCGAACAGGACCGCCGCCCCGTCCGGAAGCGCCCCGCGCGCCGTCGGCGCGTGGTTGTCGAGGCTGTCGGAATCCATCCCGGTGAAGATGTGCGTCGCGAACGACGGCGTTCGGGAGCCCGCCCGCCGCAGCTGCGCCTCCACCTCCTCCGCGAGCTCGGCCATCGTGACGCCCGGCCGGACGTGAGAAGTGACGGCCGCCATGGCCTCCTCGGCGGTCCTGCAGGCGCGGCTCATCGCCTCGAGCTCGACGGGGCGCTTGACCCGCCGGAGCGCGTTCACGAGTGAGGAGCCCGCGCGCAGCCTGTCGGCTCCCAACGCCCGCGCGAGGTGCAGGGTCGTCTCGGCCCAGACGCGATCGCCGATCGCGACTGCGCCTGCGCCGGGGCCCAGCTGCCGCGCCACGCGCTCGAAGACGGCGCGCCGTCGTCGGTCTCGTTCACGACGACGATCTCCCCGTCCGGCCGAACGGGAAGGTCGAAGAGCACGACCATGCGAGGGAGCACGTAGACGGGGTCGCCGTCGGGCCGGAAGAAGCCCCCTGCCACCCAGCCGTGAGGGTAGGAGCTCTGACCGAAGAACGGGATCCCCCGCTCGACGCCGGAGAGATACTCGAGATCGCTCGAGAGGCCGAGGAAGAGAAGCTCGACGCCCTCGGCTCGCATGTGTTCTGCAAGCCGACGCTGCCGCTCGGCGTAGTCGAACATCCAGTAGATCGTACGGGCCTAGCTCGCTCGACCGCCTTCGATCCGCCGTCCGGCTCTCGAGGCTCCGCCGGCTCCCGGTCGAGTCGTTGCGCGCGGACGAGTGCCGTGACGATGATCGAGGTCGCATGAGAGGCAGCTCCCGTCTGGGGGCGCTATCGGAGCGTCCGTTCCGGCTGCTCTGGCCCGGCAGACGACCTCGCGATCGGCGATGCGCTCGTCCGCTCGCGCTGACGTTCGCGGTGCTCGACGTCGAAGGGGCCAAGGGACTCGGCCTTAGCCTCGCGGCGCTCATGGGGACCCGCGCGGTCCTCGTCCTCGCCGGTGGCGTCGGGCCGATCGCCTGCCGCGGCGGCTCCTTGCTCGGTTGCGACGTGCTGCGGGCCGCCGTCGAGCTCACGACCGTCGTGGTGATCGTGACAGGCAACGCGAGCACGTTCGCGTTTACTTCGATCTGCAACCGTACGACGCTGTTCGGCGCAGTCAGCGGCGTTCTTCGTCTCCGGACCTCCTCGTCAGATGCTGATCAAGGTCACCGCTAGGTCGTGAGCGCCACGACGGCGGCAGTCGAAGGCGTCAATGAAGCTGCGTGTCGCTCATCCCGCGAGGCAGCCGGCTGCGCGCTTCCTCGCCCGCGCCGGTGCGGGGCGGAAGCTGCACCGTCTCACCGACGTGAACGGCTCGGATCCCGGTCGGTACGACCTGCTGCTGCAGTACCAGTAGAGCGCGCTCATCGCCGAGGGTCCGGCCGGAGCCTGACGTCCGGGCCGCCACGCGCGGGGAGAGTCCACACCGCCCGCTCGTACGATTCCGTTAGCTCTTATCTCTTACAGCTAACAGCTAGGCAGTCGGGATTGAGACAACCCTGTAGTGATCGACGAGATAAGCCCTAGTCGAACGGCGCTCGACCGAGACGAGTTCATCGTCGCGCACGCGAGTCTCGGGAACGTTCCCTGAGCGCGCCTCGAGCAGGTGTCTGACTAGTCCGTCGAGCGAGTCGACCAGATGTCAAGAGCTCTGGGCGATTCGGCCGGCTAGCAGAATGTGGTTGGCGACCTGACGGAATCCGAGTCGGTAGTAGACCCGCTCCCCCATAGGACTCGTCTGCAACCACGCGAGGTCTGCTCCGCTCTCGAAGAGCGAGCGAGTCGCGAAGGCGGTGATCGCCGCGCCATATCCGTGGCGGCGATGTTCAGCGGGGGTGGCGACGCTGAAGATCGCACCCTCCCGGCCGGTTCGGTAACCGATCGCGGTCGTGACCGCCTCAGCTTCGGCCCTGCCGAGGTAGACGTTCATCCCGTCCAATCGACGACCTCCGGCACGTACAGGGCCTCGAGGACCACCGGCGGAGCGCCGAAACCGCCCGCCGCGACCATGGCGGCATCGAGAAGACCCGCTTCGTCTTCCACCCGGCTGATCTCCAGCCCGTCGCAGGACGCCTCGACGAGCTCCTCAAAGGCGAGCGTCATCCCCGGCATCGGCCTCCGTTCGCTCAGGCCCATCGCTCGCGCCTCCGCCTCGACCTCCGGGTGCTGGCCCTCCCGCAGCTGCACACCACAGGGAAGGCCGCGCTCCTCGACCTCGCTGATCGAGTCGCCGACCCCTGAACACGGCTCCGACTCGACGAGAACGCCGTTGAAGACCGCCATCGGCACGCACGGAAACAACAGCCGCACGTGACCTGTACGGCGCTCGAAACTCGCTCCGCCGACGGTCGAGTGCAGCCCCTCGAATGTCGCCGAGAGCGCCGCATGAAGCCGCCCCGCGCGGGCTGATGCGGACTGGCTCACAGCTCGATTATCTCCTGAGATCGCACCCGTCGTATGACACCCGCTGACGGCGATTCCCCCGGGGCCATTCACTCACCGTATCCCTGGTGGGTCGGACCGCAATCCCCCGCGGCCTCAGCGCGCTCGTGAGAGACTTGCGTTCGTGAGCGCCTTCGACGACCTCTCCGGGGTGGCTCCCCAGCAGCTCTTCCCGGGCTTTCTCGCCAGAGCCGTCCACGGTGAGCAGATCACCATGGCGATCATCGAGATCGACCCCGGCGTCGCGTTGCCGGAGCACCACCACGCGAACGAGCAGCTCGGCATGGTGATCCGCGGCTCTCTCGTGCTGCGCGTCGGCGACGAGGAGCGCGTGCTCGGGCCGGGAGAGACGTGGCGGATCTCGTCGGACACGCCGCACACCGGTCGCGGCGGCCCCGAGGGCGCAGTCGTGCTCGACGTCTTCTCACCGCCGCGCGAGGACTGGCAAGCTCAGGAGCTCCTGGCGCCGCGGCCGCCGATCTGGCCGTAGCTCTCCTCAGGCGGCTCCCCGGGCAACCCAGGCCCCCGCCGTCGAGACGAACGGCGCCCGCGGTAGCAGGGCGCGGCAGCGCTCGCGCAGCACGCTCTGCTGCTCCGGGTCGAGGCCGGCGGCGTAGGCGCCGGCGGGACCGACCCCGAGCGTGTAGGGCTCCCACCACTCCTCGAAGCTCGGATGCTCGACGCTCACGCTCAGGAGCCCGCCCTCGACCCGTTCGAGCCCTGCCGCCTCGAGGAGCTCCTCGAGATGGCCCTCGCGCGCACCCGCGAGCCGCGATTCGTCCTCGACGCCGGGATCGACCTCGTGCGCGGCTTCCCAGAAGACGCTCAGCGGCCCCTGACCGCCCGCGTGATCCCAGACGCACGCTGCGACGACGCCGTCGTCACGCGTTACCCGTGCCATCTCGCGCAGCCCCGCGACGCGGGTCGGTCATGAAGTGGACGACGAGCTGGGCGAGCGCGACGTCGAAGAATCCTTGCCGAAGGGCAGCTCCTCCGCCGAGGCGTGCTGGACGTCGACGCCGGGGTGACGCTCCCGCGCCGCGGCGACGAAAGGCTCGGACGGATCGACGGCCGTCACGGCGGCCGCCCCCAGGCGATCGACCAGCTCCGTGGTGAGCGCCCCCGGACCGCACCCGACGTCGAGCGCGCGCTGACCCGGCGCGACCCCCGCGAAGTCGGCAAGCAGCGGCGCCAGCGGCGCCGAGTAGCGTCCCATGAAACGGTCGTATGCGTCGGCCGCGACGGCGAAGCTCATGGCGACGAGGCTAGCGTCCCGTCGCCGAGAAGTGCATGTAGTCCTTCGTCTCGCCCGACCAGTCGCCGCCCCACCCCCAGCCGATCGAGCGGAACGCCCGGACGACCGCGGGCGTCACCATGCCGGGCCGAAGCCGGGAGCGGTCGATGTAGGGGCGGGTGGCCGCGTCCCGGACGCGACCGCAGCCGACGTAGGGGTTCTCGACGGGATTCAGGTCGATCGCTCGTCCATACGCATGATTGGACCAGTTGCCGGACCCGGTGCCGCACGGCGACGGGACGGCCCTGCGGCACCTGAACGACGCGCTGACGTCCTTCGCCGGTCGCGAGCCTGCCGGGCCGTACGAGTCCGCGAGGCGCATGTGGCGGATCCGGAACCCGACCTCGTAGAGCTGCCGGAAGACGCCTCGGAGCGCATTGGCGTACTCGCGTCCGACGACGAGCTGGCCGGTGTGGGCCTTCCCGTCGAACCCGCGGTGGGTGACGGTCAGCAGTCGCAGCTGGGAGAGCGCGACCGGACATCCAGGCCTCCAGGACTCGCCGGTGAGCCGCGCGACGAGCGGTGCGGGAAGCGGTCGTACGGACGAATGGAACGGCTTCGCGGCCGCGGACGCGTCCGCAGCCGCGATCGCGAGCAGCGCGAGCGGCATCGCGACGAGGCGCCTCATGCGGCGAGCGTAGCGCGGCGGACGACAGGGACGAGAGCGAGGGAAGCGGCCGCCCGGCTGCCCTGCCGGCCGCGACCGGCGCTCCGGTAGGTTCGTCGCATGGCCAGTCGCCAAGCGGCGTGTCACTGCGGGCAACTTCGTCTCGAGGTGGCCGGCGACCCGTTCGTGGTCTCGATCTGCCACTGCCTTCTTTGTCAACGACGGACCGGAAGCGCCTTCGGGATGCAGGCGGCGTTCAGGCCCGACCAGGTGCGCATCGTCGGTCGCTTCGCCGACTACTCGCGGATCTCGGACGAGGCGGACCGGAAGGAGCATGCCTTCCATTTCTGCCCGGACTGCGGATCGCAGGTCTTCTACACCGAACCGACCGAGCCCGACCTGATCGTCGTCTCGGTGGGCTCGTTCGCCGATCCGTCCTTCCCGCCGCCGACCGAGTCCGGCTACGACTCCCGCCGTCACCACTGGGTAGAGCTGCCCGACTCGATCCAGCGCTACGCCCCCGAGCTGTGGGATCCCGCGCGCCCGCTCTACGAGGCCGGCAGGTACGCCGAGGCCGCGGACCGGGGCCTCGAGCTCATCGAGGCCCATCCCGGTCAGGGGTACCTCTTCTACAACGTCGCGTGCTGCGAGAGCCTCGCCGGCCGGGCCGTCGACGCGATCGGGCACCTACGCCAGGCGATCGACGCGTGGGAGGGCTGCCGCGACATGGCGAAGGAGGACTCCGACTTCGACGCGCTCCGCGCCGAGCCCGCCTTCGCGGAACTGATCGGGAACTGAAGCAGGAGTAGGGTCGAGGCTCAGCCGTACCCGAACGCCGGCGGAAAGACGATCACGACGATCGCCGCCCACACGGCATAGACGGGCAGGTAGTCCGTCTGCCACCGTTCGAGGCCCGTGAACGATCCGCGCCCTCGCAGGAAGCGGATGTAGAGCACGGCGGACCACGCCAGGTTGACGAGAAGGATCACGTTCACACCCAGCGCCGCCACGCGGTTCGGGCTGAAGCCGAACTCGGTGATGCGCGCGGCGATCGCCCACAGCGCGACCGCGTCGGCCAGCAGCGCGCTGACCACCAGCACGACCTGCATCACGTCGAAGACGCCGGGAGCCGACCGGGGGTCCCGGGCGGAGAGCGAGTAGAGCAGCAGGCCGAGCACCACCACCAGGAGCAGGTTGAACTGGATGAGCATGTCCCGCTCGACGTCGACGCCGCGTCCGGTCCACAGCAGGGCGCCCAGAAACGTGACCAGCACGGCGGCGAAGAGCGGCGTGAAGAGGCGCGTCAGGACGGGCGCCATGTTCTCGATCACGCTCTGCTTGGCCTCGACCAGCCAGGCGGCGACCAGGACGGCCCCGGCCGCTCCGCACGGCAGCAGCCACGACTCGATGAACGACTCGGCGTCGATCCCGATGCGTCTCGAACAGCGCCACCATGAACGCCGTGAGGACGCCGCCGCCGAGAGCGATCAGCACGTAGTAGATGAAGAACTCCCCCGAGAAGCGGATGAAGTCCATGCGGCCCTCGACCTGGCGCCAGCGGCCGCCGGCGTACGCGATGCCCACGACCAGCCAGAGCGCGATCGGCAGGTGCAGCGCCGTGAGCGCCTCGGTGGAGCCGTCCGGCTCGAACGGATAGACGTTGGCGAAGACGGCCGCCGCGACGAACGCCACCGCCAGCCAACCGAGCGTGCGGCGGTCGAGCCGTCGCTTCCACGCGAAGTAGCCGGTCAGCAGGGGCAGGACGAAGAGACTCAGGTTGCGGGCGTAGAAATCGGCGTCCTCGTCCAGCGTCCATGCCGAAGAGCGCCGGCACCTTGACGGCCACGGCCGCCGCCACCGCGAGACCGAACGCGACGATCGCGTCCGTTCGCGCCGCCGCCCGCGGCTCCCCGGTGTCGGAGGGAGACACGACGAGTTGCTTCCAGAGGCGGTCCGAGTGCTCGCGCGCGAACTCCCGTGAGAGGGCGTCGAGGTCGCCCATGCGCTTCACCGCGACCAGGAACGCCTCGTCGGTGGCGAGCCCCGCGTCGGCCAGCACCGCCACCTGCTCGCGCAGGTGGTCCTCCAGCTCCGCGACGTCGACCGAGTGGATCGCCTGCCGGCGGCGGAGGTAGCTCCGCCACTGGTCGATCTGCTCCTCGAGCGATACCGCGTTCTCCTGGAGCCGGCATCGTCAGGCTCCCTGTGGCAGCGGCGCGGCCGACGCCGGGTGGCCGGCCGGGACGGGCAGGACGAGCGCCCGCCAGATGCCCCGCAGCGTCGCGTCCACCGCTTGCCACTGCCTGCGTTCCTCGGCGAGCTGGGCCCGGCCCCGGGACGTGATCCCGTAGTACTTGCGACGGCGGCCGCTCTCCGCAACCTCCCACCGCGCCTCGACGTGGCCGAGCCGCTCGAGCCGATGCAGAACGGGGTAGAGCATCCCGTCCGTCCACTCCATGCGCCCTCCGGACACCTCCCGAACCCGCTGGAGGATCGCGTAGCCGTAGCTGTCCTCCTCGGCCAGGATCGCCAGGACGATCGGGGTCGAGGAAGCCGCGATCAGGTCCTTGTTGATCTCCATGAGCTCACCCGTCGCGCGACGCCGACGAGCTCGAATCCGCGTGTACATAGCAGCATTATACATGGCAGCGCTAGGTATCATGTCCGCGTCTCGTGCGCTGCCACCTGCGGCGACCTACGACCATTGTCCCGTTGCGACTCGGACCAGCTCGCTGCGACCGTCGAGTGGTCAACGACAAGGAGCAGCGTCATGGGACAAGGAGGAGTCGTGAGAGCATCCGTCGCCGCGCTCGCAGGCTGTGGGCTACTGCTCGGTGCGTGGCCGGCGCAGGCGGCCTCGCCTTCGTTCAGAGGTACCGTCGGGCCCGAGGAGACGATCAGCGTCTCGCCCAGGCCGAAGAAGGCCGGCACTTACCGCTTCGTCGTACGCGACCTCTCCGGCGAGCACAACTTTCGCCTGCGGGGACCCGGCCTGAACGTCGCCACCGGTATCGGGAGCACCGGCGCGAAAACGTTCACCGTGAAGCTGAAGCCGGGGAAGACCTACACGTTCGTGTGCGACCCGCATGCAGACGAGATGCGCGGGACCTTCCGCGTGCCCTCGTAGCGCCCCCGTCGGCCCGCCGAGCGACCTCGACGCAGCCTGTCGCCGCAGCGGCGGCGACAGGCTGCTCGGCACCGAGCCGCAGCGCCGCTCTTGCTACGCGCCGGGCGGCTGGTACTGGACCTGTCCTGCCTTGCGCAAGGCGTCCAGCGTCTCGTCGACGGTGAGGAGCACCGTCGTCTCGATCGAGCTGAGCGCACCGCCGCCGCCGATCGCCATCGCAACGGCGGCCATGGACACGTTGTCGGGGGCCTCGAACAGGTTGTAGCCGTCGTGTGTGCCGAACGCGTACCAGAATCCGTGGAGCTTGCCGCCGGCCGACTCGATGTACGACTCGGCGGCCTTCCGGCGGTCTTCCGGGTTGGCGATCAGCCGGGCCCAGGTCTCCGGCGTGTAGCTGAACTTCGTCAGATAGAGCGGCATCGTCCCTCCCACTCGTTGGCGGACCTCGGCGGTCGTTGGGCGTCCAAGTATGACCGGGAGACCAGTAGTTCGACGCCCGACTGCCGAACTGACGGTTCGGGTACGACGACCGCGGCTCTGGCACCACCTGATTGATTCTCGTCTGTGAGCGAAGAGCAGAAGGGACGCGTGTTCGTCGCTGCTCGCCGCCGTCTTCTGGTCCACGGCCGGGCTCTTCCAGCGCGAGCTCTCCGTCGATACCGCGACACAAGTCGCCGGACGCGCCGCGTTTGCCGCGCTTGGTCTCCTCGTCTACGTCGTCGCGGTCGAGCGTCGCGGGACGCTTCGGGCGTTCCGCGCGCTCGGGCTCAGCGGTCTCGCGGTGGCCGCGCTCATCGCGGTGTCCTCGGCGTCGTTCATCGCCGCGCTCAACCACGCCTCCGTCGCGAACGTGCTCTTCATGATGGCGCTCGCGCCCATCCTCGCCGCCGCGCTCGGGACGCTCGTCGGCGATCCCGTCGACCGCAGGACGTGGGCGGCGATGGCGATCGCCGTCGTCGGCGTCGGCGTCATGGTCGGCGGGCCGGGGCATCCGAGCGCCATCGGCCAACTGCTGTCGTTGACCATGAGCGCCTCCTTCGCGGGCATCCTCGTCATCGCCCGCCACCGCCGCGAGATCTCGATGGCTCCGGCGACGGTCCTGTCGCAGCTCGTCCTCCTAGTCGCGTTCGCGCCGTTCGCGTCCTTCGCTACGGCCGAGCCTCGCGATGTGACGCTGCTTGCGACACTCGGCATCACCCAGTATTGCTTCGGCTTCGTGTTCCTCACGATCGGGGCTCGCCTCATCCCCGCCGGCGAGGTCGCGTTGATCACCCTGCTCGAGATCGTGCTCGGGCCGCTGTGGGTGTGGCTATTTCTTTCCGAGCGCCCGCCCGCCTACGACGCTTGTCGGCGGCGCGATCGTGCTCACGGCGGTGCTGTTTCAGGTGCGGGCACGGCCGGCGCCAGTGCAACCCGTCGCCTGAGTCGCTGACGCGACACGTCCGAAGACCGAGGGCCAGCGCGGGCCCGACGCCGCTGGAGCCACGTGTTCCTTCGCAGGATGGAGGGCGAGCACGGTTCGCGTTTGAGGTCGCCGAGGCACCTCGTTTAGGATCGCCGCGTCGCGTCTATTCGAGCAACAGGCTGCCAAGGAGGCGACATGGCCGACGACCAGAGGAACGCCCGCATCTTCGGGGTGCTGTTCATCATCACCTTCCTCACGTCGATCCCGGCGCTCGCACTCTTCCAACCGGTTCTCGACGATCCGGCCGCGTACATCGCCGGCGACGGCAAGGACAACCAGATCTACCTGGGAGCGTTCCTGGAGCTGCTGCTCATCATCGCGAACGTGGGAACGGCCGTTGTGCTCTACCCGATCGTGAGGCGACAGAACGAGATCCTCGCCACCGGCTACGTCGCCGCCCGAATCATCGAGTGCGTCTTCATCGCAGCTGGGATCATCTTCGTGCTTGGCGTCGTCAGCCTGCGCCAGGACTCTCCCGACGCGGGCGACCTCGCCGTCTCCCTCGCCGCCCTCAAGGATTGGTCGTTCCTGTACGGCCCTGGGTTCATCGTCCCCTTTGGGAATGGATTGATCCTCGGCTACTTGATGTACAGCTCCGGCCTCGTCCCGCGGCGCATGGCCTGGCTCGGACTGATCGGAGGACCACTCCTCCTCGTTTCGAGCATCGGCACGCTGTTCGAGTGGTGGGGCGCCGGCACCGCGGTGCCGGCGATCTTGGTGATCCCAGAGTTCCTGTGGGAGCTGTCGCTCGGGATCTATGCGGCAGTCTGGGGATTCCGGCGAGATGCTCCGATCCTTTCGGCGCGCAGCACGATTGCCTCGTAAACGAGCGTCATTTCCTGTCTCGTGGCTGGTCCATGACACTGCGCAGCGGAGCCACGCCGCGGTGAACCGCCGTCGTCGCACGGCTCAGGGCGATTTCCTTCCTCGTCACGTTCTGACGCTCATCGCCGTCACCGGCAAAGAAGCGTCTTGGCGTCGAGTTCTTTCCCGGCGTCTTGCGCTCGTGATCTGGTCGATCGCTACGAGCATCGCTCGATACCGCGGGCTGGCGAACACCGCCGGCGAGGCGATCGAGGCCGCGAGTCGCGGCTGAGCCAATGGCCGCGTGTCGGCCAGGCGACTTGTCACTCCTGATGAGTCGACAGATCTGTGGGTGTGTGCGAGGCGCGACGCGGACTAGACACGCCGTGGCGCGACCACGTCAGCGGACGCGAGTGATTGACCCAATCGTGTCCTATCGGGCGAGGCGAGGACCGGACACGCTGAAGGGGATCAGGCGACACGTTGATCGCCTGCAAAACAGCGAAGGAAGTAGATGCGCAAGTCCATCACGGAGGCACGATGAAGGTGCTACTCAGAAGGATTCGGCCTCGCCGGCGCCTGTCGCCGTTGATCCGCTCGATCCTCGACGCCTACACCGCTCGCTAGAGCCGTGACGCCTCGGCTCATGAACCACTGGCGGCTGGGCCGATGTGGCGTTTCCGGCAGGGCCAGCAGTGGCCTTGCCCGAAGCGCCGGACGGCGTTCCTGTCCGAGTTGAGGAAGTGACACATAGCGATCGAAACCGACCTGCTGGGCGGCGAAGCCCTGCAAATAGCGTCTCAGTGGAGACGGCGGGAATTCGAACCCGCGTGACGCTCCCGCGCCTATGCAGGGATATTGGGTTCCGCATGACCGGGCCGATCCGGTCGCTCACGGGGCCGATCCCCGCCTATTGTTGGGTCATGACCTTCCGACGCCCCTACGCGCCGCGCATCTGCACGTCCGGCTGAATGCCGTTCTCCCGGCGCCGCCTCTTCCCGGTCGCGATCGTGGTCGCCGCCGCGGCGTGCGCCGGCAGCGCCGCGGAAGATGCCGCTTCCGTCGCGCTTCGGGCGCCGAGCTCCGCCGCGGTTACCCGACCGTGCGGCCTGCGCCTGTCGCCGCCGGTTCGAGGCGAGCTCGCGTTCAGGGTCCCCCCGGGGGTCGCGCCGCCCGTCGTCGGCTGGCCGGGCGGCTCTCGCTCTGCACGCTCCACCGCAGCGACGGGAGCCGATTCGCCCGCCTGTACAGCGACTCGCAGCAACGTGTCCTCTCGGTGGCGTTCTTCCGGCCGTCCGGGGTGCTGCGGAGTGCTTCCGATGCCGTGTATGCCGTAACTCCGGCGGAGACCGGGTCGGACGTGAAGTGCGACAGCTCGTCCCAGGCGTCGATCGGGACGACATATTGGCGGACGACGAGGAAGTGGTCGATCGGCGCGACGGCGCCGGGGATCGACCGCGAGACGGTTGTCAAGGCCGTCCGGAACGCGCAGAGCCAGTGGACGAACAACGTCAACTGGTGCGGCATCGAAGACCAGGCGAACCCTCCCGCGCACTACGAGGGCAAGACATCTCGCGCAGCCAAGCACGACGGCTACAGCACGGTCGACTGGGGCAGCCTGAAGAACGACCAGAACTGCAGCGGGGCGCTCGCGTGCACGGTTATCGCGTATGACGAGCAGGGCGACCCCGTCGAGGCGGACATCCGGTTCAACACCGAGTTCAAGTGGTCGACGACCGGCGCCTCCGGCGCATACGACATCCAGTCCGTGGCTGCGCACGAGATCGGCCATGCCATCCAGTTCGACCACGTCACGAACTCTTCGAAGCGTGACCACACGGTGGTGATGTGGCCGTACCTCGACATCGGAGACACGTCCGGCCGCAAGCTTGGCCGCGGCGACGCGCTCGGGAACAACAGCCACTACTGAGGCCGTCTGGCCAAGACTTGGCCACGCCTGCGCCACGCCGAGTACTTCGACACCGTCGAGCGGCTCGAGCCGTCGGGGTCACAGGCCGGGCGTACTTTTCGACGAGAGAACGTGCGACGATCATTCCGATTCATGGCTGGGACGTCGCGTGACAGGGCCGCTTACTTCAGCCGCGCGGCGATGGGCCAGCGGCTGGCAGGCTTCATCTACGGCACGATCGTCGTCCTCGCGGTCGTCGTGGCGGCGGCGCAGGCGTACCCGGATGATGCCGCTCGCATCGCCGCGCTGGTTGGTGTCACGTCCGTCGTTTTCTGGCTGGCACACGTCTACGCACATGGCGTCGCGGAGAGCGTCGCCGACGATCAACGCTTCTCACTGACTCGTCTGCGGCGCATCGCCCAGCGCGAGGCGTCGATCGTGGAAGCGGCGCTGCCGTCCTTCATCGCGCTCTTACTCGGCGCCTTCGGCCTGCTCTCCACGAAAGCCGCGATCTGGCTGGCGATCGCGCTCGGTCTGGCCGGTTCTCGTCGTGCAGGGGATCGTCTTCGCGCGTGTCGAGGGCCTGGGTCGCATGGCGACTCTGGCTGTCGTCACCGCGAACCTGGGCCTGGGTCTCGTCTGGTGGGCCTGAAGCTGCTCGTGACCCACTAGCGTCGTCCCCGGGCCGGGAGCGCGCGTCGTAAGAATTCCCGCCCGCTCGGGTTGTACGGACATCAACGACTACCAAGGAGGACACGATGTCCGGCAAGCAGTTCCTCTACGCGCTCCTCTCGGCCACCGTCGCCGTACTCTCGTTGGCAGCCGCCGCGGTGAGCGCTCCTCCGCCGTCGATCTCGACCGGGCCGTCGACGGCGATGAAGATGCGGCAGCACATCCTCACCGCGCTGACCGGCAGGGCGACCGGATTCGCCTACGCGATCGTCAAGGACGGCCGGCTGGTCATCGGCGAAGGCGTCGGCAAGGCCCGCACCGGGCCCGACGGCGACCAGAACATGGGCAGCTCGTCGCGGCTCAACGTCATGAGCGTCACGAGACGACGACAGCGGTCGCGATCCTCCAGCTCCTCGACGACTGACCTCTCGGTGGACAGCAGGATCAACAAGTGGCTGCCCGCCGAGTGGACGAAGGGCCTCGGTGTCTGGGGCTCCAACGGCCTGACGTTCCGCCACCTGCTCACGCACACGTCCGGGGCTCGGGCAGGCCCTCATCAAGCTGAAGGCGATGAACCCCGAGACCGCCGGCTACTGGGGGAACGACTGGACGGCCTCGAGTTCGTCGTCTCGAACGGCGCGGCTCCGGGCTCCGCGCGTACAGCTACCTGAACGCCAACTACGCGCTGCTCCGGATCATGATTCCGGCGCTCTGGAAGGCGACCAGCACCGACCCCGGGTCAACGTGATCAACGAGGTGACGTCGGAATCTGGCACCTCGCCTACGTCCAGCAGCGCGTGTTCGGGCCGGCGGGTGTCAGCGGCTACGTGCTCCGAGTCGAACGACGCCACGGCGGTGCTCGTCTACAACGCCGGGAACACGGCCGCAGGCGGCAAGCTGCTCGAGGTGAATCCCGCACGACCCCTCGACGGGTGCGGCGGCCACGCCAACCTGCACCTCTCGGCGCTCGACCTGGCGAAGTTCATGGCGCACCTGACGCACGGCACGCTCCTCGACGCGGGCCAGCGGCAGCTGATGGACTCCGCCCGTCTCGGGTGGAACAAGGACTCGAACACGACGGGGACCACCGACTCTACTGGCACGGCGGCGACGGATCCTCTACGAACGACGGTGTCACGCGCGAGTGGCATGCGTGCGTGTGAAGTTCCCGGGCAACATCCAGGCCACCCTCGTGGTCAACTCGATATCACCTCCGGCACCACCCAGTGCTGATCCTGCTCGACGCCCATGAGAAGGCGATCGGGTAGGACAGCAACCAATTCGCGAGGACGGGCCGGCCAGGTGCCGGCTCGTCCGCGCGCAAGAGGGCCAGCCTTGGGCCTGACCCCGGTGTTTGTTGAGCCGAAAAGAGGAGGCGGCGGGAATCGAACGCGAACCGTTCCAACCCGAAATCGCGATTTCCAGGGGAAACGAATCGTCCCAACCCGAAATCGCGATTTGCGGGGATTATGGAGGCGGCGGGAATCGAACCCGCGTCCGCGGACGCACCGGCCGAACGTCTACGAGCGTAGTCCGCGCTTGGATCTCGCCCGACGGCCGGAGGCGGACGCCCTACCGGCGGGCCAGCCTATCCTTTGGATGTCGAGCCCTCGGCGATTGGCGCTCCTCCGGCTCCTAGCCCGATTGTTGGCGCCCCGTCCCCGGTCTCGGGCCGAACCGGGATGGGACGTCGCCTGACCTAGTGTGTGCTAGGCGGCGAGTGCGAGTTGGTTCTTGGTCGCACTTGCTTTTGTGCCGGTTGTTTTACGAGGCCGACCGGCGACCTCGGCTCGCTGCTCGACCGGAGAACCGACCACGTCGAGACCTGGTCGCCCCCGTATGTCCTCCCAGGATACCCGCGCAGCGCCCGAGAGAAGGGCGTCGTGGTGAATCACCACGAGATCGCCCTCCCGAGCGGGCATTCAGGAAACGGGCCGATACGCCGACTATCGTCCGTAGGGCGAACGATCGAGGAGGACGAGGAACGTGGCAGTCTCGGTGCCGTACGAAGGGCTCGCCGCACTACGCGAGCGGGCCAAGGAGGAAGTCGGCAAGGTCGTCGTCGGGCAGGGGCACGCCGTCGAGCTGCTGCTCGTCGCCGCGATGGCGCGCGGCCACGTGCTGCTCGAGGGCCCGCCCGGCACCGCGAAGACGCTCCTCGGCCGGGCGACGGCGTACGTCCTCGGTGCGAACTTCAACCGCGTCCAGTTCACGCCCGACACCACGCCGAAGGAGCTGATCGGCGAGAACATCGTGCGCGCCGGCGAGACGAAGTTCTTCCCGGGGACCGTCTTCACGAACGTCCTGCTCGCCGACGAGATCAACCGGACGCCGCCGCGGACGCAGTCGGCGCTGCTCGAGGCCATGGCCGAGCGGGCGGTGACGGTCGAGGGCCGCGTCCATCGGCTCCCCGACCCGTTCCTCGTGATCGCCACGCAGAACCCGTACGAGCAGGAAGGTGTCTTCCCGCTCCCCGAGTCGAACCTCGACCGGTTCCTCTTCAAGATCTACATCGACTACTGCGACATCGAGAAGGAAGTCGAGATGCTGCGGCTGCCGCACACGGGCGTGACGCCGGACATGCTCGGCGAGATCATGCCGCTGCTCGGGATCGTCGGTCTCGACAAGGCCCGGCTCGAGCTCGACGCGACGCTCGTGCCGGAGGAGGTCGCCCGCTACGTCGTCGGCATCGTGCGAAAGACCCGCGAGATCGACGGCGTCATGCTCGGTGCGAGCTCGCGCGCGGCGATCCACCTGATGAGCGCGACGAAGGCGCACGCTCGCCTCGAGGGGCGCGAGGCGGCGACGATCGAGGACGCGCGCGCGATGGCGCCGTACGTCCTCACGCACCGCCTCATCATCGAGGACGAGGATCTGCGCGCCGAGGACGCGCTCGCGATCGCGATCGAGTCGCCGATTGGCTTCTGAGGGCGGCTAGTCGGCGAGCGCCTGCTCCAGCGCGCGTCGTGTGACCACCCGCGCGAGATGGGCGCGGTACGCAGACGAGCCCGCCAGGTCGCTGGGCGGCTCGGCGCCCTCGGCGACGACCGCGGCCGCATCCACGACGGAGGCACCGCTCGCCAGGGCGTCCTCGGCTGCACGCGCCCGGAGCGGCGTCCCGCCCATGTTGACGAGCCCGATCGAGGCGCCTGCGACCTTGCCGTTGTCGCGATGGACGAGCGCGGCGACGCCGACGGTCGCCCAGTCCTGGGCGCGGCGCTGCGCCTTGACGTACGCCCAGCCGGTCGACCCCGAGAGCTTGGGGACTCGCAGCTCGACGAGCACCTCGTCCGGTCCGAGCGCCGTCTCGAAGACGCCCGTGAAGAACTCCGTCGCCGGGATGACCCGCTCGCCGGCCTTTCCCTTCGCGACGAGCTCCGCACCGAGGGCGAGGACGACCGCCGGCATGTCCGACGCGGGGTCTCCGTGCGAGAGCGTGCCGCCGATCGTCCCACGGTGACGAACCTGCGGGTCGCCGATCTGGGCAGCCGTGAACGAGACGATCGGGCAGTGCTCGCTCACGAGCGCGTGCTTCGCGACGACCGCGTGTCGCGTCATCGCGCCGATCGCGACGTGCGTCCCACCGTCCCTCACGTAGGCCAGGTCGTCGAGGCGCCCGAGATCCGCCAGCTTCGCCGGGCGAGCGATACGCAGCCTCAGGGCGGGGATCAGCGACTGGCCGCCGGCGAGCAGCTTCGTCTCGCCGCCGCCCGCCGCAAGGAGCTCGATCGCGTGCTCGACGCTCTCCGCGACGTCGTAGTCGAACCGGGCGGGGATCACGCTTTCGCCTCCTCGATCGCGCGCCAGACACGCTCGGGCGTGGCCGGCATCTGGATGTCCTTCACACCGAGGTGCGAGACGGCGTCGAGCACAGCACCGATCACCGCGGGTGCGGCGGCGATCGTGCCCGTCTCCCCCGCCCCCTTCACACCCAGCGGGTTCGTCGGGCTGCGGCTCTCGGTGCGCGCGAGCTCGTAGGAGGGCAGCTCCGCGGCCGACGGCACGAGGTAGTTGACGAGGTTGCAGGTCAGCAGGTTCCCGTCCTCGTCGTAGACGCCCTCCTCGTAGAGCGCCGTTGAGATCCCCTGCGTGATCCCGCCGTGGATCTGGCCGTCGACGATGACCGGGTTGACGACCGTGCCGACGTCGTCGACCGCGACGTAGCGGACGAGCCGGGCGTCGCCGGTCTCGACGTCGACCTCCACGACCGCCGCGTGGGCGCCGGCCGGCCAGGAGAAGTTCGGCGGGTCGTAGGTCGCCGTCGCCTGGAGGCCCGGCTCCATGCCGTCGGGGAGGTCGTGTGCGGTCCAGGACGAGAACGCAAGGGCCTTGATCTCCCGCTCCTTGTCGGGGGAGCCCTTCACGCGGAAGGTGCCGTTCGCGTACTCGAGATCGTCCGCCGAGACCTCGAGCTCGTGCGCCGCGAGCGCGCGGGCCTTCTCGACCACGCGCTCGTTCGCATGCCACACCGCGATCCCACCGACGGAGAGGCTGCGGCTCCCGTAGGTGTCCAGCCCGAAGTGGGCGACGGCCGTGTCGCCGTGGAGCACCTCGACCTCGTCGACGTCACAGCCGAGCTGGTCGGCCGTGATCTGCGCCCAGGCGGTCGCGTGCCCCTGGCCGTGCGGCGACGTGCCCGTGACGACCTGCACCGTTCCCGTCGGCAGGAAGCGGACCGTCGCCTGGTCCCAGCCCCCCGCCGCGTACCGGATCGCGCCGAGAATCCGGGACGGAGCGAGGCCGCACATCTCGTTGTAGGTCGAGAAGCCGACCCCGAGCTGCTTCACCGTGCCGTTCTCCCGCCGCTTTGCCTGCTCGGCGCGGATCCCGTCCAGGTCGAGCACCTCGAGCAGCTTGTCGAGGGACGCGTGGTAGTCCCCCGAGTCGATCGTGAGACCCGACGCCATCGTGAACGGGAACTCCGTGATGAAGTTCTTGCGCCGCAGCTCGAGCCGATCCATGCCGAGCTCGTCGGCGAGCGCATTCATCGTGCGCTCGATGACGTACGTCGCCTCCGGCCGTCCTGCACCCCGATAGGCGTCGGTCGGGGTCGTGTTCGTGAAGACCCCGGTGAATTCGACGCTGTAGTTCGGGATCGCGTACGGGCCTGCGTAGATCCACGCGCCGAGCAGCGGGATCCCCGGTGTCACGAGCTGGAGATACGCCCCCATCGCGGCCGCGACCTTCGCCCGGCAGTGGGTGATCGTCCCGTCCTTCCGCGCCGCGAGCGTGTACTCGGTGACGAAGTCGCGACCATGGATCGTGGCGAGGTGGTTCTCGGTGCGCTCCTCGATCCACTTCACCGGCCTTCCGAGGCGCCGCGCGAGAGCGAGCGCGAGGAGCTCCTCCGCGTAGACGTCGAGCTTCGAGCCGAACCCGCCCCCGACGTCCGGTGCGACCACACGCAGCTTCGACTCGTGGAGACCGAGCGTCGCGGCGGCGAGGACGTGGAGGAGGTGCGGGACCTGGGTCGAGGTGTAGAGAGTGATATCGCCGGTGGGGCCGGGCACCGCGACGACGCCGCGCGGCTCGATCGCGCTCGGGATCAGCCGGGGCTGGTAGTAGCGCCGCGTGACGACGACGTCCGCGTCCTCGAGCGCCTCGCCCGTCGCGTCCGTGTCGAGCCTCCAGACGTAGCACTCGTTCGTCCCGAGGTCGGGATGGACGAGCGCCGCGCCGTCGTCGAGCGCCGTCGCGACGTCCACGATCGCATCGAGGGACTCCCAGTCGATCTCGACGAGCTCCGCGGCGTCCCGCGCGAGCGCGCGCGAGTCGGCGAGCACGACCGCGACGCCGTCGCCCTGGTGTCGCGGCTCGTCGGTGAGCGGGTAGTGGGATGGGTTCTTCATGTCCTCCGTGACGGGCCAGGCGCACGGCATCGCCGCCTTCCAGTCGTCCTGGAGCTCGGCCGCGGAGAAGGCCGCCAGGACTCCTTCCGCCGTCCTGGCCGCCTCGAGGTCGATCCTGGCCACGCGGGCGTGGGCGTACGGGCTTCGCACGACGACCATGAACGCGGTGCCGACGGGAGTCATGTTGTCCACGAACGTGCCGCGGCCCGTGAGGAGCGTCGCGTCCTCCCGGCGCTTGACGGGGCTGCCGACGTAGCTCGTCGCCTCGGTGGCGCTCATCCCGCCCTCCCCATGACGGCCGCCGCATCCTGGATCGACGCGACGATGTTGTGATAGCCGGTACAGCGGCAGAGATTGCCCTCGAGCCCCTCGCGGATGGACTCCTCGCTCGTCGCGCCGCCCTCTTCGATCAGCGAGACGGCCGCCAGCACCATCCCGGGCGTGCAGAAGCCGCACTGCAGTCCGTGGTTGTCGTGGAAGGCCTGCTGCACCGGGTGGAACGCGCCGTTCGTCGCGAGTCCCTCGATTGTCGTGACCTCGGCGCCGTCGACCTGGACCCCGAGCAGCGTGCACGACTTCGCCGAGAGGCCGTCCACGAGGACGGTGCACGTCCCGCATGACGACGTGTCGCATCCGACGTTCGTGCCGGTGAGCCCCAACCGATCGCGAAGGACGTAGACCAGCAGCTCGCGCGGCTCGACCTCGAGCTCGTGCCGCGTGCCGTTGACCGTCAGCGCAACCTTGCGCACCTGGCGACCTCCCTTTCGTCGCAGTCAGCGTCCGGACGAGCCTACTCCTACCCGAATCGGCGGCAACGGTCTACGCTCGCGCGGTGCCCGAGATCCGCGAGATCCACGAGGACGAGCTCGATCGCTTCGTCGCTGCGATGCGCGCCGCGCTCGACGAGGCCGACACCGTCGAGGGGTACGTCGACTGGAAGCGCCAGGCACGGGAAACCCTGTGGCTCCTCGTCTCGGAGGCCGGAGACGACGTCGGCGCCGCGATCGGGATCGGGGGCTGGCACTCCCCGGAGGGCGTTGCCCGGGCAGAAGTCAGGGTCGTCGACCCGGCCCGCAGACGCGGTCTCGGAACCGCGTTGCTCCGTCGCGTCTCGGAGTGGGCGCGCGGACTCGGGTATCGCGAGCTGACGGGGCCAGTCAAGGAGGTCGACGCGGGCTCGCTCGCCTGGGCGGCAGGCCACGGCTTCCGCGAGGTCGGGCGCAACTCGGTGCTCGCGCTCGACCTGACCGCGATCGACGCACCTGCGGTCGTGGCTCCCGACGGCATCGAGATCGCGAGCTGGGCCGAGCGGCCCGGCGTCGAGGAGGGCATGTACGAGGTCGCGCGGGAGGCGTATCCCGACGTGCCGGGCGAGGAGGACGCGGAGATGGCCGCGTACGAGCAGTGGCTCTCGATGGACATGCAGGGTGCCGGAGACCGGCCCGAGGCGACCTTCGTCGCGCTGGCGGGGAACGACGTCGTGGCGTACGCCAAGCTCTCGCTCTCGAGGGCACGACCACGAGTCGCGATGCACGACATGACCGGGGTCAAGCGCGCGTGGCGCGGTCGCGGGATCGCCGGCGCGCTCAAGGCTGCCGAGATCGCGTGGGCGAAGGAGGCGGGCTACGAGCGGCTCGAGACGCAGAACGAGGAGCGGAACGAGCCGATCCGCCGCCTCAACCAGCGGCACGGCTACGTCGTCGAGCCGGGCTCCATCACCGTTCGCGGCCCGATCGGCTGACGCGCGCGGCTCAGAGGTGATGACGGAACGCGAGGCAGACGAGCCCGTCGTCGGCCTCGTGCGAAGGGAAGACCTGCGCTGCAGGCAGGTCGAACTCCGGACAGCGGACGAACCCCAGGCGCTCGTACAGCCGCACGGCGTCGCCCAGGAGGTCGATCGTGTGGATCCCGAGCGCGGATGAACCGACGTCGCGCGCGCGCACGAGGCACCGCTCCACGAGCAGCCGCCCCGCGCCACGTCCGCAGGCATCGGGATGGACGGTGAGAGCCCGGAACCCCGCCCAGCCCGAAGGGAGGTTGCTCCAGCCCTCGAGAACGACGTCCGGATAGAACGCCACCGAGCCGACGATCCGTTCGTCCACGCGGGCCACGTAGGTCTCGGCGACGTCGAACCGGCTGCGAACGTCGAGAAGGTCGGCGAGGTACGCGTCGACGATCCAGTCGGCGCCGCGCCCGCGGTAGCGCTCGAGACCCGGCCCGAAGAGGTCGGCGATCGCGTCGAGCTCGTCGTCTCGGGCAAGGCGGATCGTTAGCCTGCGCGAGGCGGGATCCGGGCACGCGTGCGCCCGGACCCCCTCCTGCCGCTGCTCAGACGCTGCGAAGCCGTCCATGGCTCCGAACGAGCGTGACACATCCGAGCAGGAGGCACATTGCGGCGACGCCTGCACCGAGACCGAGTGCCGCTGCTCCCCAGGCGAACTCGTCCTCGTCGACCAGCGGAAACGACGCAGTGGTGGTCGGCGTTGCCGTGACGTCCGGTGTGCGGGCGACGAGGGCGGTGCGAACGGCAGGGTCGAGCTGCTGCACAGCGGCGTCGGCGGCGCGGTCACGGGCCCAGTCGTCGCCGAAGGCGGCGGGCGAGACGCCAAGGGAGAGAATCGCGGCGACGGCAGCGACCGCCGCGAAGCGACTCGTACGGCGGGACGGATGCTGCATTGTTGCCTCCTCGCTTTACAGGATACTCCTAAGAGGACACTCCTGTTAGGATGTTCCTTATTGGAGCAATATATACTCCTGCCAGGAGCAAATGTCAAACCGCGCCCTCACCACCACCTCGTACGCGATCCTCGGCCTCCTGACGATCCAGCCCTGGTCGACGTACGAGCTCGCCCAGCTCATGCGCCGGTCGCTGCACTTCGTTTGGCCCCGAGCCGAGAGCAACCTGTACGCGGAGCCCAAGCGCCTCGTGGACGCCGGGCTCGCGACGGCCGAGGCCGTGTGGAACGGCGACCGGAAGCGAACCGTGTACTCGATCACGCCGGAGGGCCGCGCCGCGGTCCGCGACTGGCTCGAGAAGGAACCCGACCCGCAGCGCGTGGAGTCCGAGCCGGCGCTCCGGATCCTCTACGGCAACCTCGGGTCGAAGCACGATCTTCTGGCGGCGATCGCGCGCGTGGCGGCAGACGCGGACGCGGCCATCGCGCACTTCTGCGATCTGGGTGAAGAGTACGCAGGCGGCGAAGGCCAGTTTCCCGACCGCGTCCACGTCAACGCGCTACTCCTCACGCTGATGGTCGAGCAGGCACGAGCCGCCTCGCGCTGGGCAACATGGGCGGCCCAGGAAGTCGAGAACTGGCCCGACACCTCGACCGCCGACGTCGAGTGGGCCGGGCGCGTGATACGGCGTGCGATCGACGGCAAGCCGGTCAGCGACGCGCCTTGAGCGCTCGCTCCATCTGACGCTTCGCGTCGCGATCGGCGAGGTCGCGGCGCTTGTCGAGCCGCTCCTTCCCGCGTGCGAGCGCGAGCTCGACCTTCACGCGGCCGTCCTTGAAGTAGAGCCGGGTGGGCACGAGCGTCAGCCCCTTCTCGCGCACCTTGCCGTAGAGCGAGTCGATCTCCCGCCGGTGCAGGAGGAGCTTGCGGTCGCGCTCCGGACGGTGGTTCGAGATGTTGCCCTGGGCGTACTCGGAGATCGAGGCGCCGACGAGCCACGCCTCGCCGTCGCGGATCTCGGCGTACGCCTGGCCGAGCTGCGCTCCGCCCGCACGCAGCGCCTTGACCTCGGTCCCGGTCAGCTGGAGCCCGGCCTCCACGCGGTCGAGGAGGTGGTAGTCGTGGCGCGCCCGTCGGTTGTCCGTGATGAGCTTCGTCTCCGGCACGCGGCGGATTGTAGGGGCGAGAGCTTCTCTCGCCCTAGACGGCTGCGCGCGCCTCGACGAGCCTGCGCGCGAGCTCGCGGAGCATCGCGAGCGCGAAGCTCGGCTCTCTCTCGACGAGGGCGAGGAAATCCTCGCGGGGAATCGAGAGACAGCGGACGGGAGAGGTCGCGCGCACGCGGGCGACCCTGGCGCCGTTCTCGACGAGAAGTGCCAGCTCGCCGAAGAAGTCCCCCGGGCCGAGCTCCAGCGTGCCGCTGCGGAGCTCGATCGCGACCGTCCCCTCCCGGATGACGAACATGCCGGAGCCGGGGTCGTCGGGAAGGGCGAGCACCTGACCGGCCTCGGCCTCGAGCTCGGCCGCGCAGGCGCCCACGTGCGCGAGACCCTCGGGGCTCATGCCGGACAGAAGGGAGAGCGCGCGCAGCTGGTCGGCGTCCACGATGCGAGCTATATCAGCGCCGGCCGACCCTCGCGCACCGCTCGCAGAGCGGATACCACGGCGGACAGGTCCGCCCGCACGAGCGGCAGCGGCCGACCTTGCCCTCGCGAACCTCGACCGCGAGCCTCCGGACGACACGCTCGGCCGCGGCCCCCTCGAGCGCGGCGGCCCGCTCGATCGTGACCCCGCCGACACCCGGGTACTGGAGCGCGAACCAGCGAAGGATCGCCGCGACGCGGCCGGCCTCCTCGGCTTCCTCGAGCGTGGCATCGCGAAGCCGTACGGGGTCGAGGAGGAACTGGAGGAGGTGGCGCTGGTCGCGGTCTCCCGCGACGGCGAGCGCCAGGAGGCCGAGGATCTCTGCGCCGTCCGGGTCGATCGGCGCGTTCGCGAGCTTCCAGGTGTCTTCCAGCCCGAGCCGTCGTCCCCGTTCCCGGAGATGCCGCTCGACGACCGCGAGCCGACCGCGG
The DNA here is from genome assembly GCA_963734045.1 of uncultured Actinomycetes bacterium. Taxonomy (GTDB): domain Bacteria; phylum Actinomycetota; class Thermoleophilia; order Gaiellales; family Gaiellaceae; genus Gaiella. The sequence continues at coordinate 365,070 of CAVTFU010000010.1, read as the reverse complement.
ATCGGTTGCAGCGATTCGACCGCGAGCCAGTGCTCGTGAGCCCACTCCCGCGTCGCGACGCGATGCCAGGCGGCGAGTGCCGCGTCGAGGTCGCGCGCGTCCTCGACGCCGAGATCGCCGAGCCTGGGGCCGATCCGCGCCTCGTCGACGACCCGATAGCCGAGATGGCCCTCCGGGAGGGTGACATGCGGCGTGAGGCGCCTCCTCGACGAGGGAGGGATCGGCGTTCGCCCAGGCGATCCCGACGAGGACGCCGACGTGGCCGCGCTCCACGAGCCCGAAGCGTCCGGCGCGACCGGCGATCTGGGCGAGCTCCCACGGGAGCAGGTCGCGACGCTGCTCGCCGTCGAACTTCGTCGTCTCGGCGAAGAGGAGCGTCTCGCACGGAAGGTTGACGCCGTGACCCAGCACGTCGGTCGCCACGCAAACGTCGGCGCCGCCGTGCAGGAAGCGGTCGATCTCCTCGCGACGGGAGGCGAGCGGCATCGCGCCGTACAGGACGGCGACCCGACTCGGCCGGATCCGGTTGACCTCACCCGCGAGCGCGAGCACCGCCTTGCGGCTGAAGGCGACGACGACCGTTCCGGGCGTGAGGGCACGGAGCTGCCGTGCCCCGACGAACTCGAGTGGCAGCTTCCGCTCGTGCACCTGCAGCTCGGCGTCCGGGAACGCACGCCTGACGAGCGGCAGCGCGTCGAGGGCGCCGAGCAACCGGATGTGGCGGTAGTCACCCGCGAGGAGCAGCTGCGTCCACGCCGCGCCGCGCTCCTCGTCGTCTGCCCACTGCACCTCGTCGAGGACGAGCACCTCTCCCGAGCCCGGCGCCATCTCGACGGTGCAGCACACGATCGGCGCGTGCTCGTTGACACGCTCCTCCCCCGTCACGAGGCCGACGCGCTCGTCACCGAGCTGGGCGGCGAGCCGCCGGTGCGCCTCCTGGGCCAGCATCCGCAGCGGCCCGGCGTAGACGCCGGTTCCCTGCTCGGCCAGGAAGGCGAGCGCGTCGTGGGTCTTGCCGGAGTTCGTAGGCCCGAGATGCGCGACGACCGTCTCGGGCTCCGAGCGGCGCTGGGGGAGCCGGATCGCGATCCGATCCTCGGCGCGCTTCACCGCGGCCCGCTTGTAGGCGCCCGTCGCACGGGCATGGCGCGCCGCCCGCGAGGGGCGCCGCGGCGGCCGGGACCGGCGCGAGCGAGCCATGGTCGTGGTGGACGTCGTCGCGCCGCGACGACGTGCCTACACCTTCAGGTACCTGCGGAGAGTGAGGCCCGAGCCGAGAGCGCCGACGACGAGGCCCACGACGAGCAGGATGAGCGCTATCAGCGAGAACCCGAGCGCGCGCACGTCCGCCGAGGACGTCGCGTCGATGTCGTCGAGGATCGCGGGGAGCGCGATCTCCTTGCCGAGCAGCAGCAGCACCACGGCCGCCAGCGCGCCAGCGAGGCCGCACAGCAGGCCCTCGACCATGAACGGGCCCCTCACGAACCAGTTCGTCGCGCCGACGAGCTTCATCACCTCGATCTCGCGCCGCCGGGCGAAGATCGACAGGCGGATCGTGTTCGCGATCAGCAGGACGGACGCGACGAGCAGGACGATCACGGCGACGAGGAAGACGACCTCGATGACGCGCGCGACCTGCAGGATCCGCTTCGACGTCTGCTGCCCGTCCTTGACGCGCTCGACACCGGCGAACTTCCCGGCCCGGATCGCCGTGGAGAGCTCCTTGACCTCCTCGGCCCGGCGCGGCGTGATCTCGTACGAGGCGGGCAGCGGGTTCGTCGGGAGGTCTGCGGTCAGCTCCGGGTAGCGCTTCCGCATCCGCTGGAGCGCCTCCCCGCGCGAGATGAACTGGTAGTCCTTGATCCGGTCGTCCGTGCGCAGGAACGACCCGACGGCATTGATCTGCTTTCCCGAGACGCCCTCGACGAAGAACACCTTCACCTCGAGCTGCTCCTTGACGTGGTCCGACCACGAGACGACCCAGGTGCCGAGCGCGATCAGGAGGCCGAGCAGGAACATGCCGATGAGGACGGTCATCGTCGCCGCGACGGACGTCGAGAGGTTGGCGGTGATCGAGCGGAACGCCTCGGAGAGGACGAGCTTGAGGCGGGTCATTCGGTTTCGTACCCGCCGCGGCGCTCGTCGCGCACGATCTTCCCGTCGCCGAGCGCGATGACGCGCTTGCGCATCTTGTCGACCATCTCGCGGTCGTGCGTAACCATCAGGATCGTCGTGCCCGCGGTGTTGATCCGGTGGAGGAGCTGCATGATCCCGACCGAGGTGTCGGGGTCGAGGTTCCCGGTCGGCTCGTCGCAGATCAGGAGCGGCGGGTGGTTGACGACGGCGCGCGCGATGGAGACGCGCTGCTGCTCGCCGCCCGAGAGCTCGTCGGGTCGCGAGCCGGACTTGTGCGCAAGGCCGACGAGGGCGAGCACCTCGGGGACCTTCTTGCGGATCGCCGTCGTCGACTCCCCCTGGACGCGCAGGGCGTACGCGACGTTCTCGAACGCCGAGCGGTCGCGCAGCAGCTTGAAGTCCTGGAAGACACAGCCGACGTTGCGGCGCAGGAGCGGGACCTTCGAGCGCTTGAGGCGGTTCAGGTCGCGGCCGCCGACGAGGATCCGGCCGCTCGTCGGCTCGAGCTCCTTCAGCAGCAGGCGGATGATCGTCGACTTCCCGGAGCCGGAGGGACCGACGACGAAGACGAACTCGCCCTTCTCGATCACGAACGAGACGCGGTCGACCGCGGTGACGTCCGGCTCGTAGACCTTCCGCACGTCCTCGAAGACGATCATCGCCGACGAGTACGCGGCTGCCGGCTCGGAGCCGTTCACCTCGGCGACAGGGCCCTCGAGCAGGACGGAGGCAGAATCAGACACGGGTGTGAGTAGGTCGTCCATGTACCGGAGATGGGAGCTGACAGCGGCCAACCCCCGCGGCCGCGCCGGTTCAGGGTTCGCTCAAGTGTAGCCGAGTCCTCCGGCGATCCCGGCGCGCCGCGCCCTCGGAGCGCGCTTTGGCGCGCCTTTTGGCCCGCATTCAGAGATCGCGTGCATCGTGAAGCCGACGTCCCGTCACGGACGCCCAAGGAGGTCACCGATGCGCCCACCGTTCCACCGACGCCGAGAGCGGACTCGTTCGACGTCGGCCGTCGGTGCCGTTGTACCGCGGTCGACTTCGTGGCAAGGTGAACGAGCTGTGGGCATCGCTCGCGACCCGGGGGGCCGTCGCGCCAGGCGCCGGCTGCTCGGAGCGGCCGCCGTCGGTCTCGTGCTCGCGCTCGCGGGACAGGCCGGGGCCTTCGGCTCGCGGTCGGAGGTCCGGAAGGGCGGGATCTTCCGGATCAGCTACGCGATCGGGTCGGGAATCGACTACCTCGACCCCGCGCTCGCCTACACCGCCCCCGCGTGGGCGCTGCTCGACACGACCTGCCTCCGGCTGATGTCGTACCCGGACAAGCCGTCCCCGGCGTCGTTCCGCCTCATCTCCGAGGCGGCGGCCGGGCCGCCCAGGGTCTCGCGCGACGGCAAGACCTACACCTTCACCGTGCGACCGGGCTTCCGGTTCAGCGACGGGAAGCCGGTGCGGGCGAGCGCATTCGCGCGCGCGATCACACGCGTCCTTTCCCCGGCGATGGCCTCGCCGTGGGCAGAACAGCTCAGTGACGTCGCCGGCGCTTCCGACGTGCGCGCCGGGCGGGCCAAGGCCGCGTCCGGAGTCAGCGCGCGCGGGAACATCCTGACGATCCGTTTCGTCCGGCCACCAGCGGCCGTCGACGTGCGGATGGCGATGCCGTACATGTGCGCCGTCCCTCCGTCGCTGCCGATCGATCCGGAGGGCAGAGCCGAGGTCCCGGGCGCGGGGCCGTACTACGTCGCGCGATACCGACCCGACGAGCGGATCACGATCAGCCGCAACCGGTTCTACGGTGGGACGCGGCCCCATTTCGTCGATGGCTTCGACGTCGACCTGCGCGGCGCGTCGTCGCGCGACGCGATCCAAACGGTCGATCGCAACGCGGCGGACTGGGTCCACCAGGTCGGGCCACCCTTCTTCGACCCGTCTCTCGGGCCGTTGTGGCAGAAGCACGGGTTCAACGACGAGCGGTTCTTCGTCGAGCCCGGGTTCACGGTGCGGCTCCTGGTGTTCAACGCCTCGCGCCCGCTCTTCCGGGACAACCCCGAGCTCCGGCGCGCGGTGAACTTCGCGCTCGACCGCTCGGCCCTCAGCGGCGGCCCGATCGCCGTCCGGACCGACCAGTACCTGCCGCACGCGATGCCGGGCTTCCGCGACGACGGCCTCTATCCACTCGACGGGCCCGACCTCGCGCGAGCGAAGGAGCTCGCCCGCGGGAACACACGCAGCGGCAAGGCCGTGATGTACACGACGGACTTCCCACCGCCGATCGCGACGGCGATGGCAGTGCGGGCGCAACTGGCGCAGATCGGACTCGACGTCGAGGTGAAGGCCATTCCCGAGCACATCGCGTCGGCTGCGTACGCCGGTCAGCTCGCCCGCGCCGGCGAGCCGTGGGACATCGCGCTCGTCCTCTGGGGGCCGGCGATCCCGACCCCTTCGCGTCCCTGAACGCGTTGCTGGACACGGACTTCATCGGTGGAACCAACATCGGCGGCTTCTCCTCGGCCGGCATCGACGCCGACCTGCGCCGGACGGCGCGCGTGCCGCAGACACGCGCCCGAGAGCGTGCGTACGGCGACATCGATACCCGGCTCGCGCGAACCGACGCACCGTTCGCCGCGATCGACGTGCTCAACGAGGTGACGTTCGTCTCGTCCCGCGTCGACCCGCGTTGCATCGTCCGGCGGCCCGCGCTCGACCTCGCAGCCGTCTGCCTGAAGTAGCGCCTCAGCGCTCCTGCACAGTCACCCAGAGGAGGTTCCCCGTGACGGCGAGCCCTGCCGGCGCCTCGACCGACCTCGATCGTCTCCACGACCGCGTTCGTCTCCGGATCGATGCGCGAGATCGTTCCCGACGCCCGGTTCGCGACCCAGACCGCATCCGCGCCGACCGCCATCGCGCTCGGGCCGTCGCCGACGGGGATCGTCGCCCTGATCGAGCCCCCGCCGATGTCGATCCGCTGCACGACGTCTGTCCCGCCGCTCGTCACCCAGACGTCGCCGAAGCCGGCGACGATGGAGCTGGGACGGGTCCCGACGCTGACCGAGTCGATCTCGGCAAGCGACAGCGGGCTAAAGCGCTGAACCGTCGACTGGAAGGCGCTCGCGAGCCACACGGACCCGTAGCCGACCGCCACCCCGACAGGTGCGCCATCCGCCGACGGTCGTCTCGCCGACGTCTCCCGTCGCGCGATCGAGCCCGGCGAGAGTCCCATCGCCGAACGCCGCCCAGATCGCCCCGGCGCCCACCGCGATGCTCCCGGCGGACGAGTAGCTCCCCTTCTCGGTCACGGACGTCACGGACGCGACCGTCCCGAACTGGCCGTCCACGAGGCTCACGCTCCCGAGCAGGCCGTGCGCGACCCACACCGTGCTCCGGTCGAACGCGAGCCCGGTCGGCGTCCGCCCCTCGAGGGAGACCGTCCCCGCGGGCCGTCGCGATCGCGTGTCGATCCGGGTCAGGTTCCGGTCGTCCAGGTTGCCGACCCAGAGCGTGCCCGCTCCGCCGGTGATCGGCCCGGGACGGATCCCGACCTGGATCACCGCGACTACGTGGTTCGTCGCCGGATCGATCACCGCCACCGAGTTGGGCGGCACCACGACCCGCGGCGCGTCGTCCCCGGTGAAGGCGATGACGACCATCGCCGCGATCACGGCCGCCGCGAGGAGGCCGGCCAGCTCGAGGCGATATGACCGACCCCGCCTGCGGCGGTCCGGCGAGGGTGGCGTCGAGGAAGGCTCGAGCCGAGGAGCGTCGAGCGCCGGGTCCTGCTCGAGCACGGCGCGCTCGAGCCTCTTGAGCTCGGGCCCGGGCTCGAGGCCGAGGCCCGATGCGAAGGCCCGACGTGTGTCGCGATAGGCCGCCAGGGCGTCCGCCTGCCGGCCGGACCTGATAGAGCGCGACCATCAGCTGTCCGCGGAAGCGCTCGCGGTAGGGCTGCTCGAGCACCAGCGCGTCGAGGTCGGGCACGACCTCGGCGTGGCGGCCGAGCGCGAGGTCGGCATCGATTCGCTCCTCGAGGGCTGCCAGCCGTCGCTCCTCCAGCTGCTCGGCTGCGATCGCGGCGAACGGCTCGCCGCCGAACTCGCTCAGCGGCGCATCGCGCCAGAGCGCGAGCGCCTCGCGCAGCAGCGCAGATCGCCGCTCGGGGTCGTCGCACGCCCGGGCCTCGTTCCGGAGCTGCTCGAAGCGGTCGAGGTCGAGCGCTCCAGGCGCGAGCGTCAGCTTGTAGCCGGGCGCCTTCGTGCTCAACGTGCCCTGCCCGTCCCCCAGCACCTTCCGCAGACCGGCCACGTAGACCTGGAGCGCGGCACGCACCGTCTCGGGCGGCGAGTCGCCCCAGAGCCCGTCGATCAAGCTTGCAGTGGGGACGACGCGATTCCCGTGGAGCAGCAGCAGGGCGAGCACCGCGCGCTGCTTGGGCGGACCGAGCTCGAGCCGAATGCCGTCGCGTCGCACCTCGAGCGGCCCGAGCAGAAGGAACTCCAGTCCCGCGGGACCTGTCACAGCAGTCTCGAGACGCTGGACATGGCTCGAGTTTAGGACGCGCTTGGCGGTCATTTGGCCCCCGCCCAGCCGGCGGAGCCACCTTGGGACTCACCAGCCGCGCGCGTGCGGCTCCACATCGGAAGGAGCGAAGATGACCAGAACGACGATCGCCGGGACGGCTGCGGCGCTTACGGCCGCACTCATCGCCGTCGGAGCCGTCTCGGCGGCATCAACCGGGAACCGGGCTCGGACCCCAAGCTCGCTGGGGCCTGGAAGGGGACGGTCATGCAGCCTGCGCCGCTGCCGACGCTGCAGTCGTTCCAGGTCTACACCGCGACCGGCGGGATGATCGAGGCGTCGAACCAGGCGCCGACGGGCCGGTCGCCGATGTTCGGCAACTGGGTGCGGATCGCGGGGCGCCGCTATGCGGCAACCGGCGTCCACTTCCTCTTCGATCCGCAGACCGGAGCGTTCGCCGGCACGAGGAGGATCGACCGGACCTTCGAGCTCGCCCAGGACGGCCAGTCCTTTACCGGCATCGCGAAGGTCACGACCTTCGATCCGAACGGCAATGTCGTGGGAACCGGCACCGCCACGGCCACCGCAGAGCGGATGCAGGTCGAGCCCATCCAGGGACAACCGTGAGCAGGACTCGAACGAAGGGCCCGCGGCGGCGGGCCCTCTCGTCGACGACGCTCGCCGGTCTGACCGCGTTCGCGGCCGCGGCGCTCCCCGCAGGCAGCTGGGGCACGGTCGCCGACACGGTGCCCTTGGCCCGGGTCCCGGGACGGCCGCGAGCCACGAACGCGGTCGCCCAGGTCGTCGCGATCGATGTCGGCGACATCCCGACCGACCTCATGGCGACGCCGACCGCGGTATGGGTCGCGACCGGGCTCGGGGGGATCGTTCGCATCGACCCCCGAGTGAACGCTCCGGTGGCCCGGATCAGACCCGGCGGCGCGGTCACGAAGCTCGCCCACGGCCTCGGTGCGATCTGGGCGCTGGATCTCTTTGGCGACCGCCTGCTCCGCATCGACCCGCGCTCGAACCGGATGATCCGGGCGATCCGCGTGGACGGGCTACCGAGCGGTCTCGTGATCGGGCACGGCCTCGTCTGGGTGGCGAGCCAGCTCGAGTCGACGGTCGCGGGCATCGACCCGAGAACCGGTGTCGTCGTGAAACTTGCGCGCTTCGCCCGGGGGGAGCTCTGGCCCGGCGGTCTCGCCGTCGGGCCGGAGGGCGTATGGGTGCATCACCGGCACCGGCAACGAGGTGAGCCTTTTCGATCCCGAGACAATGACGTTCCGGCATCGGACCCGCGTCGCCGGCGCGCGGACGCTCGTCGTAACAGGTCGCTCCGCCTGGGTCGGCCTCGCCTGGCGGCCGCTCCATGATCCGGATCCGCGGCGGCCGAGTCCTCCGAACGGATACCGGAGTCCCGGCCGACGGGTACGGGCCGAGACTCGCGGCTGCCGACCACGTTTGGGTCGGCTCCCAACGCACCGTCGCGGCGCTCGATCCGTCGACCGGTGCGGTCGCGGAACGAGTGTGGCTTCCGAAGCGATATGCGATCGCAGCGATAGCGACCGGCAGGAACGTGTGGGCCGTCGATGCCGGCCGCGCCGGCTCCTGCGGCTCCCACGAGACCACCGGGCACGAGGAGCCGGGGAGGGAGCCGTCCCTGACGACCCGACCAGTCCGAAAGGAGCATGAAGTGATCACTCCAGACGCCGAATCACGCCGAACGCTCGTCCGGGAGCGCAGCGCAGAGCTGCGTCGCGACGCGATGCGCGCACCGTCTGTCGAGACCCGCGCACGCGACTCCACGGGAACGCGGGCGCCGGCTCGGTCTTCCGTTCGTCGAGCTCCACGCACGGCTCGCGCGCGCCCGGTGGTAGGGACGGCGGCCTACGCTTTTCCCGTCGCGCGTGCGAGCAGGTACGCCTGCACGAAGCCGTCGAGGGCGCCGTCGAGGACGGCCTGGGCATTGCCCACCTCGTGGTCGGTGCGGTGATCCTTGACCTTCTGGTACGGGTTGAGGACGTACGAGCGGATCTGGCTGCCGAAGCCGACGTCGACCTTGCTGCCGCGCTCCCTGGCGAGCTCGGCCTCGCGCTCTTCCTCCTGGAGCTCTGCGAGCCGGGAGCGCAGGATCCGCATCGCGGTCTGCTTGTTCGAGGTCTGCGAGCGCTCGTTCTGGCACTGGACCACGATCCCGGTGGGCAGGTGGGTGATGCGCACGGCGGAGTCGGTCTTGTTGACGTGCTGTCCGCCCGCACCGCTGGCGCGATAGGTGTCGACCCGCAGATCGCTCTCGTCGATCTCGACCTCCTCACTGTCGGGAAGGAGCGGCGCGACGACGACCTGGGAGAAGGCCGTGTGCCTGCGATGCGCGGAGTCGAACGGCGACAGGCGGACGAGGCGGTGGACGCCGCGCTCGGCCTTGAAGAGGCCGTACGCGTTCTCGCCCCGCACCGTCAGGGTGGCCGACTTGAGGCCGGCTTCCTCGCCCGGGCTCGCCTCGACGAGCTCGCTCTGGAAGCCTCGATCGGCAGTCCACCTCAGGTACATACGCAGCAGCATCTCCGCCCAGTCCTGCGCGTCCGTCCCGCCGGTGCCGGCGGTGATCGTGACGACCGCGTCGCCTGCGTCGTACTCCCCTTCGAAGAGCGCTTCCTCCTGGAGCCTGCCGAGCTCGTCGCGAACGGGCGCGATCTGCTCGGCGACGTCGTGCTCGAGCGAAGGGTCGAGCTCGAGAAGCTCTTTCGCGTCGTCGACCTCTCGCCGCAGCGACTCGTAGCGGTCGACCTTCCGGGTGATTCGCGCGTGCTCGGTCGAGGTCCGCGCGGCCGCGGCCTGGTCGTCCCAGAACCCGGGCGCCCCCATCTGCGCCTCGAGCTCCCCGAGCCGCGTGGTCAGCGAATCCGGGTCAAAGGTAGTCACGGACCCAGGCGAGCTGGGCCCCGAGCTCCTCGAGCTGCTCGGCGACGGGCGTGCTGTCGTCGGTGACCGCCATAGGCGGCGATCCTAGCGGCTCGGTCGCGCCGCCCCGGCTCTGCGCCCGGGATCGAAGCCCCACGTGCCCCCGGGGGCGATCGGCCCCTGGAATCACGGTAGCCGCGGCGGCGCAACGGATGTGCGTCGCCTTCGTGCCTTCTTCGTGCCGGCGACGCTGTCGCCGGCAATCTGGCGCGCGCCGGACGCGGGCAACCCGTACCGAGGCGGCCGATGAGCTCGAGGCGTCGTCGGAGTCCAAGCGGGTACGAATTCCTACGACACCAAGGAGCGGGTGATGACTGGCAGCGGGAAGGCGAGCGACGATCCACAGACGCTGGACAGGCGCTTCACGGCGACGCTGACGAAGGCTCCGGGACAGAACGGCTGGACGTACGTCGTGATGTCCGATTCCGTCGAGTACTTCGGGACGCGGGGTCTCGTGAAGGTGCGCGGAACGATCGACGGGCATCCGTTCCGGACGTCCTTCATGGCGCTCGGGGACGGGACGCACATGCTCCCGGTCAAGACCGAGACGCGGAAGGCGATCGGGAAGGACGCCGGCGAGAGCGTCGAGATCCGTCTCGAGGAGCGGCTCAGCTAGCCGCGCGAAGAGCAGGGGCCTGGCTAGACAGGCAGGAGACACCGCCACTGGTTCCCGTCTGCCAGGCGCTCGCGGCCGGAGGCCGGCTTTGCCGGCCGGAAGCCAGGCACAACGCAGAAGGAGGGGCCGGGTGGGGACTTGTCCCCCACCTAGGAGCCGTGGCAGCGCTTGAACTTCTTCCCGCTGCCGCACCAGCACGGGTCGTTGCGCCCGATGTCCCGATGCTCGTTCACGACCGGCTTGGGGGCGCCCATAGGCGTCGTCTGGGGAGGCGCGGCGAGCGCCGTCGCCGCGCCGCCGCCGGCGGCGGCGATCGCGTCGGCACCGTGGAGCTGCTCGTGCTCGTAGGCGAGCGCCTGCGGCGCCTGGGCGGGCTGGAGCTGCTCCTCGGCCTCGTCGCGCTGGACCTCGACGTGGAAGACCGTGAGTACGACCTCCTCGCGGATCGCGCGGCCGAGCTCCTCGAACATGACGTGGCCCTCGCCGCGGTACTCGACGAGCGGGTCCTTCTGGGCCATCGCGCGCAGGTGCACGCCCTCGCGCAGGTAGTCCATCGACTCGAGATGCTCGCGCCAGCGCGTGTCGACGATCTGGAGGATCACGTACCGCTCGATCTCGCGCGTGAGCTCGGGCCCGAAGGCCTCCTCGCGCTCGGCATAGGTGTCGAGCGCGTCGCCCACGAACTCCTCGGTCAGCGCCTCGCGACTCGAGACGTCGATCTCCTCACGGAGCTCCTCGACGGTGATGTCGGTGGCATAGAGCGAGCGCATCTGCGCGACAAGCCCCCCGAGATCCCATTCGTCGGCCACCTCGGCATCCGTGAACTGCGCGACGTTCGCGGCGATGACCTCCTCGATCCAGCCCCTGATCTCGTCGGAGAGGTCCTCGCCCACGAGCACGCCGCGGCGCTGCTCGTAGATGACCATCCGCTGCGAGTTCATGACGTCGTCGTACTTGAGGACGTTCTTGCGCGAGACGAAGTTCTGCTCCTCGACCTTCTTCTGCGCGTTCTCGATCTGACGCGAGAGGATCGACGCCTCCATCGGCTGGTCGTCCGGGATCTTGAAGCGCTCCATGATCCCGTGGATCCGGTCGCCGGCGAAGAGACGCACGAGGTCGTCCTGGGCGGAGAGGTAGAAGCGCGTCTCGCCCGGGTCGCCCTGGCGGCCCGAGCGGCCGCGCAGCTGGTTGTCGATGCGACGTGACTCGTGGCGCTCCGTGCCGAGCACGTAGAGCCCGCCGGCCTCGACGACGCCCTCGCCGAGCTTGATGTCGACGCCGCGCCCCGCCATGTTCGTCGCGATCGTGACCGCGCCGGGCAGCCCTGCGTCCTTGATGATCTCGCTCTCGCGCTCGTGCTCCTTCGCGTTGAGGACGTTGTGCGGGATGCCGCGCCGCTCGAGCATCTCGGCGAGGTACTCCGACGTCTCCACCGCGATGGTTCCGACGAGCACCGGCTGGCCGTGCTCGTGCCGCTCGACGATGTCCTCGAGCACGGCGTCCCACTTCGCGTCCTTCGACTTGAAGATGAAGTCGTTCTCGTCGGCGCGGACGACGGGAACGTTCGTGGGGATCTCGACGACGTGCAGGTCGTAGATCTCGACGAACTCCTTCTCCTCCGTCTTTGCGGTGCCGGTCATGCCCGCAAGCTTCTCGTAGAGGCGGAAGTAGTTCTGGAGCGTGATGGTCGCGAGGGTGACGTTCTCCTCGCGGATCGCGACGCCCTCCTTCGCCTCGATCGCCTGGTGGAGCCCCTCGCTCCAGCGGCGCCCCTCCATGATCCGGCCCGTGTACTCGTCGACGATCTTCACCTCGTCGTCCTGGATGACGTAGTCGACGTCGCGCTTGTAGAGCGACTCCGCCTTGAGGGCCTGGGTCAGGTGGTTGACGAGCTGGACGTGCCGCGGGTCGTAGAGATTGTCGACCCCGAGCGCGCGCTCGACCTTGTCGAGCGCGGTCTGCGCGGGCGATACGGTCTTGAACTTCTCGTCGTAGAGGTAGTCGGCGCCGGAGAGCTCGGTCTCGTCCTCGCCCTTCATCACCTTGCGCGTGAGCGGCGCGCCGTCGAGCTCGCGCACCACGCGCGCGAAGTCGTAGTAGGTCTTCGCGGCCGTCTCGGGCTCGCCCGAGATGATGAGCGGCGTCCGGGCTTCGTCGATGAGGATCGAGTCGACCTCGTCGACGATCGCGAAGACGTAGCCACGCTGCACCGTCCCCTCGAGCGAGACGGCCATGTTGTCGCGCAGGTAGTCGAAGCCGAACTCGGAGTTCGTCCCGTACGTGATGTCCGCTGCATAGGCTTCCCTGCGGCGCGCGAACGGCATCATGTTCTCGATCCAGGCGACAGACACACCGAGGCGCTCGTAGACCGGCTTGTTCCATTCGGCGTCGCGCTTTGCGAGGTAGTCGTTCACCGTCACGAGATGGACGTTGTCGCCGGCGAGGGCATTGAGGTAGAGCGGCGCGCTCGCCACGAAGGTCTTTCCCTCGCCGGTCTTCATCTCCGCGATGTCACCCTCGTGGAGCACGATCCCGCCCATCAGCTGGACGTCGAAGAGGCGTTGGCCGGACTCCCGCCTGCGGGCCTCGCGCACCGCGGCGAACGCCTCGTAGAGGAGCTCCTCGAGGGACTCGCCGTTCTCGATCCGCTGCTTGAACTCGGCCGTCTTCGCGATGAGCTCGGCGTCCGAGAGCGCCTCGAAGTCGGGCTCGAGCGAGGTGATGTAGGCGGCCTGCTCCGCGAGGCGCTTGACACGGCGCCCCTCGCCGATCCGCAGAACCTTCTCGAAGCGCCCGAAGCTCGTGGTCGGCATGGAGAGAGGGTACCGTCTGCCAGGCCCGCCGATCGTCGTCCACAGTCTCCGAACGGACCGTTCACGGCGCCGTCATGATCCGGGCGGATCATGGACGCCATGCGACGGCTCCTTCTCCTCTTCGCGCTGGCCGCACTCGTCGTCCCGGCGACCGCCGCGGCCGTACTGACTCCCGGCCGGACGGTGACGAATGTCGCGGACATCTCGGCGCTCTCGGTCACGAGTCACTCGGTCGTCTTCGCGGTCAGGGACTCGCGCGCCGACTGCGGCCACGTGCGGCTCTGGGACACCGCCACGCGCGGCCTCTGGACACTCGGCAGCGGGACGCTCCGCGGGTGTGAGGAGGGCCCGAGCGGCGGCTTCGGCATCGCCCAGGTGGCGACGACCGGACGACGGGCCTTCTGGGTCACGCACATCGGCGGGAACTTCACGGACTACAGCCTCTGGACGGCCACGCCGACGCGCACGACGCCGCGCCGGCTTGCCGAGTCATCCTCCGATTCGGACGGCCGGAGATCGCTCGTCCTCGGCACGGGAACGCAGGAGGGCGTGCCGTACGCGGTCGGAAGCACCGTGACGTACGTCGCCGACAACGGCGCGCGTCTCTTCCGGACGACCCTCTCCTCTCCCGTACGCCTCCTCACGGCAGGGGTCGGCCCCGGACCGACGCGGGTCGCGGCCGCGCTCGCCGACGGCACGGTGGTGCTGCTCTCGAAGACGGGTGCGACGATCCGCACGGAGGAGCACGAGCCGGAATCGGTGAAGGCGATCTCTCTCGCCCTGGCCGGGTTGCTCGTGCAGATCGGATCGACCGTGACGACGGGCGGAGGAACCGAGGTCGGCCTGCCGCCGGGCGCGCTGATGCTCGACCATCGCCAGGGAACGATCGTGTATCGCCGCGGGACCCAGGTCCGCGGTCGCACGATCTCGACGGGTGCGGACACGCTGCTGCAGACCTTCGCAGTCAAGCCCTATGAGCCGGTGCTCTTCTCGACCGACGCCTGGGGAACCGGCTGGGCGAAGGGATCCGCGGTGAGCTGGCGGTCCGGCCCGCTGCGCTAACCCTCGACCGGCACCTGCGCGTCGCGCAGGTACTGGTGCACGAAGGCAATCGCCATGCTCCCCTCGCCGACGGCGGCGGCGACGCGCTTGACAGGCCCGAGCCGCACGTCGCCGCACGCGAAGATGCCGGGCACGCTCGTCTCGAGCAGATAGGGATCGCGGTCGAGGCCCCAGCGCCCCGCGGCCAGGACGCCGGCCCCCGTCAGCACGAACCCGTTGGCGTCGAGCGCGATCTCCGGCGGCAGCCAGCCGGTCTCGGCGTCGGCGCCGATGAAGATGTAGAGCCCTCCCGATTCGAGCTGCATCGTCGTCCCGTCGGCGCCGTCCCGGACGTCGATCGCCTCGAGCGAGACGTCGCCGTGCGCAGCCTCGACCTGGGTCCGGCACCGGACGCGGATGTTCGACCGGGCAGCCAGCTGGTCGACGAGATAGCGAGACATGCTCTTCTCGAGGGACTCGCCGCGGACGAGGAGTGTCACGCTCCGCGCGCGGGCGGCGAAGGCGAGTGCCGCCTGCCCCGCGGAGTTGCCTGCGCCGACGATGTGCACGTCGAGGCCGTGGACGCTCTCCGCCTCGCTCCGCGCAGCGCCGTAGAAGATGCCCTTGCCGGCGAGCCGGTCGAATCCGTCGATCTGGAGCTCTCGCCACGTGACGCCGCACGCGAGCACGATCGTCCGCGCCCGCAGCACGTCGCCACCGTCGAGATGGACCTGCCGCCGCTCGGGATCGATGCGCTCCAGGGCCCTCGTCACGAGGATCTCCGCACCGAAGCTGCGGGCCTGGCGCAGCGCGTGGCTCGCCAGCACGTCTCCGGGCACACCCGCCGGGAACCCCAGGTAGTTCTTGATCATCGACGACGAGCCCGCCTGGCCACCGGGTGCCTCGCGCTCGACCACGATCGTCCGCAGCCCCTCCGAGGCCCCGTACACCGCGGCGGCCAACCCGGCAGGCCCGGCCCCGACGATGAGGACGTCGTACTCCGGAAACGCCGGCTCGGTGCCGAGGTCGAGGAGCTCCGCGACACGCCGCAGAGACGGGCGGATCACGGTCTGGCCGCCGACGACCTGGAGCACGGGCCAGTCTCTCTCGGCCGGGAGCGGGCCGCCCCACTGGTCGGTCGAGTCCGGCGCCTCCAACGTGATCGCCTTGAACCTGATCTGGTTGCGACCAAGGAAGCGGCGCAACTCGGTGAAGGCCGTGTCCCAGCGGTGCCCGACGACGATCGCCCGCGGCGGCGGCGGCTCGGACGCGAGCCCCTGGAGCCCGGCCGCCCCGCCGATCCGGTGGGCCGCCAGCCTCGCGACCTCCATGCCGACGCTCGGGGCTGCGTCCGCGAGGATGTGGCAGTCGGCAGCTTCGATCCGCATGACACGCGAGGGCTCCGCCGCGCGGAACCCGACCGGGAACACCGTCCCGAGCGTGATCGGCACCTCCCCGAAGACGTCGCCCGGATGTCGCTCACCGACGGGACGCTCGATCCCGTCGACGAACTGGATCGCCTCGATGCGGCCCTCGAGCAGCCCGAAGAGCGCGCGCTCGTCTCCCTGATTCGCGGCGTATTCGCCCTCGACGAGGCGGAGGTCGGCGGCGACGCGGCACAGCCGCTCGCGTTCCGCGAGCGGGAGGGTGGCGAAGACCGTGATCCCGGCGATCTCGTCGGCCGTCACCATGAGCGGCAACGCTACTGCGTCCAGCGCTCAGAGCGGAGTGACAGCGAGCTCCCAGCTCGAGCCGACGAGCCGGACGGCCGTCACGACGTAGGTTGCGTGACGCGACGCACCGAGCCGCTCGAGCTCGGGAACGCCCGCGAGCGTCGGCTCGCCGTCGATGCGCACCGACCGCTCGACGCCGTCCCAGGCGAGCTCGACGGCGTCACCACCCGGGTCCTCGGCGAGCTCGACCGTCTCGATCCTGGTCGCGGCAACGGCCCAGGTATCCGCTCCGCGCCTGATCGCGTGCGCACGAAAGGGCGGCCTGACGTCCACGGCCCGTGCGAGGCGTGAGACCGCGCCGCCGCGCTCCTCCTCGACGACGACCCGACCGTCGGCGAGCACGACGAACCAGCCCTCGTCGCCCGAGACGTCCGCCGCCTCGACCGTGACGACGGCATCCCACTCGCGCTGGCGATGCAGACCGTGGATCCCGACCTCGCCCCAGTGCGGGCCGGGCTCGTGCGGGAGCGGCACCGACCGGTCAGCCGTCGGAGGCGCGGAGCGCCTGCTCGATCTCCTCGACGGGCACCGGCTCGGGCGGTGTGCCCTGGGCCCGCCGACGGGGCTCGTGCACCTTCTTGTCGCGCAGGCGCTCGACCTGGCGCTCGAGCTTGTCGACGAGCAGATCCGTCGCGGCCTCGTACGTCGTCGACGCCTCGCGCCCGTGGAGGTTCGGCCCCTTGACGTGCAGCTCCGCCTCGACGATGTGGTCGTCGGCGATCTTCGGGTTCCGCTCGCGATCGAGCACGACCTCCACGAGCGTCCCCTCCCGGAGGCGCCGGCCCAGCTTCGCGAACTTCGCCTCAACGTAGCTCCGGACGTCGGGGTTCACCTGTCCGTGCCGCACCGTGAGATTCAGCCGCATGGGCGCCTCCTCTTCGTGGTGCAGCAACGCTACCTCACCGCCCGTGCGAGGCAAACGACCTCGACGCGGCGTGCGCCCGGCGCGCCGCAGCGCCGTCGCGCAGGCGCTCGCAGTGGCGCCCGTCGTGTACACGTCGTCGACGAGCGCGACCTGCGGCGGCGCGGAGCCGCAGTGCCGCGAATGCCGCGCGCACGTTCGCTCGCCGCTCGGCCCCCCGCAGGCCCGCCTGGCGAAGCGACGGCCCCGTGCGGGCGAGGAGGCGCTCGACCCGGATCCCCCAGACCTCCCCGAGCGCCTTCGCGAGCCGCGCCGCGGGCACGTGGCCGCGCTCGCGTCCCCGCTCTCGGTCGCCCGGCACATAGGTCAGCGCGTCGACGTCCGGACGGGCGAGCACCTCCGCGACGATCGTGGCGAGCGACGTCGCGAGATCGCGCCTGCCCCGCTCCTTCCAGGCCGAGACGAGCGGGCGCGCCCGCTCGTCGTAGACGAGCGCGCTCCTGGCCCGGGCGAACGCGAGGCGACGGCCGGCGCACTCGACGCAGCGGCGGACGGGCCACGCTCCGGGGCATCCGCAGCGCTCGCACACGGGCGGGGCGATCCGCACGAGTGCCGCGACACACGTCGGGCAGAGCGGCGGACCAGGGACGCCGCAGCCTGCGCAGCGCGAGGGAAGCAAGAGGCCGAGCAGGCCCATTGCGCCGCACGCTAGGCCGTTCTCGGTGCCGGGACCGTGCCGGCTTCGTGCCGACTTCGCGCCGGCTCAGTCGAGCACCGAGGCCGCGAGCATCGTGCTCAGCGCCTCGCGTGAGCGGACGAGGTCGTCCGGCTCCTTGATCGGGAAGAACCGGCCGCGCGCCCCGGCCCGCGGCACCTCGAGGAACGTCGTCTCGAGCTGCCACGAGATGTGGTGGTAGAGACGCTCCAGCTGGACCGCGACGCGGCCGTCCACGGTCTTCTCGACGTAGAGCCACGGGAGGTCGAACGACCGCTCGAGCGCGTCGAGGGCGATCGTCGCCGTGTTCGTGTTGAAGACCCGGATGCGCGACTGGTCGAACGCGGGCGGGAACTGCGGCCCCTCGAGGAGGCCGAGTAGGCCGTCGACCCGGGCGGGTGCGCCTCCCAGGTCGCCCTCCTTGGCGGCGACCTCGGCAGTCAGCGGACGGCCGGCGAGCAGGTGCGCACCGATCACGACGGGATCGAGCCGGGCGCCGAGGTTGTCGACGTTCGACACCGCGACGTGCTCGACCCCGCGCTCCCGAAGCGCCGCGACCGTCCCCGACCCGCGAATCGCCTCGAGCAGGTCGCCGTGCCCCGGCGCGTACGGCGAGGGTCGGCCGTCCTCGAGGAAGAGCTCGCCGGTCCCGGTGAGCCGCAGCGAGACGAACTGCGAGAACCAGAGCGGCTCCGCGAGGTCGAGCGCCGCGACGTGCGCCCGGGTCGCGTCCGCCGTCTGGAAGCTCGTCATCAACGCGGTCGGGATCTCCGTGCCGAGGGCCTCACCCAACCGGCGCGTCTCGCCGAGCTTCCAGTCCAGGAAGCTCCGTCCGTCGAGGGCCTCGACCGCCCCCTTCACGACGCCGCCGAAGCGGGTCGCCATCCCTCCGGCGAGCACGACCTGCGCGATCCGGCCCGAGGCGAGCGCGTCGAGGCCCGCGGCGCGTGCGGCGCCCCACTCCGACGTGCCCGCGACAGGTAGCAGGGCGACGTCGGCCGCTCCGGGCGGCTCCACGGCTCCCGCGACGACGTTCGACTCCGGGCCGAGCTCGCCCGAGAGGATGCGACCGCGCAGCTCCTCGAATCGCGTCCGGTCGAACCCGAAGCGCTCGAGCGTGGCCCGGCTCTCTGGATCGAGCTCGTCGAGGATCACCGCGCTCGCGCCACCTCGCGCGGCAACGTCTCCCCGTACGGCGCCCGATGCACCCCGAGCTCGGTCACGATCGCGCCGACGAGCGCGGCCGGGGTCACGTCGAACGCGGGGTTCCGCGCCGGGAAGCGCTCCGAGACCTCGGCCGGGTCCCGTTCCTCGATCGGGATCGCCTCGCCCGATCCGGCCGACGGATCGAGGGTCGAGGTCGGAGCGACGACCACGAGCGGGATCCCGTGGTGCGCGGCCAGCACTGCGAGGCCGTACGTGCCGATCTTGTTCGCGGTGTCGCCGTTCGCCGCGATCCGGTCGGCGCCGGTGACGACGAGATCGATCTCTCCGCGAGCCATGAACGAGCCTGCGGCGCCGTCGGCGATCACGGCGTTGGGGATCCCGAGTCGCTCGAGCTCCCACGCGGTGAGACGGCTCCCCTGGAGCAGCGGGCGCGTCTCGTCGACCCAGACGTGCTCCACCCGCCCGTCCTCCCATGCCGCCCGGATCGCCCCGAGCGCCGTCCCGTAACCGCCGGTCGCGAGCCCGCCCGCGTTGCAGTGGGTCAGGATGCTCGAGCCCGCCGGGACGAGCTCGAGCGCGTGTGCGCCCATCGCGCGGCAGCGCCCCACCTCGTCGGCATGGAGACGGAGCGCACGCTCCCGCGTCGGATCACCGCGCAGCTCGTCGAGGGCCCAGCGCAGGTTGACCGCCGTGGGCCGAGACGCGGCAAGGACGTCGTACGCCGCGTCGAGATCGTCGCCGCGCTCGGCGGCGAGCGCCATCGCGTACCCGGCGGCGATCCCGATGGCCGGGGCCCCGCGGACGGCGAGCGTGTGGATCGCCCCCGCCACCGCGGCCGCCGTCGGGCAGCGCAGCTCGACCTCGCGGTCGGGCAGGGCTCGCTGGTCGAGGACGACGACGGCGCCGTCCTCGAGGCGGACGATCTCGTGCGGCTCCAGCTCTCGCGCTGCTCCTGACATGCGTAGGGGCGAGATATATCTCGCCCCTACGGGTGCTGCACGGACGTCGGCGGCTCGGCTCAGGTGCCCTCGTCCCAGGAGGCGAGGTATGCGGCCTGCTCCTCGGTGAGCTCGTCGATCGCGACGCCCATCGTCGCGAGCTTCAGCTTCGCGATCTCCTCGTCGATCTCGGTCGGAACGTCGTACACCTTCCGCTCGAGCGAGGCGCCGTTCTCGATCACCCACTCGGCGGCGAGCGCCTGGTTCGCGAACGACATGTCCATCACCTGGGCGGGATGGCCCTCCGCCGCGGCGAGGTTCACGAGCCGTCCCTCGGCGAGCAGGTAGACCGTGCGGCCGTTGGTGAGCGTGAACTCCTCGACCATCGCACGCGCCTCGCGGGTCTCTGTTGCGAGCGAGCGGAGCGCCGGGATGTCGATCTCGACGTTGAAGTGGCCGGTGTTGGCCAGGATCGCACCGTCCTTCAGGCGCTCGATGTGATCGCGGGAGATGACGTGCTTGTCACCCGTGGCGGTCACGAAGATGTCGCCGACCTCGGCCGCCTGCGACATCGGCAGCACCTGGAAGCCGTCCATCACGGCCTCGAGCGCCTTCATCGGGTCGACCTCGGTGACGACGACGTGGGCGCCGAGCCCCTTCGCGCGCGACGCGACGCCGCGCCCGCACCAGCCGTAGCCTGCGACGACGAACGTCCGACCGGCGAGCAGCACGTTCGTCGCCCGGATGATCCCGTCGATCGTGGACTGACCCGTCCCGTAGCGGTTGTCGAAGAGGTGCTTCGTGCGGGCCTCGTTCACCGCGACGACCGGGAAGCCGAGCTTGCCGTCGCGCTCGAGGGCGCGAAGCCGGATCACTCCGGTGGTCGTCTCCTCGGTGCCGGCGATGACGTCGCCGAGCTGCTCGCGCCGCGCGGAGTGGAGGATGCCGATCACGTCGGCGCCGTCGTCCATCGTCACGTGCGGGCGGTGGTCGATCGCCGCCTCGAGATGCTGGTAGTACGTGTCGTGGTCCTCGCCCTTGATCGCGAACGTGCCGATCCCGTACGCGTCGACGAGGGCCGCCGCCACGTCGTCCTGCGTCGAGAGCGGGTTCGACGCGCAGAGGACGACGTCGGCGCCACCCGCCTTCAGCGTGCGCATGAGGTTGGCCGTCTCGGTCGTCACGTGCAGGCAGGCCGAGACGCGATAGCCGGAGAGCGGCTGCTCGCGCTCGAACCGCTCGCGAATCGCGATCAGCACCGGCATCTGCCGGTCGGCCCACTCGATGCGTCGCACGCCTTCGGCCGCGAGGCCGAGGTCCTTCACGTCGTGCTTGATGGTCGTCGCCATGGTTCCTCTCTGTGTGTGGTCAGGCCACGAGCAGGCGCTCGTGCTTGCGCTGCTCCCATTCGATCCAGTCGGCCTCGCTCGCTCCCTCCGCGGGCACGGTGGCCCCGGAGAGCCAGCGCTCCACCGCCAGCCGGAGCTCCGAGTCGCGCCGGAGCCGGACGACGAACGCCACGTCCGAGAGCTCCACGCCGTGCCCTTGCCGGAGCTCGGTGAGGCTTCTGAGGAGCGCGAGGTCCGGGTCGCCGTAGTGGCGGTAGCCGGCCGCCGAGCGCGTCGGCACGACGAGCCCGGTCGCCTCGAGGTAGCGAAGCATGCGGGGCGACCAGCCGGTTCGCCTCGCAGCCTCGCTGACGGTGTACGTCGGCACCGCGCAACCTTACCACAGTTGTGTCAATGTCCTCGCCGGACTACGCTGCGCGCGTGCGCGTCCACGTGATCAGCGACATCGAGGGCGTCTCGGGGGTGGCGAAGGGCGGCCAGACGAAGGGCGGCTCGCCCATGTACGAGGAGGCGCGGAAGCTCTACACCGAGGAGATCAACGCCGCGGTGCGCGGCGCGAAGGCGGCCGGAGCGACCGAGATCGTCGTCATGGACTGCCACGGCGCCGGCGCGGAGTGGTCGTTCAACTCCCTCGTCCCCGACCTCCTCGACCCGGACTGCGAGTTCGTCGTGCAGAACGAGTGGACGGAGTACACGGCGTTCCTCGAGGAGGGCTGCGACGCCGCGCTGCTCGTCGGCATGCATGCGATGGCAGGCTCGGCGCTCGGTGTGATGAACCACACCGTCTCGGGCCAGGACTACTTCAGCCTGAGCTTCAACGGCACGCCCGTCGGCGAGACCGGCATCCATGCGGCGCTCTGCGGGACGTGGGGATGCCCCGTCCTGCTCGTCACGGGGGACGACGTCGCCTGCGCGGAGGGCCGCGCCCTGCTCGGTGACGGCCTGACGACGGTGGCGGTGAAGACCGGCCTCGGCTCGCAGGCGGCGCGACAGCGCGCTCCTGCCCGCGCACGCCGGCTGATCGAAGAGGGCGCAAAGCAGGCGCTCTCCGACCTCACCGCCGTCGCGCCCTGGGACCCCGGGAGCCCGTCGGAGATCACCGTCGTCTTCAAGCACACGCTCGCGCCCGACAAGCTCCGGTTCCGGCCGGGCATCGAGCGGCTCGACGGTCGCACCATCGTCTCCCGCGCCGACACGTGGTGGGACGCCTGGAAGGCGTTCTACTTCTAGCTCGCCGAGCGACGGCCGCCTACGCCGCGCTCGTCCCCTCTCGCCCGTACCGGTCCTCGATCCTCACGACGTCGTCGAGATGCGGTGTCGAGACCTCGACGATCAGCGTGTCCTCGATCGCCGTGACCCGGTGGACGGTGCCGGG
The DNA here is from genome assembly GCA_963734045.1 of uncultured Actinomycetes bacterium. Classification (GTDB taxonomy): domain Bacteria; phylum Actinomycetota; class Thermoleophilia; order Gaiellales; family Gaiellaceae; genus Gaiella. The sequence continues at coordinate 342,852 of CAVTFU010000010.1, read as the reverse complement.
CCGGTAGCGGAAGGCGTCGCCCTCTGCGATCTCGACCGTCTCGAGCGGGCCGCCGACCGCGCCGAGCTCGAGCGAGGCGCGACCCTGCTGCACGAGCCACGCCTCGTCCTTGACCTCGTGGTACTGGAGGCTCAACGCCTGACCCGCCCGCACGAAGAGGAGCTTCCCGACGTAGCTCTCCGCCTCCGCCCACACGAGCTCCCAGCCCCAGGGCTTCTCCACCCGCCTCGGAGTGACCGAGTACGCGCCCGTCACGCGAGCCACTCCGGGTGCTGCGCGACGTACTCGTCGGCGCGACGGAGCTCCTTCGGGGTATTGACCGTGAGCCACGTCCCGGTGTGCCGGAATGCACGCAGCGAGCCCTGGGCGGCGAGCTCGGGGAAGGTCGTCGACTCGTGGTCGCCCTTCTCCGGGAACCGCCGGAGCGCGCCCTCCGAGAGCACGTAGACACCGCAGTTGACCCAGTAGGGCACACGCGAGACCTCGTGGAACCCCGTGACGACGTCCTCGTCCGTCAGGTCGACCTGCCCGAACTGCGACGGCGGCTGCGCGACCGTGAGCGTCGCCGCCGCGCCCGTGCTCCGATGCCGGTCGAGCAGCTCCGCGAAGTCCACATCGACGAGCTCGTCCCCGTTCATCGCGAAGACGTCGCCGCTCTCACGGCGCGAGCCCGCGGCGTACCGGATCCCGCCCCCGCGTCCCAGGCGCTCGGGCTCGCCGGCGCAGACGATCTCGACGCCGAGCCCGTCGAGCTCGCGCGCGAACGCGTCCTCCTGGCCCCCGAGGCACGAGACGATCACGCGCTCGACACCGACGGCGGCGAGGCGCCCGATCTGCCAGGCGAGAAGCGGCCGGCCTCCGACCGGCACGAGCGACTTCGGCACGCCGCCGGCCGCGTCACCGAGCCGCTCGGCCTTCCCCCCGGCGAGGACGATCGCCTCCATGGCTACGGCCGGCCGTTGGAGGCGCGGCCGATCGCCGCGTACCGGAACCCCGCGCTGCGCATCGCCTCGGGGTCGAGCATGTTGCGGCCGTCGACGAGCACCCGCGTGCGCATCGTGGACGCGACGGCCGGCCAGTCGACGTCGGCCAGCTCGGGCCATTCCGTGACGACGACCACCGCGTCGGCGTCGCGCGCGGCTTCCTCGACGGTCGCGACCTGCTCGACGCCGTGGAGGCCGTCGGCGCTCGCGATCGGGTCCCACGCGAGCACCTCCGCGCCCTCGGCGAGAAGCCGGCCCGCGAGGACGAAGGCAGGCGCCTCTCGCGTGTCGTCGGTGTGTGGCTTGAACGCGAGCCCGAGGAGCGCGATCCGGCGATCCCGCAGCGAGCCGAGGAGCTCGGTGAGCTTGCCGATCACGCGACGCTTCTGGAGCTCGTTGACCTCGATCACCGCGTTCAGCACCTGGAAGTGGTAGCCGGAGTTCGCCGCGAGCTGCTTCAGGGCGAGCGAGTCCTTCGGGAAGCAGCTGCCGCCGAACCCGATCCCCGCCCGCAGGAAGCTCTTTCCGATCCGGCGGTCGAGCCCGATCCCCTCCGCGACCTTGACGACGTCCGCGCCGGTCACCTCGCAGACGTTCGCGATCTCGTTGATGAACGAGATGCGCGTCATGAGCGCCGCGTTCGCCGCCAGCTTCGTCATCTCCGCCGACGCCACGTCGGCACGCACGACCGGCGCGTCGATCCCGGCGTGCAGCGCCTCCACCGCGTCCGCGTCCGCCGCGTCGAAGGCGCCGATGACGATGCGGTCGGGCTCCATGAAGTCCCTGACCGCGGTGCCCTCGGCGGTGAACTCGGGGTTGGAGACGTAGCCGACGTGCCCGAGCCCGCGCGCGTCGAGGCGGTGCCTGACCTTCGCTCCCGTCCCGACCGGCACGGTGCTCTTCATCGCGACGATGATCCTGCGGTCGACCTCGGGCAGCTCGTCGACCACCGTCCAGACGGCGGAGAGGTCGGCGTCGCCCGAGTAGGTCGGGGGCGTGCCGACCGCGACGTAGACGACCTCCGCGCCGTCCATCGCCTCCGTGACGTCGGTGGTGAACGTGAGCCGCTCGCGGTTCCGCGCGAGCAGGTCGTCGAGGCCGGGCTCGTGGATCGGCACCTCGCCGCGCCGGAGGGCCTCGATCCGCTCGGGAATGACGTCCCGGACCGCGACCCGGTGCCCGAGCTCGGCAAAGCACGCGCCGGTCACGAGCCCGACGTAGCCCGCGCCGAAGACCGCGATCTGTTTCTCGCCCCCGCTCACGACCGGCGCAGGATAGTCGCGGACCCTGGCCGCTACACGGAGCGCAGCTTGGCGAGCGGCTGCAGGCTCTTCGCGATCGCGATCATCGTCTCGTTCGAGAGCCGGTCGAGCAACGAGTTGACGACCCAGTACGACGCCCCGTCGGTGCGGAGCACGACCATGTGCAGGTGCGGCCCGTTGTAGTAGAGCTCGTAGCGGCGTCCTCCGATCTTCCGCACGAAGTTCCGGCCGGCAAGGACCGGCGCGTCCTCCCAGTCGGTCATCTGGACGCCCCAGTACTCGTTGCGATTCCCCATGCGGTACGTGAGCCGGACGGCGTTGTGCTCCTTGTCGGGGTCGATCGGGTAGACGCGCACCGGCATCTCCCCGTCGATCCACGAGGATCGCTCGATCTTCGTCGGCACCATCAACGGGAAGTCGACCTGGTTGCGCTCGCGGCGCAGCAGGGCGGTGACCGCGCTCGCTCCGGACGTGACCGAGGCCACCTGGCGCTTCGGCGTCTGGTCGACGGGTGCCGTCGCGAGCCGTCCGTGGAACGTCTGACCGACCACGGTGACGACCATCGCGTCGTTCCCGAGCGACCGGACCGCCGGGGTCAGCTTCTTGACGTCCGCCGAGCCGAACAGGTTCGCGAGCCTCGCGGCCGCCTGCTTCGCCCCCGCCGCGCGCGGGTCGAAGTACGCGGTCGTGCGGAAGTACGCGAAGTTCGGCGCGTTCGCGGGCAGCCCGTTCGGAGGCAGCACCATCCGGTAGCCGCGCTGCGAGAGCAGGTAGTTGGCCGTGGAGGCCGAGCCCTCGACGCCGTTGCCGTTCAGCACGGTGACCGTCGTCTCCCGCGCCGGCGGGACACGCTGCTTCAGCTTCTCACCGAGCGCCACGGCGGTCGCCTTGCGCGGCGATTCGACGTCCGGGCTGCGGAACTCCCGGACCGCCCGCTGGATGTTCTCGCTCGACGTGGTGAGGTCCGCAAACCCCTCGAGCCCCTCGATCCGGGCCTGGAAGACGTGACCGGCCGGCAGCGAGTAGGCCAGCGCGCCGTACGAGAGGACGTCACGCGCAGAGACGTCCTTCCCTCCTCCCTGCCCGACCTCGACGTTCGAGGTGATCACCTTGATCACCTGCGGCAGCCGCGTCACGGAGAACGCCGACTTGACCTGGTCCTTGAACGCGCGGACGAAGAGCTGCTGGCGGGCGTTCCGGTAGATGTCGGAGTCCGTGTGCCGGAAGCGGACGAAGTCGAGCGCCCTCAGCCCCGTGAGCCGCTGGTAGCCGGGCCGGAGGTTGATCTTCGCGTATCCCGTCGGCCCACCGTGGTCGTTGAAGTAGCGGCGGTCGACGTCCATCCAGACGCCGCCGAGCTTGTCGACGAGCTGACGGAAGCCCCGGAAGTTGACGGTGATGATGTAGTTGATCGGGACCCCGGTGAGCCGCCGGACGGTCTCCACGGTGCCCTTCGGGCCGCAACTCGAGTACGCCGCGTTGATCTTCCCGACGAACGACCCGTTCCCGGGGCAGTGCACCTCTACCTGCAGGTCGCGCGGGAACGACAGCATCGAGATCGTCTTCTGGGCCGGATCGGTGCGGACGAGCATCAGGGTGTCGGAGCGCGACGGGGTGCCCTTCGCCTCGTTCGCACGCCGGTCGTAGCCGATCACGAGCGCGGTGGCGGGTTGCCCGGGCAACGGCAGCTCGAGCTCCTTCAGCGCCTGCTTCACCTCGACCGATTCGGGCGCGACCGCGGCGACGGACTCGTGGACGTAGAGGTATGCGCCGCCGGCGGTGCCGCCGACGAGCACGGCGAGGACGAGCGCCGACCAGCCGAGGATCCGGAGGACGAGCGACGAGCCGCTCCGCGGCGGCGCGGGCGGCTGCTGGTAGATCGCGACCGGCGCGAGCGCGCCCGCCGTCGGCCCGGTGGCTCCACCGGCCAGCGCTGCGCCTCGGCCCCGTGCTCTCTTCAGTGTCGTCCGCATCGAACAGTGGCGCCGCCGCGCCACGCCAGGAACGCTAGCCGACGGCCCGGAAGCAGTCGTTAGGAGTTCGCGAAGACGGCGGCCAGGCCTTCGCCGAGGAACTCGAGCTCGTCGGGTGTCCCCGTCGTGATCCGGAGCGCCGACGGAGCGCCGAACGGCCCCATCGGTCGCACGATGATGCCCCGTCGCAAGAGGGCGGCGTTCACGCTCGCCGCGTCCGCGCCGACGTCGACGAAGAGGAAGTTGCCTGCCGCCGGGCCTGTTGGCTCGAGGTCGTTTCGCCGCAGGAGCGCCTCGAGCACCTTCATCGCGCGTCGGTTCTCGGCGCCGCGGCGGGCGAGCTCGGCCGCGCCGTCGAGGCTCGCGAGCGCCGCCTCCTGCGCCGGCGTCGACACGTCGAATGCGCGACGCACCTTGTGGATCGCCTCGATGACGGGCACCGGCCCGACGCCGTACCCGACCCGCATCGCTGCGAGGCCGTAGATCTTCGAGAAGGTCCGCAGCACGAGCACGCGTCTGCCCTGCTTCGCGGCCTCCTCGATCGCGTCCGGGAAGGCCGGATCCTCGACGTACTGGAAGTACGCCTCGTCGACGACCGTGAGAACCTGCTCGGGGAGCCCGTCGAGCAGACGCTCGAGGTCGGCGCGGGCGACCATCGTCCCCGTCGGGTTGTTGACGGTCGGCACGAAGACGAGCTTCGTCCGCTGCGTCACCGCGGCGAGGAGCGCATCGACGTCGACCCGGCCGTCGTCGAGCGGGACGCGGACGGGAATCGCCGCCAGCTTCAGCGGGTCGAGGACGTAGCTCGTGAAGGACGGCCACGGCGTCACGACCTCGTCGCCCGGGTCGAGGGTCGCCTGGCAGACGTAGCCGATCACGGCGTCGGCGCCCGCCGCGACCGCGATGGTCTCGAACGGCACGTCGTGCCGCTCGGCGAGCGCCGTCCTGAGCCGGTAGCACCCGGCGTCCGGATAGCGGTTCGACTCCGGGAGCGCGCGGGCGATCGCCTCCAGCGCCTCCGGGAACGGCCCGTAGGGCCCCTCGTTCGAGGCGAGCTTGACGACACGGTCGAGCCCGAGCTCGCGTTGCAGCGTCTCGGCCGGCTTGCCGGGCTCGTACGGGACGAGGCCTTCGAGCGCCGGCCGGATCAGTGCCGAGTCGCGGTCGCCGAGCGTCGTCACACGGCCGGTGCGTCGACCGGGGCACCGTCGCCGGTGGCCGACAGCGGCGGCTCCGTGATCGGCGACACGGACGAGTCGCCGCCCACGATGCGCCTCAGGGCGACGAGTGCGCCTGCCAGGAGCCCGACCAGCAGGACCCCACCGACGACCGTCCGGAGCGTGCGACCGCGCGTCTCGGGCGCTCCGGTGACCGTTGCGACGGCGCGCGCGCTGCGCTGCCGAACCGCGCGGCGGAGGTACCACCAGACCGCCGCGCCGATGATCGCATTCCGCTGGTCGGACACCTTCATGCCGACACTCTATCGGCGCCGCGGCGGCAGGTGGATCGCCCGGCCGAGCGCGACGAGGCTCGCCTCCTTGAGCCCTTCGGCAAGGGTCGGGTGCGGCGCGACCCCGTCCGCGACCGTCTCGATCGTCGACTCGGCGTCGAGCGCGACGACCGCCTCGCCGATCAGGTCGGTGGCGTGTGGCCCCACGATGACGACGCCGAGCAGCTCTCCGTACGTCCTCTCGTGGATCGTCTTCACCCAGCCGGTCGTCGCGCCGGACATCACTGCGCGCGCGATCGCGACCCACGGGCACCGTCCGACGACGACGTCGTCGCCGTGGGCCTCGCGGGCCTGCGCCTCGGTCAGCCCGACTCCCGCGATCTCGGGGTCCGTGTAGATCGGGCGGGGCACCGCAGGCTCGCCGATGACCGCGTCGTGGCCCATCGCGTTCTCGGCGGCGACCTCCCCTTCCCGAAAGCCGGTGTGGGCGAGCTGCCAGTAGCCCGCGACGTCGCCGGCGGCATAGATGTGCGGCACGTTCGTCCGGCGGTGATCGTCCGTGCCGATCCCCTTCCGGTCGAAGGTGACGCCCGCCGCGTCGAGCCCGATCCCGTCGACGAGCGCAGCCCGTCCCACCGAGACGAGCATCAGGTCGCACTCGACGCTCTCGCCCTCCCCGAAATGCACGGTGAGGTGGTCGCCGTGGTCGTCGACGCCGGTGCACTGCTTCTCGAGGTGCAATGCGATCCCGCGCTTCGTGAACGCCTTCGCGAGCTCCTTCGCCGCGTCCTCGTCCTCGGCGGGGATCAGCGACGGCAGCATCTCGACGATCGTCACCTCGGTGCCGAACCGATCGAAGATCGACGCGAACTCGCAGCCGATGATCCCGCCGCCCAGCACGACGAGGCGTCGCGGCACCTCGGTCTGGGAGAGCAGGCCCGTCGAGTCGATGCACCGCGGCGAGTCGAGGCCGGGGATCGGCGGCCGCACCGGGAACGAGCCGGTCGCCACGATCGCACTCGTGAAAGTCACGTCCTCGCCGCCCTCCACGGCGATCGTCGTCGGGCCTGTGAACTGCCCCTTGCCCTTGACCCACTCGACGGAGTTCGCCTTGAAGAGCGAGGCGATGCCGCCGGTCATCTGGTCGACGACACCGTCCTTCCACGACGCGACCGCCGGGAAGTCGAGCGCCGGCTCGCCGACCCGGACGCCGAGCTTCGCGAACGTCTCGCGCGCATCGTGGAGCGCGTGGGCGCTCTGCACCCAGGCCTTTGTCGGGATGCAGCCGACCCGCAGGCAGGTGCCGCCCAGCGCCGGCTCCTGTTCGATGCAGGCCACCTTGCCGCCGAGCTGCGCAGCGCGGATCGCGGCCGTGTACCCGGCCGGGCCGCCTCCGAGGACGGCGACGTCGACGTTCATTCGGATTCGGTCCCTTCGTTCGTGGATGTGGGTGACTCGAGTCGGGCAAGCATCGTCAGCGAATCGGCATCCTCGTCGACCCGCGCGAACCCGTGGCGCTCGTAGAGCTCGATCGCGCCGGCGTTCCGGCGGTCGACGGAGAGTGAGATCGCGGCGTACCCGGCCGCCCGGGCCCGCGCGAGCAGGGCTTCGAGCAGCGCCGACCCGACGCCCCGCCCGCGGGCGTTCGGCACGACGGCGATCGCCAGCTCGGGCGTCCGTTCGTCGACGAACCCGTACCCGGGCCTGGCCTCGTCGAAGAGCCGGTACCAGGCGGCACCGACCGGGAACCCCTGGTCGATCGCGATCACGCCGGTGTCGCCGGGCCGTCCCCACGCCTTCACGTAGAGCGCGACGGGCCCGGGTCCCGCGTCGGGCGCACGCTCCTTCCAGTAGTAGGCGTGGTGGAGCATGTCCCGCAGAAACCGCGCGTCCTGGGCCCCGCCGCGACGGACGACGACCTTGGTCTCACCCGCGCTCACAGCGCGAGTGCCGGCCGCTCGACGAGGTCCACGAGCGTCTGGAGGAAGGCGGCGCCGTCCGCACCGTCGATCGCGCGGTGATCGCACGTCAGCGTCATGCGGACGATCGGCACGATGTCGATCGCTCCCTCGCGGACGACTGCCTCGTCCTGCACCGAGCCGACCGCGAGGATCGCGACCTGCGGTGGGTTCAGCACGGCGGTGAACTGCTCGACGCCGAACATGCCGAGGTTCGAGATCGTGAACGTGCCGCCCTCGAGATCGGGGAGCTTGAGCTTCGACTCGCGTGCCCGACCGACCAGATCGGCCCGCACCTGCGCGATCTCCTGCACGGTCCGCCGGTCGGCGTCGCGCACCACCGGCACGACGAGCCCCTGGGGCGCCGCGACCGCGATCCCGACATGCGCGGCCGGGTGACGCTGGATCTCCTCACCGGTGAAGGTCGCGTTGACCGGCCGGTGACGCACGAGCGCGACCGCAGCGAGCTTGACGAGGACGTCGTTGACCGTCGGCTTCGCCTCGCCCTCGGCGAGGCGCTCGACGAGCCGCTCGCGCAGCGCCAGTACCTCGCTCATGTCCGCCGAGACGCCGAGCTGGAAGACGGGCGCCGTCCATGCCTCGGTCAGGCGACGGGCGATCGTCTTGCGGATCGAGGAGAGCGCCACGACCTCGACCTCGCCCGAGGGTGGTGCTGGGGCAGCCTGCTCCGTCGCTGCCGGGGCACCGGTAGGCGCCTTCTCGACGTCCTCGGCGAGGATGCGCCCCTCCGGTCCGGTGCCCGTGACGGAGCCGACGTCGATGCCGCGCTCGCGCGCGATGCGGCGGGCGAGCGGCGAGGCCTTGATGCGCGCGTCACCTGCCTCGGACGACGGCGCGGGCTCCACGGCCGCTTCCGCGGGAGTGGGCTCCTGCTCGGCTTCCTCCTGGGACGGCTCTTCCTCGTCCTGGCGCGGTGCCGCGGCCGCAGCGGACTCGTCGCCGGGCTTCGGCTCCTCCTCGTCCTCGGGCTCGGCTGTGCCCTCGTCGGACGACTCCGGCGCGGCGCCGTCGGTCTCGATCATGGCGATCGTCGCCCCGACGTCGACCTCGCCCTCGGCCACGACGATCTTCTGCAGGACGCCCTCGACCTCCGCCTCGACCTCCTGGGTCACCTTGTCGGTGTCGAGCTCGTAGAGGGGGTCGCCGATCGCGACGGTCTCGCCCTCCTGCTTCAGCCAGCGGACGATGACACCGGACTCCATGCCCTGCCCGAGGCGGGGAAGCGTGATCTCCGTCGCCATCAGAGCCCGGCGGGGCCGCGTCGGGCGAGCGGGCGGGACACGACCTGCAGCTCTCCTCCGACCTGCGTCACGGCCGTCATTATGCTCACCGCCGTGAAGCTCGTGGATCAGTGGCAGGCGCTCGAGCGGCGTCTGCCCGACGGGTGGGAGAGCATCGCGCTACGGCTTCGCACCGAGCAACCGGGCGAGCTCTCGGAGGCAGCGCGGATCCTCGGCCCGATGAACGTCGGCCGCGCCGGCGACCAGCTCGCGTTCAGCGTCCTGCGTGCCGGTGGCGCGGCAGGGCCGCAGGCCGCCCGGCGCCTCTTCGCCCGGCTCGACACAGCCCGGATCTGGTGCCTCCTCGAGCAACAGGCCGTCGTAGACTCGGACCCTGCGGTGGCCGCCCTCGCCGAGCCCGCCTCCGTGGAGCCGTCCACGTCGCTCGCCGACGCGTGGGACCGCGTCGTCGCGGAGCTACCCGCCGACTGGAGCGACCTCCTCTGCGCACTCGAGCTCGACTCGAGCGCTCTGCTGACGCGTGCGGCGCTCCTCGCCGCGCCGCTCAATCCGACACGAGACCGCGCACGCGCGGCGTTCACGTTTCGCTGTGCGAGACGTGCCGGCTACGGCGTGGCTCCCGCCATGGCCCGCCGTTGCTTCGAGCGGCTCGACGACGAGGGGATCGGCGGACGGGTCGCCGTCCTGCGGGCGCTCTCCGAGACCGACAACGTCGCCACGCAGGGCGCCGTCTGGTACGTCGGCGGCAAGGCGCTCTGACCCACCGGCGCGTGGCCGGACAGCGCCGCGAGCTTCAGGCGATCCGGACGGTCTGCCGCATCGTCGCCTTGTGCGGGTCGCACTGGACGACGAGCGTTCCCCTGCGAAGCACGACGCGCCAGGTCTTCGAGCCGATGAAGCCGACGCCGGTCGCCCGCGCAGCCCCTGCGCCCCGTAGCCGGGCGTTGTGCGCGTTCGAGCGGTCCCGGACCTGCACCGTGTAGGCCCCCGGCCGGAGGAGCGTCACCTTCCGCCCGGCGAGCGTCCGCAGCGAGATCGTGAACCCGGGGCCGACGGTCAGCGCGAGCCGCGCGCCGACCGCCGCGGTGGGCTTCGGCTTCGCCGGCGGGCGGGGGTGGAGGCGGTGGCGGTGGGGCGGCGGTGGCGGTGGCGGGCTTGCCGTGCCCACCTGGAACGTGCCGCGCATCGGGGCCGCGTGCGGATCGCAGACGAACGTGTACCGCCCGTCGACGAGGTTGACCCGGAAGGTCTGCTCTCCCACGCCGACGACGCTCGTCGTCACGTCGACGCCTCCCGGGCCGGTCAGATGGAAGTTGTGCTCCTCGGAGCGATCGTCCACCCGGATCTCGGCTTCGCCGGCTGCCACCTGCGTCACGGCCTGGCCCTCCGCGGTTTGCAGCGAGATCGAGAACCCGGGCCCGACCGTGCCGTTCAGCTTCGTCTCGGACGCAGCCGCGAGTGCGACCCCGACGAGCCCGAGTGCCACGAGCGCGACGACCCCGATGGCGTGAGCGGCGCCTCATCGCACGTTCGTACGTGGCAAGACGCGAATCGGATTCGTCACGCCGTGCGCAGCTCGGCACCGAACCGCTCTGCCAGGGCGGCGACGATCTGCTCGCGCAGCACGGCGACGTCGTCGTCGGTCAGCGTCCGCTCCGGCGACTGGAACACGAGGCGGAGCGCGACCGACTTGCGGCCTTCGCCCACCTGCTCGCCGCGGTAGACGTCGAACGGATGAGCGCTGCGCAAGTCCTCCCCCGCGGCCTCCCGTGCGGCGGCGGCGAGCGCGCCGACCTCGACGTCCTCCGGGACTGCGACGGCGAGATCCTGGCGATTCGCCGGGAACGTGATCACGTCGTCGTACAGGATCCGCTCGGGCAGCGGCTCCATCAACCGCACGAGGTCGAGCTCGAAGACGCCCCAGCTCCCCTCGAGCAGCGACGGATGGAGCTCGCCGAGCCACCCGGCTTCCGTCTCGGCGGCCTTCCCGGGGTGGAGGTGGTCGAACGACGCACGCCGCGGCTCGAACGGGACGTGCAACGCCTCGTGCAGCACCTCGAGGGCCCCGCGCGCCGCCTCGAAGCCGCCCGCCGCGATCCCGCCGAGCCGCCAGCGCTCCTCCGGGAGCTGCTCGCCGCTCGGCAGGTAGACGCGGGCGAGCTCGAACAGCCGGATGCCGTCGTTGCCCGCGTCAACGTTCACCCCGGCCGCATCGACGAGGCCGCGGAGCAGCGTCGTCCGCAGGATTGCCTGGTCGGCGCTCATCGGCGAGGGCAGCCTCAGCGCGGCGGGATCCGGGTCGGAGGCGGTCAGGCTCCACGTGTACGCCTCCGAGAACCCGGCGCCGACGAGCACGTCCTCGACGGTGCGCCGGAAGCGCTGGAGCGGCGAGAGATGTCCCGCGACGTCGCGCCGGACGGGCAGCGTGTGCGGGACGCCGTCGAGCACGACCCGCGCGACCTCCTCGACGAGGTCGATCTCGCGCGTCACGTCGCGTGCCCGCCAGGTCGGCACGGTCGCACGGAGCTCGTCCGTCACGTCGAACCCGAGCCGCCCGAGGATGGTGCCCTGCTCCTCCGCGGGCACGTCGAGCCCGATCAGCCGGCTCGCACGGTCGGGGCGCAGCGAGACGACCGGCCGCTCGGGCAGCCCACCGTGGACGTCGGTCGAGCCGGTGAGCCGGGCTTCCGCGAGATCGACGAGCAACCGGCTCGCGAGGACCGCGGCCGGCTCGGCGGCGTACGGGTCGACGCCCTTCTCCCACCTGTTCGACCCCTCCGTCCGCAGCCCGAGGCGCTCGGATGTCCTCGAGCACGCCGATCGGCTCGAAGTTGGCCGCCTCGAGGAGCACCTCCGTCGTCTCGGGCGAGACCTCCGAGTCGAGGCCGCCCATGATCGCGGCCAGCGCGACGGGCTTCTCTCCGTCGGTGATCAGGAGGTCGGACGGATCGAGGTCGCGCGCCGTCCCGTCGAGGGTGCGAAGCATCTCGCCTTCGTCTGCACGGCGCACGACGATCCGGCCGCCGACGAGCTTTGTCCGGTCGAACGCGTGGAGCGGGCTCCCCCAGACGTGCATGACGTAGTTCGTGACGTCGACGACGTTCGAGATCGAGCGCATCCCCGCGAGATGCAGCCGCGTGCGCAGCCACTGGGGGGACGGGCCGACGCGCACGTCGCGGAAGACGCGGCCGATGTACCGGGGGCAGCCGGCGAGGTCGTCGACCCGGATCTCGACGGGCTCCTCGTCGACGATCGGCGGGTCGTCCGGCGGCGGCAGCAGCAGCTCGCCGTCGCAGAGCGCTGCGACCTCCCGCGCGATGCCGACCATGGACAGCAGGTCCGGCCGGTTGATCGTCGGCGTGGCGTCGAGCACCTGGTCGACGAGCGGCAGCACGTCGCCGAGCGGGGTGCCCGGCTCGAGCCCGTCGGGCAGGAGCATGATCCCGTCGTGGTCGGCGCCGAGCCCGATCTCGTCCTCGGCGAGGATCATCCCCTGCGAGACCTGGCCGCGCAGCGGTCGTTCCTCGAGCGGGCCCGGGAACCCCGGCAGGAGCGCACCGGGGAGCCCCACCGCGACCGTCGCCCCCGTTCCGAAGTTCCACGCGCCGCAGACGATCTGCTGCGGGTCGGGCTTCCCGACGTCGACCTGGCAGAGCTGGAGACGGTCGGCGTTCGGGTGAGGCTCGGCGGAGACGACGCGGCCCGACGACGAACCGACCGAGGTTGCCGTCCCGCGTCCGCGACACCGACGTCGATCACATGCTCGATCTCGAGCGTCGAGATCATGAGCCGCCGCGCGATCTCGGCCACCGATGCGCGCGTCTCGACGTACTCGCGGAGCCAGCTGACCGGAACGCGCATCAGAACTGCCTCGCGAAGCGGAGGTCGTTGCGCCAGAGCTCGCGGAGGTCCGGGAACTCGTGTCGCAGCATCGCGATCCGCTCGAGCCCCCAGCCGAACGCGAAGCCCGAGTAGCGCTCCGGGTCGTACCCCACGAACTCGAAGAGCCTGGGGTCGACCATGCCGGCGCCGCCGACCTCGATCCACCCCGAGTGACGGCAGACCGGGCAGCCGTCGCCGTCGCAGACGTGGCACGAGACGTAGGCCTCGATCGACGGCTCCGTGAACGGGAAGTAGTGGGTCCGGAACTCGGTGCGGCGCTCCTGGCCGAAGAGCGCCCTGAAGAGGACGTCGAGCGTGCCCATCAGGTCGCCGAGCGTGATCCCCTCGTCGACGGCGAGCCCTTCGACCTGGTGGAAGATCGGCGTGTGGGTCGCATCGGACGTGTCGCGCCGGTAGACGCGTCCGAGGGAGCAGATGTAGATCGGCGGCTCGCTCGGCCTCCATCGTGCGGATCTGCGACGGCGACGTCTCGGTGCGGAGCACCGTCTCGTCGTCGAGGAAGAACGAGGCGAGCGGCGAGCGCGCGGGATGTCCGGGCGGGAAGTTGAGGCCGTCGAAGTTGTAGCGCGTCGTCTCGACCTCGCGACCGTCCACGACCCGGTACCCCAGCCCGAGGAACACGTCCTCCACTTCCCGCCGGATCTGGGTGATCAGGTGCAGCCGGCCGCGCTCCTGCCCCGCGACCGGGAGCGTGACGTCCACTCGCTCCTCGGCGAGCCGCCGGTCGAGCTCCGCCCGCTCGAGCGCGGCCTCCCGGGCGGCGACGGCCGCCTCGACGCGCTCGCGGGCCGCGTTGAGGGTCATCCCGGTCTCCCGGTCGCGAACCTCGCGCAGCGCGAGCTTGAGCTCGCTCTTCCGGCCGAGGTACTCGACGCGCACGCGCTCGATCTCGTCGGTCGTCGAGGCGGCGGCGACGGCCTCCGCGGCAGCCTGCTCGAGCGCCTCGACGTCCATGGGGAGCGAGGGTATCCCGCGCGCCCGGCAGGGGCGAGATATATCTCGCCCTACGATGGCTGACGTGGGGGACTACGACGCGTTCGCAGCGGTCTACGACGCGTGGTCGGGCCACATGACCGACGACGTCGACTTCTACGTGTCGCTGGCCGAGGAAGCTGAGGGGCCGATCGTCGAGCTCGCGGTCGGCAACGGGCGGGTCGCGGTGCCGATCGCGCAACGAACGGGAAAGCGCGTGATCGGCATCGACGGCTCGCAGGGCATGCTCGCGGGTGCGACCGACCGCGCCGCCGCGGCGGGCGTCGAGCTCGAGCTCCGGCGCGGCGACATGCGCGAGCTCGCGCTCGCGGAGCCGACCGATCTCGTCATCTGCCCGTTCCGCTCGCTTCTCCACCTGCCGACCCGCGACGACCGGCTGCAGGTCTTCCGCCGCGTCGCTGCGGCGCTCGTGCCCGGGGGGCGGTTCGCCTGGAACGCGTTCGTCTTCGACCCTGCGGTCGCCGAGGCGATCGGCGGAGAGTGGCGCGAGCAGGGCGGCATCCGTCATCGCGTCGACTACGACTTCGAGGCGAGGCGCATCGACCTGACGCTCTCGAACGGGCCGACGGTGCAGCTCTGGTGGACCGACCCGGAGGAGTGGGACGGCCTCGTCGCCGAGGCGGGGCTCGAGGTCGAGGCCCGGTACGGCTGGTTCGACCGCCGTCCGTTCGACGAGTCGAGCCGCGAGGCGATCTACGTCGCGCGCAAGCCGTGAGCGGAGCGCTCTACGACCGGATCGCACGGCTCTACGACCCCTGGTCGGCGTCGGTGACCGAGGACGTCGACCTCTACGTCGAGGAGGCGCTCGCCTCGGGCGGCCCGGTCGTCGAGCTCGCGGTCGGCACCGGACGGATCGCCGTGCCGACCGCGAAGGCGAGCATCCCCGTGATCGGCGTCGACCAGTCGCCCGGCATGCTCGCCGTGGCCCGCGAGTACGCCGAGCGCGAAGGGGTCGCCGAGCTGCTCGACCTGCGCGTCGGCGACCTGCGCGAGCCGCCGGTCACCGAGCGAGTCCCGCTCGTCACGATCCCCTTCCGCTCGCTGCTCCACATGGCGCACGACGAGGACCGGAGCCGCGCCTTCGGCGCGGCCGCGAAGCTCCTCGAGCCGGGAGGCAGACTCGTGTTCGACGTCTTCACGCCGAGCCCACAGGACATCGAGGAGACGGACGGCCTCTGGCTGGAGCGCGAGCCCGGGATCTTCGAGCGCGCGGACTGGGACGCGCGGACGCGCACGCTCGTCCTCTCCGTCCGCGGCCGGGACGAGGCGGCGACGATGGAGCTCCACTGGCTCTCGCCCGCCGAGTGGAACGCCCTCCTCGAGGACGCAGGGCTTCGAGGTCGAGGCGCTCTACGGCTGGTTCGACCGCCGGCCCTGGGAAGGCGGCGAGGACCAGATCTGGGTGTGCTCGCGCCGGGGTTGACTGCCTAGACCAGCTCGACCGCGTCGCCGACCCGGACGACGCCGGGCTCGAGCACCTGCGCGTACACGCCCAGACACGCCTCACCTTCGATGCGACCGCGCGTCTCGATCAGCTCGCGCAGGACGTCGCGGTCCGCGCACGCCCGTGTCGGGGCTCGCCGAGGGAACGGCACAGCGCGGCGTCGGGCCCTCCACGAGCAGCGTCGTCTCCCCCACGCGGATCCGGCGGTTCCGCCACGCTTCCTCGGCGAGCGCCTCGAGGCCGTCGACCTCGATCAGCATCCGGAACCGGCGCCCGTCGCCGTCGATCAGGGCGAGCGAGCCGCGGGAGACGAGCGTCGTGGGCCTCGAGTCCGTCGCCCAGGCGCCGTCGTCGCGCTCGACGAGCGTCAACGTCCGTCCGGCGAGGTCCGAGAACGCGTCCGCCCACGGGCCCTGCGACGATCGATCCGCGGACGGCGCGCCCGTACACCTCGACGAGCGTCTCCGACCCGCGCGCGGCCTCGGCGGCGACCACGGAGCCGTCCGGGAGCGTCACCTCGAGCACGCGCGTGGCCGGATCCCACGCCGCGCTCGACCGGACGAGCGTCGTGTCGCGCTTGCCGTTGTAGAGCCGCTTCCCGTCGTCGACGAGCAGGAAGCGACGATCCTCTCGAGCCCCGTCGGCCGCGAGCGCGAGCTCGTCGGGATGGTGGAGGCGAAGGCTCTTGACGGGAGTGACGTTGAGGCGCGTGACGCGGACGGACGGCATCGGCGCGCGATGCTACCGAGGCGGGTGGACGCGGATCTGCCGCGCTACGTAGGATCCGCGCGATGGTGTGGATCATCGTCCTCGTGATCGTCGCGCTGCTCGTCCTCGGGCTGATCGTGCTCTACAACCGGTTCGTCCGGTTGCGGAACCGCGTCGACAACGCGTGGGCGCAGATCGAGGTGCAGCTCAAGCGGCGCTGGGACCTGATCCCGAACCTCGTCGAGACGGTGCGCGGCTACGCGGAGCACGAGCGCGGCACGTTCGAGGCCGTGACCGAGGCGCGCGCGAACGCCCAGAGGGCGCAGGGGCCCGCCGAGACCGCGGCCGCGGAAGGGATCCTCGGCGCGGCGCTCGGCCGCCTCTTCGCGGTCGCCGAGGCCTATCCGGAGCTGCAGGCGGACGAGAACTTCCGGCAGCTCCAGGACGAGCTGGCCGGGACGGAGAACCGGATCGCCGTCTCGCGGCAGGTCTACAACGACACGGTGCTCACGTTCAACAACGCGATCCAGACGTTCCCCGGGGTCGTGCTCGCCGGGCCGTTCGGGTTCGAGAAGCGCGAGTTCTTCGAGACCGACGTGACGCAGCGCGAGGCCCCGCAGGTCGACTTCGGCGCGAGAGCGCCGCGCCGGCGGCACCTGTCGCTCCCTCGCCCCCGGCCCCGCCCGCCGAGCCCGGCGCGGGCGGCGCACCCGGTGGCACGTAGGCTCGGCGTCCTCGCGGCGGCAGTCGCTGCCGCGCTCACGCTCGCGGGAGTCGCCCACGGCCAGACCTACGAGCTCGTCTCGAGCGACGTCCGGGCAGACGTCCGTCCCGACGGCTCGGTCGCCGTCGACGAGTCGATCACCGTCGCGTTCTCGGGGTCGTTCACCTACGGCTTCCGCGAGATCCCGCTCCGCTCGGGGGAGCGCCTCGACGAGATCGGCGTGGCGGAGGGCGGCCGCCCGTTCCAGCCCGGCGCGCCGACGGAGCTCGAGCCGGGCGGCCCGCCGGGCACCTTCGGCGTCGAGGACCTCGGCGGGCGGACGCGGATCGTCTGGCGCTTCACGTCGAACGGCGTCGAGCAGCGGACGTTCGTCGTCCACTACCGGCTCTCGGGCCTCGCGGTCGGCTACGACGACGTCGTCGACGTCAACCTCAAGGTCTGGGGCGACGAGTGGGAGCAGCGCCTGGGCCGGCTCACTGCGACGATGCGCGGCCCGGGCGACGTCGTCCGCGCCTGGGGCCATCCCGTCTGGGTGAGGGGCGATGTCACGCTGCAGGGGCCCGAAGCGCTTCTGCGCGCACTCGACATCTCTGCCGGGCAGTTCGTGGAGCTCCGGGCGCTCTACCCGCGGGAGGCGTTCACCTCGACGACGGGCATGCGGCTCGAGGACGGCCCCGGGCTCGAGAAGATCACGGGCGAGGAGCTCGCCGACGCCCGCGACTACGAGCGCGACAAGGAGCGCATCGACGATGCGATCTCGAGCCCGTGGCGAACGGCGCTGCTCCTGCTTGCGATCGGGACGCTTCCGGCCCTCCTGATCGCGGCATTCGTGTTCTGGCTCTTCGGGCGCGAGCTCGAGACGGGCTATGACCGCGAGTACGAGCAGGAGCCTCCCACCGACACCGAGCCTGCGCTCGTGCCGACCCTCCTGCGGCAGGGAGGCGAGTCGGGCTCGTTCGAGTTCACGGCGACGCTCTTCGACCTCATCCGCCGCGGCCACTACGCGGCGGAACCGGTGACGACCGAGAGGAGCATCTGGGCCGGGCTCCGCACGGAGCGGACTCTCCGACCTCGAGCTCTCGCAGGGAACGCCGGTCGAGCTGACGGCGTGGGAGAAGCCGGTGACCACCGTCGTCGACGACGTTCTCGACGGCGGCAGCGTGCGCCTCTCGGAGTTCCGCGACAGGATCGAGAAGGAGCGCACGTCCATGGCGCCGCGCTTCGACGGCTTCAAGTCGGCGGTCTCCGGCGAGGTGGGTGCGCGGGGCTGGTTCAAGTCGCTCGGCCTCGTCCCGCTCGTCCTCGGGATGCTCGTCTTCGCGGGGATCGGGGCGCTGCTCGCCTGGATCGCGATCGACGGGTGGCGCAGCGTCTATCCGCGCTGGAGCGACGTCGTGCTGCTCGCCCTCGCCTTCGCCGCCTTCGTCAACGCGGCCGTGCTGCTCGGCGCCTCCACGCGCCGGAAGCTCTGGCGGCGCCGCTCACGGGACGCAGCGGTCGAGGCAGAGCGCTGGGACGCATTTCGACGCTATCTGCAGGACTTCCCGCGCCTCCACGAAGCCCCACCGGCGACGCTCGACCTCTGGGAGCGGCTGCTCGTCTACGGCATCGCCTTCGGGATCGCCGACCGAGTCCTGCAGGCCGCGCATCTCGCGATGCCCGAGGCACTCGCAGAGGCCAGCACGATCTACTGGATCTCGGGCCACGGCGACCTCGGGAGCGGTGCCTCGGCGATGTCGATCGGGGACCTCGCCTCCGGCTTCGGCTCTGCGCTCGCCCCGCCCTCGTCGGGATCTGGCGGTGGAGGCGGCGGGTTCTCCGGAGGGGGAGGCGGAGGCGGCGGAGGCGGCGGAGGCGGGTTCGGCTAACGGTCGAGCGCGACCAGCGCGAGCGCCACCACCGTCGCCCACGACATCACCTTGAACTCGCCCTCGAGCAGCGCGGTCTCGACCTCGTCGCGGCTCAGTGTCAGCAGCTCCTGCTCTTCCAGGTCGTCCGCCGACGGGTCCGCGACCCGCTGCGCACCGCGCGCCAGGTACAGGTGCCCGATGCCTGCCCCGCGGTTGCCGTCGACGACGTACCGGCCCAGTGGCCTCCACTCCGTCGCCTCGTACCCCGTCTCCTCGAGCAGCTCGCGTCGCGCGGCTGCCGGCGGAGCCTCGCCGTCCTCGACGTAGCCGCCGACCGGCGCGAGCGAGACCCCGTCCACCGCGTACTTCGTCTGACGCAGGACGACGAACCGCCCGTCCTCGGTCACGGCGACGACGTTCACGAACTCCCGGCCGACGAGCCACGGCCAGTCCTCGACGACGCTCCCGTCCGGGAGCTCGATCTCGTGGCTCTCGACCGAGAGCCACGGGCTCCGGTCGAGGAGCGTGCGGCGCGAGCGGGTCCTCCAGGGACGCATCAAGGCGGGCTCCGCCGGGACGCCTCGTACAGCGCGATCGCGCCGGCGGCGGCAACGTTCAGCGACTCGGCGGCACCCGGCAGGGGGATCGTGACCTTCCGACCTTTCGTGTCGAGCTCCTCCGGCAGCCCGGCGCGCTCCGCGCCGAGGAAAAGGGTCAGCGGCGGGGTGAGGTCGACGTCGCGAAGCGGCTCGCCACCGTGGGCGACGAGCGCGAGGCGCCGCCCGGGCGCATCGTCCCACCGGAGCAGCGGCACCCGGAAGATCGCCCCCGGCCGAGGCCCGCAGCGCCTTGGGCGAAAGCGGATCGGCGCAGCCCTCCGAGAGCGCGATGCCCGCGTCGAACGCGTCCGCAGTCGCGTATCAACGTCCCGACGTTGCCGGGATCGACGAGCCGCCAGAGGGCGAGGCACGTGTCCCTTCGGACCGAGGGCAGGTCTTCGCGTCGGTAGACGCCGATCGCTCGCGCCGGGTGCGGGAGCGTCGAGGCCCCGGCGAGAAGCTCCGCCTCGACCGTCTCTCCCGCCACGAGGAGATGCACGGGCTCGATGCCCGCGGCCTGCGCCGCCTCGAGGAGATCCTCGCCCTCGGCGGCGAAGAGGCCCGTCTCGTCGCGGTGCTTTCGCTGGCCGAGCAGCTTCCGGACGAGCTTCAGGGTGGCGTTGTCTCGGGAGGTGATCACGCCGCCAGTCTCCCAGAGGCCACTCCGCACTCGGAGCAGCCGGTCGAGCGAGGTCGTTCAGGCGGCCTGCGCCGAGTCGTCGCCCGACGCGAGCGCCGACTTCGCCTTCTCGGCGACCGCGGCGAACGCGGCTGGGTCGGCCACGGCGAGATCGGCGAGCGACTTGCGGTCGAGCTCGATCCCGGCGCCCTTGAGGCCGTGCATGAACTGGTTGTACGACAGCCCGTTCACCCGGGCCGCCGCGTTGATGCGGACGATCCAGAGCGAGCGGAAGTTCCGCTTCTTGTTCCGCCGGTCCCGGTAGGCGTAGACGAGCGAGTGCTCGACCTGCTCCTTCGCATAGCGGTAGTGCGTGCTCTTGCGGCCGTAGTACCCCTTCGCCTGCTCGAGCACCTTGCGGCGCTTCTTGCGCGCATGAACGGATCGCTTGACGCGTGCCATTACTTCAGCCCCAGGAGCTTCTTCACGGCCTTCACGTCGACCTTCGCGACGGATTGGGCCTTGCCGAAGTCGCGCTTACGCTTCGACGACTTCTTCGTGAGATTGTGGCTCTGCATCGCGTGCCGGCGCGTCAGCTTCCCGCTGCCGGTCACCTTGAACCGCTTCTTCGCTCCGCTTCCCGTCTTCTGCTTCGGCATCTCGTTTCACCCCTGCGTTCTTCGTCGGCCCGAGCAACATGACCATGTTCCTGCCGTCGAGCGTGGGCTGCTGCTCGACCTGTCCGAGCTCCTTGACGTCCTCTGCGAGCCGCTCGAGCAAGATCCGACCCCGCTCCGGATGGAGGTTCTCCCGCCCCCGGAACATGATCGTCACCTTCACCTTCGCCCGCTGGTTCAGAAAGCGGACGACGTGGCCCTTTTTCGTCTCGTAGTCGTGGACGCCGATCTTCGGCCTGAACTTGATCTCCTTGACGTTGATGGTCGACTGGTGCTTCCGCGCCTGCTTTGCCCGCTGCTCCTGCTCGTAGCGCCACTTGCCGTAGTCCATGACACGCGCTACGGGCGGGTCGGCTTCCTTGGCGACTTCCACGAGATCGAGGTTCTTCGAGTACGCATACTCGAGCGCCTCCTTCGTGTCCTTGATCCCGATCTGCTCCCCGTCCTCACCGACGAGCCTGACCCGCGGCACGCGGATCTGCTCGTTGATCCGATCTTGCTGGACGACGGGACGCGTCCTGTCTTCGGGACGACGCCGTGGTCTCAAAGGCTGGTCACCAAGCCGAGTCGATCCTCCTCATTTCGTGGAAACGCCACTGCATGCAGCGGCGGCATTCCCTCGTCGGATCCGACTCGGTTGAACCCCGCGCGGCGCGTGGCCGGCGAGGTGAGGGGCGATGCCGCTCCTGCTTGCAGGCTCGGAGATTACCAGACCGCAGCGGGGCTTCAGCCGCGCCCCTGCGGGCTCTGCTCGGCGACCTCCTCGACGAGCTCGTCGAGGGACATCGTGGACACGCCCTCGCCGCCGCGCTTCCGCACCGCCATCGCCTCGCGGGTCTCGCGGTCGCCCCAGACGACGACGTACGGGACCTTCTGGAGCTCGGCCTCGCGGATGCGCTTGCCGAGCGTCTCCTCCCGCTCGTCGGCGTCCGCCCGCACGCCGGCGAGCCGGAGTGCGCCGAGAAGCTCGGCGGCGGCCTCCCGGTGCGCAGCCGCGACCGGCAGGACCCGCACCTGGGAGGGTGCGAGCCAGACGGGGAACGCGCCGCCGTAGTGCTCGATCAGGATCCCCATGAAGCGCTCGAGCGACCCGAGCAGCGCTCGGTGCACGACGTACGGCGTGTGCTCGACGTTGTCGGCCCCCATGTAGGTGAGCCCGAACTGCTTGGGCATCTGCGCGTCGAGCTGGATCGTTCCCATCTGCCACGAGCGGCCGAGGACGTCGAGCATGTGGAGGTCGATCTTGGGACCGTAGAACGCGCCCTCCCCCTCGCCGACCTCGTACTCGATCTCGCGGCGGTCGAGCGCGGCGCGCAGGGCGCCCTCGGTGAAGTCCCACTCCTCGGCGGTCCCGAGCTTCGAGTCCGGCCGGGTGGAGAGCTCGAATCGCGCATCCATGCCGAAGAGGTCGTAGAGGAACGCGGCGTAGTCGAGGCAGCCGAAGATCTCCTCCTCGATCTGCTCCCGCGAGCAGAAGATGTGCGCGTCGTCCTGCGTCACGTGCCGCACGCGCAGGAGCCCGTGCAGCGTGCCCGTCGGCTCGTTGCGGTGCAGCGTCGACGCCTCCGCGTACCGAAGCGGGAGATCCCGGTAGCTCCGGAGCTGACTCCCGAAGAGCAGCATGTGGCCCGGGCAGTTCATCGGCTTGAGCCCCGCGCGCGGCTCCTCCCCCTCGCCCGCGACGAGGAACATCTCGCCACGGAACTTCTCCCAGTGACCCGACGTCTGCCAGACCGTCTTGTCGTAGATGAGCGGCGTCTTGACCTCCAGGTACCCGCGCCGAGCGTTCTCGGCGCGGCGGAAGTCCTCCAGCACGTTCCACAGCGTCATGCCCCTCGGATGCCAGAAGGGCGACCCGGGAGAGGCGTCCTGGAGATGGAACAGGTCGAGCTGCGGCCCGATGCGGCGGTGGTCGCGCGCCCGGGCCTGCTCGAGGCGCTCGAGGTGGGCGTCGAGGTCGTCCTTCGAGAAGAAGGCCGTCCCGTAGATCCGCGTCAGCTGGGTGTTCTTCTCGTCGCCCCGCCAGTACGCGCCCGCGAGCCCCGTGAGCGTGAACGCCTTGATGGGACCCGAGCTCTGGAGGTGAGGGCCACGGCACAGGTCCGTGAAGTCGCCCTGCGTGTAGAGAGAGATGTCCCCCTCGGCGCTGTCGACGAGCTCGACCTTGTACGCCTCGCCGTCGGCCTCGAAGCGCGCCCGCGCAGCGCTGCGGTCGATCTCCTCCCGCTCCCACGTACGGCCCTCGGCGAGCTCCCGCCGCACCTCGGCCTCGATGGCTTCCAGGTCCTCCTCGCGGATCGGCTCCGGGAACTCGAAGTCGTAGTAGAAGCCGCTCTCGATCGGCGGCCCGATCGCCACCTTGACGCCTGGATGGAGCCGCCGCACCGCCTCGGCGAGAAGGTGCGCGGCCGAATGCCGCAGCACTGCGAGGGCGTCGGGATCCTCACGATCGCGCGTCGTGAGGATCTCCAGCTTCGCTCCCTCGTGGAGCGGCAGCCGCAGGTCGCGAGGCTCCCCGTCGACGCGGGCGAGCACCGCCTGCTCTGCGAGCTTCGGCCCGATCGCACGGGCGGCGTCGAGCGCACTCGCGTCGTCGGCCAGCTCGAGCGGACTGCCGTCGGGAAGCGTGACCTTCACGGCCGCGAGGATAGTCGCGGCCGTCGCTACTTCGCGCGCTCGCCGTCCTTCCGCTTCAGCGACCCGTGCTCGCGCTCGAACGCGAGCACGAGCCGGCGGAGCAGCTCGTTCAGCTCTCGCCGCTCGCGGTCGTCGAGCACGGTCGTGATCAGCGACTCCTTCTCCGCCTGGGCGCCGACCGCCTTGTCCCAGAGCCGCTTGCCCTTGTCGGTCAGCTCTATGAAGACGGCGCGCCGATCGTCGGGGTCGTCGACGCGGCGGAGGAGCTTTCGCCGCTCGAGGTTGTCGAGGCGGTTGGTCATCGCGCCGCTCGAGAGCCCGAGCCGCTCGGCCAGCTTGCCCGGCTTCCCGCGATAGGGAGGGCCGCCCCACCGCAGATGCGCCATCAGCTTCCACTCGCCGTGGCTCAGGTCGTGCGCCTCCAGCGTCCCCTGCATCGCGCTCTCGACGTAGCGGCCGAGCTTGTCGATGCGCTCGACGATTCCCTCCGTCTCCAGGTCGAGGTCGGGAAGCTCGCGCCCCCACACCTCGAGCGCGGCGTCGACCGCATCGCGTTCGGTCGCCCGGACGGGTCATCGAGGCCACGGCCTGATTCTCCACCTCGAGATTCTTGACGTCAAGGGTTCCCATCGTGTAGCTTCATCTCAAGTAGTTCGATCTAAAGATACTCGAAGGAGAGGAGGACGCGCGATGCTCGAGCCCCACGCCACCGAGATCCGCCGGGAGCTGGCCGCCGTCCGTGTGTCCGCGCTCCGTCGCTCGGCCCGTCCCTCACCGGCCGGCCCGCTGCGGAGGGCTCTCGGCAACGGGTTCGTCCGACTCGGCCTGCGCCTGGGAAGCGACGGCAGCGTCCCGCCGTCGTTCGCGCACGCCGTGTCGGTTCAGGAGGTCCCCGCTCCGGCGGGGGCCTCCGCCTTCCTTCCCGCGTGGCGGACGCGACGGCGACGTCCGTCCCTGGCGAGGCGACGTGCGGACGACTTCGCAGCGCGAGCACGCGGCGCCCTACGGCCTCCGCGTGCGCGCGTCGCTCACTCGAACCCGATCACGCTCCGGATCCCGTCCTGCCGCTCCATCAGCTCGAAGCCATGATTCACGTCGTCCAGCCCGATCCGATGCGAGATGAGCGCCTCGACGTCGATCTCCCCGGCCAGCCAGCGGTCGACGAGCTGCGGCACCTGAGTCCGCCCCTTGACGCCGCCGAAGGACGAGCCCGCGACCCGCCGGCCGGTGATGAGGAATCGAGGGACGACGTCGAGCGTCTCCCCCTTGCCCGCGACCCCGCACATCGTCGCGAGCCCCCAGGCCTCGCGGGCCGCCTCGACCGCCTGGCGCATCACCTGCACGTTGCCGGTCGCCTCGAACGTGTAGTCGGCGCCGAAGCCGCCGGTCTCGCTCCTGATCCAGTCCACCGTGTCGTCCGCCGCGAGTCTCGTGTCCGTGGCCCCGTGGTGTCGCGCCTGCGAGAGGCGCTCCTCCGAGAGATCGATCGCGACGACGCGACCCGCGCCCGCGAGTCTCGCGCCGATCACCGCGCCGAGGCCGACGAGCCCGCATCCGAAGACGACGCACGTCGAGCCCGGCTCCACCCGCGCCGTGTACAGCGCCGCGCCGATGCCCGTCGAGAGCCCGCAGGCGAACGGGGCGCAGCCGTCCAGCGGGGCTTCCGGGCTCACCTTCGCGAGCGCGATCTCCGGCATCACCGTGTACTCGGCGAACGTCGAGGTCCCCATGAAGTGCCGCAGCTCGTCGCCCGACCGCGACAGACGGGTCGTGCCGTCGGGCAGGTAGCCGAGGCCCTGCTGATCCCGGATCGCGATGCACCGGTTCGTGCGATCGGAGCGGCAGTGGACGCATGTTCCGCACTCCGGGCGCGAAGAGCGTCACGACGTGGTCTCCGGGCGAGACGAGCGTCACTCCCTCCCCCACGCGCTCGACGACGCCGGCGCCTTCGTGACCCAGCACGCACGGTGCGTACCCGGTCGGATCGGCTCCCGACGCGGTGTAGAGGTCGGTGTGGCAGACCCCGCACGCGACGAGCCGCACGAGGACCTCGCCGGCCCTCGGCTCGGCGAGCTCGACCGACTGGACGACGAGCGGGCGGCCGAACTCCTCGAGCACCGCGGCACGGATCTGCACGGGGCGATCCTACGCGCCCTTGACGCGCGGCTCCGGTTTCTGTCCAATCGCCTTCCGATGACGATCTGGCAACTACTCTCCCGCCTGTGAGCGTCGTCGAAGACACCGCGGCCGAGCCGAAGAGCGGTCGGCTCGGCCCGATCGTCCAGCTCGAAGGCGTCCGGAAGAGCTTCGGCGACAACCTCGTTCTCGACGGCATCGATCTCGAGGTCGCCCAGGGCGAGGTGCTCGTGATCATCGGCCCGAGCGGCAGCGGGAAGAGCACGCTCCTGCGCTGCGTCAACCTCCTCGAGCCTATCCAGGCGGGCCGCATCACCTTCGAGGGCGAGGAGATCACCGCGAAAGGGGTCGACGTCTCGGCCGTACGGCAGCGGATCGGAATCGTCTTCCAGCAGTTCAATCTCTTCCCGCACCTCACGGTGATGGACAACCTCACCCTCGCCGCACGCAGGATCAAGAAGCTGCCGCGCGACGAGGCGGAATGCCGGGCCCGCGAGCTGCTCGAGGTCGTCGGGCTGCCCGAGAAAGCCGTCCAGCACCCGCACCAGCTCTCGGGCGGGCAACAGCAGCGAGTGGCGATCGCCCGCGCGCTGATGATGTCGCCGGCGGTGATGCTCTTCGACGAGGTGACCTCGGCGCTCGATCCGGAGCTCGTCGGCGAGGTGCTCGTCGTCATGCGGGACCTCGCGCGAGGCTCCGGGACGACGATGCTCGTCGTCACGCACGAGATGCAGTTCGCGCGGGAGGTCGGCGATCGCGTGGTGTTCATGGACGACGCGAAGATCGTCGAGGAGGGCCGTCCGGCCGACGTGCTCGACAACCCTCGCGAGGAGCGGACGCGGCGCTTCCTGCGCCGATCCCTCCAGCTCACCCATTCTCTCGAGGACCTGACAATCACAGAAGCGGAAGGAGACGCAGAATGAGGAGATTCATCCTGGCAACGGCGGGGGTCGCCGTTGTCGCTTTCGTCGCCGCGACGCTGGGCTCTGCCCAGCCCACGGTGACGACCGGAGCGACGCGGGCCGAGGCCAAGGCGCCGGTGCTGCCGAAGCTGCCCGCCGAGATCGCGAATCGGAAGCGGCTCATCGTCGGCGTCAAGTGCGATACGCCGCCGTTCGGGTACCTCGACGTCCGCGGCAAGAACGCAGGGGTCGATGTCGAGATCGGGAAGCAGTTGGCGCGATACGCCTTCGGCCGCGCGCAGCGGCTGACCTACGTCTGCGCACCGACCGCCGTCCGCGAGCCGCTGCTGACGACCAATCGCGTCGATCTCGTCATCTCGACGTTCAGCTACTCGACCGATCGGGACACGCGGATCGACTTCTCGCGGGCGTACTACAAGGCAACGGGGCGGCTGCTGGTGAAGAACGACTCGCCGATCCGGACACTTGCCGATATCCGCGGCAAGAAGGTGGCCACGACGAGCGGGTCGATCTACGACCGCTGGATGAAGCGGTGCTTCACCGGCACCGAGGTCGTCGTGTTGGACAGCGTCACGAATGCCGTCCTCGCCTTCAACCAGGGGCGCGCCGACGCGGTCATGTTCGACGACACGTCGCTCGCGCTGATCGCGGCGACCAATCCCACGGCGAAGATGACCGACGACCTGTTCCTCGAATCGCCGTACGGGATCGGCATCAAGCAGGGGAACGTGGAGCTCAAGCGGTGGGTGGACGCGCGGCTCAATCTGATGAAGCAGAAGGACCTCTTCCTGCCAATCATCAGGAACAACATCGCGCCGCGCTTCGTGCCGGGCTTCTCCAGGAACATCCTGCGACCGAACAACAACTTCGGTGTATCCCCCGCCGGGCGCTCCGAGCGCCGACACGGTGTGCCCGTAGGCTGAACGCACCCGCGAGTGGCGGCCGCGGCGACGCGGCCGCCACTCGCTTGCACCCATGCTGCTCGTCACCTACGACCTCTGGGCGTTCGTGTCGGAGAACTGGCGCGAGCTCCTCGACGCCCTGGTCAACACGCTCAAGATCTCCGCGATCGCGATCGCCGGGGCGCTCGTCATCGGTGTCGTGCTCGGCGCCGCCCGCGCCCACCGCATCCCGGTCGTCAGCCAGGTCGCGGCCGTCTACGTCGAGATCATTCGGAACACGCCGATCCTCGTGCAGATCTTCATGCTCTTCTTCGCGCTCCCACAGGCCGGGATCCGGCTCAACGCCTTCACGGTCGCCTGGCTCGCGGTCATGCTGTGGGGCGGCGCCTTCAACACGGAGAACTTCCGCGCCGGGTTCGAGGCGGTTCCGACCCGCTACCGGGAGGCCGGGCTCGCGCTCGGCTTCGGGCGCTTCGCCACGTTCCTCAACGTGACGCTGCCGATCGGAGGTCGCATCTCGCTTCCGTCGTCGATCAACACGTACATCTCGATCGTGAAGAACACGTCGCTCGTGTACGTGATCGGCTACCCGGAGCTGACGACGACGGCGATCAACATCGCCAATCTGACCCTCGAGACCCTCGAGGCGCTCACCGTGCTCGCGGTCGGATATCTCACGATCGTCTGGAGCCTCTCGGCAGCGATCCGTCTGCTCGAGTCCCGGCTGGCGCTCCCGGAGACGCGGTAGATGCCGACCTGGGTCGAGCCCGTCTGGCGCTACATCCTCACTGAGGGCCTGCCGGCGACGCTCCTGATCTCGGCGATCGCCGTCGTCGGCAGCGCGATCATCGGAGTGACGCTCGGGACGCTCCTGACGATCGAGTTCCGGCCGTCGCGGATGGTGATCCGCTTCTACATCGAGGTCTTCCGCGGCCTGCCGATCCTCGTCACGGTCTTCATCGTGTACTTCGGGCTCCCGACCCTCTCCCCGACGCTCGAGTTCGGGGCGATCGCCGCCACGTCGATCGCCCTGATCCTCTGGGGCAGCGCCCAGGTCGCCGAGGCCACGCGTGGTGCGGTGCAGTCGATTCCGCGTGAACAGCACGAGGCCGCCGCGGCGCTCGGGTTCGGGTGGGTCGCCCGCCACCGCTCCGTGATCCTGCCGCAGGCCTACCGCAGGCTGCTGCCGCCGGGCGTCGGCCTCCTCGTCAACATCATCCAGAACTCGACGCTCGCGGCGGTCATCGGCGGCATCGAGCTCCTGCAGGCGGCGAAGTCCCAGACCGAGCGCCTCACGTTCTTCCCACCGGCGGGGATCGGCGAGATCCACGCGTTCGAGATCTTCGCCGGCGTGATGGTGATCTTCTTCCTGATCTCGTTCCCGCTGACGCGCCTCGCGGCGTACCTCGAGAAGCGACTGATCTGAGAACTGAGCGCCGCTAGACCGGAGCGCCGGCGGCGCGGCGGGCGACGGCCGGTCTTCGGGGGCTCGACGAGCCGGAGCCGTCCTACGGGCCGCAACTCGACGACGGCCGGCGCGGGGCCCCCCTGACCGCCTCCGAGCACGAGACGAAGCTCGGCTCGCTGCGCGACGTGCCATCCCGAGAATGCGCCCATGCGCTCAGCTTCATGGCCCGACCGGAAACTGCATGCCTCGAACGGGGTACTTCAGGAGGCCGGGCGCATCGTGACGAGCTGGCCTGACTGCGGAGGCGTGGCGACGTACGGGCGCCCGCGGGGGAAGACGACGGTGACCGGCGGATCGTGCGCGACGCACGTCCCGCCCATCGTCAGCGTCACGCAACCGGGGCTCTGACAGACGCGAAGCATTCCGCCGTGCACCGGCCGTGCGTAGACGGAGTCGTGGATCGTCGAGTGCGGATGCATGGGCGACTCCTCCGTCCGAGGGAACGATGGCCCGGAATACCCTGGTGTCCCGGGCCGCAAACACCACACCCTATCGCGAAGCGGCGCTTCATGTCGCCCACCGCTCCCAGCGGACGAGCTCGTCGAGCGGCAGGCGCCGCTGTGAGAGCCGGGAGACCGGCGCACCCTCCCCCGGGTCAGGCGCCTGGTGCCCGATCGTCAGGAGGCACACGAAATGGACGTCGGCCGGGATACCGAGCAGGCGCTTCACCTCCGGAACGCGCTCGGGGAGCACGCCGTAGACGCCGGTCGCCAGTCCCTCGTCGAGCGTCGCGAGCTGCACGAGCATGAATGCCGCCCCCGCATCGACATACCAGTAGGGAGCGGGCCATCCGATCTCCTGGCCGTCCCGCAGCTTGTCCGGTTGCCGGTAGCGCTCGTGGTAGCTCTCCTCGCGCGTTCCCACGAAGACGTGGACGGGCGCGACCGAGAGCCAGGGATCGTGGCCGGCGGCGACGTACTCGTCCTCCCCGGCGAGGCGCGCGAGCTCCTTCCGCGTCTCGCCGTCGGTCACCACGACGAGCCGGTGGCCCTGGCTGAAGCCTCCGCTCGGCGCGCGGCGCACGGTCGCGACGATCCGCTCGACCGTCTCCCGCGGCACCGGGTCCGGGAGGTAGTGACGCACCATCCGGCGCCGGCGAAGGAGGTCGCGAAGCTCCACGGCTCGATCCTTCCAGATCCCAGGGCCTCGTCGTGACGACCCATGGCCGGCTTGTAGCCGTTTGGTCCCCGGCGTTATCCTCGACCCGTGCGACTCCGCAGCGACGCCAAGCTGGAGCTCCTGAAAGGCGTGCCGCTCTTCGCGAGATGCTCCAGAGGAGACCTGAGGCAAATCGCAACGCTCGCGGACGAGGCCGACCTCGACGAGGGCCGAACGCTGATCCGCGAAGGCGATCGCGCGCGGGAGTTCTTCGTCGTCGTCGAGGGCTCCCTGCGCGTGACCCGGAAGGGCACCAAGGTGGCCGACCTCGGAGCCGGTGACGTCATCGGTGAGATCGCGCTGGTCGCCGACGTGCCGCGCACGGCGACCGTGACCACCTCGAGCCCCGTCCGTCTGCTCGTGCTGACGGACCGCGGCTTCCGCGACCTGCTCGAGCAGTCTCCGTCGATTGCGACGAAGATCCTCCAGAGCCTCGGGGAGCGGCTGCACTCCGACGCGGTCTGATCTCGGCGGTGCGCGAGGCGGTGGCGCTGGAGCCGCCGGGCGAGGCGGGGACAGTTTGCGGTCCAGTTGGTCGAGGCGGCGGCGTTCCTCACCCGGGTGATCCCGACGCGGATCCAGATCGACTGCGCGATTGCCTGCCACCCTGGCGGCTGCCCCCGGGCGCGCCCACGTCGTCACGACGACGTGTCTCCCCCTTGGCGCCCCGGGGGCCTTGAGCCCACCTACGGTTTCGAGCCGTTCCCGGCCGTGCGCCCGCCCTACTTCATGTAGTTGTGAAGGTGCCAGATCTCGGGCGGATTCGCAGGACGCGGTACTCCGGCGGCGTCGAACGCCGGCATCAGACGCTCATCTCGAAACGTCCGAGCGTCGTCCTCCGACTCCCACACCTCCATGACACGCCAGCCGCCGCTCGGGCTCGGACCAGCCGCATGGAAGATGCCGCCCGCCGGCGCCTCGAGCCGCATCTGCGCCCTCACCTTCTCGTAGATCTCCTGCGAGCCTTCGGGGTTGTCCACCAGAAATGCAATCGCCACGCCCAGACCTCCTTGACGCCAGTTGACCTGACGAGCGTACTCCGTGCAGCGCGCGTACCCAGGGAACATGAGCTCCCGTCCTCGGGAGGCTCCGCGGGTGGATCACCAGGTCTACGCAGCGCGGAAGATGCGCCGTCCGAACCTGGCCGTCGCTGCGCCTGCTGCGATGACAGCGGCCAGCGCACCGGCGATCAGATTCGTCTGGACGCAGGCGCGACACGCGTTGCAGCAGGTCGCGGCCATCGGTGCGTGCTCCCCGTACTTCGCGACGGTCTGCGTGACCCGTCCCTGCCAGACGGTCTTCATGCGTCGATCATACGGCGGTGGGTCGCCGGCACGTTTCGATCGGCGGCGAGCGGCGTGGATAGCGGATCGCCACTCGATTACCAGGGTGTCGCGGCATGATTCCCCATGGCCATGTCGTGGGCGAACGCCGTCCCGGGAACTCTCCGGCTCCACCTCGACGACCTCGAAGCGCCGTACCGCGAGACTCGAAGTGGCGCGGCGACTTCGAGACGACGATCAGCATCTCGTTCAGCGAGCTTCGCGGGCATCTGGGCGGACACGAAGGAACCCTGACGGACGAGTTCGGCGCAGAGCATGCCCTCTCGATCGCGCGATGGGCGGACGACGATCCGGCGACGCGTCTGGCCGTCTGGTCTCGCACCAGCAGGCCGACGCTCCCGATGGGTTTCGCGGGAGCTTCTATCCGAACGATGTGCTCCTCAGGACGCGTCCATTCCATCCCGACGACGGCGGATGACTACGACCGGCGAGAGGACCCGAGCCGACCCCACGGGGCGCCGTCAGATCGCCAACGTCGAGTGACGGCGTCTTCCCCGCCGAATCCGGCGGCCATACCAGCCACGTCCCCGAGCGATTGCGACGCTATTTCCCTTCCCGCTGCTGCCGGCCGAAGGCGCTCTCCAGCTCGTTCTCGAGCGCGTCGTCGTCGGCTAAGCGGAGGATTTCCGGGGGCGGCACGAGGTGCGCAATCCCCACGTCTTCGGTCACTTAGCGCCGCCGCCGCCGCCTTCCTTCGCACGCAGGACTGAGGCCATTGTGGTCGAACCCTAGCCAGCCTTGATCGCGCACCCACACCGGGGCGAACGAAGCTGGACCTCTAGCCCGGTCGTGGTTGGGGTGCCACTGGTCGGAGCCGCCTCGGTGGCCCTGGCATCGATGGATGAGGGTCTGTACCGGCTTCTTGTCAAGGAGGACGCGATCCTCGAGTGGGGTCAAGTTCTCGCGTACGGAGCTGTTGTGGTTATCGCCGCCGCCACTCTCCGCGGCCATTCGCGACGAGGGGACGTGAGCGCCGCAGTGGTCGTTGGGGGACTGGCGCTCGTTTCGCTTCTAGCTATCGGGGAGGAGCTTTCGTGGGGTCAGCGGATAGTTGGCTTCGGGACGCCGGACATCGCAGCGGCAAACCGACAGGGAGAGCTGACGCTTCACAATGACGCTCGACTGGAGGAGCCGGCCCGGCTTGCGGTGTTGCTAGGAGCGGTCTACGGGATGTCTGCACCCCTCGTCATCCGGCGCCGCACACCGCTGGTCCCCCCGCGGACGCTCATTTCCTTCTTCGCGGTGGTGGTGGCCTATTTCGCCTACCGCATGCTGTTGCTCGACCAACCCACTTATGGTCAAGCGAAATTCAGCGAATGGCCCGAGACGTGTTTTGCGGTTGCTCTAGGCCTTTGGTGCGCCGACATCGGCGACCGCTTGCGTCAAAGATTTGGGCACCAACAGCGCACTAGAAGTCACATCTAGTCCAGATTCAAGCCAGGACTCAAAGACTGGGGGTTGTACCAGGGGTGGAGGCATACGGTCGGGAAGGCCGAAGACGGGGATCTGGTGGGCGAATCAGTGTCCGCCGCCCGGTTCCCTCTCGTGCTCCTGGAGGAGAACCGAGCGGAGCTCGGCGAGTTCGGCTGGTCCGTCAGCGAGGA
Source organism: uncultured Actinomycetes bacterium (assembly GCA_963734045.1). Lineage (GTDB taxonomy): Bacteria > Actinomycetota > Thermoleophilia > Gaiellales > Gaiellaceae > Gaiella. The sequence goes on along the minus strand of CAVTFU010000010.1, from coordinate 310,276 downwards.
CCTGGAGCAGGGCCTCGCGGTCGTCAGTCTCGAGAGCCAGCATCTTGTCGTCATCGCTCCAAGCGGTCGCGGCGTACGAGCCATTCGACACCGCGGATGACTTACACCTCGCTGTCGACGATGAGCTTGCCGTCGATGTGGGGTTCGCCAGCTTCGTCGTTGAACCGGTACTCCGATTGGTCGTTCTTGCCGTCTTGGCGGAAGACGAGCTAGAAACGAGTGAACGTCGCGCTCCTCACGTTCGACCGGCGCGGTGGCCGGGAGCGGTTAGGGCGAGAGGCGAGCCGGTCCGTGGCCCAGTACTGCAGGACTCGTCGGAGGCCCTCATCACCCCACCATACGAATCGGTGGACGTTCCCCGCGCCCGATACCTTGACCGGCGACCGGACACAACCGCTGCGCGCAGCGCACACTGGTCCAACGCGTGCTCATCCGCTCGCCTGCGGCGCGATCGGCCTCCACCTCGCCGACGACACCTTCCTGCAACCCGAGCCCCAAAAACTCGGCCGGCGGGCACGCCGATCGCGGCCGCCCGGCTCGGCGGCCGCGCCGCAACGCTCAAGCTGCGCGGCCGCCGGTAGGGTCTGTCGCTATGTCCTGGCTGGTGTGGGCGTGATTTGAGGATCGCCGTCCTGAGCCCCGTCTGGTTTGCTGTTCCGCCCAGTGGTTACGGGGGCATCGAGTGGATCGTCTCGTTACTTGCCGATGGGCTGGTCGATGCGGGGCACGAGGTGACGCTCTTCGCATCGGGTGACTCGAATACGAAGGCGCTTCTGGAGTCGGTGTACCCCGTCGCCCCGAGCGAGTGGATCGGTCATACCTACTGGGAGCTCCGCCACGCCGTCTCCTGCCTCGTCCACTTGGACGAGTTCGATGTGATCTCCGATCACAGCGGATTGCTCGGGCTGGCGCTCGGCTCGATGGGCCAAACGCCGTTCGCGCACACGGTGCACGGCCCGGTTTCTGGCGATCCCGGCGCCCTCTACGAGCAGGTCGTGGCGATGACGCCTCGTGCAGCCCTCGTCTCGGTGTCGGACGCACAGCGCCGACCGAAGCCAAATCTGCCCTGGGTCGCGACCTGCGCCAATGCGCTTGACCTGTCCGTCTATCCGTTCAGGCCGGAGCGAGGCGACTACCTCCTCTTTCTCGGGCGGATGACCCACGACAAGGGCGCCCACCGTGCGATCGCGGTCGCGATCGAAACAGGGCTGCCACTCAAGCTCGCGGGCAAGTGCCAAGAACCCCTCGAGCAGCAGTACTTCGACGACCTCGTCAAACCGCATCTGTCTCCTCGGATCGAATACCTGGGCGAGGTGAGCCACGGCGAGAAGGTTGAACTGCTCCAACACGCCCGCGCCACCCTCTTCCCCATCGAATGGGACGAGCCGTTCGGACTCGTGATGATCGAATCGATGGCCTGCGGGACACCCGTGATCGCGACCCGACACGGAGCGGTCGCGGAGGTGATCGACGATGGAGTGAGCGGTGTGATCGTCGACAGCTGGCGGGAGATGGAAGCGGCCCTCGAGCGTGCCGCCGCCCTCGACCCGCACGAGCAGCGACGCACCGTGGAAGAACGATTCTCCCCGCCACGTATGGTTGCCGACTACCTCGCCGCCTACAAGACCACCATCGAGCGCTGGTGAGGGCGGCGTGGCTTGCGTGGGGCGCAGTTCACCTCCCGCTTGTCTCGACCGGCTGAGAACGCGCTAACGCAATGGCGGACTGGACGTGGGAGGGATTCAGCACGGAGCGTCCCAGCCGGACTGCATAACCCGAGGAGGTGGAGTGATGGCCGATGCGCCTGCAGCGTTTTTCGGCGAGCTCGGCGGGCGGGGGCACGAACCCGCTTGAACACTCATCGTCGATCCGGCGCTGCCCTCGGGCCTCGCAACTCTCGAGCTGCTCGACATCCCGGGGCCGCTGGGGGCCAGATCGACGCCTTCGGACGTGGCCGAGTGGACACACGAGGCGCGAGGCGGCCGCAGGGATACCAGTGCGTCTGGTCGCCGGACATCGAAACGAAAGGAGGGCAAGTGCGCTCCACCGTGGTCGCGCCAGGCTGCGTGCGCCCCGTATTTCGAAAGCGTTACGGCGTTCCCGAACACGCCTCCGTCCGCCGTTGAGCGGAATGCCCCCCGGAACTTGCGCAGGCGGTTAGAAAGCGGCGGCCGCTGCGGGTCTCGAGCGTGCAGTGTGTGGCGAGCGTTACACAGGCTGTGTTGCGGACGGCAACGACGGCGGAGAGGCCGCCTCCTAGGCTCGCCACATGTGGTCGAACGGTCGAGAAGGAGGCGCGGCATGTACGGCATCACCCAGATACGGATGCTGCTGACGACGGTGGTATTCGCCGCGGTCGCGGCGCTGTTCGCGGCGGGGGCGAACGCGAGGATTCCGGCAGACACCAGTTCTGACTTCGCAGCGCAGGAGTCGCTCGGGATCGGCCGCTACGCGGCTCTTGCCCTCCGTGACGAACGCGGCCCGGCCTTCCGGAACAAATGCGAGCGTGCCGTTCTCCGTCGAGGAGATCTGCGCGGCCCTCGGCCTCGAACAACTCCGCGGCGTACTCATCAACGAGGACGCGATCAAGGCCGCAACCCCGGGCGCAATCCAGGAATGTTTAGACGCCCGTGCCGGGAGGATCGCGCCGGTGTTGGCCTCCTCGGAGGCTACTCAGGGCGTCTCTGAGTGGGCTGTCGTCAGCCGCTCGGATGTGGTTTCACGCTACCTCGACAACAACCGGACGAGTACGAGCCAGCGGCGGGTCGCGCGGCCCGGGCTCAACAAGTTCCCCGACGGCCGTCGCAGCGTTCCCTAGAAGGGGAGCTACATCGATTGAAGGAGACGGGGCGGGCCGCCGCCCCGTCTTTACGCCGGTGGGGGCGCGTGTCAGGGCTATGACAGGGGAGCCTCGGAGGCGGCCATCTCCAGCACCGGCCCGCTCAGGGCGCCGATCGCGAAGGAGTCTCGCCGGAGGAAGTACTAGCGGCTCTCGCGTCTCGAGTGCGACTCTGTAGTGCCGCCGCAAGCTCCTCCAGCTCCCGCGCGGCGTAGTCGTGAGCGTGCTCCCATTGCTCCGCCGCTCGCTCCGCCCGCTCAGCACGTTCCTCCACCCGCGTGAGCCGACTAGCGATCGAACGCAGCTGTCCAGCCTGCCTGTGAAACGGCGAGGTCGGCATTTCGAGAATCGCTGCTATCTCGCGGAGTTCTTCTGCTAGCGCCATGCCCCCTCCGACACATGTGTTCCCTCGTGCGACGGCGGGCAAACGCTTACGAAGGGCGCAGGCCCGCGACAGCAGCGCCTCCGACAATCGTCGCTGCCTGTGGCTGGACGTGGAGGCGCCGACCAGCGCCAAGGAGTAAAAGAGGTGTCCCCCCGTAACGCCACCCGCAACGGGTACCGCCGCGCCCCCACGCACAGACCATTGTCTCTGGTCGCGGCGAGCAACACAAGCCCGGAATGTGGGCAAAGGACCGGGTCGCTCGCGATCGGCGTCGGGCCGGAGTCGGGGCCGCTAGCCCGCCGCGGACGAGCTAGGGCGTTTATGGGGGTCGTGCGCGCCCCCTGGAAGTACTCGCCCCCTCGTGTCGGGTGTTGCGATCACACAACTCGTCTGGGTAGCCGTGCTCGGATACGGGGCGGTCTGGGTCTGGCAGCTGCTCCCGCTCTAGCTGTAGTTCCCAGACACGTTGTTGACGGTCGGAGGTAGCAACGAGCCCTCCTAGGGTGCGGCTTGTCCGAGTCGCGACCGAAAGAGGGCTCTTGTGGATCTTCATGCAAATGCGGTTCTGACCGTTCGGCAGCGTCGGCGCCTGTGCGATCTCGTCTCCGCCGGGCTGACGATCACAGCGGCCGCGCTGGTGGTCGGCTGCTCAAGGCAGACGGCGTCCAAGTGGGTCAATCGACGCCGTAGTGGACAGTCGCTCCATGATCGCTCGAGTCGTCCGCGCCGCTCGCCGAAACGCACACCTGCTCCGGTCGAGCAGGCGATCCTGCGTGCCCGTGAGGAGCTGCGCGAGGGACCGCACGTGATCGGCTGGGCGCTCGGGATCGCGGCCTCGACCGTCCATGCAGTATTGAGCCGGCATGGCCGCTCCCGCCTTCAGACGAAGCTGTCGCGCGAGGAGATCATCCGCTACGAGCGCTCGCGACCGGGAGAGCTCGTGCACGTCGACTGCAAGCGGCTTGGCCGAATCGTCAAGCCAGGGCACCGGGTCACCGGCGACCGCTCCAGTCGCGCGCAGGGCACGACGATCACTCCTGGCTCGGCTTCGCCGCGAGCCACCCCGACGAGACGGCCGACAGCTCGACCGCCTTCCTCGCCGAGTTCGTTCGCTTCTACGTGGCGCACGGGATCGTCGTGGAGCGTGTGCTCACCGACAATGGCGCCTGCTTCAAGCGCCGCTGGGCGATCGCATGTGCAGCGGACGGGGTCGCGGTGCGCAAGACCCGCGCCTACCGCCCACAAACAAACAGCAAGGCCGAGCGCTTCATACGCACACTGCTCGAGCGCTGGGCATACGCCGATCCGTACACGCACGAGTCAGAGCGACACCAGGCACTCTCACCGACGCTCGACTCTTACAATCGCCTCCGTCCCCACCGCGCTCTCGGAGGCCTCACGCCGCTGCAGCGCGTCAACAACCTCCCTGGGACATACACCTAGCCCTGGCGCACAGGCGGCACTCTCCAGCCACACCCCGGAGTTGGGGCGCGCTTGTGACCCAGCTCGCGGATCGTGCTCGTCGCCGCCTCGAGGAAGGACGCGGCGGATCGTCTCGACCTCCTCGGCGGCGGTAAGGGGCGAGGGCGGGTCGAACACCTGAGGGAGCACGCGAGGAATGCGTGGTGACCGGCGAAGCAGGTCCGACGCCCGAGCACGTCGCGAGGGGGAGGGAGGCCGGGGAGGGAGGGCGAGCCGTCGGTTCAAGGCGACGCGGCCGGGGTAGCCTCGCCTCATGGAGACAGCGGGCAAAGTTCTGCTCGTGAGCGCGGTCGTCCTCGCCGTCATCGGGCTGGGTGCGCTCGGTCTCGCCAAGCTCGGCGTCGATCGTGTGCCTGGGACGCTCTCGTGGAGGTCGGACAACCTGACTGTTTTCTTCCCGATCGGACTCATGCTTCTCGTTTCCATCGTCGGAACGATTGTGCTGAACGTCTTCCTGCGGCGATGACCTAGAAGAGTCCCGAACAGGGCGAACTGTCGAACGCTTCGCGTGGAAGCCGACTGGATCCCGGCGAACTAGGCGCTGCGCCGCCCAGACGTGCTGCTGGTCGGCACAAAGCACCGCAACCACGACTGGCGGCTCGCGAACCCCAGATCCCCGAACCGTGGGACTGCCGCTAGTTCCCGGCCAGGGTCGTGGATATCACGACGACGACCGTACAAGTTGCCCTTGTCCCCGACTACCTCACGTCACAGCGGCTTTACGAGGTACTGAAGGGTGTCGTTGACCTCGACTGTCCGGCCCCGCAACATGATTGTTCCGTGCACGACAACGGGCGCGCACCCTGTGGTGCGGAAGCCGAGCCGATCGTAGAGTCTCTGCGCGGACTCGTTGCCTTGGGCGCTAACCGAGAGGCTGATCCGATCCCAGCCGCGACGGCGCACTTCGTCTTCGGCGGCGCGAGTCAACGCGGACGCAACGCCACGGCGACGGCGATCGAGCACAACGAACACGTCTTGAATCTCTGGAACTCCGACGTGCGTCCGCCGCCACGCGATGTGAGCGTGGCCGACAGGGCGATCACCGTCCCAGGCGATCAGATAGGTCGAGCCGTCCTCCGCGAACTGATCCAGCCGGTTAAGCGGAAGCTGCCGATCGACGGCATCGATCTCGGAAGGGCGCAAGGCGGCGACTCTCCACACACAACGAGTTTGGAGCATCCCCGCCAGTGACCTCGAGGTGCGGGCCGGGCCGCCTGCCTGCCGGCACCGCCCGAAATTTCTAGTCGGCTCCGAATTCTGAAAATTGTTGTATGCAGGCTGTGGGTTTGCGCCCCTAGGAGCACCCGCCGACGCTACGTGTCCCGCAGCCAGCGCCGGGGCGGAGACCGCGCACGGCCGAGGGCCGGTGAGCCGAACGCCGCTCAGCCGCCTCGGCGGAACGCGATGATGCCGGTCGGGACCTGCCGCTGGTAGTCCGGCCGGTTGACGGACGTTCCGCGCCAGTTGACGTTCGCGCTGGAGTCGATGTCCATGCCCAGCGCCTCGACGAAGCCGAGCCCGATCAGCGCCTGCGCGAACTGGCGGGCGGAGGTGCCGGCGCCGCCGATAACAACGAGCGCCGTCTGCCCGTTTCGCAGCCGCCCGACCGCTGTGCGATGGTAGGCGGGGTCGCGTTGATACGACTCCAGCGTCGTCAGGTCGCCGACGTGGCCGTCGTGGACGTAGACGGGCTTGCCGGAGATCGCCTCGCGCACCCCCTCCTGGATGAGATCGACGTCCTTCACGTTCCCGGCAACGATCTCGACGCTGCCGTCGGCACCGAACGCGGCGGCGCCGCGGTTGGTGCCGCCGAGGAAGCTGCGGCCCTTGTGGATCAGCAAGTTGCCGGACGGGACGTTGCGGGCCAGCAGGAAGAAGTCGCCGTTGAGGCCGGCGACTGCGCCGCGCCCGGCGTTGGCGCGGATGTAGCCGCCCACGGTCCCGGTGCGCCCCGGGCCGCCGCCCAGCCAGACGGCTTCGAGCCGCACCCCCCGACCGGGGACGATGCGGACGATGTGAACCGGCCGGGGCCCGGCGCCGGTGGCAATCGTCCTCGTGCTCGAGGTGACCGCGGGAACCGCCGCTGCCGTCGTGGACGCCACGGCCGCGCCGAGCGCCGCAATCGCAACGGCGAGCGCCAATGCCCACATGACCCGCCTGGCCACTGCCTCACCCCCACCACCTTCCCGGCCCGCCGCTGGGCCGCATGTGGCGCGATCATATCGCCCGGGCGATCCCATCTCACACCAGCGACGTGGCTCTGGCCGCGAAGGCACGAGAGCGTGCAGCACTCGATGCCCGCCGGTCGGCTGGCGAAAAGCGCGTGCCGCTCGGTCTGTCGGCGAACACGACGAACAAGACGCTTGTCAGGCTCGCGCAGATCCTGGAGGTCGCCGTCGAGTACGGGATGCTCCCTGGCAACCCTGCTCGCGGGCGGAGACGCAGGCTCAAGAGCACCCGGCCCCGCCGCGGGTTCGTGCAGCCGGAGCAGCTGATGGCGCTGCTGGAGGCCTCGGAGTCGTACCTGCATGGCCGCGAGCGGCCGCTGCTCGCAACGCTGGCGGGTACAGGCTTGCGGATCCAGGAGCTCCTCGACCTCCAGCGCCGCCACGTGAACCTCGCCCGCGGCACACTTACCGTGGAGCGGTCGAAGACGGACGCTGGCGTCCGTGTCGTCGACCTCACTCCGGCCCTCCGCGACGAGCTGGCGTTGTGGCTCGACCGTTCGCGGTTCAAGGAGCCGACCGACCTCGTGTTCCCGACGCTGAAGGGCGAGAAGGACTGCCGCCAGAACGTTCGGCGACGCCTTCTCCTGCGTGCGATCGAGAAGGCGAACGTGCGGCTCGCGGAGGACGGCATCGAGCTGATCGGCGACGTCGGGCCCCACGGCCTCCGAAGGACGTTTGCGTCACTGCGCGTCGCAGCCGGCGACGACCCGGTGTACGTCTCTTCGCAGATCGGGCACGAAGATCCGACGTTCACCCTGACGGTCTACGCGCAGGTCGTGAAGCACCGCGAACGGCTCACCGCGAAGGAGCGGCAGGCATTCGAGCGGGCCGTTGAGTGGGCACGAATGGGCACAATCGAGCCGCTAGCAGTGCCGGAAACGGTCGAAGCTCCAGTGTCGGGGCAAGCAGAAACCCGCCGTTTCCAGCGGGTTTCGTAGGTGGGCGCTACTGGGCTCGAACCAGTGACCCCCAGCTTGTCGAGCTGGTGCTCTCCCAACTGAGCTAAGCGCCCGGGGTCGCCAGTGTAGCGCGTTCGCGGGCGCGCCCCGGACGGCCGGACGAGCCCGACGGCCGGCGCGCCGACGGCGACGTCGAGCGCCCGGCACAGCCCCTGGTGCGCGTCGAGCTCGCGCTCGATCGGGTCGAGCACGAGCTCTCGGGCGACCGACTCGATCCTCGGTCGGAGTGCGCGCCTCGCGGCGCGCTGCCGCCGGCGCGCGCCCACGCCGTTGACGAGCCCGTGCCAGAAGGGACAGGACGACCCCGCTCGCGAGGCCGCCGAGGACGAGCCACGTCGCGATCGGGGCGCCCCGGTACTCGGGAAGCGGGACGACGTCCTCGATCCGGAAGAAGCCGGCGACGGCAGCGAGGCCGATCCAGAGCGCCCCGACGGTCGCGGCGGCCGCGACCGCCCACTGCAGGAGCGACGCTACGCGCCACCAGCGCGGCGACCGCGCGCCGAGGTCGGTGCTTCCCACTGCGTGGTCGAGCCGGTCGACGACCCGGTCGTCGTCGGCCGCGGCGGCTCTCCTGACGAGCGTCGGCCACGGCGCCGGAAGCCCGGCGCTCGCCTGGTCGGCGACGAGGCGGACCGCGGTCGCGACCTGTGCCCGCTGGACGTCGGTCGCAGGCGGGAGGGACGTCCTCCCGGCGCCGTCGCCTTCACCGAGCCGGAGGCGCCGCAGCGGATCCGGCCTGAGACGGCGAACCCACCGGACGAGCGGCCACCCGCACGCGAGGGCGCCTCGGTGGCGGTGCGCCGCGCCGACTGCCTCGACGACCTGCGGGACGCCGGCGACCTCGGCCAGAGCCGCTTCGAGCCGCTGTCGCGCCTCCGGCCCGACCGTCGCCGGTGCGGGCTCTCCGCACCACCGGCGCAGCTCTGCGGCGCCGGCCGCGACGTCCGCCGCGAGGCGTGCGACGGCCGCGTCGCGCGCGGCGACGCGACGGGCGAGCAAGGTGCGCAGCTCGCCGAGGCCGGAGCCGGTGCGCGCGGAGACCACGAGCAGCGGCGTCTCGCGAAGCCCGTCGGCCGCGAGGAGCCGCGCCGCGTCCTCGCGCCACGCCGTCACGTCGTCCGAGGTGAGCAGGTCTGCCTGGTTCAGGACGACCGCCATCGCGTCGGCGTGGGTTCCGAGACGCCGGAGATAGCCGTCGTGGAGCGCGGCGTCGGCGTACTTCTGCGGCTCGACGACCCAGACGAGGAGGTCGGCCAGCTCGACCATCCTGTCGACCTCCAGCCGGTGCGCCGACTCGACCGAGTCGAAGTCCGGCAGGTCGAGAAGCACGAGGCCCTCGAGCTCCGTGCCCTTCGAGGCGGTGACGCCGCTTGATCTCCAGCCAGTCGAGCAGCGGGTCGGCGCCGTCCCCCCACACGGCTGCGCGACCCTCGGCGGTGGTCGGTCTGCGACGGCCCACCTCCGCCAGCTCGTCGCCGCTGAGAGCGTTGAAGAGCATCGACTTGCCCGCCCCCGTCGGCCCGGCGAGCGCGACGACCGTCGACTCGACCCCGAGACCGAGGCGGGCACCGGCCTTGTCGATCGACGCGACGGCCGTTCGCGACCGCGTCGGCGTCGAGGCGGCCGTCGGCGAAGCCCACCGCCTCCGCGAGCGCGGCGAGGCGGTGGTCGAGGTCGAGCTTCACGAAGCTCGTCTGACGGCGTCGATCGCCGTGTGGAGGCTCGCGATCGCGTCCGCCTCGGGGTGCCTTGCCCTCGAGGAGCGCCGCGAAGCGGTCGCCCTCGTCGCGCAGGAGATCGTCGACGCGCTCCATGAGGTCGTCGCGCGACCGCGCCGCGAGCGCGCGCACCGCCTGATCGCCGAGCAGGGCCTCGAGCAGCTTGTGTCCGACGGCGGACGTGCCGCCGGCGACGACCGCCTCGAGCCCGGTCAGCCCCCCGGTGCTCGCGAAGACCGCGAGCATCACCGTGAGCCCCGCGCCGTTCACGCCGAGCGAGGCGAGCCGCGCCGTCGTGCGCTTCGCCGCGCCCTCGCTGCGGACGAGATCCATGACGTACCCCTGCCACGCTCGCACCTGGTCGCGCGTCTCGGCGCGAAGCTCGTCGGACGCGCGCGTCAGCGTGGGTGTCGCGTCGACGAGCGCTCGTCCGGCCGGGTTCGTCGCTCCAGGCGTCGGCGGCGCGCTCGGCTGCGCGCTCGGCCGCCGCTCGCACGACCGCCTCGAGCCGATGCTCGACGGCCTCGCGAAGCTCGTCGCCGCCGACCTCGCGGCCGGTCACGAGGCTCGCGAGCCGGTCGCGGATCGCCCCGAGGCGAGACTGGAGCTCGCGCATCAGGTCGCCCGTGCCGACGACCTCGTGCCAGCGCGCCACGACCTCGCCCCGCAGCAGCGACCCGCTCCGGAGTGCGTCCTCGACCTCCTGCCGGGCAGACGCGTACGCGAGATCGGCCTCCGAGCGGAGGTCCGCCGCGGCGGCGAGCTGCTCGGCGGCGGCGCGCTCGACCGTGCCCGCGCGGCCGGGAAGGCTCCGCAGGGCGCCGGTCAGCGTCCTGCGGATCAGGTCGGACGCGTGCCTGCGCGTCGGCCGCAAGCCCGTCGAGCCAGCGCCGGACCGGCGCGAGGTCTCCGGGCGCGAGGCGCCCTGCGTCGAGCTCGGTCTCCGCGACGACGAGCAGCACGGCGTCGATCCCCTGCGCCCGCATCATCTCGCCGAGGTGCGCGGTCACCTCCCGCTCGGCGTCGCTCGGGCACGCGGTTGAGCACGAGCGAGAGCGCCGTCCCACGCTCGCGCGCCGTCCCGAGGAACTCCCACGGCACGGCGTCCGCGTAGCGCGCCGCCGTCGTCACGAAGAGCCAGGCGTCCGCGGCGGCAAGGAGCTGGGTCGCGAGAGCGCGGTTCTCCGCGAGCACGGAGTCGATGTCGGGGGAATCCAGCAGAGCCAGGCCGGTCGGAAGCTCCGGAGCCGGCTCCAGCAGCAGCGTCCCGGGTGCCGGCGAGCCGCCCGTGACCCTGCGGGAGGCCGGGCAGGATCCTGTCGTCCCTCGAACCAGTGCATGTCGTCCGGATGACAGACGAGGACCGGGCCGCGGGTCGTGGGCCGAAGGACGCCGGCGGGGCTGACGTCCCGTCCGACGAGGCTGTTCACGATCGTCGACTTCCCCGCGCCGGTCGATCCCCCGACGACCATCAGGACCGGCGCATCCATCTGCTCGAGCCGGGGCAGCAGGTAGTCGTCCGTCTGGGCGACGATGTCGTCGCGTGCGGCTCGGGCCTCGGCGACGTCCGGGAGCTCGAGATCGAGGCGGGTCGCGGCGAGGTCGTCGCGCAGCCGACGCAGCGCGTCGGGGAGCTCGCTTCTCACGCTAGACCCGCTCGAAGAGCGCGGCCTGGCCCTGCCCGACGCCGACGCACATCGTCGCGACGCCGTACCGGCCGGACCGGCGGCGGAGCTCGTGCAGGAGCGTCACGACGAGACGCGCGCCGGACATGCCGAGCGGATGCCCGATGGCGATCGCGCCGCCCGAGACGTTCACCTTCTCGGGATCGAGGCCGAGCTCCCTGATCACCGCGATCGACTGTGAGGCGAACGCCTCGTTCAGCTCGACGAGATCGAGCTCGGCGACCGCGACCCCCGTGCGATCCAGCAGCTTGCGCACCGCGGGCACCGGGCCGATGCCCATCACGGACGGATCGACACCGGCGACGGCGGAGCCGCGGAACGCCCCGAGCGGCTCGATTCCGAGCGCCTCGGCCCGCTCGGCGCTCGCGACGACGAGCGCCGCCGCACCGTCGTTGATCCCGCTCGCGTTGCCCGCGGTCACCGTGCCGTCGGTCGCGAACGCCGCCTTCAACGAGCTCAGCTTCTCGAGGGTCGTCTCCGGGCGCGGGTGCTCGTCACGCTCGAGCTCGCCGGCGGGAACGAGCTCGTCCGCGAACCGCCCTTCCGCATCGGCCGCCGCCCACCGCTGCTGCGATTCGAGCGCGAAGGCGTCCTGATCCTCCCTGCGACACGCCCCACTGCTCTGCGACGTTCTCGCCCGTCTCGCCCATCGACGCGCGTCGAGAAGCGCTCCTCGTAGCGCGGGTTCGTGAACCGCCAGCCGAGCGTCGTGTCGTGACATCGTCCGATCGCCGCGGGGGAAGGGGGCGTCGGGCTTCGCCGTGACGAGCGGCGCCCGGCTCATCGACTCGACGCCGCCGGCGACGAAGAGGTCGCCGTCGCCCGCGATGACGGCATGGCACGCGCCGACGACCGCCGCCAGCCCCGACGCGCAGAGACGGTTCACGGTCACGCCGCCGACCGTGTCGGGAAGGCCCGCGAGCAGCGCGGCGAAGCGGGCGACGTTCCGGTTGTCCTCGCCGGCCTGGTTCGCGCAGCCGAGCCACACGTCCTCGATGTCGCCCGGCCGGACACCCGCGCGCTCGACGGCGGCGGCGACGGCGATTCCGGCGAGATCGTCCGGCCGGACACCTGCGAGGCCTCCGCCGTAGCGCCCGACCGGGGTGCGGACGGCCGAGAGGATGACGGCTTCGGGCATGGGGCTGAGGCTAACGCCCGACGGCGCCGACGAGCGGCATCTCGTTGCGATGCATATCGATCACGTCGCGGATCGACAGCGGCTCGTTGCCCGTCAGCTCCCGGTAGTCGTCGCTCACCATGCCGGCCTCGCCTCGAGCGACCCCGTCGTAGTACGAGCTCCCCGCCTCGATCGACCACGCCGGTCGCCCGGCGTTCCTCCTCTGGGCAATCCATTCTTCGCGAGGCAGCGGGTCGTAGCGGTACCCGGCGCCGGTGACCTCCGAGGCGATTCCCGCAAGCTCGGCGAGCGTCGGCGCCTCCGGTCCCGTGATCGTCACGACGGACCGCCGGTCATGGTCCGCCTCGACGAGGAGCTCGACGATCGCCTCCGCGAGCTCGGGTCGGTACGTCAAGCTCACGCGTCCGTCGCCGCCGGGGCCGGTGATGCGGCCCGAGGCATCGAACCAGGTGGCGATCTCGTCCGCGTACATCCCGTTCCGCACGGCGGTGTGACCGAGGCCGGACTCCGCCAGCATCGCCTCGGTCGCTCCGTGCGACCGTGCATGCACGAACGCTGCATCGGGACCAGCCCCGAGGAACGAGAGGTAGACGACGCGCGCCACACGTCGTCTCGTGACGACGTCGACGAAGCCGCGATGCAGCTCGATCCGTCGGTCGGGCGGCTCGTGCATCGACACCATGAAGACGCGGTCGCCGGGCTCCAGCGCCGCCTCCAGCGTCTCCGGCTCCTCGTAGGCGGCGCGCACGATGTCGGCCCCTGCGAGATGAGGCACCAACTCGGGTCGGCGCGTGAGGGCGCGGAAGGCGACGCCACGGCGTGCGAGAGCCGCGGCGACAAGGCCACCGATCCTGCCACCCACCCCGGTCAGGACGACCACAGATTCGAGGTACCCACGGTGGGCCTCAGAAAATCTCCGGGCACCACGGCGCCGGCCCCGCGAACAGCGCATCGGCCCGCCCCGCTCCCCCTCGGGACACCTCCTCGGCGTGACCGGCCGCGCAGAGCTGCGCGAACGGGATCCCGCCCAGATAGGCCGACCCGAGGGCCGCGACGGGCATGCGGAGGTCGGGCCGCCTGCGCGCTCGCCGAACGCGAGCCGTCCTCGATCGTCCAGATCCCGACGTTGTCGGGGAACCGCGGATCGGACACGACCTCGATCGTCACGCGGCCGGTGCCGGCATACGCCCGTTCCGCGAGCGCGCGAGGGACGTCGACGACCCGGATCCAGAGACCGTCCCACACCTTCAGGTGCAGCTTGTTGATGCGGTCGACGAGCAGGGGGAGCGGGTGGTCGATCGGCAGGTGGTACGCCTCGATCCGGTCGACCCAGTCGATCTCGAGCAGGAAGCGCCAGACGTCCCTCGTGGCGTCGTCGTCGACGCCGAACGCCTCGTTGACGCGGATCGTCTTCTTCCAGTCGTCGGGCGACGACCCCTCCTGCGCGAGGCGGTAGAGCGCGTATCCGACCGGACGGCCGTCGCGCTCGAAGAGCGCGTGGACGAGGGGCCCGGCTCCACGGCGGCGCTGCGGCTCGTCGTCGAGCGGCTTGAGCCGCCACCAGTCGGTCGTGCGGGCGATCATCCCCGGGCGGGTACGTGCGACGCGCTCGTAGACGCGCTTGCACGAGCGGAGCGCCTCGTCGGCGTCCACGAGCCGAGCGGCGGAGGTCCGGTCGCCCGCGATCCGGACGGCGTGGCGGTCGGCCTGCGCATACAGGCCTACGGATGCGAGGCCGTAGCCGTAGCGGCCGTAGATCGTCTCCTCGGACGCCCAGAGCGCCGCGATCGGCTCCTCGCGCTCGCGGACGTCGTCGAGCTGCGCGTCCATCATCCGTCTGAGCAAGCCGCGGCGGCGATGCGTGGGCAGCACGCCGACGACCGTCACGCCCGCGCACGGGAGCTTCCCGCCGGGCACCGTCATCTCGAAGGGAAACACCCCGGCCCCGGCGACGATCGCGCCGTCGTCGAAGACCGCGTGCATCCGCTCGAGCGGCAACATGGTCGAGAACCGGGTCGTGTCCTGCTCGGTCGGCACCCAGCCGAAGTAGTGGCCGATGGAGCCGATCGCGAGCCGGAACTCCTCGGGCGTGCGCACGGTTCGGAGCCGGTAGGCCATCGGCGGATCCTACGTCCGCTAGACCTTCTGGAGCGGCGCGTACTCGATCATCAGGCGCCGCTCGCTGCCGTCCGCGGCGAAGCGGACAGTGACCACTCCGCCGGGCTCGATCCGCGTCACGACGCCCTCGCCGAGCGAGCCGTGGAGCACCGAGTCGCCGGTCGAGAGCGAGGGCAGCGCTCGCTCCTCGCGCGGTGGGAGCTGCCTCGCGGACTGCGCATACCCCGCCCACGACGCGGGCCGCAGCCGCTCGCGCTCGACCGACGGGGGAAGCTCGTCGAGGAAGCGCGACGGGAGGTTGTACTCGCGCCGGCCGTACAGCGACCGGGCGGTCGCATGGGTCAGCGTCAGCCGCTCCATCGCCCGCGTCATCCCGACGTAGGCGAGCCGGCGCTCCTCCTCGACGTCGTTGTCCTCGATCGAGCGGGCGTGCGGGAAGATCCCCTCCTCCATCCCGATCAGGAACACGATCCGGTACTCGAGCCCCTTCGCGTTGTGGATCGTCATGAGCGTCACCTGCGCGTCGTCCGAGGCGAGCGTGTCCTGGTCGGACTGGAGCTGCACCTCCTCGAGGAACCCGGCGAGGGCCGGTTCCTCGACGCGCGCGCGATACTCCTGCGCAGAGCCGACGAGCTCCTCGAGGTTCTCGATCCTCCCGCGCGCCTCGATGGTGCGCTCCGCCTCGTAGGCCTCGAGCGTCCCGGACCGATCGAGGACGGCGCGGACGAGCTCGTCGACCTCGAGCTCCTGGGCGGCCGACATCAGCGACTCCATCATCGTCCGGAAGCTCCTGAGGGCGCGGGCGCTGGCCGCCGCGACCCCTGCCGCCTCCGGGTCGGCGGTCGCCTGCCAGAGAGAGATCCCGAGGGCGTCGGCATGGGAGACGAGCCGCTGGATCGACGTGTCTCCGATCCCGCGCCGCGGGCGGTTCGCGATGCGCATGAGGGAGACCGCGTCGGTCGGGTTGTTGAGCACCGCGAGGTACGCGACGGCGTCCTTGATCTCGGCTCGCTCGTAGAAGCGCGGCCCGCCGATCACCTGGTAGGGGATCCCCTGCCGGACGAGCACGTCCTCGAGCACGCGCGACTGCGCGTTCGTCCGGTAGAAGACCGCCATCTCCGCGGCCGATGCCCCCGACTCGACCTGTCGGGCGATCTCGGCCGCCACGAACCGCGCCTCGGCGTGCTCGTCCTCGACCTCGACGACCTCGACGGGATCTCCCGCCCCGAGGTCCGACCAGAGTCGCTTGGGCTTCCGGTCGCGGTTGCAGTCGATGACCGTGTTCGCGGACTCGAGGATCGCGTTCGTCGAGCGGTAGTTCTGCTCGAGCGCGACGACGCCGGCGCCCCCGAAGTCGCGCTCGAAGTCGAGGATGTTGCGGATGTCGGCGCCGCGAAACGAATAGATGCTCTGGTCGGGGTCGCCGACCGCGAACACGTTTCGGTGCTTCGCCGCCAGCAGCTGCAGGAGCCGGTACTGCGCGTGGTTCGTGTCCTGGTACTCGTCGACGAGGACCTGGCGGAACGTCGACTGCCAGCGCTCGAGGGCCTCGGGGAACCGCTCGAGGACCTGCACGGTGAGCATCAGCATGTCGTCGAAGTCCACGGCGTTCGAGGCGAAGAGGCGCCGCTGGTAGAGCTCGTACACCTCCGCGACGGTCTGGTCCCAGAACGAGGCGACACGCGAGGTGTAGTCCTCCGGCGAGATGAGCTGGTTCTTCGCGTTCGAGATCTGGGCGTGGATGCCGCGCGGCGTGAAGCGCTTCGGGTCCTTCCCGAGCTCCTCCAGGCAGGCCTTGACCAGCCGCACCTGGTCGGCCTGGTCGTAGATCGTGAACGTCGAGCGGTAGCCGAGCCGCTCCGCCTCCCGGCGGAGGATCCGGCCGCACGCGGCGTGGAAGGTGAGGATCCAGATCGCCCGCGCCGTCCGCCCCAGCATGCGCTCGAGCCGCTCGCGCATCTCGGCCGCCGCCTTGTTCGTGAACGTGATCGCGAGGATCTCGTTCGGCTTCACGCCGTGCGCGCGGATCAGGTGCGCGACGCGATGGGTCAGGACGCGGGTCTTTCCCGACCCGGCTCCGGCGACGACGAGGAGCGGCCCCTCGACGTGCAGCACGGCCTCCCGCTGGGCCGGATTCAGGTCTGCGAGGAGCTCCTCGTGCGGGGTGACGGCCACGCGTCGATGCTAGCCCGCACTCGAGCAGAAGCCGCCCCACTACGCTGCGGCGGTGATCAGGGACGGGACGCTTCGACGACATCGCGCACGCGGCGGCGCTGCGGCAGCGCGCGTGGCCGGACTCGATCATCACCGAGCAGGGCATGCGGCACGCGCTCGGCTCCACACCAGACCGTGCGGAGGTCGCGCTCTTCGCCTTCGAGACGAGACGGCGAGCTGCTCGGCTGGGCGGGGGCCGGCCGGGCCTGGTGGCAGGCCACGCCCGACTCCGGAGCGATGCAGATCGCCGTCGAGCCGGCCGACGCAGGGCGAGGGAATCGGGACCGCACTCGCCGACGTCGTCGACGCGCACCTCGCGAAGCTCGGGATCCGCTCCACGCGCACGACGTCGCTCGACGAGCCCGCCGCAAGGGCACTCGCCGCCCGGCGCGGGTTCACGGAGATCGGCGCCGCCGCCGTCTCCTCGGTCGACCCGCGCACGGTCGACCCGCTTCCCATCCCGGCGAATGTCCGACTCGTCCCGTTCGGCGAGCTCGACGATCCGCGGCCGATCTACGAGCTCGACCTGGAGGTCTCCCGGGACATCCCGAACGAGGAGTTCGACGCGATCGAGTTCGACGAGTGGGAGAAGGAGAACTGGCGCTCGCCGCTCATCGACGACGAGGCGAGCCTCGCTGCGTTCGTCGACGGTGAGCTCGTCGGCGTCACGATGATCCGCGTCGAGCGGTCGAGCGGCAGGGCGCAGAACAACCTCGCCGGCGTCGCGGCGCCCGTTCCGGGGCCGAGGGCTGGCGCTCCTCCTCAAGTCGCACAGCCTCCATCGGGCGGGTCGGCTCGGCGCGACGATCGCCCTGACCGACAACGACGAGACGAACGCGCCGATGCTCGCGGTCAACACGAAGCTCGGCTACCGGCCGCTCGCCCGACGGCTCGAGTGGGAGCGGGTCAGCGCGCCCGCAGCTCCCTGATCGGACGGGCGATCCACGCGGCCTCGACCGGGATCGACGTGAAGCCGGCGTAGAGCTTCATCGTGCTGGCCGCGATTGCCGTGGCTCGCGGCACCCGGCAGAGCGTCCGAACCGCCATGCGAGAACGATACGACCCTCAGCCGCCGGCCGGCAGCCGGTGCAGTCCGCGCACGATCGGCTCCGCGTCGTTCCACTCGATCACCGACACCGAGCCGGGATCGACGGCGAGCCGGAAGATCCGCTCGTCCGGTATGTCCAGCACGTCCGCGAGGATCGCCCGCACGACCCCACCGTGCGTCACGACGACGACGGTGCGCCCGCGGCAGGTCTCGAGGAGCGATTCGACGACCGCGAGTGACCGCGAGCGAAGCTCGGCGTAGCACTCGCCGCCGGGGAACGTGACCTCGGTCGGGCGAGTCATCCAGTCCGCGTAGAGCTGCGGCAACGAGATCGCGATCTCGTCGTAGGACCGACCTTCGAGCTCTCCGAAGTCCAGCTCACGGAGGTCGGGGTCACGTCGCACGTCGAGCCCGTGCGGCATGGCGATCGCCGTCGCCGTCTCGATCGCCCGTTGCCGGTCGCTGGAGACGACGGCCTCGACCGGCTCGGGGGCGAGCATGCCCGCGAGAACCTCGCATTGACGGCGGCCGGTCGGCGACAGGCCGACGTCGAGCGATCCGTAGCACCTCCCACGCGCAGATGCCTCTGTTTCGGCATGTCGGACGAGCACGAGCTTCATCGGGCGGCGGCGAGATACGCGACGAGGGCCGCCGTCTCGCAGAGCTTCGCGGTCGCGCCGAGCGCATCACCCGTCACGCCGCCGAGCCAGGCACGGAAGCCGAGTGCGAGCAGGATCGCCGTGACGGCGGCGGCGGCGACGGCGGCGAGCCCCGGTCGCCCGACGAGGGCGCCGAGCGCCACGGCGATCCCGATGCCGAGGACGGCCCCACTCCAGCCCAGTCCGTCGAGCACGCGTCCTTGACCGGCGCCGGGTCGGGCGTACGGGAGTGCGCGGGAGACCGGCAGGATCGCCGCGCGACCCGCGCCTCCGGCGACGAGCCCCGCAAGGAGCGCTTCGCTCTCCACCGCAAGCGCCGCGAGCGCGGCTGCGTCGACGACGCAGACAAGGACGAGCGCAACCGCGCCGTACGCGCCGATCGCGTGGTCGCGCATGATCTCGAGCGCACGCTCGCGCGTCACGCCACCCAGGGCGTCGGCGGTGTCGGCGAGGGCGTCGAGGTGCATCGCCCCGGTCACGACCGCACCGACACCGACCGCGAGCGCGCCGACGACGAGTGGCGGAAGCTGCGGGACGAGCGAATCGGCGAGGAGCCCCGAGACGCCCCCGACGGCGGCCCCGACGAGCGGGAAGAGCGGCGCGCCACGCGTGACGTCGCGCGCGTCGAGCGCCGCCAGCCGACCGACCGGGACGCGGGTCAGAAAGGCGATCGGCGCGAGGGCGGCGCGCGCGGTCGAGGCAGCGCTCATCGCCCGGTGTCCGCGACGCCCGCGTCGGAGAAGGTCGCCATCTCGACGAGGATCGCGCGCGCCGCGCCGAGCAGCGGCAGCGCCAGGGCCGCACCGCTTCCCTCTCCCAGTCGGAGACCGAGGTCGAGCAAGGGCTCGAGCCCGAGCGCCTCGAGAACGAGGCCGTGCCCCGGCTCCGGCGAGCGATGCGACGCGACGAGGTACGAGGCGAGTGGCGGCGCGAGCCGCACGGACACGAGCGCGGCGACGCTCGAGATGTAGCCGTCGAGGAGCACGATCGCGCCGCCGCGAGCCGCACCGATCGCCACCCCGGCGAGCACCGCCAGCTCGAACCCGCCCACGGACGCGAGGGCCCCGACGGGGTCGTCTGCGGTCGGCCGGTTGACGGCCAGCATGCGGCCGACCACGTCGCGCTTCCGGGCGAGACCGTCGTCGTCGACGCCCGTTCCCCGGCCACAGGCCGCGCGTGGCTCAACGTCGAGCAGGGCGCAGGTGAGGGCCGCGGCGACGGTCGTGTTCCCGATTCCCATCTCCCCGAGCCCCACGACCCCGGCACCCTCGGCAGCGAGGCGCTCGCCCAGCTCTGCGCCGCGGACGACGCCCTCGGCGGCGACGGTCGGATCCATGGCCGGCCCCTCGGCCGCGTTCGCCGTGCCGCGGCCGAGCGAGAGGTCGAGGATCCCCGGCGCCGACGGCGGCGTCGCGACGCCCGCGTCGACGACGACGAGCCTCGCGACCGCGGTCCGGCAGAGGACGGCGACCGCGGCACCGCCCGAGGCGAAGTTCCCGAGCATCTGGGCGGTCACCTCCTGCGGATACGCGCTGACGCCCTCGCGGGCGACGCCGTGGTCCCCGGCCGCGACGACGACGGCCGGCTGCAGCGGCGCCGGCCGCACCGTTCCCCGGACGGCCGCGATGCGAACGGCCAGCTCCTCGATCCGACCGAGGCTGCCGCGCGGCTTCGTCTTCGCGTCGAGCGCGGCACGCGCCTCGACGGCGACGGTCTCGTCCGGATGCTCGAGGCGCTCGACGAGACGCGCGAGACGCGGGTCGCCGCTCACGCGCGCCCGCGCGGGGGAAAGAGCGTCGTCGTCGAGACGAGCGGCAGCAGGCGGCCGGCGACGACGAACGCGGCATGCTCGGACGCTTCGACCCAGATGCGGTTGACGGTGCCGAGGACGTCCCGGAACGCGCGTCCGAGCGGCGTCGCGGGGACCACGCCGAGACCGACCTCGTTCGTGACCGCGATGGTCAGCCCGCGTCGCGACGCAGCGGCTTCTGCGCACGCGCGGGCCGCCTCCTCCACGGCCCGCGGCTCGTCACCTCGCAGGAGCAGGTTCGAGACCCAGAGCGAGAGGCAGTCGACGACGCACGTCGCCTCGCCGTCGATCGCGGCGAGAGCGCGGCCGAGCTCGCAGCGGCTCCTCCACGGTGTGCCAATCGGCGGGGCGCTCGTCTCGATGCGAGGCGATCCGGGCGGCCATCTCGTCGTCGAGCGCCTCCGCCGTCGCGACGAAGACGACTGCGGTGCCGGCGGAGCGTGCCAACTCGACCGCGAGGCGCGACTTGCCGCTGCGCGCGCCGCCGAGGAGGACGGCGAGGCTCACCTGCCGGGACGGGCGGGAACGACGGCGAGCCGATCGTCGACCGTGATCACGCGGATCGTCGCGTCGTAGTGGCGGGAGACGACTTCCTCGGTAAGCACCTCCGACGGCGTCCCGTCCGCAACGACCTTTCCCTCGTCGAGCATGACCATGCGATCGGCGTACTGCGCGGCGAGCGTCAGATCGTGCATCGCAGCGACGAGGGTGAGCTCGGACTCCGCGCGAAGCGTGTCGAGCAGCTCGAGCGCCTGTTGCTGATGCCCGATGTCGAGCGCTGCGGTCGGCTCGTCGAGGAGGACGACGGCGGCTTCCTGGGCCAGCGCGCGCGCGACGACGACACGTTGGCGCTCGCCGCCGCTGAGCGTCCCGAGCGGGCGGTCGCGCTGCTCCATCAGCTCGAGCCGTTCGAGCGTCCGGGCCGCGGCGCTCCGATCCTCGGCGGACTCCCGTGCGAGCGGCCCGAGGTGGGGCGTGCGGCCGAGAAGGACGTACTCGGCGACGGTCATCCAGGGCGGCGTGACCGGCTCCTGCGCGACGACGGCGACCGCGCGTGCCCAGTCGCGGCGACCGAGCTCCGCCGTCGGCACGCCGTGGAGCGCGACCTCGCCGTCGTAGGACACGAGCCCCGCGAGCGCACGGAGCAGCGTCGTCTTCCCGGCGCCGTTCGGCCCGATCAGCCCGACCCACTGCCCGACGGGCACCTCGAGCTGGACGTCGCAGACGACCGGCCTGCCGCCGAGGCGCACAGTGATCCCGCGAGCCGCGATCGCGTTCATGCCCGGCCCTTCATCGAGCGCAGTGCGATCGCGAAGAACGGAGCGCCGAAGAGAGCCGTGATCACGCCGATCGGAAGCTCCGCGGGCGCGAGCAGCGTACGCGCGAGCACGTCGCAGATCACGAGGAAGCCGGCGCCGACGACGAACGACAGCGGGAGCAGGCCGCGGTAGCTCGTGCCGGCGAGCATGCGGATCGTATGCGGGACGATGATCCCGACGAACGCGATCAGGCCGGCGACGGCGACGGCTGCCGCCGTCCCGACCGTCGCCGCGACGACGAGCAGGAGGCGAACGCGCCCGACGTCGATCCCGAGGCTGGCCGCCTCCGTGTCTCCGAGGCTGAGTACGTCGAGGACGCGCCGGAACACGAGGATGACGATGCTCGCGACGATGACGTAGGGCGCGAGCATCCCGACGTCGCTCCAGCCCGAGCTCGGCAGCGCGCCGAGGATCCACGAGTAGACCTCCTGGAGCGTGTCGGAGTTCTGCTGCTGGACGAAGGTCTGGATGGCGGTGAAGAAGCTCGCGACGACGACGCCGCCGAGCACGAAGGTCGTCGCGTCCCGCTCCCGGCCCGCCGAGCGGCTGAGCGCCCAGGTGACGACGACCGCGACGGCTCCACCGAGGAATGCGGCGACCGGCAGCAGCTGCTGGCCGGCCAGCACGCGTGGCAGGTACGAGATCGCCAGGGTCGCGCCGAGCCCCGCGCCGGCGGCGACGCCGAGGAGGTACGGGTCCGCGAGCGGGTTGTGGAAGACGCCCTGGTACGTCGCTCCGGCGAGGGCCAGCATCCCGCCGACGAGTGCGGCGAGGACGACCCGTGGGACCGCGCAGCTCCCACAGGATCGTCTCCTCGGTGACGTCGAGCGGCGTCGAGTCGGCGAGGCCCAGGCGAGCGAGCAGCGAGTGCAATGCGTCCGCGGCGCCGATGTCGAGCGGGCCTGCCAGAACACCGATGACGAGGGACACGACGAGGAAGCCGACCGCTGCGACGGCCCAGCCGAGCGACACCCCACGGGCGCGCACCGGCTCGACCGTCACGGCAGCCTGGCTCATCTCGAGTGCCGTCCGGGCACGTGTCGCGGCGCCCGTCAGCTCTCGAGGCGGCCGAGCGCGGTTCCGATCGCCCGCACGAAGTTCACGAGGCGCGGTCCCCAGCGGGACGCGATCGAGTCGTCGATGCGAAGGACCGAGCCGTTGCGAACGGCCTTGATGCCTGCCCAACCGGGACGTGAGGCGACCGTGCCGGCCGTCTGGCCGCAGCAGACCGAGTCGGCGAGGACGACGAGGTCAGGGTTCGACGCGACGATGTACTCGGCCGAGAGCTGCGGGTAGTCGGAGCCGCCGGGCGCGGCGTCGGCCACGTTCTTCAGGCCGAAGAGCGCGTAGACACGGCCGGCGAACGTGTTCGACGTCGCGGAGAAGAGGCTCGGGTCGAGCTCGTGGTAGACGCTCGCACCCGCCGCGGGTCCCTTGCGCTTGGCCACGATCCGGGCGATCTGCCCCTTCATCCGTGCGACGAGCGCCGCCGCCTGCGGGCTGCGCCCCGTGACGGTGCCGAGCTGCCGGATCTGCTGGTAGGCGCCGCGGATCGTCGAGGACGGCTTGTGGAAGATCACCGGGATGCCGAGCTTGGTCAGCGCCGGGACGAGATCCTTCGGGTCGTACGCGACGACGACGAGATCGGGCCGGTATGCGGCGATCGCCTCGACGTTGGGCGTGAAGCCGGAGAGCGCCGTCTTCGGCGCGTTCTTCGGGTAGTCGGACTGGTCGTCGACCGCCAGCACCTGCCCCCCGGCACCGATCGCGAAGAGCGACTCGGTCGAGGTCGGAGAGAGCGAGACGATGCGAGTGGGCCGCTTCTGCAGCGTGACCTTCCCGTTGGCCGCCGTGATCGTGACCGGGAACGCCGTGGCCGCCGAGCCGGACGTGGCCGAGGTCGCGGCCGATGCCGGCACGAGCGCGAGCACGAGCGACGCCACCGCCAGCGCGAGTCGTCGTGACATGTCGATCTCCTTTCCTCCCTGTCCTCGAGGGGGTTCGGTATGTGGCGGAGGCGGCAGGTCTTCTGACTCGGGGCTGCCCCTCCCCCGCCGCCTTCCCGGCTCGTGGCCAGTGGCGTCGTGGCGGGAGAGCATCTCCCCTTACAGCGGCGGGACCGTCCCGGACTTGCACCGGGTTCCCTCACCGTGCTCCGTTGGTGGCGCCGAGCCTACCACCCGGCGCGCCCGCCCAGGCCGGCCTGGTCGGCACACAGTTTCGCATGTTCATGCGACTCGGCCGTTGTGACACTCGGAGTGCCTCCAGGGCTACTCAGGCCGAGTGCGCTCCGTTGTCAGGTCGGACAGATGTCGCGCTTGCAGGCACGGTTCGTTGATCGAGTGTGCTGCCGGGTGCGCGGTGGCGCTGCGGGTAGTTGCACCGTGACGCAGAGCCCCCCAGCGGCACGGGGGGTGAGGGTGAGGATTCCGTCGTGTGCCTTGGTGATGCTCTTGACGATTGCCAGGCCGAGGCCGACGCCTGCGTGGTCGGTACGTATGCGTTCGGTGCCGCGAAGAAACGGCTCGACGAGCGTGGAGACCAACTCTGGGGTGAGCGTCTCGCCGGTGTTCTCGACAGCGAGCACCACACCCTCGGGGTGAACTCCGGTCGTGACCCACACGGTGCCCTGTTCGGGCAGATTGTGGACGATCGCGTTGTGCAGGAGATTCGTGGTCATCTGCAGCAAGAGAGCGTGTGAGCCGATGGTGGGGGTCGTGTCGCCGGAGGTCGCGATGGTGACGCCGCGTTTTTCTGCGAGGGGGAGGAGCGTTTCGGCGGCTTCTTCCGCTATGAGGGACAGGTCCATGTGCTCTCGGGTGAAGGACCGTTGGTCGGCGCGGCTGAGGAGGAGCAATGCTTCGGTGAGGTCGATCGCTCGGGTGTTGACGGTGTGGAGGCGGTCGACGAGCTCGCCGGTGTCGCGGTTCGAGATCGTTGCGGGCGACGTCGAGAAGGGTCTGCGTGATCGCCAGCGGCGTGCGCAGCTCGTGGGAGGCGTTGGCTGCGAATCTGCGCTGTTCGACGACGTGCGTTTCCAGCCGTGCGAGCATGGCGTCGAAGCTGTCGGCGAGCTCGCGAAACTCGTCCTGACGGCCTTCCAACTCGATCCGGTGGGAGAGCGACCCGTTCGCTGCCATGCGTGTCGCGTCGGTGATGCGAGTCAGGGGAGTGAGCATCCGGCCGGCGAGAAGCCACCCTCCCAGGAGACCGAACACCAGCAGGAACGCCAGCGCGATGGCCGCGGCCGGAGCGAAAGCGCGCAGGAGGAAGGAGTTGTTCCCGGGCACCAGGCCACCGACGGTGCTGATCGCAACGTCGGGTACGTATCGCCAGAGGAACTCGAACGATTGCCCCTGCTGGCCGGCGAGCCACGCGGCGGCGAGCATCAAGGCACCTGCGAGCATGAGGAAGCCGGCGTAGCTGAGGGTGAGCTTGAGGCGAACACTCAAACCAGGGGCTCTATCCACGGTCTCCTCCTTCACGCCCGGTGTCTGGTCGAGTGCTGATGCGGTAACCGACGCCGGCCGTGGTGGCGATGATCCAGGGCTCGCCGAGGCGTTTGCGCAGTCCCGAGACCGTGATGCGCACGGCGTTGGTGAACGGGTCTGCGTTCTCATCCCACGCCCGTTCCAGTAGCTCCTCGGCGCTGACGACACCGCCTTCGGCAGCGACGAGGACTTCGAGCACTGCGAACTGCTTCCGCGTCAGCGCGACGTAGCGGCCGTCGCGGTAGACCTCTCGGCGGAACGGATCCAGCCGGAGACCTGCGATCTCCCGCACGGGTGGCCTGTGGTAGGCGCGCCTGCGGTCGAGCGCTCTGAGACGGAGCACGAGCTCTTGGAGCTCGAACGGCTTCGTGAGGTAGTCGTCCGCGCCGAGCTCGAACCCGGTTGCCTTGTCGTCGAGACGGTCGGCCGCGGTGAGCATGAGGATCGGCATGCCGCTGCCGGAGGCGACGATGCGCTTGGCGATCTCGTCGCCGGTAGGTCCGGGAATGTCTCGGTCGAGGACGGCGAGGTCGTAGGCGTTGACGCTCAGCAGCTCCAGAGCGGTGTCGCCGTCACCCGCGATGTCGGCCGCGATCGCCTCCAGGCGGAGGCCATCGCGGATCGCTTCCGCCATATAGGGCTCGTCCTCGACGAGCAACACACGCATGCCCCGATGCTACGAGCCGGCGCATGTCGTCGGCGTATCGAAAACCACATACGCGCTAGCAACACCACGCTGCCTTGAATGAAGGCATGCTCTACCACGAACCAGCACGAACAACGACCCGTCGGATTCGGATTCGCTGGGTCCGAGTCGCCGGCCTGCTGGTCGTCATCGCGGCGATCGCCGCAGCCCTCGGCTCCCAGTTGCCGGCGTCCTCGTCCTCGACGGCCGCATCACCCACCGGCGTCCTTGGCAGTGAGCACCGTGGCGCGCTCGGCGAGGCTGACGACGCCGTCGTCCTTCGCAGCGAGCACGTTGGCGCGCTCGGCGAGGCTGACGGCGCCGTCCCCGACGGCGCGACGGTCCTGGATGACGAGATTCCGGGTGTAGCCAACCTTGATCCAGCTCTCCTTCTTGCCCTGCACCACGCTGCAACGGATGCCGCAGACGACGGCGTCGAGTTCGTCGTCGACAGCGGCTGGCGTTCCCCGGAGTACCAGGAACACCTACTCCGTGAGGCGGTCTCGAAGTACGGCTCAGAAGAGGAAGCTGCCCGATGGGTGGCCGCCCCCAACACGTCCGCTCACGTGTCGGGGGACGCGGTCGACATTGGAGCCTCAGATGCCACGGCGTGGCTGTCCGAGCATGGCGCCAAGTGGGGGCTATGCCAGATCTACGGCAACGAGCCGTGGCACTACGAACTGCGCCCCGAAGCCATCGATCACGGTTGCCCTCTCATGTACGCCGACCCTACGGACGATCCAAAGATGCAGCAGTCACCACGGCCAGCCGAGGACGACCCCTATTCAGCTGGCCCACGGCCCCGCCACTCACCAACTGCCGGAGCGCGGCCGAACCGATCTCCGCCGCTACTCGACGTAGCCGGGAATCGATGAGATCTGCTCGGGGGACCTGAGACTAGAAATCCCTTCGAGGCGGGCAGCTGGTCCTACCGATGCCCCGTCCCGTCCTACTCGAGGGTGAGGTAGCCGTTACGTGCGAGTTGGGCGATCGCTCCTCGCGGGATGTCGCTGAACCTACCATTCGCCGATGTCCACTCCGGCAGTCCCGACGCGTCGCTCCGCGCTCGGCACGTGGCTGCCGGTGATCGCGTGGGCGTCCGTGATCTTCGCCTTCTCGTCGGTGCCGAGCCTCTCGACGGAGCTCGGCACGGTGGACACGATCCTGCGGAAGCTCGCCCACCTCGCCGAGTACGCGATCCTCGGCGCGCTCCTCTGTCGTGCGCTTCGCAACCCTGTCCTCGCCATTACTGCTGCGGCGCTCTACGCGGTGTCCGACGAGATCCACCAGACCTTCGTCGAGGGGCGCGCCGGAGTGCCGCTCGACGTCGCGATCGACACCGTCGGCGCCCTGCTGGGCGTCATTGCCTGGCTGCGCCTCGGTCGGCGGAGAACGTAGAATTTCCGCGATGGATCGCGTCGACGTCCCCGACCGTCAGCTCGACGCGCTGCTCGAGCGGCTCGACCGGATCGCCGCGCAGCTCGAGCGCATCGACGGCCGGCTCGAGGCACACGAGGGGCTCATCGTGCTCGCGCGCGAGCTGCGCTCGCTGAACGACTCGCTCAACGCCGTCGCCTACGCCGCGCTCGGCCAGAGCCCGCAGGTCCGCCGCCGCGCCGGCTGACGAGCCGATCGCACACGCGGGGAGATCCTCGCTTAGTGACGATCAGTCACGAGCGGCACCACCGCCTGGATCCGACGCCGCGCGCCTGGCGAACGAGCTACTGCGCGAACCGGTAGATCGTCCCGCCGTGCCCGACCGCGTAGAGCTCGCCGCGGAGGCCTTCGCCGAACGACGAGAGGCCGGGGAGCCTCACCGACTCGCGGCGCGACTCGCCGCCGGCCACGGGGAGCGACCAGATGTTGCCCGAGCAGTAGTCGCCGTAGACGTACCGGCCGGCGAGGCGCGGGACACCGGTCCCGCGGAAGACGTACCCGCCGGTCACCGAGCAGCCGCCGCCCCGGTCGTACTGCGCGACGGGCTGGACGAGGCGCCCCGGGCCGAGATCCTTCTCCTCGAAGGTCGACCGGCCCTCATAAACGTCCCAGCCGAAGTTCACGAGGTCGGCGCCGGGCCGTTCCCAACGGTCGATCTCCTCGATCGTGCCCTGCCCGACGTCGCCGATCCAGAGGTCGCCCGTGCGCCGGTCGAAGCTGTAGCGCCAGGGGTTGCGGAGACCGAGCGCCACGATCACCGGCTTCGCGCCCGCGACGCGGACGTCGAGCCGGAGCATCTTGCCGAGCAGGCTGTCCATGTTCTGCGCGCGATCCTCGGGATCGCCTCCCGCGCCGCCGTCACCGAGCCCGATCCAGAGCCGGCGGTCCGGGCCGAACGCGAGATGGCCGCCGTTGTGGTTCGCGTAGGGCTGCGCGACCTGGAGAACGGTCGTGCGCGTCGAGGGAACGGCGCGTCCGGCGCGCACCCGGTAGCGAGCGACGACGGTCGCACCGGAGGGGCGGGCGGAGTAGTGGACGTAGACGAGACGCGACCGCGCGTAATCCGCCGGGAAGGCCAGCCCGAGGAGACCCTGCTCGCCGCCCGCGACGATGAGCGGACGCACGTCGAGAAACGGCGTGGCGCGGATCCGCCCCCGCTCGACGACGCGAACCCGCCCGGATTGCTCGACGACGTAGAGCCGCTGCGGCTCGCCGGGCGCCTGGGTCACGAAGACGGGGCTGTCGAAGCCCCGGGCGACCGGTACGAGCCTGAGCGCCGCCGAGCCGGCGTCGGCGGCGAGCGCCGCTCCGGCCACGATCGCCGTGCAGAGCACTGCCGTGACCAGTGCGAGCCGACGCATGCTGCGAGGGTAGCGGCCGAGCCGCTTTCGCCGTCGGAGCCGCCGGGCTAGGCTCCGGCGCGCATGAAGATCGTGATCGTCGGAGCCGGGCAGGTGGGCTCGACCGTCGTCGAGGCGCTCCACAGCGACCACGACCTGACGGTGATCGACATGGTCCGCGAGCGCCTCGAGCCACTGGCGTACCGATTCGACATCCGGACGATCGAGGGGAACGGCGCGAGCCGGAAGGCGATCCGCGACGCGGGCGTCGGTCAGGCCGACCTCTTCATCGCCTGCACGTCGCGCGACGAGGTCAACCTCGTCGCCTGCTCGTTCGCCCGCGTGGAGGCGCCGAAGGCGACGACGGTGATCCGCACGTCGAACGTCGAGTACATCGATCTCTGGCGGGAAGGGCGCCTGGACGTCGACTTCGCGGTCTCGTCCGAGCTCGAGACGGCTCACGCCGTGTCGCAGTCGATCGGCATGCCCGCGGCGCGCCAGACGGACGTCTTCGCGGGCGGCCAGGTGCAGATCGTCGAGTTCGAGGTTCCCGACGGTGCGGACGACACCGTCGTCGACCGGCCGTTGCGCGAGGCCGGTGTGCCGGACGACTCTCGCGTGTTCGGGATCATCCGCGGCGACACGCTGACGCTGCCGCGCGGCGAGGAGGCCATCCACGCGGGCGACCGGATCGTCGTGATCGGGTCGCCGCAGGCGGCCCGCCAGTGGGGCAACCTCCTCGCACCGGGAAAAGGCGCCGCCGAGGACGTCGTCGTCTTCGGCGGCGGTCAGGTGGGAGCGGCGATTGCCCGCACGTTGTCCGAGCAGGCGATCGGTGTCCGCGTGATCGAGCCCGACCGAGAACGGGCGCGCGTCGTCGCGGAGGAGCTGCCGAAGTGCCGGGTCTACAACTCGACGGGAATCGACGTCGACTTCCTCGAGCGTGAGCGAATCGGCAAGGCGCAGGCGGCGGTGTTCGCGATCAAGGACGACGCGCTCAACCACTTCGCCGCGACTCTTGCTCGCGTCTACGGCGTCCGATTCACGATCGCCATCGTCCACGACACGATCTCGACGCGGGTCTACGAGCATTCCGGTGTCGACGTGACGGTCAACCCGCGTGCCGTGACGGCCGAGGAGCTCGTCCGCTTCGCACACGACCCACGGACACAGCAGGTCGCGATGCTCGAGGGCGATCGTTACGAGGTCCTCGACATCACCACCAAGCCGACGAGCGAGTACGTCGGCCTGCGGTTCCGGGACATGCCGATCCGCGGGGCGATGATCGGGGCAATCGTCCGCGAGGGTCGTGCGGTGTTCCCGAAGAGCGATGACATCCTGCAGGCGGGAGACCGCGTGATCGTCTTCACGGAGACGAAGCGCATCGCGGACGTCGAGCGCGCCCTGTGAGCCCGGACCCCGCCCGGGGGCGCGCGTACCTTGGGATCGACGTTGCCGGCGCGCTCGGCCTCACGGGGACGATGCTCGCCTACCTCAGCCTGTCGGCCCTCGCCCCCACGGTGGTCGCGATCGGCTACGGCGAAAGCGTCGTGCCGTTCGTCGCGGCCGGCGCGATCATGGGCGCCGTCGGGCTGGGGATGATCCGGATGGGACGCCGGTCCCCGGGGCCGATCGGATTCCGCGAGGGCTACCTCGTCGTCTCGCTCACCTGGCTGCTCGCCGCCGTGTACGCGGCCCTGCCGTACGTCTTCTCCGACGAGGAGCAGGTTTCCAGGCCCGTCGACGCGTTCTTCGAGGGGATGTCCGGGTTCTCGACGACGGGCGCCTCCGTGCTCACGGATCCTGCCAGCCTCGACCGGTCGTTGCTCCTCTGGCGTCAGCTGAGCCAGTGGCTCGGGGGGATGGGGATCATCGTGCTCGCGCTCGCCGTGCTACCGCGGCTTCGGATCGGCGGCCGTCAGATGTTCGAGTCGGAGCTTCCCGGGCCGGAGGTCAACCAGCTCGCCGAGCGGATCCGCGACACGGCGCGGAGGCTCTGGCTGCTCTACATCGCTCTCACGTCCGTCCTCTTCGCGGCGCTGCTCCTCATCGGGCTCAGCGGGCTCGACGACGCGATGGATCCGTTCGACGCAGTCGCGTACTCCCTGACGACGATGCCGCTCGGGGGGTTCTCGCCCGACGCGAGCTCGCTCGAGCTCTTCGCGCCGACCACCCAGTGGGTGGTGGCGTTCTTCATGGCGCTCGCCGGGCTCAACTTCGCCCTCCTGTACGTCGCGCTCGTCCGGCGCAGGCCGCGGACGCTCCTGCGCGACGAGGAAGCGCGCCTCTACGTCGGCCTGCTGCTGCTCGGCTCGCTCGTCGTCTTCTGGGAGCTGCTCCACGCGGACCTCTTCGCCGGTGAGGAGGCTCTTCGGCAGGCCGTCTTCCAGACGACCTCGCTGATGACCGGTACGGGCTTCGCGATCACGAACTACGTGAGCTGGCCGACGGTCAGCGTGATGGCGATGATCGGCCTGATGTTCGTCGGCGCGTCCGCGGGATCGCCGACCGGCTCGGTGAAGATCGTCCGGCACCTGCTCGTGGCCAGGCTGCTGCGCAGAGAGCTCCGGCAGACCATCCATCCGGAGCTGGTCGACCCGATCCGTCTGAACTCGCGAACGGTCGACGAGCGCACGCTGCGCGCGATCCTCGCGTTCGTCCTGCTCTACATCGGGATCTTCATCATCGGCGCCGTCCTCCTCGCGATCGATGCCCGCATCGCCAACCTCGAGCTCGGCGTCACCGAGGCGATCGCAGCCTCCGCCGGAACGCTCGGCAACGTCGGGCCCGGGCTCGGGTTCGCCGGTCCGATGGGGAGCTACGCGCCGTTCAGCGACTTCTCGAAGATCGTCATGGCGCTCCTGATGTGGATCGGCCGCCTCGAGGTTCTGCCGGTGCTCGTGCTGCTGACGCGGAACTACTGGCGCGTCTGACGGGGGAGCCCGCAGTTCCCCACGCGCTCGCTACGTCCCCTCGTCCTGGGGGCCGTCCGCGAGCAGCCGCTTGACGGTGGAGAACTGCCCCGCCTTCCCGACGACCACGATCGTGTCGCCGGCGAGGATCACGTCGTCGGGCTGGGCGCCCGCGATCGACTCGGACTCGCGCAGGATCGCGATCACGGTCACGCCGGTGCGCTTGCGGAACGCGCAGTCGGCGAGCGTCCTGCCGTCGACCCAGCTCTCGTTCGGCACCTTGATCCACTCGATCTGGAACTCGCCGAGCGCCATCTCGAGGTCCTCGACGATCTTCGGGCGCTCGTAGGCGCCGCCCAGCAGCGCTCCGAGCTGTCGCGCCTCGTCGTCGTGCAGCTCGAGCACGACGGCGGGATCCTCGTCCCGCGCGCGCCGATGGACGTAGACCTCGCGGTCGCCGTCGTTGTGCTGGATGACGGTGACGCGACTGCCGCTGGCGGAGGTCATCGACCACTTCACGCCGACTCCCGGCAACCGTGTCTCTTTCAGATCGACTGGCATGTGTCTCCCTTCGAGCCTCTCGTCACAAGTGAAGCAGCAGACGGAGGGGTGCCGCGTTGCCGCCTCATCGTTCCACCGGGACGGGCAAGAGCGCTCGCCCGATCCGCTTCGACTCCTTCATCAGCAGCACCCCGACGGTCGCGGTCGCGAGGACGTAGAGCCCGGCGAACGCGGCGATGTCCTGCTGCTCCGACAATGCGAGCGCGGCGTTCCCGGCCGCGAGCTGCGCGATGATGATCGTGAACTCGCCGTGCGCGACGAGCGCCGCCCCCGCATTGAGCCCTCGCCGGGCGGTGAACCCGCCCAGGCGCCCTGCGACGAGGCCGACGCCCACCTTGCCGATGACGGTCGCGACGAGCGCGACGAGGACGATCCATCCGACCTCGCCGAGCGCGCCGAGATCGATCGTCAGGGCGAACGCGAAGAAGAAGAGCGCCGCGAAGACGTCCCGCATCGCGAAGAAGCGCTGCTCGATCTCCTCCCGCACACCGCTCTCCGAAAGCACGACGCCCGCCATCAGGGCGCCGATCGCCTCGGAGATGTCGAGCTCGATCGCGATGGCGCTCATTCCCGCGACGAACCCGAAGACCGCGAGCAGGAAGAACTCGAGCTCGAGCCGGTCGAGCACCCGGCCGATGTGCGCGCCGAGCAGCCGCGAGGCGGCGAGCGACGCCGCGACGAAGAGGAGCGCCTTCGTCGTCACCCCGGCCGTCGTGGAGAGCTCGCCGCCGCCCGAGGCGACGAAGCCGAGCACGGCGGCGATGACGACGTCCTCGAAGAGGAGGATCGCGAGCACGAGGTCCGTCTCGTCGTCGGCGAGCCTCCGGAAGTCGGTCAACGCCTTCACCGCGATCGCGCTCGACGAGACGTAGATGCAGGCCGCGAGGACGATGGCCGCGAAGCTGAAGCCGAAGGCCGCGACGCCGACGAGCAGGCCGAGCCCCGCGTTGATGAGGAAGTCGGCCGCCCCGCCGAGGCCCACGTGGCGGCCGCTGCGGAGCAGCCGGTCGACGCTGAACTCGAGGCCGAGGAAGAAGAGGAGGAAGATCAGCCCGATCTCCGCGACGAAATCGGTCACCTCGGAGGGCTGGACGAGGTGGATGAACTCCGGGTCGTTCGGCCCCAGGATGATTCCCGCGAGCAGGTAGGCAGGGATCGCCGAGAGACCGAAGCGGCTCGCGACGAGCCCGAGGCTGCCGAGCAGCGCGATCGTGACGGCGAGCTCGGCGAGGGTCACCCCGCCATTCTCCCCGAGCGCGGGGGAGCCGGTTCAGGCGGTACCGATGAGCGCCCGGCGGAGGCCTTCCTCCACCCCGGGCTTGAGCACCGCGACGACCTGGTCTCCCGGGCGGATCACGGTGCCATCGCCGACCAGCTCGGCGATGCCGTTGCGAGTCACCGAGACGAGCCGGGCCTCGGCCGGAAGCGCGATTCCGGCGACCCGCTTGCCGGCGGCCGGTGCGTCCGGGGGCACCTGGAGCTCGACGATCTCGAGCCCTTCGCGCCGCAGCTCGAGCAAGCGCACGAGCCCGTGCTCGGGCACCTCGTGCTCGACGAGCCCGAGCAGGCCCGACGTGGCGCACACCGTCTGTGTGATGCCGAGCATGTCGAAGTGCGGCTGGTTGCGCGGGTCGTTGACGCGCGCGATCACCTTCGGGATGCGGTAGCCCTCCTGGGCGATCTGGGCGATCACGATGTTGTCCTCGTCGTCGCCGGTGACCGCGAGGACGAGCTCCGGAGGACGTGAGATGCCTGCGTGCTCGAGGACGTGGATCTCCGTCGCGTCACCGGCGAGCGCCACCGGCCCGAGCTCGGCCTCGAGCTGCTCGAACCGGTCGCGACGCTGCTCGACGAGCGTGACCTCGTGCCCCATCCGCAGGAGCGAGCGCGTGATGTTCGCCCCGACCTTGCCTCCACCCGCGACGATCGCGTACATCAGGGAGCCGCGACCGTGGTCGCCTGCGAGGTGCGGACGACGTCGACCAGGGTCGAGATCGCCGTCTGGGTCGGGCAGACGGTCTGCAGCCCCAGGCCCGCGTAGAAGGCCGCCCGAAGCGGGTCGAGGACCCTCACGACGACGCAGGCCGGCGCGTAGCGACGCTGGACGACCTGGCCGATGACGACGTTCGAGTTGTCGCCGTCGGTCGCGACGACGACCGCGTCGGCACTCGCGATCCCGGCCCGCTCGAGCACCGCGAGCTCCATTCCGTGGCCGACGACGAACCCGCCGCGCCACTCGCCGAGCCGTGAGAGCGCGCCCTCGTCCTCGTCGACGCACGCGACGTCCCAGCCCTCCGCGGCGAGCGCGATCGCCACCGACGAGCCGACGCGCCCACATCCGACGACCACGGCCTTCACGACGCTGAGGTTACTCGTCGAAGACGCCCTCGGGGAACGCGACGACGAGCACCTCGCACGGCGCGTGCTGGAGCACGTGGTCGACCGTCGGAGAGAAGAAGCGCGACTGCCGCCGCCAGCGTGCGGACGAGCCGAGGACGATCAGGTCCACGTTCCGCGCGTCCCGCCTCGTCGACGATCGCGTGCCCGATCGACCGGGCGCGCACGGCGTCCGCGTGGACGACGACGTCGTTCTCCTCGCCGAGGGCGTGCGCCTCCGCGATCGACGCCGCTGCCCGCTCGGCCACGTCGGGCGGAAGCTCCGCGTCGAGCGCGCGCTCCCGAGGCACCCGCACGACCGTGATGGCCTCGATCCTGGCGCCGCTCTCCTTCGCCAGCGCGACTGCGGTGGCGACCATCTCCTCCCCGATGTCGCCGAGCTTCATCGGCACGAGGATCCGACGGAACGACGCGCCGACCGGGAGGGCGCTGCGCGGGTCCACGTCCTGCATGACGCCGAGTCGCTCGCGCCAGCGCGTCGCGACGAAGAGGACAAGGCCGACCGCCACCCAGGCGGGCCCGGCGTACCGCGCGCCCTCGTGGGTGATCATCGCGAGGACGAACACGGCGGCGGTCAGCGGCGCGCCGACGAGCGCCGGGAGCGGCACCCGGACCCCTCGAATGGTGACGTCGGGACGCGCGCGGAACGGCCGGGCGAGGTCGGGCTCGCGTGCGACGCAGCCGGATCACTGCGAGCTGCGCGAGCGTGAACGCGAGGAGCACGCCGAAGGAGTAGGTACTCGCCAGGAAGCGCGCGATCGTCGCCGACCGCGACGGAGATCACGACGATGACGATCGCGACCATCGTGATCGCTGCGACGGCCTGCCGCGAGACGAGGGTCCGCCGCTCGAACCGCCCCAGCTCGCGCGGCAGCATCCCGTGTGTCCCCATCGAGTGGGCGAGGCGCGCGCATCCAGACATCGACGTCGTGATCGCCATCAGCAGGATGAGAGCCGACGAGAGCCCGACGACGACGCGCAGCACGTCGACGGCCGCCGCAGGCAGCTCGCCCTCGAACGCCGTGACGATGCCGACGAGCGGCGCCTCGAGCCACTCGTCACCGAGCGCCGACGAGCCGTCCGTGGCCGGGAACGCCGTGACGCCGACGGCGGCGACGAGCACCGTGAGCAGGACGACGAGCCCGATCGCCGAGAACAGGGAGCGCGGTAGCGACCGACCGGGCTCGCGCACCTCCTCGGCGAGATTGGCGACGGTCTCCAGCCCGGTGTACGCGAGGAACCCGAGCGGCACCGCGAAGAGGAGGTCGTCGAGCCAGTCCTGCCCGGGGGCGAGGGAGAAGCCGTCGGTGAGTGCGTCGGGCGAGAAGACGAGTGCGAGGCCCAGCACGACGATGAGGGCCTGCACGGCGAGGTCGAGCAGCGCGACGACGAGCGCCGGGAGGTAGAGCCTCGCGCGCCGGACGAGCCGCACCACCCCGATGAGCACGATCGCGGAGATGGTCACGACGACGTCCCACGGCGAGTCGCGGAGCGTGTCGACGTGGAGCGCCGCTCCGACGTAGTGCGGGAGGAAGAGCGCCGACAGCGCGATCACGATCAGGTAGTCGAGGAAGAGCGCCCATCCCGTCACGAACCCGACCAGGTCGTTGAAGGCGCGGCGGGTGAACGTCTCGGCGCCGCCGGTCTCGGGGATGGCGGCCGTTCCTTCCGCGTAGGAGAGGGCAACGACGAGAAACAGGAGGCCCGTGAGGGCGAGCACGACCGGCGTCAGCCCCAGCGCGGCGCTCGCGACGATCCCGAGCGCGACGTAGATCGACGCGCCGAGCTCGCCGTAGGCGATCGCGAAGAGCGCCGGGGCGTCCAGCACGCGCTCGAAGCCGCGGACCTTGCGGGCCACTACGAACGCCGCGCTTCCGCTCGAGCTGGATCCGCGCGATCCCGAGGGCGATGAACAGCCCTCCCATCACGAAGCCCAGGACGCCGCCGCCCTTCGCCGCGGTCACGACCAGGAGGGCGAGGCCGATCGCGACGAAGACGACGCCGAAGGCGAAGACGGCGTTTCGGTACCACCTCACGCGCGCACCCTCCCGCGCCGCCGTCACCATCACGCGGCACGGAGCCCTCCGCATCACGCGATCGACGGTCGAGCCGAACACGCCTCGCCGCCTCGAGACGATCGTCTTGCGCGGCGAGCCGAGCACGATGATCTCCGCGCCGCGCCGCTCGGCCTCGTCGACGATCTCGACCGACGCGCTCCTCCCGCGTACGAGCCGCCCGACGACCCTGACACCGTAGGTCTCCCCGATCGCGATCGCCTCGTCGAGCTCGTCGTTGGCGATCCGCTCGTCGTCGGGCAGCTCGGCGTCGAGCGGAAGCTCGAGGGGCACCTCGAGCACGCGTGAGCGCCACGACCCGCGCCCCGCGCTCGGTCGCGAGGCGGCACGCGACGTCGAGCGCGTCGTCGGACGGGCGGCCCGGGACGATCGGCACGAGGATGCGCCGGTACGCGAGCGCGAGCGCCGCGCCGTAGGCGGGCGGCGCCTTCACGGTATCCGTGAGCGTCGCTCGCACCCAGCGGCGGCGGTAGACGGCGTAGCCGACGAGGCCGGCGGCCATCCAGCCCAGCCCGACCCACCGCGTGAGCGGGTTCTGGACGAGGATCACGAGGAACGAGATCCCCGTCGCGATCCCCCCGAAGAGCGCGAAGAGCGGCCAATCGACGCCGCCGAGCCGCAGGTTCGGCCGGGCCCGGTAGCCCACGGCGGGGTCGGGCGTCATGCGGAGCCGCACCATCGCCGCGTGGGCGACGGTGAACGACAGCGTCGCCCCCAGTGAGTAGAGCGTCCCGACGAAGTTGACGTCGCCCGGGAGCAGCACGGCGATGGGCGCGATCCCCGCGAACAGGATCAGTGCGAGGTACGGCGTCTTGAAGCGCGGGTGGAGCCGCCGGAAGACCTCCGGCATCTGCCGGTAGGTCGCCATCGAGTACGTGATGCGCGAGGCTCCGATGATCCCCGCGTTCGTGGCGATGACGAGGATCGTCGCTGCGAGCACGCCGACGTAGACCTGGAGGACGTCGAGCAGGCCCCCCTCGATGCCGAGGTTCTCGACGACCCCGAGGATCGGGTCGTTCGCGAAGCCACCCTCCTCCGGCGGCAGCGCCAGCAACGTCGTCAACTCGCCGTTGATCTCGCGAACGGGCAGCGCGGAGAGAGCGATCAGCGGCAGCGTGAAGTAGATCGCGAACACCGCGAGCGCGACGAGCTTGTACGCGTTCGGAACCGTGCGCTCGGGCTCGCGGGCCTCCTCGGCGAGGTTCGAGACCGTCTCGACGCCCGTGTAGGCGAGCATCGCGATGGGAATCGCGATCGCGAGGTTCCCCCACGTCGGCGCCACGCCCCAGTGGACGTTCTCGACGAGGATCTCCGGGTTGAAGACGAGCGCGAACCCGAGCAGCACGAGCAGTACCTGCGTCGCGAAGTCGACCACCGCGAGCGTCACCGAGAGCCTCGCCGCCTCTTGCACCCCGACGGTGTTCAGCGCCACGAGGACGACGATCACGACCGCGCCGCCGACGATGTCCCACGGGTTCGTGTTGAGCGGCTCCCAGAAGATCGAGAGGTAGTGCGGGACGAAGAACGCCGACGTGGCGATCGTGACGACGTAGACGAGCATCTGCGCCCACGCGGCGCCGAAGCTCACGAGCTCGTTGAAGGCATGGCGCGCGAAGCTCGACGAGCCCCCCGCCTCGGGGAACCGCACCGTGCCCTCCGCGTACGTCGCGGCGGTTGCGGCGAAGACGATGCCGGCAACGAGGAAGACGAGCGGCGTCAGCCCCAGCGCAAAGACCGCGGTGAGCCCGAGCGCGTAGTAGATCGACGAGCCGACGTTCCCGTACGCGGTTGCGAACAGCGCGGGGGTCCCGAGCACCCGCTCCATCTGCACCTCGCGACGACGGCGGCTACCAGGCACCGGGCGAGTCTATGCCCGGGATCGCGGTCTAGAGTCGCTTCGTGACCGGGCTTCGCCTCATCGTTCCGGCAGGTCTGGTCGAGGAGGTCCTGAGCCTTCTGCGCGGGCTCGGGTTCGTCACGAACGTCGTCCATCTGCGGGGAGCCGCGCTCGAGCCCGCGGGCGACGTCGTGCTCGCGGACGTCGCCCGGGAGGAGGTGAGCGTCGTCGTCGAGCGCCTTTGCCAGCTCGGTCTGGACCGCGAGGGGTCGATTGCGATCGAGACGATCGACGCGTCGGTCTCGCTCGTCGCACGCCGGGCGATGGCGAGCGCGCCCGGGTCGGCGGCGGACGCGGTGCTCTGGGAGCAGGTGGAGCAGAACGTGAGCGAGAGCACCGAGCTCTCCGCTTCGTTCCTCCTCTTCATGTCGATCGCGACGATGCTCGCGGCGACGGGGATCCTCACCGACTCGGCGATCCTCATCGTGGGCGCGATGGTGGTCGGCCCGGAGTTCGGGCCGCTCGCAGCACTCTGCCTGGCGGTTGTGAGGCGACGTCCTCGTGTTGCCCGTGCGAGCGCGGTCGCGCTGCTGCTCGGCTTCGCGCTCGGGATCCTGGCTGCCTTCGCGCTCACCGTCGCCCTCCGCGCTTTCGACCTCGCACCGGACG
Organism: uncultured Actinomycetes bacterium; assembly: GCA_963734045.1. GTDB lineage: Bacteria > Actinomycetota > Thermoleophilia > Gaiellales > Gaiellaceae > Gaiella. The sequence goes on along the minus strand of CAVTFU010000010.1, from coordinate 271,270 downwards.
CGGCGGCACTCGAGGATCGCGCCGAGACGTTCTTCATCTCGCACCCGGACACGTTCTCGGTGATCGTGGCGCTGCTCGCGGGCACGGCCGGGATGCTCTCCCTCTCCACGGCGAAGTCGGGCGCGCTCATCGGCGTGCTCATCTCCGTGACGACGATCCCGGCGGCGGCCAACATCGGAGTCGCCGCCGCCTACCGCGACTGGGACGAGTGGCGGGGAGCGGTGCTGCAGCTCGTCATCAACCTCGGCGCGATCGTCGTCGCCGGCACCCTCACGCTCGCGATCGAGCGCTGGCGCCACGCGCGCCGTGCCCGGAACGGCAGCGTCAAGGCGCCGTCAAGATCACCCCCGGCGGCGTAGGAATCGCGTCAAGACGTCGTGGCTCGACTGTCGCCGGCCGTAGAACCGTGGACATGCGAGACATTCTCTTCCCCGCGGTCGTGATCGGGTTCTTCGCCGTCACGACCCTGCTCGTCAAGGCCTGCGACCGACTGGTGGGAGCCCGCGAGAGCGAGCGCTGCGTCGAGCTCGACCTGCCGTGAGTGCGGGCGATGTGATCGGGCTGACGCTCGCAATCGCGGCGCTCGGCTACCTCGTCTGGGCGCTGCTCTATCCGGAGCGCCTCTAGATGGGCTGGTCCGGATGGCTCCAGCTCGCTGTGCTCGGCCTTGCCGTGCTCATCTCGGCGCGCGTGCTCGGCGCGTACATCGCCCGGGTCTTCCGCGGCGAGCCGCTCCGCGAGGATCGGGCCTTCGCGCCGCTCGAGCGCGCGATCTACCGCGTCGTCGGCGTCACGCCCGAGAGCGAGCAACGCTGGACCGGCTACGCGCGCTCGGTCCTCGCGTTCAGTGCCGTCTCGGTGCTCGGCCTGTACCTCCTCCAGCGCCTCCAGGGGGCGCTCTTCCTGAACCCGACCGACATGGCGGGCGTGCCGCCTGCGCTCGCCTTCAACACTGCGGTCAGCTTCGTCACCAACACGAACTGGCAGAACTACGCCGGCGAGTCGACGATGAGCCACCTGACGCAGATGGGTGGGCTCGCGGTGCAGAACTTCGTCTCCGCCGCCGTCGGGATCGCCGTCGCGATCGCGCTCGTCCGCGGAATCACGCGCCGGCGCAGCGAGACGATCGGCAACTTCTGGGCAGACCTGACGCGCGCGGTGACGCGGATCCTCCTACCCCTCTCGATCGTGCTCGCGCTCGTCCTCGTCGCCCGCGGTGCGATCCAGTCGCTCGACGGCTTCACCGAAGCGCGCACGCTCGAGGGCGCGACCCAGTCGATCCCCGGCGGCCCGTTCGCGAGCCAGGAGGCGATCAAGGAGCTCGGCACGAACGGCGGCGGCACGCTCAACGCCAACTCGGCGCATCCGCTCTCGAATCCGACACCGTTCACGAACCTGCTCGAGATCTTCGCGCTGCTACTCGTCCCGTTCTCGCTCGCCTATGCCTACGGTCGCCTCGTCCGCGACACGCGCCAGGGGTGGGCGGTCTTCGCCGCGATGGCGATCCTGTGGGCGGGGAGCGCGGCGCTCGCGGGCACGTTCGAGTCCCAGGGCAACCCACGGGTCGAGGACATGGGCGCGGCGGGCTCCAACATGGAGGGCAAGGAGGCGCGCTTCGGCTCCGCGGTCTCGGGCATCTTTGCGGCGTCCACGACGGGGACCTCGACCGGCGCCGTCGACAGCGCGCATGACAGCTTCACGCCGCTCGGCGGGGCGATCCCGCTCGTCAACATGATGCTCGGCGAGGTCTCGCCGGGCGGCGTCGGCGCCGGCCTCTACGGGATCCTCGTGTTCGCGATCCTCGCGGTGTTCGTCGCGGGCCTGATGGTCGGCCGGACCCCGGAGTACCTCGGCAAGCGGATCGGAGCAGTCGAGATGAAGCTCGTGATGCTCTACATCCTTGCCGTCCCCGTCGTCGTGCTCGCGTTCTCCGCCGTCGCGGTCCTGCTCGACACGGTCAACGACGTCTCGATCCTCAACCCGGGCGCGCACGGTCTCTCGGAGGTGGTCTACGCGTACACCTCAGCGAGCAACAACAACGGCTCCGCTTTCGGCGGCCTCACCGGGAACACCGACTGGTTCAACACGACGCTCGGGCTGGCGATGCTCGCCGGCCGGTTTGTCCTGATCGTGCTCGTCCTCGCGCTCGCGGGCGCGCTCGCGCGAAAGCAGCCCGTCCCCGCCTCCGCCGGCACGTTCCCGACCGGCACGCCGACCTTCACGGGCCTTCTCGTCGCCGTGATCCTCGTCGTCGTCGGCCTCACCTACCTGCCGACGCTCGCGCTCGGGCCGATCCTGGAGCACCTGCAGCTGTGACCAAGAGGCCAACCTCCCTGTTCGATCCCACGATCGTTCGCGGCGCCGCGCTCTCCGCGGTCCGCAAGCTCGACCCGCGGCACGTCGCCCGCAACCCCGTGATGTTCCTCGTCGAGGTCGGGAGCGTCGTCGTGACGATCCTCTTTCTCAAGGACTTCGGCGACTCGTCCACCCAGGAGAACCTCTTCGCGGGGATGATCGCCGCCTGGCTCTGGATCACCGTCCTCTTCGCCAACTTCGCCGAGGCGATGGCGGAAGGACGCGGCAAAGCCCAGGCGGCGACGCTCCGGAGGACACGGGCCGAGACTCTGGCGCGCAAGCGCCGGGACGACGGCTCGATCGTCGAGATCCCGAGCGCGCAGCTCGTCGCCGGCGACGTCGTCGTCGTCTCAGCCGGGAACCTGATCCCGGCCGACGGCGACGTGGTCGAGGGCATCGCGACGGTCGACGAGTCGGCCATCACCGGCGAGTCGGCGCCCGTGATCCGCGAGTCTGGTGGCGACCGCTCGGCGGTGACCGGCGGTACGCGCGTCCTCTCGGACGAGATCGTCGTGCACGTGACGGCGAAGCCGGGCGAGTCGTTCCTCGACCGCATGATCGCCCTGGTCGAAGGGGCGGTGCGGCGCAAGACGCCGAACGAGATCGCGCTCGACATCCTGCTCGCAGGTCTCACGATCACGTTCCTCGTCGCCGTCGTGACGCTGCAGCCTTTCGCCATCTACTCGGATGCGCGGCAGTCGACGATCGTGCTCGTCGCGCTCCTCGTCTGCCTCATCCCGACGACGATCGGCGCGCTGCTCTCCGCAATCGGGATCGCGGGCATGGATCGCCTGGTGCAGCGGAACGTGCTTGCGCTATCGGGTCGCGCAGTCGAGGCGGCGGGCGACTGCGACGTGCTCCTGCTCGACAAGACCGGCACGATCACGCTGGGCAACCGCCAGGCGACCGAGCTGATCCCCGCGCCGGGCGTCACCCCTGAGCAGCTCGCCGACGCCGCACAGCTCTCGAGCCTCGCCGACGAGACGCCGGAAGGGCGTTCGATCGTCGTGCTCGCAAAGGAGCAGTTCGGGATCCGCGAGCGCGACCTCGACGGGGCGACCTTCGTCCCGTTCTCCGCCTCGACGCGCATGAGTGGGATCGACGTCGACGGCCGCTCGGTGCGCAAGGGCGCGGCCGACTCGATCGCGACGTGGGTGACCGATGCCGGCGGATCCGTCCCGCCCGAGCTCCAGACGGCCATCGATGCAATCGGTACCTCGGGCGGCACGCCGCTCGTCGTGGCCGAGAACGGCCGCGCGGTCGGCGTCGTCCATCTCAAGGACGTCGTCAAGGAGGGCATGCGCGAGCGCTTCGACGAGATGCGCCGCATGGGGATCCGCACGGTGATGATCACCGGCGACAACCCCCTGACGGCGAAAGCGATCGCCGCCGAGTCGGGAGTCGACGACTTCCTCGCCGAGGCCACGCCCGAGGACAAGATGGCGCTGATCCGCAGCGAGCAGGCGTCCGGGCGTCTCGTCGCGATGACCGGCGACGGCACGAACGACGCCCCCGCGCTCGCTCAGGCGGACGTCGGCGTCGCGATGAACACCGGCACGCAGGCCGCGAAAGAGGCGGGGAACATGGTCGACCTCGACTCGAATCCGACGAAGCTGATCGAGATCGTCGAGATCGGCAAGCAGCTCCTCATCACGCGGGGCTCGCTGACGACGTTCTCGATCGCGAACGACGTCGCGAAGTACTTCGCGATCCTCCCCGCGATGTTCGCGGGTGCGTTCCCCGTCCTCGACCGGCTCAACGTGATGGACCTCTCGAGCTCGAGGACGGCGATCCTCTCCGCCGTGATCTTCAACGCGCTCATCATCGTCGCGCTCGTGCCGCTCGCTCTCAGGGGCGTCCGCTACCGGCCTGTCGGCGCTGCAGCGCTCCTGCGCCGCAATCTGCTCGTCTACGGCGCCGGCGGCGTCGTCGCGCCGTTCATCGGCATCAAGCTCGTCGATCTCGCCCTCACCGGACTCGGAGTCAACTGATGCGTCGCCAGCTCATTCCCGCTGTTCTCACGTTCCTCGCCTTCACGCTCCTCGTCGGCGTGCTCTATCCACTCGTCGTGACGGGTGTGGCACAGGTCGCCCTCGGCGACCGGGCCGACGGGTCGCTCGTCCATCGTGACGGCGTCGTCGTGGGCTCGTCGCTCGTCGGACAGTCCTTCACCAAGGACGACGTGTTCCACGCTCGCCCCTCCGCGGCCGGCGAGGGCTACGACGGAGCCGCGAGCTCTGCCTCGAACCTCGGGCCGACGAACGACGAGCTTCTCTCGGCCGTCGAGGAGCGCCTCATGGCGTACCGGAAGCTCAACGGGCTCGCCTCGAACGCGAGTGTCCCGGTCGACGCAGTGACCGCCTCGGGCTCGGGGCTCGACCCCGACATCTCGACCGCGAACGCACGCCTTCAGGCGCCGCGGGTCGCCCGGGCGCGCGGTCTCGCGATCGAGCGGGTGCTCGAGCTCGTGGACGGAAACACCCACGATCGGACTCTCGGGTTCATGGGCGAGCCGCGCGTTAACGTGCTCGCCCTGAACCTCGCGCTCGACGCAGAGCGGTAGATCGGGTCCACTACGGGCATGGCCCGCGGAACGCTTCGGATCTACCTCGGCGCCGCCCCGGGCGTGGGCAAGACCTTCGCGATGCTCGGGGAAGGGCGGCGCCGTCACGATCGTGGCAGCGACGTCGTCGTCGGCGTCGTCGAGACGCACGGGCGCGAGCAGACCCAGGCCCAGATCGGCGACCTCGAGGTCGTGCCGCGCCAGGCTCTCGAGTACCGCGACGCTGCGTTCGAGGAGATGGACGTGGATGCGGTCCTCGCCCGGAAGCCGGAGATCGCGCTCGTCGACGAGCTGGCCCACACGAACGTCCCCGGATCCCGGAACGAGAAGCGCTGGGAGGATGTCGAGGAGCTGCTCGAGGCCGGCATCACGGTCATCTCGACACTCAACATCCAGCACCTCGAGTCGCTCAACGACGTCGTCGAGCGGATCACGGGGATCGTCCAGCGCGAGACGATCCCGGACGAGGTCGTGCGGCGCGCCGAGCAGATCGAGCTCGTCGACATGACCCCGGAGGCGCTGCGCCGCCGCATGGCCCACGGCAACGTCTACCCGGCCGAGCGCATCGACGCCGCGCTCGGGAACTACTTCCGGGCCGGGAACCTCGGCGCCCTGCGCGAGCTCGCGCTGCTCTGGGTCGCCGACCGTGTCGACGAGGCGCTCGCCGAGTACCGGCGCCTCCACGGGATCGAGCGGCCGTGGGAGACCAGGGAGCGTGTGCTCGTGGCGCTGACGGGTGCGGAGGACGGCGACCGGCTCGTGCGACGCGGCGCCCGCATGGCCCAGCGCGCGAAGGCCGATCTCGTCGCCGTCCACGTGCGTGCCCAGGACGGGCTCGCACCCGCCACGACCGATGCGCTGGACCACCAGCGATCCCTCGTCGAGCGACTCGGCGGCACGTACCGGGACGTCGTCGGTGACGACGTCGGGAAGGCGCTCGTGGACACCGCGCGTCGGATGAACGCGACGCAGATCGTGCTCGGCGCGACCCGGAGGTCGCGCATCACCGAGCTCCTCCGCGGCTCGGTGATCGGGCGTGTGATCCGCGACTCCGGTGAGGACGTGGACGTCCACGTGATCAGCCAGGCGGACCGAACCAAGGCGGCGCCGGTCCGGAGGCGACCGACCAGCTTGCCGGGCCGCCGCGTCGTCGCGGGCTCCGTGGCCGCCGCCGCGCTGCTCCCAGCGCTCACGGTCGTACTCGCGCAGCTCCGCGACGAGCTCGGGCTGCCGAGCGTCCTCCTGCTCTACCTACTCGCGGTCGTCGTCGTCTCGGCGATCGGCGGCCTTTGGCCTGCGCTCGGCGCCGCGGTTGCCGGCTTCCTGCTCGCCAACTGGTACTTCACGCCACCCCTCTACACGTTCACGATCGGCGAGGGCGAGAACCTGCTCGCGCTCGCGATCTTCCTGATCGTCGCGGCAACCGTGAGCGGCCTCGTGTCGTTGGCAGCACGCAGGGCGGCTGAGGGCCAACGGGCGCGCGCCGAGGCCGAGACTCTCGCGCGGCTCGCCGGGACGTCGACGGTCGTCGAGCTCCTCGAGTCCATCCGGAGGACGTTCGCGCTCGACGGCGTCACGTTGTGGCATCGAGGCCATCCGGACTGGACTGCCGATGCAGAAGTCGGGGCGCACGCGGAGCGCGACGATGCGTCGATGCGGGTCGACGCCGGCCACGTGCTCGCGCTCGTCGGGCCACCGATACCAGGCGACGAGCAGCGCCTGCTCGACGCGTTCGTCGCCGAGCTCGCCGGCTCGATCCACATCGACGAGCTCGAGGCGGGGGTGTCCGAGGCCGACGATCTCGAGCGCGTGAACGACCTGCGGCTCGCAATCCTCTCGGCCGTGTCGCATGACCTCCGGACACCGCTGGCGGGTATCAAGGCGTCAGTGACCTCGCTCCAGGACGACGAGATCGACTGGCCGGAGGCCGAGCGCGATGCGTTTCTCGCCACGATCGACGAGGAGACCGACCGTCTCGACGGACTCGTCGGGAACCTTCTCGACATGAGCCGTCTGCAGTCGGGCGCATTGCACGTTGCCGCCTCGGAGATCGGGCTCGATGAGATCGTCCCGGCGGCGCTCGCGAGCATCGGCCCGAGGGCCGACACCGTCGACGTCGATGTCGCAGAGACGCTGCCACGCGTGGTCGCCGACCCCGGGCTTCTCGAGCGCGCGATCGCCAACGTGGTCGCGAACGCGCTCGTCCATGGAGGCAATGCCTCCGTACGGATCGTGGCGGGATCGGTAGACGCGGGTGTCGACCTCCGCGTGGTCGACCGGGGCCCCGGCGTTCCTGCAGTGGAGCGCGACCGCATGTTCGTGCCGTTCCAGCGGCTCGGCGACAGCCCGCAGGGCGCGAGCGTGGGCCTCGGCCTCGCCGTCGCGCGCGGCTTCGTCGAGGCGATGGGAGGCACGGTCGAGGTCGAGGACACACCGGGCGGCGGTCTGACGATGATCCTCCGGCTGCGGGCCGCGACATGAGCCGCGTCCTCGTCGTCGACGACGAGCCCCAGATCCTGCGTGCGCTCGCCGCGAACCTCCGTGCGCGCGGCTACACCGTCGACCTCGCCGGGACGGGCGAGGCGGCTCTCACGCTCGCCCAGCGACACCGTCCCGACGCAGTCGTCCTGGATCTCGGCCTGCCCGGCATGGACGGGCTCGAGGTCGTCCGAGGACTTCGAGGATGGACGGACGTGCCGATCGTCGTGCTGTCGGTGCGCGAGCGCGAGGCAGACAAGGTCGCGGCACTCGACGCGGGCGCCGACGACTACGTCACGAAGCCGTTCGGCATGGGCGAGCTGCTCGCGCGTGTGCGGGCTGCGCTCCGGCGAGCGACGCCGTCGGAGGAAACGGCCGTCGTCGCGACGAAGCACTTCCGCGTCGATCTCGCCGCGAAGCGCGTGACCGATGCCGACGGCGGCGACGTCAGGCTGACACCCACGGAGTGGGCCATCGTCGAGCTGCTCGTTCGCAACCCGGGCAAGCTCGTCTCGCAGCGACAGCTGCTCCACGAGGTCTGGGGCCCGCAGTACGACCGGGAGACGAACTATCTCCGCGTCTACCTGGCTCAGATCCGCCGCAAGCTCGAGCCCGACCCTGCGAGGCCCCGCTACTTCCTGACCGAGCCGCGGATGGGCTACCGGTTCGAAGCCGAGTAGCCGTGCGTTGCGCTTCGCCTGAGGCGACAGCCGGGAGGCCGATCACGGGTGGCGCGTGCGTCGTGCAGAAGGAGAGGGCTCGTGGGGGGAACCATGCGGTTCCCCCCACGTTGTCCTAGCCGTGAATGCTGGCGATCACCGGGATGAGCAGGATCGCGACGATGTTCGCGATCTTGATCATCGGGTTGATCGCGGGTCCGGCGGTGTCCTTGTAGGGGTCGCCGACCGTGTCGCCCGTGACACCGGCGGCGTGGGCCTCCGAGCCCTTGCCGCCGTAGGCGCCGTCCTCGATCAGCTTCTTCGCGTTGTCCCACGCCCCGCCGCCGGAGGTCATCGCGATCGCGAGGAAGAGGCCGGTCACGATCGTCCCGATCAGGAGCCCGCCGAGCATCTCGGGCTTGACGATCCCGACCACGATCGGGATCGCGACGGGGATGAGCGCCGGCAGCATCATGCTCTTGATCGCCGAGCCCGTGACGATCGAGATCGAGGTCGCGTAGTCCGGGCGCGAGGTCCCCTCCATGATGCCCGGATCCTCGCGGAACTGGCGCCGCACCTCCTCGACGACCTCGCCCCCGACCCGACCGACGGCGACCATCGCCAGCGAGGCGAAGAGGAACGGCATCATCCCGCCGACGAAGAGGCCGGCGATCACCCACGGGTCCTCGAGGCTGAACGAGACGTCGAGGCCTTCGTCGGCGAGGCCGCGCACGTACTCGTCGAAGAGGATCAGCGCGGCGAGCCCGGCGGAGCCGATGGCGTAGCCCTTCGTGACCGCCTTCGTCGTGTTGCCGACCGCGTCGAGCGGATCGGTGACGCCGCGCACCGATTCCGGCATGTCCGCCATCTCGGCGATCCCGCCCGCGTTGTCGGTGACGGGCCCGTAGGCGTCGAGCGCGACGATCAGTCCGGTCATCGAGAGCTGCGCCATCACCGCGACGCCGATCCCGTAGATCGACTCGTCGGCCGCGTAGTACGCACCGACCACGCCCGCCGCGATCACGACGACCGGAAACGCGGTCGCCTGCATCCCGTAGGCGAGCCCCGCGATGATGTTCGTCGCGTGGCCCGTCTGCGATGCCTCGGCGATCTTCTTGACGGGGCCCCAGCGGGACCCGGTGTAGTACTCGGTGATCGCGACGAGCAGGAACGTGATGCCGAGCCCGATCAGGGCCGGCACGTAGAGCTGCCAGAACGAGAAGCGGTCGTCGTCGAATGCGAGCGTGACGGGAATGAAGCCGACCGCCGAGAGGATCGTCGCCACGATCACGGCCTTGTAGAGCGCGTTGATGATCGCGTTCGGGCCGCGGCCGATGCGTGCGAAGTACGTCCCGATCACCGAAGCGAGGATCGAGATGCCCCCGAGCGCGAGCGGGTAGAGCCAGAGCTCGCCCGACGGGAACGCGGTGCCGAGCAGCATCACCGCGACGGCGGTGACCGCGTAGGTCTCGAAGAGGTCGGCGGCCATGCCCGCGCAGTCCCCGACGTTGTCCCCGACGTTGTCGGCGATGACCGCCGGGTTGCGGGGGTCGTCCTCCGGGATGCCCGCCTCGATCTTCCCGACGAGGTCGGCGCCGACGTCGGCGGCCTTCGTGAAGATCCCGCCGCCGAGCCGGGCGAAGACCGAGATGAGCGAGCCGCCGAACGCGAGCCCGATCAGGTCGTCGACGGCGGACTCGGGCGAGTTGTCGAGAATCTCCGTGAGGATGCCGTAGTAGCCGGCAACCCCGAGCAAGCCAAGGCCAACGACGAGAAGACCCGTCACCGAGCCGGCGCGGAAGGCAACCTTGAACGCCGGCGAGACGCCCTCGCGGGCGGCCTCGGCCGTGCGGACATTCGAGCGCACCGCGACGTTCATGCCGATGAACCCGGCGGCTGCGGAGAGGAGCGCGCCGACCGCGAAGCCGATCGCGGTGCCCCAGCCCAACTCGGGATAGAACCCGATCGCGAGCAACGGCACGACGGCGACGAAGGCGATCGTCGTGTACTGCTTCTTGAGGTACGCCGCGGCGCCCTCCTGCACGGCGCGGGAGATCTCCCGCATCCGCTCGTTCCCGGCCGGCTGCTTCAGCAACCACCAGGTGAGGTAGAGGCCGAACGCGATCGCGACGCCCGCACAGACGAGCGCGAAGAGCACGGCATGGTCGACAAAGAAGTCCATCAATCCTCCGGGTGAACGCACAAAGTGACGCCGGATCGGCGTCAGGCCGGGGAAGTATGCAGCACAAACCCGGACGGCGTCCGGGGATCAGGAGGGATGCTCGGCACGCTCCAGAATCGACACGATCTCAGCCTGCCCGCGACCGCGCGCGTGCTCGAGGGCGGTGACGCCCTCGCGGTCCGCGAGCCGAATGTCGGCGCCCGCCTCCACGAGCAGGCGTACGACCTCGGTGTGGGCCCGGTCGCCCGAGCCGAGGATCACGGCCTCGAGCAGCGCCGTCCACCCGAGTCGGTTCACGTGGTCGACCTCCATGTCCGTCTCGAGCAGCCGCCGGACGATGCGCACGAACCCTCGGTCGGCCGCCCGGATCAGGCCCGTGCCGTCGTAGCTGTCCTTCGCGTCGACGTCGGCGCCGTTCGCAAGCGTCAGCTCGAGGAGACGTGGGTCATCTCCCACCTCGCTGGTCGCGATCAGGAAGGCGCTCTGCCGGCTCGCGTCCTGCGTGTCGACGTCGGCGCCTGCGTCGATCAGCCGGCCCGCCACATCGACATGGTTGCCGTACGCGGCCGCGACGAGCGCGGTGCGCCCCGTCGCGTCGGTCGCGTCGACGCTCGCCCCTTCATCGAGGCGATGCTCGATGGACGCAAGGTCACCCGCCTCGGCGGCGGCGATCAGCGCGCGGTCTCCGGCGGCGCTCGCGTCGGACTCACCGGCGTCACATCCGGTCACGGTCATCGTCGCGAGCACCAGCGAAAGCACGCCGGCGATGCGCCTCATCCCCGGGCCGGCTCGGTGACGCCGACCTGCTCGGCGTAGATCTCCTCGAAGCTCGCGCCCTCCGCCCGCCGGGAGATCTGCCGCTCGGCGGCGTTCCGCTCGGGCACGCGGAGCCAGGGCGTCGCGCCGATCTCGTCCGCGACCGGCAACACCCAGTCGACGAGCCGCTCGAGGCGGGCCCGCGCCGGGACGACGTCGCCCCGCTCGAGGTCGATCAGGTCCCCCGAGAGGCCGTAGCGGATCGCGCGCCACATGTTCTCCTCGATGAGCCGGTGCGGGTGCGAGGGCAGCGGCTCGCGTTCGTCGAGCGCTCGCGCGCACCGCGCCGTCGAGCGAGACCATCAGCGCGACGAGCGACTGCGCCTCCGCCAGGTCGGGCTGGCCGTCGCAGATCCGGATCTCGACGGTCGGAAACGAGAGATGTGGGCGCACGCTCCACCAGAGCTGCGTGGGCTCGTCTGCGGAGCCGGTCGAGTAGAGGAAGCGCACGTAGTCGGCATGGGCTTGCCACGAGCCGAACGGGTCGGGCACGCCGCACCGCGGGAAGAAGCGTGTGAACACCTGCGTGCGCGCCGAATGGAGGCCGGTGTCGACGCCCTCGTGGAAGGGCGAGCTCGCCGAGACCGCGAGGAGCTCCGGCAGCCAGTTACGCAGCGCGTCGACGACCTGGACCGCGCGATCGGCTCCCCGGATCGCGACGTGCGTGTGGAGGCCGAAGGTGTTGTTGCGCCACACGACGTAGCGGAGCAGCTCGTCGTTCCGCCGGTAGTGCGGCGTATCGATGATGCGCTGATCGCGCCAGCGCGCCCAGGGGTGGGTTCCGGTCGCGCCGAGGGTCAGCCCGAGTGGCTCGACGAGCGCCGCGAGCTCGGCGCGCCTCTGGGCGAGCGCCGCAGGAACGTCCGCGAACGACTCCTGCTGCCCTGTCTTGATCTCCACCTCGGAGGCGATGAGCTCGCCGACGAGGTTCGGCTCGAGACTCGTGCCGCGAACCGCCTCCTGCACGTCCTCGAAGCGGTTGACGAGGTCGAGCGACTCGGGGTCGAGGAGGGCGAACTCCTCCTCGACCGAGACCGTGAAGTCCACGGCCTCCTCGAAGCGCTCGTACGACTCCGCGAGGAGCCGCTCGTAGGGCGCGGACGCGCTCATCAGGCGCGTCATTCTAGGGACGGCGCCACCTTCGCCCGCCCGGCGGGGGTCTCGCCGAGCCGGGCGTGCCGGACGCGGCCCTGCGACGGTGCCCCGACACCCGGGGCGGATCCTGAGCATGCGGATCCCGCCCCGCGTCCGAGTTCGGATCGCACCCGCGTCTCCGGAGACATGCGGGTGCCATGTGGAGAGGGTGCTGCCGCCGGCTTCCTGCGCACGGTCGCCCGGCCAGCCCTCGCGTCCCTCCCGGGACAGACGCGCCTTGGGCTCGGTGGGCAGAACTTCCGTCAGGTGCCGGCGGCGTCCCCCCGCCACAGGGATTGATCGCCCACGACGTCCGACTCCGGGCGAGTGCCGGCACGACAGTGGCCGTCAGGCGACCGTGCCGTGCCGGTGTCTCGCGCGTCGTGGTCATCGTGAGCGATCGATTCCCTTCATCGTCGTGCGCCTACCAGCTGGGCGCTTCTTGCTCGAGAAGCTCCAGGACGACCACTTGTCGTTGTCCCAGACCTTCAGCTCCTGATCGGAGGACTGCTTGACGTACGCGTTGTTCGACACCTTGGCGTCGCCGCTGATCGCGACCCCGCCGTTCGCATACGCCGCGCCACCGGTGCCACTGCCACCGTCGGCGCTGCCGTTCCCCGTCTCGCTCGCGATCACGTCGCCACCGACCGCGGCGGTCTCGTTCGCACCGGAGATCGCGTCCCCGGTTCCGTTGTACGCGCCCACCGTGTCGCCGCCACGACCGGTCGAGCCGCCCTGATTCGTATTCGACGTCGTGGTCGTCGTCGGGTTGGCGTTCTGGGTCGCGGTGAACGACCCGTTCGTGTTGCTCCCGCCATCCGCCGACGCCGAAGACGTCTGCGTCGTCGTGTCGGTGACCGCTCCGCCGGCACCGCCCGTGGCCGTCTGGCCCAGGCCGTTGGTGCCGCCGTCGCCGCCACGTCCGCTGTCGCCACCGACTGCGCGGGGGTCGCCACCGTCGCCCGAGTTGCTCGAGCTCGAGGAGCCACCCGCACCGCCGGCCGCCCCAGCAGCACCCGAGCCGCCGGCGCCGCCGGTCGCGGTGGTCCCGGCCGGCGCGCCTGCGCCACCCGCTCCACCAGGACCGGTTCCGCCGGTGCCCGAGCCGCCGTTGCACGTGACACACAAGGTGCCACCGTCGCCACCGGTGCCGGAGCCGCCGGAGCCCGAGCCGCCGGAGCCAGCCGTGCTCGTCGCCGAGCCGGAGGTTGCTCCGCCGCCGGCCCCGCCGGCGCCACCAGCGCCACCGTTGCCACCGTTACCGCCGTCGCCGGACTCGGACGAGGCGTCGCCGCCCCGACCGGTGTCGGCGTCTCCGCCACGGCCGCTGTTGCCACCGTCCGCGGACTGGCAGCCGCCGGCCTGGACGCCGCAGTTGTTCTCTGCGTCGCCGCCGACCGACGTGTTGTCGTCCTCGCTGTTGTTCAGCGCCCCGGCGTTGCCGCCGTTGGCGTCCTGATCGACGTCGCTGTCAGCGTCGTTCGACGCGTCGACGTCGACGTCGGTGTTGTTGTCGTTCGAGATCGAGCCGCCGTCGTTGCCGGCCGAGCTCGTGTTGCCCCCCGTGATCCCGCCGGAGGCCGCCGAGCCGGTGCTCGACGTCGCCGTCTGGCCCTGGGAGGTCCCGTAGTTGCCGGTGTTGACGTTCCCGGCTGCGCCACCGGTACCGGCCCCGCCCGTGGCGGAACCGCCGTTGGCGGTTGCAGGCCCGGACGTCGCGACGCCGGTCTGGACGACCGTCGCGTTCTGGAGCGACGCCTGGACGTTCGCCTTCACGGTCTCCTTGTCGAACCCGTTGAAATCCGCCATTGCTGTCGACGGAAAGACGAGGCCGACTGCGAGCACTGCGAGTGCGAGCAATCTGCGTGACACGTATCTCACTTCCTTTCGTCACTGCCGAATGAAGACTTGCCCGTCGAGCCCGGGGCGCGACGGGTCACGTGGCGTGGCGAAAGGTCAGACCGGAACGTCGATCGGTGCGAGGACCGTGGCCGGCCGCCTGACGGCCGACCCTTCCTGCGCCCGCAGGAGAAGCGGCGGCACGAGCGCAAAGGCCAGGAGGATCGCTGCGATCCCCGAAGGCCCCGCGCCCGACGCCGCGGCTGCGAGCGCGGAGACCCACATGGGTGGGTCCCCCGCCGGTGGGAGCGGCGGCTCCCGTCCGGCGTCTCCGTCACCTGCGTGACTCCCCGGGCGCGTGTCGAGGCGCGCTTGCGTGGAGGGCAGGGCGGAAAACTGTGTCGTCGAAGGCGACCCGGGAACGAGTCCCCCGGTCGCCGGCTCGCGGCGCGCCGACCCATCGCGCTGCGTCGTCGTCGCGCGCGTCCGGTCGGCCGCAGCCGAGGAGCGGCCACGGTAGAGGGCGGGCTCGGCATCGAGCGGCGCCACGGCATCGAGCGGCGGCGCCACGGCAAGGACCGGCGCGGGGACGCCCGCAGCCGCGAGCGTGGCCGTAGAGGTCGCTGTATCGCCCGGCGGCGCATCGAACTGGGTTCCCTGGGCCGGCGTCTCGGGAGGCCAGCAGAAGGCCCCGAGGTCCGCGCCCGCCCCGGTCACGGGGCCGGCCGCGAGCGACTGGCCGGCGACCTGCTGCGCGACGGCGCAGTTGACGACGACCGCGGTGCCGGCGACGCCGCCGTTCGAGGTCGAGACCGCGACGGCGCGCTGGAGGACGATCGATTCCTGCTCGAGCTCCTGGATATCGATGCCACTCGACCCGACCGCGCTCTGGCTCGCCGCCTGGACGACGAGCGCGCGATCGGCGGCGATCGCCTCGCTCGAGGCGATCGGGAGCGCCGCGGCGCCGGCCTGCTGAGCGGTGGTCGCCCGCGCCGATGCGTCCTGTGCGACGAAGACGAGCTGCGAGGCCGACTGGGAGCCGATGCCGCCCTTCCGGATCGCCTGCTGGTCGGCGGCCTGGTCGACGAGAGCGATGGCGCCGGCCGAGCTGCGCGCCGCCGCCCTGCCACCGCGGAGCTGCGACGCATGCGTGCCGACCTGGTCGACCGTCGAGGTCGACTCGGTGATCTGGTCGACGAGCGTCAGCTGGCCCGCCCACTGGTCGAGCGCTCCACCCTCGGCGAGCCCTGCCTGGCCGACGACCTGATCGACCGTCGCGGCGCCTTCGGCCGACGCTCGCCCGAACGCGTCGTGGGAGCCGGCTGCCGTGAGGACGACATCGTGCTGGTGCACCGTGGCCTCGGCCTCGCCGCGCTGGACGAGCTCGAGGTCCTGTCCGCTCCACTGGGCGCCCGTCGCCTCACCCTCGACGACGAGGATCTGCTCGACCAACTGGGAGAGGTCGCCACCGAGGCGCACGGTCGCGCTGCTCGCGACCACGTTTGCCTGGTCGACGAGCGCGGTTCCGTTCGCGATGGTCGCGACGTCGACCTGCCGAGCGGTCGCGACGGCCTCCGCGGTCTGCTGAACCGAGACCAACTGGCCGGCGAACTGGTCACCTGTTCCGGATCCGTCCTGGACGATCGTCTGCGCGACGTCCGCGGTGACGCTCGCCTCGGCGTGCGCCTCGGCGACGTTCTGCTGTCCGCCGCTCTGAGACGCGTCCGGTGCGGGGGAGGCCGTCGAGGCCGTCGGCGTCGGCTGTCCGCTCCAGTCCCACGTCCAGTCCCAGACCCAGATGCACGACCCACAGGCGAGCGTCGCGCGCCAGTTCCACTGCCACTCCCAGTTGGCGACGCCGTCGCGTGCCCACACCCAGTTCCAGTTCCACGAGCCGCCGTTGACCTCGTCCGCGTTCGCTGCGCGGGACGTGACGGTTCCGCGACCCGAGTTCCCGGCGCCGGCCCCGTCCCACGTCCAGTTCCACGAGCCCTCCTGCGTCCCGAGGAGCGTCTCGAGGCTCTCCGACTCGTCGCGCGTCCAGATCCAGTGCCATTCCCAGACCTGGAGGCCCTGTCCGGGCGCCTGGAGGCCGTTGGCGGCAACCGCGACCGAGACTGCGGTGTCGAGGCCGTCATCCGTCGTCGCGACCGAGGCGACGAGACCGTCCGAATCGCTGGTCGACGCCGACGTCCCGCTCTGCTGGGTGACGCCTGCCGTCGTGCCGGGGCTCGCGACACGGATCGAGACGCTCGTGTTGCGGGCCCCGTCCTGGGTCGCGACGGCGTCTGCGCCCTCCGCCGTGTCCGCCTGTGCGGATGCGACGGCCGTGTTCTGCTGGCTGACTGCATCGTCGTCACCGGGGGAAAAGACGCGGACCGAGACGTTCGTGTTGGTCACGTCCGACTGCGAAGCTCCGGCTTGTGCACCCGCCGCGGCGTCGCCCGGCCCTCCGGTGGGCGACGTGACGCTCGATCCGGCCGACGCGACAGCCGTGTTCTCCTGCGAGACGGGGCCGTCGTTCCCGGGGCTTCCGACGCGGACGACGATCGCGGTGTTCGAGACGTCCGACTGCGCCGCCCCGGCGTCGGCCTGCGCCGCCTGGTCGCTCGTCGCCGGCCCCGATGTGTCGGCAGCGGCGGAGGCATCCGCGGTCGCCTCCGCGCGGTTCTCCTGCGTGATGGGCGCGCCGTTGCCGGGCTCGTCGACGCGCACGACGGTCTGCGTGTTGCCGACCTGATCCTGCCCGGCGGCGGCAGACGCACCGGCCGACTGCTCGACCGACGCGCCCTGGTCGGCCTGGTGTCCGGGCGCGTTCTCGGAGTTCCCCGGCCCCTCGGGATCGTGACCGGGCGCGTTCTCGGAGTTCCCGGGGCCGTCGGCGGCCTGACCGGGCGTCTCCGCGGCGTTGCCGGAGGCGTCGGCCGCGTGACCGGGCGCGCTCTCGGAGTTGCCCGGCCCGTCGGCGGCCTGCCCGGGCGCGTCTGCGGTGTTGGCAGGCGTGTCGGCGGCCTGCGCCGGGGGCCTGGGCGGCGCTCCCGGAACCCGCAGCTACGGACGCAGGGGGATCCGCCTCCGCCCGCCCGAGCGGCGCCGCGACGAGAGCGCCCGCGACGACGAGAATCGCGACACACATCCCCCTCCCACGGCTGACGACGAGCAGTGAGACTCCTTCCCCCCAATCGCGGCGGCCCCCCTCGTCACCGCGTCTCCCTGGCGGCCAGGGTACTCCTCTCGCGAAGAGATTTCTACCCCCCTGGCAACATCGGTTTCTCCCGGCGGCCGTTCCCGCCCTCGGGAGGCTCAGGTGAGGTGGAAATAGAGCGCGTAGAGCAGCTCGACGGCGGGATTCGACGTGTGCACCTGGACGTCGCCAGGCGTGTCGATGAGGGCCGTGGAGTAGTTGAAGACGATCTTGGCGCCGGCCTCGACGAGGCGGTCGGCCGCGTCCTGTGCCGCCTCCGCCGGTACGGCGAGGACCCCGACGACGATGCTGCGATCGTGCGCGATCTCGTCGAGGTCGTCGAGCGCGCTGACCGGGATGCCGCCAAGGGTTGTCCCGATCTTGGCCGGATCGATGTCGAAGACGGCGGCGATCGTGATCCCGTGCTCGGCGAAGATGGGCGACGAGGCGATTGCCGCGCCCAGCCGGCCCGCGCCGACGAGTGCGATGTTGTGCTGTCCCTGCGTGCGGAGGATCTTCCGGATCTCCGCGAGCAACGAGTCGACCGCGTACCCGACGCCCCGCTTGCCGAACTTGCCGAACGCCGAGAGGTCGCGGCGGATCTGGGTCGCGTTGATGTTCGTGTACTCGGCGATCTCCTGCGACGAGATCCGGTCCTTGCCCATCTTCTTCGCCTGCGCCAGCACCTGCAGGTACCGGCTCAGCCGCGCCGCGACACCGACCCCGAGACGTTCCGCCACGAGCACCTCCGAGAGTTTGTGACAACGGCGCACATTCTGCCCACCGCTCCGCACGGCGGTGGAGGGAACCGTTGTGCGACGGCACGTGTTGGCCTGTTCGAACAGCCTGTTTGCGCTTTGTGCATGCCGGTTGGTACGGTGCGCACATGCCTGAAAGCAGCTCCGTTTCCGCGATTCTGGCCGAACAGCCCGACGATGTCCTCGAAGCGCTGCGGGAGCAGCTCGAGAAGCGGATCGAGGAAGCACGCGCTGCGATCACCCATGCCGAGAGCGAGTTGCGCGTCCTGGATCACGCGATGTCCACGAAGACGCGGCAAGGCACTCGCCGGACCACGAAAAAGGCCGAGGCAGACCGCGAGCGAGAGCGCGGCGGACGCTTCGTGGGCATCCCGCGGGCCACCATCCTGTCCGTCGCGGAGAGCATCGCCTACCCGATCACACCGGCCCGCGTCGTCGAGGCCTTCGCGCAGCGGGGCGAGGTCGTGAACACGGAGCAGATCCGCGTCGCGCTCAACCGGATCGCGAACGACGGCAACCTGTCCAAGGTCGGGCCGAGCGTGTTCGCCGTTCCCGGCTCGCTCTCCACGAAGATCGCCACGACGGGCGACTTCGAGGACACCGACGGGGACGGGCCGGCCTAGAGGCGATCCCGCGCCTGGACGAGCCCGCGGAGCTCGTCGGCGTCCACGTGATACCGGAAGCGCTCGACGCCGTCGATCTCGACGACGGGTATCCGCTCGCGATACTGCCGCTCGAGCGCGGTATCCGTCGTGATATCGACGACGGCGAAGCCGCTTCCGCACACGGTTCGGACGGCGTCGACCGCGGGCCTGCAGAGATGGCAGCCCGGAGCGGTGAAGACGACGACGTGTGCTGCCATTTCCGCTCGTCCAGCGACGTGAGGGGCCGATATCGGCTTACGGGTAGAGCCCGCGGATCGTCGTCGCCTCGGCGACGCGCTGCACCGCGAGCCCGTAGGCAGCCGTCCGCATGCTCGTTCCGAACCGCTCCCTCGCCGACCAGGTCTCCTCGAAGGCGCGCACGACGATGTCGTTCAGCTTCGCGTTCACCTCGTACTCCTTCCAGAAGTACTCCTGGAGGCCCTGGACCCATTCGAAGTAGGAGACGACGACCCCGCCGGCGTTCGCGAGGACGTCGGGCAACACGAGAACGCCCCGATCCTCGAGGATCTCGTCCGCCGCGGGGGTCGTGGGGCCGTTCGCGGCCTCGCAGACCATCTGCGCGCGGATCCGGGTCGCGTTGTCGGCATTGATCACCTGCTCGAGCGCCGCCGGCACGAACACGTCGCACTCGAGCTCGATCAGCTCGTCGTTCGACGCCTCGTCCGCCCCTGGGAGCCCTGCGAGCACGCCGTGCTCCGCCTTGTGGACGACGGCCGCGGGGACATCGACGCCGTACCTGTTCACGACGGCGCCGTTCGAGTCCGAGAGGGCCACGACGCGCGCGCCCTCCTCGGCGAGCAGGCGGGCGAGGTTCTTGCCGACGTTGCCGAAGCCCTGGATGGCGACCCGAGTGTCGGGGAACCGGCGGCCCTCCTTCTGGAGGGCGGTGCGGATGCAGTACAGGACGCCGCGCGCGGTCGCGCCGTCGCGGCCGACGGACCCGCCCACGGCCAGCGGCTTGCCCGTCACGACGCCGAGCACCGAGTGGCCGACGTTCATGGAATAGGTGTCGAAGATCCACGCCATCACCTGGGCGTCCGTCCCGACGTCCGGCGCCGGGATGTCCTTCTCCGGGCCGATCTCGTTGATGATCTCGGTCGTGTAGCGGCGCGTCAGCCGCTCGAGCTCGCCGGCGGAGAGCACCTTCGGGTCGCACACGACTCCGCCCTTCGCGCCCCCGAACGGGAGCCCCATGAGCGCGCATTTCCAGGTCATCCACATCGCGAGCGCCTTCACCTCGTCGCGCGTCAGCGCCGGGTGGTAGCGGATCCCGCCCTTCGCCGGCCCGCGCGTGACGTTGTGGACGACCCGGAAGCCGTCGAAGACGGCGACGGAGCCGTCGTCCATCGCGACGGGAA
Source organism: uncultured Actinomycetes bacterium (assembly GCA_963734045.1). Taxonomy (GTDB): domain Bacteria; phylum Actinomycetota; class Thermoleophilia; order Gaiellales; family Gaiellaceae; genus Gaiella. The sequence continues at coordinate 251,279 of CAVTFU010000010.1, read as the reverse complement.
CGGAGACCTCGACGGTCTTCTTGCACTCCGACAGCACGCGGATCAGGTCGCCGTCGACGCCGAATGTCTCGCCCACGCGGGCGAGCTGGGCGCGGGCGAGCGCGAACGGGTTCTCGCGCAGGTGCGTCGGTGCCTCGATCGCGCTCATCGGGTGCGTCGCGCTTCTCGCACGGCCTGCGGGACTCTACCCAGTTCGCTGCCGGAGCCGGAAGGGGACGTCGACGGTGGTCGGCGGCCCGCCCCCCACCGGAGTCCCGACGACCCGGATCCGGTAGGCGCCGGCCGGCAGGCGGGCCCCGAGGGGGCCGCGGCCGGTGATGCCGAAGTCGTAGCGGCCGGGAAGCACGTCGCGGAGCCGCGCGAGCCGGCCGACCCGGCGGGCCCCGCGATAGAGATCGACGTCGAGGAGGGCGAGCGGTAGCAGCTGCGGCCGTTCCGCAGAGCCGTCGACGCGACCGGCGACGAGCGACAGCACCGCGGGCTTCACGTCGCTCGCGGAGAAGGCGGCCACCGAGAGTGCGACGCGCGTGACGACCGGACGCTCCGTCACCGGGACGGCGAGGCTCCACGGGATCCGTAGCCGTTGCCCGCGCCGTACCGTCGCGCGAACGGTGCCGGCGAGCGCTCCCGGCGCCCGCGGCGCGACCGCCGGCCTCACCGAGATCTCGACCTGCGCGGAGGCTCCCGGCTGGAGGACGACGCGCGCCCGGCTCGTCCGGAGTCGAACGCCGGTCGTCGCCGCACCACGACGGAGCCGCACGGCGAGAGGCCGCGACGAGACGTTGCGGAGCGTGAGCTTCCGCCGCGCCGGTCGCCGCGTGTCGGGCAGCGCCCCGAGGGCGACGAGCGGCGGATCGGCGACCAGTTCCACGGCCGACGCCGCCTCGAGGTCGACGAGCCCCGCGCTCGAGCCCGTCGCGCCGCGCAGCGAGGTCGCGACGAGCGCGCCGCGGAGACCTCCGGCGTCGAGATCCGGGCGCGCGTCGGCCAGGAGCGCGGCGGCGCCCGCGATCACCGCGGCGGCCGCGCTCGAGCCGCTGATCGTCCCGTAGCGCGCCGCGCCTCCCTCGCCTCGCCCGGGGACGGACGTGACGAGACCGACTCCCGGCGCCGCGAGGAGGGGTCGCGCGCCGCCGTCCAAGGCGAGGCCGGTACTGGAGAACGGCGCCACGGAGCTCAGCTCGGGGTTGTCCTCGAACGCCGCCGCACCGACGGCGAGCTCGACCGGAACTCCGGTGGCCAGGGCCGCTCGCACCGTCTGCCGCGGTCGCGGCCGGGATGCCGACGATGGGCACCTCGACGGGCTCGTCGACGCCGAGCGACCCTGCCGGGATCGGTCCGTCGACGAGCACCGCGCGCACGCCGGCCGCGGCAAGCTCACGGACGAGCTCCGGCGTCGTGGGGCCCGTCGGGAGAAGCGTGGCCGTTCCCGCCACGCGGCTGAAGCCGTCCTCGTCGAAGAGCCGATCGAGGGCATTGCCTTCGGTGACCGCGACGACATGCCTTCGCGGCAGCGCGGTGACCGGCGCGGAGACGACACCGCCGGGGGGTGCAGCCCCGCCGAGCGACGTCTCGCCCGACGTGAGAACGCGCAGCCCGGCGCGAAGCAGGAGGTGCACCGTGGGGCTCCGGCGCCGGGAGTCGGCCGCGGCGACCCCGAGCGCGCCCGCGGCCCCGCCCGGCGCCGCGACGTTCCCGTACCCGGGGCCGGCCGCGCCGTCGTTGCCGGCCGGCGCGACCACGAGCGTGTCGAGCGCGAGCGCCCCCGCCGCAGCACGCGCGAGAGGCCCGTCGGGGAAGGACGCGAAGGGCTCCACCACCCCGACGAGCGCGATCCTCACGGCGTCGTGCGCGTCGCCGTCGCGCGTTGGGATCCACGGCCGTCTCGAGGCCCGCGAGCACCTGGTCGGTGCGCCCGTAGACGGAGACGCCGCCGTCCGCGTCGGGCTGCCACCCCGCGACGCGAATCGGCAGCAACGTCGCCCGCGGCGCGACACCGCGGATCCCGGCCGGGCCCCGTACACCCGCGACGAGCCCGGCAAGCTCCGTCCCATGCCGCTCGGGCCGGCCCGGCAGCGTCGGGTTCTGCTCGCGCCGCCGCGTCGCTCCCGGGGTCGACGATGTCGATCCCCGGGCAGCAGCCTCGCCTGGAAGAACGGGTGGCTCAGGTCGACGCCCGTGTCGAGCAGGGCGACCGTGACCCCCGTGCCGTCCGCCCCGGGGAGCGCGAGGTCGACGCGGCGCCCGCTGCCCGACGCAAAGACGTCGCTCTCGAGGATCGCGCTCGACTCGGGGACAGCGGCCGGGTACGCCGCTCTCACCGGATAGACCCCGGCCACGGTCGGGTCGCGCTCGAGCGCGGGAAGGATCCTCGGGTCGAGCGAGGCCGCGAAGCCGTTGAGCACCCGGACGTAGGACTGCTCGGCGAGAACCGGCGCGCCCCGCGCTGCCAGCCGGCCGATCGCGCGTTGCTGCGCGGCGCGGGCGGCCGCCGTCCACCGGCGCATCTGCAGCTCCGTCGCGCGGCCGCCCGCGCGCTGCACCCGGGCGGCGAGCGACGGGGCTCGGAGGACGACGATCCAGCGCCCACCGAGCTCCGGGAGCGGCCGGCTGCCGAGGAGCCCCTGCCATCCTTCGGCACCGGAGACGTCCGCGGCACCGGCCGCGCCGCCGACCATGATCGCGCCGGCGCCCACGAGCGCGCCGACGACGGCTCGGAGGGGCCGGGCCCTAGAGGGTCGCGGAGGCGTAGGCATCGAGGCCAAGGTACTCGGGAGATGTCAACGGGCGTGCGAAGCGCGCGGCCGATGCGACCATCGCGGCGTTGTCGGTGCAGAGTGGCAGCGGCGCGAACCGAGCCTCTGGCAGGGCCGCCCGGAGCTCGGAGTTCGCCGCGACGCCGCCCACGACGGCGATGGTGCCGTGGGCGGCCCGGTCGGCGGCGGCACGCAACCTCCCGACGAGAGCGCGGACGATCGCACGCTGATACGACGCGGCAAGGTCCGCGCGGCGGGCCTCGAGCTTCGCCTCGGAGAGGTCGCGCACGGCGTAGAGCAGGGCGGTCTTGAGACCCGAGAACGAGAAGTCGAGCCCCGGGACGCGTGCCACCGGAAACGCAAAGGCGTCGGGGTCACCCTCTCGCGCGAGTCGATCGAGCTCCGCGCCCCCCGGGTAGCCGAGCCCGAGCAGCCGCGCCCCCTTGTCGAATGCCTCGCCCGCGGCATCGTCGAGGGTCGAGCCGAGGACGTCGAAACCCGACCGGTCGCGGACGTCGAGCAGGAGCGTGTGCCCTCCGCTCGCGAGCAGGCACGTGAACGGGGGCTCGAGAGGATCCGGTGCGAGGTAGACCGTCGCGACGTGAGCGTGGAGATGGTCGACGGGCACGAGCGGCAGGCCACGTGCCCAGGCGAGCGCCTTCGCGGCCGAGAGGCCGACGAGCAGTGCACCGACGAGCCCGGGACCCTGCGTGACGCCGATGCGGTCGATCGCGTCCAGCCCGACGCCCGCGTCGTCGAGAGCGGCGCGGACGACCGGGGAGACGAGCTCGAGATGCCTCCGCGATGCGATCTCCGGCACGACGCCCCCGTACCGGGCGTGGAGCTCGGCCTGCGAGGCGACGACCGAGGAGCCGACGACGCCGTTTCCGTCGACCACCGCCGCGGCGGTCTCGTCGCACGAGGTCTCGATCCCTAGCACCTGCACGCTACGCGTCGGCCTCGGGCTCGCCGTTCTCCGGGTCGGGGTCGCGCCACATGATCAGCGCGTCCTCGCGGTTATCGGTGTAGTAGCCGCGTCTGACCCCTTTCGGCCTGAACCCGAAGCGCTCGTAGAGGCTGATCGCGCTCACGTTCGAGACGCGCACCTCCAGCGTGTAGCCGCGCTGGGCGTCGTGACGCGTCTCGTCGAGCAACCGCCGGAGGAGGGCGGTCGCGACGCCGCGGCGGCGCCACGCCGGCGCGACGGCCACGTTCATCACGTGCCAGGCGTCGACGTAACGCGACAGGACGAGGTATCCGACCAGCGTCTCCTCCTCGTCGAGCGCGCCGAACGAGAGCGAGCTCGGCTTCGCGAGCTCGGTCGTGAACATCGACCGGGACCACGGCGTCGGATACGAGACCTGCTCGATCTGCTCGATCGCGTCGAGGTCTCCGAGCTCGAGCCTCCGCAGGCGGATCGTCACGCGAGCCATCGCTCGGCATCGGGCGCCCGGACGTAGAGCGGCTGGATCGCATCGACCGGCCCGAAGGCGCCGGCGAGAGCGGCGTGGAGAGACGCCCGCGGCACATGGCGTGGGTCGTCGTCGGGCGGGATCGTCGCACCGGCGGCCTCGAGCACGTTGCGGTAGCGCACCGCACCGTTCCCCACGCACAGCCGTCCCGCCGATCGCGCCGCCTCGGGTCGCATCGCCCGCGGCCCGGGGACGAACACCTCGCCGCGCCGCGCGTCGATCACCGGGAGCGCTCCCTCCTCGCTCGAGGCGAGGGCGTCCAGTGTCGAGACGCCTGCACCCTCGATCTCCAGCGCTGCCGCCAAGCCGCGCGCGACCGAGAGGCCGATCCGCGTGCCCGTGAAGCTCCCTGGCCCGGTGCCGACGACGACGGCGTCCAGGTCGACCGGTCGCGCTGACGCCTGGCGGAACAGGGCGTCGACGTCCTCGAGGAGCGTCGCAGCGACCGACGTCCGCTCGCCGAGGAGCTCTCCGTCCGCGACGAGGGCGCTCGTCGCGATGTCAGTTGCCGTGTCGAACGCCAGGATCAGCACCGGTCAGACCTTCTACCAGCGCCTCGTCCTCCGAGGTGATTCGCACGTGCCGGACCTCGGGGTCGACGTGCTCCAGGTACACGTGTGCCCGGGGGACGGGAAGGACGCCGGCGCCGGCCTCGGGCCACTCGACGAACACGACCGCGTTCTCGAAGTACGGCTCGAGGTCGCCCCACTCGGCGACGGAGAACCCGCGGAAGCGGTAGAGGTCGATGTGCGACACGTCGACCGCGCCCGGGTAGCGATGCCCGATCGTGAACGTCGGGCTCGTCACCCGCGCCAGCACGCCGAGGGCCCGGGCCGCACCCCGGACGAACGTGGTCTTCCCGACTCCGAGCTCCCCGGAGAGGAGCACGACGTCCCCGGGCACCAGGCGTCGCGCGAGCAAGCCCGCCGTTGCCTCGGTCGCCTCGACCGAGCCGCTCTCGAGCTCGACGATCGGCATCGCGCGGTCAGAAGAGGCCGAGCTGGACGGCCTCGCGGGGCTCGCCTCGCGCGTTCTCCCCGCGAACGACCGAGGGCAACGCCGTGAGCGCACGTCGGGGTGAATCACCACGAGCTGCTTCTGTCCCGGTGAGGAGCACGGGCAGGCGGGCGATGTCACGCTCGAGCACCTCGAGCATCGTGGGCGTGTAGAGCGCGGCGGCCGGGTGATAGAGGGGATAGAGCGTGACGCTGCGCGCGCCGAGCGTCACCTGCTGTTCCTGGCCGTGGACGCGGGTGATGCCCAGGGCGCGACCGGAGAGGAGCGCGGTCGCGAAGCTCCCGAGCGTCGCGACGACGCGAGGCTCGACGAGCTCGAGCTGTCGGTAGAGGTAGGGCTCGCAGGCGCTCGATTCCTCGGGAAGCGGATCCCTGTTGCCGGGCGGCCTGCACTTGAGGACCGTCGCCAGGTACACCTCGTCGAGCCGGATGCCCACGCCTGCGAGGAGGTGCTCGAGCAACTCGCGTGCGCGGCCCGCGAACGGCACGCCCTCCCGATCCTCGTGGAACCCCGGCGACTCGCCGACGAGGACGAGCTCGGCGTCGGCGTTTCCCTCGCCGAACACCACCTGCGTCCGTCCCTCCGCGAGCGCGCACCGGACGCAGCCGGCGGCCTCCGCGGCGACGGCGTCCAGGGCCGCTGCACGCTCCGATCCACCCACGGCCGGAACTCTACGGGCGGTACCGGCCGGGCAGCCTGAGTCTCGACGTCCCGCGTCAGTGGCAGCCGCAGCCGCCGCCACAGCAGCCGCCGCCACCGCCCGAGCCCGACGCGAAGCTCGGCTTCACGGCGGCGCCGTGCACGGCGAACGACGAGAACTGCTTCAGCACCTTGCCGGCGCCGCACTCCGGGCAGGTGACGACCTGCTCCTCGGAGCGGACGAGCTCCTCGAAGTGCTCCTCGCACTCCATGCACGCGTACTCGTAGATCGGCATGGCCGTAGTGTACGCGGCGGTGACCCCGGCACGATGGACGGCACCGGTGCTCACAGGCCGGCTGGTCCGCCTCGAGCCGCTGACCCGCGCCCACGTGGAGGGCCTCTGGACGGCGGCCCGCGAGCCGGCGACCTGGACGTGGCTCTCCGTCCTCCAGCCCTCCACCCACGCGGAGCTCGAGGCGTGGGTCGACGCGGCGCTGGAGAACGCAGCCGCAGAGGCGGAGCTCCCGCTTGTGACGATACGTCACAAGCAGGGTGCCGAGCGCGTCGTCGGCTCGACGCGGTTCCTCGCGCTCCGGCCCGAGCATCGCTCGCTGGAGATCGGCTGGACGTGGCTCCATCCATCCGCGTGGGGCACCGGCGTCAACGTCGAGGCGAAGCTGCTGATGCTGCGGCAGGCGTTCGACGTCTGGGGCTGCCGCCGCGTCGAGCTCAAGACGGACGCGCTGAACGCCCGCTCCCGTGGCGCGATGGAGGCGATGGGCGCGCGATTCGAGGGCGTCCACCGCAAGCACATGCTCGTCCGCCGCGGCGAGAACCGCGACAGCGCCTGGTACTCGGTCACCGACGACGAATGGCCGGCGATCGAGCGCGGCCTGGTCGCGAGACTGCCGGACTAGCGACGCCCACTCGAGCGTTTACACTCCCAGCTGCCCGGTATCCGCGAGGAACTGGAGCCAGGACATGATCGGGAGCGTCAACGTCATCGGTGCGAGCGGCCGCGTCGGCAGCGCCGTCAGCGCACGTCTGGCCGAGCGTGGTGTGCCGCTGCGCGAGGAAGACGCCGCCCTGACGCTCCTGTGTGTCCCCGATCGCGCCATCGCGGACGTCGCCGGGACGCTGCCCGTCGGGGGATGGGTCGCGCACGTGAGCGGCGGTACCCCCCTTGCGGCCCTCGACCCGCACGTGCGCCGGTTCTCGCTCCACCCGCTGCAGACGTTCACGCTCGAGCGAGGCGCGGACCAACTCGACGGCGCCTGGGCGGCCGTGAGCGGCGAGACGGATCACGCGCTCGAGGCGGGCACCTGGCTCGCTGAGCTGCTCGGGCTCCACCCGTTCGTGCTCGCCGATGCGAAGCGCGCGCTCTACCACGCCGGCGCGGCCGTCGCCTCGAACTACCTCGTCACGCTCCGCCGGGTCGCCGGCGAGCTCCTCGCGGCGGCCGACGTGCCCGCGGAGGCGCTCGATCCGTTGATGCGCCGCGTCATCGAGAACGACTTCGCTCTGACCGGCCCGATCGAGCGGGGCGACTGGGCGACGGTCGAGCGCCACCGCGAGGCGATCGCGGCGACGGCGCCCGAGGTCCTTCCCGCGTACGACGCACTCGCTGCGCTTACGGCCCGCGAGGTGGTGGCGCGGTGATCGTCGCGCGGACAGTGGGAGACGTCCGCGCCGCGCTCCTCGACCGGCGCACCGGCTGCATCGGTCTCGTCCCGACGATGGGCGCGCTCCACGACGGCCATCGCGCGCTCCTCGGAGCTGCGCGGGAGACGTGCGACACGGTCGTGATGAGCCTCTTCGTGAATCCCGCCCAGTTCGGCGACGCCGCCGACCTGAACGGCTATCCGCGCGACGAGGAGCGCGATCTCGCAGTCGCTCGCGAGGCCGGCGTCGACGTCGTGTTCGCCCCGAGTGCGGGCGAGCTCTATCCGCCCGGCTACCAGACGTGGGTCGAGGTGACCGAGCTCGGCGCGATGCTCGAGGGCGAGCATCGCCCCGGTCACTTCCGCGGCGTCGCGACCGTCTGTCTGAAGCTGTTCTCCATCGTGCGCCCCGACGTGGCCTTCTACGGCCAGAAGGACGCGCAGCAGGTCGACGTCCTCCGCAGGATGATCGCCGACCTCCATCTCGAGCTCGAGCTCGTCGTCGTGCCGACCGTGCGCGACCCGGACGGGCTCGCGCTCTCCTCCCGCAACGTCCGCCTTACGACCGCGGAGCGGCAGAGGGCGCTCGCGCTGCCGCGCGCGCTCGCGACGGGAGATGCGGACACGGCGCGCACGATCCTCGAGGCCGCAGGCCTGGAGGTCGACTACGTGGCCGTCGCCCCCTTTCGACCGCCGACGCTGGCGGCCGCCGTCCGTGTCGGCTCGACCCGGTTGATCGACAACGTCCCACTCGACGACGAGAGGTGAACCCGATGAGCGTCCCCGCAGCAAAGCTGCCCCTCCCCGAGCTCGCCGAGATGAAGAAGCGCGGCGACCGGATCGTGATGGTGACCGCGTACGACATGCCCGGGGCCAGGTTCGCCGAGGACGCCGGGATCGACATGATCCTCGTCGGCGACACCGCAGCCATGGTCGTGCTCGGGCACCAGGGCACGACGGTGCCCGTGACCATGGACGAGATGCTGCTGCTGACTCGGACCGTCGTACGGGCCGTCCACCGACCGATCGTCGTCGGCGACATGCCCTTCGGCTCGTACCAGGTGACGGACGAGGACGCCGTTCGGAACGCGATCCGCTTCGTCAAGGAGGCGGGCGCGGACGTCGTCAAGCTCGAGGGAGCGGGACCGATGATCTCCCGCGCCCGGGCGATCGTCGAGGCTGGGATCGGCGTCGTCGGGCACATCGGGCTGACGCCGCAGTCGGCGACCGTGCTCGGGGGCTTCAAGACCCAGGGGAAGACCGCGGAGGCCGCCAGGCGCCTCGTCGACGACGCGCTGGCCCTCGAGGCGGCGGGCTGCGTGCTGCTCGTCCTGGAGGCTGTCCCGGCACCCGTCGCGACGGAGATCACGCGTCGCCTCTCGATCCCGACGATCGGGATCGGCGCCGGAGCCGGCTGCGACGGCCAGGTGCTCGTCTACCACGACCTCCTCGGCCTGACCGAGGGCCACCTTCCGCGGTTCGTCAAGCGGTACGCGAACCTCTCCCGGGAGATCCGCGACGCGCTCGAGGCCTACGCGGCCGAGGTGCGAAGCGGAGCCTTCCCCGCCGCCGAGCACGCCTACGAGATGTCGGACGAGGAGCTCGAGGCGTTCGAGGCCGCCGTCGGCGTGCCGAAAGGCCACGATCGCATCCCGTCGTAGGGACGAGATATGTCGCGCCCCTACAGCGCGTCGGGAAGGACGGCGAACGCCGCCACGATGACGCTCGCGAGCGCGAGCGCGCCGACGACCCCTCGCCACGGCAGGCGGAGGGTCACGCGAAGCCCGACGGCGACGAGCGCGAGCGACCACACGGCGAACGCCAGGCCGATCGCCGTTACGACCGCTCGCCCGGCGCCGTCGTCGTCTCCACCCGACTGGAACCAGTCCCCGCCGAACGCGACCAGGACCACCGGGACGACTACGACGAGCGACAGCGCCAACGGAAGCGCAGCGAAGGCGATGATCTGCCGGGCGATCTTGAACGGCGGGTCGACGCCCACCGCCTTCGCGCCGAGCCAGAGCGCGAGACCGAGCAGGAAGTAGCCGGCAGCCCCGTAGAAGAGCCCGCCGATGAACGTCAACACCATCACGACGAGGGCATCGACCGTCGGGTCGTCCATGACCCTGCCCCAGGCCGGGGTGATCAGGACTCCGGCCATGCCGGCCAGCACCGTCAGCGCGAGCACCGGCTCCGCCCGTGCGTCGACGTCGACGTCGTCGGTGTCCGCGAGTGCCGCGAAGACCGGGCGTGGTGCCAGGATGAGCCTGGGCACCCGCCGCCACCAGGCGCGCGCCGCCTCCTCGCCGGCCTCGGCCAGCGCGGCACCGCGCCGGTCGGCCTGCTCGACGGGCTTGACGGGCGGGAGCTCGCTCACGCACCGAGGGTACGCGCTCGCGATAGTGCAGCCGTGGACGTGAGGATCCTCGCCCGCCTTCCGATCACGCTCGGCACGCTCGACGGCTCGCCGCAGCATGCGCCGCTGGTCGTGGGCTCCATCGGCGGCATCGAGACGCGCCTCGTGCTCGATACCGGGTCCGAGGTGCACATCCTCACGAAGGAGCTGGTCGATCGGATCGGGCTCGAGGTCACTCCGGGCGAGGAAGGCGTCGACCACAGCGGTGCCACGATGCCCAGCTGGTCGGTCGAGGACGTCGGCCTGACGCTCGGCGGCGTCGATCTGACGCTCGGCGACGTCGTGTCGATCCCGGCGCCCCCGCCTTTCCACCGCTGGGGGATCGGCGGCATCCTGAGCCCGCAGCACCTCCATCCGACCGCCGTCACGGTGATCGACCTCGCCGACGACGAGTTGCTGCTCGTGGAGGGAAACGACGACGACGTGCTCGGATGGCTCAACGGGCGCGCGCCGGACCTCGTCGCGCTCTCGCTCGAGCGAGATCCGTCCTTCGCGAGCGTCGTCGTCCCGGCGGCCGTGCGCCCGTTCGCGGAGATCCCGACGCTGCTGAATACCGGTGGGAAGCGGACCGAGTTCTCGAGCGCCGCCGTTCCGGGCCTGGGCGACGGGTCGGCGGCGAGGCTCGGCGGTGGTGTCAGCGGAGCTGATGTGATCGGTGCCGACGGAGGCGCTCAGGTCATCTCCGTCGCGGGGCACGTCGTGCCCGTCGCACACCTCGCGGTGCGCGAGACGATGCACGATCCGCAGGGGATGGTCGGGGCCGATGTGCTTCGCGGCACGATCCTCGCGTGCGCCGCGGATCGCGCGCGACGGGTCGTCTGGCAGCTCCGCGGCTAGGCGGAAGGCACGAGCTCCGACGGCGTCCGTGCGGCGACCAGGCGCCGGAGCTCGTCCCGACTGAGCTGGTTGCCGGTTACGGCGGACAGGAATGGCGCCCGTCCTACCGTGCGGAGGGCGATCGGCTCGGTCGCCGTCACGGTCGCGGTCCTCGGCACGTCGAGGATGAGCGCGAGCTCGCCGAACACGTCGGCGGGGCCGAGCTCGCGCAGCGCCTCACCGTCACGACTGACCGAGGCCCGGCCCTCTGCGATCACGTAGACGACGTCGCCGGCGTCTCCCTGTCGGACGATCACCTCGCCCGCCGCGCCGCGCTGCTCACCGAGTGACGAGGCCAGGCGGCGTAGCGCGACATACGGCAGAGGGGCGAAGATCGACGTCCGCTCCAGCAGGGTGAGGTCGGCGGCGCGCACGTCCATGCCGTCGTCGAGATGCCCGAGGGGGACGTGCGCGAGCGCCGCGAGGACGACGAGCAGCCCACCGGCGGCGGCAAGTGCGGCACGGGTCCCCAGGAGCTCGATCGCGAGCGGGGCGGCCAGCGAGCCGAGACCGACAGCGGCGATGACGACGAGCTCGAAGAGACCGAAGATCCGCCCGATCACGCGCTCGTCTGCGTGCTCCTGCATGCTCGTGAACCCGGACACGTCGAGGAGGCTGTTGGCGACCCCGGCGAGAGCGAGGCAGCCGAAGGCGATCGCGCTTTCGGGCCATAGCCCGATCACGACGAGCGGAAGGCCCCAGCCGGCGAGCGAGAGCTGGAAGGGGCGGCCGAGACGCCCGCGGCCGACCAGCGAGATCCCGGCAAGCGCGCCGAGGACGCCTCCTACCCCGAACGCGGCGGTCAGGACCCCCACGCCCGACTCTCCGATCCCGAGCACGTCGATCGCGACGACGACGAGGAGGACCCCGAGGGCGCCTCGGACGAACGCCTGCGCGCCGAACAGACCGACGACGAGACGCACCGGCCGGTTGCGGCCGAGCGCCCGAGCGCCCTCCTTCAGCTCGCCGACGACGCCGACGCGCTCCTCCGGGGCTTCCACGAAGCCCGGGGCAGTGACCCCGGCGATCGCGACGACCGAGAGGAACGACACCGCGGCGCATGCGCCGAAAACCGCCGCAGGCCCCGAGACGGCGAGCAGCAGCGCCGCGGCCGCCGGTCCGAGCAGCACGGCGACCGACTCGAACGTGAGCGCGGCCACATTCGATGCGGCGAGCTCTCTCGGCGTCCGTGCGAGAAGGGGCGCCAGAGCCAGGTGACACGGGCGGTGTGCCGCGAGCGGCACCGCCGCCAGAACGGCGAGGACGTAGACGACCACCTCGTCGCTGCCGACGGCGAGAGCGACGGCGGCCCCGAGGCACGCCAGGGCGCGCACGAGGTGGACGACGATCAGGATTCGCTCTCTCCGATAGCGGTCGCCGACCACCGCGACGAAGGGCGCCACGAGTGCGCTCGGGACCATTCGGGCGAAGAGCACGAAGCCGACGGCTCCGGCTCCGTTCGCCTCGTAGGCGACGACGCTCAGGGCGACGAGCGACGCCCACTCGGCGGCGTGAAACCCACCCCACGCCAGCTCGGCACGCCGCAGGTCACGATTGCCCCAGAGCTCGCGCACAGCGCCGAGCCGTTCGCCGATCGCGCTCCCGCCGCTCATGCGGCCGAGCATCTCAGACGCCCGGCGGGTGGTCTACGCGGCGGCCGCGGCGGGCTCCGCGAGCACACCGCGGAGGAACTGCCCGGTGTACGACTCCCCGATCTCGGCGATCTCCTCCGGCGTCCCGGACGCGATCACCTCACCGCCGGCCTCCCCGCCTTCCGGGCCGAGGTCGACGACCCAGTCCGCCTGCTTGATCACGTCGAGGTTGTGCTCGATGACGAGCACCGTGTTCCCCGCGTCCACGAGGCGCTGGAGCACCTCCAGCAGCTTCTCGATGTCGGCGAAATGGAGGCCGGTCGTCGGCTCGTCGAGGATGTAGAGCGTCCGCCCGGTCGCGACCTTGGAGAGCTCGGCGGCGAGCTTGACGCGCTGCGCCTCACCGCCGGAGAGCGTCGTCGCCGGCTGCCCGAGCCGGATGTAGTCGAGGCCGACGTCGTGAAGCGTCTGCAGGCGCCGGCGGATCTTCGGGATCTTCGCGAAGAACTCGAGCGCCTCCTCTACGGACATCTCGAGCACGTCGGCGATCGACTTGCCCTTGAAGCGAACCTCGAGCGTCTCGCGGTTGTACCGCCGTCCGTGACAGGTCTCGCACGGCACGTAGACGTCGGGGAGGAAGTGCATCTCGATCTTGATCTGCCCGTCGCCCCTGCAGGTCTCGCAGCGGCCGCCGCGCACGTTGAACGAGAACCGGCCGGGCTTGTACCCGCGCACCTTCGCCTCCGGCGTCAGCGAGTAGAGCTCGCGCACGTGGGTGAAGAGGTCGGTGTAGGTCGCCGGGTTCGACCGAGGGGTCCGGCCGATCGGCGTCTGGTCGATGTCGATCACCTTGTCGAAGCAGTCGATCCCCTCGACGCCGTCGTGCGCGCCCGGCTTCGTCCGCGTCCGGTTGAGACGGTTGGCGAGCGCCTTGAAGACGATCTCGTTGACGAGCGTCGACTTGCCCGACCCGGAGACGCCGGTCACGCAGACGAACTTCCCGACGGGGAACTCGACGTCGACGTCCTTCAGGTTGTGCTCGCGGGCGCCGAGCACCCGGAAGGTGCCGCGGTCGTCCTGACGCCGGTGCGGGACCGCGATCCGCCGCTTGCCCGCGAGAAACTGGCCCGTGACGGAGCGCCGGGTCCGCATCACGTCGCGCGCGGTTCCCTCCGCGACGACCTCGCCGCCGTGCTCGCCCGCGCCGGGCCCCATGTCGACGAGCCAGTCGGCGGTGCGCATCATCTGCTCGTCGTGCTCGACGACGAGGACGGTGTTGCCGAGGTCGCGGAGGCGCCCGAGCGTGCCGAGGAGCTTGTCGTTGTCCCGCTGGTGGAGCCCGATCGACGGCTCGTCGAGGATGTAGAGCACGCCGACGAGCTGCGAGCCGATCTGCGTCGCGAGCCGCAGCCGCTGCGCCTCGCCGCCGCTCAGCGTCTTCGCGGCGCGGTCGAGGTCGAGGTAGCCGACGCCGACGTCGTCGAGGAACGTGAGCCGCTCGCGGATCTCCTTCACGATCCGGCGCCCGATCAGCTGCTCGGTCGAGGTGAGATCGAGCGCGTCGACGAACCGCAGCGCCGTGGTCACGGACTGCTGGGCGAACGCGTGGATCGACTTCCCGCCGACCGTGACCGCGAGCACCTCCGGCTTGAGCCGGGCACCGTCGCAGACGGGGCACGGCCGCATCGACATGTACTCCTCGATCCGCTCGCGCTGCTGCGACGAGTCCGTCTCGCGGTAGCGCCGCTGGAGGCTCGTCAGGAGCCCCTCGAACGCCATCGTGTACTGGCGCTTCCGGCCCATCCGGTTCCGGTACGTGACGAGGATCCGGTCGCCGCCCGTGCCGAAGAGGAAGCGATCCTGCTGCTCCCGCTCGAGGTCGCGCCACGGCGTCGTGACGTCGATCTCGTAGCGGTCGGCGACCGCCCCGATGACCGACTCGTAGAAGCCCTGGCCGCCGAGCGTCCACGGCACGAGCGCGCCCTCCTCGATGCGAGAGGCTCGGGTCGGGCACGAGCAGGTCCGGGTCGATCTCGAGCATCGAGCCGAGGCCGGTGCAGCGCGGACAGGCGCCGTGCGGCGCGTTGAACGAGAAGATCCGCGGCTCCAGCTCCGGCAGGGAGACGCCGTGCTCGGGGCAGGCGAAGTTCTCCGAGAAGAGGTGAGACTCGCCGTCGACGACGTCGATCGCGACGAGCCCCTCGGCGAGCGAGGTGGCGGTCTCGATCGACTGCGTCAGCCGCAAGCGGAGGTCGGGCTTCATCACGAGCCGGTCGACGACCACCTCGATCGTGTGCTTGAACTTCTTGTCGAGGACGATCTCCTCCTCGAGGAGGCGCTGCTCGCCGTCGACCTTCACCCGCGTGAAGCCGTCCCGCCGGAGCTCCTCGAGGACGTCGCGGAACTCGCCCTTGCGGTCGCGGACGATGGGCGCGTTCACGGTGAACCGCGTGCCTTCGGGCAGCGCGAGAACCTGCTCGACGATCTGGTCGAGGCTCTGCCCGGCGATCGGCCGGCCGCAGACGGGGCAATGCGGGCGCCCGACGCGCGCGTAGAGGAGGCGCAGGTAGTCGTAGATCTCCGTCACCGTGCCGACCGTCGAGCGCGGGTTGCGCGAGGTCGTCTTCTGGTCGATCGAGATCGCCGGCGAGAGCCCGTCGATCGAGTCGACGTCGGGCTTCTCCATCATCTGGAGGAACTGGCGCGCGTAGGCGGAGAGCGACTCGACGTAGCGGCGCTGGCCCTCGGCGTAGATCGTGTCGAACGCGAGGCTCGACTTGCCCGAGCCCGAGAGGCCGGTGATGCAGACGAGCGAGTTGCGCGGCAGCGCGACCGTGACGTCCTTGAGGTTGTGCTCGCGCGCGCCGTGAACGACGAGGTGGTCGGCCATCTCGGGCGAGTGTAGCCCTCAGGTCGGATCGAACACCTGTTCTGTTTCAGTGCGCTTGGTCGCGGCCGGACGGGCTAAATCCCCTGGGCGCGGCGAGCGATTCAGGCCTTGCGGGCCTTGCGGCCGAAGACGAGGCCGCCGAGGGTGAAGCCGAGCCCGAACGTGCCGACCGCGAAGGCTCCGACCGCGATGCCCTTCCGCCACATCGACATCTGCTGCCACCGGCCGATCGCCTCGCGCTCCGCCTGGGTCAGCTCCTCCCCGCGCCGCTGCTTGCGGATCGCGCCGCCGGCCTGGAGGCCGAGGTAGAGGTCGTCGAAGATCTCGGGGCCGTCGGACATGCATCGAGTGTATAGCCTCGTTCGGCGGTGCCCGAACCCCCCGACACGCGCCCGATCGTCGCCGCCTTCGACGTCGACGGCACGCTCACGCGGTCGGATTGCGTCACGCCGTTCCTGTTCCGCGCCGCGGGCATCCGGCTTCCGCTCGCACTCGCCAGGCATCCCGTCGCGCTCCTCCGAGCACTCGTGCGACGCGACCGGGACAGGCTCAAGGAGCTCGCCTGCGTCTCCCTCCGGGGGCTCGACGCCGCGGCGCTCGACCGGCTCGGCGACGAGTTCGGCCGCACGTTCGTCTCGCGGCGACTGCGCGACGACACGACCGCGCGGCTCCGACGGCACCGTGAGCTCGGCCACACGGTGATCCTGGCGTCGGCCTCGCTCGAGCCGTACGTCACACCGCTGGGCGAGCTGCTCGGCACCGACGACGTGGTCTGCACCCGGCTCGAGCTCGACGCGACCGGCCGGCTCACCGGCCGGCTGCGTCGGTGCCAATTGCCGTGGCCCCGAGAAGGCGCGGCGCGTCGCGAGTGGCTCTCCGACGCCGGGCTCGCGGGCGCCGAGCTCTGGGCCTACGGCGACTCCTCGAGCGACGACGAGCTCCTCGCCGCCGCGACCCATCCGGTGCGCGTCGACGGCGTTTGGGTCGAGCCCGAGCCGGGGTAGCATCCGGCCGGTGGCCGACGCTCTGACCTCGCTGCGGCGCGAGCTCGCCCAGATCAGCGACCTCCAGGTCGCCTCGCGCGTGCTCGAATGGGATCAGCTCGTGATGATGCCGCGCGGCGGGGCCGCGACCCGCGGCGACCACCTCGCGACGGTCGACCGCCTCGCGCACGAGCTCTTCGTGCGCGACGAGATCGGCGAGCTGCTCGAGCGCGCGGCGCCGGAGGTCTCCGGCCTCGACCCCGATTCGGACGACGCCTGCCTCGTCGCCGTCGCCCGGCGCGACTGGGAGAAGGCCCGCCGGATCCCGGGCGAGCTCCGCGCCGAGATGACGAAGCTGTCGTCCGAGGGCGTCGAGGCATGGGCGGCCGCGCGCGAGCAGGACGACTTCGCGAGCTTCCAGCCGTGGCTCGACCGGACCCTCGAGCTCAAGCACCGCTACATCGAGTGCTTCCCCGCGACGGACGACCCGTACGACCCGCTGCTCGACGACTTCGAGCAGGGGCTGCCGACGAGCGAGGTCCGACGGGTCTTCGACCGGCTCGAGCCCGCGCTCCAGGAGCTCGCGGCCGAGAGCCTCGAGGACGAGCCCGAGCCGTACGTGTCCGGCCCGTATCCGCAGGCCGTCCAGCACGAGCTCTCGCTCGTCGTGGCTCGCGCCTTCGGCGCCGACGAGATTCGTTCCGGCTCGATCCGACGGTCCATCCCTTCTGCATCTCGTTCGCCACCCAGGACGTGCGCCTCACGACGCGGTACGCGGAGGACGACCTCCACGGGTCGTCGATCTTCTCCACGATGCACGAGGTCGGGCACGGCCTCTACGAGCACGGCGGCGACCCCGCACTCGACCGGTCGCCCCTCGCGACGGGCTGCTCGTCGGCGCTCCACGAGTCGCAGAGCCGGCTGTGGGAGAACGTGATCGGCAGGTCGCTGCCCGTTCTGGCGGTGGTTCTACCCCCAGTTCCGGGACGGGTTCGCAGGCGTTCTCGCCGACGTGCCGCTCGAGCGCTTCCACCGCTCCATCAACCGGCCGCGCCCGTCGCTGATCCGCGTCGACGCCGACGAGACGACGTACGGGCTCCACATCATCCTCCGCTTCGAGCTCGAGCAGCAGCTCCTGTTCGGAGGGCTCGCGACCGCCGACCTCCCCGAGGCGTGGGACGCGAAGCTCGAGGAGCTCGTCGGGATCCGCCCGCCGACCGACCGGCTCGGCTGCCTCCAGGACGTCCACTGGGCGGCCGGGCTCTTCGGCTACTTCCCGACGTATCAGCTCGGCAACGTCCTCTCCGTCCAGATCTGGGAACGGCTCCTGGCCGACCTTCCCGATGCGTACGAGCAGATCGAGCGCGGCTCGTTCGACGAGATCCACGAGTGGCTGCGCGAGCACCTCTACCGTCACGGCCGGAAGTTCACGCCGGCCGAGACGATCGAGCGGGTCGCGGGCGGCCCGATCGACCCCGAGCCGTACCTCCGCTACCTCGCGGACAAGAACGCCTCGCTCACTCCCGGCGTAATCACGCAGCGGCGCCGAACCGCTTCTCGGCGCGGGCGCGTGCCCTGGCCGCCTCGACCTCCCGGTCGCGCGGCGGCGCGGCGGTCACGAGGTCCTCGAGGAGATGCGAGGTGATGTGCGCGATCTCGTCGACCGCACGCATGAACACCGCCTCGTTCGCCTTCGACGGCTTCGTCGAGCCGCTCACCTTGCGCACGTACTGGAGCGCGGCGGCGTGGACCTCGTCGTCGGTCGCCGGCGGCTCGAAGTTGTGGAGCGTCTTGATGTTGCGGCACATGTGGTCTCCTCTCTGTCAGCGACATCCGGTCGCGCCCGCCAGCGCCTCGCACACGCCGTCCATGCGTTCCGGAGTCCAGCGTGCAGATGCTGCTCCCGGAAGAACGGTCTTCGGCATCAGGCGTCAGTGTTGTCCAGCGTCAGGACGCACTCGTTCGGGCATCCCGTCCTCGACGCCGAGGCGGACCTCGGTCGCGATGCCCGCGGATCGTCCGCGTCGCCGGAACGCGCGAGGCACGGCGTTCAGAAACGGGATCGCCGCCTCACGCGCTGAGAACGAGGTGCGGACGCCCGCCCGGCTCCCGGGGCCTCGGCCCACCACACCTCGCCGCGGCTCACCACGGCTCGTCGGCTATCGACTCGCCGACCGGACTCCTCGGCCCAGGGCCATCTCCTCGGCTGTCGGCGGTATGCGGGTGTATCCCTCGACGATCTCCCGGTCGATCCGATCCGACTCGAGGTCTGCGCGACGAGGCGGTCGATCGCCTCGATGACGAGGCTCGCGCGCGTGGGATGCGATCCCGACGCGACCAGGGCGTCGATGCGGGCAACCCTGTCATCCGGCATACGTACCGTAATCATCTTCGACATACGAGAGAGTATACAATTCGGCGGGCGCGTCCGCGAGCGCGTTCAGCTCCCGCCGGAGCTCCTTCAGCTCGTCGCGGAGCTTCGCGGCATACTCGAAGCGGAGCTCCTCGGCGGCGACGAGCATCTCCTCCTCGAGGGTGACGACGAGCTTCTCGAGCTCCTCCTCGCTCATCCCCTCGACGTCGCGCTGGCCGCGCCGCCGGCGGCCGGGGACGGTGGGCGACTCGAGCGCGAGCAGCTCGGCGATGTCGGAGACGCCCTTCACGATCGACTCCGGCGTGATCCCCTGCTCCTCGTTGTAGGCGAGCTGCGTCTCTCGGCGCCGGTTGGTCTCGTCGAGCGCGCCCTGGATCGCCTCGGTGAGCTTGTCGGCGTACATGAGCACCGTGCCGTTGACGTTGCGCGCGGCCCGGCCGATCGTCTGGAGGAGCGCCGTCTTGCCGCGCAGGAACCCCTCCTTGTCGGCGTCGAGGATCGCCACGAGCGAGACCTCGGGGAGGTCGAGGCCCTCTCGGAGGAGGTTGACCCCGACGAGCACGTCGTACTCGCCGAGCCGCAGCTCGCGGATGATCTGGATCCGCTCCAGGGTGTCGATCTCCGAGTGGAGATAGCGGGCCTTGACCCCGGACTCGAGCAGGTAGTCGGTCAGGTCCTCCGACATCTTCTTCGTCAGCGTCGTGACGAGCACGCGCTCGTTCGCCTGCTCGCGCCGGCGGATCTCGCCGAGCAGGTCGTCGATCTGGTTCTTCGTGGCGCGGAGCTCGACCTCGGGGTCGACCACGCCGGTCGGGCGGATCAGCTGCTCGGCCACGACCTGCGAGTGGCGCAGCTCGTACGACCCGGGCGTCGCCGAGACGAACACCATCTGCCCGACCTTGCCCAGGAACTCGTCGAAGCGGAGCGGCCGGTTGTCGAGCGCCGACGGGAGCCGGAAGCCGTAGTCGACGAGCGTCTGCTTGCGCGACCGGTCGCCCTCGTACATCCCGCCGATCTGCGGGACGGTCTGGTGCGACTCGTCGATGAAGCAGACGAAGTCCGACGGGAAGTAGTCGAGCAGCGTGTACGGCGCCGAGCCGGACGGCCGGCCGTCGAGGATCCGCGAGTAGTTCTCGATCCCGTTGCAGAAGCCGAGCTCCTTCATCATCTCGAGGTCGTACTCGGTGCGCTGCCGGATCCGGTGCGCCTCGAGCATCTGGCCCTGCTCCTCGAAGACCTTCACCTGCGCCTCGAGCTCGGCCTTGATCTCGTCGGCGGCCCGCTCGATCGTCGGCTTCGAGGTCACGTACTGGGTCGCGGGGAAGGCGGTCAGGTCGTCGAGCCGGGCGAGCACCTCGCCGGTCAAGGGGTCGAAGTGCGTGATCTGCTCGATCTCGTCGCCGAAGAACGAGATGCGGTACGCCGTCTCGAGGTACGCGGGCTGCAGCTCGACCACGTCTCCCTTGACGCGGAACCGGCCCCGGCCGAGCAGCGTGTCGTTGCGGACGTACTGGATGTCGACGAGCTTGCGAAGCAGGTCGTCGCGGTCGAACTCCTCGCCGACCACGAGATGGACGACGCGCTCCTCGTACTCGGCGGGCGAGCCGATCCCGTAGATGCACGAGACGGACGCGACGACGACGACGTCCCGTCGGGTGACGAGCGAGGTGCTCGCGGCGTGGCGGAGCCGGTCGATGTCGTCGTTCCGCGAGGAGTCCTTCTCGATGTAGAGGTCGGCCTGCGGGACGTACGCCTCGGGCTGGTAGTAGTCGTAGTAGGAGACGAAGTACTCGACGGCGTTCGACGGGAAGAACTCGCGGAACTCGTTGCAGAGCTGGGCGGCGAGCGTCTTGTTGTGCGCGATGACGAGCGCCGGGCGCTGGAGCTCCTCCATCACCCAGGCCATCGTCGCCGTCTTGCCCGTGCCGGTCGCGCCGAGCAGCGACTGGCCGCGGTTGCCTTCGCGCAGCGACGCGGCGAGCTCCCCGATCGCGCGCGGCTGGTCGCCGGTCGGGCGGTACGCGGAGGTGACGCGGAGATCGGGCACCGTCCGCCGAGCGTAGCAACGGGCCGAACGCGTGTTCCGTGACGTGCGCCCACCGCAAGGCCCGTCTGCCGGGGAGCTCGGCCGGCCCGAGCTCCCCGCCTCACTCCAGCGTCGAAAGCAGGCGAGCGGCGTCGCCCGCCGAGACGACGTTCCCCTTTGCCTCGAAGAGCTCGATCGCCTGACGCGCCGCAGCTACGGCACCGCTGCGGTCGCCGACGAGCGAGAGCACCTCGGCATAGCCGAGGAGCGTCTTGCCGCGGTCGTCGAGGCCGTCCGTCGGAGCGAGGAGCTCGATTGCGGCGCTGCCGATCGCACGAGCCTCCTCGAATCGACCTGCCCGAGCGAATACCACCGCACCAACGCGTCGCGAGAACGCAGAAGCCCAGACGTCCTCGGGCGGAGCAAGATCGATCGCCTCCGACGCCGCGGCGACCGCGTCGTCCACCCGAGCTTGACGCGAGAGCGAGTCCGCGAGGGCCGCGAGGTTCATGGCGAGCCAGGGAATATTGCCCGCGGCACGTAACGCCTCACACGCTGGGACAAGGATCGTCTCGGCGGCGGTGGGATCACCGGCCAGCAGCTCAGCGGACGCCGCCAGGTATGCCCAGCTGCTGTCGATCGTCGTCGGGTCCATGAACTCCTGCCGACCAAGACGTGCCTCTTCGAAGATCGCTCGCGCAATATCCGCCCTTCCCTGCATCGATTCGAGCGCGCCGACGAACGGGAGCACGAAGCTGCGCCACCCGGGGCTCGGAATCTCCCGGCCGAGATTGCGACAGATCCGGAGCCCGCGGCTGACGGGGGTCGGACCGGCGTGGATGGACGCAGCCAGGGGGGTCGCGTACGGCTCGGGGCCAACCCCGCTCGAGCTGGTAGTGCGAAGCCGCGCGGACCGATGGACGTCTCCGCCTCGCCCAGCCGTCCAAGGTTCTGCTTGGATCCAGCTTGCGACGTGCCAGGCCCGAGCGCTCGAGAAGTCGTCCCCGGTGGCTGCCAGCAACGGCGCGACCTCCTCGACGAGGTCCTGCACGTCCGCGACCGCGCGCTCGACATCGGGCTCGCCGGTGAAGCGAATTGTCAACATCACTTTCTCGACGCGGGCTCGCAGCTCGAGGCGCCGATCGCCCATGTCGGCGGCGCGTTGCGCCACGTCGTCGAGAAGCTCGTCGGCACGCCGCCATTGCCCGACATTCCTCAGCGCGATGCTCAACAGGCATTCGAGCTCGAGGCGTCGGGGGTCGTGCCTCCCACGGAGGTCGATCGCGCGCGACAGGAGAGCGACCGCCGCAGGGAGATCGTTCCAGATGGCGCGCTCGCCGGCCGCACCCAGGCGGTCGCTTGCCTCCACGACGAGCGAGAGGCGCGTCGTCACCGGCGGCCGTCGGCCGAGGACTGCCTGCTCGAGGTGATGGCCGACGATCTCGTCGAGCTCGCCGCGCTCGTCGAGCCAGCGCGCGAGCTGCTCGTGGAGGCGCGCGCGGTCGGCCTTCGTGAGCGACACGTACGCCGCATCGCGGACGAGGGCGTGCTCGAACAGGAACGCGTCCTCCCCGGTCTCGCGGTCGTCGGGTTGCACGAGGCGGCGGCGGACGAGGGCCATCAGCTCCGTCGCGGTCGATCCCTTGTCGTCATCGGGAGTGAGCGCGTCGACGGCTGCGCGCGTGAACTCGCGGCCGACCACCGCGGCACGCTCGAGCACGGCCCGCTCGCCCGGCCCGAGAGCGTCGAGCCGGCTGGCGAGCAGCGAGTCGAGTGACGGGGGCACGTCACCCGGGCTCAATGGAGCTTCGACCGCATGGGCGGCGAGCTGCTCGAGGAACAGCGGGTTTCCTTCCGCGACGGACGACGACCGACGCGCGGCCGTCCGCGTCGAGCGCCGACGACTCCGGCAGCGACTCGAGCAGGAGCTCCGCGGCGTCGGCAGGGAGCGGCCGCAGCACGAGCGCGTCGTCGCGCCACGACGGACGGTCGTCGAGGAGCTCGGTGCGCGCGAGGCAGACGATGGTGAGCGGCGCGCCCTTGCTCCAGCCGACGAGATACTCGACGAGGTCGAGGAACGTCGACTCGCCCCAGTGGATGTCCTCCAGGACGACGACGACCGGCTCCTCGCGGGCGAGCGACTCCAGCAGGATGCGGGTCGCCCAGAAGACGTCGCCGCTCGCCACCGCGGTCGATCCCGAGAGCGCCTGGACGAGTCGGCCGGCCGCCTGCTTGCCGTCCGGGACGTCCGCGAGCAGCGCCTCGAGCGCCGGCCCGAGCTCGGCGTCCCCGACGATGTCCTCGAGGACACCGGTGAGCGGCAGGTACGTCGCGCCGTCGCCGTACGGGACGCAACGTCCGGTGAGGACGCGCGCCTCGCCTGGATCGTCTCGGACGAGCTCGGCAGCGAGCCGGGTCTTGCCGATTCCCGGCTCGCCGATCACGACGACCCGGCGGCATGCCGAATCCGAAGCCGCCTCGCGCGTCGTGAGCACGAGCCGTTCGAGCTCTGTGCCACGTCCGACGAGCGGCGCATCCGGGCGACGGGACGGTGTCGCCGCGCCCGCGACGAGCTCGACCAGGCGCGCCCACTCGCCGTCCGCCGACGGCTCGATCCGTGCCGCATCGAGCGCGAGCGCCGAGAGCGAGGGCCCAGCAGGATCTCGCCGGGCTCGGCCGCCTCCTTGGCCCGCCGGGCGACCGTGATCGCCGCCCCGGAGAGGCTCGCTCCCTCGCCGCCCACCAGTGCCTCCCCCACCTCGACCGCGGCCCTGAGCTCCGCGCCGGTCACGGCATCGCGGAGCTCCGCAACCGCTCGCATCGCACGGAGCCCGTCGTCCTCGTGGGCGGCGGGCACGCCGAAGACCGCCACGGCCTCCTCACCGAACAGCTGCTCCACCGTCCCGCCGTGGCGCCGCGCGATCTCCTCGAACGACGCGAGGGCGCGCGAGACGACGCCGCGCGCGGCCTCGACGATCGAGCGACTCGTCGACGTGGAGCTCGGCGATGCACACGGCCACGACCTTGCGCACGAGTTGGGCGGCGGGCTCGGTGACCTCCGCCGGTGCCTCGCCGGCCATCAGCGTCGGGTCGTCCTGCAGGATCCGCCGCTGGAGCGCACGCAGCTCCTCACCGGGCTCGATGCCCGACTCCTCGACGATCGCGAGACGCGCCTCCTGGTACGCGGCAAGTGCGTCGAGCCGTCGGTCGGAGCGGTGGAGCGCGAGCATCTGCAGCCAGCGAAGCCGTTCGCGTGTCGGGTGCTCGCGCGCGAGGCCCTCGAGCTCGCCGATCGACTCGCGGTGGAGACCGAGCTCGAGCTCCGCCTCGAGCCGCTGCTCGAGCGCGTTGACCCGTTGCTCGTCGAGGTTGCGGACCGGCTCCTGCGCGAAGCTCCAGTACGCGAGATCGGAGAGCGGCTCTCCACGCCAGAGCCCCAGCGCCTCGCGGAGCACGTCGATTCGGTCTCGCGTCGGCAGCGAGCGCGCGTCCCGTACCAGCCGCTCGAACCGCGTCGCGTCGATGGCCTCCGCGGCGGCGCGCAGGCGGTACCCGGGCGGGGTCGTCTCGACCGTCTTCGGCCCGAGCTCCTTCCGGAGCCGCGAGACGCAGTTCTGGACGTATGCGGGTGCCGACGGCGGCGGCGTCTCCTCCCAGAGCTCTTCGATGAGCCGGTCGAGGGCGACGACGTCGTTCGCGTGGAGGACGAGGAGGGCCAGGAGGGCGCGTTGCTTGGGCCCGCCGAGCACGACAGGACGGCCCTCGACACGGGCTTCGAGCGGCCCGAGCAGACCGAACTCGATCGATGGCGACACCGCGCGGGTCACCGTACGCCCATGTCTCATGCGGCACAAGGCTCGATGAGCGGCTTGTTAGCCGGCGCTTGGCGGCCGCCCAGAGGATGGCCTCGATGACCGATGAGCAAGCCGCCGTCCGACCGAAACCCGTCGCGTGCTTCGTCGTGGAGCCTCGCGATCCGGCCGTGGGGGACTCGGTTCGGCTCCTCGACCTCTCCTACGACCCGGGCGGCGACGGGATCGCACACTCGCCTGGGATCTGGGTGACGGAACGACGTCGCTCGACGCCGGGCCGACGCACCGGTTCGAGCGCGACGGGCGCTACACGGTCACGCTGCACGTCACGGCGAGCGACGGCCGCGTCGCCGTGGCGTCGGTTCCCGTGACCGTCGTGACGCACGACGTGGCACTGACCCGCATCGTCGCTCCGGCCTGCGCGCGGGCCGGCGACGTTGCCGCAGTCGCCGTCACCGTGACCAGCCGTCACGGCCCCGAGATCGTCCAGCTCGAGCTCTGTCGCCGGCGCGGCTCGGGTCCGAGCGAGCAGATCGCGATCCACACGCGCTCGCTCCCCGAGGCCGGGGAGTTGGAGGTCGCCTTTCCCGTGACGTTCGAGGAGGAAGACCTGGAACCAGGCGAGGTGACGTTCCACGCGCGGGTCGCGCTCGTCGGCGCGGAAGACGCGACGCCGAGCGACAACGAGCTGGCCGCACCACCGACCGTGATGGCACATCGGTCTCGCGCCCCCGGGAAGGCGCGATGAACGGGAGGGAGGGCTCAAGGGGGGCAAGCCCTCCCTCCTGCTGGCAGGGCGTGAGCCCTCCGCAGCGCCGACTACGATGCGCGAGTGCTCGAGGCGGTCACTCGGCGGCGGCTCCTGCGTGCCGTTCTCGGGGGGCTCGCGGCCGTCGGTGCGCTGCCCGGCGTTGCGGTCGCGAAGGGCGCACGGCCGCCGGTGCTCTCGGCGCTCGGCGTCCGGGGAGCCGCGAAGCGCTTCTCCGGGGACCGGCCGCTCTTCGTCACTGTCGCGCCCGGCGTCGAGGGCCGTGACCTCGCGCGCGTGCTCTTCGATCTGGATCGACGCGCCCGGGTCAGGCTCGACGCTGTCCGGATGGGGATCAACCGCAGCGAGGTTCGCTGGACACGCGAGGCGACCTTTGCTCCCGGGTCACACGCCCTGGACTGGCGGCCGGCTCCGGACATGCCGGTCGGGTCGTACGTCATGCGCCTCACCGTCGAGGCGAACGGCGGCCGCCGGGTCTACGGCGGGCGACGTCCCGCGACACCGGCACGCGCCCGCGCGCCTGTCGTCCGGGTGCTCGGCGTCGAGGCGGCGTTCACGCAGCGTTCCTATCTCCCCGAGGAGCGCATGGCGCTGCGCGTCCAGACCGACGCCACGTCCTTGACGCTCACCTTCCTCCGCGTCGGCCACGGCCCCGACCCGAGCCTCCGCGGTGACGAGATGACCGGCCTCGCGATGGGTGACCCGGTGACGATCGACTGGGCCGGCAAGCGCTCGACGCGCCGCACGATCGTCGTGCAGTCGGGCAAATGGCCGAGCGGGCTCTACGCAGCGAGGCTCGAGACGGACGACGGGCGAGTCGGGTTCGCGCCGTTCGTCCTGCGGCCCACCGAGCCGGGCGAGGATCGCGTCGCGGTCGTCCTTCCCACGAACACGTGGCAGGCGTACAACCTCTACGACGCGGACGGCGACGGCTGGGGCGACACGTGGTACGCGGGCGGAATGCCGCCCGTCGTGCTCGACCGGCCGTACCGCGACCGCGGCGTGCCGCCTCGCTTCTTCCGCTACGACTTCCCGTTCCTCCGGTGGCTGGAGAAGACGCGCCGCGCACCCGACGTCTACGCCGACGACGACCTCGAGTCGTTCGCGACCGGCGACGATCTCCGGCAACGCTACGACCTCGTCGTGTTCCCGGGCCACAGCGAGTACATGACCCAGCACGCCTACGACGTCGTCGAGCGCTTCCGCGACCTCGGCGGACGGCTCGTCTTCCTCTCGGCGAACAACTTCTTCTGGAAGGTGGAGAAGCAGGGCCAGCTGCTTCGCCGCGTTCGGCAGTGGCGGGCGCTCGACCGGCCGGAGGCGCGGCTGTGCGGCGTGCAGTACCGCGCGAACGACGACGGCACGCGGCAGGGCTCGTTCTACGTCCCGGACGTGTCCGCGGCGCCGTGGCTCTTCGAGGGGACGGGGCTGGAGAACGGCGACACGCTCGGTGACGAGGTCGGCGGCCTCGGGATCGAGATCGACACGACGACGCCGCTCTCGCCGCCGGGCACGAAGGTCCTTGCCCTGATCCCGAACCTGTTCGGGCCCGGGCTCCACGCTGAGATGGCGTACTACGAGACCGAGGCGGGCGCCCGCGTGTTCTCGGCCGGGGTGCTCGACTTCCCCGCAGTGCTGCTGCACCCGGCCGGGTTCAAGCTGATGGACAACCTCTGGCGGCACATGGTCGATTCCGAGCAGATCGCGGAATCGCGCTAGACGACCGGCCTCTGACCAGGGACATGAGCGGGCCGTTAGCCGCGTGTTAGCGCGTCCTCGGATGCTTCCGACACGGCGGGCACAAAGGCCGGCCGGGAAGGAGGGTTCGCGATGAGGTTCTTGACTGCGCGGCGGGCGGGTGTCCTCGTCGCCCTGCTCGTAGCGGCCGCGCTCGTGCCGGCGGCGGGGCAGTCGCACATCCCACCGGAGAGCGACTACTCGACCTACACGTGGGCGGGCGCAGTGACGATGAACGTGGATGTCAAGCCGTGGGGAGGCGGCTACGTCCGGAGTACGCCGTACCTGATCGACTGCCCGATGGCCTGCATTCGGCCGTTTGGCCAGGGGCGCGATGTCACGCTCACGGCGTATCCCACCACGGGCCACAAGTTCGAGTCATGGGAAGGGGCATGCGCCGGCCAAGGCAACCCCTGCACGCTGAAGACCTCGGGCGGTCTCGTCGACGTCAGGGCGGTGTTCAGCGGGGCATACGTCCCGCCCGCGCCACCTGCGCCACCCGCGCCACCCGCGCCGGCGTCACCTCCCGTTGCGGTCGATCCGCAGCTGACGGTCGGCACGGAGCAGGGCGAATGTCCGCAGTGCTTCACATTCACCCTCTCCGGCAGCGGCTACAACCCGAGTAGCTCGATCGACATCGTCCTCGTCTACTCGAGTCCCGCGGCCGGGGCCTTCGAGGCGCAGGATGCCGAGACGAGCGACGCAGCGGGATCGTGGACGCAGGGCTTCATCGAGAACTGCGAGTTCGACGGTGGCCTTCACCACGGACCTGTGGTGATCGATGTGACCGCAACCGACGAGCAGGGGGCCTCTGCGTCGGGGCAGGTCAGCGGTACGTGTCCCTAGCGGGCGCGTGATGAGCGACCAGGAGGGCTCGCGGGGGACGAGCTCTCCTCCGTCGCCGAGTGACGGCCCGCATCCTCTTCGGGTCGCAGCCGTCAACACGTCCTGAGCTAGGCAGGCTCGGCGACGGGTGCGCTGTTTCGAAATGCGACGATCGCGAACGGGATCGTCGCGAGCAGCTGGCCCGTCGCGACGAGCAGAAAGACCTGGCGCGGCCCCCAGCTCTCGAGCAGCGGGCCTGCGAACAGCAGCCCGATCGGGCCGGCGAGGAGCGCCATCGTCAGCACGGCCGTCATCACCTTGGCGCGAAGCGCCTCGGGGGTTCGCATCGTGATCACGCCGATGAGGGGCGCGTTGACGAGCGGGCTGAAGAACGACGACAGGGCGAGCGCCAGCATCGTGACCGGCACCGGCAGCTCGATCGCGAGCGCGAAGATCGGCACCGTCAGCGCGACGAACGCCGTCGCGCCGAGGCGGAGGGGCTCGAACCGGTTGACGAGACGGACCGCCACGACGCTGCCGGCGACCGCGCCGATGCCGAACGCCGCGAAGAGCAGCCCCGCGACGCGCGAGCTGTCGTACTCCTCGTAGGCGAGCACGGTCAGCCCGGCGACGAGCATCTGGCCCAGGCCGTTCGTCACGAGCGCGGTTGCACCGAGGACACGCAGCAGCCGGTCCCGGAGCAGGAAGCGGATGCCGGCGAGCACGCCGCCCGCCTCCTCCGACGGCGCGAGCGGCGGGCGCGACGGGACAAGGAGCGCCAGCAGGAGGAACGAGACGAAGAACGTCGCAGCGTCGATGTACAGGACGGACGGGGCGCCGAAGGTCGCGATCAGCACGCCCGCGGTCGCCGGACCGAGGAGCGATGTCGCCGCGCTGGGCGCCCTCGAGGATCGCGTTGGCCTGCGCGACCGTGCGCTCGTCGTCGCCGACGAGCTCGGGCAGGATCAGCCGCTGCGACGCGAAGTAGGGCGCGAGGAAGACGCCGATCAGCGCCACGAGGACGAGGAGCACCGGGAACGTGAGCCACCCGGCGGCGTGCAGGATCGGGATCGACACGAGCAGGGGCGTCCGCACGAAATCGGAGACGACCATCACCCGCCGGGCGCCCCACCGCGAGATGACCGTACCGGAGGGGATCCCGAGGATCGCGACCGGCGCGAGCTCGACCGCGAGGACGATGCCCATGCGGGTCGGCGACCCGGTCGTCTCGAGCACGAACCAGGGCAGGGCGAGGAACGTCATCTGCGTGCCCAGCGAGGAGATGACCACGCCGACGATGAGCGGGCCGAGCCCGGGCGCCCGGAGGAGGCTCACGCGGCCGCCCGGATCGCGTCGACCACGGCCCGCTCGCGGCGGCGGACGGCGAAGCTCACCACTGCGACGAGGCTCATCGCCACCGTCTGCACCGCAGCGAAGGCAACCAGCACCGGTTGTGGGCCGAAGGCATCGAGGACGGGCCCGACGCCGAAGACGCCGATCGGCTGGACCAACCCAAAGAGCATCACGTTGACGGTCATCACGCTCGGTCGCAGCGGCGGCGGCACGCGCAGGGTCATGAGCGAGTGGATCGACGGGTTGACGACGCCGTTCGCGAGCCCGGACAGGGCGAGCGCGGCGGCGGCGAGCCAGGGTTCGGGGTACGTCGTCAGGAGCCACAAGGGCAGCGCCTGGGCGACGATGCACGTGCCGACCAGCGTCAACCCCTGGGCTCGGTCGAGCAGCACGCGATACGCGATGACGTTTCCCAGCACCGCGCCGACCCCGAACGCGGCCAGGAGCCAGCCGGCGATGCGTGGGTCGGCGTCGAAGCGCGTGACGACCAGCACCGGGACGCTGACGAAGAACGCGATCCAGGCGGTATCGCCGAGCAGAAACAGCGGCGTCCACAGCCGCAGCAGCGGCTCGCGGGTGAGGAAGCGGATGCCGCGCCGGGCGCCGACGTCCTCCTCCGTGGGCGGAAGCGGCGCCGGACGCGGGACGAAGGCGAGCAGGAGCGCCGCCGAGACGAGGTACGTGCAGGCGTCCACGACGAGCGCCCACGGTGCGGAGACGACCGAGATCAGGATGCCACCGAGCACGGGGCCGAGCAGCATCGTGATCCGCGTCGCACCCTGGAAGAGCGCGTTCGCCCGGCCGACGATCGACTCGTCCTCCCCGAGCAGCTCGGGCACGATCACCTTCTGCGCCGCGAAGAACGGGGCGCCCAGCGCCCCGAGGAGGAAGGCGAGCACGACGATCGGCCAGTAGGCGTCGCTGCCGAGCCAGTGCAGCGCCGGGATCGCGAGCATCAGCGGCGCCCGGACGACGTCCGCGAGCAGCATCGTCCGCCATGCCCCGAGCCGCCGCAGCACCGCGCCGCCGGGAATGCCGAGGAGCGCCAACCCGATCAGCTCCGCTCCGACGACGACGCTCATCCGCGTCGCCGAGCCCGTCGTCACGAGCACGAACCACGGCAATGCGAGCCAGGTCATCTGGGCCCCGGTCGTGGAGACGACCTCGGCGGCGAGGAGCCCTACGACCGGCCGCCGCCGGAGGAGCGACGACTGATCTAGATGAGCCACGTGCCGTCTTGCTGCACGACCTCGCCGTCGAGCTCGATGCGGGTGCCCGGCAGCCGCAGGTCCTTGACGATGTCCCAGTGGATCCGGGACTCGTTCCTCCCGCCGAGGTTCGGCATGCCGTTCCCGAGCGCGAAGTGGACCGTTCCGTCGATCTTCTCGTCGAAGAGCGTGTTGCGCATGTAGCGCGTGATGCCCGGGTTGCAGCCGATCCCGAGCTCGCCGAGCCGCCGCGCTCCCTCGTCGGAGTCGAGCGTCTCGATCAGGTACGCCTCGTTCGTCTCGGCCGAGGCGTCCACGACCCGGCCCCGTTCGAACCGCAGTCGGATCCCGTTCAGCTCACGGCCCGCGTAGACCGCCGGGAACTCTGTGAACGCGATCGCTCCCTCGGCCGAGTCCTCGACCGGGCAGCAGAAGAACTCACCGCCGGGGATGTTCGCTCCGCCGGCGTCGACCTCCATCGACCGGCCCGCGATCGAGAGCCGCAGGTCGGTCTCGTCCCCGACGATCCGCACCTCCTCGGCCGCGTCGAAGCGATCCGCGTAGCGCTGCATGCGCGCCCGCTCGGCATCCCAGTCGCGGAGGCAGGCGCCGTAGAGGAAGTCCGCGAACTCCTGCGTCGACATGCCGGCCTCCTGCGCGAGCGCCGGCGTCGGATACTGACAGCCGACCCACGGCAGCTCGTGCCGGAACACGCGCTCGAGCGACGGTCGATAGGCGCCCTGGATCGCCGCAGTGCGCTCGCTGCTGATCGCGGCCGCATCCCGGGTGTTCTCCGGCGATTGCACGACGATCAGCGCGTCGCAGGTCGCGAGCGCATGCTGCTCGATCGTCGCGGGGACGGCGAGTCGCTCGAGCGGCGCCGCCAGCGTCCACGTGCGCGACGTGATCGTCGCGTCGTCGAACGTGACGCGGAGCAAGGCGTAGGCGTCCCGCTCGGCGAGCAGCCGGACGATCTCCTCGAGGAGCGGCCTGCCGGGCGGCGAGCCGGAAACGACGACCTGCCAGCCGGGCTGGACGCCGACGCACGTGTCGACGAGCAGCTCGGCGAGTTGACGATCGCGGGAGTCGGTCATCCCAGGAATATAAGACGTACGTACTGTTTTGTAAAGTGCGGTCATGCCGAAGCTGAGCGAGGCGGAGAAGACCGAGCGACAGGACCGCATCCTCGAGGGCGCGCGCCGGTGCTTTGCCCGTCACGGCTACGCGGGCGCGACGGTCGTGCGGCTCGAGGAGGAGATCGGGCTCTCGCGCGGTGCGATCTTCAACTGGTTTCCCTCCAAGGAGGAGCTCTTCATCGCGCTCGCAGCGCGCGACAACGAGCGCCTCCTCCTGCTCTTCGCAGAGGAGGGGCTCGAGGCGATCCTCGACGCGCTGCTGCGCGACGATCCCGACTGGCTCGCCGTCTACCTCGAGTTCGGACGACGGCTCAGAACCGATGCCGACCTCCGCGAGCGCTGGAAGTCGATCGCGCCCGACGATGCCCGCGAGCGGAGCCGCGCGTGGATCGAGGCCGGGCAGGCTGCGCACAGCCTCCGGTCGGACGTCTCCGCCCAGGAGATCGCGCAGTTCCTCGGGGTGATCCTCGACGGGATCGCCGTGCAGCGAGCCCTCGGCTTCGACGCTCCGGAGCCGGCGCTCCTCCACCGCCTGACCCGCGACGCGATCGGTACCGCGAACCCGGACCGAGAGCACGTGCCCCGCTGACACCGGCCACCACCGCGTCAGCCGAGCTCGCGGTCGTAGGTCTCCTCGTAGACGCGCTGGGTGTCGACGACCTTGTCGACGTACGAGCGCGTCTCGGGGAACTGGATCCCTACCCCCCGGCGCCGCCATTCGTCGACATTCCCCTGACCTGCGTGGTAGGCGGCGAGCGCTGTGCGCACGTCGTCGTAGCGGTCGAGGAGGTTCCGCAGGTACCAGGAGCCGTAGCGCACGTTGAGCTCGGGGTCGAGGAGATCGGCGACGACGAACCGCTTGCCGCCGGTTCGGACCGCGATGCCCTTCGCCGTCTCGGGCAGCAGCTGCATCAGCCCGACGGCCCCGGCCGCCGAACGCGCGTCGGCGTCGAACTTGCTCTCGGTATAGATGACAGCCGCGAGGAGCGTCGGCGGGAGGTCGTAGTTGCGCGCGTGCGTGTTGACGATCTCCTCGTAGCGGAGCGGGTAACGCACCCGCTGGTACCAGTCGGGCTCGGCGCTCACCGTCCAGGCGACGACGCCGGCCGTGGCGGCGATCGCGAGGACGGCCAGGAGCCCGAGGCGCTTCACGCGGCCCGATCGGCGTCTGCCGTCAGCTCGGCCATCACGCCTCCCACCCATGCGTGGAGGTCTTCGAACGTCCCCTTGTTGACGAAGTGGAAGTCGGCCCGCCGCACCTTCTCGCGGTCGGCCAGCAGACGCGAATCGCGGTCGTCCCGGGCGACGCGGCGACGCTGCTCCCGCAGCGCGGCGGGCGCGGTGATCACCACGACCTTGTCGAACCGGTCCTGCGCCTCCACCTCGAAGAGGAGCGGCACCTCCGTGACGCAGACGTCCGGCGGCTCGTCGAGCGCGGCAAGCTGCTCGCGCCAGTGGAGGTACTCACGCGAGACGAGCGGGTGCAGAAGCGCCTCGAGCCAGGCGAGCCGCTCTCGATCGGCGAAGACCGCCTGGGCGATCTTCGCGCGATCGGGCCATCCCCCGGTCAATACCTCTTCGCCGAGATGCCCGACGATCGCGTCGCGGACGGCGTCGTCGCTCGCGAGGAGGTGGTGGACGATCTCGTCGCTCGACACGGTCGCGGCGCCGTGCGCGCGGAACGCGTCGAGGGCTGTGGACTTGCCGGCGCCGATCCCGCCGGTGATCGCGACCGCGATCGGGCGGTGCCCTGCCGAGCGAGGCAAGCCTCGCTCCTAGGCCTCGTCGTCGGCCCCGGCCGCTTCGTCGACGTTCAGGGCCTCGGCCGCTTCGTCGACCTCGATCCCGTCGGCCTGCTCGGCGTCCTTCGTCGCCTCGGCCGCGTCGCTCGCGACCGGCTCCTCCTCGACGGCGACCTCGGCGACCGGCGGAGCGTCGTCGGCCGGCGCTTCGGCGTCGGCGGCGTCGGCAAGCGGCTGCGCCTCCTCGGCCGCGACCTCCGTGGCCTCGGCGACCGGCTGCGCAACCTCGGCGGCCTCGTCGGCCGGCTGGGCCTCGGGGGGACCGGCCTCGGCCTCGGCCGGATCCAACTCGGCCGGTGCTGCGGCACCGCTCGTCGGGAAGGCCTCCTCGGAGAGCCTCAGGTCCGGCATGGAGTGCACGGACTCGGCACCGTCGGCGCGTGGGACCGGCACGGCGTCCTCCTCGACGCGCTTCAGCGAGAGCGAGAGCCGTCGGCGCTCGCCGTCGACCTCGAGGATCAGGACGTTGACCGGGTCACCCTGCGAGACGACCTCGCGCGGGTTCTCGACGTGGTGATTGGCGAGCTCGGAGATGTGGACGAGCCCCTCGACACCGGGGAGGATCTCGACGAAGGCTCCGAAGGTGACGACCTTCGTGACACGCCCCTCGACGACGTCGTTCTCGCCGTAGGAGTCGAGCACCTGCTGCCAGGGGTCGGACTGCGTCTGCTTGAGCCCGAGGGAGATCCGCTGGCGCTCGCGATCGATGTCGAGCACCTTCACCTCGACCGTCTGCCCGATCTCGAGCACCTCGGACGGGTGGTTGACGTGCGACCAGCTGAGCTCGGAGATGTGGATGAGGCCGTCCATCCCGTCGAGATCGACGAACGCGCCGAAGTCGACGATGTTCGAGATCGTGCCCTCGACGACGTCACCCGGGTTGAGCCGGTCGAGAATCGCCTGGCGCATCTCCTTGCGCTCGTCCTCGAGGACGGCGCGGCGGGAGAGGACGACGTTGTTCCGCGAGCGGTTGAGCTCGATCACCTTGCAGCGGAGCTCCTTGCCGAGGAACTCGTCGAGGTCCTGGACGCGGCGGATGTCGACGAGCGATGCCGGGAGGAAGCCGCGAACGCCGAGGTCGAGGATCAGGCCGCCCTTGACGACCTCGATCACCTTGCCGTTGACCGGCTCCCCGCTCTCGGCCGCGCCCTCGATCGCCTTCCAGGCGAGCTCGAACCGCGCGCGCTTCTTCGAGAGGAGCAGGCGCCCCTCCGCGTCCTCCTTCGTCATCACGAGCGCGTCGATCTCGTCGCCCACCGCCACCTCGTCCGTCGGGTTCACGTTCCGGCGGATCGAGAGCTCGGCGACGGGGATGACGCCTTCCGACTTGTAGCCGATGTCGACCAGCACCTCGTCCTTGTCCACCCGGACGACCGTGCCGTGCACGACCTCGCCCTCGTTGATGGTCGGGAACGTGCCCTCGTAGTCGGGTATCAGCTCCCCGTCGGGGCCGGTCGTCCAGACGCCTTCCTCGGGCTTGGTGGGGGTCTCGAGGGTGTGGTTGCTCATCGGAGCGCTGGAGTATAGCGGGGGATTCGCGAACGATCGGCCTCGCGAAAAGACAGAAAACCCCAGCACACACGGGATGCAAGTCGCGGCTCGCCGCCCCGGAGCGGTTCCCGGGACGGCGAGCTGCGTGATGCGGATGCGGGCTACGGAATCAGCGTGATGCGGTTCTGCGGCCCCGGTGCGATCGTGGTCCTGGCCACGACGTACCGCGCGAAGGCGTCGAGATCGATCTCGCCGAAGAAGCGATTCGTGCCCTGGCGGAAGACCGTGTACCCGTCGCCGCCTTCCGCGAGGAAGTTGTTCATCGGTGACCCGGTATGTAGTCCCGAGCACGAGCCCGATGCCGTTGATCTTGATATTCCGTACCCGGTCGGGGGCGGCGCCCGCAGGATGCCGCTCGTAGGTGAGCGACGCCGGGATCTGGAGGATCCCGTTGCCTCCGGTGAACTGCTGCTCGAGCAGCGCGTCGATCTGCGCGCCGGTCATGTCCATCGTGACGAGGATGTTCCCGAACGGCTGCACCGTCGCGGCCTCGCCGTAGGTGATGACGCCGGCGTTGATGTCCGCGCGGATCCCGCCCGCGTTCATGAACGAGATCACCGCCGGGCCGCCGTGATCGGCTGCAGCGCACGCTTCGCTCGTGGCCCAGAGCTGAGCGTCCGCGATGATGTCGCCGAGCGACGACTCTCCCGCGGCGTTCGCCGTCCGTGTGAGCGGCGCGGTCGCGGTTGCCGCTCACCCGGGTCTCGACCGGGGCGACGAGGTCGGAGTACTTCCCGACGAGCGCCGCGATGTCCGGAGCCGGCGCCGACGGTGCGCGTGACGATGACGTTGTTGACCCTCGTCCGGTCGCGGATCACGTCCTTCGTCGACCGGCTGATCGACAGGTCGATGTCGGTGACGAGCCGGCCGAACGAGGCAGCACCGGTCATGAACCTTGCCGTCGAAGGCGGACGCAGTTGACCGCCCAGTTCGTGTGACCTGTGACCACGACGTCGATCTCGGGATCCATGCGCGTCGACCGACGTCGATGACGGCGCACCGCTCGGCGTTCATCGCAGCTGTTGATCGTCGTCTCGTTCAACGGCGCTGCCCACCCGAGCCGCCCTCGTGAAGGAGCACGATGATCGTCTCGACGTTCTGCTCCTTGAGCTCAGGAACGAGGGCGTTGACCGAGTCCGCCTCGTCGAGGAAGTCGACGCTCGCGATGGCCGACCGGGTGACGATCGACGGCGTGCCCTCGAGGGTCATCCCGACGATCGCGACCTTCACGCCGGGGAAGTGATGGATCGTGTACGGCGGGAAGATCGTCTCGCCGTTCGACCTTGTAGCGGACGTTCGCGGCGAGGAAGTCGAAGGCGGCGCCGGCGAAGCCGTCGCCGCCGAGCAGCCGTCGACCGGATGGCAGCCGCCGTTCTGCATGCGCAGGAGCTCGTCGATGCCCTCGTCGAACTCGTGGTTGCCGACGCCGTTGTAGTCGAGCCCCATGAGGTTCAAGGCCTCGATGGTCGGCTCGTCGTGGAACGCGGCGGAGATGAGCGGCGACGCACCAATGAGGTCGCCGGCAGACACGAAGAGCGTGTTCCGGTTCGTCGCGCGCAGATCTCGGACGTACGTGGCGAGGTACTCGACCCCACCCTGCGGGCGTCGCGCCGATGCGGCCACCCGAGGATGTCGCGTCCGGCGGCCGGAGGTTGCCGTGAAAGTCGTTCAGACCGAGGATCTGCACCTCTGTCGTCTGGGCGTTCGCGCTGCCCTTGTCGGAAGGCCCGTTCCCCGCTCCGGCCATCGGAACGGCAGCCGCGACGAGCGCGAGCACGGCGATGAGGGCGCCTGTGAGTCGTGTCATCGTTCTCCCCTGATCGAAAGTCTTTGACGGACGGCGGGACCCTACCCGTCAAGGTGGAGACGTAGTCACTCCTTGGCGTCGGCCCAGGTGTCCCCCACGCCGACGTCGACGGCGAGCGGCGGGTCGAGGGGATAGGCGCCGACCATCTCCTCGCGGACGAGCTCCCGGACGGCGCTCGTCTCGACCTCGGGCACCTCGAGCAACAGCTCGTCGTGCACCTGCAGGACGAGCCGTGCCGCTCTGCCCTCGCGCCGCAGCCGCTCGTGGATGCGCACCATCGCGACCTTGATCACGTCGGCCGCGGTCCCCTGCATCACCGTGTTCACCGCCAGCCGCTCGCCGAGCGAGCGCGTCTGCCGGTTCGACGCGCGGAGCTCCGGGATGGGCCGCCGCCGGCCGAGGAGCGTCGTCACGTAGCCGTCGGCCGCCGCCTGCGCGATCGTCCGCTTGATGAGCTCCTGCACGCGAGGCAGGCGCGCGAGGTAGGTGTCGATCAGCTCCTGCGCCTCCTCGCGCGAGATGCCGAGGTTCTCCGACAGCCCGAACGACGAGATGCCGTAGATGATCCCGAAGTTGACCATCTTCGCCGTGTCCCGCTGGCCGCGGGAGAGCTCGGCCTGCGGGATGCCGAACACCTGGGATGCAGTCGCCGCGTGGATGTCCTCGCTCCGCGCGAAGGCGTCCCGAAGCACGGGCTCGCCGGAGACGTGCGCGAGGATCCTGAGCTCGACCTGGCTGTAGTCCGCGGAGAGCAGGCGTGTCCCATCGGCGGCGATGAACGCCGAGCGGATCCGCCGCCCCAGCTCGGTCCGGATCGGGATCGACTGAAGATTCGGGCTCGTCGTCGAGAGACGGCCCGTGGAGGCGACCGCCTGGTTGATCGTCGTGTGGAGTCGCGCGTCCGCGGGGTCGATGAGCTCGGGCAACGGGAGCAGGTACGTGTTGAGGAGCTTCGTCAGCTCGCGCCACTCCTCGACGACGGGGACGATCGCGTGGTCGTCTCGGATCGCACGGAGCACTCGCGCATCGGTCGAGTAGCCCGTCTTGCCCTTCCTGCCGGCGGTGAGACCCAGCTTCTCGAAGAGGACACGCGCGAGCTGCTGCGTCGAGCCGAGCTGGAACTCCTCGCCGGCGAGCTCGAGCGCCGAGGCCTCGAGCTCCTCGGCGCGCTCCGCGAGCCGGGCCGTGATCTCGCCCATCCGGTAGGTGTCGATCCTGATCCCGGCGTCCTCCATGTCGGCCAGGACCGCGGTCAGCGGCAGCTCGACCTCGTCGTACAGCGACTCCATCCCCCACTCCCGGAGCCGCCCCCGCAGCTGCGGCGCGAGACGGCGGGCGGCCTCGGCGCGCCGCACGAGCGCGGCGGTCTCCTCCTCCGTTGCCGGGTCCGGCACGAGCTCGAGCCCGTACTCGCGGGCGAGGTCGTCGAGCTCGTAACCCGAGCGGCCGGGATCGACGAGGTAGGCCGCGAGCAGCGTGTCGTCCGCCGGCGCCCGGCCGAGGCGGAGGCCTTTCGCGTCGTGGGCCGCCACCTCGGCGCCCTGCAGGAGCCGCGCGGCGTCGCCGACGCCCGCCTCGACGACGAGCACGACGTCCGATTGTGCGACACCGAGCCTGCCGTCGGCGAGCGCGACACCCACTTCCTCCTTGTAGTGGTTCAACACGAGCTCTTCGGGTGCGCCCTCCCGCCACGCGACGGTCTCGCGCTCGACCACGACGTCGGCGGCGGGCAGCGCCTCGTCGAGCGTGTCGACGCGGCTCAGGAGCCCTCGGAACTCGAACCGGCGGAAGATCTCCTTCAGCGTCGAGCGGTCGGGTGGCGCAGCGACGAGCTCGGCCGGATCGACTTCGAGCGGCAGGTCGCGGCGCATCGTCGCGAGGACCTTCGAGGCCCGCGCCTGGTCGGCGTGCTCCGTGATCGACCTCGAGCGAGCGGGTGAGAGCTCGCCCGCGTGCGCGATGACCTCCTCGAGCGACCCGTACTGGGCAATCAGCTGGCCGGCGGTCTTGTCACCGATCCCGGGGATGCCGGGGATGTTGTCCGACGTGTCCCCCTTGAGCCCGATGAAGTCCGGGATCTGGTCGGGGCGGATCCCGTACCGCAGCTCGACCCGGTCCGGCGTGTAGACGTGGACGTCGGCAACGCCGCGCGGGGTCATCATCAGCGACACGTTCTCGCTGCACAGCTGGAAGGCGTCGCGGTCGGTCGAGACGACACAGGTGCGGATCTCCGCCTCGTCGGCCTGGGTCGCGAGCGTCGCGATCACGTCGTCCGCCTCCCAGCCCTCGAACTCGAGGTTCGAGTACCCGAACGCCTCCACGATCGGCCGGAAGTGCGGGAACTGCTCGCGGAGGAGGTCGGGCATCGGGCGCCGGCCCTCCTTGTATGTCTCCGCGAGCTCGGTGCGGTGGGTCGGGCGCGTGTCCCACGCGACCGCGACCCCGCGCGGGCTGTAGTCGGAGAGGAGCTTGAAGAGCATGTTGGTGAAGCCGAGGAGCGCGTTGGTCGGCTGGCCGTCCGTGGTCTGGAGCTCTTCCGGAAGGGCGAAGAAGGCGCGATAGGCGAGGTTGTTCCCGTCGACGAGGAAGAGGTCGGCCCCCTTGACCGGCCCGTCGTCGAGCTGCAGCTCCTCGCCGGTCAGCGTCTTCGGCACCCAGCGAGCGTAACCGACCTCGACCCGCCGACCCGCCCTCCGGTGGAGGCTACGCTGGCGCGCCATGACGGCTCGCGCGACCATCGTGCAGCTCGGCACCGAGCACCTCGAGAAGGCCGCTGCGCTGCTCGCCGCGCGGCATCGCGACCAGCGGCTCGTCGAGCCCGGGCTCGACGCACGGTACGAGGCCCCGTCCGCGGCGCACGCCGAGCTCGAGGGGCTTCTCGGCGGCGATGGCGCCTCGGGCGTCGTCGCCGTCGAGGGCGACGAGGTGACGGGCTTCCTGCTGGGCCTGCCGCTGGCGGAGAGCTGGGGCCCCAACGTCTGGGTGCCCTCCGCCGGGTTCGCAGTCACGGAGC
This sequence comes from uncultured Actinomycetes bacterium, assembly GCA_963734045.1. GTDB lineage: Bacteria > Actinomycetota > Thermoleophilia > Gaiellales > Gaiellaceae > Gaiella. The sequence continues at coordinate 211,563 of CAVTFU010000010.1, read as the reverse complement.
CGGAGCTCGTTCGCGACCTCTACGCGGCGGCCGCCGAGCGCTGGGTCGCCGAGGGCCGGACGTCGCACTATGCGCTCGTTCCGGCTACCGATCCCCTGCTCGTGGACGCCTGGTTCAGGCTCGGCTTCGGCCATCAGCACGTCCACGCGATCCGCGAGGCGCCGGTCGCCGCCGAGCCGACGACTCCCGCTCCGGAGGGCGTCGTGCTCCGTCGCGCCACGCGCGCGGACCTCGACGCCCTCGCTCGTCTCGATCTCGCCCTGCCGGAGCACCAGGCCCTCTCGCCCGTGTTCTCGCGTCTGCCGCTCCCGAGCCTCGAGGAGGCGCGGGAGGAGTACGAATCCGACTTCGACGACGAGCGCTTCGCGACGTTCGTCGCGGAGCGCGGAGGCGAGGTGGTCGGCTCCGCGGTCGGCTGTGCACTCACGCTGTCCTCGACCCACACGAGCCTTGCGCTGGCTCCGGACGCCGGGTTCCTCGGGTTCGCGGCGGTTCTCGCCTCCCGGCGCGGCAGCGGCGTCGGTCGCCTGCTCGGCGAGCGTGTCCTCCAGTGGGCCCGCGACGAGGGCTATCCGACGGTGGTTACGGACTGGCGCATGACGAACCTGCTCTCGTCGCGCACCTGGCCGCGGCTGGGGTTCAGGCCGACGTTCTACCGCCTCTTCCGCGCGATCGCCTGAGCCGCCGGGCTCAGTCGATGCGGGCGCGGAGCCGCACGGTGTGGCCGTGCGGGACGAAGGGCGTCTGCCCCTCGAGCATCCCGGTCGTCACGAGCAGCTCGACGTCCTTGCCGACGTCCGGCTCGAGCTCGGCGACGTGGGTCGCCGCCTCCGCGAAGCTGCCGAGCAGCGTGAACGCGACCTGACGCGGCGTCGACGCGTGTGGCCCTTTCGGAGCGACGACGTCGATCTCGAGCACGGCGTCGACGATCTGCCAGCTCGCCATCTCCCAGCCGTGCTCGCGGCAGGTGCGCTCGACGTGCGGGAGGAGGTGCGCCTCAGGCTCCTCGGCGACCCAGTCGGGCTCGAGCATCGCCACCCGGAGGCGGTCGAGGTCCGGGACCCCAAGGGCGGCGGACGCGACACCGCGCCCTCGCTCGTCGATGTCCCAACGGCCGCGCACCGAGCCAGGGTACCCACGGACGCACCAGGGTCTCCGCCGATCGCGGGTGCGTGAAGATGCCCGTCGTGCCCCGCCTGCCGCTCTACTCCGGCTCCCGCCTGCCGCTCGTCTCGGTTCCGGACGACGCGGTGCTCCTGGCGGCGCCGGCGCCGCTCGACCCGCTGGCCGACGTCGCAGCAGCGGTCGTCGAAGCATTCCGGTATCCGCTCGCCGGGGCTCCGCTCGAGGCGATCGCACCGCGCGGCGGCCGCGCGACTGTCGTCGTGCAGCCCTCGACGCTTCCGATCCCGACCGCCGAGCTCGATCCGCGGCGGGATGCGCTCGGAGCCGTCCTCGACCTGCTCGAGCGCTGCGGGATCCCGCGGGACCGCCAGACGGTGCTCGTCGCGGGTGGCCTCGGGCGACGGGCGGGCCGCCCCGAGCTCGAGGGCCTCCTGCTCCCCGAGCGGGCCAGGAGCTTCAGGGGCACGATCGTCGTCCACGACTGCGAGGCGGAGGAGCTTCGCCCTCTCGTCGCCGGCGACCGGGTCCACCGGATCCATCCGGCGCTCCTCGAGACCGACATCGTCGTGACGGTCGGCGCGGCCGAGACGGTGCTGCACGGCGGCGCGACCGCGCTCGTCGACGCGTGCGGGGCCGGGACGATCAGGGCGGCCGAGGCGGTGTCCCTGCTCGAGCCGTCGGGCGCGGCGGGATGGCGTCTCGCGGGCACGCTCGAGGCGGCACTGCGCTCGGTTCCCGTCGTCGGGCTCTCGCTCGTGCTCGACCGCCCCCGGGCCGTGGGTCTCCACCGTGGCTATCCCTCGGACGCCGACGCTCGTAGGGCGCTCGCGCGCTCGCCCTTCCGGCGGCTCCTCGGTCTCGCGCCCGACCCGATCCGGCGGCGCGTGCTCTCTGGCGTCACGCACGAGCTGGGCGTCGTCGCCGCGCTCGCGGGCCCACCGTCCGTCGCGCACGCCGAGGCGCTCGTCCGCGGCGCGGCGATCCGCGGCGTCACCGTGCAGCGCCCGTTCGACACGATCGTCGTACCGCTCCCCTGGGAGGGACTCCACCTGCCGCGGGAGCCGCTCAATCCCTTGACCGCCGCCGCGGTCGGCCTCGGCCATGCCCTCCGGCTCTGGCGCGACCGGCCGCCCCTCGCCGCCGGTGGCACCGTGATCCTGCTCCACCCGTTCACGCGCGTGATGGGCCACTCGCAGGCGCCCTACCGCGCCCTGTTTACAGCGTTACGGGACGAGCGTGGCCGGCGCCTGCGCGGCGCCGAGGCAACTGCCTCGCGTGACCGCCGTGCCGTAGCCGCCTATCGCGAGGGCAGGGCACCGCACCCGCGTCTGCCGTTCGCCGACTGGGCGACGTGCGCCGACCCGCTGGCACGGGCCGGCCGGGTGATCGTCGCCGGCTGCCGCGACGCGGGCGCCGCCCGCGCGCTCGGTCTCGTTCCCTCGCACAACGCCGCGACCGCGCTCGAGATGGCGCAGGGGCTCGCGGGAGGAGAGGGGTCGACGGGCGTGATCCTGGGGCCGCCGTACCCTGCGCTCGTCGTCGGGGGCTAGGGGACGCGGGGATCGAGCCGCAGGACTCCGCTCCCGCGGATTCCTGCCTGGCGAACAGGTTCAGTCCAGCCCGAGGTAGGCCTTCTGCACCGCCTCGTTCGTCTTCAGCTCGGCGGCGGGCCCCTCGAGCGTGATCCGGCCGGTCTCCATCACGTACCCCCGGCTTGCGGCTTCGAGCGCCATGAGCGCGTTCTGCTCGACGAGCAGGACCGGCGTGCCCTGGGCGTTGATCTCGCGGACGATCTCGAAGATCTTCTCGACGAAGATCGGCGCCAGCCCCATCGACGGCTCGTCGAGGAGGAGCAGCTTCGGGCGCGCCATCAGCGCGCGTCCGATCGCGCACATCTGCTGCTCGCCGCCCGACATCGTCCCCGCCTTCTGCTGCCGCCGCTCGTGCAGGCGCGGGAAGAGCTCGAAGACCCTGTCCATGTCCTCCTGGAAGTTCTCCCGGTCGGTGCGCTGGAAGGCGCCCATCTCGAGGTTCTCGGTCACGGTCATCCGCGGGAAGAGACGCCGTCCCTCGGGGCTCTGCGCGATCCCGCGCTTCACGATCGTGTGGGGCGTCGCGGTGGTGATGTCGTCGCCGTCGAAGCGGATCGCGCCCTGGCGGGCGCGGTTGAGGCCGTTGATCGCGCGCAGCGTCGTCGACTTCCCCGCCCCGTTGGCACCGATGAGCGTCACGATCTCGCCCTCGCGCACCGTCAGCGAGACGCCCTTCAGCGCGTGGATGGCGCCGTAGTAGACGTGGATGTCGGCGAGCTCGAGGATGTTGCCCGACGCGGCGCCGGTGCTCATGCGACGGCTCCCTTGCCGAGGTACGCCTCGATGACGCGGGGGTCGGACTGCACCTCGGCCGGGCTGCCCTCGGCGATCTTCTCGCCGTACTCGAGCACCGTGATCCGCTCCGAGACGCCCATCACGACCTTCATGTCGTGCTCGATCAGGAGCACGGTGAGCCCTCGCTCGTCGCGGACGCGTCTCACGAACGAGGTGAAGTCCGCGCTCTCCTGCGGGTTCATGCCGGCGGTGGGCTCGTCGAGGAGCAGCAGCTTCGGATCCGTCGCGAGCGCGCGCGCGACCTCGAGCCGCCGTTGATCGCCGTACGGGAGGGCGCCCGCCCGATCGCGGTGACGCCGTGGCAGGCCGCAGTACCGGAGCAGCTCACGGGCCTCTTCGCTCGCGGCGGCTTCCTCGCGCCTGACCCGCGGCGTTCGGATGATCGAGCCGAAGATGCCCCCCTTGAGCCGGGAGTGCATCCCGACGAGGACGTTCTCCAGGGCGGTCATCTGCTGAAAGAGCCGGATGTTCTGAAATGTCCTTCCGACGCCGAGCTCCACGACGCGGTGCGGGGGCAGGCCGGCAACCTCCGTCCCGTCGAAGACGATCGAGCCCGACGTCGGGTGGTATACGCCGGTGATCTGGTTGAAGAACGTGGTCTTGCCGGCGCCGTTGGGGCCGATGAGCGCGACGATGCCGCCGCGCGGGATCGTGAAGTCGATGTCGTTCGACGCGATGAGGCCGCCGAACTCCTTCCGCACCTTGGTCGCGACGAGAAGATCGTCCACGGCCCCCATCAGTCGTCTGTCCGGTCGCGGTCGGTCAGCGAGCCCTCGAGCGTCACGTCGTACAGGGGAGTGTCGTGGACGCCTTCCTCCATCTCGATCCTGTGTCGCCGCTCGGGGATCAGCCCGGCGGGCCTGAAGAGCATCATCAGCACGATGATCACGCCGTAGATCCCGAACTGGTACTTCGTCGGGTCGAAGTCGAGGCCGCCCTCCTGCATCTTCGAGCCGATCGTGGCCAGCCCCTCGATGTTGAGGTACCCGAGGATCATCCCGCCGACGATCACGCCCGCAAGGCTTCCCATACCTCCGAGGATCACCATGCACAGGAGGAACACGGAGATGTTGAAGTAGAAGTCCGCGGGGAACGCGCCCGACTTGAAGCTCGCGTAGAAGGCGCCCGCCACCCCGCCGAAGAACGCGCCGATCGCATACGCCCAGGTCTTCGTCCGCATCAGCGGGACCCCCATCGCAGCGGCCGCCGTCTCGTCCTCGCGGATCGCGATCCACGCGCGACCGAGGCGCGACCCCTGGAGCCGCCAGGAGCAGAACACGGTGAACAGGAGCAGGCCGACCGCCGTCCAGTAGAAGAGCTGCGCCCGGTTGGACTCCGTGCGGAACACGAAGGCGCCGAAGCCGAGCGAGTCGATCGGGCTGATCCCGAACGTGCCGTTGGTGAGGTCGAAGCCGCCGATCGAGTCTCCGTTCCGCACGAACTGCGGGACGATCTCACCGAAGCCAAGCGTCACGATCGCGAGGTAGTCGCCGCGGAGCCGGAGCGTCGGAAGCCCGATCAGGATGCCGACGACGGTCGTGAAGACACCGGCGATGATCAGCACGAGCCACATCGAGATGTGGATCCCGACCGCGCCCTCGGGCGCGGTCGAGAAGAGATGGAAGGTGACCTGGTCGAACTGGCCCGAGGCGAGCCAGCCGGCCGTGTAGGCGCCGGCCGCGTAGAACGCGACGTAGCCGAGGTCGAGCAGGCCCGCGTAGCCGACGACGACGTTCAGCCCGACCGCCATCATCGTGAACACGATCATCACGACCATGGAGTCGGTCCGGGGGATGAAGTCTCCGATCAGCGGGATGTCCTGCAGACTCTCGACGATGCTCGGGTAGATCAACGCCAGGACGACGAGCGCCGCGATGATCGCGTAGGTCCGGCCGACGCCCCCGGACCGCACCTCTCCCACGCGATCGGAAAGCCGGCTCATGCGCCTTCCGGTGTCCGCTCTCCGAGCAGCCCCTCAGGGCGGAAGACGAGGATCAGGATCAGGATCCCGAACACGCCCGTGCGGGTCCAGTCGCTCCCGGGAGCGAGCCACGTGAGGCCCTCGTTGAACGCCTGGACGAACCCGATGATGAGAGCGCCGAGCACGGCCCCGGTGAGGTTTCCGATCCCGCCGAGCACGGCCGCGGTGAACGCGATCAGGCCGAGCTCGAAGCCGGTGTCGTAGCGCATGTTGAACTGGAGGAGGTAGACGATCCCGGCGGCGCCGGCGAGTGCACCGGCGATGAGGAACGTGACCGAGATCGTGCGGTTGACGTCGATCCCCATCATCGCCGACGCCTCACGGTCCTGGGCGACCGCCCGCATCGCCTTGCCCTGCTTCGTCTGCCGCACGAACCAGCTGAGAAGCAGGAGCAGTGGGACGACGATCATGATCGCCGTCATCTTCTTCCACGTGTACGTGATCCCGCCGATGTCGATCACGTCCGTCGTCGGGATGAAGTTCGGCACCGAGCGGTAGTCGACGCCGTAGAACGCGAGCGCGATGTTCTGGACGATGAACGACATGCCGATCGCCGTGATCAGGGGCGCGAGGCGGGGGGCGTGGCGCAGCGGCTTGTACGCGACCCGCTCGATCGTCGCGTTGAAGATCGCGAAACCGACCATCACGACGACGAACGTGACGAGTAACCCGCCGATGATCACCGGGACGCTCGAGTCGGCGTCGAGACCGAGCACCGAGACGATGACGGTGCTCGCGAAGAGGCCGGACAGCGCGAAGACGTCGCCGTGGGCGAAGTTGATCAGTTGGAGGATCCCGTAGACGAGCGTGTAGCCGAGGGCGACGACGCCGTAGATCGCCCCGTTCGTCAGGCCGATCAGCCCCACGTTGATGAACTCGACGGGCCCCTTGACGAAGTTGACCAGGAGCCAGAGGACGACGAGCCCGACGAGCGCGAGACCGATCCTGTCGACCCACGACGAAGCTCGAAGCCGGGCGAGCGTGGACGCCATGCCGCGCGACTCTAAACCGAACGGCGGCGGGAGGGCAATGCCCTCCCGCCGCCTCGACGCCTGAGGTGCTCGTCGCGGCTAGGCCGCGCCGGCAGCCTCCACGACCTCCCGGTTCGGCGAGATGACCTCCGCCGTCTCGAGCTTGTCGGTCGCCACGTAGATCGTGAAGCCGACGACCGCACCGGACGCGTCCTGCGGGTCGCCGTTCTCGTTGATCGTGAACGAGCCGAGCAGGCCGTCCGTGATCTGCGTCTCGAACATCTTGGCGATCACGTCTTCCCGCGTTCCGTCGGAGTTCTCGATCGAGTTGAGCAGGATCTGCGCCGCCTGCGCGCCGTAGATCGCGTACGGGTCGATCCGAGCGCCGTTGAGGTAATCCGCCTCGAACGAGGTGGCGAACTCCTCGGCGACACCCGTGAACTCGTCCACCGGCACGCCCGCGACGGACATGAACATGCCCGCCGACGCCGGCCCGGCGTCGGTGATCGTCTGCTGCGTCGTGAAGCCGTCCGGCGCGAACAGCTTGACGTCACCGTCGTTCGGCCCGAGCACGGCGACCTTGTCCTTGATCACCTGGGCGCCGTTCTCGTCGATCAGGCCACCGAGGAAGACGCCGTCCGCCCCGCTCGCCTCGACCTTCTTGAACAGCGACTCGTAGCTCGCGGCCTTCGGATCCCACGCCTCGAAGCCGACGACCTCGATATCGAGGTGCTCCGCGGCCTTCCGCGTGGTGGTCGCGACGCCGAGGCCGTAGGCCTCCTTGTCGTTCAGGATGTACACCTTCGTGACGTCCTGGTCCTTCATGAACTCCGCCACGGCCGCACCCTGGTAGTCGTCCGCCGGCGCGACGCGCGCGTAGTTCCGCGTGCCCGCCGGGTAGTACTTGTCCGGCTCGGTCGCGTCACAGCCACCGGGCAGGTTGACCGTCAGGCAGGGGTACGTGTTGGCGGGGGAGATCATCGCGATCCCACCCTCGGGCGCCTGGTTCAGCACCGGGATGATGATCGCCGCGCACCCGGAGTTGAAGGTGCCGATGACCCCGATCAGCTTGTCGTTCGCCGCATAGGCGTTCGCGTTCTGCGAGCACTTGCCGGAATCCCACTTCCCGGCCTGGGCGGTCGCGTCGTCGCATGCCTGGAAGCCGATCGCGTAGTCGCCGGCCGTGTACTCGCGGTCCGAGAGCTCCTTGCGGATGGCGTCGTTGATCTGCAGCGTCTGCGTGCGCGAGGCGCCCTGCAGCGGCAGATCGGAAGCGATGATGTAGTCCGGCTCCCCGTCGCCCTCGTACTCGATCGCCGTACAGGACGACGACGGAAGTGCCTCGGGCGCCTCGCCGCCGTCGTCTCCCCCGCAGCCCGCCGCGACCAGCGCGAGGGCGACGACGAGCAGACCGGCGAGGAACACCCCATTCCTCTTGAGCTTCAAGCTCATCCTCCTCCTTGATGGACCCGACCGACGCCCGGCACTCGCCAGGTGTCACGTTGCGTGGGCGCGAATATAGCGCGCATTTTCCGGCTCCCCCGCCCCTAGGCTCGTCCGAGAGCGGGCAGAGCCCGTGATGCCGAAGGTGGGACTCGAACCCACACTCCCCGAGGGGAACCGGATTTTGAGTCCGGCGCGTCTACCAGTTCCGCCACTTCGGCCCGCTCGTGATGGTAGAGCCTGGTAAGACGAGCAGATGCGGATCGGGATCCTCACGGGTGGCGGCGACGTCCCGGGGCTCAACCCCTGCATCAAGGCCGTCGTCAACCGGGTCGCGCACGACGGGCACGAGGTCGTCGGGCTCCGTCGCGGCTGGGCGGCGCTCCTCCAGCACGACCCGAGCGACCCCGCCTCCGCGACCGAGTGGTTCCAGGAGCTGACGCCCGCGACCGTCCGCACGATCGATCGCACAGGCGGCACGTTCCTCCACACCTCCCGCACGAATCCGAGCCGCGTCCGGCCGGGCGACGTGCCGGGCCATCTCGCCGCGCGCGCCGACGGCGACGGGCCGTTCGACTTCACCGACCATGCGCTGCGCGTCGTCGAGTCGCTGGGGATCGACGTCCTGATCCCGATCGGCGGCGACGACACGCTGTCGTACGCGCTGCGGATGCACGACGAGGGCGTCCCGGTGATCGCGATCCCGAAGACGATGGACAACGACGTCCACGGCACCGACTACTGCATCGGCTTCTCGACCGCCGTGACGCGCGGCGTGCAGTTCATCCACAACCTGCGGACCTCGACCGGCTCGCACGAGCGCATCGCGGTCGTCGAGCTCTTCGGCCGCTACAGCGGCGAGACGTCTCTCGTCACCGCCTACCTCGCAGGCGTCGACCGTGCGGTCATCTCCGAGGTGCCGTTCGACGTCGACCGGCTCGGCGAGCTGCTCGTGCGCGACAAGCGGGCGAACCCGTCGAACTACGCGATGGTGACCCTGTCGGAGGGCGCGACGCTCGCCGGCGGCGAGATGGTGCTCTCGGGTGAGGCGGACGCGTACGGCCACCGCAAGCTCGGCGGCATCGGCGAGCTGACCGCCGCGCTCCTGAAGGAGCGCACGGGCGAGGAGATGATCGTCCAGGAGGTCGGGTACCTGATGCGCTCGGGCGCGCCCGACTCGCTCGACCTGATGGTTGCGACGAACTACGCGGTGATGGCCGCCGACCTCGCGCTCGAGGGCGCGTCGGGACGGATGGTCGCCCTCCGGAACGGCACGTACACCGCCGTGCCCATCTCGGCGACACGGGAGGGCGTGAAGCGGGTCGACGTCGACGAGCTCTACGACGCCGAGGCCTACCGCCCCAAGGTGCGCCACGTCGCCGGCAAGCCGATGTTCCTGTACTGACCGCGTCCCGCCTGCGGCGGGGCACATCCCTGAAGGCGTCCCCCTTTCGGGGCCGCAACTGCTCGCCGACTCCTCGGGCAAGCGGCCCGCACCTCCGTACGATGACCGCGTGAAGCGGCTCGGGATCCTGACCGCGGGAGGTGACTGCCCCGGCCTCAACGCCGTGATCCGCGGCGTCGTCGCGCGGGCGGTCGGCGACCACGGGCTCGAGGTCGCGGGGATTCTCGACGGCTGGGACGGGCTGCTGGACGGGAGAGTCCGGCCGCTCGACCGCAACGCGGTACGCGGGATCCTGCAACGGGGCGGCACGATTCTCGGCACCTCGCGCCGCGACCCGTACGTCCACGCGCGGGGCGCGGCCTCGGTCGCCGAGACGCTCGAGCGCGAGGGGATCGACGCGCTCGTGGTGGTCGGCGGTGACGGCACGCTTCGCTCGGCGCAGAGGCTCGCGGCGGAGGGCGTGCCGCTCGTCGGGGTCCCGAAGACGATCGACAACGACATCGCCGCGACCGACGTGACGTTCGGGTTCGACACGGCCGTGCAGATCGCGACCGAGGCGATCGACCGCATCACGACGACGGCCGAGTCGCACGATCGGATCATGCTCGTCGAGGTGATGGGTCGGACGCGCGGCTGGATCGCGACGTACGCGGGGATCGCCGCCGGCGCGGACGCGATCCTCGTGCCCGAGGAGCCGTACGACCTCGAGGCCGTTGCCGAGGTCGTACGGGCGCGTGCGGAGCAGGGGCGTCGCTACTCGGTGGTCGTCGTCGCAGAGGGGGTCGCGCCACCGCCGGGCACGAGCCTCGACGCGCCGCTCGACGCGTTCGGCTTCGAGCGACTGGGCGGCGTCTCCGTGCTCGTCGCCGCAGGGCTCGAGGAGCTGACGGGATTCGAGTCGAGGGTCACCGTCCTCGGCCATCTCCAGCGCGGCGGCACGCCGACAGCCGCCGATCGCGTCCTCGGGTCCCGGCTCGGTGTCGCGGCCGCGGATCTCGCCGCTGCGAGGAGCTTCGGGCGCATGGTGTCGCTCCGCGGCACGGCGATCGTCGACGTGACGCTGGACGAGGCGTGTGCGGGCATCCGCCCCGTTCCCGCCGAGCTCCTCGACGTCGCGCGCACGCTGACCGCCCCCTAGGCGATCGACCGATCGTCAGCCGAGAAGCAGCGCGTCCGTCGGCGCGTAGCCGTCGGTGAGGAGCGGGACGTCGCTCGTCCGCACGTCACGCGGCCAGCGATCCTGGAGCGCCTTCGTGAGGTCGGGCGCCCGCGGTGCGCGGCTCTTCCGGACCCCGTTCCAGATCTCGACGAGCCGCTGCGGCGTCGGCGCGGCGCGCTCCGTCGCCACGAGGATGATGTTGCGGATGTCTTCCGGGCGCCGATCGCCCGCGCCCTCGTAGACCGGGTGCAGCTCGACGGTGGGGAACACGGCCCCGTAGGTGCGCCAGAGCGCGCGCGTGATCTGCGAGCTCCCGCCCGTGATCGCGCCGATGACGTTCGTCGCGACGACGCCGCCGGGCGTCAGCCGGTCGCGCATGAGCTCGACGAACTCGAGCGTCGTGAGGTGGAACGGAACGCCGTCGGAGTAGAAGGCGTCGATCATGATCACGTCGTAGCGCTCGTCGGTGCGCTGGAGGAACCGCCTTCCGTCGTCCACCTCGACCTTGAGGCGCGGATCGCGGGGCAGCGCGAACCAGCGATACGCGGTCTCGACGACCTCCGGGTCGAGCTCGACGGTCGTCACCTCGATGTCCCCGAAGTCGCGCCACATCCGTTTCGGCGCCGCGGCCCCTCCGAGCCCCACGACGAGCACCTTCGTCGTGTCGGGCTTGTACGCCAGGCCGACGTGGAGGTAGTCGCTGTAGAGGAACCGCGTCCGGAACGGCTCGTCGATGTACATGCCGCTCTGGAACGAGCTGTCGAAGCGCAGGTAGCGGGATTCCCCGTCCTCGACGACGAAGAGCCGGTGGTAGCGCGTGTCGCGCGCCTCGCGCACCTCGAACCCGCCGGCGACGAGCGCCACCTCGGCCGGGTCGAGCTTGCGCGGCGTTCGCAGGTCGCGCTCGCGGTAGAGCGGCGACCAGTTCTGCGCGGCGAGCCCGGTGAGACGGCCGCCCGCCGTCTCGGGCGCGAGCGCGCCGACGGCGATGAGCGCGGCGCCGGCGCCGACGGCGAGCGCGCCTGCCGGGACGACGAGCCCCTGGACGGCGGCGACGACCGCCGCCGCGGCGAGCAGGACGACCGCGCCGAAGGCGAGGACCTGATCCGTGCCGTACTCCGGGACCAGCCAGAACGCCGTGACGAAGGTGCCCACGATGCTTCCGGCGGTCGAGATCGAGAAGAGGCGCCCTGCGGTCCGGCCGAGCCGCTCGATCGACCGTGCCGCGAGGCGAACGGCGATCGGCGAGACCGACGCGAGCACGACGCTCATCGGCCCGAACAGCAAGACTGCCGCGAGGAGCGGGTCGAGCCGCGGCCCGGGATCCCACGAGACGACCTGCTCGAGCACCCACTCGTCGACGACGGGGATCGCGAGGACGAGCATCGCGCCCAGCGCGATGGCGCCGACGAAGAGGTACGGCGAGGGCCAGCGATCGGCGAGCACCCCTCCCGCCCAGTACCCGATCGCGAGCCCGGTGAGGACGACGCCGATGAGCGCTCCCCAGACGTAGAGCGAGCTGCCGAAGGTCGGCGCGAGCACGCGGCTTGCCGCAATCTCGACGCCGAGCAGCGCCGCCCCCGAGAGGAAGACCGCGGCGCTCAGCGCGAGGCTGTCGATCCTTCGCCCGCGGCGCTCCATTCCACTCAAGGGTAGATGCGATACACGCGAACCCACCGGAAGCCGTCCCGATCCTCGGCGGCGAAGGCCGGCCGCCGTGACGCGAGCGACCGATAGAAGGCCGCCTCGCGGGGATAGGCGGGGGCCGCCGCGAGCACCCGGTCGGTGACGGAGCTCCCGACGACGAGCCACCGGTACCCGCGCGCCTCGAGGCGCCCGAGATCCCGACGCCGGTCGAACAGGCGGCCGGGGCCCGGCAATCGCAGCCGGTGGACGCGGGGATCGTCGAGGGGGAGCGTGGACGGGTCCGCCGCGATCCGGTCCCCGGACGGAACCTGTCGCTCGACCCAGGCGGCCGCGTCGAGCCGAGGGTCGCGGCCGCTCAGGGCGCGTGCATCGCCGATCGACCACCACAGGGGCACGACCGCCGCGACCAGCGCGCAGACGGCCAGCCAGGGCGCGCGCCCGGCGAGCACCGCCAGCACGGGCACGAGCGGCAGCACGTAGCGGTCGAAGTGGGCCTCGATCGGCAACAGCGAGAGGCTGTAGACGACGAGGAAGGAGCACAGCACGAGGTCCCGGCGCGTCCGACGCCAGAGCGCGAGCGCGACCCCCGCGAGCGCCACGACCACGAGCGGCCCGCTCGTCTGCCACAGCCGCTCGGCGAACGCGAGCGGCGTCGCAGGGTCGTCTTCGAAGCCGAGCCAGCCGTCCTGGGCGAGACGCTGGACCCGGGAGAGGTCGCGCCAGGCGGCGTCTGCATGGAGGAGGACGAACGGGCTCGTGAGAGCGAAGGCGAGCGCGGCGAGGGCGACGGAGCGTGCGAGCCTCGGCCAGGCCCCGAAGCACGCCACGACGAGCGGGACGGCGAGAAGCACACCGGGGTACTTCGCGGAGGTTGCGAGACCGGCGGCGACGCCGGCCCATTCCAGGCGACCCGAGACGAGGAGCGCCAGGGTGACGGTGACGGCGAGGGTCAACAGGACGTCGGTGACCGCCATTCGGGAGTACGCGACGTGCGTGGTCGCGACCGCGACGCCGACCGCTCCCGTGATCGCGGCGGCGTGACCGTAGGCGCTCCTTCCCAGCCACCACGCGGCGGCGACGCCGAGCAGGCCGAGCCCGACGGCAACGACCCTCGCGGCGCCGTACGACGGATCGTCGAAGCCGAGCTGGGACGGGCCGAGGACGAGGAAGAGGAGGCTGGGGTAGTCGTACCAACCGGGATCGAGACCGCCTCCGTGGACGAGCTCCCACGCCCGCGGGACGAGGTTCTCCTCGTCGGGGTTGAGGAGCGGCAGCGGAAGCCCGGCACCGGCGCCGACGACGCGCAAAGCGGCCGCCACGGCGAGGACGGCGCCGAGCACGGCCAGCCCGACGGCAGCCGGCCGGCGGGGCGCCGCCGAGTCTCTGTCATCGGCTCGCTCAGACGTCCGGCACGGAGTCGCCGACGAGCGCCTCGACGTCTCCGGCGACGAGCACTGCGTCGACGCCGGCACGCTCGAGCTCCTCGACGTCCTCTCGCGAGGCGCTCGTGAGCTCCGCGATCGCGAGCTTGCCTGCCGGCACATCCGGAAGGAGCTCGAGCACGCGATCGAGGGGCGCCTGCGCGGCCTCGGCGCGCTCCGCCGTGAGAAGGACGATCTCGGGGTCGAGCTGCTCGAGGGCGCGAGCGAGCTCTTCGTCGTCGCTGACCCGCACGACGACCTCGAGACCGAGCACGTGGCATTGCTCGGCGAGCCCCGCGAGCGCCTCGTCCCCGTCGTCCGCGGCGAGCACGACCGCGTCGGCGGTGCCCGCCGCCTCTTCCGGCGCCGGGCCGTAGGCGAGAAGCGGGAGGCCGGTCTCGGCTCGGAGCGTCGGTGCCGCCGTCCGGACGACGATGCCCTCCGCCCCGCTCTCCTCGGCGGCCCGCGCCGCCGCGACGTCGTGGATCTCCACGAGCACCGAGATCCCGTCGCCCTCCGCGATCGCCTGGCTCAGCCGTCGAGCGGTCACGACGGACGATGGTAGAGGCTGGACGTGGACGCGCGCGAGGCAACTCCCGTTGCCTCATGTCGTAGGCTCGTCGCGTGCCGCCCGACGTGAAGCGGGTCTGTCTCCTCGGCGCCGAGTCCACTGGGAAGACGACGCTCGCCGCGGCGCTGGCAGACCGGTACTCCACGCAGTGGAACCCCGAGTACGGCCGTCCGTACACGCAGGTCGGTCGGCCGCCGGCCGCACCCTGGGAGAGCTGGGAGTTCACCCACATCGCAAGGATCCACTGCTGGTACGAGGACTTCCTCGCCGAGTCCGCGAACCGCGTCCTCTTCTCGGACACGGACGCCTTCACGACAGCCGTCTTCCACGAGGTCTACCTCGGCGAGCCGGCGACCGGATTCCCGGAGCTCGCCTCCCGGCGCTACGACCTCTTCGTCGTCTGCGGGCTCGACGTTCCGTGGCGGCACGACGGGATCCGCGAGTTCGAGGAACGGCGGCGCTGGATGCACGAGCAGTACCTGGCGCGGGCCCGGACGAGCGGGAGCCCTTGGTTGCTGGTCGAGGGCCCGCTCACCGAACGGCTGCGGGAGGCGGCGGGAGCCGTCGACTCGCTGCTCGTCTGAGTCGGTCGGGTCGGCCGGCTCAGACGAGCCCGTCACGAGCACGGCACAGAGATGGCACTCCTCTGTCGCCAATTCAGGCAACCACCGCGATAGAATTGGCAGCGGGTGGTGGGTTGGGGTGCCCCGAACGGAGCCCGCTGAGAAATCGCAGCCTCGCGTCCTCAGCGCCCGATCGGATGCCACACCGTCTTCAGCTCCATGAACGCCGCGATCTCCCACGGGCTCCGATCCTCCCGCTGGCGGACGACGCGCTTGACGTTCTCCGCCGCGAGCACCTCGAGCGCGGCGACGTCACCGTCGGCGCCCGTCACGTCGATCGCGTTGACGTCCATGTGCGCTGCGAGGACCGGCGCGAGCTCGTCCCGTTGTCCTGTCAGGACGTTGACCACTCCGGCCGGGACGTCGGAGGTCGCGACCGCCTCGGCGAGCTCGATCGCGGCGAGCGGGTGCGCCTCGGAGGCCACGACGACGATCGCGTTCCCACCGACGAGCGCGGGCAGCGCCCGCGCCACGAGCCCGTCGAGCGCGGGCTCGCGCGGGGCCACGATCGCCACGACCCCCGTCGGCTCGGGCAGCGTGAAGTTGAAGTACGGGCCTGCGACGGGGTTCGAGGAGCCGAGGACCTGCGCCAGCTTGTCCGCCCAGCCCGCGTACCAGACGACCCGGTCGATCGCCCGGGCGACCTCGCGGCGGCCGCTGCACGCGGCGGCGAGCGACGCGACCCTCGTCTCCATCGTCTCGGCGAGCCGGTAGGCGACCTGGCCGCGGTTGTACGCCGTCGCCGCGCTCCACGAGCCGAACGCCTTCCGAGCGGCGACGACCGCGTCCCTCGCGTCCTTGCGCGACGCGCGAGCGACGTTGTACCCCTCGAGCTCGAGCGTGCGTCCCGACTCCGATCGGGGGAACGAGCCGCCGATGTACAGCTTGTAGGTCTTCCGGACCGGCAGCCTGGCGCTCATTCGTCGAGCTCCGCGCGCAGCACCCTCCAGGCACCCCACGCAAGCGCCCCGACGAGCACGAGCTTCGCTGCGATCACGGCTGCGGGCTGCCGTCCGTCGGCCGTCACTCGAACCTCAGGTACGACTCGAGCCCGTGGCGGCCGCCTTCCCGGCCGAAGCCCGACTCCTTGTAGCCGCCGAACGGCGACGCCGGGTCGAAGCGGTTGAAGGTATTGCCCCAGACGACTCCGGACCGGAGCCGATCGGCCATCCAGAGGATTCGCGAGCCCTTCTCCGTCCAGACGCCGGCCGACAGGCCGTACATGGTGTTGTTCGCCTTCTCGACCGCCTCGTCGGGTGTGCGGAACGTCAGCACGCTCAGCACGGGGCCGAAGATCTCCTCCTGTGCGATCCGGTGGCTCTGGGCGACGTTCGTGAAGACGGTCGGCGCGAACCACCAGCCCTTCTCGGGCAGCCGGCAGGGCGGTTGGTACAGCTCGGCCCCCTCCGCGGTGCCGCTTGCGACGAGCTCGGTGATCCGGTCGAGCTGCGCCTTGGAGTTGATCGCCCCGACGTCGGTGTTCTTGTCGAGCGGGTCGCCCAGACGGAGTGTGGTCATCCGGCGCTTCAGCTTCCGGACCAGCTGATCGTGGATGGATTCCTGGACGAGGAGCCGGGAGCCGGCGCAGCAGACGTGGCCCTGGTTGAAGTAGATGCCGTTGACGATGCCCTCGACCGCCTGGTCGAGCGCGCAGTCCTCGAAGACGATGTTCGCCGCCTTGCCTCCCAGCTCGAGGGTGAGCGCAACCTCCCGTCCGGCGAGCTCGCGCTGGATCGCCTTGCCGACCTCGGTCGACCCCGTGAAGGCGACCTTGTCGATCCCGTCGTTGCGGACGAGGTGGGCTCCCGTGGAGCCGTCTCCGGTGACGATGTTGACCACACCCGGCGGCACTTCCGCCTGCCGGCAGACGTCCGCGAATAGCAGCGCGGTCAGCGGGGTCGTCTCGGCCGGCTTCAGCACGACGGTGTTCCCGCACGCGAGGGCGGGCGCGATCTTCCACGCGAGCATCAGGAGCGGAAAGTTCCACGGGACGATCTGCGCGGCGACACCGAGCGGGCGTGGCCGCCGCCCGGGGAAGGCGTACTCGAGCTTGTCGGCCCACCCCGCGTAGTAGAAGAAGTGCGCCGCGGCAAGGGGCAGGTCGACGTCGCGCGACTCCTTGATCGGCTTGCCCCCGTCCAGCGTCTCGGCGACGGCGAGCTCCCGGGCCCGTTCCTGCAAGATCCGCGCGATCCGGAAGAGCACCTTCGCGCGCTCTGCCGGCCTCCAGGTGCTCCAGGGCTTGAACGCCTCGCGGGCGGCGTCGACGGCGAGGCCGACGTCCCTGGCGCCGGCCTGCGCGACCTCGGCGAGCGGCTCCTCCGTCGAGGGGGACACGGTCGTGAACCAGGAGCGCGAGCGCGGCGACACGTGCTCGCCGCCGATGTAGAGCCCGTAGCGCTCCTCGAACGAGACGATCTCCCGCCCTTCGAGCGAGGGCGCGTATTCCCACCCCGGTGCGGCCGGGAGCGCGGCTCGCTGCTTCTCGACGGCGCCCATCAGTCGAGCGTGAACTCGTCGGGCGATCGGTAGATGCCGGTGCGCTGCTTGCGGAGCTGGAGCAGGACGTCGTTGAGGAGCGAGGAGGCGCCGAAGCGAAAGAGGTCGGGCGTGAGCCAGTCCTGGCCGAGCGTCTCGTGCAGCACGCAGAGATACTGCACCGCCTGCTTCGCGGTGCGAATCCCGCCGGCGGGCTTCATCCCGATCACGAGCCCGGTCTCCTCGTGCACGTCGCGGATCGCCTCGAGCATGCAGAGCGTGACGGGAAGCGTGGCGGCCGGTGCGACCTTTCCCGTCGACGTCTTGATGAAGTCGGCGCCGCCCGCGATCGCGACGAGCGACGCACGGCGCACCGCGTCGTACGTCCCGAGCTCACCGGTCTCGAGGATCACCTTCAGGTGCGCTCCACCGCACGCCTCCTTGACGGCGACGACGTCCTCGAACACCTGCCCGATCCGACCGGAGAGGAAGGCGCCACGGTCGATGACCATGTCGATCTCGTCCGCCCCCGCCTCGACGGCGGCCCGGACGTCGGCGAGCTTGATCTCGAGCGGCGCCTGGCCGGAGGGAAACGCCGTCGCGACGGACGCAACCTTCACGGTGCTGCCGCGAAGCGCCCGCCGTGCGGTCGCGACGAGGCTCGGGTAGACGCAGACGGCGGCGACCGCGGGGACGGAAGCGTCGTCGGGCGCCGGGCGCATCGCCTTGGCCGCGAGCGCGCGTACCTTGCCGACCGTGTCGGCGCCCTCGAGCGTCGTCAGGTCCATCATCCGGATCGCCAGCTCGAGCGCAAAGAGCTTCGATTCCCGCTTGATCGACCGCTTCGCGAGCTCCGCCGCGCGGGCCTCGAGGGCGACCGCGTCGATGGCGCCGACACGAGGGAGGCGCCCACCACCGGGAAGCTCGATCGCACGCGGGAGGGCGAGCGTCTGGCTCATGCGGCCAGTCTAGAGGGCGCTAGAGTCCCCGCCGTGCTGCTCCGGGCCGACACGAAGGTGGAGCTGATCCGCCATCTGCCGCTCTTCGAGCTGTGCTCGAAACGTGATCTCCGGCGAATCGCCTCGCTGGCCGGGGAACGCTCTCTCGACAAGGGCACGGAGCTCATGCGCGAGGGCGAGCCGGGCACCGAGTTCTTCGTCGTCGTCGAGGGCGAGGTCGAGGTGCGGCGGCGCGGACGGCGCGTGGCGCGTCTCGGCACGGGAAGCTACGTCGGCGAGATCGCGCTCCTCTCGCGCTCGCCGCGCACGGCCACCGTGGTGGCGGCCACGCCGCTGCGGGTCCTCGCGATCGCGGGCCGCGACTTCGTCGTGCTGCTCGACACGATCCCGGAGCTCTGGCTCAAGGTCGCCCGCACCCTCGCCGATCGCGTCGATGCGGACGAGGCGATGGACGCCGTCCCGGCCTGATGACCGTCGACCCGACGGCCCGCGACCTCGCACGGGCGGCGAACTTCGCCGCGTTCAGCGTCGTCCTTGGCTCGGGCCGCGTGATGACGCACGTGATGTGGGTCGACGCGGACGACGATCACCTGCTGATCAACACGGAGGTGCACCGCGCGAAGTTCAAGGCGCTCTCGCGGGATCCCCGGGTCACCGTGACGATCTGGGATCGCGACGACCCGTACACCTATGTCGAGGTTCGAGGGCGTGTCACTGAGATCGTCCGCGGGGCCGCCGCGCGAACGCACATCGACGCGCTCTCGCGGAAGTACCGCGGTCGCGACTACGACGAGACGGCGATCACCAGCGAGCGCGTGATCGTGAAGATCGCGCCGGAGGTCCAGCGCGTCCACTGACCCGTGGGTGCGGTCAGGGGCCGAGCCGCTCCAGCTGCTTCGGGTCGCGGCGCCAGCGAGGCCGCACCTTGACGACGAGCTCGAGGAACACCGGGTGACCGACGAGCGCCTCGACCTCCGGCCGAGCCCTCGTGCCGATCTCGCGGATCATGGCGCCGCGCTTCCCGACGAGGATCCCCTTCTGCGACTCGGTCTCCACGAGGACGCGCGCGCGGACGGCCCTCTCCGTCATCTCGTCGACCTCGACCATGAGGGCGTGCGGCACCTCGTCGCGGGTCAGATGGAGCGCCTTCTCGCGGATCACCTCCGACACCCGCTCCTCGACGGTCAAATCCGTCCGTTGCTCCCGAGGGAAGAGGGACGGGCCCTCGGGCAGGAGCTGGACGAGGTCGTCGCGGAGCTCGTCGATCCCGTCGCGGACCTTGGCGCTGACCGGATGCAGGGCGTGGAAGTCCCCGAGCGTGGCGGCCTCCTTCATCTGGGAGGCGACGTGCCCGTGCTTGAGACGGTCGATCTTGTTGACGGCGATCACGACCGGGACGCCGAGCGAGAAGACGCGGCGCGCGACGAAACGGTCGCCCGCGCCGATCCGCTCGCGGGCCGACACGACGAGCAACACCGAGTCGATGTCCTCGAACGAGCTCTCGACGGTTTGCTGCATTCGCTCCGTCAGCGGGTCCATGGGGCGCTGGAAGCCGGGGAGGTCGACCAGCACGAGCTGCCAGTCGGCGCCGTTGGCCACCCCGAAGATGCGGCGCCGGGTCGTGTTCGGGACGGTCGAGGTGATCGCGACCTTTTCCCCGGTGAGCGCGTTCACGAGCGTCGACTTGCCGACGTTCGGACGTCCCGCGACGGCGACGAGGCCGCTTCTCATCGCGGCCCTCGATCGGGCCGGGTGACCGCTCGAGACGTGTCCGTTTCGGACATCCCACTCTCGGGCCACCGACCTCCTCCCCGCATCTCGAGCCTACTGCGGAAACCGCGACGGGAGTGCGTCTGCTCCGCGCCGAGTTCGTTCCGATCGCTCCACAGCGGCCCGGCTCCGTATCCCACAGCCGTCACAGCTCGAACTGCTCCGGAAGGAGCTCGCCAGGGGTCATCTCCACGAGCCGCCCGCCGTTTCGGAAGACGACGCGCTCGACGCCCATCTCGGCGAGCCACTGGCGGCAGCCGCCGCACGGCGACGCCGTGATCGCTGCGGCGACGAAGTCGCCGGGGCGGTATCCCTCGACCACCGCCCGTGAGAAGGCCGTTCGCTCGGCGCAGACGCCGAGCGGGTACGCGGCGTTCTCGACGTTCACGCCCTCGACCACCCGCCCGTCGCGGCAGAGGACCGCACAGCCGACCTGAAACCGGGAGTAGGGCGCGTACGCGCGGGCCGCGATCGCATCGGCTGCGGCGAGGAGCTCGGCGTCGGTCACGCGGAGAACCCCTGGAACACCACGAGCGTGACGAGCGCGCCGAGCAGGCCGCCCGAGGCGACCTCGAGCGTCGAGTGGATGCCGGCCTCGATGCGTGTCTGTGCAACGAGCAGCGCCATCACGAGAGCCAGCGACGAGACGAGGAACCGATGCTCTGTGTCGTCGAGGACGAGCGTCACGGCCATCCAGCCTGCGAACGCCACCGCGGCATGACCGGATGGCCAGCCGCCGCGGAGCGGCGAGCCGCGCCCGGCGAGCGCCTTCATCGCGATGACCAGGGCGATCGTCAGCACGAGCGCGACGAGGGTGAGCTCCGCCGGCGCCTCCGAGAGCTTGTCGAGGAGACGCGAGCTCTCGTCCGCAACCTGGCCCGAGAAGACGAGGTAGCCGACGGCCAGCGCGTTGATCGCCGCGATCAGGACGGCCCCGGCGCCGATGTCCTTGGCCAGCTTCGCCATCGGGTCGAACGAGGTCGATGCCACGTCGACGGCTGCCTCGATCGCGGTGTTGACCATCTCGGCGATCAGCACGAAGGAGATCGCGAGCAGCAGCGCGATCAGCTCGAGGCGCGAGATGTCGAACACGAGCGCTGCGACGAGTACCGCCACGGCGACGACGAAGTGAATCCGCATGTTCCGCTGCGTGCGGAGCACGTGGATGATCCCCTCGATCGCGAAGTTGAAGCTCTCGACGATCGAGGGCGGGCGTCGTGGCGCGATCACGAGGCGTACGCGCGCTCGCGCGTCTCCATCGCGGCGCCGTGCTCGTGGCCGAGCAGGTGGAGCAGCCCGTGCACGAGGGGGCGGCGCCAGTCGGCGCCGACCACGTCCGGGCAGAGGACGACGTCGCCGAGCGCTCGCGGCTCGCCCGCCGGCAGGCGGTCGCGCCCGTCGATGGGGAACGAAAGCACGTCGGTCGGCTCGTCGATCCCGAGATGGTCGCGCTTGAGGGCCTGCATCTCCTCCGCGCCGACGAACGCGAGCCCGAGCTCGCCGTCACCGAGCCCTTCGCCGGAGAGAACGGTGCGCGCGAGCTCGACCGCGCCGCGCTCGTCCACGACGACTCCGCTGCGGTTCGCCACCTCGATCTCGATCATCAGCGGAGTCGGGCTGAGCCGGTCTCCTCGGCGTGCCGCTTGTACGCCTCGACGATCCGCTGGACGAGCTTGTGCCGGACGACGTCCTCGTGCCCGAACTCCACGAAGCCGACCCCCTCCAGCGGCCGCAGGATGTCCCGCACGTGGATCAGCCCCGAGGCCTGCTCGCGGGGCAGGTCGATCTGCGTCACGTCGCCCGTGACCACCATCTTCGATCCGAACCCGAGGCGGGTCAGGAACATCTGCATCTGCTCGGGTGTGGTGTTCTGCGCCTCGTCGAGGATCACGAACGAGTCGTTCAGCGTCCGCCCCCGCATGAAGGCGAGCGGCGCCACCTCGATCGTCCCGCGGTCGATGTACGCGTTGAGACGATCGGCGTCCATCGTGTCGTAGAGCGCATCGAAGAGCGGGCGCATGTACGGGTCGACCTTGGCGAGGATGTCGCCGGGCAGGAATCCGAGGCGCTCGCCCGCTTCGACGGCGGGACGCGTCAGGATGATCCGGCCGACCTCCTTCTCGGAGAGCGCCTGCACGGCGAGCGCGATCGCCAGGTAGGTCTTGCCGGTGCCGGCCGGCCCGATCGCGAACGTCACCGTCGCGGTGCGGATCGTGTCGACGTACCGCTTCTGGGTGACGGTCTTCGGCGCGATCTTCTTCCCGCGGTGGCGCCACACGACGTCGTCGAAGACGTCCCGGATGTCGGCCGCCTGGTCGAGCGCGGCGACGACGGCGCCGACCGTGTCGGGGCCGATCGCGTGCCCGCCCTCGACGAGCTCCACGAGCTCGTCCACGACGGCCCGCGCCTCGACCACGCGGGCGTCGTCACCGTCGAGCGTGATCCGGTTGCCGCGGAGCGAGATCGTGCACCCGAGCCGTTCCCGCAGGGCATCGAGCACGCCGTCGCCGACCCCGGCGAGCTCGGCCGCGACCTCGTTGGGCACCGTCAGCACGTCCTGCACGCAGCCAGTGTACGGCGAGCGATCTCCGTCCCCCGGTACGGTGGCCGGGATGGGCGATCGCGCCGCACTCGTGCTCTACGACGCCGAATGCGGGGTCTGCTCGCGGCTCGCCGCCCTGCTTCGCCGGGGCGGCGTCCGGGTTGCGCCGATCCGCTCGGCGACGGGCGATCGAGAGCTGCGCGACCTCTCACCGGCCGCGCGCGACGCCGGTGTCCACGCCGTCGACGCGGTCGGCCGGCGGCGTTCGGGGCCTGCTGCGCTCCCGCTCGTCTGCCGCGCCCTGCCGGGGCTCGGCTGGACGGGCCGCATCGTCGAGAGCGCCCCTGCACCCTTCGCCCGCGGCTACGCGGTCGTGGCGCGGCACCGTGGCACGCTCTCGCGGCTTCTCCGCCTGGGCGCATGCGGCATGCCGGCTCCGGAGTGACGCTCCGGCGCCTCGAGGGATCGCGCCTCGCGCCGGCGAGGGCGCGCTCGCTCAGGCGAGCTTCTCGCGGACGAGCTGGCTGACGGTGGAGCCGTCGGCACGCCCGGAGACCTGCGGCATGACGTCGGCCATCACCCGTCCGAGATCCCGGAGCGAGGTCGCCCCGACCTCGGCGATGACATTGTCGACGATCTCCTCGAGCTCTTCCTCGGAGAGCGGCTCGGGCATGAACTCCTCGATCACGTCCAGCTCGAACTCCTCGCGATCGGCCTGCTCCTCGCGGCCGGCGGCGTCGTAGGCCTCCATCGCCTCGACCCGCTTCTTCCGCTCACGCTGCAGGACCTGCAGCGACTCGTCCTCGCTCAGGCTGCGCTGCAGCTCCTTCTCCGCCGCGCGCAGCGCGTTGAGGAGGAGCGCCAGGGCGTCGCGGCGTGCGTCGTCGCGCGCGCGTCGCGCGTCCTTCAGTTCCGTCTCGATGTCGGCGACCAGCGTCATTCGAACCCGGGCAGGCTAGCGCCCCCGAGGACGTGCCAGTGGAGATGGAACACCGTCTGGCCCCCACGGGGCCCAACGTTGACGATGACGCGGTAGTCGTCGAGGCCCGCTCGCCGGGCCGTTTCGGCGACGAAACGAAGCATCCGCGCCGCCTCCTCGTCGGGAAAGGCATCGACGTCGCGGAACGTCTCGACATGGCGTTCCGGGAGCACCAGAAGGTGGGTGGGAGCCTTCGGATCGATGTCGCGGACCGCGACGAAGCCGTCCGCGGCGTGGACGTGGTCGCCCTCGCGGACGAGGCGACAGAAGAGACAGGCCGTTGGGTCAGGCGGCAACGGCGAGCACCCCCTGCGTCGTTACCGACACGGCCCGGGCGTGGACGAACGTCCCGACGTCGCCGTCGACGAGCCACGGTGTGTAGTCGTCCGCGTATCCGCGGCCCGGTCGATCGACGAGGACGCGATCGGTCGTCCCGACGCGAGCCGTCCACCGACGGCGCGAGAGCTCGTCGGAGAGCGCGCGGAGACGAGCCGCCCGGTCCCGCTTGACCGCCGGCGGGACGCGATCGGCGTCGGCGGTCGCCGTCCCGGGGCGCGGCGAGTAGGGGAAGACGTGAACCTTGCTGATCCCGAGCCGCTCGACGAGGCCGAGCGTCCGCGCGAAGGCGGGCTCGTCCTCGGTCGGGAAGCCGACGATCACGTCCGTCGTCAGGTTGAGCGCGGCGAGCGGCGCCAGGCGTCGCTCGAACTGCGCGGAGTCGTACCGCCGCCCCATTGCCCGGAGCACCGTGTCGTCGCCCGACTGGAGCGGGATGTGGAGGTGTGACGAGACGGTCGGCAGCTCGGTGAGCGCCTCGACGAGCTCGGCGGTGACGTGGTTGACCTCGAGCGACGACAGACGGAGCCGCTCGAGGCCGGGAATCGCGGCCGCCGCCCTCAGAAGCCGCGCGAGCGTGAACCCGGCCGCGCGATCGCGGAAGCAACCGAGGTTGACTCCTGTCAGCACGACCTCCTGGTGACCCTGGCCGACGCGCTTGCGGATCTCCGCGAGCACCGCCGCGGCCGTGCGGCTCCGGGTCGCGCCGCGCACGAGCGGGATGACGCAGAACGCACACGAGAACGAGCAGCCGTCCTGGATCTTGACGAAGGCCCGGACGCGGTCGAGACGATGGCCGGCGTCGACGCAGCCGATCGCGCCGACGTCCCCGGCCACGAACGTCGCCGCTTCGTCGCCCGTGCGACGCGTGACGACGACGTTCGGAGCGGCATCCGCGAAGGCGCCGTCGAGGTTGGACGCGCAGCCCGTGACGTAGACGCTGCGTGCCGAGCGGGCTGCGCGCGCGGCGGCCTGCCGGGACTTCGAGACGGCCTCGTGCGTGACGCAGCACGTGTTGACGACCTGGATCTCGCCGCCGTCGGCGACCTCCTCGTGCCCGTCGGCGAGCAGCCGCTCGCGAACCGCCTGGGCATCCGCGTACGACACCTTGCATCCGAGGAAGCGCGTCGAGAACGTCGCCATCGCCCCTCGCAGGTTAATGCGCGAGCAGCGCCACGCCTGCTCGGCCGAACCGATCCGCAGCCCACCCCTCGAGTGACGCCGACTCGAGGTGCGTCCATCCCTCGTGCCGGGGGCGTTCGCCGACGAGGTACCCCGAGGTGATCGCCTGGCCGGCGTCGAGTCTGGCCAAGAGCGCTTCGACCGGCGCGAGAAGGACGTTCGCGACGACGACGGCAGCCGCCGGCAGGCAGCCGGTCAACGCGTCGAGCGCGTGCACGTCGACGACGACGCCGTTCAACGTCGCGTTCGCGCGCGTCGTGTCCACGGCGACGGGATCCGCGTCGACCGCGACGACCGGGTCGAAGCCGAGTCGGCTGGCTGCGATCGCGAGCACACCCGAGCCGCAGCCGACGTCGAGGAGCGACCCCCGGCCGCTCGTGGACGCGAGCAGCTCCACGCAGAGCCGCGTCGTCGGATGGGATCCGGTCCCGAAGGCGCGTCCGGGATCGATCACCACGGCCCGCTCCGGGTCCGGTGGCGTCTCCCACGGCGGCCCGAGCCACAGCCCGCCGGCGGTCGCCGGGCGATGAAAGCTCCGCCAGGCGTCCTCCCAGCCGTCGGGTACAGGCGCGACCTCGGCGGCGGGGAACTCGGCCAGCACGGCGTCGATCCCCGCGAGGGGCACATAGGCGGCGAGCTCGACGTTCTCCCCAACCTCGCACTCCTCGATCCCGGCCGGCACGAGCTCGAGGAGCCGACCCCGGAGCGGCTCGGCGTCCGCCGCGGGAACCCGGACCGAGACGCGCCGGAAATGGCTCACGCCGCACCGGCGAACAGGAAGTGCGTGCGCCGCGCCCAGATCCCGTCCCGCCGCTCGACGAGCAGCGTGGCGAGGACGCTCGCGGCGCCGTCCGCGACGACGACGAGGGCCGTCCGCGACGGCTCCTCGCTCACCGGAAAGCGCTCTTCAGCTTCCCGAGAAAGCCGTCGTCGCCGTCGCGGTAGGCGGCATCGCCGAGGGTCTCCTCGAGTCGAAGCAGCTCGACGCGCTGCTCGGCGGTCAGCTGGGTCGGCACGCGGACCTCGACGACGACGAGCAGATCGCCGTGGCGCCCGGTCTCCAACGAGGGCATGCCGCGGCTGCGGACGACGTGGACCGCGCCGGGCTGCGTCCCGGGGCCGAGCTCGACCTCGAGCGGGCCACCCGGGGTCGGAACCGTGACCATCGCGCCGAGAGATGCCTCGATCATCGTCACCGACGCCTGGACGACCAGGTCGTCGCCGTTGCGCCGAATGCCTTCCTGCTCGGCGACGCGGACTGTCACGTAGGCATCGCCCGGCGGGCCGCCGAGGATTCCGGCGTGCCCTGCCCCGCGGACGCGGATGCGCTGGCCGTCATGGATGCCGGCGGGGATCTCGAGCTCGATCGGCACGTCCTCCAGCGTGCGCCCGTCGCCCTCGCACCGCTCGCACGGCGACTCGACGATCTGGCCTGCACCATCGCAGCGCGGGCACGTTCCCGAACGGACCATCTGCCCGAGGATCGTGCGCGACACCTGCTGCACGCGGCCGGCGCCGCCGCAGGCGGGGCACGTGACAGGGCTCGTTCCGGGTGCAGCGCCCGTGCCCCCGCACGGCTCGCAGGTGCGGGCGGCACGCACGTGGACGTCGAGTGTCGTGCCCGCGGCCGCGGCGGACAGATCGATCTCGACGTGGGCGACGACGTCGGGCCCACGCGTCGGCCCCGGCCTCCCGGAGGCGCCCGTCCCGAAGAGGCTCTCGCCGAAGAACGCGGCGAAGACGTCCGAGAGGCTCCCGAAGTCGGCGTCGGCCGGTGCGAAGCCCCCGCCGCGCAGCCCCGCGTGCCCGAAGCGGTCGTACGTGCGGCGCCGCTCGGGGTCGGAGAGGACCTCGTACGCCTCTGCCACGCTCCGAAAGCGCCGCTCGGCATCCGGAGCCTCGCTCACGTCCGGGTGCAGCTCACGCGCCAGCCGGCGAAACGCGGCCTTGATCTCGCCGTGGCTCGCGTCACGCGGCACACCGAGCAGCTCGTAGAAGTCCTGTTCCGTCGTCGCCATCACGCCGGCCCGTAGACGTCGTCGACGAGACGAGAGAGCTCGAAGGCAGCCGCCCGCACGGCGCGGATCGCCTTGTCGTAGTCCATGCGAAGCGGGCCGAGGAGGCCCACGGCGCCGAGGGAGCGGTTGGGAAGCCCGTACGTGGTGCCGACATACGCGGCGCCGCGCAGCTCCTCGCCTTCGAGCTCGGGCCCGACGCGCACCACGGTTCGGTTCGGATCGAGTGCCTCCTGCAGGAGGCCAAGGACGGCGGCCCGGCGCTCGAGGACCTCGAGCAGGCGCTGGCACGCCTCGAGCTCGGCTCCTCGCGCGTCACCGAGAAGGCTCGCGGCACCGCCGACGTAGAGCTCTGTCGCCTGCGCGGCGACTTCGGCGAACGCCGGCCGGAGGCTCTCGAGAAAGACCCGTTCTCGCATTGCGAGGCCGGGGTCATCGAAGGCGCGGCGCAACACGCTCGCGCCGGCCCGTCGGCCGACGACGGTCTCCTCGAGGAATGCGCGCGCCCACTCGACGAGCCCCGCGTCGATCGCGTGCTCGAACTCGATCGTCCGTTTCGAGAGACTGCCCGACGCCGTGATCACGACCACGATCACGACGCGCGGCTGGAGCTGCACGACATCGACGTGCCGGACCGCCGCCGACTCGAGCGAGGGCGCGGAGACGAGCGCGAGCAGATGGGTGGCCTCCGAGAGCGTCTCGGTCGTGCGGCGGAGCGCCTCCTCCAGCTCGTTCCGCATCGCTATCAGGTCGAGCGGGAAGGGCCCCGGGCGCCCTTCGATCGCGCCGACGAGCTCGTCGGCGTAGACGCGGTAGCCGCTCTCGGTCGGGACGCGCCCCGCCGAGGTATGGGGATGGGTCAGGAGCCCGACCGTTTCGAGCTCCGAGAGCTCGCTCCGAACCGTCGACGACGACACGTGAAGCCGCGAGCGCTCCACGAGCGCCCTCGAGCCGACGGGTTGCCCCGTCGCCACGTACTCCTCGACCACCAACCGCAGGATCTCGCGCTTTCGCGGCGTCAGCTCCACCTGGCGATGGTAGCCGTGGGCACCGGCGATCCCGCATGCCCGCTCGGCTGGCTCCTCTCGCCGCAGCGGCTACGCCGCGAGGAGCTCTGCGGTCACCGCCCCGCCGAGCAGCCTGCCGCGCGGCGTGAGCCGCACCGCGCCGTCGGCCACCTCGAGGAGGCCGCGTGCCGCGAGCCGCTCGAGCGCACGGGCGTCGACGATCGAGCCGAGCGCCCCTTCCGTACCATCGCGTCCGAGCGGCAACGGCTCGTCGAGCCGCAGCCCGAGCATCAGCCGCTCGAGGGCGCGCGTCGATCCGTCGAGCTGCTCGTGCTCGCGCGGCGGTGCTGCGTCGCGCCGGAGCGCGTCGACGTACCGGGCCACGGACGGGAGATTTCGTCGCCGCTCGGAGCCGAGGGTCGACACGGCTCCGACGCCGACGCCGAGGTAGTCGGCACCGCGCCAGATGGCCAGGTTGTGTCGTGCGCGGAGCTCGCGGGCCGCGTCGCCCTCGCGGACGCCTTCCTCACGGCAGAAGTTCGCCGTCTCGTACCAGCGGTAGCCCGCCCCGGTGAGCGTCTGCACGACGAGCTCGGCGTAGCACTCCATCGCCTCGGCCTGGCGCACGAGCTCCCCGCCGAACGCGTGTGCGAACCGCGTGCCCGGCTTCGCCTCGAGCTCGTAGCAGGAGAGGTGCTCCGGCTCGAGCGACAGGGCGGCCGCGAGGTCCGCTGCGAGTACGGCGGAGCTCTGGCCCGGGATCCCGTAGATGAGATCGAGGGAGATGTTGTCAAAACCGGCATCGCGGAGAGTGTGCACCGCAGATCGGACGTCGTCCGGTGTCGCCCGCCGTTCGAGCACCTGGAGGAGCTCGGAGCTGAAGGACTGGGCACCGAGCGAGACGCGGGTGACACCGTGCGCCGCGAGGAGCGCGGCGAGCTCCGGCGTAACCGTCTCCGGGTTCGCCTCGACCGTGACCTCCTCGCTGTCCGGCAGCGCCTCGAGCACCCGCGCGAGCGCCGCCGTCTCCGTGAACGTCGGCGTGCCACCGCCGACGAAGACGGTCTCGATCCGGTCTGCGAGCCACCCTCGCTCGCGCTCGAGCTCGGCGACGAGCCCGTCGGCGTAGGCCCGATGCTCGTCCCGCCGTCCGACGGACGTTACGAAGTCGCAGTACCCGCACCGATGGGCGCAGAAGGGGAGGTGGACGTAGAGGTGGCGGACCGCCCCACTCCACCGGCCTGCTGCCGCTTCGGCCGCCCCTGGGGCTCGGGACCCGTCGTGCGGGACGACGAGCATCGTCATTTTTTCTTCGCCCCGTCGAGGTTGAGCACCGCGAGGAACGCCGACTGGGGCACCTCGACGCCTCCGACCTGCTTCATCCGGCGCTTGCCCGCCTTCTGCTTCTCGATCAGCTTCCGCTTGCGGGTGATGTCGCCGCCGTAGCACTTCGCCAGCACGTCCTTGCGCTTCGCCTTGACCGTCTCGCGCGCGATTACCCGCGCTCCGATCGCGGCCTGGATCGGCACGTCGAACATCTGGCGCGGAATCTCCTCGCGCAGCCGCTCGACGAGCAGCCGGCCGCGCTCGTAGGCGGCGTCGCGATGGGCGATGAGCGAAAGCGCATCGACCTGCTCACCGGCGACGAGCACGTCGACGCGTGCGAGCGCTCCATCCCGAAAGCCGGCCAGGTCGTAGTCGAAGCTCGCGTAGCCCCGCGTCCTCGACTTCAGCTGGTCGTAGAAGTCGATCACGATCTCCCCGAGCGGCAGCTCGTAGGTCAGCAGCACGCGGGTCTCGGAGAGGTACTCCATGTGGTCGAAGCGGCCGCGCTTCTCGGTACACAGCTCCATCACGCCGCCGACGTAGTCCTTCGGCACGATCACCTGGGCGCGGACGTACGGCTCCTGCACCTCCTCGACCTCCCGCGGCATGTCGGCCGGGTTGTGCACCTCGACCCAGTCGCCGTTCCGCTGCATCACGTTGTAGGCGACGTTCGGCGCCGTCACGAGCAGGTCGAGGTCGAACTCGCGCTCGAGCCGCTCGCGGACGATCTCCATGTGGAGCAGGCCGAGGAAGCCGCACCGGAAGCCGAAGCCGAGCGCCTGGGACGTCTCCGGCTCGTAGAAGAGCGCCGCGTCGTTCAGCTTGAGCTTCTCGAGGGCGTCGCGGAGATCCGGATAGTCGTCGGAGTCGGTCGGGAAGAGCCCCGCGAAGACCATCGGCTTCACGTCCTTGTAGCCCGGAAGCGGGCTCGTCGCCCCGCCTCTGCGGAGGGTCAGCGTGTCGCCGACCCGCAGCCGGGAGACGTCCTTGAGGCCCGTCACGACGTAGCCGACCTCGCCCGCCTCCAGCGCGCCGACCGGCACGCGGCCGGGTGCCATGTACCCGAGCTCCTCGGCCTCGAAGTCCGTGCCCATCGCCATCGCGTGGAGCGAGGCACCGGTGGGGAGGCGGCCGTCGACGACGCGGACGAATGCGATGACGCCGCGGTACTGGTCGTACGAGGAGTCGAAGACGAGCGCTCGGGGCGGCGCGTCGGCCACCCCCGCCGGGGCGGGAATCCGCGCGACGATCGCGTCGAGGACCTCGTCCACGTTGAGACCGGTCTTCGCGGAGATGCGGACGACGCCGTCGGAGGAGCCGCCGAGGAGCTCGACCACCTCGGCCGCTGCACCGTCGGGATCGGCCGAGGGAAGGTCGATCTTGTTGACGACCGGGACGATCTCGAGCTCGTTCTCGATCGCGAGGTAGGCATTCGCGAGCGTCTGCGCCTCGATCCCCTGGGCCGCGTCGACGACGAGCACCGCGCCCTCGCACGCCTGGAGCGAGCGGGACACCTCGTACGTGAAGTCGACGTGCCCGGGGGTGTCGATCAGGTTGAGCTCGTGGCCCTTCCAGTGGACGCGCACGGCCTGGGCCTTGATCGTGATCCCACGCTCCCGCTCCAGGTCCATCGAATCGAGCAGCTGGTCGCGCATCTCGCGCTCGGACACGGTCTCGGTCAGCTGGAGCACCCGGTCAGCGAGCGTCGACTTCCCGTGATCGATGTGGGCGATGATCGAGAAGTTGCGGATGCGGCTCTGCTCCATGGCTGATCGGCGTCGATCGTAGCCGTGAGGCCGTTCTTGCCAGGCTCTGCCTTCGGTCCGGCCAACGTGAATCGTCGCTGGCTCGAGCAGGTTCGCGTGTCGCTCGACCAGTGCTGGGATCCCCTCCGGCAGCGGCGGGCGCTCCGCGGGTTCGGGCGCGACCGGACGACGCCGGCCTTCGACCGGAGGAGACCGTCGAGTGCTACGAGCAGTGACGTCGCGGAGTCAGACGACCTCCTCGACGACGTTCGGGCCATGCTTGTCCTCGAAGCGGTCGAGAACGCCTGAAGCCACGAGCCGACTCCTGGCCTCGTCGGCGTCGGTGAGCGACTCGAACTCCAGCAAGACGAAGACGTGGTTCGGATCCTCCACGCTACGGAACACCCGAACGACGCTCGCCTTCTCGCGAGCCCGCGGCTGGTCCTGGTCGAACATCGAGCGCCACACGTCGTAGTCGCCCACCTGGATCCGGGTGATGATGTACGCGGGCATCGACTCGCTCCTTGTCGGGATGACTGGGTCGAAGGAGCCTGACACGGTGCCCGACCTCGTGCGACCGAGTCGGCGTCAGACGCCCCGTCGGAGCGCGAGCAGCGAACCGAGCTCGCGCACGCCAAGCATCCTGCACCCGCCGACGTAGGTGAGAAGCCCGAGTCCGAGCCCGAGCCCGACCGAGGCGAGCTGCCCGCCGAGCGACCGGCCGAGCGCCTCGTCCAGAGCCCACCAGACGAGGACGGCGACACCCGCCGCTGCCGCGGAGGCGACGAGGATGCGCGCGAGCGCCGAGACCGTGGCTCTCGACTCGACGCCGCCGAGTCGTCGTTGCATGAGGACGACAAGCGCCACGGCTCCGGCGAGATTCGAGAGCGAGGTCGCAAGCGGCAGGCCCCAGACGCCCAACGGGTAGAACGCGGCGAAGAGCACGACGTTCAGCGCGAGGTTGCCGAGCGCGACCAGCGTCGGGATCCAGTTCGACTGGAGGCCGTAGAACGCACGGTTGAGGAGCAGCATCCAGCCGTTGAAGACGAGGCCGACCGAGAAGGCGGCGAGCGCTCCCGCGACGACCGGCGTCTGGTCGGGTGCGAATGCCCCGCGCTCGTAGACGAGCCGCGTGATGGGCTCGGCGAGCACCGCCGACACGATCCCTGCCGGAATCAGGAGGAACCCGATCTGGCGGACGCCCGCGTCGAGGGTCCGGCCGAACGCGGCCATGTCGGATCGCGCGGCGAGCCGCGAGAGGGTCGGAAAGAGCACCGTCGCGACTGCGACCGAGAAGATGCCCTGCGGGAGCATGTAAAGGCGGAAGGCGAGGTCGATCGCACGCGGCGCGAGCTCAGGATCGATGAGCCGGGAGGCGAAGAGCGTCCCGATCAGCGTCGAGACGTTGATGAGCCCGAGCGTCAGGGTGACGGGCAGCATCAGGACGAAGAACCGGCGCACCGCCGGATCGCGCCAGTCGAGGGCGAGCCGGAGCCTGCCGTCGAGACCGCGCAGCCAGGGAAGGGGAAGGAGCAGCTGCACGAGTGTCGCGATGACGATCGAGCCGGCGTACACGTACAGCTCGGCGTCCTCGCCGTTCGCCGATGGAACGCCGAGCACGAGCCCGAGGATGATCACGAGGTTCCAGGCGACCGGGGTGAGTGCCGGCACGGTGAAGTGGTCGTAGGCGTTGAGAATCCCGACGACGATCCCCGAGAGACCGAGCAGGATCACGATCGGGAAGAGGAGACGCGACAGCCCGACGGCGAGATCGAAGTCGCCGCCGGGGTCGCCGAAGAGCTCGACCACGAGTGGGGCAGCGAGCACGAACACCGCCGTCAACGCCGTCGTCAGCAGGAGGACGAGCCAGAAGATCGTCGAGGCGACACGCCAGGCCCGTGCTCGCTCCCCCCTCTCCAGTAGCTCGCTGAAGACCGGCACGAAGGCCCCCGAGAGGGCCGTGTCCGCAACGAGTGCACGGACAAGGTTCGGGATCTGGAAAGCGACGGTGAAGGCGTTGATCTTCCCCGCCGCGCCGAACGCATACGCCGCGATCATCTCGCGGACGAGCCCGAGCACCCGCGAAAGCGCTGTCGCCGCGCCGAACACGGCCGTCGAGCGGGCGAGGCGACGGCGATGGGCTCGTTCGTCGGCGAGGCTTGGATCCGGCTCCGCGTGCTCGGTCACCCACGGGAGTTTCGTGGAACCGTCGGCGTGCCCTCTGCTACCATCCGCGCGCCCGCTTGCCGCGGGCGCTTTCACGTATGGCGAACATCAAGCAACAGAAGAAGCGGGTCGAGATCGCTAGTAGGCAGCGGCTCGAGAACCTGCGCTACCGCTCGACGATCAAGACGCTCTTCAAGCGACTCGAGACAGCGGCGGCAGACGGAGACGCCGACGCGATCGCGAGCGAGCATCGGGAGCTCGTGCGGACGATCGACCGCGCCGCCGCGCGCGGCGCGCTCCACAAGAACACCGCCGCGCGGAAGAAGTCGCAGGCGGCGCGCTCGCTCTCCGTCGCCGCGTAGCGGGCGACGTCTAGCGGGGCTCGCGCGTCAGATCGGCGATCGCGAGCTGGAGCTCGAGCTCGGGGGCCAGCCGACTCCCGCCCTTCAGGGCGTGATCGAGTCGTGCGAGCCGGATCGATGCGTCACGAAGCTCATCGACGGAGAAGCCCTCGGCTTGCTTCGCGAGCTTCTGGGCCGGGTAGGGCTTCATCCCGAGCTTGCCGGCCGCATCCTTCGAGCGGACACCCTCGTCGAGTAGCCGCTTCATCGCCGAGAGCTTCGCCAGGTGAGCCGCGAGCTGTCCCGAGAGCCTCGGTGCCTCCTCCCGGGGCGAGCGCGAGCGGTGTTCGAGATCGTTCTCCATGACGGTCAGCGCGGCGGTGGCATCTCGTCTTCCCCAGGCGTCGGTGAGCGCCCAGGGCGCTTCCTCTCGCGAGGGCGTCGCGAGCCGACGCACCTCGTCGACCCCGAGCGGCTCTCCGTCCGCCCACGTCGCGAGCTTGTCGATCTCGAGGCCGAGCATCAGCTTGTCGTCGCCGACGAGCTCCGTCAGCGTCTCGCAGGCGTCTCGCTCGATCTCGACGCCGCGCTCGCCGAAGCGCTTCTGGACCCATGCCTCGACGTTTCGTCCGACCTCGTAGCTGAGCACCTCTCCGGCTCGGGCGACCGCCTTGCCGAGCGCCGAGTCGCGCTTCAGCTCCTCGCCGACGAGACAGAGCACGGTGCCGGGGGCAGGCGCCTCGAGGTACGCGGCGACCGCGTCGACGTCCGCAGCCTTCCAGCCTCCCGCAAGCCGCCCCCACTCGCCGCGGCGACCGTCGACCTCGGTGACGAGGACGAGCCGGAGGTCGCCGAGCAGCGACCCAGCGTTGCAGGTTGCCACGACCTCCTCACCCGACGCGCCGTCACCTCCTGCGGCGATGAGGCGCTCGACCGCCTCCGCGTCGAAGCGCGCCCGGAGCCGCTCCAGCGCCACCTCGACCTTCGGCCGATCGTCGCCCGTGAGGATGTAGACGGGCTTGAGCTCCGACGGCGCCACCGGCGTCACCGTAGTGGATCACCGCTCCGACCGCACCGTCAGCGTCCGGCCGTCGGATTCGACCACGATCCGGCCGTCGAGATCCGTTCGAAGCGTGACGAGGCCGGGTACGTCCGCGAGCGCTGCGACCGTCTCGGGGCGCGGATGGTCGTAGTCATTCCCTTCCCCGACCGAGACGACCGCGACGCGAGGTCGAACGGCACGAAGGAGGTCGGGAAGGCCGGAATCCTCGGAGCCGTGGTGAGCGACCTTCAGGATCTCGACGGGACGAAGGCGGAGGTTCCTCGTGACGTCGCTCTCCGCGTCGGCGGTGAGGAGCGCGTCGATCGCGCCGTAGCTGACGAGCAGCACGGTGGCGTTCCGGTTGGGGTCCTCGCTCGGAAGCCCGGGGTCGTCGGGCCACAGGACGCGCACGCGGAGCCGCCCGAGACGGAACTCGTCTCCCGCGCGGAGCTCGTGGATCGAGACGGCGCGGCGGCGGGCAGCAGCGATCGCGGCCGCGTACTCCGGCCCCTTCACCGCAAGGGCCGGGTCGAGGATCGCCGCCACCTGGAGCTTCTCGATGACCGGGGCCGCCCCGCCGATGTGGTCTCGCTGCGGGTGCGTGAGCACGAGCGCCGTCAGCGAGCGGAGCCCGATCCGGCGAAGCTGTCCCGCGACGTCGGCCTCTGGAGGCCCCTGATCGACGAGGATCGAAGCGCCGGGCGCCTCGACGAGGATGCCGTCGCCCTGGCCGACGTCGAGGAACGTGATGCGAAGCCCCGCCGGCGGATCCCACGCCGGGACGGGACGTAGCGCGCACGCGACGGTTCCGAGCCCCAGAACGACCGAAGCGATGCCGGCCGCAGCGGCTCGCCGGCGGTAGCGAGGCAGCCGGCGAAGGACGACCGCCGCGACCGCGACCGCGAGAAGGGCCGCGAGCACGAGCGGCGAGCGGATCTGCGCCGACGGCCAGCCGGAGACGACCCGGGCGACGAGCGCGATCCAGGCCGCGCACCACCCCGCGAGCCACGCGAGGGTCGCCGCGGCGCCCGGGAACACCGGCTCGATCGCGGCGGCGCCGAGTGTCAGTCCGATCAGCGGGGGCATCGCGGGCTCGGCCGCGACGTTGGCGGGCACGGTCCAGAGCGGGAAGGCGCCGAACTGGAGCCAGACGATCGGGCCGGTCACGACCCCACATGCCACCGCGACGACGAGGACGTCCCAGAAGCCCCGAGGCACGGGGTATGCGTCGGGGATCCCCGAGGTGCGGGGCAGCACCAGGAAGATCGTCGCGACCGCCGCGAACGACAGCTGGAAGCCGGGCTCGAGCCCTGAGGCGGGCATCCAGGCGAGAAGGACGAGCGCTCCCATCGCGAGCGCATGCCACCGGTCACGCGGGCGCGCGACGAGCCATGCGAGCGACGCGAGCGTGCCCGCCACGGCGGCGCGGACGACGGAAGGCTGCCAGCCGACGGCGAGGGCATACGAGAGCACGACCAGGATCGCAACGCCCTCGCCCACGAGTCTGCCCGCACCGACCACGCGCGCGACCGCGACGACGCCGATCGCCGTGATCGCCATGTTCTGGCCCGAGACGGCCAACAGGTGCATCAGGCCGCTCGCCTCGAAGGCGTCGCGTACCTCCATGCTCAGCCCGTCGTCCTCGCCGAGGACGATGCCGGCGACGAGTGCCCGTCGACCCCCCGTCGTCCCGCGGGCGATGGTCGACTCCGTGTGCGCGCGCAGCCGGTCGGCGACGCCACCGATCCCACCCCGCCGGCCGACGATTCGCGGGCTCTCGCCGCGCACGACGACGTGGACGCCGCGCCGGGCGAGCCAGCCGCGCTCGTCGAAGCCGGTCTCGGGCCCACGCGGCGCCACCGGCCGCGCACGCAGCTCGAGCACGGCGCCCTGCGGGGGCGCCCGCTCGGGCGGCAGTTCGAGGAGCACACGCTCGCGGAAGCGGGTCGTTCCGAACCGCAGCATCTCGGCCGGGACACGAAGGGCGAACGGTGTCCGGCGCGCCGGGCCGGTGACGACGACACGCGCCGAGGCGGCCTCGCCGATCCGGGGCTCGAGCCAGCTCCTGTCGAGGGCATCGCTCCGGAGCGATCCCCACCAGAGCCCGACGAGCGCGAGCGCGACTGCCGCGAGGACGAGACGGCGACCTTCCGCAGCGAGCAGCGCGGCACCGATCGTCAACGAGATCGAGCCGACGACGAGCGCGGGCGAGGGCCGCACCCAGACCCCGAGTGCAAGCCCCACGCACGTGGCCGCGACGAGCAGCGCCGGCCAGTTCGTTCGGGCGACGCGGCGGCTCGCCGCGGCGACGTCGGTGGCGGCATGTCGCACCCGGCTCACGGCGTCACCAGATCGCGGAGCTGCTCGACGCGCGCGGGGCCGATCCCCGGGATCGCATCGAGGTCCTCGACCGATCGAAGCGGCCCGTGCGAGGCACGCCAATCGACGATCTTCTGGGCCGTGATCGGGCCGATCCCCGGGAGCTCGTCGAGTTGCTCGACGGTCGCGAGGCCGAGGCTCACCTTGGCACCGGCACCGGCCACGCCGGTCGCCGGCGAGCCTCCCGGCCCGCGACGTGGGACGACGATCTGCTGCCCGTCGGCGAGCGGTGCCGCGAGATTGACGGCCGACAGGTCTGCCTTCCGCGTCGGCCCGCCCGCGCGCGCAAGCGCATCGGCGACGCGCGCCCCCTCGCGCAGCCGGAAGAGGCCGGCGCGCCGGACAGCGCCGACCACGTGCACGACGAGCCGGGGCGCCGCCTCCTGCCCGCCGTCACCCGCCGAAATGCGGGTCAGCGGCGCCGCGGCGCTCGGCCCCTGACTCGCTCCGACGCCTGCGAGGCGGGAGCCGGCGACGCTCAGCAGCGCGACGAGCGGCACGACGACGAGCGCCAGCTGGGTCCTCGTGAGCGTGAGCACCCACCAACCGTTACGAGCGGGTCGTCACCGGTGTGTGCCGTCTTCGTGCCGAGAGTGTGACCGCGAGGAGCCGGAGCCACGCACCTCCCGGCTCCCCGGGCGGTCCTAGGTCACGACGTTGACGAGCCGTCCGGGAACGACGATCGTCTTGCGCGGCTCGCCGTTCACGTGCGCCTGAACGCGCTCGGACGCGAGTGCCAGGGTGACGAGCTCCGACTCGGACGCGGTCGCGGGCACCTCCAGGCGGTCGCGCAGCTTGCCGTTCACCTGCACGACGACCTCGATCGTGTCGCGCACGAGCATCGCGGGATCGTGGGTCGGCCACGGTGCGTCCCACAGGCTCGAGTGGCCGAGCCGCGCCCAGAGCTCCTCCGTGACGTGCGGCGCATACGGCTGCAGCAGCGACACCGCCGTCTCCGCGGCGAAGCGGGCGTCACGGCCGTCGGTGTCACGCGACAGCTCGTTCACGAGCTCCATCACGGCGGCGATCGCCGTGTTGAACGCGAACCGCCGGCCGATGTCGTCCGTCACCTTCGCAATCGTCGCGTGGGCGGCGCGAGCCAGGGACCCCGCTTCGGGCTCGCCTGCCGGGGCCCGCTCGCACACCTCGTTGACGATGCGCCAGAGGCGTCGCACGAAGCGCGTCATCGCCTCGACGCTCGCCTCCGTCCATTCCATGTCCTGGTCGGCAGGCCCCAGGAAGAGGATGTTGAGCCGGCACGCGTCGGCGCCGTAGCGCTCGATGAACTGGTCGGGGCCGACGGCGTTCCCGGCGCGCTTCGACATCTTCGTGTTGCCGAGCGTGACCCAGCCGTTCGCGTAGAACTGCGCGAACGGCTCGCGGAAGCCGACCAAGCCGAGGTCGTTCAGCACCTTGACCCAGAATCGTGCGTAGATCATGTGCATCGTCGCGTGGTCGACGCCGCCGATGTAGAGGTCGATCGGGTTCCAGTAGTCGACCGCGGCGCGCTCGAACGGCGCAGAGTCGTTGCGCGGGTCGCAGTAGCGGAGGAAGTACCAGGCCGAGTCGACGAACGTGTCCATCGTCTCCGTCTCGCGTCGCCCGGCCCCGCCGCAGCGCGGGCACGGCACCTCGACCCAGTCCTCCGCCTGCGCAAGCGGCGGCTTACCGCGCGGCTTGAAGTCCTCGATCTCCGGCAGCCGCACCGGGAGCTCGGCGTCCGGCACCGGCACCGCACCGCAGTCGTCGCAGTGGACGATCGGGATGGGACAGCCCCAGTAGCGCTGGCGCGAGAACCCCCAGTCGCGAAGCCGGTAGTTGACGGCGAACGAGCCGCGGCCCTCCGCGGCCAGCTTCTCCACGATCCGCCGCCCGCCCTCGGGCGCGGAGAGGCCGTCGAACTCGCCGGAGTTGAGCAGCACCTCGTCGGCGGTGTGCGCCACGTACGGCTCGTCGGGCGCGACCTCGCCGTCCACAGGACGGACGACCGGCCGGACCGGCAGCGAGAACGCGGTGGCGAAATCAAAGTCGCGCTGGTCGTGCGCCGGCACCGCCATGAGGGCGCCCGTGCCGTAGTCGGTCAGCACGTAGTCGGCGACGTAGACGGGCAGCCGCTCGCCGTTGACCGGGTTGACGGCGTGCAGGCCCGTGAAGACGCCCGTCTTCTCGACCGCGGCGGCGCGCTCCTCGGTGCGCTTGGCGCCCGCGCGCCTGACGTAGGCGCGGACCTCCCCCGAGTCGATGCGCTCGACGAGCTCGTGCTCGGGAGCCAGCACGAAGAAGGTCGCTCCGAAGAGCGTGTCCGGCCGCGTCGTGAAGACGGGGACGTCCGCGTCGAGCTCCTCGACGCGGAAGACGACCTCGGCCCCGTCCGAGCGCCGGATCCAGTTGCGCTGCCGCGCCTTGATCGACTCGGGCCAGTCGACCGTGTCGAGGTCGTCGAGCAGCGCCTGGGCGTAGTCGGTGATGCGGAAGAACCACTGCTCCATCGAACGCGACTCGACCTCCGCCCCGCAGCGCTCGCAGCGCCCCTCGTGCACCTGCTCGTTCGCGAGGACGGTCTGGTCGACCGGGCACCACTTGACCGGGGCGCCCTTCCGGTACGCGAGGCCGCGCTCGAAGAACCGGAGGAACTGCCACTGCTGCCAGCGGTAGTACTCGGGGTCGTGCGTCGACAGCTCGCGCGGCCAGTCGTACGCCCAGCCGGCCCGCCCCATCGACCGCTTGATGTGCTCGATGTTGCGCTCCACGATCTCGTGCGGCTTGCCGCCCTCCTTGATCGCGGCGTTCTCGGCCGGGAGGCCGAACGAGTCGAAGCCCTGGGGATGAAGGACATGCATGCCGTTCCGGTGCCGGAAGCGCGTCACGACGTCGCCGATCGTGTACACGAGCATGTGCCCCATGTGCAGCGTCCCCGACGGGTACGGGAGCTGCTCCAGCACGTAGGACTTCGGGCCGCCCGAGGCCGGCGGCTCGTTCCGCACCTCGAACGCGTGCGCGTCGGCCCAGGCGCGCTGCCATCTCGCCTCGATCGACGCTGCGTCGTATCGCTCGGTGTCGTTCCGCTCCATCTCTCTTCGACCTCGTCCAGAAAATGAAAGAGCCTCTCGATGGAGAGGCTCGTCGGGAGTCGGCGCGGCCTTCGCCGCGTTTCCTCCCTGGGCTACGTGAGAAGCCGCTGCACGATTTCCAGGATAACAGGCAGGATCGGCAGGTGCCAGAGTCCGCGCTCGAGCTGCTGCCCGATTCTGCGTCGATCGACGGCGCCGAGCTGCGGCTGGGCGGCGCGGCCGCGGCCGACCTCGCGGAGCGGTACGGGACGCCCCTCGTCGTCTACTGCGAGGAGACGCTCCGCAACCGCGCACGCGCCTTCCGCGCGACGGCGGGAACCGGCCGGGTCTTCTTCGGCGCGAAGGCGTTCCCGAGCGTCGCCGTGCTGCGCCTCCTGCGCGAGGAAGGGATCGGAGCCGACGTCGCAGCCGCCGGAGAGCTCGCGTACGCAGCCGCGGCCGGGTTGACCGGCGACGAGCTCGTCGTCCACGGGAACAACAAGAGCGCGGCCTTTCTCGCGGACGCGGCGCGGGCCGGCGCTCCCGTCGTGCTCGACGGGCTCGACGAGGCGGCGCTCGCGTCCGAGGCTGGTGTGGAGCGCGTGCTCGTGCGCGTCACGCTCGGCGTCGATGCGGACACCCACGAGGCGATTCGCACCGGCCACCACGGCTCGAAGTTCGGGCTTCCGACCGAGCAGGCACAGGCGCTCGTCGGCGACGCGCTCGCCC
Source organism: uncultured Actinomycetes bacterium (assembly GCA_963734045.1). GTDB lineage: Bacteria > Actinomycetota > Thermoleophilia > Gaiellales > Gaiellaceae > Gaiella. The sequence goes on along the minus strand of CAVTFU010000010.1, from coordinate 170,784 downwards.
GCGGGCTCGACGTGCTGGGAGTCCACGTCCACGTCGGCTCGCAGCTCCAGGACTTCGACGCCCAGGCGGAGACGATCGTCCGCCTCGCCTCGTTCGCGGCCTCCTGCAAGCGAACGCACGGCTGGGTCGCCCGTGTCGCCGACCTCGGGGGCGGCTTCGGGATCCGGCACCACCTCGACGAGGACGTCCCGGACGCCGCCAGCCTGGTGGGCTCGGCAGTGGCGACCGCCCGCACGGCGTTCGCGGAGGCCGGCCTTCCGGAGCCGGAGGTGTGGCTCGAGCCCGGTCGCTCGCTCGTCGGCCGCGCCGGGGTGACGCTGTACCGCGTCGGCAGCGTGAAGCGGCTGGCGGGCCGGACGTGGGTCGCCGTCGACGGGGGCATGTCCGACAACCCTCGCCCGCAGCTCTACGACGCGCGCTACACCGCGCTCTCCGCGGCGCGCGCCGACGAGCCCCGAGACGAGGTCGTCAGCGTCGCCGGGATGCACTGCGAATCGGGCGACGTGCTCATCGACGACGTCGCGCTCCCGTCGCCCCGGAGAGGTGACCTGCTCGCCATCCCCGCGACGGGGGCATACACACTCGCGATGGCGTCGAACTACAACGGCGTCACGCGACCCGCGGCGATCCTCGTCCGCGACGGCTCGGAGCGGATGATTCGCGCGCGGGAGACGGTGGACGACCTCCTGCGGCACGAGCTGCCGTGAGCCGGGAGCTTCGCGACGCGGCCGTGCTCGTGCCCGTGTACCGCGACGGTGAGGGAGAGCTGAGGGTCGTGGTCGTCGTCCGTGCGGACGACGGCGGCCTCCACGGCGGCCAGCTCGGGCTGCCGGGGGGCAAGCCCGAGACAGGCGACGCCGACCTGCGCGCGACCGCGCTCCGCGAGGCCGAGGAGGAGATCGGGCTCGATCGCGGCGCGGTGCGGATCGTCGCCGAGCTCGACCCGCTCGAGACGCAGGCGACCGGCTGGCGCGTACATCCCTTTCTCGCACAGGTCCCGGCCGACACGTCGTGGCGCCTCCAGGAGGACGAGATCGTCGGAGTTCTCACACCCTCGGCGCGCGCGCTCGTGGATCCGGCGTCGCGGGCGAGGCTCCCGTTCACGTCGCGTCGCTTTCCCGAGCCGCTCCTCGTCGACGGGATCGACGTCGAGGGCCACGTGCTCTGGGGGATGACGCTCCGCCTGCTCGACGACCTGCTGCCCCGGCTGCTCGCGGGAAAGTGGGGCGTCTGAGGCGTTTACGGGTGCAGCCGGCGGAAGCCCGGCGACGACTCGTGCGCGTCTCAGCGCATGACGATCTCCACGACGTCGCCGTCGGCCAGGACGTGGCCCCGCCCGACGCGCTGCCCCTCGAAGCGCGCCGACGGCCCGCGGACGAGCCCACCGGTGCATGAGGCGCCGAGCTCGTGATGGACGCAATCCGCGAGGTCCGCCACCGTCGCACCGCACGGAAGCGCGAACGGCTCGTCGTCGACGCTGCCGTTGTGCCGGGGAAAGACACGGATCAATCCGGTCAACGACCAGATCGCCTCACGGAGCCGCTCGAGGCTCTCGTCGTCGAGGACGGAGACGGGCAGGACCTGTTCGAACGCCTGTGAATCGCCCCGAGCGGTCTCGCGGGCACGCGCCAGGTCGTCGTCGGAGGGCTCGTCGGCCTTGGTGAGCGCGAGGATCGCCCGCTTCTCGATCCCGGCGGCCGTCACCTCGCGACGGACGATGTCGAGGCTCTCGAGCGACTCGTCCGCCGCGGCGCAGTAGACGATCGCGTCCGCGTTGCGGAGCACGCCGAGGAGGGCTCGGCCGCCTCCCCGGTCGTCGTGGGCGCCTTCGATCAGCCCCGGGATCTCGACGAGCTGCACGAGCACGCCGCCGATCCGCGTCAGGGCAGGCACCGGGCGCAGCGTCGTGAACGCGTAGTCGCCGGTCTTGATCTGGATCTGTGAGAGCGCCTGCAGAAGCGACGACTTGCCGGCGTTCGGCGGACCCACGAGCGCGATCTGGGCGGCGCCTTCGCGCCGCACCTGGAGCGAGTCCCGGTGCAGGACCTTCCCGCGTACCCGGGTACGGTCGAGCTCGGCCTCGAGCGACTTGCGCAGGTCCGCGTACGGGCCGTTCCGGTAGCCGGGCAGCTCCTCGAGCAGCGCACGGATCGTGGCGACCCGCTCACTGCCTTCCTTTCCGACGAGGCGGCGCTTCGCCACCTCCGCGAACGTTCGATGCGGCATCGGCATCGTCGACTCCTTCCTCCATGGGCGGGAAGGAGCGCGCGTCCGCCGGCCGACGTCGCGTCAGGCCGGAGTGCGCGTCACTGTCCCACCGCTTCCCTCGACGCTCGAAGTGGGAAGCGGCGGGTCAGCCGTTCTGACGGAGAACGGTCGCGAACCAGTCATGGAGGCCGTGCATCGCGCGCAGGCTACCGGAGTGATTGCGGCGCGCGCCAGAGGCCGGCCCAGGTCGAGCTGCGCCGTCGTGAACGAGCTTTCGTCAGGGTTTCGGCGGCGAGGCGTGACGCCGCCGCAACTCGTCCTCGACGGCGGAGGGCTGCAGGCCCCGGGCGGCCAGCAGGACGTAGGCGTGGAACCAGAGGTCGGCGAGCTCCTCGACCAGCCGGTGATCGGTCTCGGCGACGCCCGCGAGAGCCGCCTCGACTCCCTCCTCGCCGACCTTGCGCGCTGCGGCGGCAGGCCCGGCGTCGAGGAGCGAGACGACGTACGAGCCCGGCGGGCGGGTGGCCTCGCGCTCCTTGACGACGCGCCAGAGCCACGGCGCGAAGCACGACTCGGCGCCGGTGTGGCACGCGGGGCCGTTCGGCCGGACGCGGTAGAGCAGCGCATCGCCGTCGCAGTCGTCTGCGATCTCCTCGACGGCCATCGTGTTCCCCGACGTGGCCCCCTTGTGCCACAGCTCGCCACGCGAGCGGCTCCAGAACCACGCTTCGCCCGTCTCGCGTGTGCGTCGAACCGCCTCCTCGTCGGCGTAGGCGAGCATCAGCACGCGATTCGTCTCCACGTCCTGCACGACGACGGGAGTCAGGCTCACGTCCGGATCGGCCATCCTGCCTCCCGCAACTCGGCCTTCAGCTCGGGCAGCCGCTCCGGCCGCTCGTGGACGATGGACGCGACGAGCGCGGCCTCCGCCCCGGCCTCGTACGCCTCACCGAGGTGGCGTGCCTCGCCCGCCCCGCCCGATGCGATCACCGGCACCGCGACCGCCTCTGCGACGGCCCGCGTCAGCGGCAGATCGTATCCGGCGCGCGTGCCGTCGGCGTCGATCGAGGTGAGCAGGATCTCCCCCGCCCCCCGCTCGACCGCCTCGCAGGCCCACTCCACGGCATCACGGCCGCGCGGCTCGCGACCGGCATGTGTCACGACCTCGCCGTCGCGCGCGTCGATCGCGCAGACGACCGCCTGGGAGCCGAACTCGCCCGCGAGGGCGGTGAGCATCGCCGGGTCGTCGAACGCGGCGCGGTTGACGGCCACCTTGTCGGCGCCGGCGAGCAGCAGGGCGCGTGCGTCGTCGACGCCGGTCACACCACCGCCGACGGTGAACGGGATCTGCAGCTCGTCGGCGGAGCGCGAGATCACGTCGAGGATCGGACCGCGACCCTCCAGCGTGGCCGTGATGTCGAGGAAGACGAGCTCGTCGGCGCCGAGGCTCGAGTAGCGGGTCGCGAGCTCGACGGGGTCACCGATCTCGCGGAGGTTCTCGAACCGCACGCCCTTGACGACGCGACCGCCCGCCACGTCGAGGCAGGGGATCACGCGCTTCTTGACCATCGCAACAGGTTCTCGAGGACGCGCGCTCCGGCCGCCGCGCTGCGCTCCGGGTGGAACTGGACCCCGGCGAGGGCGCCGGACTCGACCGCCGCGACGATCGGCCCGTCGTGGTCGACCGTGCCCGCGGTCAGCGCCTCGTCCGTCGGCTCGACGGCGAAGCTGTGGGCGAAGTACACGTCGGCTCCCTCGAGCCCGTCGAGGATCGTGCTCGCGCGGCTCGACGCGAGCGTGTTCCAGCCCATGTGCGGCACGGTCCGCGCGCTAAGGCGGCGCACGGAGCCGTCGAGCAGGCCGAGGCCTTCGCCGCCTTCCTCGCTCTGGCCGAAGAGAAGCTGGAGGCCGACGCAGATGCCCGCCACCGGCCGCGCCGCCGCCGCGCGGTCGCGAAGCGCGTCGGCGAGGCCGTGCTCGGCGAGGCCGGCGGCGGCGCTCGCCACGTGCCCGACGCCGGCGATCAGCGTCAACGGAGCCTCCCGTGCGATGGCGGGAGCGACCGTCACGACGGGCTCGGCTCCGGCACGCCCAAGCGCGGCCGTGAGCGAGCGGAGGTTTCCGGCGCCGTAGTCGGCGATCGCCACCTTCACGCCCGCTCCGCCGTGGTGGGCGGACCCGGTGTCAGACACCGGCTCTTGTCAAGTTGTCCGCTTTGGCGATCGCCGAATACGCCGATGCGGGGTCGTCGCAGCGACCGTTGGCCCTGGATCGGCACCGATTCCGGGCCTGTGGACGAATCGACACGACATCGGCACAGGTTCGCCTTGACAGCGAACGGTGTCTGACACCGAACGCGCGTCACGCGGCCCCCTTCGTGGAGCGGATCCCCGCGGCGCCGGGGGCGACGGCCTGCCGGAGCGCCTGCCCGAGCGCCTTGTAGGCCGCCTCGGCGACGTGGTGGTCGTCGTCGCCTTCGGCGTCGACGTGGACGGTGCAGCCGGCCTCCATCGCCAGCCGCTCGAGCGCGTGGGCGAGGAGCGAGACCGCGAGCGCGCCGACCCGGTCGCCTGCGAAGGAGAGAGCGATTTCCGCATGCGGGCGCCTCACGAGATCGACGGCCGCCGTGCCTCGCGCCTCGTCCATCGGCACGATCGCGGACCCGTAGCGCATCACGCCGGCGCGGGCCCCGAGCGCCTCCGCCAGGGCGGTGCCGAGCGCGGCGTGGACGTCCTCGACCAGATGGTGCTCGTCGACCGCGAGGTCTCCGCCGGCCGCGAGCTCGAGGTCGAAGCCGGCGTGGAAGGCGAGGAGCGTCAGGAGGTGGTCGAGAAACCCGACGCCGGTATCGACCCGCGTCCGCCCCGTCCCGTCCAGTCGCAAGGTCAACCGAAGCGCCGTCTCGGTCGTCGTCCTCAGCACCGTCGCCTCGCGTCCCGGCGACGGACCCGGCTCGGCGCCGAGCGCGCGCAGCAGCACGTCGTTCTCCGACGGGCGCCGGATCGAGACGCGGATCCCTTCGTCGAACGCCCGCACGACGAGCCCCTGCGACTCGAGCCGCTCGGCGAGCGGCTCGGCGCTGCGCACGAAGACGAAGTTCGTGGCGGTTGGCTCGGCCACGAAGCCGGCGGCGGTGAGAGCGGCGCGCATGCGTTCCCGCTCGGCGACGGTCTCGGCCACGTCGCCGAGCCTCGGCGACCGGAGCGCCGCGGCGCCGATCGCGGCGGCCGGGCCCGAGATCGGCGCAGGCGCGCGCCGCTCGGTGAGCAACGCCGCGGTCTCTCGGTGCGCCAGGGCGTAGCCGATCCGCAGCGACGCGAGGCCGAACGCCTTGGAGAGCGTCCGCAGGACGACGAGGTTCGGCAGCTCGTCGACCCACGGCGAGCACGACCGCGCGCCGTACTCGAGATACGCCTCGTCGACGACGACGAGCGTCGCGGGCTGCGCCCGCGCGAGCGAGACGATCTCCTCGGGCTCGACCCAGGTGCCGGTCGGGTTCTCGGGATTGCACACCCAGCGCACATCGGCGTCCACGTCGGCACCAACGACGTCCGCGCCCTCGAGGGTCGTGGCGATCCGGTAGAGCGCGTACGTCGGCGGGTCGATCGCAGCACGCCGGCCGGGCGCCAGGAAGGTGTGGGCGACGAGGAGGATGAGATCGTCCGCACCGGCGCCGACCACGACGTTCTCCGGCGCGAGACCGGCGTAGCCGGCCGCGGCGACGCAGAGCTCGGCGTACGTGCCGTCGGGATACTCGTTCAGGCGAGCCATGCTCTCCGCGAGCGGCACCTGCGGTACCCCGGGCAGCGCGGGCGTGTTCTGGTCGAACTTGAGCACTGTCTCGATGGGGATGCCGTGCCTCGCGGCAACCTCGGCGACGGACGCGGCCCAGGCGTACGGCGCGAAGCCGTCCGCGACCGGCCGGGCACGCGCGCGAGCGATGCTCATCCCGCGACCGCCGCCGCGTGGAGCGGCAATCCCTCGAGACGCGCCAGCGGGCCGACGATCTCGCTCGCGCGCCTGAGCCCCGCCTCGGTCGCCCTGATCACCTGGAGCGGCTTGAGAAACGCCTCGACGCCGAGCCCGCCCGTCGAGCGGGCGAGCCCTCCCGTCGGCAGCACGTGCGTCGCGCCCGCCGCGTAGTCGCCGACGACCGACGAGCAGCCCACGAACACCGCGCCCGCGTTCCGGACCCATGGAAGCAGCTCGTCCGCGTCGCCGACGTGGAGCTCGAGGTGCTCGGGCGCGTAGCGCTCGGATTGCGCGAGCGCCTCGGCCAGGGTCTCGACCCGCTCGACGGAGACGTTCGCGTGGCCGGCCACGAGCGCCTCGACGCGGGCTGCGAGGTCCGCGTCCGTCGTCAGCAGGAGCGCCTCGCTGTCCGGGCCGTGCTCGGCCTGCGCGAGGAGGTCCGCGGCGATGCCGGCGTGGTCGGCGGTCGCGTCGGCGATGACGACGACCTCGCTCGGCCCGGCCGGAAGGTCGATCCGCACGTGGCCGGAGACCAGGAGCTTCGCGGCGGTGACGTACGCGTTGCCGGGGCCCACGATGGCGTCGACGGGGGCGATCGTCTCGGTGCCGTACGCGAGCGCAGCGACCGCCTGCGCGCCGCCGACGGCGTAGAGCTCGTCGATCCCCAGCTCGCGCGCCGCGACGAGGATCGCCTCGGACGGGTTCGGTGTCACGACGACGAGCCTGCGGACCCCGGCCACGAGCGCCGGGACCGCCGTCATCACGAGAGACGACGGCAGCGGCGCCCGCCCGCTGGGAACGCAGAGGCCGACGGCGTCGAGTGGCAGCCAGCGACGCTCGGACACGACACCGGGCGCCGCCTCGACCGACGTGTCGGGCGGCCGTTGCGCTTCGTTGAACGTCCGGACGGCGGCGATCATTCGCTGCAGCGCCTCCAGCTCGTCCGTCGCGATCGATGCGCGCTCGAGCGCACCGGCGTCGATCCGGAAGCTCTCCGGCCGTGGCCCGTCGAGGCGGCTCGTCCACTCGCGCAGCGCCTCGTCCCCACGCGCGCGGACGTCGGCCACGATCGGCGCGACCGTGGCGAGCGCGTCGTCGAGCCCGCCGCGTGTCACGGCACGAGCCTCTCGACCGGAAGGACGAGGATGGACGACGCCCCCGCCTCCTTCAGGGCGGGCAGGAGCGTCCAGACGTCGTCGGCGTCGACCGCCGCGTGAACGGCGATCTGCCCCTCCTCGGCGAGCTGGAGCACCGTCGGCGCGCCCATGCTCGGCAGGACGGCACGGATCGCGGACAGATCGTCGACGGTGGCGTTCATCATCACGTAGCGGCGGCGCCGGGCCGCGACGACGCCTTCGAGCATGAGCCGCAGGCGCGCGACCTCCGTCGTGTGCGCGTCGGCCGCACGGCCGGCGACGAGCACCGCCTGCGACGAGAGCAGGTCGGCAACCCGGCGCAGGCCGTTTGCGCTCAGGGTCGATCCGGTCGAGACGAGATCGACGATCGCGTCGGCGAGACCGAGTCGCGGCGCGGCCTCGACCGAGCCCGAGACCGGCACGAGCTCGCAGGTGACCCCGCGCTCGCCGAGCAGGCGCCTCGTCGAGGCGGGGTACGACGTGGCCACGCGCAGGCCATCGAGCTCCTCGACTGTCGCGAGGGCGGTGTCGGCGGGAACGGCGATCGAGAGGGTGCAGCGCCCGAAGCCGAGCTCGGCGAGCGTCGTGACCGCAGCCTCTGTCTCCGCGACGAGATTCGCACCCGTGATCCCCAGGTCGACGACGCCGTCCTGCACGTACTCGGGGATGTCGTCGGTGCGCACGAGAAGGAGGTCGACGGGAGCGTTCGCGCACGGCACGACGAGCGAGCGCTCGGTCGCCTCGAAGGACAGCCCCGCATCGGCGAGGAGCCGCAGAGACGGCTCGGCGAGCCGCCCCTTTGACGGTACCGCCACGGTGAGGCGGCTCTCGCTCCGGATGCCTGCTCGAACTGCGTTCATCTCGTGCTCCGGCGGCGCCGAGCCCGGTCGAGGGCGATGCGGTAGCCGCCCGCGCCGTGGCGGAGCCACTGCGCGACGCGTGTCACCGTCGCCGTCGAGGTCGGGACGCGCTCGGCGATCTCGACGTACGGGACACCTTGCTCGAGCAGGATCGCCGTCTGCCAGCGGTGGGCGAGGGCCTCGAGCTCCGGGAGCGTGCACAAATCGCGCACGAACCGCGTCATCTCGTCGCGTGTGCGGAGCGAGAGCAGTGCGTCGACCAGCGCGTCGAGGCCGTCGACCGGCTCGACCGCGTGATCCATCGTCTCCCGCTCCGACCTCGCCATCGCGCTATCATGTTAGCATGATAACGTGTTAGCACAGCGATTCGAAGTGATCCCGGCGATCGACGTCCTCGACGGGCGTGCAGTCCGTCTCGCAGGAGGACGGCGGGATGCGGTCACCCTCGAGGCCGGGGATCCGGTCGCGCTCGCACGCCGGTACGCAGCGGAAGGAGCGAGCCGTCTCCACCTCGTCGACCTCGACGGCGCCTTCTCCGGCTCTCCTTCCCTCGGGCTCGTGGAGCGCATCGCGGCAGCCGGCGCCCTCCCCCTGCAGGTGGGAGGCGGCTATCGCACGGTCGAGGCGATCGCCGCGGCGCTGGACGCCGGCGCCGACCGCGTCATGGTCGGGACCGCAGCGTTCGCGGCGGGATTCCTCGCCGAGGTCTCCGGCCGGTTCGGTGAGTCGCTCGTTGTCGCGATCGACGTGCGCGACGGCCGCGTGAGCATCGACGGCTGGACGCGCGACTCCGGCGCGACGGCACGCGAGCTGGCCGAGATCTGTTCCCGCGCCGGCATCCAGCGGCTCCTCGTCACGAGCGCCGCGCGGGACGGCTCGCTCGCCGGCCCCGACCTCGACCTGCTCGGGGAGGTGCTGCCTGCGGGGCTGCCGGTGCTCGCGGCGGGTGGCGTCTCCTCGCTCGACGACCTGCGCGCGATCCGCGCCGTGGGCTGCGAGGGAGCGATCGCGGGCAGTGCCCTGCTCGCGGCGCGCTTCACGCTCGCGGAGGCGGCCGACGCGCTCGCCGAGCGCTGATCGCCCCGGCGAGCGACGGCGGTCACGCGGCGTCGCGGAGGCGAAACGGCCACACCCGCTGAGCAGGCTATCCCTGCACGGTCAGGAGGCCGGCGCGACACTGGCCCTAGCCCACAGCGACTCGAGCATGACCCGGGCGACGCGTGGAGTTCGACCGAGACACGAGTCCCGGTGCGCGCCGACACGAAGTCGGCGCAGAGGCGGCACGAACCGCCGAGTTTCGCCGATACCGTGTCTTCAGGGACACGGGAGTGCCCCTGGGGGAGGTTGGGGCTCGGCTGCGCACTCGCCCCCGCAGACAACGGCCGACTCGCCCCTCGGCGCTGCCCGTAGGCTCGAGCCATGGCGATCGCGTTCTGCAACGACCGGGGCGAGCGCGGGTTCTCCTGGATCGTCGACGAGCCGATGACGCGCACCTCGCACGCCCTCGCGTCGGACGGTCGCGTCTGGCTCGTCGACCCGGTCCGACACCCGCCTGCGCTCGAGCGCGCGGGTGCCCTCGGCGAGCCGGCAGCCGTCGTCCAGCTCCTCGACCGGCACAACCGCGACTGCGCGGCGATCGCAGCCGAGCTCGGCGTCCCGCACCTCGTCGTCCCACCGTCGCTCCCGGCCACGCCGTTCGAGGTGGTGGCCGTCCGGAGCTCCGACCGGTGGCGCGAGGTGGCTCTCTGGTGGCCGGCGGAGCGAACGCTCGTCGTCGCGGAGGCCGTCGGGACGAACGCGTTCTTCCGTACCGGAGACGACAAGGCGGGCATGCACCTGCTCATGCGGCTTCGGCCGCCTCGCGAGGCGCTCGCGCACCGCGAGCCCGAGCATCTGCTCGTCGGTCACGGACCGGGCCTCAGCGGCCCGGAGGCGGGCGCCGGCCTCCGCGACGCACTCGACCACGCGCGCACGGGTCTCCCGCGGCTCCTGTTGAAGGCACCGTCACTCGCGACCGACGCGATCCGGCGTCGCCGCTGAGGTTCAGTCGGGCATGGCCCGACCGGGCGCTGCCACGGCGAGCGCCGCCGGTCGAAGGAGCTTTGCGGGACGGCGGAGACCGGCATCGCGCACGTGCGGGGTCACCGGCTCGGCGAGAGGAGCGGCACCGAACGAGCGGCGGACCTGGGCCTCGGGTGGCGTTCCGTAGACGGTCGTCCGCTGCCGCGGGACCCGGCCCACCGAGCGGATGAGGCTCTCCATCGCCTCCGGCGACATCTCCTGCCCCCACTCCGACCCCGCCGCACGCGAGATCGACTCGTTCATCAGGGTGCCGCCGAGGTCGTTGACGCCGGAGGCAAGCGCCTGACGCACCCCGTTTGGGCCGAGCTTGACCCAGCTCGCCTGAACGTTGGTGATGTCCGGGTGCAGCGCGAGGCGCGCGACCGCGTGGACGAGAAGCGCCTCGCCGAACGTCGGCCCGCGACGCGCCCGTCCCTGCAGGTAGATGGGCGCCTCCATCGGGACGAACGGCAGCGGCACGAGCTCGGTGAAGCCGCCCGAGCGCCGCTGCTGCTCGCGTGCGCGAAGCAGGTGCCGCGCCCAGTGGACCGGCCGCTCGACATGCCCGAACATCATCGTCACGTTCGACCGGAGACCGACACGATGCGCTGCGTCGTGCACCCCGAGCCACTGGTCGGTGGTCACCTTGTCCGGGCAGATCACCGCCCGTACCTCGTCGTCGAGGATCTCCGCGGCGGTGCCGGGGAGCGAGCCGAGGCCGAGGTCGCGGAGGCGCGCGAGATAGCCGTCGAGGTCGATGCCGAGGGTCGCGGCTCCCTGCCAGATCTCGAGTGCCGAGAAGGCGTGGACGTGGATGTCCGGCACGGCGTCCTTGACCACGCCGACGACGCTCGCGTAATAGTCGCCCGTGAACGACGGATGAATTCCGCCCTGGAGGCAGACCTCCGTCGCGCCCCGCTCCCACGCCTCGCGCACGCGGCGCACGATCTCCTCGTGAGGGACGAGGTACGCAGGGCCACGGAGATTGGCCGCGAGCTTGCCCTTCGAGAACGCACAGAAGCCGCAGCGGAAGTAGCAGACGTTCGTGTACTGAACGTTCCGGGTCACGACGTACGTCACGTCCTCGCCGCACACCTCGCGGCGGAGGCGATCCGCAGATGCCAGCACGCGTTCCCGCTCGCTGCCGCGGGCAGCGAACAAACGGACCAGCTCCTCCTCGCCCAGCTCGTCCCCGACGGCGCCGAGCGGAGCCGGGTCGCGACCGACGACGAACGGGACGGCGACCGGCTCCCCGGGCGCCCACCGATCCTCGCGCGCGAGCCCCTGAGCGTCGGCGGCCCGGCGGATCGCCGACGCGACGGCGGGGTCCGACCAGCGATCGAGGTCGGCGACGTGCTCGGGATAGAGCGGTAGCCGAGCCGCGAGCTCGAGGCCCGCGCCCCGACACGCGTCTCGCAGGCGCTCGACGGCGGGCCACGGGGCCTCCGGGTTGACGTGGTCGGCTGTGACGGGCGAGACACCGCCCCAGTCGTCGATGCCCGCGTCGAGCAGGAGCGGAAAGTCGTCGTAGGCGAGGTTCGGCGGGGCCTGCACGTGGACGTCGGGACCGAGGATGATGCGCGCGACGGCGATCGACCAGAGGTGCTCCTCCAGGGGAGCGTCCGGATGCGAGGCCATCCGCGTCCCGGGCTTCGCGCGGAAGTTCTGGACGATCACCTCGCGCAGGTGCCCCATCCCGGCCAGCTCGCGGAGCGCCACGAGCGCCTCGACCCGCTCCTCGCGCGTCTCGCCGATTCCGACGAGGATCCCGCTCGTGAACGGGATCCCGAGCTCGCCGGCGAGGCGAATCGTCTCGAGCCGCCGGGCGGGGACCTTGTCCGGCGACGCCCAGTGGGGCTTCCCACGGGCCGCAAGCCGTTCGGCGGTCGTCTCGAGCATGATCCCCATCGACGCGGCGACGGCACGCAGCTCGACGAGCTCGGCCCGCGACATCACGCCGGGGTTGAGGTGCGGGAGCAGCCCGGTCTCGTCGAGGACGCGGCGCGCACAGCGCGCGAGGTACTGGAGCGTGGTCGCACAGCCGAGCGACACGAGCTCCTCCCGCGCGACCCGGTAGCGCGCCTCCGGCCGGTCGCCCAGGGTGAAGAGGGCCTCGGTACAACCCGCCTCCGCGCCTGCCCGGGCGATCGCGAGCACCTCGTCGTCGGCCAGGTACGCACGCTCGCCGCGGCGCGGCGGCCGGGCGAACGTGCAGTACCCGCAGACGTCGCGGCAGAGCGTCGTCAGCGGCACGAAGACCTTCGGCGAGTACGTGACGAGCGTGCCCGGACGCAGCCGCCTCGCCTCGGCCATGAGGTCGTCGAGAGGCGTGGCGAGGAGCTCGGAGACGAGTGAGGCCATCGGGAGTTGTGGCCGGGCGGTCTCCTCGCGCCGGTCGGCCAAGCATACGGAACCTCACCTGAGACAGCGAAGGCCCGCTCGCGCGGGCCCTCGAAAGCGATTGCCTCCCTGGCGGGTCTAGGCCCCGCGGTACCCCCACAGCCCGCCGAAGCTCTTCCAGGAGCCCTTCTGCCAGCGCTGAAGGAGCATCTGCTCGATCGGGAACCGGTCCCCGGCTCCTGTCTTGATCAGGATCCCCGGGATCATGAAGGGGTTCTTCGTCAGGTTGAGCGTGGACGCCGCCTTGACGAGGGCCTCGCGCGTCGGCGTCTTGCCGGCGCGCTTCAGCGCCTCGACGAGCGTGTACGCGGCGGCCATCCCGTAGACGTGGTACGGATCCTCCGGGTTCGCGCTCGGCGCATACCGCTTGAGGATCTGCCGGTAGAGCTTGATCCCCGCGTCTGAGCGCCACTGCGGATCGGTCGGATCCTTCAGGAAGACGCCCGAGATGGAGGCGTTGACGAGCTTGTTCGTCCCGCCTTCGCCGGCGATGGTCATGACGTTCGAGGCGGACGAGACGATGTTGTTGAGGACGAGCTTCGGCTTCCAGCCCAGCTTGTTCGCGATGACGTAGGCCTGGATCGCGAACTTGCCGACGGCGAAGACGGCGAACGTGTCGGCGCCGGAGGCCTTCAGCTTCGCGACCTGCGAGGAGACGTCGGCGGCGGTTGCCTCGTAGGGCTCCGCCGCGACGACCTTCACCTTCGAGCGCTGGAGGCCGCGCTTGAGCCCGCCGAGGAGATCCTTGCCGTAGTCGTCGTTCTGGAAGAGCACTGCGACGCGCGCCCCGGGCCGCGTCCGCGAGAGGTACTTCCCGTAGACCCACCCCTCCGCCTGGTAGCTCGGCTGGAAGCCGATCGACGAGGGGTACTGCGCTCCGTCGCGCCCGAGGGTCGTCGACCCGGAGGCGGCGAAGAGCTGCGGCACCTTGTTCGCGGTGAGGTAGTCGCGGACGGCGAGGTTGTGCTCGGTGCCGATCGAGTTGAAGATCGTGAAGACCTTGTCCTGCTCGACGAGCTGCCGCGTCAGCTGGACGGTCTTCGAGGGGTCGTACTGGTCGTCGAGGTACTTGAACGTGATCTTGCGGCCGTTGACGCCCCCGGTCGCGCTCACGTGCTTGAAGTACGCGCTCGCCCCGATCGTCACCGAGGAGACGGAGGAGAACGGGCCCGAGAGCGGGGTCGTCGCCCCCACCAGGATCTCCTTGTCGGTGACGCCCGGATCGGCTTCGGCCGCCACGGCCCCGGCGAGTGCCGCGGTTGCGCCGAGCGCCAGTGTCGTCACGAGCGCGAGCAGCGCGAGCGCAAGCTTCTTCGTCATGAGGGGGGTCCGGCTCCTTCGGTTCGGGTCGGGCTCAGTCAGCCGACGAGTCGGGCCGATCGTAGCCACGACGTGTTAGGAGTCTGAGACGTGCCACGAGGCCCGCTGCACCCATCGGGAGCAGGAACATCAGCGCGATCAGGACGGCTCCCGAGACGACCGCAGGAGCGCCCGGAGACTGCGAGACCTCCTGTGACCAGATCGGCAGGAACTGGATGAAGATCGCCCCGACGATGAGACCGACGAGCGAGCCGAGGCCGCCGACGACGACGCCGACGAGCAGCAGGATCGAGAGCGCGATCGGGAACGTGTCGGGGTTCACGAACGTCGTCGCGATCGCGAAGAGCGCCCCCGCGGCGCCCGCGTACGCCGCGCTCACCCCGAACGCGAGCGTCTTGTACCTGGCGAGGCTCACGCCGGAGGACTGCGCCGCGGTCTCGCTGTCGCGCACCGCGCGCAGCGCGAGCCCGGTGCGGCCGCGCAGGAGGAGCCACGCGACGACGTACCCGATCAGCGCGACCGTCCACGAGAGGTAGTAGAGCCAGTCGTTGAAGGTGAGCTCCTGGCCGAGGATCGTCACGGGCGCGAGGGATGCGGTCAGCTCGGGCGTCCCGAAGAGATTGATCCCGCTGCCGCCGCCCGTGAAGCCCTCGAAGCGCTTGATGACCGCGGGCATCGAGACGGCGATCGCAAAGGTCGCGAGCGCGAGGTAGAGGCCCGAGAGGCGCAGGGCGGGGATCCCGAACAGGAACCCGACAACGCCCGCGACGAGCGCCGCGAGCGGGATCGTCCAGACGTCCTTGACGCCGTGGTCGGACATCAGGATCGCAGTCGTATAGCCGCCGACGGCCATGAAGGCGCCGTGCCCGAGCGAGATCTGGCCCGTGTAGCCGGTGAGGATGTTCAGGCCGATCAGCGCGACGAGATAGATCGCGACGTACGCGATCTGCTGGGCGCGGAACGCGGACACGAACGACGGCAGAACGAGCACGACGACCGCCAGGACGGCGAACGCGACGAGCGGCAGGACCGAGCGCCCGAGCTTCATACGCGCCTCACCTCCGTCTTGCCGAAGATCCCGGAAGGCTTGACGAGCAGGACGACGAGGATCACGAGGAGCGCCACCGGCAGCCTGAGGTCGGCGCCGACGAAGTCGAAATAGGTGCCGATCAGGTTGAGCCCGACGCCGAGCGTGAGCCCACCGACGATCGCCCCGATGGGCGAGTCGATCCCGCCGAGGACTGCGGCCGCGAACGCGTAGATGAGGAGGGCGGCCATGAGGCTCGGATCGAGGAAGAGGCTCGGTGCGGCGAGCATTCCGGCGATCGCGCCGAGCACCGCGGCGAGGCCCCAGCCGAGCGTCAGCATCCACGTGACGCGAACGCCGACGAGCCTCGCCTCGGCCGGGTTGACCGCGGCGGCGCGCATCGCGAGCCCGATCTTCGTGTACTGGAAGAGCAGCCAGAGCGCGACCATGGTCGCGAGGACGACGCCGATCGTGCCGATGTCCTGGATCGAGATCGCCACGCCCCCGATCTCGATCGTCCGGGTCGGGAACGGGCTCTGCACGGCCCGCACCTCACCCGACCAGATGAGCGTCACGACGCCGTTGATGAGGAGCAGGAGGCCGATCGTGACGATCACGACGCGGAGGAGGGAGCCCTTCTCGTTGGGGCGGATCACGCCCTGGTGGATCGCCGCGCCCCCGACGAACGACACGATGAGGGTGAAGACGAACGCCGGCCAGTAGTTCCAGCCGTGGTTCGTCGTCAGCGTCCAGGCGATGTACGTCGAGAAGGTCGCCATCTCCCCCTGCGCGAAGTTGATGACGCCCGTCGCCCGGTGGATGAGGACGAGCGCTAGGGCGAGCGCCGCGTAGATCGATCCTGAGGCGAGCCCCGCCACGACCTGCTGCATGAAGTCGGCCAACGTGCCCCTCAGTAGCCCAGGTAGCTTCGCCGGACGGACTCGTTCCGCTCGAGGTCCGCGCTCGAGCCGGCGACGGCGACCCGGCCGACCTCGAGGACGTACGCCGTCTGCGCCGTCTCGAGCGCGATGCGCGCGTCCTGCTCCACGACGAGGACGGTCAGGCCCTCGCGCTCGTTGAGCTCACGGACGATCCGGAAGATCTCGCGCACCACCATCGGCGCGAGCCCGAGCGAGGGCTCGTCGAGCATCAGTAGGCGCGGGCGGCCCATCAACGCCCGCGCGAGCGCGAGCATCTGCTGCTCACCGCCCGACAGCGTCCCCGCGGTCTGGTTGCGGCGGTCGGGGATCCATGGGAACCACGCCGAGACCCGGTCGACGTCCGCAGTGAGATTGCGCTCGCGACGCGTGTACGCGCCGAGGCGGAGGTTCTCGAGGACGGTCAGCTCGGTGAACGTGCCCCGTCCCTCGGGGACGTGCGCGATCCCGGCGCGCGCGACCGCCTCCGGCCCACCGCGGAGCGGCTTTCCGGCGAACGTGATCGATCCGGAGCGCCGGACGGTGCCGGAGACGGCGCGGAGCGTCGTCGTCTTCCCGGCCCCGTTCGCCCCGAGCACGGCGACGACCGAGCCGTCGGGAACCTCGAGCGTGATCCCGCGGAGCGCCTGGACGGGGCCGTAGCGCGCCTCGACGCCCTCCAGCGCGAGCAGCGCGGTCACTCGGCGCCCCGCTCCGTGCTCGTGTCGACCCCGAGGTACGCCTCGATCACGGCCGGGTCGGACTGCACCTGCGCCGGCGGGCCCTGCGCGATCTTCCGACCGAAGCTGAGCACGTTCACGTGATCGGAGATGCGCATCACGAGGCTCATGTGGTGCTCGACGAGGAGGATCGTCAGGTCGCGCTCGTCGCGGAGTCGGAGCACGAAGTCGCCGAGCTGCTCGACCTCCTCGTGGTTCAGGCCGCCGGCCGGCTCGTCGAGGAGGAGGAGCGACGGCCGGGCCATGAGCGCGCGTGCGATCTCGATCCGCTTCTGCGTCCCGTAGGGCAGCGCCGCGGCGGGCACCTGCGCGCGGTCGGCGAGGCCGACCACCTCGAGCGCCTCGAGCGCCTCCGGGTCGCCCACGCGACGCCCGAGCGCGTGCCCGCCGACGAGCACGTTCTCGAGGACGGTCATCGTCCGGAAGAGGTTGATGTTCTGGAACGTCCGCGCGATCCCGCGTCGTACGATCCCGTGGGGGGGCGTGCGGAGGAGCGTCTCCCCGTCGAGCTCGACCTCGCCCTCGTCGGGGTCGTAGAGCCGGGTGATGACGTTGAACGCCGTCGTCTTGCCGGCGCCGTTCGGGCCGATCAGGCCAGAGACGACGCCCTTCGCGACGTCGAACGAGACGCCGTCGAGGGCAACGATCCCGCCGAAGCGAAGGGTGACGTCGCGAACCGAGAGCAGCATCGGCTGCCGGATCCTACGCGCGGCCGCGGGTGCGGTCTACGGAAGGCGGGGCGCGGCGGCGAGCGCGGCGCCGGCCGCTCCCGCGAGGAGCAGGGCGCCGGCCGTGACGAACGCGGCGGTCACCTCGCGCGGCCGTTCCTGCCGCCCGATCCGCGAGCCGAGGCCGCTGTACACCTTGTCGAGCGCGTCGGCGCTCTCCGCGTCGAATGCCTCTGCATCCGTGTACTCCGCCACCGCCGCGAGCGTCTCGCGGTCGGGCGGCACCGGGATCTGCTGCTCCTGGCCCGGAGGGCCGGCAATGATCGTGCCGGCGTCCGTCCCGAGGGCGATCGTGAAGACGGGGATCCCGGCCGTCTGGGCGCGCTCGGCGCCCTGGCCGGGACTCAGGAGGCCGCGCGTCTGGGCGCCGTCCGAGAGGAGCAGGATCGAGGCGAGCGACCGGCCCTTGTCGTCCTTGACGGGCGAGGTCGACGTCGTGCCCGCCTCGCCGGTCGCCGTCCGGGCGAGGTCGACCGCCCGTGCGATGGCGTCGCCGATCGCGGTCCCGAACCCAGGGCCGAGCAGGTCGATCCCCTGCGTGAGCTGCTCGCGATCCACCGTCGGCGAGACGACGACCTGGGCCTCGTCCGAGAACGCGACGACGCCCACCCGGAGCGAGTCGGGCGCACGGTCGAGGAACGTCCGCATCGCGCTCTTCGCGGCGGCGAGCCGGGTCGGCTTGACGTCCGTGGCGCGCATCGAGCCGGAGACGTCGACGACGAGGACGACGCTCGCGCGCTCGTCGGGCGTCTGCACGTTCACCGTCGGGCGTGCGAACGCGACGCAGAGAGCCGCGAGCGCTGCCAGCATCAGCGCCGCCGGCAGATGCCGCTTCCAGATGCGGCGGCGGCTCGCCACGGAGGCGAGGACGGCGAGGTTCGTGTACCGCACCGCGTACGGGGCCGAGCGCCGCTGCAGGAGCCAGTAGCCGATCGCGGCGAGCGGCACCAGCAGGAGCCCGATGAGGAGGGCGGGCGCCTCGAAGCTCACGGGGTCACCTTCGTGCAGAGCAGATGGAGCTGCAGCTCGACGCGGAGCCCCTGGGGCACGACGGGCGCGACGGTGCCGACTGCGGTCACGCGTCCGCCTGCTGTCGCCCGCCGGACCCGCACCGCGTCGAGGAGCGTGGAGCCCGGCTGCTCCTCGGTGCGGAAGGCGTAGGCGTGCTGGGAGCCCAGGAGCCGCGCACCCGCCGGGCAGCGGCTCGCGACGCGGACCGAGCCGCCGGAGACGAGGCGCCGGGTCAGCACGCGCCGGTCGAGTGGCTTCCCGGGCGCGAACGCGGTGGGATGGCGAACCGAGGTCTGGCCGCGCCCGCCGCCGCCCGAGGTGGGAACGCACCCGATGAACGGCCGGAAGGACGTCGTGCGCGGGGCCCCGCCCGTGTAGACGGCGGTGAAGAGCACCTCACGGCCCGTCGTCACGCCCGGCGAGACGGGCGCGCCGTTCTCGCCGCGGATGCTGACGTCGATCGAGCGGTCGCTGACACGCGCGTCGATCCCGGCGACGATGTAGTTGCGCAGCGGGCAGCGGAGCTGCCACGTGACGCTCGAGACGCCACCGCGCGGCGGAGCCGGGACGGCGACCCAGGGGCCGGGGACGGGAAGGCAGACCTGGAGGCCGCGGCACTCGTCGGCGGCCCGGGCTTCGCCGGCTCCGCCGAGCAGCGCAGCCGCCGCGACGACCGCGAGCACGAGCAGACGGTGCGACGTCACAGCGCTCTCCGGAACCAGTGGGACGAGAGCGCTCCACCGACCAGCAGGAGCACGGCACCGCCGGCGGCGAACGCGGAGGTGACCTCGACGCGCTTGCGGTCGTGGGCGAGGCGGGTGCCGAGCTCGCGGTGGACGGCCTCGAGCTGCTCGGCCGTCGCGGGCTCGGCGAACGTCCCGCCGGTCGTACGGGCGACGAGCCGCAGCGTCTGCGGCTCCGGGGTCACGACGACCTGCTGGCGGAGCCCGCCCGGGAGCGGCACCTCGACGGTGGCATCGCCCGTCCCGACGGCGAGCGCCGAGACCGGCACTCCGAGTCGCCGTGCGCGTTGCGCGGCCGGAAGCGGGCGCACGTCGCCCGAGGTCTGGGCGCCGTCCGAGAGCACGCAGCACCGCGGCGGGCGACCGCTCGCCCGCCTGCGGCGGCGCCGCTTCCTCCTCGCGGCGGCCGAGGGCGACGTCGACTGCGCGGGTGATCGCCGTCCCGAGCGCCGTGCCCGACCCGAGCCGGAGCTCACGCAGCGCGACTCGAGCCGCTTCCCGGTCGGTCGTCGGCGGCAGCACCGGGTCGGCGGAGGTTGCGAACGAGACGATGCCGACTGCGTACTCGTCGGGCACCGTCTCGAGGAACGCCTGCGCCGCCTCGCGCGCGACGCCGAACCGGTCCGGCTGGACGTCGGTCGCGGCCATCGACCTCGAGGTATCGATCGCCAGGACGATCGTCGCCTCGTTGCGCGTCACGTCGCGCACCATGTGCGGCCGCGCGATCCCGACGACGAGCAGGGCGAGCGCGGAGAGGACGAGTACCGGCGGCACGTGCCGCCGCCAGCCCGGAGCGTTCGGCACGAGGTTCGGGACGAGCGCCGGGTTCGCGAAGCGCGCAGCCGCCTTGCGCCGGCGGCGCGCGGCGACGATGTACGCGCCGACCAGCACGGGCAGCGCCAGGAGTGCCACGAGCATGAGGGGCGCGCCGAGGCTCAACGCTTTCGCCTCCGCACGAAGATCGCGAGGTCGCGCAGCCAGTCGCGATCGGTCGACAGCACGACGTGGGCGACACCCGCGGCTGCCAGCTCGCGAGCGACGCCGACGCGTTCCTCCGTCGCCGCCTGGGCGAAACGGGCCCGAAGCTTGCCGTCGTTCGTGTCGACCTGGAGATGCTGGCCCGACTCGGGGTCGACGAGCCAGAGCGTCCCCGCGGGCTCGAGCTGCTGCTCGCGCGGGTCGCGGATCTCGACGGCGACGACCTCGTGCCGCCCGGCAACCTGGAGCAGCGAGCGGCGCCAGTCCCGCGGGCCGCGGAAGTCGGAGACGATCACGACGAGCGACCGTTGCCGGGCCGCCCCGGCGAGCCGGCGTAGCGCCTCGGCGAGCGTGACACCCGCGCCGTGCTCGAGATCCGGCTCGTGCCCATCGCGCAGGCCGAGGAGCAGGCCCACGAGCCCGGCGCGACCCTGCTTGGGCGGGAGCACCCGCTCACCGGCACCGCCGAAGCCCACGAGCCCGACCCGGTTGCCGCGGACGGTCGCCGCGTGCCCGATTGCGAGGGTCACACCCAGCGCGACGTCCGTCTTCCGGCGCTCCGCCGTTCCGAACGCCATCGACGGCGAGGTGTCGAGCACGAGCCAGGTGACGAGCACCCGCTCGGCGAGGTGCACCCGGACGTGCGGCTCCGTCGTCCGGGCCGTGACGTTCCAGTCGATGAGCCGCACGTCGTCGCCCGGCACGTAGGGCCGCACCTGGGCGAGCTCCGTGCCGCGGCCGAGCAGCGCGGACCGATGGTCGCCGGCGAGCAGGCCGTCGACGCGGCGCGCGATCGTGAGCTCGAGCGCCTTCAGCAGCGACTCGGGCACGGCTCCCGGCCCGGGGCGGGCCGGTGTCGGCTCGGCGCCGAGTGCCCGAAGAACGCGTGTCACGCTGCCGCGGGCCGCCCGAGCTCGAGACGCGGCTGCGGCACGGCCGCGATGACGGCGTCGAGCACGTCGTCGGCGGACCGCTCCTCGGCGAGCGCCTGGTAGGTGAGCACCAGCCGGTGGCGGAACGCGTCCTTGACGAGCGCGCGGAGGTCGGCTGGGATCACGTAGTCGCGGCCGTGGACGAGGGCGAGCGCGCGGGCGCTGTGGACGAGCGAGATCGGGCCGCGAGGGCTGGCGCCGTAGGCGACGAGCTCGGCGACCTCGTTCAGCCCGAGTGAGGTGGGCTCCCGCGTCGCGGTCGCGAGGCTCACCGCGTAGCTCACGAGCCCCGGGTCGACGTAGACGTCCTTTACGGCGCGCTGCAGGTGGGCGAGCTCGTCGAGCGGCAGGATCTGACGCACGTCGACGGGGTCGTCGAGCGACCGGTTGACGACCGTCAGCTCCTCGTCGCGCTCCGGGTAGCCCACGAGGATCTTCAGCATGAACCGGTCGACCTGCGCCTCGGGCAGCGGGTAGGTGCCCTCGGACTCGATCGGGTTCTGCGTCGCCATGACGAGAAACGGCTCCGGGACCACGTGGGTGTCGTGCCCGATCGTCACCTGCCGCTCCTGCATCACCTCGAGCAGCGCAGACTGCACCTTCGCCGGCGCGCGGTTGATCTCGTCCGCCAGCAGGAAGTTGCAGAAGACAGGCCCGAGGTCGGTGTCGAAGTCGCCGTGGTCGGGCCGGAAAATGCGCGTGCCGACGAGGTCCGAGGGAACGAGGTCCGGTGTGAACTGGATGCGCTTGAACGAGCCGCCGAGCACTGCGGCGGTCGTCTTGATCGTGAGCGTCTTGGCAAGGCCCGGCACCCCCTCGATCAGGAGATGGCCACCCGCGACGAGGCAGACCAGCACCCGCTCGAGCATCTCGTCCTGGCCGGCGATCACGCGCTTGATCTCGACGAGCGCCTCCTCGAGGCGAACGCGTGCCTCGTCTCGATCGGGGCCGTCGGCAGGTGTCTCCGACAGTTCGGCCGTGGGCTCGCTCTCCGGTGCGGTCATGTGCGCTCCTCGCATCGACAGTCGGACGGCGAGCGGCCGCGCGCGGCGCGCCCGTCGCCCGATCGTAGACATCGGCCCTCTTCAGGGTGTTCAGGCGTCGTTACGGCAACCGCCGGAACGGACTACGATCGCGCCGTGGATTTCCGCGACACGCCCGAGCAGGCGGCGTTCCGCTCCGAGGTCCGGACGTGGTTCGGCGAGCACCTCCCGGAGGAGCTCCGCGGCCACCCGGGCGGCGCCTCCCGGTACGACGGCGAGGGAATCCGGGCCTGGAGCCGCCGCCTCTACGATGCCGGTTGGGTCGGGCTCTCCTGGCCCGAGGAGTACGGTGGTCGCAGCCTGGCGCCGGGCTTCCAGGCGATCTACCTCGAGGAAGAGGCACGGGCAGAGGCCCCTCCGCACCTCGGCGTGATCGGGATGGGCATGGCCGGCCCCACGATCATCAGCCTCGGGACCGACGCGCAGAAGAGGCGGTACCTGAAGCCGCTGCTCTCCTGCGATGAGATCTGGTGCCAGGGGTTCTCCGAGCCCGACGCCGGCTCGGACCTCGCCGGGGTCCGGACGTCGGCGCGGCTGGAGGGCGACCACTTCGTGCTCGACGGCCAGAAGGTCTGGTCGTCGTACGCGCACATCGCCGACTTCTGCATCCTCCTCGCCCGCTCGGATCCCGACTCGGAGCGCCACGCCGGCCTCACGTACCTCATCGTCGACATGCACGCGCCCGGCGTCGACGTGCGGCCGCTCACGCAGATCACGGGCGACGCGGAGTTCAACGAGATCTTCCTCGCGGGCGTCGAGGTCCCGGTCGAGAACGTGATCGGCGAGGTCGGCCGGGGCTGGGACGTCGCGATGACGACGCTTCTCCACGAGCGCGGCACGCTCGGGTTCGCGCTCGTCGCCCGGCTCGAGGTCCAGCTGCGGAAGCTCCTCGGCCTCGCGGCCGACCGTGGCGCGACACCGAGCCAGCGGGAGGCGATCGCGCACGAGTGGATCCGCCTCCAGGCGCTGCGGTGGACGGCGTACCGCTCGCTCAGCGCGCTCGAGCGGACCGGCCTGCCCGGACCGGAGGGGTCGGTCCTCAAGCTCGAGTGGTCGGAGGCGAACCAGCGGATCACGAAGCTCGCGCTCGAACTGCTCGGCCCCGACGCCCAGCTCCTACCGGGGAACGCCCCCTACGGCGGCTACTGGACGATCCAGCAGCTCCGGAGCCGCGGTAACTCCATCGAGGCCGGCACGTCGGAGATCCTCCGCAACATCCTCGCCGAGCGCGTGCTCGGCCTGCCGAGGTCCCGCTAGTGGACCTCGCCTTCACCCCGCTGCAGGAGGAGCTCCGCGCACAGGCGCGGGCATTCCTCTCGGCCACGCCGGAGCCGACCTGGGCGCAGCTCGCGGAGCTCGGGTGGACGGGCGCCGCGGTCGCGGAGGAGCAGGGCGGCGCCGGCCTCTCGTTCGTGGAGGAGGGTGTGCTCCACGAGGAGGCGGGGCGGGCGCTGCTCCACGCGCCCTTCTGGTCGACCTCGTGCCTCGTTCCGTTCCTCGAAGGGACGGATCAGGCCGCGGTGGCATCGGGCGACGCGAGCTGGACGCTCGCCCTCGGCCCGCTCGTGCCCGATCTGGACACCGCGACGCATGTTGCCGTCGTCGGCGGCGACACGATCTACGAGCTCGAGGGCTGTGAGCGGGAGACGCTCGCGACGAACGACGCGTCGCGGCCGCTCGGCGTCGTCTCGGGGGGCGAGCCGGGGCGCGCGCTGTGCTCCTCCGACGTGCTCGCCTCCCTGCGCACGCGCTCGCTCGCGATCCTCGCGCTCGAGGCGATCGGCGTCGGTGCACGCGCGCTCGAGCTCGCAATCGAGTACACGAGGAGCCGCGAGCAGTTCGGCCGCGTCATCGGCACGTACCAGGCCGTCTCGCACCCGCTCGCCGGCTCGTACCACGACCTCGAGCTGGCGCGCTCCCTTGCCTGGTGGGCTGCCTGGTGCGTCGCGACCGACGACCCCGAGGCGCCACGCGCCGCTGCCGCCGCGAAGTCGGAGGCTGCCGAGGCGGCGGTCGCCGCGTGCGAGCGGGCGATCCAGGCGCACGGCGGGATCGGCTTCACGTGGGAGCACGTGCTCCACCGGCTGTACAAGCGCGCCCTCGGCATCCAGTCGTGGGAGGCGTCGTCGGCGCAGCTTCGCGCCGAGGTCGCCGATCATCTGCTCAGTGGTTGACGGAGGAGGAGCCTGATGCAGGGCCTGATGATCGACTACCAGCTCAACGTCCCCGCGATCCTGCGGCGCGCGGACGAGCTCTACGGCGATCGCGAGATCGTCTCGCGGCTGCCCGACAAGAGCTGGCACCGCTACGGCTACGCCGAGTTCACGTCAAGGACGAAACGGCTCGCGGTCGCGTTGCGCGCGCTCGGTCTCGACGACGGCGATCGCGTCGGCACGCTCATGTGGAACCACCACGAGCACCTCGAGACCTACGTCGGCGCGCCGGTCGGTGGCTTCGTGACGCACACCCTCAACCTGCGGCTGCACCCCGACGACAACACGTACATCGCGTCGCACGCGGGCGACCGGGTGCTCGTCGTCGACAAGATCCTGTGGCCCCTCGCCGAGCAGTTCATCGACCGGGTCGGCTTCGAGCACGTGATCGCGGTCGGCGCGGGCGAGACGCCGGACGGCGCGATCGACTACGAGGAGCTGGTCGCCTCCGCCGACGAGAGCGCGTTCACCTACCGGGAGATCGACGAGCGCGAGGCCGCCGCGATGTGCTTCACGAGCGGGACGACGGGACTGCCCAAGGGCGTCGTCTACTCGCACCGGGCGATCGCGATCCATGCGTTGACGGCCGCCTGGCTCCTCGGCGTCAACGAGAGCGACACGGTGCTCCCCGTCGTGCCGATGTTCCACGCGAACGCGTGGTGCTTCCCCTTCACGTGCACGCTCGTGGGCGCGAAGCAGGTCTTCCCGGGGCCGCACCTCGACCCGCAGAGCCTCCTCGACGCGTTCGTCGAGGAGCAGGTGACGGTCAGCGCCGGTGTGCCGACGATCTGGATGGGGATCCTCGCCGCGCTCGACGCGAGCCCGGAGGGGTGGGACCTCTCGCGGATCCGGACGATGACCGTCGGCGGCGCGGCGCCGCCGCGCGCGATGATCGAGGCGTTCGGCGACCGACACGGGCTCCACATCACGCACGGCTGGGGGATGACCGAGATGTGCCCGATCGGGACGATCTCGGGCGCTCCCGGCCAGGAGCGCGGACTCGAGGGCGCGGCCGTGTACGACAAGCGTGCGCAGCAAGGGCCGCCGATCCCGTTCGTCGAGGTCCGCGCGCGCGGCGAGCAGGGCCTCGTTCCCTGGGACGGCGAGAGCATGGGCGAGCTCGAGGTGCGCGGCCCGTCGGTCTCCTCGGCCTACTACGAGTCGCCCGACTCGGCCGATCGCTGGACGGACGACGGCTGGTTCAAGACGGGCGATATCGTCACGATCGGCCCCGACGGCTACGTCGAGGTCCAGGATCGGGCCAAGGACCTCGTGAAGTCGGGCGGGGAGTGGATCTCCACGGTGGCGCTCGAGAACGCGCTGATGGGCCACCCGGCCATCGCCGAGGCGGCCGTGATCGCGGTGCCCGACGACAAGTGGTCGGAGCGCCCGCTGGCCGTGTGCGTCCTGCGGGAGGGCGCGACGGCGACCGACGACGAGCTCCGCGAGCATCTCGCGCCGAGCTTCGCGAAGTTCTGGCTCCCCGATCGGTTCGAGTTCGTCGACGAGATCCCGAAGACGGCGGTCGGGAAGTTCCGCAAGACGGCGCTCCGCGAGCAGTTCAACGCTCCCGTCGCGGCGGAGCAGCGCTAGTGGCCTCGACGGCGACCTTCGTCACGACCGACCGACGGGACGCCGTCGCGCTCGTCACGATCGACAACCCGCCGATGAACGCGCTCTCCGGCGCGCTCCTCGAGGAGCTCGAGGCGGAGGTCGAGTCGCTCGACGCGGACGACGGGGTCCGCGCGATCGTCCTCCGCGGGGCCGGTGAGCGCGCCTTCGTGGCGGGCGCCGACATCAAGGAGTTCCCCGCGCTCCGCGAGTCCGCCTCGGCGGGCGGGTCGGCCCGCGGGATCCAGAAGCTCGGCCGGCGGATGGACGCCGCCCGGACGCCCTTCGTCGCCGCGATCCGCGGATTCTGCCTCGGGGGCGGGCTCGAGCTCGCGATGTGCTGCGACATCCGCGTCTGCGCAGACGACGCACGGCTCGGCCAGCCCGAGATCAAGCTCGGGCTGATCCCCGGCGGCGGCGGCACGCAGCGCTTGCCCCGACTCGTCGGCCAGGGTCGCGCGATGCTCCTCAACCTCACCGGCGAGTTCGTCGACGCCGAGACCGCCTACGCGTGGGGCCTCGTCGAGAAGGTCGTCCCGGTCGCGGAGCTCGAGGCCGCGGCGCTCGAGGTCGCGGGGCAGATCGCCGCCCAGTCCCCCCACGCGGTGGCCGTCCTTCGCGACCTCGCGTGGACGACGCGCGACCTCTCGCTGGACGAGGGCCTGCGCCGCGAGGCGGACGGCTTCGCCCGCTGCCTCCGATCCGAGGACGGCGCCGAGGGCGTCGCCGCCTTCATCGAGAAGCGGGCGCCGACATTCACGGGGCGCTGACAACGCCCGTGGTGACTCACCACGAGCCGCCCGGCTCGCGCCGATGAGGGCGATCGTCCTCGACGACGCGCGGCGTCTCGAACTTGCGCGACGTCCCCGAGCCCGAGGCGGGCGACGGTCAGGTCGTCGTCGAGGTGCGCGCGGCCGGCATCAACTACGCCGACGTGCTCATCAGCGAGGGCCGCTACCCCCAGGCGCCGCCACTCCCGTACGTCCCTGGGAGCGAGATCGCCGGGATGACGGCCGACGGGCGACGCGTGATCGGATTCGTCCGGGACGGCGGCGGCGGCTTCGCCGAGCGCGCCGTGGTCGACGAGCAGTGGCTCTTCGATCTGCCGGACGAGGCCTCCTTCGAGGAGGGCGCCGCGTTCCTGATGGCGTACCTGACGGCCTGGATCCCGCTCACCCGGCAGGCGCCGGTTCGCTCCGGCTCTCGCGTCCTCGTCACGGCCGCGGCGGGGGGCGTCGGGAGCGCCGGTGTCCGGATCGCGCGCGCGCTCGGCGGCGAGGTCGTCGGAGCCGTCGGCTCGGAGGAGAAGCTCGAGGTCGTCCGCGGGCTCGGCGCCGAGGCGGTGGTGTACGACGACGTCGCGTCGTCGGACCCGTTCGACGTGATCCTCGACCAGGTCGGCGGCGACGTCTTCGCGGCCGCGCTCGGACGGCTCCGGCCGCTCGGCACCCTCATCGGGATCGGCTTCGCCGGCGGCGCGTGGCAGCCCGTCGACCCTGCGCTCCTCGTGGGGCGGAACGTCTCGGTCGCAGGCTTCTACCTCGGCCGGCTGACGAAGCTTCGGCCGGACCTCGTCCGCGAGGCGGCGGTCGAGGTCCTCGGCCGCTGGGCCGACGGCGAGGTGGCGCCGGTCGTCGGCGCCACCTTCCCGCTCGCGGACGGCGCCGCCGGCCTGCGCCTCATCGCAGAGCGACGCTCGACGGGCAAGGTCGTCCTCGTCCCGTGAGGCGCGCGCTCGTGACGGGCGGCGCCTCCGGGATCGGCGCCGCGCTCGTCGCGCGCCTCCGTGACGAGGGCTTCGACGTCGCGTCGCTCGACCTCGCGACAGGCTTCGACGTCTCCGACCCGCAGCACTGGGACACGGTCGGGCCGGTGGAGGTCGCCTGCCTGAACGCCGGGGTGCTCGGCGGCGCGGCCGATCCCGTCGAGCTGGATCTCGACGAGCTACCGCCGTGCCTTCGCCGTCAACGTCGACGGCGTCGTCCTCGGCGTGCGGCACCTCGCGGCCGTCATGCCGCGGGGCGGCCGCATCGTCTGCACGGCCTCGCTCGCGGGCCTGACGGCGATGCCGGACGACCCGGTCTACGCGGCGACGA
Organism: uncultured Actinomycetes bacterium; assembly: GCA_963734045.1. Classification (GTDB taxonomy): domain Bacteria; phylum Actinomycetota; class Thermoleophilia; order Gaiellales; family Gaiellaceae; genus Gaiella. Next base: position 142,788 of record CAVTFU010000010.1, on the reverse strand, counting down.
AGCACGCCGTCGTCGGCTACGTGCGGAGCATCGCCCCCGCGCTCGCCGACCGCGGGCTCTCGATCAACGCCGTCTGCCCCGGCATCGCCGACACGCCGATGGTCGCCGGCGCGGCGCGCGAGAGGCTCGACGCCGCGGGCTTCCCGCTGCTCGCCGCGACCGACGTGGCCGAGGCGGCCTGGATCGCGCTCTCCTCGGGCGAGACGGGCCACGCGTGGGTCGTGCAGCCCGGTCGCCCGCCGCTCGACTTCCGCTTCCCGAACGTCCCGGGGCCGCGACGCGAGGACGCTTCGGTCGGCACGCCTCCCTCGCTCGCCGGCGTGACCGCCTGCCGCCCGCGCGGTCGCCGGGCCTCAGTCGAAGCGCCAGCCCTCGCCGTCTCGGAACGACCTGAGGATGCGGCGGGCCGCAGTCATGCGATGCACCTCGTCGGGGCCGTCGTAGATGCGTGCGGCGCGCGCGTGGAGCGCCATGCGCGCGAGCGGCGTCTCGTCGGTGAGCCCGCGGGCGCCGTGCACCTGGATCGCGCGATCGATCACCTGGACGAGCGCGTTCGCGGCGAACACCTTCAGCAGCGAGACCTCCACGCGCGCCTCGGAGCCCTCGTCGATCTTGCGCGCCGCGTCCATCGTCAGCAGCCGGCAGGCCTGGATCTCGGCGGCCGAGTCCGAGACCCAGTTCTGGACGGTCTGCTTGTCGGCGAGCGGCCCGCCGAACGCCTCGCGCTCGTTCGCGTAGCGGCACATCAGCTCGAAGGCGCGCTGCATCTGCCCGAGCCAGCGCATGACGTGGTGGATCCGCCCGGGCCCGAGCCGCTTCTGGGCCAGCCGGAACGCCTCTCCCTCGCCGCCGAGCGTGTTCCCGATCGGAACGCGAACACCGGTGAAACGCACCTCGCAGTGCGTGTTCCAGCCCCGCCCCGCGTGGCCGAGCACCGGGATCGGCCGCACCACCTCGACGCCGGGCGCATCCGCGGGGACGAGGATCATCGTCCCGCGGCGATGCGGCGCGGCGTCGGGGTCGGAGATCGCGAAGACGATCGCGAACCGCGCGCCGTCGGCGCCGCTCGAGAACCACTTGTGCCCGTCGATCACCCATTCGTCGCCCTCACGCGCGGCCCGCGTGCGGAGCAGGGTCGGATCCGAGCCCGCGACGTCCGGTTCGGTCATCGCGAAGAAGGACCGTGCCTCGCCCGCGACGAGCGGGCGGAGGAAGCCGGCCTTCTGGTCGTCCGTGCCGAAGAGGTGGAGGATCTCCGCGTTGCCCGCGTCCGGCGCCTGGCAGCCGAACACGAGCTGTGCGTAGGCCGAGCGGCCGATCTCCTCGTTGAGGCACGCGTAGTAGAGGAACCCGCGCCCCGTGCCGCCGGCCTCGGCCGGGACGTGCGGCGCCCAGAGCCCATCGTCGCGCGCGCGCCCGCGGAGCGTCTCGAGCAGGGCGAGCGCCTCGTCGTCCTCGCGCTCGATCGCCGCCTCGTTCGGGTAGACGTGCTCCTCCATGAAGGCGCGGTAGCGCCCGCGCGCCTCGACGTACTCCGGGGGGAAGAGCCCGCTCACCGCGCACTAGGATCGACAAATGCGTCTCGGACTGCAACTCGGGTACGACGACCCGCCCTTCTGGGTCGGCCTCGCCGAGGAGGCCGAGCGCTGCGGGTTCCACTCCGTGTGGACGTCCGAGGCGTACGGCTCCGACGCCGTCTCGCCGCTCGCCTGGGTCGGCGCACGGACGACGAGCATCGCGCTCGGCACGGCGATCATGCAGATGCCCGCCCGCTCGCCGGCGACGACGGCCGCCACGATCGCGACCCTCGACATGCTCTCGGGAGGCCGTGTCCTGCTCGGGCTCGGGACCTCGGGGCCCCAGGTCGCGGAAGGGTGGCACGGCCAGGCCTGGGGCAAGCCGCTCACGCGCACGCGGGAGTACGTCGGGATCGTGCGGACGATCCTCCGCCGGGAGGAGCCGCTCGAGCATCACGGCGAGCACTACGACATCCCGTACTCCGGGGCCGGCGCGACCGGGCTGGGGAAGCCGCTCAAGCTCATCCTCCACCCGCCGCGGGCCGACGTGCCGATCTACCTCGCTGCGATCGGGCCGAAGAACGTGGCGCTCGCGGCGGAGATCGCCGACGGCTGGCTGCCCATCTTCTTCTCACCCGAGCGCTTCGCGGAGACGCACCTGCCGATGCTCGAGGAGGGCTTCGCGCGACGGGGCGGGCGGCCCGACGGCTGGGACCTCGCCGCGCACGTGCCGATCGTCGTGGCGGACGACGTCGCCGCGGCCCGCGACTTCCTCAAGCCGCTGCTCGCGCTCTACGTCGGCGGGATGGGCGCGAAGGGGCAGAACTTCTACACGCGGCTGGCAGAGCGGTACGGCTTCGAGGAGGCGGCGGCGACGATCCAGGATCACTACCTCGCGGGTCGCAAGCAGGAGGCGATCGCCGCCGTGCCCGACGCGCTCGTGGACGAGGTCTCGCTCGTCGGCGACCGGGCGCGGATCGCGGACCGGCTCGCGGCGTTCCGGGAGAGCGGCGTCACGACGCTCGTCCTGCAGGCGCGCCAGCCTGAAGCGCTGCGCCTGGTCGCGGACCTCGTGTGACGCGGCGACGCCTCTACCTGATGCGCCACGGCGCGGTCTCGTACTTCGACGACGGCGGCCGGCCGGTCGCGCCGGACGAGGTGCCCGCTCACCGCCGAGGGCCGTGAGCAGGCGGTCGCGGCCCACGCGCTCCTCGCCGGCGTCGAGCTCGACCGGGTCGTCGCGAGCGGCCTCCCGAGGACGACCGAGACTGCCTCGCTCGTCGCTCCCGACCACCAGGTCGACGTCTGGCCGGAGCTCAGGGAGATCATGGGCGAGAAGCTCTCCTCGATCCCCGCGGCCGAGCTCGAGGACGCTTTCGTCCACGCGTTCCGCGGCGTCGTGCCCAACGACAAGCGGTTTCTCGGCGGCGAGACGATCGGCGCGCTCTTCGACCGCGTGATCCCCGCCCTCGAGCGGCTCGTGGCGGACGACGCGTGGGACACCGCGCTCGTCGTCGCGCACGGCGCGGTGAACCGCGCGATCCTCTCCTACGTGCTCACCGGGGAGCGGATGTTCCTCGGCCGGTTCGAGCAGGCGCCCGGGCTGCCTCAACGTGCTCGACGTCGGCGACCCGCCCGCCTCGGAGTGGATCGTCCGCGCGGTGAACGTCGCACCGGTCGACCTCGTCCACCGCTCGACGCGGCAGACGACGATGGAGCAGTACTGGGCTCAGTTCCGGGCGCTCCCGACCTCGGAAGCGCCCGGAACCGTCGAGGATGCCGCGACTAGGTCGCGACGCTCCCGCACTTGAGCCTCGACACCGGCGTGAACGCGCCGGCCGTGTACTTCACGATCCGCTCGCACTGGATCGGCAGCTGATCCGAGCCGCCGGTCTTCTGCCGGTTGCCCGGCAGCAGGAACGGGTTGGGCTCGTTCCAGGTGCGGAACGCCTTCATCAGGCCGGCCCGCGTCGGGTTCTTCCCCGCCTTGTACATGAGCTGGGTGAACGCGTGCGCGACCGCTATCCCGTAGTAGTTCAGGCGTGTCGCTTACACGCCCGCTCGGGTAGTACTTCGCCATCACCTGCTTGTAGGTCTTCATCGCGGCGTCGTTGTCCCACGACGGGTTGTTCGGGTCCTTCGCGTACTGGACGGTGAACGTCTTGTCCGGAAGGTCACCGGCCCCCGAGCTCTTCGCGAGCGTCAGGAACGTGTCGGTCGCGGAGACGGAGTTCGTGTAGATCACGGCAGGCGACCAGCGAAGCGCGTTCGCGATCACGTAGGCCTGCACCGTGAACCTGGGCGTGGCGAGGATGACGAGCACCGTCGCGCCCGGTGCCGCGGAGCCGGGCCATCTGCGCCCGGACGTCCGTCGCGGTCGACCTCGTACAGCTCGACGCCCGCGATGTTCGACGCCTTGGCGCCGAGGCCCTCGCGGAGCCCGCGCAGGTAGTCCTGCCCGTAGCTGTCGTTCTGCTGCAGCACAGCGATCTTCGCGTTCGGGCTGTTGCGGGCGATCGCCTGGCCGTAGATCCGCGCCCTCGTAGGCGTAGTCCGGCTGCCAGCCGCCCGTCCACGGGAACCTCCCCGCATCACGGCCCCACGTCGACGCACCCGTCGAATTGAGGATCTGCGGAACCTTGCGTGCGTTGAGGTACGGGCGGATCGCCTCGTTGTGCTCGGTCCCGAGCGCGCCGACGACCCCGAAGACCTTGTCCTCCTCGACGAGCCGCCGCGTCAACTGCACCGTCTGGGCGGGGTTGTAGCCGTCGTCGTAGTACTTGAAGACGATCTGGCGACCGTAGATCCCGCGCTTCCCGTCGGGCCCCTTGCGCGAGTTGATGTACGAGAAGTACGCCTTCATCGCCGGGGCGATCGTCGCGTACAGGGACGCCGCGCCCGTCAGGGGGAACGTGCCCCCGATCGTGATGTTGCGGGCGGTGATCCCCGTCTCGGACGCGGCCGAGGTCGCACTCGACGCCGTCACGCCGAGCATCACGACGAGCGCCGCCGCCAAGAGCACGACTTTCCTCATTCGTAACTCCTTCTGGAGATGGTGCGGTTCGGAGCGCGAGACTATCGCCCCCTCACCGGATTGCCAAACGCTGAGACGGCGTCCAGAGGGCTGCGGGTTAGCCGAGCCCGATCTCGCCGGCGAGGCGCTCCGCCTCGTCCAGCTCCGCGGCCAGTGCGTCGATCCCGCTCGCCCAGATCGCGGGGTCGGTCAGGTCGAGGCCGACGAGCTGCGCGAGCTCCTCGGGCGGGCGCGAGCCGCCGGCCCGGAGCAGCTCGAGGTACGGGCCGACCATCGCCTCGCCGTCGCGCACGTAGCGCTGGTAGATCGCAAGGGAGAAGAGGTATCCGTACGCGTAGGCGTAGACGTAGCCGGGCGAGCCGGTGAAGTGCGGGATGTAGCTCCACCACGGCGTGTAGCCCTCGATCGACACCGAGTCGCCGAAGAGCGCCGCCTGCGCCTCGAGCCAGAGCTCGCCGATCCGCTCGGAAGCGAGCTCGCCCTTCTCGCGGCGCTCGGTGTGGACGGCGTGCTCGAAGCGGTTCATCGCGATCTGGCGGAACGTCGTCGCGATGGCGTCCTCGATCCGCCCGGTGAGCAGGTCGAGCCGCCGCCGCGGGTCGTCCTCGTCGGCCAGGAGCCGCTCGAAGGTGAGCGCTTCGCCGAAGACGGAGGCGGTCTCGGCCGTCGTGAGCGGCGTCGACGAGTTGAAGTACCCGAGCGGCTGGGCGAGGACTCCGTGGAGCCCGTGCCCGAGCTCGTGGGCGAGCGTCAGGATCGAGCGCCGGTCGCCCGTGTAGTTCATGAGGATGTACGGGTGGACGCCCGGGACTGTCGTCGCGCAGAACGCGCCGGTGCGCTTGTCGGGCCGCACCGGGCCGTCGATCCACTGCTCGTCGAAGAAGCGCTCGACGATCGCGCCGGTCTCCTCCGAGAACTCGCCGTAGGCGTCGACGACGATCCGTCGCGCGTCGTCCCACGAGGCCTTCTCGCTGTCCGACCCGACGGGGGCGAAGCGGTCGTAGTGCACGAGCTGGTCGAGACCGAGGAGCCGTGCCTTGAGGCTGTAGTAGCGCTGCGGCACGTCGTAGCGCGAGGTCGTCGCCTCGATGAGCGCCTCGACGGCCTCGTCCGTCGTCTCGTTCGAGAGGTTCCGGGCCGAGATCCACGTGGGGTAGCCGCGGAGCCGGTCGTCGATCGACTTGTCGAGGAGGATCGTGTTGAAGACGAACGTGCGGGTGCGAAGCCCTGGCCCGAGCGCCTCCCCGATCGCCTCGGCGGCTGCGCGACGGACGTCGCGATCGGACTCGTAGAGCTTCGCCATCGCGGTCTCGAGCGAGAGCTCGCCTCCGTCGAGGGAGACGCGGAGGGCGCCGAGCTGCTCCTCGTAGAGGCGCGACCACGCCGAGACGCCCGACACGGTCTTCTCCGTGACGATCTTCTCCTCCGGCTCCGAGAGGAGATACGGCCTGAACTTCCGTAGCGAGCGGAGGTGGTGGCGCCACTGGTCGAGCGCCTCGTCGGCGAGAAGGGCGTCCGCGGCGTCGTCGGGGACGGCGGCCCATTCGAGCGCGAAGAAGAGGAGCTGCGTGTCGAGCGCGGCGGCCTTCTCGCCGAGGCGCGCAACGAGGGCTCCGCGGACCGGGTCGGCCATGTTCGTCGCGAAGAGCAGGTGTGCGTAGGTCAGCGCGCGGACAACCGACGACTCGATGCGCTCGTGCTCGGTGACCGCCTCCGCGAGCGCGGACGCGTCGAGCCCGGCGACCTTGCCGTGATACCGCTCGCGGAACGCCTTCGCGTCCGCCTCGGCTGCGGCGAGGTCGGAGTCGATCCGCGGGTCGTCGTGCGACGCGTAGAGGTCGTCGAGTTCCCATGCGACCTCTTCGGCCCCGGTCAGCTCGGTCGTCGCCATTCGCGGGAATCTAGCTACTCAGATCGCCGGCGCGCGTGACCGGTGCCCGGCACGCGAACCGCTCGCAGACGTAGACCGCGGGGCGACCGTCGACCGGCTCCTTGCCCGCGAGGAGCGGCACGTCGGCGGAGGGGCCGACCGCGACGACGGTGTCCGGCTGGAACGGCGCGAGCGCAGCACGCGCCACCTCGGAGCGCACGTCGCCGACGACGGCCAGCTCGCGTGGTGGAGCGAGGTGAAGGTGGAGCGTGCAGAGCCCCCACGAGAACGCACGCGGGACCCGCTCCATGGCCGGCGCGAGCAGCCGCAGCACGCCCTCGCCCCTCTCGACGAGCCGCTCGTCGCCCCAGATCCGGCCCAGGCGCACGAGCACCGACGCGAGCATCGAGTTGCCCGACGGTGCCGGGTCGTCGTCGAGGTCCTTCGCGCGCAGGGCGAGCGCCTCGCCGTCGTGGGGAGCCAGGAAGAAGCCGCCGCGCTCCTCGTCGGCGAAGAGCTCGACCGCAAGCGTCGCGAGACGATGCGCCTCGAGGAGCCAGCGCGGGTCGCCGCTCGCGACGTGCAGCTCGAGGAGGCCGTGGGCGACGTTCGCGTGGTCGTCGAGGAACCCGGGACCGCTCGCGCGCCCGGCGCGGATGCTGCGCAGCACCCGCCCGTCTGCTGCCCGGAGCGGGCCGAGGAGGAACTCGCCGAGCGACCCGGCGACCTCGAGCCAGTCGTCGCGCTCGAGCCGCCGGGCTGCCTCCGCGAGAGAGGCGAGCGCGAGGCCGTTCCACGCGGCGATCGCCTTGTCGTCGCGGAAGGGCTGCGGACGCTCGTCGCGGACCGCGAGGAGCCGTGCCTTCGTCGCGTCGTCGAGCTCGCCACGGACGATGCCGCGGCCGTGCTCGAACGGCTCGAGGAGCGCCGGTTCGAGGCCCAGCTCCTCCCATTCGGCGGGCGTCCACGTGTACGTGAGCCCCTCGACCCCGTCGGTGTCGGCGTCCTGCGCGGACGCGAAGCCCCCGGACTCGAGCCGCATCTCGCGCAGCAGGTAGCCGATCGTCTCCTCCACGACACGGCGGTAGCGCTGCTCCCCCGTGACCACCCACGCGTGGAGGTACGCGGAGGTGAGCAGCGCGTTGTCGTAGAGCATCTTCTCGAAGTGCGGCACGAGCCAGCGTGCGTCCACCGAGTAGCGGTGGAAGCCGCCGCCGACGACGTCGTAGAGCCCGCCCGCGGCCATCCCGTCGAGCGTGCGGCGTACCATCCCGAGCGCCTCCGGGCCACCTCGCCGCAGGAGCAGCTCGACGGCGGAGGAGGGCGGGAACTTCGGCGCCGTGCCGAAGCCGCCGAAAGCCGGCTCGTAGTCGCGCCCGAGAGCGCGCTCGGCCGCGTCGAGCAGGGCCGGCGAGAGCTCGGCATCGCCTGCCGTGAGCCGCGCGGCGCCGCCGAGCGCCTCGACGAGCCTCGCGGACTGGCTCTCGAGCTCCTCGCGCCGCTCCCGCCACGCAGTCGCGATCGCCTCGAGGAGCTGCCTGAAGCTCGGCATGCCGTGGCGCGGCTCGGGCGGGAAGTACGTGCCCGCGTAGAACGGTTGCCCGTCGGGCGTCAGGAAGACCGTCGTCGGCCAGCCGCCCTGCCCGGTCATCGTCACGCAGGCGTCCATCGTCAGCGCGTCGACGTCGGGGCGCTCCTCGCGGTCGACCTTCACGTTGACGAAGAGCTCGTTCATCAGCGAGGCCGTTCGCTCGTCGGAGAAGGACTCGTGCTCCATCACGTGACACCAGTGGCACGAGCTGTAGCCCACGGAGACGAGCAACGGCCGGTCGTCGGCCCGGGCGCGGGCGAAGGCCTCGTCGCTCCACGGGTACCAGTCGACCGGGTTCGCGGCGTGTTGCAGGAGGTACGGGCTCGATGCTTCGGCGAGGCGGTTCACCTGCGTTTCATACCCCACCGCAGCGGTTTTCCGACCGGCGCGTGTCGTATGGTCGCGCGCATGAGACGAACACCGTTGTGGCTCGTGCTCGCCGGGGGCGTGATCGTGGTCGTCGGCGTGCTGATTCAGGCTTTCACGATCGCGGCGTACGTCCGTGGCGCCGGCGACGGCGCCCTCGACGCGCACGGCGGCTTCTCCATGGTCGTCCACATCGGCGAGCTCCTGATCGTGATCGGCGCGATCTGGGCCTGGTGGGGCAACTGGAACGCCGTCGGGCTCGCCGTCGCATTCCTCGTGCTCTGCGTCGCCCAGCTCGCCTTCCTCGGCGACACCGAGGAGCAGGGGGGCTGGATCAACGGCCTGCACGGCATGCTCGCGCTCGTGATCCTTCTCGCCGGCGTGTGGTACGCGGCTCGCGCGCGGCGCGAGCTCGGGCTCGGCACCCCGGCGGCCACCGCCTAGCTCGGATCGGCGTCGGCGGGTGCCGCCTCGGCGGTGCCCGCCCGGCGCCGCTCGCGCCGGTGCCGGACGAGCTCGACGATCCCCGCGAGCGAGACGGCGACGACGAACGCGAGGATGAGCCCCTTCCACGGGTCCTCCTCGAACTGCTTGCCGCCGACGTAGCCGAGCAAAGCCGCGTAGGTCCCCCAGATGAGCGCGGCGATCGCGTCCGCGAGCACGAACCGCCGGTAGGTCATTCCGTGCGTGTAGCCGGACGAGAACGTGACCGCCGTCCGGCCGCCCGGGATGAAGCGCGCGACGATGATCAGGTAGAACCCGCGCGCCTCGAGCTGCTGCTCGGCCCACAGGAACGCCTTGCGCGACCTCTCGCCCTTGAAGACCCGCTTGACACTCCGCTCGCCGAGCCAGGCGCCGAGCCCGTAGGAGATGTTGTCCCCCACGAAGGCGCCGGCGCTCGCGCAGAGGATCACGAGCAGCAGCGAGAGATCACCGGAGCTCGCGACGACGCCGCCGGTGATGACCGCCGTCTCGCTCGGGACGATCGGGAAGAACGCGTCGAGCATCGAGACCGAGAAGATCGCGACGTAGCTCCACTGCGAGCCCGAGACCCAGTCGACGAACTGGTCGAACATCGACGCATCCTCGCAGACGTGAAGATGCCCCCATGACGCACCGGCCCCTCGACGGCAAGCGTGTCCTCGACGTGACGACGTCGATTGCCGGGCCCTACTGCGCCCAGATCCTCGCCGCCCTCGGGGCCGACGTCGTCAAGGTCGAGCGCCCCGATACGGGAGACGACGGCCGCGCCTGGGGCCCGCCGTTCTGGGACGGCGAGGGCACCATGTTCCTCTCTGCGAACGCGGGGAAGCGCTCGCTCGGCCTGTCGCTCCGAGACCCCCGCGGCCGAGACGTGCTGCTACGGCTTGCAGCGGACGCCGACGTCTTCCTCCAGAGCCTGCGCCCCGGGCTCGCCGACGAGCTCGGCCTCGGCGCCGAGAGGCTCCGTGCCGCGAACCCGCGGCTCGTCTACTGCTCGGTCGGCGCGTACGGCCACACGGGCCCTCTGGCCCGCGAGCCGGGATACGACGCGCTGATGCAGGCCGCGGGCGGCCTCATCTCGATCACCGGCGAGCCCGGGCACCCGGGGGTGCGCGTCGGATCCTCCCTGATCGACCAGGGGACGGGCACGTGGGCGGCCGTCGGCGTCCTTGCGGCACTCCTCGAGCGGGAGCGCACGGGCGATGGCGGTGTTGTCGACGTCTCGCTCTACGAGACCGCGATCGGGTACGTCGGGTACCACGTCGCCGGCTACCTCGCCGACGGCACGGTCCCCGCCGGCGAGGGGACGCGGTTCCCGATGGTGGCGCCGTACCAGGTGTTCGGCACGCGAGACGGCGAGCTGATGATCGCGGGTGGGAACGACAGGCTCTTCCGCGCGATCTGCGACGTCCTCGAGGCTCCGGAGCTTGTCGGCGACCCTCGGTTTCGCACGAATCCCGACCGCGTCCGGAATCGCGACGTGCTGTCCGCGCTCCTCGAGGAACGCCTTCGCACGGCGGACACCGCGACCTGGCAGGCGCGCTTCCGCGAAGGCGGCGTCCCTGCCGCACCCGTTGCCGACGTCGGCGACGTCGCCCGGTCACCGCAGACCGCCGCGCTGGGCATCCTCCAGGAGCTCGACCACCCGCGGATCGATGGGCTGAGGCTGCCCGCGCTTCCGCTCTCGTTCGACCGCGAGCGGGCCACGCACCCGAGCGCGCCGCCGGACGTGGGCGAGCACTCCGCGGAGATCCTTCGCGAGGCCGGCTATACCGACGAGGAGATCGCGACCCTCGCGGAGGCCGGCGTCACGCGCGTTCCTTAGCTCCGTTCGCGGCGGTGTGCACCCCTACGTTCCTCGAGCTCGACACGAATACGCTCCTCGTGCCGCCGAAGCTCTTGGATCCGAGTCTCGCGCGCGTCCCACCACGCGCGGAACTCCTCAGGCGTCATCTTCCGTCTCTTCATCCTCGTCGTCCTCCTCCCGCAGAATCGCGAGGATCTGACGCGTGTCGGTCGCGATGTCGGCCAGCGTGCCCATCATCAGCATACTTCCTCGCGGTAGATCCCCGTCTCCTCGTCCATGACGAAAGGGTGCCCGACTGTCGCTGGAGCGCCAGATGGCCCTCCCGGACAGGGCACTCTCGTTGGCCGTAGGGCGAGACGTATCTCGCCCCTACTCGTAGTGGAGGGCCTCGAGCGGATTGAGCCTGGCCGCGCGGCGCGCGGGGAAGATCGCCGCCAGGATTCCGACGAGGATCGCGGCGATCGCGAACACGATGATCTGCGTGGTCGGGAACGTGAACTCGATGAAGTCGACCCGTGCGATCAGGAGCGCGGCGAGCACGACGCCGAGGACGATCCCGATCGCAGCCCCGATGAGCGAGGTGATGACGCTCTCGTGGCGGATCATCCGGCGGACCTGCCGGCGCGTCATCCCGATCGCCCGCAGCATCCCGATCTCGCGGGTGCGCTCGAAGACGCTCAGGACGAGGGTGTTGACGATCCCGAAGAGGCTCACGACGATCGAGAGCGCGAGCAGCACGTAGAGGATGTTGAGGATCGAGCTGAGCCCGGCGATCTGGTTGTCGATGAACGTCTCGCGGTCCTGGGCCTTGGCGTTCGGGAAGTCGGCGAGTGCCTCGTCGAGCGCCGCCTGATTCGCGTCGCTCGCGCCGCCGGTCATCTTCACGAACGAGTAGAGGTTCTTGGGCCGCGGCACCTCGGCGTCCCACGCCGCCGCGGAGATCGTGACGACCCCGAACGGCGAGCCGCCGCTCGGGGGATCGAAGACGCCGCGGATCCGGAACGTCTTCGTCTCGCCGCTCGGGAAGGTGACCTCGATCGGCGAGCCGAGCCGTAGCTCGTGATCGTCCGCGTACCCGTCGTCGATGAAGGCGCCGTCGTCCCCGAGGGTCGCGAGGGTCTCCGGCGACCCTTCGACCCAGTCCATCGAGATGACCTCCTTCATTCCCGGATCGACGGCAGTCGCGAACTCGGTCTCGCCGAAGATCCGGGCCTCGCCGGTCCGCACGTTGCCGACGGCGGTGACTCCCGGCGCCTGGGCGGCCGACTCGGCGGCGGAGGTCGGGATGGGCGAGAAGTTGTTCTGCGCGGTGATCGCGTAGTCGCCGGTGAAGAGGTCGTTGACTGCACCTCTGAACGAGTTGACGATGCCCGCCGCGAGCGTCGCGACGAGCGTCACGAGCGCGAGGCCGATCATCAGCGCCGACGCCGTAGAGGCGGTCCGCTGCGGGTTGCGTCGCGCGTTGTCGCGAGCGAGCAGGCCCGCCGCGCCGCCCATCCGCGTCGCCGGCCAGCCGAGCACCTGGGCCAGGGGGCGAACGATGCGCGACGAGAAGAGCGCAACGCCGAGGAAGATCAGGAGCGCGCCGAGCCCCATCCAGATCAGGACCTGGGTGGTCCCGAGACCGCTTGCGAAGAGCCCGTAGAGGAGCGCTGCGAAGCCGACCACGGCGGTCAGCGCCGCGCCGACGCCACGGAGCCGCGGATACCGGGACTCGGGGATCGTCGCGCCCTCGCGCACTGCTGCGATCGGCGGCACGCGCGTCGCACGCAGCGCGGGCCGCAGGCTCGCGAGGAGCGTCACGAGGATCCCGGCGAGCAACGCCACGACGACGGTGCGCGTCTCGAAGAGCAGCCCGGTGTTGGGAAGCGTGAACCCGACGGCGTCGAAGAGCCAGAAGAGCCCCTTCGCGAGCAGCAGGCCGAGGAAGAGCCCGACGATCGAGGCGACGACCCCCACGACGAGCGACTCGATGATCACGGACGTGAGCACCTGCCGGCGCGACGCACCGAGCGTCCGCAACGTCGCGAACTCCCGCATGCGCTGTGCGATCGTGATCGAGAGCGAGTTCGCGATGACGAACGAGCCGACGAAGAGCGCGATCCCGCCGAACGCGAGCAGGAAGCCGCGCAGGAACGTGATGAACTCGTTCGTCTCGGACGCATCCTCCTCGGCCTGTACCTGGCCCGAGAGCGCCTGGGCCCCGGGCGGCAGGACCTCCCGGATGCGTCCGAGAAGCTCTGCCGGCGGCACGCCCGGCTCGCCGGCGACCGCGATCTCGTCGAGACGACCCTCCTTCTCGAAGAGTCGCTGGGCGGTCGGCAGGTCGAACCCGGCGAGCGTCGCCCCGCCGATCGAGAGATTCGACCCGAACTCGACGATCCCCGAGATCCGCAGCGTCTCGACGGGCCCTTCGACCTGGACGCCGATCTCGTCACCGATCGCGAAGTCCTTCTTGTCCGCGACGCCCGAGTCGATCACGACCTGGTCGGGCCCTGGCCACGCGCCCTCGACGAGGCGGAGCGGGTTGAACGGCGACTCCCCCTCGGCGATCGCGAAGCCGAGGTTCGGCGCCCCGCCGAAGACGATCGCCTTCCCGTCCTTGCCGATCAGCGAGGTCGAGTCGCTGTCGACGCTGCCCTCGGCATCGGCGACGCCGTCGACATTTCGGACCTCGTCGAGCAGCGACTCGTCGAGGGTCGGCTCGGTGACGCCGCTGCCGTCGCTCAGGTCGAAGGCCGACTTGCCCGTGACGACGACGTCGGAGCCTTCGCGGACGTCGGTGAAGATCTGGTCGAAGGCGCTGTCGATCGAGTCCGTGAGGACGTACGTCCCACTGATCATCGCGACCCCGAGCACGATCGCGAGGGCGGTGAGCGCGGTGCGCAGCTTCCGCGTGAAGAGCCCTTTGAGCGCGAACCTCGTCATGGCTTACGTCTCAGGTGTACCTGTCGAACCTGTCCTGTCGCGTCGGTCCAGGACGATGTCGGGGGCTCGGGGGGAAACATGGTTCCCCCACGTCTCATTCGTAGTGGAGCGCCTCCAGCGGGTTGAGCTTCGCGGCTCGTCGCGCCGGGCTGATCGCGGCGAGCAGTCCGACGATCACGGCCAGGATCACGAGGAAGACGAGCTGGCCGGTCGGGATCGAGAACCGGATGTCGAACTCGCTGAGGGCCCGGGTCACGAGCACGGCGAGGAAGATCCCGAGCGGGAGCCCGAGCGCGGCCCCGATGAGCGCGGTGATGACGCTCTCGTGACGGATCATCCGCCGCGTCTGGCGTCGCGTCATTCCCACGGCGCGCAGCATCCCGAGCTCGCGCGTGCGCTCGAAGACGGAGAGCACCAGCGTGTTGACCATCCCGAAGAGGCTGATGATCACCGAGAGCGCGAGAAGGACGTAGAGCATCGCGAGGAAGTCGTCGAACTCGGCGTCCTCCTTGTCGATCCACTCCTGCCGCGTCTGCACCCGCGAGTCCGGGAACCCGGCGGTGGCCTCCTCGAGCTCCACGCGGCTCGCTTCGTTCGGGCCCCCGGCGACGTTCACGAAGGTGTACTGGTTGCGCGGCCGCTCGACGAGCTCGTCGAACGCGGCGATCGAGATGCTCGCATCCCCGAGCAGTGGGTAGAAGGGCGGCGGCTTGTAGATGCCCTTGACCTCCGCCTGGAGCGACGTGCTCTCGCCGGTGCGGATCATCACGGCCTGTCCGACCGTGAGGTTCTGGTCCTCGGCGACGCTCTCGCTGAGGATCACCCCGTTCCGGCCGAGCTCGGCGAGCGTGGCGTCCGAGCCCTCCACCCAGTCGAAGGCGTAGCCCTTGGTGATCAGCTCGGGGTCGATCCCGGTCAGGTAGCCGCCGTCCCCTGCGATCTCCGCGACCTCGGAGCGGACGTGCGTGATGGACTCCACGGACGGCGCGTCGCCGGCTGCATCGCCGGCAGCCGCGACGAACGGCGTGTAGCCGTCCTGCGAGGTGATGATGAAGTTCGCGGTGATCTGATCCTCGATCGCCTCGCGGTTCGACGCCTTCATCCCGTTCGCGAGCGTGGCGACGAACGCGACGAGCGCGACGCCGATCATCAGCGCCGCGGCCGTGGCGGCGGTGCGCCCCGGATTGCGAATCGAGTTGCGACGTGCGAGCGCGCCGGGCGCGCCGCCGATCCACCGGGCCGGAAGGCCCACGACGGCGGCGAGCGGGCGCACGAGCTTCGACGAGATCATCGCGACTCCGACGAAGAGGAGCAGCACCCCGCCCGCGATCGAGAGCAGACGGTCGGCGGTACCGAGGTCGTCTGCGAACATCGCCCGGCCGAGCAGGACGAGCGCGAGGGCGATCACGACGAGCGCGATGTACGGCGTGAAGCGCGAGAACCGCCCCTTCGGCAGCTCGGCGCCCTCGCGCACCGAGGCGATCGGCGGCACGCGCGTCGCCCGGATCGCCGGGAAGAGCCCCGCGATCACCGTGATCAGCGTCCCGACGAGCAGCGACACGACGATCGTGCGGGTCGCGAAGACCGTGTCGGAGACCGGCAGCCCGAGCCCGAGGGCGCGGAAGAGCGCCTCCAGGCCCTTCGCGAGCGCGAGCCCGAGGAAGAGCCCGACGACCGACGCGAGGAAGCCGATCACGAACGCCTCGAGGAGGACCGAGCGCAGCACCTGCCGTCGCGAGGCGCCGAGCGTCCTGAGCGTCCCGAACTCCCGCGTGCGCTGGGCGACGGTGATCGAGAGCGTGTTGAAGATCACGAACGAGCCGACGAAGAGCGCGATGCCCGCGAAGGCGAGCAGGAAGTAGCGGATGAACGTCGTGAACTCGCCGATCTCGTCCTGGGAGTCCTGCGCCTCCTGGGCGCCGGTCTTCACCTGGGCGTCCGCGGGCAGCAGCGGCTCGATGTCCGCGATCAGCTCGTCGGGCGTCGTGCCCTCCGCGCCGGCGACCGAGATCGCGTCGAACTCGCCTTCGCGGTCGAAGAGTGTCTGGGCGGTCGCGACGTCGAAGATCGCGAACGTCGCGGTTCCGAGCGACTCGACGTCGCCGTACTTTGCGATGCCGACGACCTCGAAGTCCTGCTTGGGCTGGAGCGTCGAGATCTCGACCGTCTCGCCGAGGGCGAAGTCCTCCCGGTCGGCCGTGCCCGCGTCGAGCACGACCTCTCCCTCGCCCTCGGGCCAGCGCCCCTCGAGGAGGTTGAGCGGGTTGAAGACGGAGTACTCGGGCGCGGTGTCGATCCCGAAGCCGAAGCTCGGGGCGCCGTTCGTGTTGACCGCCTTGCCGTCGTCGCCGACGATCTTCGTGTTCGTCTCGTCGTAGATCCCGCCCATCGCGAGCTCGACGGAGTCGATCCCACGGATCTCGTCGAGAAGCGAGGCGTCGACCGGCGGCACTGCCGGGGTCTCGAAGTCGGACGAGAAGTCCGCCTCCTTGCCGCTGACGACGACGTCGGTGCCCGCGTACGAGTCGGAGAAGATGCTCGTGAACGCCTTGTCGATCGTGTCGGTCAGGACGTAGGTGCCGCTGATCATCGCGACCCCGAGCACGATCGCCAGCGCGGTGAGAATCGTCCGGAACTTCCTTCCGGCGAGACTCTTCAGCGCGAAACGGGTCACGTCCTTGCGACCTCGTCCATCGCCTCGGAGATCTCGTGCTGCGACGCACCCGCGAGCTCGCGGACGATCCGGCCGTCGGCGAGGTAGAGCACGCGATCGGCGATCGCCGCCGCCCGCGACTCGTGCGTGACCATCACGATCGTCTGGCCGAGCTCCTCGACCGAGTGGCGGAGCAGCTCGAGGATCTCGGCGCCCGTCGACGAGTCGAGGTTGCCGGTCGGCTCGTCGGCGAAGACGACGTCCGGCTGCGAGACGAGCGCCCTCGCGATCGCGACCCGCTGCTGCTGGCCGCCGGAGAGCTCGGAGGGGCGATGCGAGAGCCGGTCGCCGAGCCCGACGGAATCGATGAGCGTGGAGAAGAACTCGCCGTCGGGCTTCTCACCGGCGATCGAGAGCGGCAGCGTGATGTTCTCCTCGGCGGTGAGCATCGGCAGCAGGTTGAAGAACTGGAAGACGAAGCCGATGTGCTCACGCCGCAGCTTCGTGAGGTCGGAGTCCTTGAGCGTCGTGATCTCCGTTCCCGCGATCTCGACAGAGCCGGACGTCGGCTTGTCGAGGCCCGCGAGGATGTGCATCAGCGTCGACTTGCCCGACCCCGACGGCCCCATCACCGCGGTCAGCTTGCCGCGCATGACCTCGACCGACACGCCGCGAAGCGCGTCGACCGCCGTTTCGCCTTCGCCGTAGCGACGGGTCACCTCCCGCCCGACCACGACGGTTCCGTTCTCGTTCATGCCGTCTCCCTCGCTCTCGATTCGCAACGCGCCCCCAGCGTGCCGCCCGTGTGCGATCCGCAGGGTGCGGCAAACCCTACTCGTGACGGCCGTGCTCCCACCCGGTTGCCACCCTCCGTGTCCGGCCGAAAAGCCAGACGCGAATCCGCGTCAGCGCATCCGGCGCCCGGCCTCGGCGAGCACGTCCCCGAGCGCCCCGACGAGCTCGTCGATCTCGCGCCCGGTCGCGACGAGCGGGGGCGAGATCTGGACGACCGGGTCGCCGCGGTCGTCGGCGCGGCAGATCAGGCCCGCATCGAAGAGCGCACCTGACAGATACCCGCGGAGGAGCGTCTCGCACTCGTCCGCATCGAACGTCTCCCGCGTCTCCTTGTCCTTGACGAGCTCGACGGCGTAGAAGAAGCCCGTGCCGCGCACGTCGCCGACGATCGGCAGCTCGAGGAGCGTCTCGAGCTTCTCGCGGAACATGCCCTCGTTCTCGCGGACGTGCTCGACGATCCGCTCCCGCTTCATGATCTCGATGTTCTTGAGCGCGATCGCGCACATCGTGGGATGTCCGCCGAAGGTGATCCCGTGCGAGTACATCGAGGTCGACTCGAGGAACGGCTCCATCACCCGGTCGGTCGCGATCACCGCCCCGATCGCCGCGTAGGAGGACGAGAGCCCCTTGGCGCAGGTGACGATGTCGGGCCGGATGTCGTAGAGCTCCGAGCCGAACCACGAGCCGAGCCGCCCGAAGCCCGTGATCACCTCGTCGGCGGAGAGCAGGATGTCGTACTCGTCGCAGAGCGCACGGACGCCGCGCCAGTAGCCGGCCGGCGGGGTGAATGCACCGCCCGCGTTCTGCACCGGCTCCATGTGGACGAGGCACACCGTCTCGGGCCCCATCGCGAGGATCGTCTGCTCGAGCTCGTCGAGCAGGCCCTGCGTGAACTCCTCCTCGGTCTCCTCCACCGGCCGGTGGTAGCGGTTCGTGTTCCGCACGTGACGCACCTCGGGGAGCAACGGCTCGAAGGGGGTCCGCAGCGCGGGGATGCCGTTGATCGAGAGCGCGCCGAGCGTCGTCCCGTGGTAGGCGAGGTGGCGCGCGATCGCCTTGTAGCGGCGCGTCCCGCGCGTCGCGGCGACGATCGCGTCGTGGTGGGTCTCCGGCTCGTGCGTCGCGCCGCGCAGCCGCTTCTCGCCGCGGGCCGCGTAGTACTGCCGCGCGAGCTTCCACGCCGACTCGACGGCCTCCGAGCCGCCGGAGACGAAGAAGACGCGGTTGAGGTCACCGGGGGCGAGCGAGGCCACCTCGGCTGCGAGCTCGATCGCCCGCGGGTGGGCGTACGACCAGTTCGGTGTAGAAGGGCAGCTCGCGCATCTGCTCGAGCGCCGCCTGGCCGATCTCCTCGCCGTACGAGTAGCCGATGTTGACCGAGAAGAGGCCCGCGAGCGCGTCGAGGTAGCGCTTGCCGTTCGCGTCCTCGAGGTAGCAGCCCTCGCCGCGGACGATGATCGGCACCTCGGCCTCCGCGTAGCCGGCCATCCGGGTGAAGTGCATCCACAGGTGGTCCTTCGCGAGCTGCTGATACGTGGGTGCGTCGAGAAGACGAGTCTCCATGCGGGCCTAGGCTATCGCCGGTTCTCCCGGGCCGAGAGCGACGGGTAGCTCTCGCGCCCCACAGCGGTTCGGTCACCCGTACGAATCTGCGCGACCGAACGGTCCATACTGGACGGCATGAATACCGGCCAACCGGGCGTCTACACCTTCCTGATCGCGGACATCAGGGGCTACTCGCGGTACACCGACGAGTTCGGGGCCGAGGCCGCGGCCGGTTTGACCTCCCAGTTCGTCGAGGTGGTCACCGAGAACGTGGAGATGCACGGCGGCAAGGTCGTGGAGATCCGTGGCGACGAGGCCCTCGCCGTTTTCACGTCCGCGCGCCAGGCGCTCAGATCCGCCGTCGAGCTGCAGGCACGGTTCGACGAGGAGGCAGATCTCGACCACGACCTGCCGCTGCGGGTCGGCATCGGCATCGACTCCGGTGAGTCGGTGGTCCTCGAGGACGGGAGCTTCCGTGGCGCCGCGCTGAATGTCGCCGCCCGCCTCTGCGGCCGCGCGCACGGGGGCGACGTGATCGTCACCGAGGCGACCTACCGTCTTGCCGGGCGGATGGAGGGGCTCACGTTCAGCGATCGCGGGCGGGTGCACCTCAAGAACATCGCCGACCCGATCCACATCCTGCAGGTGTACTCCGAGCACGACGCCCCGTCTGCGAACCGCTGGGTGCTGATGTTCTTCGGGAAGCCCGGCCGCCAGTTCGGCTGGAAGCTCGGCGCGGGCGTCGTCGGCCTCGCGGCGCTCACCGCCGCCGGAGTGGTGTACCTGACCGCGGGGAACCACACCGACGGGGGCGACACCTTCCGGGCGCCGCGCGCGGCCGCGTCGGGCGAACCGCAGACGCTGGCTGCGGGCGCGGGGCTCGACGCGCTCGTGCCTGCGTCCCTCTGGAAGGACTGCCGGATGCAGAGCATCGCCGAGCCGTCCGCCGTCGAGACGGCCGTGTGCCTGCCGACGAGCGGGATGCCCGATCGGTGGGAGATCTCCCAGTACCCCGACGCGTCGTCGCTCGCGGCCGCCTACGCGTCCGAGCTACGCCGCCGCGAGGAGGTCCCGCGCGACAAGGGCAAGTGCAACGCGTTCTCGTGGGGTGGGGAACGACCCTGGCTGCACGGCCCCGACAAGCCCGGAGGGCGTGTCTTCTGCTACTTCGACGGCAACGACGCGGTGATCGTGTGGACGCACGAACGGCTGGGACAGCCGACGCACAGGGACATCCTCGTCACGGCGCGCGAAGGCGGCAGCGACCACCCGGGCCTCACGCGCTGGTGGCGCCCCACGCACCACGAGGTCGGCAAGGCGAGCTGACTCCCGGTCACCGTCGCCGCCCGAAAAGCCCTGCGCGAGCCGCTGCAGGGGGCGGCCGGCGGTCATTCCTCCGGCGGGACGACGAGGACGGGCACGTGGGCGAGGTGGAGCAGCCGGTGTGGTGTCGATCCGAGCAGGGCTCCTCGGAGCGGCGTCTCGCCGTACGAGCCCACCACGATCAGCCGCGCGCCGCGGTCGGAGGCGACCTCGACGAGCGCCTCGGCCGGCTTGGCCCGGACGATCTCGATCTCCGTCGGGATGCCGTTCGCCTCGGCGCGGAGGACCGCATGCGCCATCGCCCGGTGGCCGAGCTCCTCGAGCGCCTCGACGTGGCTCGCCAGCTCCTCGCCGAGGGCGCCGGGGGCATCGGCCCCGTAGACGAGGACGAGCGGCTCCCCGAGCTGCGCGGCCAGCTCGATCGCGGTCACGAGCGCGCGCTCGGCCCCGGGCGACTCGTCGTAGCCGAGAACGATGCTCACGAGCCACCGCGCTTGCCGCCGGGAACGAGGGCGGGGTCGACGACGCCGGCGCGCTCCTGCCAGAACCGGCTGTCGAGGATGCGCCAGACGAACATCAGCACGAGCCCCGTGACGAAGATGAGCACGCCGATCACGAGCGGCGGACCGACGCCGAACCAGGACTGGCCGCTGTAGGAGTTGGCCGCGTCGGACATGTCGATGACCGACTCGACGAGCAGCCAGGCGAGAAGCACCGCGCCGACGACCGGCCCGACCCCGATGAGCACGAAGTTCCGCACGCTCTGCGGTGAGCTGACGCCGGTAGTAGATCGCGCAGGCGATGCCCGGTGAGCGCGTAGTAGAAGGCGATCACGAGCGACAGGGCGGTGAGCGAGTCGAAGAGCGCGTTCTCGCTGATCAGGTTGATGACGACGTACCAGACCGACGCGATGACGGCGACCCACCACGTCGACACGTCCGGGGTGCGGAACCGGGGATGGATGTGGGCGAATGTCCGCGGCAGGGCGTGGCGACGGGCCATCGAGAGGGCCGTCCGGGAGGCCGGGATGATCGTCGTCTGCGTGGATGCGATCGCGGAGGTGGTGACCGAGAAGAGCAGGATCCAGTCCCACGCGCCGAGCACCTCGGTGGCGATCAGGCCGAAGATGAACTCCTCCTCCTCGGCGTTCTCGGTCAGGAAGTCGGTGCCCATGTAGGCGACGATGGCGAACGCGACCGCCACGTACGTCACGAGCAGGAGGATCGTGGAGAGGATCGCGGCGCGCCCGGGCGCGTTGGCCGAGTCGGTCGTCTCCTCCGTCAGGTTGACCGCCGACTCCCAGCCCCAGTAGGCGAAGACGCCGAGCAGCAGGCCGCCGGTGAGGGCCGCCCCGCCGGCCGCGAAGGGGTTCAGCCAGCTGAGCGACGGGGTGAGCGCGTCCGCGGTGGCGTCGTCGGCGATCACCTTCCCGATCGCGATCGCCGCGAAGACGAGCAGCGACATGACCTGCACCACGATCAGGACGTTCTGGACCCGGGCGGAGAGCTCCGTCCCGAGCACGCAGATGGCGGTCATCACGAAGATCAGCGCGACCGCGCCGATCATGATCACGGCCTTGTCGTCGGCGAGGTCGTCGAGGCCCACGGTCAGCAGCCCGAAGCGCACGCCGACGTCCGCGAGGGCGCCGATCACGAGCACACCGGTCATCGTGATCGCCCAGCCGCCCTGCCAGCCCCACCAGGGCCCCATCGCCCGCGTCACCCACGAGAACGTCGTGCCGCAGTCCTGGTCGACCTTGTTGAGGTAGTAGAACGCCGAGGCGATGAGGAGCATCGGCACGAACGACGCCAGCAGCACGCCGGGCGCCGCAACCCCGACGAGCGCCACGATCGGGCCGATCACGGCGGCGAGCGAGTACGCCGGCGAGGTCGCGTTGAGCCCGATGACGAGGGCGTCGACGAAGCCGATCGAGTCGGCGGCGAGCTGGGCCTCGCCCGCCGCATGCGCCTCGTGGACGGCCATCCCCGCGACCCTAAAGCAGCCGCGGCCACGCCGCCGCGCTGCCGCTCAGGCGAGCTTCACGCAGACGTGCTTGATCCGCGTGTACTCCTCCATCGAGTACATCGACATGTCCTTGCCGTAGCCCGACTCCTTGAAGCCGCCGTGCGGCATCTCGGGCGTGAGCGGGAAGAGGTGCTCGTTCACCCACACCGTGCCGAAGTCGAGCTGCGCGGCCACCTTGAGCGCTCGCCCGACGTTCTCGGAGAACACCGACGAGGCGAGGCCGTAGCGCACGTCGTTCGCCATCGCGACCGCCTCCTCGTCGGAGGCGAAGCGCTGCATCGTGACCACGGGGCCGAAGACCTCGTCCTGGACGATCTCCGCGTCCTGGGCGACGTCGGTGACGATCGTCGGCGAGACGAAGAACCCGCTGTCGCCGATCGAGCCGCCGCCCGTGAGCACGGTCGCCTTGGCCTCGACCGCGCGCTCCACGAAGCCGAGCACGCGTTCCCGCTGCTCGGCCGAGATGACCGGGCCCATCCCGATCTCGTCGTCGGTGCCGGGGTCGCCGACGGTCATCCCCTCGACGGCCGCCACGGTCGCCGAGACGACGTCGTCCCAGACGGGCTCGGAGACGAGGATCCGCGAGGAGGCGGTGCAGTCCTGACCGGAGTTGAAGTACCCGCCGACCTTGATCGCCTCGGCGACCGTCGCGGGATCGGCGTCGTCGAGGACGACCATCGGCGCCTTCCCGCCGAGCTCGAGATGGACGCGCTTCACGGTGTCGGCGGCGTTCTTCGCGATCAGCTTGCCGGTCGCCGTGTCGCCCGTCAGCGAGACGAGGCGGATCGAGGGATGCCGCACGAGCCGGTCGCCGACCGGGACCCCCTCGCCCGTCACGACCTGGACGACGCCCGGCGGCAGCACCTCCTGCGCGAGCTCGACGAAGCGCAGCATCGTGAGCGGCGTCTGCTCGGCCGGCTTGATGATCTGCACGTTTCCCGCCGCGAGCGCCGGGCCGAGCTTCCACATGACCATGAAGAGCGGGTAGTTCCACGGCGCGATCCCGGCGACGATCCCGAGCGGCTCCCGCCGGATCATCGACGTGTAGCCCTCGGCGTACTCCGCGGCCGCCTTCCCCTCGAGGTTGCGGGCCGCGCCGGCGAAGAAGCGGAGGTTGTCCGACATCACGCCCGGCTCGTCGACGGCGACCCACCACGGCTTGCCGACGTTCAGCGACTCGAGGCGCGCGAGCTCCTCGGCGTTCTCGTCGATCACGTCCGCGAGCTCGAGGAGCAGCTCCATGCGGTCCTTCGGCGTCTTCCAGCGCCACGTGTCCCACGCCTGTCTCGGCGGCGGCCACGGCACGGTCGACGTCCTCGACGCCGGCCCTCGGCACCTCCGCGATCGCCTCGCCGGTCGCGGGGTTGAGCACCTCCATCGTCTCGCCGGAGAGCGCGTCCACGAATGCTCCGTCGACGTACATCTGCCGCTGTGTGACCGAAATGCTCATGGACGCCTCCCGAGACGCACGACCGTTCGGCACATCATGGCGCCTCGTGTCGCACGGAGGATGCGATAGAACCCGCGGGTGCGCATCCTCGTCGTCGGGACGGGCGGGGTCGGCTCGGCGTTCGCGGGGATCGCGCGCCGGCGGTCCTACTTCGACCACTGCGCGCTCGCCGACTACGACGAGGCGCGCGCGACGAAGGTCGCCGGGGCGCTCGACGACGGGCGGTTCTCCGCGCACCGGATCGACGCGTCGAGCAAGGACGCCGTTCTCGCGCTGATCCGCGAGACGCGCGCCGACGCGGTCCTCAACTCGGTCGACCCGCTCTTCAACGTGCCGATCTTCGACGCCTGCTTCGAGGCGGGCGTGACGTACCTCGACATGGCGATGACGCTCTCCGAGCCGCACCCCGAGCGGCCGTTCGAGCTCACCGGCGTCAAGCTCGGCGACTACCAGTTCGAGCGCGCGTCGGCCTGGGAGGACAAGGGGCTGCTCGCGCTCGTCGGGATCGGGATCGAGCCGGGCGCCGCCGACGTCTTCGCGCGCCACGCCGCGGACGAGCTCTTCTCCGAGATCGACGAGGTCGGGATCCGCGACGGCGCCAACCTCGTCGTCGAGGGGTACGACTTCGCGCCCACGTTCTCCATCTGGACGACGATCGAGGAGTGCCTCAACCCGCCGGTCGTCTGGGAGCGCGAGCGCGGCTGGTACACGACCGCGCCGTTCTCCGAGCCCGAGGTGTTCGACTTCCCCGAGGGAATCGGCCCGGTCGAGTGCGTCAACGTCGAGCACGAGGAGGTGCTGCTCGTCCCGCGCTGGGTCGAATGCAGGCGCGTGACGTTCAAGTACGGGCTCGGCGACGAGTTCATCGAGGTGCTGAAGACGCTCCACCGGCTCGGGCTCGACGGCAAGGAGCCGATCCGCGTCAAGGGCGTCGAGGTCGCGCCGCGCGACGTCGTCGCGGCCGCACTGCCGGACCCGGCGACGCTCGGCGAGCGGATGAGCGGGAAGACCTGCGCCGGGACGCTCGTCACGGGGCTCGGCAAGGACGGCGCGCCGCGGAAGACCTACCTCTACCACGTGGTCGACAACGAGTGGTCGATGCGCGAGTACGGCTCGCAGGCGGTCGTCTGGCAGACGGCGCTCAATCCCGTCATCGCGCTCGACCTGCTCGCCTCGGGCGACTGGAAGGGCACCGGCGTGCTCGGCCCGGAGGCCTTCCCGGCCGGGCCGTTCCTCGCCAAGCTCGCCGAGTACGGCGCGCCGCACGGCGTCCTCGAGCTCGAGCCGTAGGACGCTGTCGATTCCCGTCGACGCCCGTTCGTCTCAGGGTCGTGGACACCGAGACCGAGCCGCTCTAGGATGGCGCCATGGCGCAGGTGATGCTTCGCGCGCCGCTCTCCGAGCTCTGCGGCGGACGCACGCACACGGTGGAGGGCGGCACCGTGCGTGACGTGCTCGTCGCGCTCGAGCGCGCACACCCGCCGATCGCGGGCTGGGTGCTCGACGAGCAGCGCCGGATCCGCGAGCACGTGAACGTCTTCGTCAACGGAACCCAGGGGGAGGAAGGAACGCCGGTCGGAAGCGACGACCGCGTCCAGGTGCTCCCCGCGATCACCGGAGGATAGGAAGCGACATGACCGAGCTTCTCGTCGGAACGAAGAAGGGCCTCTTCAGGCTGGAGGGCGACACCCCGGACGGCTTCGAGGTGACGGCGCGGGCGTTTGCGGGGCAGAGCGTCGAGTACGCGATGCGCGACCCGCGCACCGGGCGCTACCTCGCCTCCGTGACCTCGTGGTTCTACGGGCCGAAGATCTGGGTCACGGACGATCCGGCGGGCGAGTGGGAGCAGGCCACCGGCGCCGAGTTGCCCGAGGAGGGCGACGCCTCCGCTCGAGCGGCTCTGGGTGATCGTCCCGGGCGAGGCCGACGGCGTGCTCTACGCGGGCGGCGATCCGGGCCCTCTCTTCGAGAGCCGCGACGGCGGCCTCACGTGGGAGCTCAACCGCCCGCTCTGGGAGCACCCCTCGCGGGCCGAGTGGCAGCCGGGCAACGGCGGCCTCTGCCTGCACACGATCGTGCCGTGGCCGGGGGAGCCCGAGCGGCTCCTCGTCGCGATCTCGGCCGTCGGCGTCTGGCGGACAGAGGACGGCGGGCAGACCTGGGAGCTCGGCAACGACGGGATCGTCCCGCGCTACCTGCCGGAGGAGACCCGCGCGACCGCGACGATGAACCACTGCGTCCACGACGTGCGCCGCGCCCCGTCGCGGCCCGAGCGCCTCTTCATGCAGTTCCACGACGGCGTCTACCGCTCCGACGACGGCGGCGCGAGCTGGATCGACATCGGAACCGACACCGCGCTGCCGTCCGACTTCGGGTTCCCGGTCGTCGTCGACCCCGCCGATCCGGACAGCGCGTACGTGATCCCGCTGATCGGCGCCGAGGACCGGACGACTCCGGGCGGCTCGGTGAAGGTCTGGGAGACGCGGGATGCCGGCGCCTCGTGGAGCCCGCGCGGCGACGGCCTCCCCGAGGCGCACGCGTACCTCACCGTCCTCCGCGAGGCGTTCGACACCGCAGGCGAGGGGAGCGGGCTCGAGCTCTACTTCGGCGCGACCTCCGGCGACGTCTTCGGCTCGGCCGACGCCGGGGCGACGTGGACGACCGTCGCGGAGCACCTGGCGCCCGTCTACTCCGTCCGGACCGCCTAGCGCTCGCTGCCCACGCCGGTCGCTTCGATCCGTTTCGGCGTGATCGGCACCCGCACGCGCGTCTCCCCGGGCCGGCGCCAGGGGTACGTCTCCGCGCCCAGGTACTTCCCGGCGAGCCGGTCGATCTGCTCGTCGGCGCCGTCCTCGGTGATCCGGGCCGTTCCCTCGACGCTTACCCACTGGTAGCCGTCGGCCGGATTGACGACCATGAGCGAGACGCGCGGATCGCGAGCCAGGTGGCGCGCCTTCGCGCCGCTGGCGCGTGTGTTGAAGCCGGGCAGGCCGTCGTCGTCGACGTCCACCCAGACGACCGTCGCGTGCGGCGAGCCGTCCTCGCGCAGCGTGGTCACGACCGCGTAGTAGGCGTTGTCGTCGAGGAACGCCGCCTGCTCGGGGCTCAGCCTCTCCATCTGCAACCTCCTCGTCCGAGACGTGCAGTGCGCAACGCGCCCGGCCGCGTCGTCATTCCCGGCCGAGGAACGGCGGAAACGGCCGGGGCCCGCGGGCCCCGGCCGTGCAGGACTTCGCTAGCCGAGCGTCGTCGGGATGTCGTCGATCTCGCCGGCGGCGAGCTGCTGCTCGACCTCCTCGACGGCGGCGACGTCGTCGGCGTCCGCCTTGGGGCTCAGCGTGCCGAGCCCGACCCCGTCCTGGTCGATACCGAAGACGACGTTCTTGCCACCGGCGAAGGTGTCGTCCTCGAGCGCCTGCACCGTGAGGAAGACGGCGCTGTCGACCCCCTTGAGCGCGCTCGTCAGCACGTGCGGCCCGAGGAACGACTGGTCCGCGTCGACGCCGATCCCCCACACCTGCTTGTCCTTGGCGGCCGAGAGCGCCCCGAGGCCGCAACCGCCTGCGACCTGGAAGACGACCTTCGAGCCGGCTGCGATCTGGTTCAGCGCGAGCTCCTTGCACTTCGCCTGGTCCTCCCAGTCCTGGGAGTACGACCAGGTGACCTTCGTGCCGGGCACCGCCGCCTCGGCTCCGGCCCTGTAGCCCGCGATGAAGCGGTCGACCGGCGGCTCCTTGTAGCCACCTACGGCGCTGATCGCCTTCGCGCCTGCCTTCTCCGCCTCGAGGGCGCCGAGGTACCCGACGAGGTAGCCGACCTGCTCCTCGCGGAAGAGGAGCCCCTGGACGTTCGCCGGCTTGCCCTTCAGGAAGGCGTGGTCGACGTCGATGATCGCGAAGCTCGTGTCGGGGAACCGCTTCGCGGCGGCCGCGATCGCGTCGCCCTGCGCGAACCCGACGCCGATGATGAGGTCGAAGCCCTGACGCGCAAGCGTCGTCATGTTCGGGATGTAATCGGCCGCGCTCTTCGCCTCGACGACGCGACCCGTGACTCCGAGCTCGCGTTCCGCCCGCTTGAGGCCCTTGAAGGCGAGCTCGTTGAAGCCGTTGTCGTTCAGCTGCCCCGCGTCTGCGACGAGCGCGACCCGGAGCTCGGACGTGGGCTGCGTGGTCTCGGTCGTGCCGCCGGCCGAGTCCTCGTCGCCGCCGCAGCCGGCCGCGAGCGCCGCGGTGCCGACCGCGACTGCCGCCAGAGCGAGGATTCGGGAAGTTCGTGAGATCATCGAGCCGCTCCTGTTGCTAGTTTTTGCCTATGAGTCGTAAACCTCGCGGCGAGTCTACCAGACCCCGTCATGTGACCCTTGCGGTCGTGCTCCAGGTGCGCGAGGCCGCGCTCCAGGTCCTGCTCTGGGAGCGGGCACGCGCTCCGTTTCGCGGCGCCTGGGCACTGCCCGGCGGTCTCCTCGAGCCGGGCGAGACGCTCGAGGCGTCGATCCGCAGGCATCTCGCGGCGAAGGTCGACGTTCGCGAGGTGTCGCACCTCGAGCAGCTCGCGACCTACGGCGAGCCGGAGCGGGTGCCGTCGGCTCGGGAGCTCGCGACGGCGTACCTCGGGCTCGTCCAGCTCGGCCTCGACCCGGACGTCCCTGCCGACACGCGCTGGCATCCCGTCGACGAGCTTCCGCCGATGGCGTTCGACCACGGCGCGATCGTGCTCGCGGGACGCGAGCGGCTGCGTGGGAAGCTGTCGTACTCGAACGCTGGCTTTGCCCTCGCGCCGCCGACGTTCACGCTCGGCGAGCTCCGCGAGGTGTACGCCGCCGCCCTCGGGCACGACGTCTCGGCGACGAACCTCAAGCGCGTCCTCGAGCGCCGTGCCGTCATCGAGCCGACGGGCGAGCGCCGTCCCTCGGGGCGCGCGGGCGGCCGCCCGGCGGACGTCTACCGCTTCCGCGATCGTCGGCTCGCGATCACGGACCCGTTCGCCGCGCTCCGTCCCCGGCGCTGATCAGGGACGGGCCGGCTCGATCCGCGCCGCGGCCCGCACCGATTCGCCGACGCAGAACGCGAGCGCGAGCACGGGCCCTTCCCAGTGCTCGGCGAGCTCGACCTCGTCGCCCAGGTCGATCGGCTCGCGGAAATCGAGCCACGCGCGGTACGGCTCTCGCACCTCGAGCCCGCTCGCGGCCGCGACGTGCTCCACTGCCTGCCAGTAGACGGCGTTGTTGACGTGGCCATGCGTGTCGACGTCGCTCGCGCGGAGCGGCCACGGGCGCCGGAGCGCGCCGACGGCGGGACCGGGCAGGCCGAGCTTCGTCGACACCGACCGGCCGCCGGTCGCCTCCGCATACATCCCGAACCCCTCGATCCGGACCGGACGCTGGTCGGGCCCGAGGTGGATCCAGACGCTGTCCACCTCGATCCGCCCGCCCTCGTCCCCGGCAAGCGACCACCGCCGTCCGGCCGCGATCGCCGCGAGGCCGCTGCACCACGTGACCAGCTCGACCTCTCGATCGACGAGCAGCGGCTCGACGACGTCGATCTCGATGCGACGGACGAACCAGAGGTGGCGAGGGGCACCCCAGCCCGTCTCCCCCACGTCGTCGATGGCGACGTCCTGGAGGAAGCGGGCGATCGCGTCGAGCCGCACCCTCCCCTGGGCGTCGCGGTCGGACAGGCGGATGCGACGCCGCCCCGCGAAGGTCCGTCCCGTCTCGGGCCGTGGCAGGGACGGGTCCATGCGCCGATCCTACGGCGGGCGATCAGGTGGTCGGGTGAGCCTGCGCCGCCTCGACGAAGCGACACACGGCGCTCACGAGCCGCATCTGCGAGACGGTCCTGCAGTCGGCGTCGAGCAGGCGTGGCGCGCAGACGAGCACCGCAGCGCACTGCGCGCGAGAGGTCGCGACGTTGAACCGATGCCGGTCGAACGCGAAGCCGACCCCGCGCGGCGCGTCGTCGGGCG
Organism: uncultured Actinomycetes bacterium; assembly: GCA_963734045.1. Lineage (GTDB taxonomy): Bacteria > Actinomycetota > Thermoleophilia > Gaiellales > Gaiellaceae > Gaiella. The sequence goes on along the minus strand of CAVTFU010000010.1, from coordinate 113,437 downwards.
TCGAGCTCGCCATCGAGACGAGGACGACCGGCGCCTGCTGCCCCTGGAACTTGTCGACCGTCCCGACCGGGACGGCGGCCGGCAGCCGGGAGCGCAGCATCCGCACCTGGGCGTTGTACGGGGCGACGACGAGGACGTCCGTCTCGGCGAGCGCTCGTGTCCGGCCGTCGACGTCGGTGAATGGCGAGCCGACGAGCTCTGCGACGGCCGCCGCGATCGCGTCCGCCTCCTCGACCGACGACTGGCTCCGCCCGAGGTGGTCGACCGGGAGCCAGCGCGGCCCGTTCCCGCGCTCGAGCGAGCGGCGAGCGGTCTCGGCGGCATGTCCGAGCCGGCCTTCGTAGTACGCGTCCGAGGTGAACGCGCAGAGCTCCGGCCGCAGCCGCCAGGTCTCCGAGAGGAAGAGCCCGCGATCCGCCGGCACGGTGACCTCGTCGCCCAGCAGGTGCTGGAGCACCGACCGCTCGGCGCCTTCGGGGTGTGACCCCTGCGAGACCTGCGGGAGCTGGTTCGGGTCGCCGAGCAGGACGAGCGAGCGCGCCGCCGTCCCGGACGCCAGGACGTCCGCGAGCGCGAGTTGCCCCGCCTCGTCGACAAAGAGGACGTCGAGCGGCCGCTCGACCGCGTGCAGGTCGACGGTCGTGCGGGTCAGCGCCCAGCCCGTGCCCGCGACGAGCTGGAGAGACGGGTCGGCGCAGACGTCGGGGTCCTCCGAGGTCACGACGCAGCGGCTCTCGAACCACGAGTCGGCCTGCGCGTCATCCGTGCCGCGCTTGGCGCCGCGGAAGGTGAAGCCCTGCGCGTCTGCCTCGTGCTGGATCGCGCGGAGCAGGTTGTGCATGGCCTTGTGGCTGAGCGACGTCACGCCGACGCGCTTCCCTGCCCGCATCAGCGCGATCGCCATCCTCGCGCCCTGCCAGGTCTTTCCCGAGCCGGGCGGCCCCTGGACGAAGAGGTAGCTCTCGCCGAGCGAGAGGACTGCCTCGACCGGATCGACGCCGAGCCGGACGTCGGGCGCCCGGCGCTCGAGCAGCGCCGTGAGCGCCGGGTAGCGCTCGAGGTCGTCGCGCTCGTAGGCCTGCGCGAAGCGGAGCAGAGCATCCCGCTTCACCTCGTCGCGCAGCGGCCTGCCTGGCGTCAGCCCGCGCGGCAGCGGCTCCTCGCTCCTTGCCTTCCCGCGCAGCAGCGTGACGATTCCCGTGTCGTCGTCGACGCGGAGGCGGAATCCGGCCCGCGCGGCGTCCGGGTCGAAGCCCTCTCTCGTGAGCTTGTGCTCCTGGGGTGGGAAGCGCATCCGGTAGGCGTGGCTCTGCCCCTCGAGCTCCGGCGGCAAGCCGTCCCACGCGAGCCCGCCGATCGCGGTCCGGTCGGCGATCAGGTCGTCGTCGTCGAGCTGCGGCCACCGGAACCAGGCCCACCACTGGGGCCGCGCCTCGCGCTGGTGGTAGTCGACGAGATGGCCGAGCAGGCGTCTCGGCGATCCCTCCTCCGCGCCTTCGAGGAGCGCCGCCTCGAGCGCCGCGCGCTCGGCGTCGCGCACCTCCGCCTCCTCGCTCCTGGGCCGCATCTCGGGAGGCTCGCGCCAGGGGACGTCGACCGGACGGAGCGTGAGCAGCCACTCGTGGAGCGCCACCGTCGAGCGGCAGTCCTCCTCGTTGTAGCGCTCGACGTCCTCGAGCACCGCGTCCTCCCCGGTCTCGAGCCACTCCTCGAACCGGACGATCGACTCGTCGCCGCCCGAGACCTCCGCCGAGCGCTCGAAGCCGTAGAGCTTCTCGATCGCCTTGATCGAGTAGCTGTCCACCGACGCCCGCAGCGACTGCTTGACGATCCGGTAGAGATCGACGAGCAGCTCGTCCCGCAGGAACTGGTCGACGTCGTCCTCGCGCGTCGCGTGCTCACCCATCAGGCGCGTGAGCGCGGTCCGCTCGTACGCGGCGTAGTGGTAGACGTGCATCCGCGGGTAGCGCTGTCGGCGCGCGACGATCCAGTCGACGAACCGCTCGAAGACCTCGCGCTCGCCGTCGCGGTCCTTCCCCCACAGCGCCTGGTAGACGACCGCGCCGGACCCGTCCCGGTAGCAGAAGCCGAACAGGTACTCGAGCCCGCGCGCGGTCTCGTAGAACGGATGCCCCTCGAGATCGAGCCACACGTCGCCCTCGTCGGGCTCCGGCAGGAGCCGGAAGCCGCGCTCGGGCTCGTCGGGAAGCAGCTCCCAGATGTTCGTCCCGGTCGTCCGTCCGCGGAGCTGGAGCTCCGCCTGGTGGCGAACCCCCTCGAAGCTCTCGGGCCTGATCCCGTCAGGCGCAGGCACGCGGAACGAGCCGAGCTCCGCCAGCGTCGTGATGCCGTCCACCTCGAGCGCCTCGGCCCAGCCGCGCCGCATCCCCGCGACGAGGGTCAGGTGGTCGTCGTCCACCCGCTGTTGCCAGCAGAGCCGGCGGAAGTCGCAGATCCCACAGTGATCGCACGGCCAGCCGTACGTCTCCGGCTCGCTCTCGAGCGCCGCGAGGAAGCGGTTGCGCACGCGCCGGTAGTAGGACTCGAACTCGGCGACGCGGAAGGTCTCGCGCTCGCCGCGCCCGTTCTCGACGTGGACGTGCTCGACGGGTGCGTCCTGGATCCGCGCGAGCTGCTCGGCGTAGAAGCAGAGCTGGAGCAGGTGCGCGGGTTTCGCGCTGCGGGCGAGCTTCGTGTCGACGGGCTCGTAGGTCCCGCCCGGGATCCGCTCGAGGAAGTCGGCGAACCCGCGCCAGCGTCCGTCGGGGTCGGTGAGGTACGGCTGGTAGATGACGTCGGCGGCCCGCGCACGGATCGCCTCCTCCGTCAGCCGACGCGCCTCGGCCGGGTCGAAGCCCTCGTCGTCGTAGGTCGGGACGGCCGTGATCGAGCGTCCCTCGACCGCGAGCCGGGCGAGGTAGGCGGCCTCGTGCTCGTTCCCCTTGCGGAAGATGAGATCGCGGTGCGGCGAGTCGAGGAACGGCCGTTCGAGCTCACCGCGCACGACGCGGAGCGAGAGCGTCGTCAGGTGCGGGCACGCGAGGTGCGCCGAGAGGTCGGACGGCGAGAGCGCGAGCGTGCGGTCCTCGAGAAGGCGCATACGAGAAGTATCCGCCTGGCTGCGGCCGCGTCTTACGCGCGGTCTGCGCGCGCGTCTGCTCGCCGCGCCGCGAGAAGCTCGTCGGCGAGGCTCATGTCCGCCGGGACGGCACTGCCCACGATGTCACGGAGCCGACGGAGCGAAGCCGTACGCGGCTCCACGACGAGCCGTCCGTTCTCGGCGCGCGCGACTACCGCGGCGCCCTCGTGTATGCCGAGCTGGCGACGCAGTTCGACAGGCACGACGATGCGGCCTCTTGGAGCCCATCCGCACCGGAAAGCCATGTGTCACGTGCTCCATGGTCACAAACCGTACGCCTCGAGCAGCCGCAGCCACAGCTCCGACCGGGTGGGGAACGACGGCACGGCGTGCCAGAGATCGTCGAGTGGGACCTCCCCGACGACGGCGATCGTCGCCGCGTGGAGCGCCTCGGCGACCTCGGCCCCGGTGATCGTCGCGCCCACGACGACGCGCACGGTCCTCGTCGACGACGAGCCGCGCGGTGCCGGGCGCGCCTCGCCCGACGAACGAGCCGCCCGCGTTGCCGCTCGTCTCGACGTCGACCGTGCGGATGCGCAACCCCGCTTCCTCGGCGGCGGCGGTCGTGAGGCCGACGGCACCGACCTGCGGGTCGGTGAAGATCACCCGCGGCGACGCGGCCCCGTCGGAGCGCAGCGCCACCTGCTTGCCGAGGATCGCGTCGGCGGCGAGACGGGCCTGGTACTTCCCCATGTGCGTGAGGAGCGCGCGGCCGTTGACGTCGCCGATCGCGTAGAGCCACTCGTGGCCGGGCACGCGCAGGAACTCGTCCACCCGTAGGAAACCTTCCGCCGGCAGCCCGAGGGTCTCGAGACCGATCCCGGAGGTTCGCGGCGTCCGGCCGACCGCGACGAGCACGCGATCCGCGTCGACCCCGGCGCCGGGGTCGAGCTCGGCGCTGACCACGCCGTTGCGCGAGAAGCCGACGACGTTCGTCTCCAGGCGCAGGTCCACCCCACCCTCGCGGAGCGCGGTCTCCACCTGCGTGCTCGCAAACGGCTCCTCCCGCTCGATGAGCCGCGAGCCCCGGTGGACGAGCGTCACGTGCGAGCCGAGCGACGACCACGCCTGCGCCATCTCGACGCCGACGACGCCGCCGCCGAGGACGAGCAGCCTGCCGGGGACGTGCTTCGCGGTCGTCGCCTCGACGTTCGTCCACGGCTCGGTCTCGGCGAGTCCCGGCACCGCCGGCACCGTCGCGGCGCTGCCCGTCGCGACGACGACGGCGCGTCGCGCGGTGAGAACCTCGTCGTCCACCCGCACGCGGCGCTCGCCGTCGAGCTGCCCGTGGCCGCGGACGACCGTGACGCCGCGGTCCTCGAGCCACGGCAGCATCGAGCTGTCGTCCAGGTCGTGGACGACCTCGTCGCGGCGGGCAAGGACCGCCTGGACGTCGAGCTCGCCGACCGCGAGCCCGGGGATGCGCCGGGCCTCGGCCAGTAGCTCGCCCGGCCGGAGGAGCGCCTTCGACGGCATGCAGGCGTAGAACGAGCATTCGCCGCCGACGAGCCGCTCCTCGACGATCGCGACCGAGAGGCCGGCCTCGCCCAGCCGTCCGGCGACGACCTCGCCGGGCGCCCCTGCCCCGATCACGACCACGTCGAACGCGCGCTCCGCCATCACTCCTCCGTTCCGCCGGTATGGGAGTCCGAGTCGGACACCTAGTCTGCACGCGTGCCCGCGCGCCGCGTCCGCCTCTCGCCGCCCGACGACGCCGCGGTCGCCGCGTCCTTCGCGAAGCTCCGGGAGAGCCTCGAGGTCTCGCTCGAGTTCCCGCCGGAGGTCGTCGAGGACGCGGAGCGCTCGCTCCGAACCGCGCGCATGCCCGAGAACGACGAGACCTCGGTCCCGTTCGTCACGATCGACCCCCCGGAGTCGATGGACCTCGACCAGGCGCTGCACCTCGAGCGGCTCGCCACGGGCTACCGGGTGCGCTACGCGATCGCGGACGTCGCCGCGTTCGTCACCCCGGGCGGGCCGATGGACCGCGAGGCGCACCTCCGCGGCCAGACCCTCTACGCGCCCGATGCCAACGCCCGCCTCTACCCGCCGCAGCTCTCCGAGGGCGCCGCGAGCCTCCTACCGGCACAGGTGCGCCCGGCGCTCGTCTGGGACATGCGGCTCGACGAGACCGGCGAGGGCATCGAGGTCGACGTGCGCCGTGCGCTCGTCCGCAGCGGCGAGAAGCTGAGCTACGAGGACGTCCAGCGCTCGCTCGACGACGGGACCGCCGCCGAGTCGCTCGCGCTCCTCCGCGAGGTCGGCCTGCTCCGACAGGAGCGCGAGGTGCGCCGGGGCGGCATCACGCTTCCGCTCCCCGAGCAGGAAGTCGACCGCACCGAGGAGGGGTACGAGCTTGCCTTCCGGGCGCCGCTTCCGGTCGAGGGCTGGAACGCGCAGATCTCGCTGATGGCAGGCCAGGCCGCCGCAGAGCTCATGCTCGGCGCGCACGTCGGCGTGCTTCGCACCTTGCCGCGCGCCGACGATGGTTCGCTCGCGAGGCTCCGGAGAGCCGCAAAGGCGCTCGGGGTCGAGTGGCCGCGTGGCCTCTCCTATCCCGACTTCATCCGGTCGCTCGACCCGAAGCTCCCGGCGCACGCGGCGCTCCTCAACGCGTCGACCGTCGTCCTGCGCGGCTCGGGCTACCGGGCCTTCGACGACGAGGTTCCGACAGGAGCGGCGCACGCCGGCGTCGGTGCCGAGTACGCCCACACGACCGCGCCGCTCCGGCGGCTCGTCGACCGGTACGTGGGCGAGGTGTGCGTCGCCGCGTCAGCCGGTACGGCGGTCCCGGAATGGGCGCACGAGGCGCTTCCGGCGCTGCCCGCGACGATGGAGCTCTCGAACCGCCGCGCGCAACAGTACGAGGCGGGGATCGTCTCCGCGGTCGAGGCCGCGGTGCTCGAACGGAGCGTCGGCGAGACGTTCGACGCAGTCGTCGTCGACACCGACGAGACGTGACGGTGGCGGCACCGTCCAGCTGCGCGACCCTGCGGTGCTCGCGCGCTGCCAGGGCGACGACCTCCCGCTCGGCGAGGAAGTCCGTGTCCGCCTCGTCGAGGCGGACGTGATGAATCGCCTCGTCCGCTTCGCGCTCGCCTGAGCGCGTCCCGGCGTCGGCCTCAGCCGGACAGCTGCGCTTCGACGCGCCGCGCCACCTCGTAGGTCGCCGCGCCGAAGAGCACGAGCCGCGCGTCGGTGACGTCGGTCTCGGCCTCGCGAAGCGCCTGGAGCGCCTGCCGCACCGCATCCTCGAGCGGCCACCCGTAGGCGCCCGCGGAGACGAGAGGGAAAGCGACGGTCGCCGCCCCGAGCTCGTCGGCCACGGCAAGCGAGCGCGAGTAGCACGACCGGAGGGTGCCCGACTGGTCCTTCCCGACGGCGTGGACCGGGCCGACCGTGTGGATCACCCAGCGCGCGGCGAGGCTCCCGGCGGTTGTCGCCACGGCCTCCCCGGCCGGCAACCCGTCCGGATAGCGGGTCGCGCGGAGCACCCGGCACTCCTCGAGGATCGCCTGCCCGCCCTTGCGGTGGATTGCCCCGTCCACCCCGCCGCCGCCGAGGAGCGAGGAGTTCGCGGCGTTGACGATCGCGTCGACCGGCTGCTCGGTGATGTCGCCCTCCACGATCTGGATCCGCATACGCGCATCTTGTACGTTCCGCACGGTGAGCCTGAACGACTGGATCCTCGCGCTCCACCTGCTCGCGGCATTCGCTCTCGTGGCGGCCGAGGTGCTCTTCACGATCCTGATCGTCGCCTTGTGGCGCTCCGACAGCCCCTCGCGGATCGCCTCGACGATGCGGATCTCCCTTCTCGGCACTCGCCTCGTGATGTTCGGCTTCGCGGGAACCATCGTGTTCGGCGTCTGGCTCGCGATCTCGCTCGACGCCTACCAGCTGTGGGACGGCTGGGTGATCGCGGCGCTCGTCCTCTGGGCGGTCGCCGGCTGGCTGGGAGACCAGTCCGGCAAGGCGTACGCCGCAGCCGGAACGCTCGCCGAGGAGCGGGCCGCGGCAGGTGACGCGCCGAGCCCCGAGCTCGCGACGACCTTCGGGACGTCGCGCACGTTCTGGCTCCACACCGCCTCGTTCGTCGTGATCCTCCTGATCCTCGTCGACATGATCTGGAAGCCGGGCGCATGACGAGCTTCGTTGCCGCGATCCGTCCCGACAGCTGGAACTTCCCGCTCCTCGTGCACGTCGTGGGAGCCGCGGTCCTCGTGGGCGTCGTGCTGACCGCGGTTGCCGCCACGCTCATGGCCGACCGGACGGCGCACCCCGAGGTGCTGCGCCGGATCGCGTTCCGGTCGCTCCTCTTCGCGGGCCTGCCCGCCTACATCGTGATGCGGGTCGGCGCCGAGTGGCTCTACTCGAAGGAGTTCGGTGACACCGACGACGACCCCGCCTGGATCGGGATCGGCTACATCGTCGCGGACGTCGGGCTCCTCGCCTTCCTCGTCTCCCTCGCGCTCGCCGGCTTCGCCTCCCGGAGGAACTCGAGCGGCCTCGGCCGCGCCTCGGGGCTCGTCGGCGCGCTGCTCCTCGTCGGCCTCCTGGTCGCGGTCTGGGCGATGGGCGGCAAGCCGACGTAGGCCCTGCTGTCTGGCTTCGACCAGACACCGGCTCTTCTACTGTCCGGCCGCCTGCTTTTCCGCGTTCGACCTCTTGAGGCGCTCGATCATCTCGAGCATGCGCCGATCGAGGTCTTCGCGCCGAGCCTTCTCGGCACGCCACTCCTCAGGTGTCAGTTTCCGGCGCTTCTTCATCCTCGTCCTCCGGTGGCTCGATGAGCACGTCGTGGATCTCCTAGACGGCCGCCTTGATGTCGAACAGCGCCTCGAGCATCACTTGCGTCGTCGGTCTCATCCGCGGATGTGCTCATCGTGCCGACGGACTTCTGGCACCGCAAGATGGCCAGAACCGCCAGGTGCGTGGGCACGGCCGCGGCTCCAAACCGGCTGTGGGCGCCGGCGAACCGCACGGTGCCTGGCTTCAGCCAGGCACCTCGAGGCTCGCCTACCGCAGCCGGTAGATGATCCGACCCCGGTCGAGGTCGTACGTGGAGACCTCGACGAGCACACGGTCGCCGGGGCCCATCCGGATCCGGTACCGCTTCATCCGGCCCGCCGTGTAGCCGAGCATCTCGTGGCCGTTGTCGAGGCGGATCCTGAACATCCCGCTGCGGAGGCTCTCGACGATCTCGCCCTCCATCTCGAGCTTCTCTTCCTTGACGGCGATGACCGCGCTCCTCTCGTCGTTGCCAGGCATGTGCGCCCGCAACTCACGAACGCCTCGGCAAGGCAACCGAACCCGCTACTCGAGGCCACGGTAGCACCCTTCCCGAGGAGTTCTCCACCGGCGGGAGGAGCGGGTGCCCGGCGGCCAGGCACCCGCTCCTCGCTCACATCTCGCGGTCGAGCCAGGTGTCCCGACCGGGATCGCCACCCGAGGCCGCGATCGCGAGCCGCTCGAGGTAGTGATCCCAGCCGTGCGCATGCGCCGCGGTCGCCTCGGCGGTCGGCAGGTCACGGTGGACGAACCGCAGGTGGGTGCCGTCGCCGTCGGGCTCCAGGTCGATCTCGATCGTCGTCGACCCGGGTGCCGCCGCCATTCCCGGGCTGTCGAAGTCGCCCGGCTCCCAGCCCCAGGTGAACACCAGCCGGCGGGGCCGGTCGACCTCGACGAACCTGCCGCTCGCGACGTTCCCCGACAACACCGTCACCCGGTACTCGCCGCCGGGCCGCGGCTCGAGCACCGCCTCGATGCCCATCCAGCGTGTCGCCTTCTCCGGGTCGACGAGGAACTCCCACACCGTCTCCGGCCGCGCCGCGATCGTCAACTCGCGCACGACCGCGGTCTCCTCAGTGACGCTTCCCATGCTTCCTCTCCTCTCGTTCGGCTTCCCGCTTCAACGCCTCGAGGCGGTCGCTCCAGAACTCGTCCAGGAACGCCCGCACGTCCAGGAGCCCTTCCGGGCGAGCCCGGTAGAGACGCCTCGTCCCGTTCCGACGCTCGGTCACGAGCCCCGCCTCCTTCAGGACGCTCAGGTGCTGGGAGACCGCCGGCCGGCTGACGTCGAAGTGCCCGGCGATGCTTCCGGCGGACAGCTCCGTGTCGGACACGAGCCGCAGGATCGCGCGCCTCCGCGGCTCGGCGATTGCCTTGAGTGCGGCCTCCATGGCCTGTAGGTAAGCAGATACTTACGTAAGTGTCAACTTACGTGCGTTACCCGCGCACGACCACCAGCCGGTCGGTGCCCGACTCGGCGCCCCACACCTCACCCGGCCGTCCGAGCAGCTGCCGTACGCTCGCGTCCGCCCCGAGCGGCACGCGTGTGAACTTCGCGGTCGACGGGGCGAACCGCCAGAGCCCGCTGCGCCCGAAGTCGGTCAGCCAGACCATGTCCTCGTCGTCGACGTAGACGGCGTAGACCTGCGCAGGGCCGGGAACGCGCCACTCGCGCCACTTCCTCGTGGCCGGGTCGTACCTGCCGACCTTGCCGGCGTTCCACTCGCTCACCCAGATCCGGCCCTTCGAGTCCGACCAGACGCGCCGCGCGCCCTGCCCGCGGGTCGGCGGCCGGATGACGGTCGCCTTGCCGGTGCGCACGTTGATCTCGGCGATGTGGCTGCCCGCGAGCGAGGCGTAGAAAACCCGTCCCTTCGGCGTCGTCGTGATCCCGTACGGCCCCCTGCCGAGCGGCGCACGGAACACACGCATCGCGCCCGTCTTCGGATTCAGGCGACCGTAGATGCCGTTCTGCCCGGTGAACCAGAGGATGCCGCGCTTGTCGAACGTCGCGGTGTTCAGGTTCGCATCGCCCGCCGAAGGGGGCAGCCGGTAGCCGCGAAAGGCGGTTGCACCGGGATCGACGCGGACGATCGCGTTGAGCCCGCCGTCGGTCACCCACGCGGCACCGTCAGGCCCGACGATGACGCCGTGTGGCGCCGAGCCTTCACCGAGCGAGATCTCCGTCGTCTGCCCCGTCGTCGGGTCGAGCCGTCCCAGCTTGCCCGTGTGCTGCGCCGTGTACCAGACCGTCCCGTCCGGCGCAGGCGCGACGTCGTGGGGATGCGTGCCCGGTGGTACGGCGTACTCCTGGACGCTCAGGCCGACAGCTCCGGACGCGCCGGCGACGAGCGTCACCGCGAGGGCGGTGACGAGAACTCCGACGAGCGAGCGCGAGGACGGCATGCTGCTCCTCCTTCGCAGACGATCCGCTCACGGTAGCCCATGGGACGGGCGCTTCCGCGCCGTGTCGGGCTCCTGCGATCCGGCTAGTGCGCGCCGGAGAGGCCGCGCCGAAATGCGTTCCGGAGGTCCTCAACCGTGCCGACGGCGAGCGTGCCGTAGGTGAGCTCCTCCTGCTCGGCCCGGTCGAACAGGTCGAGGAACACTGCGATCTGCGGCTCGGGCCGCGCCGGTCTGCGTCCGGGCCGCCAGCCGTAGCCCTCCTCCAGCCGGACGAGGTCGGCGCGATCGCCGTCGGTCAACGTCGGCTCGTGCCGGGCGAGCAGCTCCGCGAGCTCGCTGTGCAGCTCCTCTGCTCGATCGGCCACTGTTCGGCCTTAGCGCAAGCGGTAGACGATCCGACCCCGGTCGAGGTCGTAGGCGGACACCTCGACCTTCACGCGGTCGCCCGGGCCCATCCGGATCCGGTAGCGCTTCATCTTCCCCGCCGTGTACCCGATCATCTCGTGACCGTTGTCGAGCTTGATCCGGAACATGCGGTTGCGGAGGGACTCGGTGATCTCGCCCTCCATCTCGAGCTTCTCTTCCTTGACGGCGATGGCCGCCTCCTTTCGTCGAACGAGGGACGAGTGGGCGCCCGCGGCCGCCTGAGCGGCCGCGGGCAGCCGACGTTCAACTACGAAACGACGGAGACGTTGGTCGCCTCGGGGCCCTTCTGGCCCTCGCGGGCCTCGTAGGACACCTTCGCCCCCTCGGGGAGCGACTTGAACCCGTCACCGGCGATCGAGCTGTGATGCACGAACAGGTCCTTCGACCCCTCGGCAGGGGTGATGAACCCGTAGCCCTTCGCATCGTTGAACCACTTCACGGTTCCTTCTGCCATTGAAATACACCTCCCTTACCAAACTCACGAACGGTTAAGGAAGGCGCAGGCGCGCGAACCGGACTCGCTCTAGCTGGGTGAAGCGTAGCAGTCGCCGTCGCTCGGTATCCCTCGTTCGTGTGAATCGCCCGGCGTCCACCGCCCGATATCAGAGGTGGGCATCCGCGCCACGCACCGAGACCTCGTACGACGCCGGGAGGAGAACCGTTGGAACCGCTGGGCTGGAAGGTGAAGTCGGTGTTCCTCGTGCTCGCGCTCGTCGTCGTCGCCGGCCCGCTGCTCCTCGCCGTCGAGTCGAACCGAGATCGGGCCGAGGACTGGCATCAACGCGCCATCGCCGCCGAGGAGCTCGTCGACGGCCTGCAGGTCGTGATCGCCGAGCGCAGTCAGGCGCTGAACCGGCGGACGACGCAGGCGAACACGCTCGTGACCCAGCTCGACTCGACGCGAGCCGCAGTCCGGCGGACCAAAGGCGACGTCGGCACGCTCACCCGGCGGCAGCGTGCGCTCGCGAAGGAGAACGCCGCCATCGAGAGGGAACGCCGCGAGCTCGAGGCACGACAGGCGGCGCTCGTGAAGATCGCCTCGAAGCTCAACGCCTGCAGCAAGAGCCTCGGAGGGGTTGCGAAGGCCGGTCAGGGCAAGGCCTCGAAAGCCAAGGCTGCGGCCGTACAGGCTCGCCTCGCGAGCTGCAGGAGCGCGGGCGCGAGCCTCGGCACGTACCTCGAGACGAATGCGGTTGCGGAGCGAGCCGAATGATCATCGGTCCTGCCTGGCCGTTCCTCGGCCTCGTCGTCGCGGGGATCCTCGCGTTCTCGTTCCTCCCGGGCTGCGGCCTCGCCGTCGCCGACAAGGCACCCGCCGACCAGCTGCGCCTCGACGCGCCGGCGCTCGTCCAGGTCGATCCGCGCGTGGAGGCGGAGACGGCGGCGCGCAGCCTCGCGGCGTCCCGCCGCGGCAAGAAGCGCTGAGAGCTCTACGATCGGGGCGTGGCGGAGAGCACGCGCGTCTACTCGACGGCCGACGGTGACCTGAGGAAGGCGCCTGCCGGTCGAGCCGATCGCAGTGCGACTCCACCGACACCGAGCGACGGCATCGTCCGCGTCTCGCGCGAGACGAGCGGCCGTCGCGGGAAGACGGTGACGGTCGTTCGCGGGCTGCGGCCCGGCGACCTCCAGGCCGTCGCGAGCGACCTCAAGCGCCGGTGCGGATCGGGTGGCGCAGTGAAGGACGTCGCTGTCGAGATCCAGGGCGACCATCGCGCGACGGTCGTCGCGCGGCTCGAGTCGCAGGGGTATCGGGTGAAGCTCGCCGGCGGCTGACCGCAGGGCTACGTCTCGTCGTCCGAGCCCTCGTCCCACCAGGCGGGCTCGCCGTCCAGCTCGTCCGGGTCGAGGCTGCCGTCCTCGAGCTCCTCCGCCCGCCTGACCCGCTCGTCGGCTTCCTCGTCGTCCGATTGAGTATTCATCGTCGCCATTACAGGTAATCATCCGCGATGCTCGACCGGCTTATGCCGGTTGACGGCCGGCACAGCGGCGCTTACCGATACGCAGATGCACCTACTCTTCCTGGACGAGTCGGGCCGGCTCTCGGAGCGGAAGTTCTTCGCGCTCGGCGGGGTCGCGCTCGCCGACACCGACTGGCACCTCCTTCGAGACCACTGGCAGGAGACCCTGACCGCGCACGGCTGGCCGGTCGACCGCGAGGTGAAGTGGCACGGCATCCGGACGGGCGAGGTCCCTCCCGCGCTGGCGGACGCGGTCGTCCAGGCGCTCGCGCGCTCGCCGCTCCGCTGCTACGTCACGCTGCTCGACATCGAGCTCGGCTCGCAGGTCGCGCCGGCGTTCTTCGGAAACGACGAGGACACCTACGCCACCGGCCTGATGTTCCTCGCGGAGCGGTTCCAGCTGCTCCTCGAGGCCGCCGACGACGTCGGCCTGATCGTCGTCGACAGCCGCTTCCGCGAGGACGACGCGCGGCTCCGCCGGTTCTTCGCCGACCTGACGAAGGACGGCAGCCCGTACTCACGCCTCGGCCGCATCGTCGAGGGCCTGTTCCTCGGGCCGAGCCACTACTCGATCGGCCTCCAGTGCGCGGATCTCGTCTGCGCGATCACGGCCGCCGCCGAGCGCGGCAACGGCCAGGCGCGCGGCTACCTCAGGACGCTCCTCCCCCGCTTCGCGACGCATCCCGCGACCGGCGCGCTCGACGGTGTCGGGATCAAGCGCTTCCCCGAGCAGGCGCGGCGGCCGCGCGAGGAGACGCGGCTCTTCCAGCCCTAGCTCACGCGAGCGCCGCGCGGACAGAGAGCTCGGGCCCCTCGAAGCGGACCTCGAGCCCGTTCAGCAGCCGGCGCAGCAGCGACATCGCCGCCGGGTTGTCGCTCGAGACGAGCGCCGTGACCTCGGTGATCCCCGCTGCGCGCGCGTCGGCGAGGAGCTCCGCGGTGAGCGCCGAGCCGATCCCGAGCCGCTGGTGCTCGTCGACCACCTCGAAGGCGATCTCCGCGCTCGCTCCGTCGCGGACGAGGCGCGCGATCGCGACCGGGCGCGGGTCTCCCTCCAGGTAGCCGACGAGGACGTGCCGCGTCGCGTCGACGGCGGCGAGGTGCTCGAGCTCGGTGGGCGAGAGCCGCGGCTTGGCGCCGTTGAAGCGCGTGCGGCGCGACCGCTCGCCGAGCCGATCGAACACGGCGGTGACCGTCTCGACGTCGCCGTTCCGCAACGGCCTGACGAGGAGCACCCGTCCGTGCCCGACCAGGAGCGCGCGGGTATGCATCGACCCGCCGCTCACGGCTTTCGGCCTCATCGAGACCCTCCGGCACGCTGCCTCACGGCGGCGTAGGGCAGCGTCGAGGCGACGAAGAGCCCGCCGAACGCAGAAGCGAGAACCGACTCTGCAGCAGCCATGGACGGAGAATCGCGGCGTGCGGGCGCAAGTGCGCTACGGGAAGCCGGAGTCTCCGGTGCGGCGAACCGAACGGCGGCTTGCCGCCCGGTGCCGAGAGTGGCGACGATCCACGGCGTTCGAACTCGGTCTGGCCGGACAGGTGCTCGCGCCTCGACCTGCAGTGCGCCGATCTCCTTTGCGCGATAACAGCTGCAGCCGAGCGCGGCAACGGACAGGCCCGCGGCCCGCGAGTCGACGCGACTCTTCTGAACCTACGCCGCTGCAGCAGCGAAGGACGTGAAGAGGTCTCCCGACAATCGGTTGCGAAGCCGCCACACGAACGCAATCGGTCGCTCGCCTTCGTGCTGGACGTAGTCGGCTAACCCTAAGCACCAGAATGCGCGATCGCTCGTCCTGAGTCGGGCGAACAAGACGACGTTCGTGCCGCTTTCGCGATGACTGATGTAGCGGCGACCGACCGCACTGGTCGCCGAGGTCATCGACTGGCTCTCCCAGTGGATGAGCTCGGGGCTGACCGCATAGTCCCGGTACCGCGTCGTCGGCGAGAAGTTGCCATCGCTCTTGTCCAGAGTGAATGCGAACAGGTCGCTTTGAGAGGGCTCATCCCATCGAACACCCTCGCGCCACTCCGGAGGCTTGGCCCCGGTTCCGCTTCCAAACGCCGAAAGGAGTTCCGTCCGCGTATAGCTCGCATGGACGCAGAGCGGCACGTCATCGAGCCCGAGCGATGGTGTGAGGTGTCCGATCCGGTCTGGCATGAGCGCAAGCAGCTCCCTCAGCTCCGCCAACACCTGCGGGTGTTGCCAAAGCTGTACAAGAGCCTCCTCGAACGGCCGCTTCAACGTGAGATTGGTGAGCGAGGCGACGAACATCCGCAAGAGTCGTCTCTGCTCTTCAGTCAAGCCGGCCAAATCGGGCGGGGCCTTGAGCGAGGCGAACTCCGCATAGGCGTCGAGTCGTTGGTGATCGTCGACATGGAGAGTCGTCCTACGGCGCGCAGCACAGCATCCTCTGCCGGTCCAGGAGTTGCGGTTGGCAGCCGAACTGCTCTGCGGAGCTCTGACCAACTCCGCCCGGACGCGTACACGTCGTCGAGGTCGAGCCCGGTCTCCTCGATGAAAGTGCTAAGGCTGACGTCGCCAAGTGCGGCCAGCTCCTGCCGCCGGCTCTTCCAGTCGCTCGGAATCGACTCGCGCAGACTGCGAAGCACAATCTCCTGGGCTACCGGCTCAAGTTCGAGGTGACACCCCGCCGGGAGAAACGGGAAGCCGAGTTCGATCTGACGCTGGACCTCGCGTCGTGTGCCACCAAGGAGTGCCCGAAAGCGCCGGTCGAAGCGGAATTCCTTGCGGTGGTTCCCGACGAAGTCGAGGACCGTGCAAATCTTGCCCTCCGCCTTACGAAGCCCTCGTCCGAGTTGTTGGATGAAGAGCACGGGGCTATCGGTTGGGCGCAGGAGGAGAAGGGTGTCGACGTCGCGAACATCGACGCCCTCGTTGAAAAGGTCGACCGAAAATACGACCTGGTTGACGCCCGACCGAATCCCGTCGAGGGCATCGCGTCGCTCCGCACCATCGGTTTCGCCGAGACGGCGACGGCGTTAATACCTGCCTCGCGGAACTGACCGGCCATGAACGTGCGTGATCGACGCTTACGCAGAAGCCTAGTGCTCGCATCGCACGCGGATCTCCGACGTACTGGTTGACCTTCTCAATTACACGCCGTGCCCAGACGTGATCGGCCGTCATGACGTTGGTGAGGGCCCTCGACGTCGTAGCCGGTGCCGCGACGCCACGGAACGTCGCTGAGGTCGAGCCCATCGTGAACACCGTAGTAGGCGAAGGGCGAAAGGAATTGCTGGTCGATCGCATCCCACAACCGAAGTTCCGCAGCGATGCGTCCATCGAAGAAGCGAAGAACGTCGAGGCCATCGGAGCGCTCTGGAGTCGCCGTTAACCCGAGCAGCTCGCGTGGATCGAGGTGCTCGAGGATCCGTTCATAGCTCGGCGCAGGGGCATGGTGGAACTCGTCGACCACAACGACGTCGAAGTGGTCTGGTTCGAGACTGCCGAGGCCGGCAGCGCTGAGGCTTTGGACCGAGGCGAAGACATGCTCGAACCGACGCGGTCGAGCGGCGCCGACCCACAGCTCACCGAACGAGGCGTTGCGCAGCGCGTGTCGGTAGGTCGAAAGGCTCTGCTCGAGAATCTCCTTGCGGTGCGCGACGAACAAGAGTCGGTCACGCGGAAGTAAGGCTCGAAGTCGAGCGTAGTCCACCGCCGCCATGACAGTCTTCCCTGTCCCTGTCGCAGCAACCAACAGGTTGTGTCGGTGGCCGTGCAGGCGGGCTACCGCGAGTTGTTCGAGCAGCGCCTCTTGGAACGGCCGTAGCTCGATCTCCACCGGGCTCAGGAACGCGCCTGGCTCGACTCTTTGTTTTGCGCGTCGGCTGAACTCGTCCGGGTCGTATGCGACGAAGTCGTCACTCGCCCAGTAGGTCTCGAAGACCGCAACCATTTTGGCGATTGCATCGGGATTGCGCACGCCCGAAACGCGGACGTTCCATTCGAGCCCCGATACCTGAGCACTGTGGGTCAGGTTCGACGATCCGATGTACGCGGTGTCGTATCCGCTCTGCCTGTGAAAGATCCATGCCTTGGCATGCAAACGCGTCTGAGTCGTGTCGTACGACACGAGAACTTGTGCGCCGGCATCTCGCAGCTCATCGAGCGCTCGTTGTTCTGTGCTCCCCGTGTAGGTGGTCGTCAGAATTCGGACCAACTTGCCTTCGGCACAAAACCTCTTGATTGCGTCGACGAAGGGGCGCACGCCACTCCATCGGATAAATGCCATCACCAGGTCGATCGCGTCCGCGGACGCGATCTCCGCCCGGAGCTCCCGACCTACTGACGGCTCTCCCGGAGCATTCGTCAGGACTGTCGTATCCAGTAGCGGTGTGAGGGGCGCCTCGATCGGCTTTGGCGTGCCGTCCGGCCGCAGTGTGTGGATCGCGCCGAGAATCCGCGGGGGGCGCAGCGGCACGTCAATCAGCACACCGTCGTCGACTCCAGCTTCGATGAGCGTCTGGGCAATCGCGGCAGCGAGGCCAACAGCTCTGTCTGCGCGCTCTTCGTCAGCCGCCGAATCGATTGCCTGAGCGATGAGCGACGCGAGCTGACGCGAGACTCGATCTGCGGCCGATCCTGCGTCGAGCGTGCCGATCTCCGGACGCACTCGCGTCTCGTCCAAGGTTCCGAGCATCTGTTCGACCCGAGCGGTAACCAACGTTTCGTGGAGGCCGACGCGCAGCTCGTCAGGGATCACTCCGGGTTTCCTTCCCGTTCTCCTCGACACACCTCGGCATTCAGTCCACCTCTCTCGCGTCCGGCCTCGATAACACGAGCGCAAAGCTGTAAAGCCGGTACCACATCGCGCTCGGCGACACATCGAACGACAAGGCGACATTTCTTACGACGTTCTCGCGCATCGACCTCGCCGACGCCTCAGCTCCCAAGTCCTCCCACGCCTCCCGCACCGCCGCCTCCGGCATCAGCAGCTCGGCGCCGAAGACGTTCGCCTCGCGCTCGAGCGTGCGGTCGGTGTCCTGCGAGACGTCCTGCGAGCGGCAGTAGGTCGGCGCCTCCCGCATCCCCTTCGCGTGGCAGATCCAGTGGCCGAGCTCGTGGGCGATCGTGAAGCGGTGGCGGCGGGTCGGGGTCTCGCCGCTCATCGCCTCCGACGCGTTGACGAGGATCAGCCGCTCGGCCGGGATCAGCATCCCCGAGCACTCGCCCAGGTCGGCCTCCTCGATCCGCAGGCCGAGGAGGTCCTCGGCGATCGACTCGACCGGCACCGGGATCTCGTCGCCGCCGTACGTCGCGAGGTAGCGGTCGCGGAGCTCGTGGGCGCGCGGGTCGGTGTAGCGGGTCGGGGCTGACGGCAATGCGATCGGAACGTACTCGGCGGTCGCGGACGTGTCCAGATTGAGGGCATCAAGGTTCAGGGGCGGTGCTGACTACACTCGGCCGCCGTGACCTACTGCCTCGCCATGCGGCTCGACGAGGGCCTCGTGTTCCTGTCCGACACGCGGACGAACGCCGGGCTCGACAACATCAGCACGTACCGCAAGCTGCACGTCTTCCGGCCTTCCTCTCCGTCGGCCCGCCCTACGACGCGGCCGTGTACCGCACGGGCACGTTCGAGCTCGACGAGCGCCGCTTCACCGCCGACTCGCCGATCCTCGACGAGCTCCGCGAGGTCTGGGAGCGGAACATCCTGAACGCCGTGAGCCAGCTGCCCGACGTCGAGCTGGCCGACCTGCAGGGCTCCGGCAGCTCCTAGTCCCCCGCACCGATCTCGCCGTCGTCCCTCGTCTCGTTCGCGGCCAGGAACGTCCTCCCCGCCGCCTCCCCCGCGGCGAAGCTCTTCTCGGCGAGCCAGCCGCCGTCGACGGTCAGCGCGATCCCGTTCACGTAGGCGGACTGGTCGCTCGCGAGGTAGAGCGCGGCGTCGGCGACGTCGCCCGCCACGCCGACCCGGCCCTGGGGGACGACCGTCCGCAGCCCCTCCTCGAAGGCGTCCTCGGCGAAGTACTGCTCGGTCAGCGGCGTCCGGATCAGGCCCGGGCAGATCGCGTTCACGCGGATGCCGTCCGGGGCGAGGTCGCGGGCGAGGCTCTTCGTCAACCCCACCACGCCGTGCTTCGCCGCCGTGTACGCCGGTCGGCGGGCGAGCCCGATCAGGCCGCCGACGGAGGAGATGTTCACGATCGCGCCGCCGCCGCTCTCGCGCATGTGGCGCGCCGCCGCCTGGCAGCAGTAGAACGTGCCGCTCAGGTTGACGGCGATCACGTTGTCCCACTCGTCGGTGGGCATCGTGTAGACGTCGCCGATCTCGCGGACGCCGGCGCTACAGACGAGGACGTCGATCCTCCCCTCGTCCGCCACGAGCTGGCCGACCGCCTGCTCGACGTCGGTGGGCGAGCGGACGTCGCCGTGGAACATGACGTCGCCCGCACGGTCGAAGCCGAAGACGCGCGCGCCCTCGCTCGCGAAGCGCTCGCCGATCGCGAGACCGATCCCGCTCGCCGCGCCCGTGACGAGCACGACCCGTTGCTCAAGCATCCCTCCCACGGCGGGCGTACGTTAACCCGATGAGCGTCGAGACGAACGTCCACGGCACGCGTCCCGCCGACCGTCCTGCCCTCGTCGAGCAGTACCGGCTGATGGCGCTGATCCGACGGTTCGACGATCGCGCCGCGGAGCTCTTCCGCGAGGGCGTCATCTTCGGGACGGCGCACAGCTGCGTCGGGCAGGAGGCGATCGCCGTCGGAGCCGCCGGGGTGATGCACGAGACGGACTACCTCGTCGGCCACCACCGCTCCCACGGCCACCTGATCGCGGCCGGCGCCGACCTCCGCCGGATGATGGCGGAGATGTTCGGGAAGCGGACGGGCTACTGCAAGGGGCTCGGCGGCTCGATGCACATCGCCGACCTCTCGCTGCAGATCCTCGGCTGCAACGGGATCGTCGCAGCCGGCCTGCCGCACGCGACGGGCGCCGCGCTCACCGCGCAGGTCCGCGGCACCGGCCAGGCCGTGGTCGCGTTCTTCGGCGACGGCGCCGCGGGCCAGGGCGCGGCGCACGAGGCGATGAACCTCGCGGCCACGTGGTCGCTGCCGGTCGTCTTCGTCTGCGAGAACAACCAGTTCGCGCTCACCGCCCACTGGCGGACGCAGCGGGCCGTCGAGGACCTCGCCGAGCGCGCCGCCGGCTACGGGATGCCCGGCGAGGTCGTCGACGGCAACGACGTGGTCGCGGTCGAGGACGCCGTCGCCCGCGCACTCGCGCGCGCCCGTGACGGTGACGGCCCGACGCTCCTCGAGATGAAGACCTTCAGGCGCATGCAGCACTCCATGCGCGCGAACCTGCCCGACACCCGCGACGCGGCGCTCGTCGCCGAGTGGGAGGCGAAGGACCCGCTCCCGCGCCTCGAGCGGCTGCTGCGCGAGCGCGGGGAGCTGGACGACGAGCGGCTCGACTCGATCGTGCGCGAGGTCGAGCGCGAGGTCGAGAGCGCGATCGCGACCGCGCTCGCCGACCCGGACGCGGACCCCGACGACCTCCTCCCCGCGGCGCTCGCGCCGCTGCGGAGCCATCCGGAGCCCGAGGTCGAGACGGAGCGGACGCTCGGCTTCGTCGCCGCCGTCCGTGAGGCGCTCGAGCTCGAGCTCGAGGCCGACCCGGACGTGTTCCTGATGGGCGAGGACATCGGGAGCGTGGGCGGGATCTTCCGCGCCACCGAGGGCCTCCAGGAGCGCTTCGGCCTCGAACGTGTCCGCGACACGCCGCTCTCCGAGAGCGGCTTCGTCGGGTGCGGGATCGGCGCTGCCCTCACGGGCCTGCGGCCGGTCGTCGAGCTGCAGTTCTCGGACTTCGCCGGCGTCGCCTTCGACCAGATCATGAACCAGGCGGCGAAGCTCCGCTTCATGATGGGCGGGACGCCGAGCATCCCGCTCGTGCTCCGGATGGTCTCGGGCGGCGGCGTGCGCCTCGGCGCGCAGCACTCGCAGAGCCTCGAGGCGCTCTTCGCGCACCTCCCGGGCCTCGTCGTCGTGATGCCCTCGAACCCCTACGACGCGAAGGGCCTCCTCTCGGCGGCGATCCGGGGCGACAACCCGGTGATCTTCCTCGAGCAGAAGCAGCTCTTCTTCGGCGAGCCCGCGCCCGTGCCGCGGGAGCGATACGGGATCGAGCTGGGCGTGGGCCGCGTCGTCCGCGAGGGGACGGACGTGACGGTCGTCGCCCTCGGCGCGCTCGTGCCGCACGCGCTCCGGGCCGCCCGCGACCTGGAGGGCGAGGGGATCAGCGCCGAGGTCGTCGACCCGCGCACGCTCGCGCCGCTCGACACCGGCCTGATCGCCGGGTCGGTCGCGAAGACGGGCAAGCTCGTCGTCGCCCACGAGGCCACGCAGTTCTGCGGCTTCGGCTCCGAGATCGCCGCCCACGTCGCCGAGCACTGCTTCTGGGACCTCGACGGGCCCGTCGTCCGGGTCGGCGCCGCGTCCCACCCGATCCCGTACCAGAAGGACCTCGAGGCCTCGACGCTCCCGGGGCCGGCCGAGATCGTGGCCGCCGTGAGGACGCTCGCGGCGGCGTAGCCGCGGGTCGGCTCAGGGTCGACTCAGGGTCATTCCGGATGGTCTCGGCGGACGTGGGAGGCCATCCTGGAGCCCATGAGCGAACACATGACACACATCCCTGAGATCCGGCGGCTGGAGCGCAGCCGGTCCGATCGCATGCTTGCCGGCGTCAGCGGGGGCCTGGCTCGCTACTTCGAGATCCACCCCGCGATCTTCCGCGTCGGCTTCGTCGTCCTCACCCTCCTGGGCGGGGCCGGCCTCCTCATCTACGCCGCCGCGGCGCTCGTCATGCCGGACGAGGGCAAGCAGGACTCGGTCGTCTCGGCGGCGCTCCGCAACCGGCGCGACCGCCCCTGGCCCCTGATCGGGCTCGGCCTCCTCGCCGTGGCGGGCGCCATCCTGCTGTCCCGCGCGACGCTGTGGTTCGACAGCGACTCGTGGTGGCTCTTCCTCGTCGCGGGTGTCCTGGTCCTCTGGCTCACGCGCCAGCCGAGGGCGGATTCCACGGCGGACGCGACAGAACTCGCGGCCCGGGACTCGCACCGCGTCCGGCGCCTGCTCACCACGCTCGCGGTCATCGTCGCATCGCTCCTCGCGCTCGCGGTCGTCGCCGCGGCGATCTTCATCGCCGCGTTCGACGTCGACCTCGGCCGCGGCATCGGGGATCGCGACGTCGTCGTCACGAGCACGGAGCAGCTGCAGGACGAGTACCGGCTCGGGATCGGCACGCTGGACCTCGGGCTCAGCGGCGTGGAGTTCCCCGTCGGAGAGACGCATGTCCGCGCGCGGGTCGACGTCGGCGATCTGCGGGTGATCGTCCCCTCGGACGTCGCGCTGCGAATCCATGCGACGGCCGAGGTGGGCGAGATCGACCTGCCGAACGGAATCGGCGGTGACGGCCGCAACGTCGTCAGCGAGCTCACCGAGACCGGCGAGCGGGTGCTCGTGCTCGACGCGGACGTCGGGGCGGGGGCCGTGCGCGTGATACGGGTCGTACGATGAGGCCGCATGTCGCTGCGCACCTTCGCGCCGAGCTCTGACGAGCGGGTGATCGCGGGGGTCTGCGCGGGGATCGCGCAGACCCTCGGGGTCGACCCCACCCTCGTCCGGCTCGTCTTCGCGCTGCTGGCGCTGGCCGGCGGCGCGGGGATCCTCCTCTACCTCGCGCTCTGGGCCTGGTCGGCGCACGCGTGGATCGCCGTCGTCGGCGCGTTCCTCGCGGGGTGCGCGCTCCTCGGGGCGCTCGGCCTCTCGGCCCAGTCGGTCGTCGGCATCGCCCTGATCGCCGGCGGGCTCGCGCTCGCGTGGCGCCAGGGCGGCAGCTTCCGCCCGGACGCGCCGCTCTCCTACGGCGGGCTCGCGGTCGCCGCCCTGGGCGCCGTGGCGCTCCTCTCCGGCGAGGGCACGTCCTCGACGCTGCTCGGCCCGGGCGCCGTCGCGGGTGCACTCCTCCTGATCGGCGGTCCCTGGGTGTGGCGGCTCGCGATGGAGCGGGACGTCGAGCGCACGGCACGCATCCGCACCGAAGAGCGGTCGGACGTGGCCGCCCGCGTGCACGACTCGGTGCTGCAGACGCTCGCGCTGATCCAGCGCCACGCGGACGACCCGCGCCGCGTCGCCTCGCTGGCGCGCAGGCAGGAGCGGGAGCTGCGCGGCTGGCTGTACGGCGAGCAGCCGCTCGGAGACGTGAGCGCGTCGTTGAACGCCGCCCTCTCGGCGGCCGCGGGCGACGTCGAGGAGCTGCACGGGGTGCGCGTCGAGCTGGCGAGCGCCGGTGACTGCCCGGTCGACGCGCCGGTCGGGGCGCTCGTGCTCGCGGCGCGCGAGGCGATGACCAACGCGGCCAAGTTCGCGGGCGTCGAGGAGATCGACGTCTACGCCGAGGTAACGGACGACGCAATCAGCGTCTTCGTCCGCGATCGCGGGGCGGGCTTCGACCGCGCGGCGGTGCCCGACGACCGCCGCGGCCTGTCCGAGTCGATCGAGGGCCGGATGGAGCGTGCCGGCGGCCGCGCGACCGTCGTCTCGAGCCCGGGCGGCGGGACCGAGGTCGAGCTGCACCTGCCGCGGGGGACGTCGTGAAGCGCCGCGTCGTGCTCGTCGACGACCACGACCTCTTCCTTGCGGGCGTTCGCGCCGAGCTCGGCGACGCCGTCGAGGTCGTCGGCGAGGCGGGGAGCGTCGCGGACGCGGTGCCGCTGATCGCGGAGCTCGACCCGGACGTCGTGCTCCTCGACGTCCACCTGCCGGACGGGAGCGGCGATGCGATCATCAACGCCGTCGCATCCGACCGTCCCGGCGTGCGGTTCCTCGCGCTGTCGGTGTCTGACGCGGCCGAGGACGTGATCGCGGTGATCCGGGCCGGCGCCCGCGGCTACGTGACGAAGACGATCTCCGGCCCGGAGCTCGCCGCCGCGATCGAGCGCGTCGCGACCGGCGACGCCGTCTTCTCGCCGCGCCTCGCCGGCTTCGTCCTCGACGCCTTCCGCGCCGGCGAGCAGGTCGGCGGGGACGCCGAGCTCGACGAGCTCACCCCGCGCGAGCGCGAGGTGCTGCAGCTGATCGCGCGCGGCTACATGTACAAGGAGATCGCGGCCCGCCTGCACCTCTCCGTGAAGACGGTCGAGAGCCACGTCTCGAACGTCCTTCGCAAGCTCCAGCTCTCGACGCGGCACGAGCTCGCGCGGTGGGCGACGCAGCACCGATTGGTCTAGTCGGCGCCGCCGAATGCCTCGGATACGGCGCGCTCGAGCTCTTCGCGCGGCACGTCGCGCACGTGCTGGGCGATCCCCCAGCGGTGGCCGAAGGGATCGATGATCTGCCCGTAGCGCTCGCCCCAGAAGGCGTCCTGGAGCGGCTGCCGCACTTCGGCTCCACCCTCGAGCGCCCGCTGCCAGACGGCGTCGGCGTCATCGGTGGAGAAATGGAGAACGGTCGCGGTACCGCCGACGCCGAGCGGGGAGAGGACGCCCAGCTCCGGGAACTCGTCGGCGAGCATCACCGCCGAGTCGCCGAACCAGAGCTCGACCTGCATCAACTTGCCGCCCGGTATCTCGAGGCGGCCGCGTTCCTCGGCGCCGAAGACGGCCGCATACCAGTCGGCCGCGCGCGCCGCGTCACCGACGACGATGTGGGGGGTGATCGTGTGCGTCGCCACGTCACGCTAGACGGGTTGCACGATCCCGAGCCTGGCGGCAACGGGGTCGATGCTCAGCTCCATCAGGAACTGGAGCTCGTCGGTCGGCAGAAGGGTCGTCATCCGTTCGACGACCGCGGCTCGCGCGTCGTCGGGTTGCGACCAGTCCGCGTTCCGGACCGCATCGACGAAGGTCTCGACGTACAGCCGCTGCTCACCGAGCCGGGCCGGCGTGACCGGTCCGCCGTGTCCGATGTGGAGGGTCGCATCGGCGGGCAGATCTCGCTGGAGACGGTCGATGTGGCCGAGCCACTCCTCGAAGAAGCCGTCGGCGAGGTAGGCGTGCTTCCGGTCGTAGACCTGGTCGCCGAGGAAAACCGTCCGCCGCCCGTCGCCGAGGAACCAGACGCTGTCGTGGGGCGACTCGCCCGGCCCGAGGTCGAGCACGGTGAAGCTCGTGCCACCGAGGTCGATCTGTTCCCCGTCGGAGACGGTGCGCGTGGGAAACATGCGCTCGCGTGGCCACTCGTCGCCGAACATGGGCCGGAGGATCTCCTCCTTGACCGCATCGTCGCGACGGATCACGGCGTCGACGCCGGCCGTGGCGAAGACGGGCACGTCGTCGCTCCCGACGAGCTCGACGATGCCGCCGTAGTGGTCCGGGTGCGCGTGCGTGACGAGCACGGCGAGGAGCGGCCTGCCGAGGGCCTCGAGCCGCGCACGGAGGGCGCGGCCGTCGGTGACGGTCAGCGTTCCGTCGACCGCGACGATCCCGTCGCTCGTCTCGACGAGGTAGGCGTTGACGAGTGCCCCCTCGGGCCCGGTCGTATGGCGGTGGATGTGGGGCTCGGGCATCTCTTCCTCCTGATGCGGCGTCACGCGGCGGCCTCGGCCGGGAGGCCGTGGCGGTCGACTACGCGGTCGTAGTTGAGCCGCATCAGCGCGATGACGTCGTCGACGTCGGCGTCGGACTCGATCTCGCGCGCACCGAAGCCCGGCCGGCCCGGGAAGACCGGGTGATAGTCGATGCGCCCCTCGGCGAAGAGGGCGTGCCAGACGTCTTTCGGAAAGCCGAAATGCGCGACGCGGTCGCCGTGGAGGTGGCCGATCTCCCGCCCGCCCACCTTGAATCCGAACTCGCCCCGGCTCCCGAGCCCCGCCGTGATCCCCGGCCAGGAGGTCACCTCCTCGGTGATCCGCTCGCTCGACCGCTGTTCGATCCTGCTCATGTGCCTGCTCCCAACCAATCGTTGATGTCGTGAGCATGAACCTACTAGTTCAAGTAAGCTTTAAGTCAAGTCCTGACCCGGGTTGTTGTCCACGAATGACCGAACTGCTCCCCATCGGCGAGGTCGCACGCCGGAGCGGCGTGGCCTCCTCGGCGCTTCGCTTCTACGAGGAGCGGGGCCTGATCAGCTCCGAGCGAGAGGGCTCGGGTCACCGCCGCTACCCGCGGCCCGTGCTTCGCCGCATCGCCTTCATCGTCTTCGCCCAGCGCATCGGGTTGACCCTCGACGAGATCGGCGTCGAGCTGGCCAAGCTTCCGCCCCATCACGCGCCGACTCGGAACGACTGGGCGCGACTCTCGGCCGCGTGGACGTCGAGGATCGACGACCGCATTGCCGAGCTCGAGCGCCTCAAGCGCGGCCTCACCGAGTGCATCGGCTGCGGCTGCCTCTCGCTCGACCGCTGCCGCCTCGCCAACCCCGGCGATCGAGCCGCGGCCCTCGGACCCGGCCCGCGCTACTGGATCGGCGAGCGGCAGTCACGCTGACACGACGGGCGTCCTCCAGGCTGGTCTACTACGGCCGTGATCCTGGCCATCGACCAGGGGACGACCGGCACGACGTGCCTCGTCGTCGATCCGGAGCTGCGGGTTCTCGGGCGCGGGTACCGCGAGCTCCGGCAGCACTTCCCGCGGCCCGGGTGGGTCGAGCACGACCCGGACGAGATCTGGGCGAGCGTCGAGCAGGCTGCCGCGGACGCGCTTGCCGCCTCCGGGGCGAGAGCCGCCGACCTCGACGCGATCGGGATCACGAACCAGCGCGAGACGACCGTCGTGTGGGACCGCGCCAGCGGCCGGCCCGTGCACCCGGCGATCGTGTGGCAGGACCGGCGCACCGCGGATCGCTGCGCGGAGCTGCCCGCGGCGCTGATCCGCGAGCGGACGGGGCTCGTGCCCGATCCCGTACTTCTCGGCGACGAAGCTCGAGTGGCTCCTCCGGCACACCGAGCGGCCGCAGCGCGGGCTCGCGTTCGGGACGATCGACACGTGGCTCGTCTGGAAGCTGACGGGCGGCGCCGTGCACGCGACGGATCTGACGAACGCGTCGCGAACGATGCTCCTCGACCTCGCCGCGGGCGCGTGGGACGACGAGCTCCTCGCGCTCTTCGGCGTCGAGCGCGCGCTGCTTCCCGACGTCGTCCCGTCCTCCGGGCGTCGTCGGCGAGGCGGCGCTCCTCGGGCCACCGTGCCCATCGTCGGGATCGCCGGCGACCAGCAGGCGGCGCTCTTCGGGCAGGGCTGCTTCGCGCCGGGTGAGGCGAAGGCGACGTACGGCACCGGGACGTTCGTGCTCGCCAATCTCGGCGGGCAACCGGGCGAGCCGGCCGACGGGCTCCTGACGACCGCCGTGGCCGTCGGGCCCGGGGCTGAGCCGTCAGTTCGCGGCCGAGGGCTCGGTGCTCGTCGGTGGCGCCGCGCTGCAGTGGCTCCGCGACGGGCTCGGCGTGATCGAGACGGCGGCGGACAGCGAGCGGCTCGCCGAGAGCGTCGACTCGACCGGCGGCGTCCACTTCGTTCCCGCGCTCACCGGACTCGGCTCGCCGCAGTGGCGGCCCGAGGCGCGCGGGATGATCTCGGGGCTGACGCGGGGAACGACCCGCGCGCATCTCGTTCGCGCCGCGCTCGAGGCGGTCGCGCACCAGGTCGCTGACGTGCTCGAGGTCCTTCCACTCGAGGTCGACGTCCTGCGGGCCGACGGCGGCGCGAGCGCGAATCGCTTCCTCATGCAGCTCCAGGCAGACCTGATCGGCTGCCCGGTCGAGGTGGCGGCCGACGCGGACGCGACCGCGATCGGTGCGGCGGCGCTGGCCGGGCTCGCCGTCGGCACCTGGTCGAGCAGCGAGGAGCTGCGCCCGCTCATCCGCCGCGGCGAGCGCTTCGAGCCGCGGATGAGCCGCGACGAGGTCGAACGGCGCCGCGCCGAGTGGCACGAGGCCGTCCGACGCGTGCTCATGTAGACGCGTCAGCGGTCGCGCTGGACGGTGACCGCGGTGCCGTACGCCGCGACCTCGGTCATGTTGCTCCCGAGCTCGTTGCAGTCGAAGCGCATCGCGATGATCGCGTTCGCGCCGACCTCGCGCGCCGCATCGCGCAGCCGCTCGACCGACTGCAGGCGGCTCTCGGCCAGCATCTTCGTGTAGCCCTTGATCTCGCCGCCGACGAGGCCCTTGAGGCTCGCGCCGATGTCGCTGCCGATGTGGCGGCTCCGCACGGTCAGCCCGAACACCTCGCCGAACACCTCGGTCACATGGTGGCCGGGAAGGTCGTTCATCGTCGTCACCATCACGTCCGACATGTCGCTCCTCTCTCGTTGCCCGCGGACCTAGAGCAGCCTATGTCGTGTCCTGACCCAGGAAGAGCGCGTCGACCTCGTCGGGCGGATCCGGCTCGGCCGAGCGTGCGGCGAGCGCCGGCACCGTGCTCTCGTCGAAGAGCTTGTCCGCACGGAACATCGGGCTCAGCTTCGGCATGACCTCGACGCGCGGAGGGGTCAGAGCCGCCCGCGACCGGCCGAGCAGGCTCGTGATCGCGTCCCACACGGACGTCGCGACGCGGCTCGGGTCGAGCACGCCGGCCTCGAGTTGTTGGTAGTAGCGGCGCACCTTCGGGCGCGCCTCCGGGGGGATCTCACACGCCGAGGCGATCGCATCCACGACGTCGTCGACGCGCAGCGCCTTCGCGACGCGGGCCCGCAGCATCGGCGGGTCGTCGAGCGAGCGGACGTACGCAAGCGCGTCGTCGGTCGGCGGCCGGCGCGCGTTCCGCGCGAGGAAGACGTCGATCAGCGGCGCCAGCTCGTCCGCGCCGTCGCCCGCGCGACGGAGCGTTCCCTCGACGTCGAGCGGCTCGCCGCGCGCGTAGCGCCGGGCGAGCTCGTCGAGCAGCGTCTCGAGGTCGGTCTTCACAACTCGAGCCACTCTCGCAACTTCGCCTTGTTCCGGCTGATCGCCTGGTAGACGGCGTTCGGCTTCTTGTCGAGCCGCTCGGCGATCTCGGCCGGCTCGAGCCCCTCGACGTAGAGAAGCGCCGCAACCTGGCCGTCACCGGGAGGCAACGTGGCGACGAACTGCTCGAGCGTCACGTCGACGACGACCGCGTCCGCCCCGTCGAATGCGGCGCCGTCCATCTCGAGGAACTCGCTCTCGTACCAGCCGGGCTCGTTCCAGCCGTTGCAGACCCACCCGATCACGCTGTGGACGATGACGCGGAAGGGATACCTGCCGTCGCGGTGCCGGCCCGCCTTGAGCTCGCGCCACAGCCGCTCGCAGACCGCCTGGGCGACGTCCTCGCCGACCGGGCCCCGCATCTTTGCGACGCAGCGGCCGCGGATCGTCTCCAGCCAGCCGGCGAGCAGGAGGTCGATCTCCCCGGTCTCCAGCAGTCGTTTGTCCTCGGCATCTCGCGCATCCTGCATCGAGAGGTGAGTCGCCTCGGACATGCGCGGATCTTACGAAGGACGTCGCAACGGCCGGCATAAGGCGGCGCCCAGCGCGGCAGGACTCCTCGACATGAACGAAAGGAGACCAGCCATGACACTCGATGCCTTCCAGGTCGGCGAGCCCGTGGAGCACCGCGGGATCGTCGTCGCACCGCTCTTCCCACGCCGCGACCCCGTCGCGGCGTACGTCACGCTCGACGAGGCCCTCCCGCGCGGGCTCCGGATCACCGAGACGTCCGACTCGGGGACGGTTCCCGAGCTGCTCGTCGAGAACCCGACCGACACCGCCGTCCTGCTCTACGACGGCGAGGAGCTCGTCGGAGCGAAGCAGAACCGGATCCTCAACGTCAGCGTCCTCGTCGGCGCCGGCGCGAAGCTGCCGATCCCCGTCTCGTGCGTCGAGCAGGGACGGTGGAGCCGTCTGAGCGACACGTTCAGCGCCGCTCCGCACATCTCGCACTCGAACCTGAGGCGGCGAAAGGCCGAGTCGCTGGCGGCGCAGCCGCTCGCGCTCGGGCTCGCCCAGGGCGACGTCTGGGACGAGGTCCACGAGAAGCAGACGCGCATGGGCGTCGACTCCCGGACCGCGGCGAACCGGGACACCTTCGAGGCCCACGCCGAGCGGCTCCGCGCGCTCGAGAACGCGTTCGCCGTGGCGCCCGGCCAGTGTGGCGCAGTCCTCGGGATCGGAGACGAGCTCTGCCTCGACGCAGTCTCGCGGCCGGACGCGTTCGCGCTCCTGTGGCCGAAGCTCCGGGCCGGCTACCTGCTCGACGCACTCGAGCGGCTCGACGGACGCGCGACGTCGGTCGAGCGGATCTCGGCGTTCGCCGCCGAGGTGTCCGAGGCGCCGGCCACGCGCGGCCCGTCGGCCGGGCTCGGCGAGGACGTGCGCGTGCGCGGGGTGGGCGTCATCGGCTCCGGGCTGACGCTCGACGACGAGACGATCCAGCTCTCGGCGTTCACGAGCGCCGACGGCGGCGCGCGCGCGTTCGGGCGGATCGCCCGACCGAGTCGACGCCGCTGAGGTTCCGCCAAAGGGGAGCGGGTGCCCGGCCTCGTGCCGGGCACCCGCGGCGGTTGCCGGAAAGCAGGCGTCGTCTGCGACGCGGGTCCCGCGCCGCGAAGTGCGTCAGACGACGTCTTCGGGCCGCCCGCTCTCGAGCGAGTGCGCCGCTGCGAGTGAGACAGCCAGCGCGGCACGCGCCTGGGCTCCGGTTCCCTGCTCGGGCGCGCGACCCTGCTCGATGCACTCCACGAAGTACGCGATCTCGGGGCCCCACGGGTCGGCGGGCTCGACGGGCACCGAAAGCGGCTCGTCGCGATCTCGCAGATAGAGCCTGAGGCCGCGCGGCGCGTCGCTCGCACCGATGTTGCCGCCGTCCTCGGCCGGCGCGGCGCTGAACGAGTACTCGGCAACGCCGTGCTCGGCCAGCACGCGAACGTTGCTCGAGAACGGATACGCCTTCGGCATTGCCATCGAGCCCTCGGCGATCCCCTCGGCGCCGTCGTACTCGACGACCGCGAACACGTGATCCGGATGCGGCGCACGCGCGAACACGCGCCGCGGCGTACCGAGGAGCCAGTTCATCTGGTCGAAGTCGTGGATCAGCAGGTCGACGGGGACCCCGCCGGACCTGGCCGGGTCGCCCATCCAGTCGTTCCAGTCCGCCGGTGGCGACAGCCGCAGCGTGGACACCGAGAGCGGCCGGCCGAGGCCACCGTCGGCGAGCCGCCGCTGCAGCTCGACGTACTCGGGCCAGAAGCGCAGCACGAGCCCGACCATGAAGAGGCGGCCGCTCCGCTCCGCCGCGGCCACGATCGCGTCGGCATCCTCGAGCGTCAGCGCGATCGGCTTCTCGAGAAAGACGTGCTTGCCGGCGGCGAGGGACGCCTCGGCCCACTCACGGTGCAGCGGCGTCGGCAGGCAGATGTCGACGGCATCGACCTCCGGGTCGCGGAGGACCGTCAGGAGATCGTCGGTCAGCTCGGCGCCGACCGAGGCCGCGACCGCGGCGGCCCGGTCGCTCCGACGGGAGGCGACGGTCTTGACGCGCACACGATCGCCGAGCGCGCGGTAGTTCGCGGCGTGCGAGGCCCCCATGAACCCGCCGCCGAGGATTGCGACCGTGATCACGCGCGGGGCTGCCGAAAGCGGTCGTAGCCCGGTGCGATCCGGTCGTGCATCGTCTCCATGTCGCGCACGAGGTTGACGACCGAGGTAGCACCCCACTGGAGGAACTGCTCGCCCTTCTCGACGGTCGACTCGCTCGGATTGCCCCAGACACCACCTCCCTCCTCGAGCAGCGCCCAGAACGAGCCGGGCGTCGACAGGAAGACCGGGTCGAGCAGCGCCAGCGGGTGGTTCGTGAACCCGTCGAGCTCCGGCACGAAGTCGCGGACGCGCTCCATGTCGCAGAGGTCGGGGTCGATCGCCAGCACCGCCGAGGTCTCGCCGACGTTCGCGTGCAGGCCCGCGCTTCCCGAGAGATACGCCTCTGCCTGCTCCGGCTGGAGCCCCTGCCAGTACGCGAACGGGAAGACGCGCACTCCCCGCGGCAGGTCGTCGAACATCTCCGCGGCGGCGTACTGCATCGCCGTCGTGTTCACGTAATGCCCGTTGACCAGGGCGATCCGCTCGAAGCCGGCCTCTGCGAGCGAGACGCAGATGTCCCGCAGCATCGCGACGAACGTCGCGAGCCGGACGTAGATGATCCCGCTGGCGCCGCGGTGATCCGGCGCCAGGCCGAACGGGACCGGAGGCCCGACGAGCGCGTCGAGCTCGTCGGCAGCCCGCTTGCACACCTCGAGCGGGATGTAGACGTCCGTCCAGAGCGGCCCGTGGTCGCCGTGGTCCTCCGTCGAGCCGACCGGCACGAGGACCGTGCGGCCGCCGCCCTCCAGGTACTCGCGCACCTGGAGGTTCGTCATCTCCGGCATGTAGCGCTTCATCCCAGGCCGAGCCTCGCCAGTTCCTCCCGCGAACCGCGCATCGCGGCGTTCACCTCGGAGAGAGGCGGCCACGGCTCGCCGCCGAACTCGATCTCGACCGAGTACGGCCCGTCGTACCCCGCGTCGCGGAGGATCCCGAGGACGCCGGCGAAGTCGACGTCGCCGGTGCCGATCTCGCCGAAGTCCCAGACGCCCTTGCCGCCCCTGGACTCCTTGAGATGGACGTGCACGAGCTTGTCGACGACCTTCGGCAGGTCCTCGACCGCGGTGTCGCCGGAGTAGTAGACGACGTTCGCGGTGTCGTAGTTGATCCCGACGGAATCGCGTCCGATCTTCTCGAGCAACGGAAGCGTGACGGCGCCCGAGGCCATGATGTCGCCGTGGATCTCGAGGCCGATCGAGATCCCTGCCTGCTCGGCCTCGTCGGCCATCGCCCCGATGTTCGCGAGGAACGCGGCCTCGTTCTCGTCGGCCGACTGGTGGCCGCCGACCGCTGTGTTGACGATCGGGATGCCGTACTCGGCCGCCCAGCGCACTGCCTTGATGCCGTGCGCGAGCCCGTCTGCGGTCGTCAGGTCGGAGTGCGCCGAGAGGCTGACCGGCTCGAGGCCGTAGCCCTCGAGCTTGCGGCGCAGCTCGCCCTGGTCGCCGTCGAGGTCGACGTGCTCCGTCCAGCCCGGCACCGCCGACAGCTCGACGGCGCTGTAGCCCGCCTCCGCGATGCCCTGCAGGGCCTCGTCGTGGGAGTAGGTGTGGTACGAGTTCGTGTGACCCGCGAGGGGGTTCGCCATCGACGCCTCCATCAGCGACAGAGGTGTCGGGGCGCCCCCGGGTGAGGGGAACGCCCCGACACCGATCGACTACATCGTGAAGCCGGCCCGGACCTTCGTCTTCGCGAAGTCCTTGTCGAGCTTGTACGCCTTCGCGTCCCTGCGCGCCCGGGCAACATCGGCCTTCCGGTTCGCGACCACCTGCAGCTCGTTCGTGATCACGTCCTTCGTGGAGAGGAGCTTCTTCGTCTGGCCGAGGCCCTTGACGACCTTCAGGTAGTTGGCCCAGCCCTTTGCATCGTTGTAGCCCCAGCCCTGGCCCTTGAGATGGCTCCCGCCATACGCATGCGCAAGCTCGAGCATCGAGTCGAGCGCAAGCTGCGGCTTGAGCGTCTTCTGCAGGTCGGGCAGCGAGCGGTAGGTGATCTGGGCCGCTGCCCGCGGGTTCGCCTTCGTGAACTCGAGGCCCATGACGACGCCCTGGAGGAAGCGCGTGTAGAGATCCCGCTTGCCCGCGTCGTCGAGGTCGGCGGCCCGAACCGAGTACACGTTCGACGGATGCTTCGACCAATCCGTGCCGATCAGGTACTTCAGCTTGAGCCCCTGGCCGGCGAGCTGGGCGCGGAGCCCTTCCCAGGCGAGCCCGGCGTCGGCCTTGCCCGTCGCGACGGCCTGCATCCACGACGACCCCGCCGACACGTACCGGACGGACTTCGGGTCGATGCCGAGCTCGACGAGCATCGGGTCGACGATCACCTTCCAACCTGAGCTGCCGAGCGCGATCGACTTCCCCTTCAGCTCTTTCGGCGACTTGATCTTGCTGTTCGCAGGCAGGCCGAAGTTGAAGACCTGGCCCGAGATCACGTCCCAGATCGATTTGACGCCCATGCCGCTGTCGATCGACGCCGTCAGCACGCCGGGCGACGGGTAGCCCATGTCGGCCTTGTTCTGGGCGACGAACTTCGTGGACGCGAGTGCGTCCGTGACAGAGCCGGCGATCAGCTTCGCCTCGATCCCGAGCGACTTGAAGTAGCCCATCTTGAGCGGGACCCACAGGTTGAAGTCGTCCATCACCTGCAGCGTTCCGCGCGGAGAGATCCAGCGGACCGTCTCCACCGTCGCCGCCGACCGCCCGAAAGCCTTCTCGGCGGTCAGGAGCGAGCCGGTGGAGAGAACCGCGGCGCCCACCGCACCGCGCCTCAGCACCTCGCGGCGCGACAACGTGGCCTCGAACATTCCTCCTCCTTCCGGGGCGACTAGGCCTCCCAGCTGGCCCATCGCTTGCCGATGAAATAGAACAGGACGTAGATGCCCACACCGAGTGCGGCGATGATCGCGATCACCGCGCCGAACTCGTCCATCCGAGCCAGCGACGAGTAGTAGACGAGCCGCTCGCCGAGCCCCCCTGCCTCGCTCGGGGCCACCATCTCGCCGCCGACGGCGGTCAGGAGCCCGAAGATCGACCCGACCATGAAGCCGACGATGATCATCGGCAACGCGAGCGGGAACCGGATCTTGCGGAAGATCTGGAACGTCGACGCGCCGTAGGAGCGCGCGAGCGCGATCTTCGCCAGATCGGTGCGACGGAATCCCGTCGCGGAGTTGAGCATCACCATCGGCCCCGAGGCGAGCGCGACGGCGATGATCAGCGGCCACGACCCGAAGCCCATCTTCAGCCGCAGGAACGGCACGAGCGCGATCATCGGCGTCACCACCATGATCAGGATGTACGGCGCGATCACCTTCTCGGCGAACGGCTTCTGCGTGATCAGCGCCGCGAGCACGAGCCCGATCGAGGCCCCGATCGCGAACCCGGCCAGGAACTCGTACATCGTCACCCAGAGGTGGTGAGCGAAGACGGGCACGAACTGGCTCCAGAGCACCTGCACCACGTCGATCGGCTTCGGGAACACGTACGACGGCGTTTCCGTCCAGCGCAGGATGGCTTCCAGCCCGAAGAAGATTCCGAGGGCAAGCCCGACGATCGTCCCGATCTCGAGCGCGCTCTTCGCCGTGCGCATCGATGTGAGGCCCGTCCAGTCGATCGGCCCGTGGCCCCTCGCCGACGGCTGGTCGTCGAAGGTCGGTATGTCGTCGCGCAACTCGCTCGGGACGTTGCTCACTCGACCTCCAGGCTCGCGCGCCCGCCCGTCTCCACGGTGCGCTTCATATCCTGCACGAGTTCGATGAAGCCGGGCTCGAAGGTCATCTCGATCGTGCGTGGGCGCGGCAGCTCGATGTCGTAGATGTGCGCCAGCCGGCCCGGCCGCGGTGTCAGGACGACGACTCGGTCGGCGAGGAAGATCGCCTCGGAGATGTTGTGCGTGACGAAGACGATCGTCTGGCCGCTCTCCTGCCAGAGCCGGAGCAGCAGCAGGTTCATCTCGTCGCGCGTGAAGGCGTCCAGCGCCCCGAACGGCTCGTCGAGCAGGAGCACCTCCGGGTTCTGGGCGAGGGCACGCACGATCGACGCGCGCTGCTGCATGCCGCCCGAGAGCTCGCGCGGCATCGATTGCGCGAACTCGGTCAGCCCGGTCTCGGCCAGCAGCGAATCGACGCGCGCCCGGTCGACCGACTTCCTCTTGATCTCGAAGGGGAACACGATGTTCTGGCGGACATTGCGCCAGGGCAGCAGGTTCGCGTCCTGGAAGATCATCCCCGTCTCGTGTGGCCGGGGCCCGTCGACCTCCGTGCCGTCGAGAGTGATGCGCCCGCCTGTGAGCGCGTGCAGGCCGGAGATCGCCCACAGCAGCGTCGTCTTGCCGCAACCGCTCGGGCCGAGGATCGTGACCAGCTCGCCCTCCGAGACGTCGAGCGAGATGTCGTCGAGGGCATGAACGGGGCCGCTCCTGCCGTCGTAGACCTTCGTTGCCCCCTCCACGCGCAGCTTCGGCTCCGTCAGAACCATCCGGTCTCCTCGGGATTGCCGTACTGCATCAGCTCGACGACGGCGCCGTCGACCTCCACGAACGCGACGCGAAGGAAGTCGTCGCCGCGGCCGGTGGGGTCGAAGGGCTCGGCGAGGACGGTGTGGCCCTCGATCGCCGCCGCGAGGTCGTCGATGCGATACGCGACGTGGGGT
Organism: uncultured Actinomycetes bacterium; assembly: GCA_963734045.1. Lineage (GTDB taxonomy): Bacteria > Actinomycetota > Thermoleophilia > Gaiellales > Gaiellaceae > Gaiella. The sequence goes on along the minus strand of CAVTFU010000010.1, from coordinate 77,509 downwards.
GCGGTGCGGAGCGCCCCGGTCACCGGCGAATCGGGCTCGAAGCGCAACCACTCGACGTTGAAGGCGTCGGCCCGCGGGCTGGTGACCCAGACTCGCGTCGCGGCCACGAACGACTCGCCGGCCTTCCGCTCGCCGGTGACGAGGCCGATATGGTCGAACCGCGATCGGTCGATTTCTCGAACGCCTATCGTCTCCACCACCCTTGCGAGTCGTGAGAAGACGTTTCTATCATCGTGCGGAGGCCTGCTGATGCGCGTCCTCGCCGTCGGCGCGCACCCGGACGATCTCGAGATCCTCTGCGGCGGCACGCTGGCGCGCCTCGTCCAGGACGGGCATGAGGTCGTGATGTGCAACGCGACACTCGGCAACCGCGGCAGCTTCGAGCACACCTCGGAGGAGATCGCGGAGATACGGCTGCGCGAGGCGCGGCGGGCCGCCGAGCTGGCCGGCGCCACGCACGTCACACTCGGCTTCACCGACGGAGAGGTCGACGCGGGCGACGATCACCAGCGCGCTGCCGTGATCGATCTCGTGCGAGACGTGCGCCCCGAGCTGGTCATCACGCACTCCACCGGCGACTACATGTCCGACCACGACGAGACGTCGAAGCTCGTCTTCGACTGCAGCTTCCACGCGACGCTCCCGCTGCTCGCGAGCGAGCGTCCCCACCACGACACGGTCACGCCGATCTACTTCATGGACACCGTGATGGGGCTCGGCTTCAATCCCACCGAGTACGTCGACGTGACGTCGACGATCGAGACGAAGGTCGCGATGCTCGAGGCGCACGAGAGCCAGCTCACGTGGCTACGCGATCACGACGCAATCGACGTCGTCGAGCAGATGCGCGCGGTCACACGCTTCCGCGGCATTCAGTGCCGCGTTCAGTACGCCGAGGGCTTCGTCCCTTGCCTGACCTGGCTCCGGGCAACCACGCGGCGACTTCTTCCCTGACGAAAGGACTCCACAGTGGCAGTCGACCTCGACTTCGAGTACGACCTTGCCCGGTTCATCGACTTCCGCGACGTCGTCGAATGCGATCGCGTGCGCCGCATCCCGCGGTCGGAGCTCACCGAGCACGCGAACCCGGACTTCCGGATCGCCGTCGCCGACGACTCGGTGGCGTTCTACCGCTCGTTCGCCGCCGACCTCGTCGACCGGATCCGCGCAGCGCGGGACGACGGCCGAACCTTCGTCGCGATCCTCCCGGTCGGGCCGATGCCGCAATACGAGCTCGCCGCGCAGGCCATCAATGCGGAGCGCATCGCGCTCGACCACGTCCATACGTTCAACATGGACGAGTACGCGAACGAGGACGGCGTCACCGCACCGGTCTCGTGGGCCGGCTCCTTCCAGCGGGCGATGCAGGAGCGGTTCTTCGCGCGTGTCGACCCGGAGCTGCGGCCGCCGGACGCTCAGGTCCACTTCCCGACGACCGAGGCGATCGGCGACTACAGCGCGCGTCTCGAAGACCTCGGCGGCGCCGACGTCTGCTACGGCGGCATCGGCTGGTGCGGGCACATCGCGTTCTGGGAGTCGCACCTCGGTCACGAGTTCGCCGGCGATCTCGACGCGTACAAGCAGGCGGGCGCGCGGCTCGTCGAGCTACACCCGATGACGATCATGCAGAACGCGCTGCATTCGTTTGGCGGCGACTGGTCGTGGGTGCCCCCGAAAGCGAACACGATCGGCCCCCGGGAGATCCTCGGCGCGCGCCACCGCAGCTTCTGGCTCGACGGAGACCTCGGCGGCGGCGTCTCATGGCAGCGCTTCATCGCCCGGCTCGTCGCCCACGGCCCGGTGTCCGAGTTCGTCCCCGGCTCGATCCTGCAGACCACGCGGACGGACTACACGATCCTCGGCTCCGTCGCCGACGACGTCGAGATCCACATGGCCTGACGAAACCGCAGGCGCGGAGGGCCACGGGCCCGGGCGTGGGACGTCATCGATCCACGTCTCCTGCCGCGCCCCGCATCCGCTCGAGAGCGCCGCGGAGCAGCCGCGAGACGTGCATCTGCGAGATGCCCAGCCGTCTTCCGATCTCGTCCTGGGTGAGGTCCGCGAAGAAGCTGAGGTAGACGACCTCGCGCTCGCGTCGGTCGAGCCGGGCGAGTCGCCCCTCCAGGTCGGCCCGCCACTCGCTGCGCCGGAGCTCCGCGTCGGGCGCGGGAAGGTCGCGCTCGAGCGGGACGAGCCCCGCTGTCGCCGCCTCCGACGCCGCCTCGTCGCTGACACCGGCGAGCGCCGCGAGGGCGGCGAGCTCCGGTTCCCGGCCGGTCTCGGCCCGTGCCTCTGCGGCGAGGGCCCGAAGGTGCCCGCGCAACGTGCGAACGGGCTCGGGCAGCCGTAGGCAGGACGAGCGGTCCCGCAGGTGGTGCTGGATCTCGCCCGCCACGAGGGCGCTCGCGTACGCCGGGAACGGGACGCCCCGGCAGGGCTCGAAGCGACGGATCGCCTTGAGGAGCCCCACGACGCCCTCCTGCACGAGATCGTCGACCTGATCGCGGTGCACGGCGTTGCGGCGGGCGATCCGCCGGACGAGCGGCAGGTGCCGGGAGACGAGCTCCTGGAGCGCGTCGCGGTCGCCGTGCTCCCGCGCGGCGACGACGAGCCGGGCGTCGCGCGCCCCGCCCTGTTCGCTCCGCCCGGGAGCCCGGCTGTGTGGGGTCCGGGCCGCCGGCATGTGCCGGCGGCCCGTTCCGTTCGTCATCGACTTCCTGTCTTCCGCTCCTCCTTCCTCAGCACGGCTTGCACGGACGCGGGTCGGGCTTCGGCGTCCACGGCGAGCCGAGGGCCAGGTTCAGGGCCTTCGTCTGCGTCGCGGTCGACGCTGCCTGTGCGTTCTGCGTCGTGCGGTTGTCGTTCGTCGCCTGCTGCGACTGGTCGACGTCGCCGCCCGTCGCCTCACCGGTGCGGGCGTTGCCGCCCTGCTCCGGCTTGTGGGGCTTCGGTCCCGGCTTGCTCTCGTGACACGGCTTGTCGCAGCGCGACTTGCCGTAGCCCTTGGGCTCGCCGCAGTGCGGCTTCGGCTCGTGCTTCGGCTTCGGGTGCCCGTGAGGCTTGCAGCACTCGCCGCCGGTGGTTGCGTCACCGGAGGTCGCGTCGCCGCCATAGCCCGACTGGCCCTGACCGTTCGACTGCCACGTCCCATTCCCATTCGACGCCGAAGCGTCGCCGGAGCGGTTCGTGTTGGACTGCTTCACAGGGCCCGACTCGCAGTGCTTCGCGACACAGACCGGCACGTACACGTTCACCGGCACGGTCTGCTTCGCCTGCGAGACAGCCTCGGCGTCCTGCGTCGTGGAGTTGCTGTTCGACGCCTGCTGCGTCTGGGTGACATCGCCACCGGTGGCATCGCCACTGGTCGCATCACCCGAGCCACCACCGGCGGTTGCGTCACCGGAGGCAGCGTCGCCGCCGACGCCCGACTGGGCCTGACCGTTCGACTGCCACGTCCCATTCCCATTCGACGCCGAAGCGTCGCCGGAGCGGTTCGTGTTGGACTGCTTCACAGGGCCCGACTCGCAGTGCTTCGCGACACAGACCGGCACGTACACGTTCACCGGCACGGTCTGCTTCGCCTGCGAGACAGCCTCGGCGTCCTGCGTCGTGGAGTTGCTGTTCGACGCCTGCTGCGTCTGGCTGACATCGCCACCGGTGGCATCGCCACTGGTCGCATCACCCGAGCCACCACCGGCGGTTGCGTCACCGGAGGCAGCGTCGCCGCCGACGCCCTTCTGCGCCTGCTCGTTCGACTGGCCGGTGTGGTTCGTGTTCCCCGCCGACGCAGCGCCCGAGCTGTTCGAGTTCGACTGCTCGACAGCACCCGACTCGCAGGACCTCGCAACGCACACCGGCACGCTCACGTTCACCGGCAGCGTCTGCTCGGCCTTCGACTCCGCCGAGGCCGACTGCGAGGTGCTGTTCGAGTTCGACGCCTGCTGCGACTGCGTGACATCGCCACCCTGCGCGTCGCCACTGGTCGCATCGCCACCCGAACCACAGCAACCCTTCCCACCGGTGGTTGCGTCACCGGAGGTCGCGTCGCCGCCATAGCCAGACTGGCCCTGACCGTTCGACTGCCACGTCCCATTCCCATTCGACGCCGAAGCGTCGCCTGCCGTGTTCGTGTTCGCCTGGCTCGTCCCGGTGACTGTCTGGACGACGCCTCCGAGACCGGAGCCGGCTGCCGCGGGGCTCACCGCGACCGTCAGCGCGAGACACGTGATCGCGGCGATGATGAACCGCTTCATGTCGTTCTCCTTTCGAGCTCGTTGAGACCCGGGCGGGTGCCCGGATCGACCGGAAGCGCGCTGGGCGCTAGCCGGGGAGCTCGAGCGAGAAGACGATCGGTGCCGGCCTCACGCGCTCCGCGAGCGCACGCACACGCCAGCGGAGTGCGGGCGCAACGAGCCGGTACCACGGCACGGTGGCCGCTGTCGTCGAGGAAGGCGAGTGTCCGCCACCAGCGGCGGACGAAGACGAGATCACCGCGAAGCCGAACGCCAGGAGCCCGCCCAGGAAGACGAGCTGGAACGGGCGCGACCCGAGCGGCGTCGCGGCACCGGCGGCGGCGTCAGCGCCGGCCGTCGGGCTCGGCGAGCCGCTTTCGCGCATGGAATGCGACCCGGCAAGAGGAGGCGCGGGCCAGTCGACCGCAACGGTCGGGACGCTCCGCGCGGGCAGGAGGGTGGAGCCGAGGCCGGCGAGCGGCGGCCGTGCCGGCAGGGCGCCGCCCGCCTCAGCCCGTACGGCCGTGTCGCTCGCCTGCATCGGACTGTCGCCGGCGACTGCCGCGGTCTCGGAGACCGACGGCGGCAGCGCCGGACCGCCCGCGGCGTCGTCGGGTTGCGCGTCGCGCGCGATCGACGTCCCACGAGCGATCGGCGTGGCCCGGGCGACCGGTGTCGCGGCCGTCCGGGCGACGTTCTTTCCCACCGCCGCAGTGATGGGCGTCGCGACCGTCACGACGGGCGCGACTGCCTCGTCGACGACCGTGACGACGGATTCGACGACCGGAGCGGTCGTCTCGACGACGGTGAGGACGACAGGTGCGGCCGTCGCCGCGACCGTCTGCACGACCGGCGCGACGACCCCGGCGGCCATCGTCACGACGGGCGCGACGGCCGTGGCTACGGTCTCGACGACCGGCGCCGCCGTCTCGGCGGCAGCACGAACGACTGGGGCCGCGGTGCTCGCCGCGGCTGCCACGACCGGGGCCGCCGTCGCGGCGGCCGCCTTCACGACGGGGGTCGCCGCCTCGGCCGCGGCCTTCACGACCGGGGCGGCCGCCTGCGTGACGGGCTCTGCGACCTTCGCGACCTGCGCGACGGCCGGAGCCGCGGCCTTGACGACCGGTGCGGCGGCATTCACGACCGGCGCGGCAGCCTGCGCGACCGGCGCAGCCGCCTGCGTCACGGGCGCGGCAGCCTGCGTGACCGGCGCGGCGGCCTGGGTCACCGGGGCGACCGCGTTCGTCACCGGCGTGGCCGCCTGCGTCACCGGGGCCACTGCGTTCGTCACCGGCGCGACCGCCTGGGTGACCGGTGCCGCCACCTGCGTGACCGGCGCCACTGCCTGCGTGAGAGGCGACGCCGCGCCCGAGGAGCCGAGGAGCCCGTCGCCCGCGGACGCCGTTCCGGCGAGCGCGAGCGCCGCGATCGCGAACAGCAATGCCAGGGCTGTGGATCGGTGAGGTCTCATTGGCCGCAGAGCCGAAACGCGTTCCTTGCCGGAGTGAATACCGGTTACGCCACCAGCTCAAACATTAGGCAGAACGATGCGGTGCACCAGAGGCGTGGCAGAGTGGGCGCGTGACCACCATGGCCGACCTCGACGAGCTCGCGCTCGCGATGCCGCAGGCGACGAAGGACGTCTCCGAGGACGGGCGCCCGACCTACTCCGTGCACGACAAGTTCTTCTGCTTCCACCGCAGCCGGCGCGCAGATGCGGTCGACCCGGAGACGGGCGAGCGGCTCGACGACGTACTGGTGTTCCGGGTCGCCGATGCGGGCGAGAAGGAGGCGATGCTCGCCGACGACCGCGGCATCTTCTTCACGACACCGCACTGGAACGGCTACTCGGCCGTGCTGATGCGGATCCCCGACCTGGAGCGGATCCAGCGCGACGAGCTGCGGGACATCGTCGCGGAGGCGTGGCTGACGCGGGCACAGAAGCGCGTCGCGAAGGCGTGGCTGGCCGAGCAGGGCATCGAGGAGGCGTAGGCACGGGCGGGTTGGCGTAACGTCAGGCGCGTGAGTGAGATGCGCGAGCGGATGCTGCGCGGCGAGCTCTACCACGCGAGCGATCCCGCGATCCAGGCCGAGCAGGCCCGCGGGCACGAGCTCATGGAGCGCTTCAACGCGACCCGCGCCGCCGAGGCGGAGCTCCGCGACCGGCTCCTGCGCGAGCTCCTCGGCGAGGTCGGGGAGGGCGTCGCCGTCCGGCCGCCGCTCTGGATCGACTACGGCATTCACATCGCGATCGGCGCGGGGACGTTCGTCAACTACGGCTGCGTGATGCTCGACGTCGCTCCGATCCGGATCGGCGCCGCGTGCCAGGTCGCCACGTACGTCCAGCTCCTCACCGCGACGCACCCGGTCGATCCGGAGCCGCGCAGGCTCGGGTGGGAGTCTGCCGCGCCGATCACGATCGGCGACAATGTGTGGCTCGGCGGCGGTGCAATCGTCTGCCCCGGCGTCACGATCGGCGAGGACACCGTCGTTGGGGCGGGCGCCGTCGTGACGCGCGACCTACCGGCGGGCGTCGTCGCGCTCGGGTCGCCGGCCCGGGTGGTGCGCGAGATCGGGCCGGAGGACGCGGTGGCGATCCCGACCTAGCGGCGGAGGTGTCCGACTGACGACGGCACCCCGGACATGAGACAATCCTCACGAGACGGGAAGATCCCGGGTGGGTTCGCCGTCTCGAGAGGAGTGCCGCTCTTTCCCTGCGCGGCGCAACTGAGGAAGGGAGGCCAAATGGAGGGCAACGGGACGAGTGCGACGGCGATGCTCGTCGCCACGCCCGAGGACGCCGAGAGGCGTCCGAACGCCGCCACGGTGACGCTGGCGCGCGAGGAGATCGAGGAGGCGCTCGCCTCCGACGAGCCGCTCGAGTTGATCCTCACCGTCGACCGCGGCGGGAGCGACCCGGAGGACGTGAGGGTTGCGTGGCAGCGCTCCGACCTCGAGGCAGTGCTCGCCGGCGCGGACGCCGACGGGATCACCTTCTCGTTCGACCGGAGCGAACTCGCCAGGGCGCTCGAGCCCGGACTTCGAGGGCCACGGCATCCGTGAAATGGTGATGCTCACCGTGGCGGCAGCCTCCGCCTCGGCCGCGCTCGCAGCGTCGACCGCGTCCGGCCAGGTCATGGAGGCCACAGGGGGAAGCGGTGGCGCGGCCGCCGCTGTCGTCGCGCCAGGCCACGGCGAGGCAACGACCGCGAGCGACCTTGCGGCTCCCGCGGCGATTCACGACGAGGCGACGACCACGGCTCGTGGCGTCGACCAGATCGTCCCTGGGGCAGACGAGGCGACTCTCGCGGCACGTGGCATAGGCGACGTCGCCATCACGACGGCGATCGCGGCACACGACGAGGCCACGACCGCGCGCGACCTCGCCGCGCCGGCGGCGATCCACGACGAGACGACGCCTGCGGCCCGCGGCGTCGACCAGACCGTCCCCGGAGCAGACGAGGCGGGGCTCACCGCCCGCGGCGTCGGCGACGTCGCGATCACGACGGCGATCGCGGCGCACGACGAGGCCACAACCGCGCGCGACCTCGCCGCGCCGACGGCCATCCACGACGAGACGACGCCTGCGGCCCGCGGCGTCGACCAGATCGTCCCCGGGGCAGACGAGGCGACCCTCGCCGCACGAGGCATCGAGACGCCTGCCGTGCACGACGAGGGAACGCTCGTGACCCGCGGGATCGAGACCGAGCCGGTCTCGGTCGATTCCGGCACGGGCTTCGAGATGCCGTCGCTCGACTCGAGCACGGCAGCCGCGGTCGGCGGCCTCGCGGGGGCGGGGCTCCTGATCGTGGGCGCGGCGTTCGTCGCCAGGCGGCAGCGGACGACGCCGGTCTAGGGCGAGACCCGGCGGGGGGCCGCGGTGGGGCGGCCCCCCCGGGTGTCTTTCCCCGCTCTAGCAGCGGCGTTCGACCTGACGCCGAAGCCGGTCGATCTCCGTCCGCCTGCCCTGCACCTGCTCCGAGCGATCCAGAAGCTCGGCAACGCCGTCACACGAGCCGACGCCGAAGCGCGCCGCGGCGAGGTTGTACGACGCGTACGCCTCGGCGAGCGTTGCGGATCCTCGAAGGACGGAGACCGCCGACTCGAGGACCGGCAATGCGCCCTGCACGTCGCCCTGCTGCAGCATGCGGAAGCCGCGGTCGTTGAGCTGGGCGCCGCTCTCGCCGGTGGGTGCCGGCGGCGGCTCGGGTGGCGGTGGCGCGGGCGGATCGTCCTCCGGCGGCGGTGCGGTCTCTGTCAGCACGACCGTGTCGCTCTCTGTCACGGTCCGCTCGACCGTCTCTCCCTGCAACGTCTCGGTCAGGACGACCGTCGCCAGCTGCGGGCCGTCGTCCAGACCGGTAAGCACCCAGGCCAGGGCGCCGCCTCCGGCGAGCAGCGCCACGGCCGCACCGAGCGGTGCCGCCAGGCGGCGTCCATTCCCTCGACGGACGATCGGCACGTCCCCGGCACCGTCCGACGGCGCCGTGACCGCAATACGTCGCGTGACCGCGCCACCGAGAGCATCTCGGAGCCCGGTGACGAAGCGCGCACAGGTGCCCGGCCTCTCCGAGGGCTCCTTCGCGAGCCCGCGAGCAAAGACCTGGTCGAGCGAGGCAGGCAGGGCAGGAGCGACCCGATGCACGCTCGGCGGCGGTTCGTTGACGTGGGCGGCCAGCTCCGCAGTCATCGTGTCGCGCTCGAACGGCCGATGGCCCGTGAGCAACTCGAAGGCGACGCACGCCAGCGCGTAACGGTCGCTCGCTGCCGTGCTGCCTTCCCCACGGGCCTGCTCCGGCGCCATGTAGCCGGTCGAGCCGAGCACCGTGCCGACGGCTGTCAGCGTGTCCTGATCGGCAGCGCGGGCGATCCCGAAATCGGAGACCCGGATCGTCCCGTCGAGGGCGACGAGGAGATTCGCCGGTTTCACGTCACGATGGACAATGCCCCGGGCGTGCGCGGCGTCGAGCCCGGAGGCCGTCTCGTCGAGCCATCGCATCGCCTGCGCAGGCTCGATCGGTCCCGCACGAAGCCGGTCGGCGACGGTTCCGTCGGGGACGAACTCCATGACGATGAACGGAAGTCCACCGGCCGTCTCGCCGACGTCGTGGACCGCGGCGACGTACGCCTCGTCCGACAGACTCGCCGCGGTCTGGGCCTCTCTCAGGAAGCGGGCATGGAATTCCTCTTCGCGTGCGTAGTGGCGCAGCGAGCACCTTGATCGCGACCGTCCGGCGAAGGACCGTGTCCGTTGCGCGGTAGACGTCCGCCATGCCGCCGTGCGCGATGAGCTCAGGGCCCGCGAATCGGGCCGGAAGCGACGACGCGACTGCGACCATGGGGGCAGTGTTCCCGCCGGCTCGCGACGCAAATCCTGCCCGGTGACGCTTCAGCGCGAGCGCCAGCGGGCTTCGAGGGTCGCGACGTCGAGACGCTCTGCGGCGTCGAGCGCCTTGTAAGCGGCCTTGCGGGTGTCCCTCCCGATCGCGCCGCGGTAGACCCAGCGGCGAACGAGCTTGCCGAGCCGAAGCCCGCCCCGCAGGTTGGGCGTGCGGCCCGGCGAGAGATAGAGCTCCAGCGTCAGCTGCTTGACGAGCGCTGGATCGGCGGGACGGCCGGTCGCCGCCTCGAGGCGGTGGGCGACGAGCGAGCCGAGGATCCGGACCTCGCGGACCCCGGCCCGGAGCGTGACGACGAGCGAGGTCGTCGTCGAGGCGACGAGCACCCAGGGCACGCGCGGCAGCCAGCGGGCTCCCTGGGCGACCATGCGAACGATCGGGGTCGCGACGACGGCGACCCGCTGGATCATGTCCGTCATGCCCTCGGTGTCGTCGTCGGTCGACATCAGGCGCTTGCCCTCGGCCGCGGACGTGACGCGGTCGGGGCTCAGCAGGATGCGGTCGATCACCTGGTCGAAGAGGCCGCCGACGGCGTCGAGCAGGTAGCGCGAGCGCTCGGGGTCGGGGTCGGGCAGGCGGGTCGCGAGGCTCGCCTCACGGGACTCGGTCTGGTTCGTCATAGGGCCTTCCTACCCGATTCTCGATCGTTGAGCGCCGGACAGGGATGGTCACGACGACGAGGGCCCGGCTGTAGCCGGGCCCTCGTCGCACCGCTCTGACGGAACGCCCTCAGGCTGCTTCGGGCAGCGCCTCCGGCTCGAAACCCTCGACGGTCTCGACGGCCTCGAGCTCTTCCTTGCGGACGAGCACGAGCGAGGCGACAACGCCGACCGCGGCGATCGCCGCGCCGACCCAGAACGCGACCTGGAATCCCGAGGTCAGCGCCGAGGGAACGGCCTCGCCGGCCCTCGAGGCATCGGTCGTCTCCGCGACCGCGACCGAGGACAGCACCGCGATCCCGAGCGCGCCGCCGATCTGCTGCGAGGTGTTGATCAGCCCGGACGCGAGGCCCGCGTCCTTCGCCGGGACGCCCGCGAGCGCCGCGATCGAGATGGAGACGAACGCGAACGCCATCCCCATCGCGATGACGAGGAAGCCCGGGAGCAGGTCGCCGAGGTACGAGCCGCCCACCGACACCTGCGTGAAGTACAGGAGGCCGACCGTGAGGAGGCTCATCCCGGTGACGAGCACCGGCTTGACGCCGATCTTCGTCACGAGGGTCTGCGCGACCATCGCCCAGACGATCGAGGTTCCCGCGACCGCGATGTACGCGACCCCCGTCTTCATGGCGGAGTACCCGAGCACCTGCTGCATGTAGAGCGTCAGCATCAGGAACATCGAGAAGAGCGCCGTGCCGAGGATGAAGCCCGCCACGTTCGCGCCCGTGACCGTCTTGATCCGGAAGATCGAGAAGGACATGAGCGGGTCGCTCGTCCGCTGCTCCCAGGCGACGAACCCGCCGAGAAGCGCCGCCGCGGCCGCGAAGAGGCCGATCGTCGCGGCCGACGTCCAGCCGTACTCGTTCGCCTGCGTGATCGCGAAGACCGCCAGCGAGAGCCCGCCGGTGACGAGCACCGCGCCCGGGATGTCGAACGACTTCGCCCGGAGGTCACGGCTCTCGCCGAGAAGCACCGGCGCCAGCGCCATCGCGGCGAGGCCGACCGGGATGTTGATGTAGAAGATCCACTCCCAGCTGAGCGCGTCGGTGAAGAGCCCACCGAGGAGCACGCCTGCCGCCGCGCCGAAGCCGCCGACGGCTCCCCAGACGCCGAGAGCGATGTTCCGCTCGCGGCCCTCCGCGAAGGTCGTCATCAGGATCGAGAGGGCGGCCGGGGCGATGATCGCCGCGCCGAGCCCCTGCAGGCCGCGCGCGCCGATCAGCGACGCCTCGCTCCAGGCGAGCCCCGCGAGGAGCGACGCGCCCGAGAAGAGAGCGAGCCCGACGAGGAACATGCGCCGTCGGCCGAGGAGGTCGGCAGAGCGCCCGCCGAGCAGCAGGAAGCCGCCGAAGACGAGCGCGTACGCGCTGATCACCCACTGGAGGTTCTGCTGCGAGAACCCGAGGTCGTCCTGGATCGAGGGAAGCGCCACGTTGACGATGGCGATGTCCAGCACCACCATGAACTGCACGACGCTGAGGAGCGCCAGTGCCCACCACTTTCTGTTCGAGGAAGCAACCATCGCTGACCTTTCGAGTCGTGTTTGAGGAAGTGACCGCCCGAAGGTACGCGATCGCTTGCAAAGAAGAAGTTCGGTCTACCGTACCAATAGTGCGGAGAACCGAACCACAAGCGATCGGCTAGAATCTCGCCGTGAAGAGCTACGGCCAGTACTGCCCCGTCGCCCACGCCCTCGATCAGATCGGAGACCGCTGGGCGTTGCTCATCGTGCGCGAGCTGATGCTCGGGCAGCGGCGCTACACGGATCTCGCCGAGGCGCTGCCCGGGATCGGGACGAACATCCTCGCCGGTCGGCTCCGCGATCTCGAAGGGGCGGGCGTCGTACGCCGCACGAAGCTGCCGCCGCCTGCCGCGGTCACCGTCTACGAGCTGACTCCGGAGGGCCGCGGGCTCGAGGACGTGCTGCGGTCGCTCGCCCGGTGGGGCGCGCGGACGATGGGCGCACCCGACGCGGACGACTGCTGGAGCACGTACGCCGTTCACATGCGCTTCCGTCCCGACGCCGCGGTCGACGGCCGCTACGAGGTCCGGTTCGTCGAGGGCGAGGTGCTCTCGCTCGAGGTGCGCGACGGCGCGCTCACGGCGTTCCGGGGCGAGCTCGGCGAGCCGACGCTCGCCGTCGAGGCAGAGAGCGCGCGATTCCACGAGCTCATCGAAGGGCTCGACCAGCCCGCGGCGGCGATCGCCGAGGGCCGCGTGCGGCTGCTCGCCGGGACCGAGGCGGAGCTCGACGCGCTCGTGCGGATGTTCGCGCCCGGCGAGGCGCAACCCGCCACGGCGGCCGCGTAACGCGAGACGCCGCACCTAGGATGGCCCGGTGGCGCGGATCGAGGACTACGCGCTCATCGGCGACCTGCAGACCGCGGCGCTCGTCGGTCGCGACGGGTCGGTCGACTGGTGCTGCTTCCCGCGCTTCGACTCGGGCGCGTGCTTCGCGGCGCTCCTCGGGACACCCGAGCACGGGCGCTGGCTCCTCTCCCCCGCCGTGCCGATCACGGGGACGACCCGCGGATACCGCGACGACACGCTCGTGCTCGAGACGCTGCACGAGACCGACGAGGGAGTCGTGCGCGTGATCGACTTCATGCCGCCGCGCGGTATGGCACCGGACATCGTCCGGATCGTCGAGGGGGTCGAGGGCGCGGTGCCGATGGCCTCGGAGCTCGTGATCCGCTTCGACTTCGGCCAGATCGTGCCGTGGGTGCGCCGGGTCGACCACGCACGGATCGCGATCGCCGGCCCCGACGCGCTCTGCTTCCGAACGCCCGTCGAGGTCCGCGGCGAGAACCTGACGACGGTGTCGGAGTTCACCGTCGAGGCGGGCGAGCGCGTGCCGTTCGTCCTCACGTGGTTCCCCTCGCACGAGGCTGCTCCGGACGAGATCGACCCGGAGCACGCTCTGGCCGACACGGAGAGCTTCTGGCACGACTGGGCGGGCGGCTGCACGCACGCGGGGCCCTATCACGACGCGATTCACTCCTCGCTGCGGCTCCTCAAGGCGCTCACGTACGGGCCGACCGGCGGCATCGTCGCCGCACCGACGACGTCGCTGCCGGAGCGGATCGGCGGTGTCCGGAACTGGGACTACCGCTTCTGCTGGCTGCGCGACGCCACGCTCACGCTGCTCGCGATGCTGCAGGCGGGCTACCGCGACGAGGCCGTCGCGTGGCGCGGGTGGCTCCTGCGCGCGGTCGCGGGCGACCCCGCGGACGTCCAGATCATGTACGGCCTCGCCGGCGAGCGCCGCCTCGACGAGCGCGAGGTCGGGTGGCTCCCGGGCTACGAGGGGTCACGGCCGGTGCGGATCGGCAACGCCGCCTGCAACCAGCTCCAGCTCGACGTCTACGGCGAGGTGCTCGACGCGCTCTACCAGGCACGGGCGCACGGCGCGCCCGCCGACGACACGATCTGGCGGCTCTCGCGCTCGCTGCTCTCGTGGCTCGAGGAGGGCTGGCGCCGCGAGGATGCGGGCATCTGGGAGGTGCGCGGGCCGCTCCGCCACTTCACGCACTCGAAGGTGATGGCCTGGGTCGCCTTCGACCGCGCCGTCCGGAGCCACGAGGAGTTCGGCCGCGACGGTCCGGTCGACCGCTGGCGGGCGCTGCGCGACGAGATCCACGCGCGAGGTCGTCGATCGCGCCTGGAACGCCGAGCTCGGGGCGTTCGTGCAGTCGTACGATGCGCGACGAGCTCGACGCAAGCGTGCTCGTGATCCCGCTCGTCGGCTTCCTCCCCGCCGACGACCCGCGTGTCGTCTCGACGGTGGACGTGATCCGTCGCGACCTCACGACGGACGGGCTCGTGCTCCGGTACCACACCGACGAGGACGTCGACGGGCTCCCGGGCGGCGAGGGCGTCTTCCTCGCCTGCTCCTTCTGGCTCGTCGAGGTGCTCGCCCTCCAGGGACGGCGTGCGGAAGCAGAGGAGCTCTTCGAGAGGCTGCTCGCGCTGCGAAACGACGTCGGGCTGCTTGCGGAGGAGTACGACCCGCGCGCGGGGCGACAGCTCGGGAACTTCCCCCAGGCCTTCACGCACCTGGCCCTCGTCGAGGCGGCCCTCGCGCTCGGTGGGGAGACGCCCATGCGAGAGCCGGCCCGGTGGTGACCCGAGCCGAGGCGGCCGCCTTCGTCGTCAACTCGCTCTCGGCGAAGGCGCAGTCGGTCACCGAGATCGAGGCGAAGCTCGCCCGGCGCGGCGTCTCGGGGGATGACGCGGCAGCGGTGATCGACGAGGCCCTCCGGCTCGGCTACCTGGACGATGCCGAGCTCGCGGGCCAGCTGGCGCGCGGGTTCCGCGAACGAGGCTACGGGCGGCGCCGGGCGGCCTCCGCTCTCGGGCGGCGAGGGCTCGGCGGCGCGGTCGGCGAGGCGGCACTCGACGAGGCCTATGGCGCGAGCGACGAGGTCGACCTCGCCCGGCGCGCGCTCGGGAGGCGGGACGTGCGCGACGACCCGGCTCGGCGCCGTGCGGTCGCGTTCCTCGCGCGGCGGGGCTTCTCGGCGGGCGCGGCCTGGCAAGCGGTGCGGCCGCGTCGCGACGAGTGAGCTAGTCGCTCCGCAGTGCTTCCAGCTCCGCGCGCAGTCGCTCGACCTGTGCCTCGAGTCGAGCTACGCGGTCCGCGAGGCTCGTCTCGGGCTCGTCCTCGGCGGCGCGGTAGTCGGCGGAGAGCTCCGGTGCGTGAGGAAGCTCGTCGTCCCCCAGCAGGTGGCGGTAGCGCTCCTCCTTCTGCCCGGGCCGCCGGTCGAGACGCTCGACGAGATCCCGCGCGCCGAGCGCGTCCAGGGTCTCCCCCACGGCGGCGAGGTCGTCGAAGCCGTGGAGCCGCTCGGTCCGGCCCTTGAGCTCGCCGGGCGTCTGCGGCCCGCGCAGCATGAGGATGCAGAGCACGGCCGTCTCGCCGTCTCTCAACCCGAGCTCCTCGTCGAAGAGCTGCCGGTACTTCGCCGCGCGGCTGCCGGGGCCGCTGGCGAGCCGTGTCCAGCCGCGTCTCGCGAGCCGCTGAAGGGCATCGCGAATCTCACGCTCGTCCAGCGTCAGGACAGGATCGCGATTGGTCGTCTGATTGCAGGCGAGCCGAAGCGAGTTCACGGAGAGGGGGTACTGGTCGGGCGTCGTCCGCTGCTTCTCGAGCAGACAGCCGAGCACGCGTAGCTCGACGGGGTCCGCATCCACGCCGAGAGCGTACGCCCCGCGCAGGGTCGCGGAGTAACGTCCGCGAGGGTGAGCCTCCGATCGAGCTACTGGGCCGCAGACGGCCTGCTCGCGGGCGCATACCCCGGTGCAACGGACGCGGAGGAGGCCGCTCGTCGCCTGCGGGCATTCGCCGACCACGACGTCGCGCTCTTCGTCGACCTGACGCATCCGGCGGACGGCCTCGAGCCCTACGAGAGTTTGCTGGCCCACGGCGTGCGACGCGTCGGGCACCCGATTCCCGACCTCGGGACGACGACGGTTCCCCACATGTCCAGGATCCTCGACGACGTCGACGCGTTGCTCGCCGACGACCGAACGGTCTACGTCCACTGCTGGGGCGGTGTCGGGCGCACCGGCATGGTCGTGGGCTGCTGGCTCGTCCGGCACGGTCTCGATGCCGGCGACGCGATCGGGCGCATCGCCGTGCTGCGGCGCGACCTGACCTCGAGGGGCTCGCCGCCGTCCCCGGAGACGACCGCCCAGCGGGCGATGGTGACGGCGTGGAAGCGCGGGCGCTGAGCACCCTCGTCGAGGAGGTCCTCGCCCGAGCGTGGCGCCGGGACTCGGAATGGCACGGCGAGCACCACTGGCGGTGCGTCACCGCCACGGGCCTCGAGCTTGCCGACGGGCTCGACGGCGCCGACCGGCTCGTCGTCTTCTGCTTCGGGCTCCTCCACGACACCCGCCGCGAGAACGAGACCTACGACCCGCGGCACGGGCAGCGGGCGGCGGACCTCGCGGCGCTGCTGCGAGCCGAGGGCGCGCTCGCGCTCGAAGACCGGCGGTTCGACGTGCTCGCGGGCGCGCTGCGGCTGCACTCCGACGGTCAGGTCACCGCGGACCCGACGATGGGTACCTGCTGGGACGCCGACCGGCTCCACCTGCCACGTGTCGGCATCACCCCGAACCCCGATCTCTTCTCGACGGCAGCCGCGTCGGGTCGCGGTCGGATCGCGACGGCCGAGGCGCTCCGCAAGGACGGGCCGCCGGACTGGGACGAGCTCTGGGCCGACGTCTTCCGGTCGGGAGCGCCTGAGGCGATCGACTAGGCGCAGCGTCCGCTCCGGGACTCCCCTCGGCGGCGAGCGAGGGCACGGATCCGGCACGAAGCCGGCACACACCCGTATCACCTTCGTCGGCACGGTGGGTGCATGCAGCCTCATCACGCGCCAGACGACGATCTGGCAACCGAGTCCCGCTCCGCGGAGGGCCCCGAAGGCTTCCGAGGCGGCCTGCCCGGGGCGCCGGGCTGGATCGCCCTCCCGGTCGGACGAGAGGAGATCGGCCCGACGATCGCGGAGCTCGTGGCGGCCGTGAAGGGAGCGGGCGGCTTCGTCGGCGGCGCAGCGCTCTACGACCCGCGCTACGAGCCGGAGATGCGCCGGTTCCTGATCAGGGCGCTCGAGATGGAGGGGATCCCGATTCCGAAGGGAGGTGGTACGCCATGAGCAGCGCGTCGACGTCGACGTCGTCACGCCGGTAGTGACCGCGGCGGAGTCCTTCGCGCACGAACCCGAACTGCTCGTACAACCGAATCGCCGGGTCGTTCCACGGAAAGACGTGGAGCTCGAGCTTGCGGACACCCGACCCCTGCGCCCATGTGGCGGCGGTCTCCAGGAAGCGTCGCCCGATGCCGCGGCGGCGATGGCTCGAGGCGACGATCAGGCCCAGATCGGCGACGTGCGCGCTCGCCGGGTGGGGATCACGCGCGATCGAGAGGCGGCCGACGACGAGCTCTCCTTCGACGGCGACGAAGACCGCCGCGTCGGCGTGGCGTCGAACTGCGCGAAGGTAGCGACGCTCGTCCGCGACGCTTCGCCAGAGGTCGATCGTCAGCAGCCAGTCACCGGCCTCACGCCCGACCGCGTTCGCGAGAGCGACCAGCTCGGCGGCGTCTCCCGGCTCGGCCGGTCGCACCGCGATCATCTGACGACCACGCCGTGGCCGCCACGGCGTGGATCGCCGGCAGCGCCGAGAAGCCCGTTCGGCGTCCGCTCGACAGCCGACGCGCCGCCGAAGAAGAGGTTCGACGCCGCCCAGGAGACGACGTCGTAGCCGTCCTCGGCGAGCGCCGAGGCCACGGACTCCGCCCAGCCTCCCTCGACGTGCACGGTGGACTCGTCGACGTGCAGCCGAGGGCGGGCGATCGCCTCCGCGACGGGAAGGTGCTGCCGGACGACCCCGGCGACGACCTGGAGGATCGCGCCGGCGAGCCGTACCGAGCCCGCACTGCCGACGACGAGGCGGGGGTCTCCCTCGTCGAGGACGAGCGTCGGCGCCATCATGCTGGGCAGGCGGGCGCCGGGCTCGCGCAGCTCCTCGCCGATCACGTCGAGCTCGCCGAGCATGTTGTTGAGCTGGAAGCCGTGTCGGAACACCCCGGATCCGGAGCCCAGCGTCGACGAGAGCCCCACGGCGGCGCCGTCGCCGTCGACGACCGAGACATGCGTGG
Source organism: uncultured Actinomycetes bacterium (assembly GCA_963734045.1). GTDB lineage: Bacteria > Actinomycetota > Thermoleophilia > Gaiellales > Gaiellaceae > Gaiella. Next base: position 59,553 of record CAVTFU010000010.1, on the reverse strand, counting down.
TGCCGGTCAGGCGGGTCCCCGCGGCGGCGCCGGAACCGGCCGCGCCGTAGCCGGCGGCGATCGCCGCCGCGAGCGAGCGCGCCTCGCCCTCCGAGCCGGGCGGCTCCTCGGGATGCTCGCCGAGGACGGCGAGACCCGCATGGATCACCTCGCCGCCGCGCGAGGGCGGCGGCGTGGTCAACACCGCGGTGCCTGCGAAGGAGCGCTCCAGCGGCGCTCGCGGCTCGACGACGTAGCTGCCCAGATCGTCGGCGAGGTCGGGCAGGAGCACGGCGATCGCCTCCGAGCGAGCATCGCGCAGAAGGGAGAGCGTCGGAACGAGCTCTCGCGCGTCGATGCGCCCGGGCGTCCCGTAGATGCGACGACCACCGGGCTCCCGCTGCAGGATCGCCGCGAGCATCTCGTGCAGGACGGCCTGCGCCGCCTCGGCGGCGAGGCCGCGCTGGGCGAGATCCAGCGCCGGAACGAAGAGCCGCTCCCACGGAAGGCGCCCGCGCCGGTGGTGCGCTTCCTCGAGACCGGGGACGAGGCCGGGCACCGCGACGGACGCGTCTCCGACGTGGAAGACCTGCGTCGAGGCGTCGCCGAAGTCGACGACGATCTCCTCCATGTCGCCGAGCTCGCGGGCGGGGACGGCGAAGAAGCAGTCGAGTGCCACCGCGCTCGACCCCGGCTCGTGGAGGAGCAGGAACCCGCCGCCCGCAGGGCCGGTCAGGGGCCCTTCCGTGACGAAGGCCGCGAACGTCGCGGCCAGCGCCGCGTCGACGGCAGTCCCTCCCTCGCGGAGCGCCCACGCGCCGGCGTCGGCCGAATGTCGGTTGCCTGCTGCGACCGCGCCGCTCATGGGGTAGAGCGTAGAGCGGCCGGCATCAGGCGAGAGTCGAGCCCGCCCCGTCGGTCGGTGCGCGCTGCTCCGCGGTCGCCGCGCGTCAGCGCAGGAAGCTCGGTAGCTCGCTCTCGCGCTCCGCCGAGCGGGCGCCGGAACGAGAGCCGACGTTCGCGACGGCGCCCGAGCTCGGGTACGACGACGAGAACGAGGAGCGCCGGGGGGTGCCGATGCCCGTCGCGACGACGGTGACCCAGACCTGGCCGGTGAGCCGCTCGTCGACGGTTGCGCCGAAGATGATGTTGGTGTCGTCGGTCGCGGCCTGGCGAACGACCTCGGCCGCCTCGTTCACCTCGAGCAGGGTGAGATCGTCCCCGCCCGCGATCGAGAGCAGGATTCCGCGCACGCCGACGATCTCCGTGTCGATGAGCGGTGAGCGCAGCGCCCGCTCGGCTGCCTCGCGCGCCCGGCTCTCGGGCGCCTCGGAGTAGCCGATTCCCATGAGAGCCGAGCCGGCGTCGGACATGATCGTGCGCACGTCGGCGAAGTCGAGGTTGATCAGGCCCGGCATCGTGATCAGGTCGCAGATGCCCTGCACGCCCTGGCGCAGCACGTCGTCGGCGATCCGGAAGGCGTCGATCATCGACGTCGAGCGGTCGAGCACCTCGAGCAACCGGTCGTTGGGGATCACGATCACGGTGTCGCAGGCGTCGCGCAGGGCCTCGACGCCCGTCTCGGCCGTGGTCCGCCGACGGGTCCCCTCGAACTTGAAGGGTGTCGTGACGATGCCGACGGTGAGCGCGCCGAGCTCGCGCGCGATGCGAGCCACGACCGGCGCCGCGCCGGTCCCGGTGCCGCCGCCCTCGCCGGCGGTCACGAACACCATGTCGCTGCCACGCAGTGCCGAGCGGACATGGTCGTAGCTGTCCTCGGCCGAACGCCGGCCGGTGTCCGGGTCTGCGCCCGAGCCGAGCCCCTGGGTGATCGCCGCGCCGATGTGGATCTTCACGGGCGCGTCCGAGAGCTCGAGCTGCTGCGCGTCGGTGTTGACCGCGACGAAGTCGACCTGTGCGATGCCCGCGTCCATCATCCGGTTGACGGCGTTGATGCCCGCACCGCCCACACCGACCACGCGGATGACCGCGAGGTACGACGCGACGTCGCCTGCCACATGGAGGCGCGGCGGGCTATCGGGCATCGGTGTCACGAAGCGGCTCGCCGGGGGCGTGTACGGCTCGACCGGCGGTACGGCCCGCGCTTCGACAGGAGCCGGCGCAGCGACGCGAGGCACCTCGACCACAGCCTCCGCCGCGCCGACGCCCTCCACCTCGGGTGTCGCCAGGTCGATCGCCTTCGCAACGGGTTCCGGCGCGATTGCCTCGCGCTCGGGGGCCGGTGCAGGCGGGCTCCCGGGCTCCGTCGGGCTCAGCTCGAACTCGTAGACGTGCTCGACCGTGGCGTCGAGGTCGGTCGGGTCCGAGCTCGCCGGGATCGGCGTGTGCCTCGAGACCGTCGTCGGCTGCTCCTCGAGGGGAAGCTGGGCCGGTGACTCGCTCGCGGACGCCGCCGAAGGATCGGCCGGCGAAGCGGGGTCCGTTTGCTCGCCCTGAGAGCGCTTCGCCGCCTCGGTCGCGCGGAAGAGCTCCGCGAGCGGGCCCTCACGCATGCTCGCGCGCTTGCGCGCCATCCTGCGCCTCCTTCACCGCGACGATCTCGCGCGCCAGCTCGCGGTAGGCCTCCGCCGCGGCGCCTGTCGGGTCGTACTTGAGCACGGAGAGGCCTTTCACGGGCGCCTCCGCGTACCGGACGGTCTTGCGGATCCGGGTGCGGTAGACGAGGTCGCCGAAGTTCTCCTCGAGGATCTCGATCGCCTCGCGGGAGTGCAACGTCCGGCCGTCGAACATCGTGGGGACGATTCCCTCGACGGAGACGTGTGGGTTGAGGTTCTCGCGCACCATGGCGAGGGTGTTCTCGAGCTGGACGAGACCCCGTAGCGAGAGATACTCGCACTGGACGGGGACGATCACGCCGGTGGCCGCGACGAATGCGTTGATCGTCAGCAGGCCGAGTGACGGCGGCGTGTCCACGAGGACGAAGTCGTACGAGCCGCGCACCTCCGCGAGCGCCTTGTCGAGCGACCGCTCACGCCCGATGAGCGAGCTGAGCGCCAGCTCGGCGCCCGCCAGGTCGATCGACGCGACGGCGAGGTCGACCTCGCGCTTCTCGATGATCTCGGAGATCGGCACCTTGTGGACGAGCACGTCGAACATGGAGCGATCGATCGTGTCGGGATTGAGGCCCTGACTCATCGTCAGGTTCCCCTGCGGATCCAGGTCGACGAGCAGCACGCGGAAGCCCATCTCGCCGAACGCGACACCGAGGTTGAGCGTCGTCGTGGTCTTCGCCACCCCGCCCTTCTGGTTCGCGAGCGCGATCACGCGCGTCGTCGCGCCGCCGGGGACTGCCGGCTCGACCGTCGAGCTCGCCGCCGGGGCGCCGAAGGTCGGCGTCACGACGCGGGCGGGCGCAGGCGCGGGTGCAGGAGTGGGCTCGGGCTCGCTCACCGCGGGCGACTCCTCGACGCGGTCGAGCTCCGCGGGCTCCGGTTCCGGGGCGTGGGCCGGCCGTGACGCGCCGGGTCGCGGCCTGAGGCGGATGAGTCCCATGTCGTCGCCTCCTTCACCGCGGTCCCGACGACTCCTTCACCGCCGTTCAATCCTCGCCATCCCAGTAGTCCAGCACGTCGAGCCTGCCGATCACGCCCAGGCCGCGGATGCTGAGCTTCTGCGAGCGAGGGTAGTACGTGGCGTCCCGCGGATCCCGCGTCCCGTAGGCGAGAATCGACAGCCCCGCGTCTCCCGCGCGGAAGGTGTGCGCTCTGCCCGTGCCTGCCGGCCGCGCGACGACGCTCCCGCGGCGCACGGGATGCGTCTCGTGCTCGCCGCCGAAGCGGAGGTGCGGCCAGAGCTCGAGCGTCCCTTCCCCCTCGAGGACGACGAAGATCTCCTCCTCCGCGCTGTGGCAGTGGGGAGGATTGAGCAGCTTGCCCGGCCGGACGTCGAAGAGCCTCAGGCCCGTCTTGTACGACCCCGCCGCACGCCCGAGGTCGCGGGCGGCACGCGCGACCGTCGCGCCCTCGCGGAGATCGGACTCGACGTCGCCGACGTTCGCAATGTGCGGCGGCCGCGCGTCAGACAGCTCGACCGCGGGTGGGCCGGCCGCTGCCTCGCGGGCCCAGGGATGATCGTCGCGCGCGCCTTCGAGCACCCAGGTCGGCCCGAGCCAGGAGACACCCGCCCGCGGTAGGAGCGTGTTGGCGGCATAGTGTTCGCTCGCCGAACGCCAGCACGTCGAGCCCCTCGGGGCCGGCCTGCAACGTGTGCGCGTGAACGAGCGCCAGGTGGACGAGACAGTCGCCGGGCCCGATCGCCCACGCCTGCTCGTTCCCGCCGACGCGCTGCACCGAGACTCCGCTCCCCGCGAGCACGAAGAAGATCTCCTCCTCCGCGCCCTCGAGGTGGAGTGGCGTCGACCACTTTCCCGGTGCCACCCGGACCCGCTGCACGCCGATCCAGTCCGACGCGTCTCCCGTGAGCGCCTGCCACTCGCCGCCGATGTGGCCCCGCTCGCGGCGGACGGCGTCGACGTCGTCCCAGTGCGAGATCACACACCGATCATGTCACGCGCCAACGCCTCTCGCAGTCGGGCGACTGCGGTCGATCCGGCCTCACCTCCTTCCTCCCGGGCCCAGTCCTCCGCCTCCCGGAGGAGGGCTCGGAGCTCCGCGAGTAGCTCGACCGGGCCCGCGTTCGCCCGTCGCAAGGACTCGATCCGCTCGAACCGCTCGAGGACACTCCGTGCCTCCTCCATGCCCCGACCGTAGAGCCGCAGTCGTCACGAGTGTGTGCCGCCTTCGTGCCGAAAGCGTGACGTCGGCCGGGCTAGGACGCGGCCCGGAGCGTCCCCGGTGCCGCGAGGCCGAGCAGCATCCGATCGAGGCGCTCGACGAGCGCCGGCCGGTCGCCGTCGCGCAACACCTCGACGAGGGCCCGGCGGACAGCGGTCGAGGCGGGCGACGTCGCCTCGGCGCCCCCCGCCAGCGAGGCGAGGTCGCGATGCAGCGCCCCTCGGCGGTCCGGCTCCTCCTCGAGGAGCATCGCGGCGCGAAGGGGCCAGGTGTCGCCGAGCAGCCCCTCGAGCGACGCGCGGAGCTGCTCGGACCGGAACGGCTCGTGCTGGAAGAGCGAGAGCTCCCACCGGTCGAGCGCCTCGGCGAGGTTCGTGTCGGCGTCGGCCAGGCCCAGTCGGACGAGGAGCTCGGCTGCGAGCGGCCCGCGGAAGTCGTCGAGCCGGGTCGGCTCGCCGGGCGGCTGGGTGGCTGCGATCGGCAGGACCGGTCGGATCCCGTAGGGGCGGCCGTCGAGGGTCTCGAAGAGGACGGGCCCGGCGGCGAGGGGCGCTGCGGTCGCGAGGCGGATCGCGCTGACGGCGTCGGCGATCTCGGCGGGGGCGTCGGGCACGTCCTCACCGGCATCGAGCGCGACGCGCAGCTCGAGCACGCAGTAGCGGTCGGCCTCCCGGCCGAAGCCCGTCGGCAGAAGCGCCTTGGCCTCCGGCCAGTGGCGGGCGAGCTCGGCGTCGGCTGCGGCCCTGACCCGGACGCCGTCGCCGAGCTCACGCTGGATCCCGGTCGTGATCCCGACGAGCGGCGCGACGGCGACGTACGCGCGGCGCTCGCCGAAGAGCGATCGCTCGAGCTCCCCGTACGCGCGGTCGAAGGAGTCGTCGTCCCAGTCGAAACCGCCGCATGCGTCGGCGACCCTGATCAGGAGATCGACGAGAACTGTCCGGAAGAGCGCGTCGTCCTCCGACGGGCGACCGCCCGCGTGGGCTCGGGCGTAGATCCCCGCGGCCGGCTCGCGCCGCAGCTCCTCGAGGGCAATCGTGGCGTCCTCGCGGCCGCGCAGGCGATCTGCCCGAGCCTCGATGAAGTCGCGGACGAGGGGCCGGTACTCGTAGAGCGCCGGCCCGTCGGCGCCGCCGTGCTCCTCGAACGCGAAGGGAGCGCCTCGCCTGCGTCGTCCAGCTCGCGCAGCAGGTAGGCGAACGCGCCGAGCGTGAACGCGCGAAGCGCATGGTGGAGCTGTGGCGCGCGGACGGCCATGCTCCGGGGTACGCGCCGCAGGCCGGCTTTCCTCGTTCGGAGAAGTTCAGCGCTCGACGGGGCCGGGCACCTGACAGCCCGGGCACCAGTACGCGGTGCGATTGCGGTCGCCGAGGCCACGCGAGCGGATCGGAGCGCCGCAGCGCGGGCAGCCCCGTCCGGCACGGCGATAGACCGACCGCGCGGGGCGGGAGCCGTGAACCGCGCGGCGCATCTCGGTGCGAGCCCACGCGAGCGCGGGCGCGAGCGATGCGTCGTCGACCGCGCCGACACGGGACCACGGCGAAAGCCGCCCGTGCCAGAGGAGCTCGGCGAGCCACATGTTCCCGATCCCGGCGACGAGCCTCTGGTCGAGGAGCGCCTCGCCGAGGAGCCGGAAGGGGTCGGACGCGACGACGCGCCGCGTCACCTCCGCGACGTCCGTTTCGTCGGCCAGCAGGTCGGGCCCGAGGCGAGCGGCGCGGCCGTCGTCGAGGGTCAGCGTGGTGCCTCTCCACTGCGTGGCCTCGAGCGTCCGTCCACGCAGGACGAGCCAGGGGCGGCCGCGGAGCGCCGCTCCGGCCGGGCCGATCCACCACCGCCCGTTCATCCCGAGGTGGCTCCGTACGACGATGCCGTCCTCGAACCGGAGGAGGAGATGCTTGCCGACCGCCTCGACGGACTCCAGGACGCGGCCGTCGACCGCGCGGGCCACGGCACCGCCTCTCGGATCGGGCGCGCTCGCGGCAAGCCGTTCTCCGACGAGTGGCGCAAGGCGCACCGCGGCGCGGCGAAGGGCGTCGCCTTCCGGCACCCGGCAAGCGTAGGGAGCACCGCGGTGGGCATGGAGCCGTCAGGGTTGACGACATGTAACCGATCTGTTACACAACGCTCATGAGCGCGGCCGCATACGACGCGATCGCCGATCCGACGCGACGGCAGCTCCTGCGGCTCGTCGCCGAGCGCGAGCGGACTGCCGGTGAGCTGGCGTCGGCGTTCACGATCTCCCGGCCCGCCGTGTCGAGACACCTGCGCGTGCTGCGCGAGGCGGGACTCGTGCGGATGCGGCCGCGATCGCGAGAGCGCGTCTACACGCTCGACCCGACGCCGCTCGCGGAGGTCGGCGCGTGGCTCGAAGGCCTGAGGGCGTTCTGGACCGCCCGTCTCGATGCCCTCGAAGCGCATCTCGAGGACCAGTCGCGGACACGGGAGGCGTGATGGGCGCAGGGGACAACCTGGCCTCGATCGACAGGTCGGGCGACACCTACGCCGTGCGGCTCGAGCGGGTCATCGCGCATCCGCCCGAGGCCGTCTGGGAGGCGCTGACCTCGAGCGCCGCGCTCGAGCGCTGGCTCACCACGGCGGGCCTCGAGCCGCGGGCCGGCGGCGAGGCGTGGTTCGACTTCGGCGACGGCCCTGCTCGGAGCGTCGTCACGGTCTGGGATCCACCGCGCTCGCTCGCCTACGGGTGGCCGTTCCCGGACGACGGCGAGGGTCGGATCGCATGGGCGCTCGAGCCGTCCCCCGGTGGCTCGACCCGGCTCGTCCTCGAGCACACCGGCCTGCCGCCCGACTGGGCTGCCGGATACGGCAGTGGCTGGCACGCGTACGTCGAACGCCTCGCGGCGGAGCTCGCCGGAGACGAGCCGCGGGAATGGGCCGCGCGGGTGGCCGAGCTGCGGCCGCTGTACGACGTCTAGCCCGTCAGAGCCGAGCGAGCCGAGCGAGCCGGTCGACGTCGAGCACGATCGTTCGCCCGCGCCCGAGCTCGACGAGCCCGTCGCGCTCGACTCGCCGCAGAATGCGATTGACCGTCGCTCGCGAGGTCCCGGCGAGTGCGGCGAGGTCGTCCTGGGTGAGAGGGATGACGACGGGTGCGGTGTCCCCGTAGGCGCGGCCGAGCTCGAGGACTCGCCGGACGACGCGCGTCTCCGCGTCGACGGTGTAGGCCTCGACCAGCCGCTCGGAGAGGACGGCGATGCGCTCTGCGAGCAGCCGCACCAACACCTCGTCGATCGAGGCGTGCTCGCGGGAGAGGCGACGGAGCTCCGTCCCGCGGACGACGAGCGTCTCGCCGGGCTCGAGCGCGGTGACGGTCGCGCTTCGCTCGGCGTCCGTGAGGACCGCGAGCTCCCCGAACGTCTCGCCGGGGCCGCGGATCGCCAGCGCGACCTCGTCGCCGAACGGTGTGGTGACCCGTACGTCGAAGCGGCCCTTCGTGATCAGGTGGACCGCGTCTGCGGGATCGTGTCGATGGAAGACGACCTCCCCGCGCCGATACGTGGCGCGCCGGGCGAGCGCGAGGACGGCCCGGACGTCGTCGCCCGGGATCCCGTCGAAGAGGCGCCACTCCATGTGTGACAAGCGTTACACACGCTGTGCATCAACGGCGAACGACGCCCGGCCCGTGCGCTCGTAGCGTCGGCGCATGGTCGAACGGTCGGGAAGGAGACGGGAGATGTACGAGCAGATGAAGACACGAATGCTTCTGACGACGGCGGTGCTCGCGGCCGTCGCCGCGATGCTGGCGGGGCCGGCGAACGCATTCCTGGAAGCGGACGGCGTCGGAGGCAGCGAGGCGGTCGCGCCGGCGGCGCAGGCGCCGATCGGGCCCGGGACGATCCCGTACCTCAGCCACGGGATCGGCGTCGACGAGAGCCTCTTCGCAGGGACCTCCGAACCGCAGGCGTCGCTCGGGCTCACGGGCGACTCGCCGCTCACCCGGGTGTCTGCACCCGAGCCGGAGGGGCTCACGGGTGACAGCGCGGCGACGCGGTATCCGGGCCCGCGGGGCCTGACGGCGACGGCGTCGTCCGGTGATGACACCGACTGGACGTGGTTCGGGCTCGGCGCAGGGATGGCGGCGCTCGTCGCGGCCGGGCTCGCAGGCGTCCTGCTGTCGACGCGGAACCGCGACCGGATGGCTCTCCCGTAGCGACCGTCCGACACACGGGGACGAAGCGGGGCGGACTGGGGAGACCGCCCCGTTTCGTTGGTCCGCGGCACTACGGTTCGGGAGGTGGATGAGCCCGAGAAGCCCCGCGGCCGGACACGCCCGAGCTCTGCCGATCTCCGGGCTGCGTGGTCCGCGAACGCGGGCTCGTTCATCGAATGGGCCCGCAAGCCGGGACACGACAGCTACTGGCGCTTTCACCGCGATCAGTTCCTCGAGCTGGTGCCTCCGCCCGGTCGGCGAACGCTCGACGTCGGATGCGGAGAGGGACGCCTTTCACGCGACCTCCGGCGGCTCGGCCACAGCGTGATCGGCATCGACGCGTCGAGCGAGATGATCGACGCTGCGCGGGACGTCGACCCGTCGATCGAGACGGTGGTCGCCGACGCGGCGGGACTTCCGTTCGCGGACGGCTCGTTCGACTGCGTCGTCGCGTTCATGTCGCTCCACGACATCGATGACTTCGCCGGGGCGATCCGCGAAGCGGCCCGCGTGCTGGAACGCGGGGGTCGCTTCGTCCTCGCGATCGTCCACCCGCTCAACTCGGCCGGCGCGTTCGTCGGTGACGAGCCGGGGAGCGAGTTCACCATCTCGGGCTCGTACTTGACGCCGTCGTACTACAGCGACAGCGTGGCTCGCGACGGGCTCGAGATCGAGTTCCTCAGCGCGCATCGCCCACTCGAGGCGTACTGCGCGGAGCTCTCCGACGCAGGGCTCCTGATCGAGAGGCTTCGCGAGCCTGCAGTGCCGAGCTCGGCGGTGACGAGCCCCCGCTCGCTTCGCTGGCAGCGCCTGCCGCTCTTCCTCCACCTCCGCTCTCTGCGGCCGTAGCGCTACGGCCGCAGGACGGCTCGCCGCGGGCCGGCGAGAAAGCCGGCCTCGACGAGCAGCGGGAGGACGTCGCTCTCGACGACCGGCCGCCCGTCGAAGCGCTCCACCGAGAGACGGCGGCCGCGGCCTACACGGACCCAGGCGACGAGCGCGTCGATCGCCGGGCGGAGCCAGTCGGGATCCGGCTCGCGCAGTGGAAGGAGTGTGCGCCCGCCGCGCTCGACGTACAGGGCGGCCTCGCCGCCGAGCAGGACGACGTGTGCGCCGGCGACGCGCGCTGCGCGCGCGGCGGCGCGCTTGGGCCAGGGCAGGACGCCTCCGTACGGCTGGGCCGGGTCGGCGGCGGCGAGCACGAGCGGATCGTCGTCGGCCCCGCCGCGAAGCTCGCGGAGCCGCTCGACGGCGCCGGGAAGGGCGAACTGCGCCCCGCCGAGCCCCTCGACGAAGTAGCCCCGGCGGCACGCGCCGACCGTCTCGAGCGCCTTCAGCTCCCCGTAGACGGCGCCGTAGCCTCCCGGGATTCCCTCCGCGCGGACGCCGTCCCGGGTCACGATTCCCTGGCGCTCGAGGAGGAGCTCGGCGAGCGCGCGGCGATCCGGTGCCTCGGACCGATCGTCAACCGCGGCGAAGAGCCGCGCGGTCGGCGACCAGCGCCCGGCCGTCGCGACCTGAGCTGAGCCGCGCGCACGCGAGAACCGCCGGGGACGGCGCTCGACCGACGGCACGCCGTAGCGTCGCTTCGCTCGCAGCGGCGCCCACGCGTCGTTGGTCACCTCGCCGGCCCACACGAGCTCCCAGAGGGCCGGCAGCGCCTCGGCCGCGTCGAGCCCGGTCGCTGCGAGCAGATCGAGCCAGAACTCCGCGCTGCGTCCCAGGGCGGCGCGGAGGGCATCATGCACCGGGCCGGTGAGCGGCTCGCCGGTTCCCGGCGGACCGAGCACGGGTGCGTCCTCGCGGTAGTAGAGCGCGACGCGGTCGAGGCCCGCACCGATCCAGACCACCTCGCCGGAAGCGCAGAGCGCGTCGAGCGCCGCGGGCTGGTAGCCGGGGACGCGCCGCGGCAGGATCTCGTCCTCCCAGAGGCTCACCGGCAGCGCCAGCCCCTGGAGCGGGACGAGCGCCTCACGGAGGGTTGCGCGCCGGTCGATGCCGTGCCACGTCGGCAGGAACCTCCCGAGCGCACCCTGCTCGGCCGGCTCGACCTCCCGGCGCAGGACAGCGAGTGACGCGCGCCGGATGCGTCTCAGCACGTCGGGGTCGCACCACTCGCGCTCGACGCCGCCCGGCCGAAGCTCGCCGCGCACGAGGAGATCGCGAGTCTCGAGGCCGGCGAGCAGCGTCTCGACCGCCTCCGGCTCGAGCCCGTACCGCCCGGCGACGTCACGCGTCGTGAACGGGCCGTGCGAGCGCGCGTAGCGGCCGAGCACTCGCTCGAGGGCGTCCTCCAACGGCTCGAGGAAGGCGTCGGGCAGCCCACCCGGGGGCATCACGCCGAACGCGTCCCGGTAGAGCCCGGCGTCCTCGGCGGCGACGACCGCGTCGCTCCCGGCGAGGCGCGCCCTGAACGCGCGTCGCTCCCGGACGAGCGTCTCGGCGAAGCCGGCGTCGAGCTCGCCCGGGCGCAGGTCGCCGACCCGGCGCAGCAGGTCGTGCAGCTCGTCCGCGTTCCGGGGGGCGCGACGCAACGACCCCTCGACCTCGGCGAGCGCGCCGGGGTCGATCAGGTCGCGCAGCTCGTCCTGGCCGAGGAGCTCCCGGAGCAGCTCCCGGTCGAGCGAGAGCGCCTGCGCGCGCCGCTCCGCCGCGGGCGTGTCGTCCGCGTACATGTAGGTCGCGACGTAATCGAACATCAGCGAGGCGGCCATCGGGGAGGCGGACGCGGTCTCGATCTCGACGAGGTCGAGCTCACGGGTGGCGAGGCCGCGGAGGATCCCCCGTAGGGCCGGCAGGTCGAAGACGTCCTGGAGGCACTCGCGGTAGGTCTCGAGCAGGATCGGGAAGGACCCGTACGGGCGGGCGACCTCGAGGAGGCTCTGCGCCTTCAGGCGCTGCTGCCAGAGCGGCGTGCGCTGACCGGGGCGGCGCCGGGGGATGAGGAGCGCGCGGGCGGCGTTCTCCCGGAACCGGGCGCCGAAGAGCGCCGACCGTCCCACCTCCTGCACCACCAGCTCCTCGAGCTCGTCGGGCTCGATCAGCAGGTCGGCCAGGGCCGGCGGCGCGTCGGCGTCCGGCAGGTGGAGCGCGATCCCGTCGTCCGACCAGAGCGACTGCGCCTCGAGCGAGAGCGTGTCGCGGAGCCTCGCGGCGAGGGCCATCGACCACGGCGCGTGGACCCGCCCACCGAAGGGCGTGAGGATGCACACCCGCCAGTCGCCGATCTCGTCGCGGAACCGCTCGACCACGATCGTCCGATCGGTCGGCAGGGCACTCGAGCCTTCCTGGTCTCGCAGGAAGGCGAGGAGATTGGCCGCCGCGAGCGCGTCGAGGTGGAACTCGTCGCGGAGCCGCTTCGTCGCCTTCGCGTCCGAGAGCGCGGCGAGCTCGCGCGAGGCAGCGCCGATCCGGGCGCCGAGCTCGTACGGCCTCCCCACTCCCTCGCCCTTCCAGAACGGCACCGCCCCGGGGACGCCCGGCGCCGGGGAGACGAGCACCCGGTCGCGCGTGATCTCCTCGATCCGCCACGTCGAGGCCCCGAGCATGAAGGTCTGGCCCTGGCGGGCCTCGTAGACCATCTCCTCGTCGAGCTCGCCGACGCGTCCCCCGCCGTCGACCTGGAAGACGCCGAACATGCCCCGGTCCGGGATCGTGCCGGCGTTCGTCACGGCGAGCCGGCGGGCGCCCGTCCGCCCACGGATCACGCCGGCGGTGCGGTCCCACACGATGCGGGGTCGGAGCTCCGCGAACTCGTCGGACGGATACCGGCCGGCGAGCATGTCGAGGACGTTGTCGAGCTGGGCGCGCGCCAGCTCGGCGAACGGGTACGCGTCGCGGACGAGCGCGTGGAGGTCGTCGACGGCGATCTCGTCGTCGGCGCAGATCGCCACGATCTGCTGCGCGAGCACGTCGAGGGGGTTCCGCGGGATCGCCGTCTCCTCGATCGCGCCCTCGCGCATCGCCTTCGCGACGACGGCGCATTCGAGCAGGTCGGCGCGGAACTTGGGGAAGATGCGCCCCTTCGACACGGCGCCGAGCTCGTGGCCCGCACGCCCGACGCGCTGCAGCCCGCGTGCGACGGACTTCGGGCTCTCGACCTGGATCACCAGGTCGACCGCGCCCATGTCGATCCCGAGCTCGAGGCTCGACGTCGCGACGAGGCACGGGATCCGGCCCGCCTTGAGATCCTCCTCGATGAGCACGCGCTGCTCGCGCGCGAGCGAGCCGTGATGCGCACGGGCGATCTCTCGCTGTCCGTCGGCTCTGCCCTCCTCCGAGTCCGCCTCCGCGAGCTCGTTGATGCGGAGCGCGAGCCGCTCCGCGAGACGGCGGTTGTTGACGAAGACGATCGTCGAGCGGTGCGCACGGACGAGCTCGAGCAGCGCCGGGTAGATAGACGGCCAGATCGACCGGGCCGTGGACTCGTAGCCCGACGTCATCTCGACCCCGTCCGGCATGACGGGCTGCTGCATGGGCGTCGAGCTGGAGCCGAGCTCGCGCATGTCCTCGACGGGGATCACGACCTCGAGGTCGAGCTCCTTTCGGTGGCCGGCGTCGACAAGGGTGATCTCGCGCCCGCCGCCCGCGACCCAACGGCCGATCTCGGCGAGCGGTCGCTGCGTCGCCGAGAGCCCGATCCGCTGGAACGGCCGCTCGACGACCCGCTCGAGCCGCTCGAGCGAGATCGAGAGGTGCGCGCCGCGCTTCGTGCCGGCGAGGGCGTGCACCTCGTCGAGGATCAGCGTCTCGACGCTCCGCAGCATCTCGCGTCCCTGCGAGGTGAGGAGCAGGAAGAGCGACTCGGGGGTGGTGATGAGGACGTCCGGCGGCGTGCGCAGCATCCGGGCGCGATCGCGCTGCGGGGTGTCGCCGGTGCGCACGCCGACCGAGAGCTGCGAGCCCAGCCCCGCGAGCGGGCCGCGGAGATTTCGCTCGACGTCGTAGTTGAGCGCCTTGAGGGGCGAGACGTACAGGAGGCGCAGGCCTTCGCCGGGCGTGTCGTTCAGCCGGTCGATCCCCTGCAGGAAGGCGGCCAGCGTCTTGCCGGACCCGGTCGGCGCCTGGACGAGCACGTGTGCGCCCGTCGCGATCGCCGGCCAGGCCTGCTCCTGCGCCGGGGTCGGGCCGGGAAACGCTCGCTCGAACCAGGCTCTCGTCGCGGATGACAGCGAGGCGAGTGCGTCCACCGTTCGAGCGTAGCCCTCGGGCCCCGCCCTGGGACGTACGGACGACCGCACCCCGGGAGACGGCACCTGCGGCTGCCCTCGCCGCGATACGATCGAGCCATGCCGGACGCGCTCCACTTCACGGGCGATGCCGAGGCGGATGCGCTTCTCGCACGCGATCCGCTCGCGCTCCTGATCGGGTTCGCGCTCGACCAGCAGGTGACGGTGCAGCAGGCGTTCCTCGGGCCGCTCCGGCTCCGGCAGCGGCTCGGGACGCTGGACGCACGGGAGATCGCCGAGACCGATCCCGATCGCCTGCTCGAAGTATTCCGCGAGCGGCCGGCGATCCACCGCTTCCCGGGCTCGATGGCGCGCCGCGTGCAGGACCTCTGCGCGCACGTCGCGAGCGAGTACGGCGGCGACCCGTCGCGTCTCTGGACCGAGGCCTCGGACGCAGGCGAGCTCGAGCGCCGGATCCGGGCGCTGCCGGGCTTCGGCGACATGAAGGTGATCGCGCTCGGGTCGGTCCTCGCGAAGCGGTTCGAAGTGGAAGTCGCGCAGCCACTCGTCCCCGAGTTCCAGACGCTCGGCGACGTCGACTCGGTCGAGGCGCTCGAGGCCTACCAGGCGGCGAAGCGGGCGCACAAGGCTGCTCGCCGAGCGGAAGCGGCGAAGGCCTGATCGTCGCCGGCGGAGCCGACGGCCGGCAGGGATAGCCGCCTCGTGACCGGGTCACCGCTCAGGGTCACACGCACGCAGGTCCTTGCCTTCCGACGGCACGCCGGAGCGCTCGATCGGCGACTGCCGCGCGGGCGGCGCTCGCTGCGGCGCGCTGCGTGGGCGGGACTCCAGGACAGCATGCCGCGAGCGGCCCTGCTGTCGATCCACGCGCGTGTGGAAGGGACGACGCCGACGACCTGGGAGGACCCCTCCCTCGTGCAGGTGTGGGGTCCGCGCTACAGCGTGTACGTCGTCGCGTCGCGCGACCTCCCCGTGTTCACGCTCGCGAGGCTGCCCGACGCCGGCAAGACGCGCCGACGCGCGGAGGACCTGGCCGAGCGGCTGCACGCCTTCCTCGACGGCGCGCGTATGCGATACGACGACGCCGGCCAGGCGCTCGGGGTCCACGGGAACACCCTCCGCTACGCCGCCCTGACCGGCAGGCTCGCAATACGCTGGGAAGGCGCGCGGCGACCGGTCGTGTGGACGGTGCCGCCTCCCGAGATCGAGCCTGCGCAGGCGACGCTCGAGCTGACGCGCCGCTTCGTGCACGTCTTCGGTCCAGCCACTCCGCATGGGTTCGCCGAGTGGGCCGGGATCGCGGTCCGAACGGCCATCGTGGCGTTCGACGATCTCGCCAGCGAGCTGCTGCCCGTGCGGACACCCTCGGAGGACGCCTGGATCCTCGGGCGGGACGAAGCGGCCATCCGCGAGCCTCCGGCCTCGGCCGCCACCGCGCGGCTCCTTCCCAGCGGCGACGCCTACACCCTCGGCGTCACGAAAGAGGATCGCGCGCTCCTGGTGCCGGACGCCGGCCGACAGCGTGAGCTGTGGACACCGCGCGTGTGGCCCGGGGCGCTCCTCGTGGAGGGAAAGATCGTCGGCTGGTGGCGTCGCGCCCAGGCACGGATGACGATCCGGACCTGGCAGCGCCTCTCGCCCGCGGCCCGCGAAGCGGTCGTCGCGGAGGCCGAATCGCTGCCGCTGCCCGGCATGACCGGGCGGATGACGGTCGACTGGGAGTGATGCCGGTGGGACGGACGCCACCACCGATCGAGCTGACGACGCTCACCGACGGTGGCCAACCGGCGACACGCGTCGCCGCGGAGATCTCCGCGTTCCTGAACGACGCCCGCGAGAGCCTCGACCTCGCCCTCTACGACGTGCGACTGGAGACCGAGGCCGGCGCGCTCGTGCTCGCCTCGCTGCTCGCCGCCCACCAGCGTGGCCTCCGCGTGCGACTCCTCTACGACGTCTCGCACCCCGGCCCGATTCCGGTGCCGCCGCCTCCCGAGACGCGGCCCGAGGCGATCGAGGCGCTTCCCGTCGAGACGCGCGGGATCGCCGGGATCCCCGACCTCATGCATCACAAGTTCTGCGTCCGCGACGGGCGGGACGTCTGGACGGGATCGCTCAACTGGACGGAGGACTCCTGGACGCGCCAGGAGAACGTCGTCGTTCGCGTGCTCGGCAGCGAGCGGCTCGCATTCGCCTACGCGCTGGCGTTCGACGAGCTCTGGGAGGGCGGGATCGTCGCGAGGGCGGGCCGCGTCGAGCCGCGACCCGTCGCGCTCGAGGAGGGGATCTCGGTCCGCCCCTGGTTCACACCCGGTCACGGCGACGCTCTCTCACACCGTGTCGCGCAAGCACCTCGGGCGGGCGCGACGCCGCATCCGGATCGCGTCGCCCGTGCTGACCGCAGGGCCGATCCTCGGCACGCTCGTCGAGGTCGTCAACGAGCGGCGCTGCCCGGTCGCGGGAGTCATCGACGACACCCAGACGGACGATGTCTTCCATCAGTGGGCGTCGAACGGGGTCAGCGCCTGGAAGATCCCGCTGCTCCACACGATCGCTCACGGCGCGGCGAGTTCGCCGGAAAGGCCTCGACGCCGTGGTCGCCGGACCGGGTGCACGACTCCATGCACGCCAAGGTCGTCGTCGCCGACGACGTCGCGTTCGTCGGCTCGTTCAACTTCTCGCGCTCCGGGGAACGGAACGCGGAGAACGTGCTCGAGATCCACGATCCCGTGACGGCGGACGCGCTCGCCCGGTACGTCGACGAGCTGCGGCAGCGCTATCCGCGGGCGACGCCGCCCGACACCCGAGCGGCGGTCGGCGCCGTGGTGCAGAATCCACCCCGATGAGCATGTACGCCACGACCGGGCCTCCGGGCCGCCCGAGGGGGATCGGGTTCGCGATCCTGATCTCGATCGTCACCCTCGGGATCTACACGTTCTACTGGGTGTTCAAGACCCAGGACGAGGTCAAGGAGCATTCGGGCATCGGCGTCGGCGGCGTGATCGGCCTCGTGTTCTACATCCTCATCTCGCCGGTCACGTGGTTCCTGATCCCGTCGGACGTCGGGAAGCTGTACAAGGCCGACGGCCGCGTGGCGCCGTTCACCGGCTGGACGGGTCTCTGGATGCTGCTCCCGCTCGTCGGGATCTTCGTCTGGTTCATCAAGGTCCAGGGGGCGCTGAACAGGTACTGGGAGAGCAAGGCTGCCGCCGCTCCCGCCCCCGCGCTCGCCACGCCCTAGAACGGCACCGGCCACGCCGTCGCTCCTGATCGCGGCCGCGCGAGGACCGTGCCATTACTTGCATCCGTGAAGTGACGTTGCTATACGTAATGAAGCGTTAGCCTCGCGAGCTGTAGCCGTCCTCTCGGCGGTCGCATCTTCGGGCGACCGACAGCCAGGACGGCGACGAGAGGAGCACGGCGGATGTCACCCGGCAGTGCGCGCGCGACGGCGGAGCCCCCCACGCTCGAACTCGTCCTGAAGCGGAACGGCGTGGAGCGCCTGAAGCGCGAGAAGAGCCCGCTCGGGATGCTCGACGAGCTTCCCGCGCTGATCGCCGCCGGCTACGCGGACGTTCCCGAGGAGGACATCGTCCGTCTCAAGTGGTGGGGCCTCTACCACGACAAGCCGAAGGTCGGCACCTTCATGCTCCGGATCAAGCTCGCCGCGGGCCGGCTGACCCCGGCCCAGGTGCGGGCGATCGGGCGCCTCTCCGTCGAGCACGGCCGGGGAGAGGCGGAGCTCACCACGAGGCAGAACGTCCAGCTCCACTACCTGCGCCTCGCCGAGCTCCCGGACGTCTTCGAGAAGCTGCACGCGGCCGGGCTGACGAGTCTCGGCGGCTGCGGCGACGCCGTGCGCGCGATCACCGGTTGCCCGGTTGCCGGGATCGCCCACGACGAGCTCTTCGACGCGACGCCGGTCGTCGAGGAGGCGCACGCGTTCTTCACGGGCCATCCGGACTACGTCGACCTCCCCCGCAAGCACAAGATCGCGATCGGCGCGTGCGCGGACCGCTGCTTCGCGCCGGAGATCAACTGCATCTCGCTCGTCGGCGTCCTCCGCGACGGCGAGCCGGGATTCGGCGTCCTCGTCGGCGGCGGGCTTTCCTCGGTACCCAGGATCGCGCGCGACCTCGGCGTCTTCGTGCGTCCGGACGAGGCGATCCCGGTGCTCCGCGCGCTGCTCGACGCCTGGCGCGAGGATCTCCGCTACCGCGTCTCCCGCGTCAAGTCCCGGATGAAGTTCATGGTGGACGACCTCGGACCCGAGGGGATGCGCGCCGAGGTCGAGCGGCGGCTCGGTTACGTACTGCCCGACTTCCCGCTGCCTCCGCTCGACGGGCAGTTCGCCGACCACGTCGGCGTGCAGCCCCAGAAGCAGGACGGGCTCTCGGCGATCGGCATCCCCGTGCACCTCGGGCTCGTCACGGGCGAGCAGCTGCTCGCACTCGGTGATCTGCTCGAGGAGCTCGGGGGGAGGCGCGGGTCACGCGGCAGCAGAACCTCGTGCTCGCGAACCTCCCGACCGCGGCAGTCGAGCCGACGGTCGCGCGTCTCGTCGAGCTCGGCCTGCCTCTCGACACGAACCCGATCCGCGGCGGGTCGATCGCCTGCACGGGCGAGCCGCACTGCAACTTCTCGGTGACCGAGACGAAGACGCGCCTCGGCGCGCTCATCGACGCGCTCGAGGAGCGCTTCGGCGACGACGTCGCGCCGCTTCGGCTCAACCTCGACGGCTGCCCGCACGCCTGCGCCCACCACTGGGTCGGCGACCTCGGCTTCCAGGGCTCGACCGCCCGCGACGAGGACGGCAAGCGGCACCAGGCATACGACGTCTATCTCCGCGGCTCGCTCGGCCCGCGCGCGGCGATCGGCCGCCCGATCTTCCGCCGCGTCCGCACCGACGAGCTCGACGACTTCGTCGGGAGCCTCGTCGAGGGGTGGCTCGACCGCCGCCTCGACGGAGAGGACTTCCGCTCCTTCTGCGACCGCCTGTCCGACGACGAGCTGGGCGCGGTCGTCGGGCGCGAGCCGGCCAGGAAACGAGTGAGAGAGGAGGCAGCGGCGTGAGCAGCACCGAGCTACTGGACGATCTCGAGGCCGGCGAGCTGTCGGTCGAGTTCGAGGGCCGAGAGCCCTGGGAGCTGCTCGAGTGGGGGCTCGAGCGCTTCGGCGAGGGACTCGCGCTCTCGACCGCCTTCCAGGAAGGCGACGTCGCCCTGATCGACATGGCGTACGGGATCGACCCGTCCGTGCGTGTGTTCTCGATCGACACAGGCCGCCTTCCCCAGGAGACCTTCGACCTGATCGAGGCGCTCCGCGCCCGCTACCCGGGGCTCCGCCTCGAGCTCCTCTCCCCCCAGGCGGAGCAGGTCCAGCGGCTCGTCGACCGCAACGGCCCGAATCTCTTCAGGCAGTCGGTCGAGCTCCGCCTCCTCTGCTGCAACGTCCGCAAGGTGCAGCCGCTGAACCGCGCGCTCGCGGGCCTCGACGCCTGGGTGACCGGGCTGCGACGCGACCAGTGGGCCTCGCGGTCGGACATCCGCAAGATCGAGATCGACCACGACCACGACGCGATCGTGAAGCTCAACCCGCTCGCCGAGTGGACCGAGGACGAGGTCTGGGACTACCTCCGGGAGAACGACGTCCCGGTCCACCCGCTCTACGAGCGCGGCTACACCTCGATCGGCTGCGCCCCGTGCACGCGTGCCATCGCTCCGGGCGAGCCGACGCGCGCAGGGCGCTGGTGGTGGGAGTCCGATGCGCCGAAGGAGTGCGGCATGCACTGCTCCATCGAGACCGGCGGCTTCGAGCACGAGCTCCATGCGATCCTCGGCGCCGAGGCCCACGCATGAGCGTCGTCGCGGTCAAGGGCGAGGAGCGCGAGGTCGCGATCGCCGAGGTCGACGCGGTGCGCGCGGTCGCACAGGCGGGCGACTACCGCGAGCGGCTCGACACCCTTCGCGAGGCGCTCGAGGACGACGGTGCAGTCGATCCCGACGAGCGCGGCGGAGCTCGAGCGGGTCGTGACGATCGCACTGCAGTCGGGCCGCGTCCGCGCCCTCTACGGGCCCGGCGGCGAGCAGGCGCTGCTCCGGCTCTACCGCAAGCTGCCGGGCGGCGTCGAGCTCGCGCAGAGCGCCGCGGCGGTCGGCGAGGCGCTCTCCGGTCTGCGAGGACGAACGCTCGAGAGCGTCGCCCTGACGGCCGTCGGCCCGGGCGCGTTCAGCCTCACCGTGGCCGCCGGCGGCGTGCAGCTGAAGGTCCACCTCGATCGCCAGGGCGCGCGGCTCGCGAGCGTCGAGGCGTGAGCCCGATTCGACAGCACCTCGCCGTAGAGGCGAGACATCTCTCGCCCTTCCCGAGAAGCGCTACTACATGGCCTGCCTCGATCTCGAGGGACGGAACGTGCTCGTCGTGGGCGGTGGGCCCGTCGCGGTCGAGAAGGTCGAGGGGCTCGAGACGTGCGGTGCCCGCGTGACCGTCATCGCCCCCGAGATCGCCGTCGAGCTCGAGCGCCTCGATTTCGAGCTCCATCGCCGGCCGTACCGCACCTCCGACCTCGACGGCCGCTTCCTCGTCGTCGCGGCCACCTCCACCCCGGCCGTCAATCGCAAGGTCTTCGCCGACGCCGAGGCCCGTGGGCTGCTCTGCAACGTCGTCGACGTCCCCGAGCTCTGCAGCTTCATCCTCCCCGCCGTGCACCGCGTCGACCCCATCGCGGTCGCGATCTCGACCGGCGGCGCCTCCCCCGCCCTCGCCCAGCGCCTGCGTGACGACATCGCCGGCGTCGTGCGGCCCGAGCACGCGACGCTCGCCCGGCGGCTCCGCGACCTGCGGCCGTGGGCCAAGGAGCGCTTCCCCACCTACGAGGCGAGGCGCGACTACTTCCAGCAGCTCGTCGAGACGGAGCTGGGATGAGCGTCACGCTCGTCGGCGCCGGCCCCGGTGACCCGGAGCTGATCACGGTTCGCGGGCTGGAGCGCCTGCGGGTGTGCGACGCCGTCGTCTACGACCGCCTCGTCGCCGACGAGCTCGTCGACGAGGCACCTCCGGACGCGCTCCGGATCTGCCGCGACGGGCTCGGGCAGGCGGAAGTCGACCGGCTGCTCGTCGAGCTCGGACGCGACCTCGACGTCGTGCGGCTCAAGGGAGGCGACCCGTTCGTCTTCGGCCGCGGCGGCGAGGAGATCGAGGCACTGCGCGCCGCGGGGATCGACTGCGAGGTCGTGCCCGGTGTCTCGTCGCTCGCCTCCGTCCCGGCGGCGGCGTGGATCCCGGTCACGCACCGGGGCCTCTCCGACCGGGTCACGATCGCGACGGCGCACGCAGCGGACGGCTCGGAGCCCGACTACGCGGGCCTCGCGACGACGGGCGGGACGCTCGTGCTGTTCATGGGCCTCGCGCGCCTCCCCGAGCTCGCGGGCGGGCTGATCGCCGCGGGGCTCGAGGCCGACACGCCGGCCGCCGTGATCTCGCGCGGGACGCTTCACGACCAGGAGATCGTCACCGCGACGCTCGCCGAGCTTCCGGAGCAGGCCGCTGGGCTCCCGGGCCCGGCGCTCGTGGTCGTCGGCGAGGTCGTCTCGCTGGCGGCCTCACTGGCGCCGGCCGCAGTCCTCAGCGCGTAGAACACCGGCATGGCGGCTCAGGGCGCCGACGAGCGGCTCCGGGCCGACGTCCATCTCCTCGGCGACCTGCTGGGGCAGGTGCTCGTCGAGCAGGAGGGAGCGGAGTTCCTCGCCCTCGAGGAGCGGATCCGGGCGCTCGCCCGGGACGCCAGAGGCGGGGCCGGTCACGCCGAGCTCGCGGAGACCGTCGCCGCGCTCGACGTCGCGGCGCAGGGGCGCGTGCTCGCAGCCTTCTCGCTCTTCTTCCAGCTCGCCAACATCGCCGAGCAGCACCACCGGGTTCGGCGCCGCCGGGACTACGAGCGGGACGGCACCGTCGCGAGGGAGTCGATCGCCGAGGCGGTCGAGCAGCTGGTGGCAGCCGGGGCGACGGCGGCGGAGCTCGCGGCCGCCGCAGACCGGCTCCAC
Source organism: uncultured Actinomycetes bacterium (assembly GCA_963734045.1). Lineage (GTDB taxonomy): Bacteria > Actinomycetota > Thermoleophilia > Gaiellales > Gaiellaceae > Gaiella. The sequence goes on along the minus strand of CAVTFU010000010.1, from coordinate 37,421 downwards.
GTCGAGCCCGTCCTCACCGCGCATCCGACCGAGGCCACCAGGCGCACGGTCCTCGCCGCCCATCAGCGGATCGCGCGCCGGCTCCGCGCGCTCGACGATCCCTGGCTGACACCACTCCGTCGCGAACGGGTGCTCGCGGGACTGCACGCCGAGATCACGGCGCTCTGGCAGACCGATCCGGTCCGCACGACCCGGCCGCGCGTCGTCGACGAGATCCGGGCGGGCCTGTGGTTCTTCGAGACGTCGCTCTGGCAGGCGATACCCGCCGTCGTCCGCGCCCTCCGCCACGAGATCCCGGGCGCGCCGGCACCGCTCCGCTTCGGATCGTGGATCGGGGGCGACATGGACGGCAACCCGGCGACCGGCGCGGCCACCGTGCAGGAAGCCGCTGCACGGTCGCGCGAGCTCGCCCGGGAGCTCGTCCAGCGCGACGTGCGCGCGCTGGCCGTGGCCTGGGGGATGTCGGCGGCCGTCGCCGGCCCCGTGCCGGAGCTCGACGCAGAGGCGGACGAGCCCTACCGCGCGTTCCTCACGCGGATCTGGGAGCGCCTGCGCGACGACGCATACCCGACGGGGGCGGACGTGGCCCGCGACCTCGAACGAGTCGACGCCGCGCTCCGCGCCCATCGGGCCGGCGCGATTGCAGACGGCGCTCTCGCCGACCTCCGCGCGCGCGTCGACGTATTCGGCCTGCACCTCGCGTCGCTCGACCTCCGGGCCCACGTGACCGAGGTCGCAGAGGGTACGCCGCGCCTCGTCGAGGCCCTCGAGGCAGCCGGCTCGGTGCAGCGCCGCTTCGGGGAGCGGGCGATCGGGAGGCTGATCCTCTCGATGACGTCGTCCGCGGAAGACGTGGCCGCGGCGGAGGCGCTCGCCGCCCGGGCGGGCTGCCGCGTCGACGTCGTCCCGCTCCTCGAGACGATCGACGACCTCCGCGCCGCGCCCGGGCTCGTCACCGAGATGCTCGACCGGAGCCCACGCCGGGCCCTGGAGGTCATGGTCGGGTACTCCGACTCCGGCAAGGACGGTGGGGCGCTCGCGGCCCAGTGGGAGATCCACACCGCCCAGGAGTCGCTCGTCGCCCTCGCCGCCGAGCGCGACGTCGAGCTGACGATCTTCCACGGACGCGGCGGCAGCACGGGCCGCGGCGGCGGGCCGACCTACGCGTCGATCCTCGCGCAGCCCGCCGGTGCCGTCGCGGGCCGGCTCCGGCTCACCGAGCAGGGCGAGACGATCTCCTTCAAGTACGGGCTCCACGGCCTCGCCGAGCGCAACCTCGAGGCCGCGGTCGCCGCGACGCTCCTGGCCACCGTCCCGCGGGCAGCCGGGCGCGACGCGCCCGATGCCGATGCACGCGATCTCATGGGCACGATGGCCGAGCGGTCACGAGCCGCGTACCGGTCGCTCGTCTGGGAGGACGACGACCTGCCGGCCTTCTTCCATGCTTTCACTCCGATCGACGAGCTGGCGCTCCTCGAGATCGGCTCGCGGCCGGCGCGCCGGCCCGAGGCGAAGGGCCGTGCCGAGCTCGAGGCGCTCCGCGCGATCCCGTGGGTCTTTGCGTGGACGCAGAACCGCTGCCTGCTGCCCGCGTGGTACGGCTGCGGCGCCGCGCTCACGGAGGCTGCAGCCGATGCGCTCCCGGCGCTTCGCCGGTGGTACCGCGACTGGCCGTTCTTCCGCTCGTTCGTGGAGAACCTCGAGATGGCGCTCGCGAAGTCGTCGATCGAGATCGCCCGCGATTACCTCCGCCTCGTGCCGCCGGGCCCGGGGCGAGAACGCGTGTGGGAGCTCGTGGAGGCGGAGCACACGCGCACGGTCGAGTCCGTCCTCGCGATCGTCGAGTCGCGTGAGCTTCTCGACCGGCAGCCGGTCCTCCAGCGGTCGATCCAGCTGCGCAACCCGTACGTCGACCCGATGAACGCGATCCAGGTCGAGCTCCTCGCCGCGCACCGCGCGGGGGACGAGTCGGCGACCCGGCCCCTGCTTCGCTCGATCGCCGGAATCGCAGCGGCGCTCCGCAACACCGGCTAGAACAGGGCATGGAGCTTCGCCGGATCGACTCGCTCCCGCCGTACGTCTTCGCGACGATCCGCGACCTGACGCTCGAGCTCCGCCGCGCGGGAGAGGATGTCGTCGATCTCGGGTTCGGCAACCCCGACCTGCCGTCGCCGGAGGTTGCCGTCGCCAAGCTGCAGGAGGCGGCCGCGAAGCCGCACAATCACCGGTACTCGGCCTCGCGCGGGATCCCGAAGCTTCGGCTCGCCTGTGCGGACCTCTACCGGCGGCGCTTCGGCGTCGAGCTCGACCCGGAGACACAGGTCGTCACGACGATGGGCGCGAAGGAGGGGTTCGTCCACCTCATGTGGGTGCTCCTCGAGCCGGGCGACGCGGCGCTCGTACCCGCCCCGAGCTACCCGATCCACATCCATGGCCCGATGCTCGCCGGAGCGAGCGTCTTCCAGGTGCCGATGGGCCCCGACGAGGATCTCTTCGCGAACCTCGAGGAGGCCTGGGACCGGGCACGACCGCGGCCGCGGGTGATCGTCCTCTCCTTCCCGCACAACCCGACCACGGCCACCGTCGAGCTGGAGATGATGGAGCGCGTCGTGGCGTTCGCGCGCGAGCACGACGTCGTCGTCGTGCACGACTTCGCGTACGCCGACCTCGCCTTCGACGGCTACGAGCCGCCGTCCATCCTCCAGGTGCCCGGCGCGGCGGAGGTCGCGGTCGAGCTCTACACGCTGACCAAGTCGTTCTCGATGGCGGGCTGGCGCGTGGGGTTCCTCTGCGGGAACGCGCGCCTCGTCGGTGCACTCGGGCGGCTCAAGTCGTGGCTCGACTACGGGACCTTCCAGCCGATCCAGATCGCGGCGATCACGGCGCTGAACGAGGCGCCGGAAACGCCCGTCGAGGTCGCCGAGATCTACCGGTCGCGGCGCGATGTCCTCTGCGACGGGCTCGCGCGCGTCGGCTGGGACGTCCCGCGCCCGCGCGCGACGATGTTCGCGTGGGCGCGCGTGCCGGACGGATTCGCGGAGCTCGGCTCGCTCGCCTTCGCGGAGCGCCTCGCACGGGAGGGGCGGGTCGCCGTCTCCCCCGGCGTCGGGTTCGGCCCGGGCGGCGAGGGGTTCGTCCGCTTCGCGCTCGTCGAGAACGAGCACCGGATCCGGCAGGCGGTGCGGGGAATCGGGAGCGTGCTCGCGACAACGCGTCAGCCCCTGTAGGGGCGAGATTCTCGCCTCTACGAGAAGCTGCACGACGTTGGCGGCGGAGCGAGAGCGAGGCACAGAGCCAGGCGACCGGCGGACGGCGGCGCCCGCCGCAGTCGGTTTCAGACACCGACTGCTGTCAAGTGCCCTCGCGGGACATGGCTCAGCGAGCCCAACGGCCGGAGCGCACGCCCGGCCAGAGCGAGAAAGATCAGGGTTCAGGTGCGCTTCGAGGGCTGTGGAGCGATCGGCGCAGAATTGACGCGGCTTGCGCTTGACAGAAAACGGTGTCTGACACCGATGCGGACGCCAACACCGCGCCGGCGCCGCTCGCCGCGGCACCCGACAGCGTGCTCGCCGCGACCCGTCAGCTCCTGTAGGGCGAGATAGATCTCGCCCTAAACGACCCCGGCGAGCAGGAAGGCGCGGCTCTCCTTCAGCATCTCCCGGGCGATCACGAGACGCTGCACCTCCTGGGTGCCCTCGTAGATCTGCGTGATCTTCGCGTCGCGCATGAAGCGCTCGACCGGGTACTCCTTGACGTAGCCGTACCCGCCGAGGATCTGGACGGCCTCTGTGGTGACCTCCATGGCGACGTCCCCGCACAGGAGCTTCGCCATCGCGGAGGCCTTCGTGAGCTCCGCCTCCGGGACGCCCGCATCCGCCATCTGGCCGAAGCGGTACAGGAGCCCGCGCGCGGCCTCGGTTCTCGTCTCCATGTCCGCGAGCTTCGCCGCGATCAGCTGGTGCTCGGCGATCGGCTTTCCCATCGTCTCGCGCGTGCGGGCGTACTCGAGCGCGTAGTCGGTCGCGCCCTGGGCGATCCCGAGCGCCTGCGCCGCGACCCCGGGCCGCGAGCGGTCGAGGATCCGCATCGCGAGCTTGAACCCTGTCCCCTCCTCCCCCAGCCGGTTTCCCTCGGGGATCCGGCAGCCGTCGAAGACGAGCTCTCCGGTGGTCGACCCGGCGATTCCCAGCTTCTCCTCGAGCCGCGCGACCTCGAAGCCCGGCGCGTCGGGCTCGACGAGGAAGGCGGAGATGCCGGCATGACCTCCGTCCGGATCCGTCTTCGCGATGACCGTGTAGAGACCCGCGACGCCGGCGTTCGTGATGAACCGCTTCGAGCCGTCGAGGACGTACTCGCCGTTGTCCCTTGTCGCGGTCGTCCGCATCGCCGCCGAGTCGGAGCCCGAGCCCGCTTCGGTCAGCGCGTACGCGGCGAGCACCTCGCCGGAGGCGAGGCGCGGCAGCCAGGCGGCTCGCTGCGCGTCGGTGCCGCCGAGCTTCAGCCCGAGCGAGCCGAGCTCCTGCACGGCGAGGATGAGGCCGCTCGTGGCGCAGACCTTCGAGACCTCCTCGATCGCGACGAGCGCGAGCAGCGTCCCCGTCCCGGTCCCGCCGTGCTCCTCGTCGAAGAGGAGGCCGAAGATCTCCTGCTCCCGGAAGAGCTCGACGATGTCCCAGGGAAACTCGTGCGTCGCGTCGATCTCGGCGGCGCGGGGTGCGATCCGCTCACGTGCGAGCGTCCGGACAAGCTCGCGCAGCTCTCGCTGCTCGTCGGTCAGGACGTCCCAGGGCATGCGGGCGCGTGGCGGTTGATCAGCTCGCGGTCAGCTCGGCCGGGACGAACTTGCTCACCTCGACGACCTCGTCGGCGGGCACGCTCGCCCTGCGCGCCGCCTCGACGATTGCGTCGGGCGACGGGCGCCTCGTAGAGGCAGTACGTGCGCAGCTTGTCCGCCGAGATGAACGAGAAGAGCCAGCTCACTCCCTCGTCGGCGTTGATCCCGTCGATGAGGCGCACGTCGTCGCTCGAGAGCTCGAGCTGCTCGGCGAACCTGCGCTCGATCACGTAGAGAGGCATGGCCGAATGGTACTCCGTCAGTCGGGCACGAGCCCGCGACGGAGGGCGTACCCCGCCGCCTCTGTCCGGTTCGCGCACTGCGTCTTGCGCAGGATCGAGCGGACGTGGTTCGCCGCCGTGTGCTCGGAGATGTGGAGCAGGCGGCCGATCTCGCGGTTCGATCGTCCCCGGGCGAGCTCGGCGAGGATGTCGGCCTCGCGCGTCGTCAGCCCGTCCGGCAGGGCCTGCTCGACCACGTCGGGCGCCCCGAGCTCGGTCGCACGCCGGACGAGGCTCGGCAGCCCGATCTCGCGGCCCAGCCGGAGCGCGAGCGCGAGGTGCGCCCGAGCGACCCCGTCGTCGTCCGCGCCCCCGCGGGCGATGAGCATGCGGGCGTACCAGTACGACGTGTGCGCGAGCCAGGTCCTCGCGCCGAGCCGGGTGTTGAGCGCGAGCGCCGAGCGGAAGTGCTCCTCCGCGCGGTCCCAGTCCTCGAGCACGAAGGCCGTCATTCCGAGGTACCGGTCCATCGCCCCGTAGCACCCGACGAGGTGGCCGATCATCACGTTCTCGCCTGCGTACGCCTGCGAGCTCGGGGTAGAGCACGGCGGCCGCGTCGCGATCGTCGAGCGCCGCACACGCGTCTGCGAGGTAAACGAGCGAGGCGACCCAGAGCGACGAGCGCAGGGCGCCGAGGCCGTCCGCGAGCACGTTCCGGAGCTCGGCGCGCGCCTCGTCCTCCATCCCGAGCTCGGCGAGCAGCACCGTCAGCCCGGGGCGCCAGGCGCCGTCCCGTGAGACCGAGTCGAGGAGCCGCACGGCGGGCGCGAGCTCGGCGAGCCTGCCCTGCTCGCGACGGATGCCGAACATCTGGATCCCGTACGTCCCGGACGCGTCGCGCCCCGTGAGGAGCGAGCCCCATTCCTTCGAGCGAGTCGCGGCGGCTTCCGCGGCGTCGAGGTGCCCGTCGCAGAGCGCGAGCGCGGCGGCGTAGTGCTCCGCGACGTGCAGGAGGAACGGCTCGTTCGCCTGGCGGACCATCACGAGGAGCTCGCGTAGCTGCTCACGGGCGGTGGCGTGGTCGCAGAGCACGACCGACGACGGGACGAGCCACGAGAGCGCTTCGGCCTCGAGCGGAAGCTCTCCGAGCGCTGCGCCGAGCTGCCGTGCCTCGAGCAGCATGTCGTTGACCTTCTCCTTGTGGTCGCTCCCCCTCTGCGACCAGTACGCCTGCGCCAAGGTCGCGGCGAGGCTGCGCTCGTCACCGCGCCGCCGCGACATCGCGATCGACTCGTCGCGCGCCTCGGCAGCAGGGATCCGGTCGCCCCTCAGATCGAGCGCGCGCGCGAGCCCGCCCAGCAGACGTGCCCGCAGCTCCGAGTCCTCGGGGCCGAATGCCGCGGCCGCCTCCTCGAGGAGCTCGACCGCCCCCGCGTCGTGGATCGCCGGCCGCCAGCACGTCTCCTCGTAGTCGATTGCGGCCCGGGCGAGGAGCTCGGCGTCTCCGAGCGACCGCGCGAGCTCCGCGACGCGTTGGAAAACGGCGATCGCCTCGTTGGCATCGCCGCCCCGGCGGGCGGCGTCGCCGAGACCGCTGAGCGCCTCCACACGAGCGCGGTCGTCGTGGATCCCGAGCTCGAGCGCGGTCCGGTAGCGAGCGGCGGCGTCCTCGAATGCGAGCGCCGATGCCGCCGACTCGGCCGCGAGCAGGTTGTACTCCACGGCCCGTTCCAGCCCACCGACCGCCGCGCCGGCCGCGTAGTGGTGTGCGAGCGCCACGAGCCGCGCACGGCTGTCGCCCCGCGGGGGTCCGGCGCCGAGCGCTTCGGCGACGCGCAGGTGCAGCTCGGCCTTCCGCACGGCGGGCAGCCGGTCGGTGACCGCGCGGCGAACGAGCTCGTGGGCGAACCGGTACGTGACGGCGGCGCCGAGCTCCTCGACGAGCAGGCCGCTCCGGACCCCCTCGTCGAGCGCTTCGACCAGAGCCTCGGCAGGGACGACCTCCGCCCGGCGCAGCGTCTCGAGGTCGAGCTCCGTGCCTGCGACCGCGGCGAGCTCGAGCACGGTCCTCGTCTCGGGCGAGTGCCGTGCCAGCCGGTGGCTGACGACCTCGCGCACGGTCGTCGGCGTGCCGAGCTCCGCGGCCGGCCGTACGAGGCGCGCGCCGCTCGGGCCCGTCTCGATCGCGCCCGATTCGACGAGCTCGCGCCAGAGCTCGGTGACGAGGAAGGCATTGCCACCGGTCAGCTCGCCGATCGCCCCGCGCAGCTCGGCGGCCGGGTCGCCCCCTGCGGTGAGGCGGAGGAACTCGCGGATCTCGTCGTCCGAGAGGCCACCGAGCCGGATCCGGACGACGCCTTCGGTGCGGGAGACGTCGACGAGTGTGTCACCGAGCGCGGGCGAGACCTCGCCCGCCGTGTCGCGGTACGTGGCGACGATCAGCATCCGCGCCCCGGCTCCGGCGCGCACGAGGTGGCGCAGCAGATGCAGCGTCGGCGCGTCCGCCCAGTGGAGGTCCTCGAGTATGAGCAGGACCGGCACCTGGAGGCCGACGGTCGTGAACACGTCGGTGACCGCGGTGTGGAGACGATGGCGTTGTGTGTCGACGTCCGTCGCCTGACTGTCGACGGCGCCGCGACCGTCCGACTTCAGGCCGGGCAGGAGCAGGCCGAGCTCGGGTTCCCTGCCGGCGAGCGTCTCCTCCAGCTCGGTCGGCTCGAGCCCCTCGACGAGCTGCCCGAGCGCGTGCGTGAACGGCCCGTACGGAGTGCTGACGACGTCGTCGCAGTCGCCGTAGAGAACGAGCGCATCCTCTCCGGCGACCTCGTGGGCGAGCTCTCGCACGAGGCGGCTCTTCCCGGAGCCGGGCTCGCCCGCGACGAACGCGGCGCGCCGCCCCTCACCCGTTGCGCGCGGCAGGAGGGCACGCAGCGTCTGGAGCTCGCGCGCCCGGCCGGCGAACGCATACGCCGGCGAAAGACGCAGCGGGCCGGGTAGAGGGGTTTGCCGTCGCATGATCAGTTCTGATCATGCCGCACCCCGGGGGCTCGCGGAAAGTCGGTCAAGGTCGGTCATGACATGCCCGGCGCACGTCCCTACGCTCGGCGACGACCCTGCGAGAGACGGAGGAAATGCGTATGAGCACGACCCTTTCGGTGCACGAGACCGCCCGCGGCGAGCTGACATCGTTCGGCGAGCGGCTGATCGGCCCCGACGACGCGCGCTACGACGAGGCTCGCGCGCTCTTCAACGCCATGATCGACAAGCGGCCCGCGCTCATCGCCCGGTGCACGACCGCCGACGACGTCGTGGCCGCGCTCCGCTTCGCCCGCGACCACGACCTGCCCCTGGCCGTCCGGGGCGGAGGCCACAACGGCGGTGGCCTGGGCAGTGTCGACGACGGCGTAGTGATCGACCTCTCGCTCATGAAGTCGATCTCCGTCGATCCCGCGACGAAGACGGTGCGCGTCGGCGCCGGCGCGCTCTGGAACGAGGTCGACGCAGCGACACAACCGCACGAGCTCGCGGTCGCAAACGGGATCATCTCCTCGACCGGCGTGGCCGGGTTCACGCTCGGCGGGGGCCATGGCCACCTGTCGCGCCGGCACGGGCTGACGATCGACAACCTGCTCTCGGCGAAAATGGTGCTTGCAGACGGCTCGCAGGTGACGGCGAGTGCGGACGAGAACCCCGACCTCTTCTGGGCGATCCGCGGTGGCGGAGGGAACTTCGGCATCGTCACCGAGTTCGAGTTCCGGGCGCACCCGCTCGAGACGATCGTGGGCGGACCGACGTTCTGGGCGATCGAGGACACCGACGTGCTCCTCAAGGCCTATCGCGAATGGCTGCCGTCCGCGCCGCGCAACGTGTCGGGGTTCTTCAACTGGCACACCATCCCACCGGCAGAGCCGTTTCCGGAGGAGATCCACATGCGCCTCGTGTGCGGGATCGTGTGGTGCATCGACGCGTCCGACGACGAGGCAGAGAAGGCGATGGAGCCGATGCTCTCACTCGCGAAGCCGCTGATGCACGGCGTGCAGCGAATGCCGATCTCGGCTCTGAACGGCGCGTTCGACGGCCTCTACCATCCCGGCGACCAGTGGTACTGGCGCGGCGACTTCGTCCGGGAGGTTCCCGACGAGGCGATCGTGCAGAACCGCGAGTGGAACACGAAGATGCCGACGTTCAAGAGCGGCTCGCACCTGTATCCGATCAACGGGGCGGTGCACGACGTCGCAACCGAGGACACGGCGTTCGCCTTCCGCGACGCGAACTGGTCGCAGGTTTTCGTCGGCGTCGACGGTGACCCGGCGCAGGCCGGCGCGCTGCGCGAGTGGACGATCGGGTACTGGGAGGCGCTCCACCCGTACTCGGCCGGCGGGGCGTACGTGAACTTCATGATGGACGAGGGGCAAGGGCGGGTGCAGGCGACGTATGGCCCGAACCACGCCCGCCTCGCGCAGGTGAAGGCCGCCTACGACCCGGACAACGTCTTCCGGGTCAACCAGAACATCCAGCCGGCCGCTGCCTGAGCTCGGGGGGACGAGGGCGGGCTCCGCGAGGAGCCCGCCCTCCCAGACGACGTCGGCGGCGTAAGGAACGGGGCCCGCGGGGGTTCTCCTGTCGACGAGGCGGCACCGGCCGCCCGAGACGAAGGAGACTGCGATGACCGCTTCCACCCGCATCGGCGCCGTTCGCCCTCGCAGTGTCGGTCGCGGCCCTCTCGGCCGCCGGTACCGCGCGCGCAGCCGGAGAGTTCCACGGGCGCGGGCTCGACATCGCGAGAGTCGACGGCCAGGTCGCGCCGGCCGGCAGCTTCGACGTCGCGTGGCCGTGCAAGGGCCTCGCGTGCGGGCGCCTCGCCCTGCATCCGCGCCTCTCCACGCCGCGCTGACGGCCGGCGTAAGGAACCCGCAGCTCGAGGGTTCTCCGATCAGAACGGCGGTAACGGAGCCGCCGCAGACGCAAGGAGACCGAGATGTCCCGGAGCCCTCGAATCACCAGAAGCCTCGTCGCGACGATCGCCGCGGTGCTCGTGCTGGCGGGCGGCGCGACCGCCGGAGGTCCCGTCGCCGGGGGGACGACGCTGATCACCGATGCCGGTTGCTCCGTCCAGTGCATCACGAAGGCGCTCGTCACGTCGACCGCCTCCTCGGCCGAGGTCGAGGTGGTCACCTCGGTCGCCGCGTCGGTCACCGTTCAGGTCTCGAAGCTCGGCGCGACGCCTGGCCTCACGTCCGGGCAGACGCCGCACGTGACGATCCCGCCGTTCGTCACGAGCCGAACGATCCTCCTGCCGGGACTCGAGCCGGAGACGACCTACCGGATCGTCGTCACGGCGAAGGACATCAAGGGCCGCATTGCGATCGCGCAGCGGCACGTTCGAGACGCGGCCGGTGAAGGTCGCCGTCGAGACGCCGGAGCCGAACCTCTCCGCGGGTCTCGGCTGCCAGGCGGCCTGCATCGAGAAGGCGCTCCTCACGAACGACGCGAGCGTTCCCGGCCGCGTCCACCTCGAGTGGCGTACGTCCGTGCCCGCCTCGATCCAGCTGAGCCTGAAGGCGACGACGATCTCCGGCAAGACGCTCCACTTCTTCCAGCACGTGACGGGGAGCAAGAAGACCGAGCACACCGCGACCTTCGACCGTCTGCTCACCGGGACCACCTACCAGGTCACGGCGAAGGCGACGGACGCGCAAGGGCGCACGCGGGTCGAGCAGGGAACGTTTCGAACGCGCTCCGCGATCGCCACGGTCACGTTCCACAAGCTCAAGGTGATCGACGACGCCGACAAGGGCTCGAATGCCGGCGAAATCGCGTTCGACTACCGCGCCGGCGACAGCGTGGTGGGCGGGGGCGCTTTCCGCAGGATCGACTCGGGCGAGACCGTCGCGGCAACCTCATACAACTCCGGCCGACCGGGCGTCATGATCACGCAGTCGATCGACAGGCTGCGGACACTCGAGCTCGCCGTCGGCGGCTTCGAGTGCGACTGGACGATCCTGAAGAACTGCGTGACCGAGGCGAGCACGGGCTGGGGCGGCTTCGCCGCGGTCGCGAAGCTGGACTTCGACGTCCGCGACGCGATGGAGATCGGCCCGATCCCCGCAGGGCAGGGAACCGGCCTGCCTGCGGGCCACGACGCCTATCCGGTCTGGGAGACGACCACGCAATACCTGAAGTTCCGCGTCTATGCGACCGTCGACGTCCGGCTCACCTAGACGGCAGCACGCGGGGCGCTCCCCTGCGGAGCGCGCGGCACCCGAGCCGACGGGTCGCTTGTCTGACGGCGCTGAGGGGTGCGCGGCACTGCCCGCGCACCCCGCGTAAGGAATCGCTCCCTCGGAGGTTCTCCGTGTAGAGCGCGCGGCACCGGGCCGCACGACGACCGGCCAGGAGGTAGCGATGAACGAGCAGGGCGACACTCACACGATCTCCGTCGACGAGGTATGGCTCCGCGAATGGGCGGCCGAGGGCATCGCTGACCTCGAGCGCCTGCTCGCCGTGTACGCCGCATTCGACGATTTCCTCCGTCTCCGTCACGATTCACACGATGGCGATCGCACCGACCAGGACTGACGCCGACCTCGTCCGGCGGCTCCAGGCCCGGGACCGTGACGCCTGGGAGCAGCTCTACGCCGAGTACCACCCACGGCTCAGGGCGTTCGGCTACCGACTCTCGGGCAACGCCCACGACGCCGACGACCTCGCGCAGGAGACGTTCGTGCGGGCGCTTCCCGCCCTCGACCGCCTCGATCCGGACACGACCGACCTGACCGCATACCTCTTCGCGACGACGAAGAACCTCTTCCTCAAGCAGGTCGAGAAGGGCAAGCGGGCCGAGCCGACCGCCGAGGTGCCCGAGCCGGACCTGCCGACGGCGATCGACGACGACCCCGAGCGGAGCACGCTCCTCGGTCGCCAGCAGGAGGAGGTGCGGCTCGCGAACGCGCGGCTCGACCCGCGCCAGCGCCTCGTGCTCGCGCTCTGCGAGCTCGAGGATCGCTCCTACGCCGAGATCGGCGAGCTCGTCGGGCTCAACGAGAACGCCGTCGCCCAGCTCGTATTCCGCGCTCGCGAGCGGCTTCGCACGGAGCTGCGCCTCGTCCAGGTCGACCCGGAGAGCTTCCCCGAGACGTGCCGCGCGTTCCTCCCTCTGCTGGCCCAGCACCTGGACGGGAAGCTGCGCGGCCCGAAGCTCGAGGAGACGCTCGCGCACCTCGAGGAGTGCGAGCGCTGCCAGGTGGCGCTCGGCGACATGCGCGAGGCCAAGCGCCGCTACCGGGCTCTCCTCCTGCCGCCGCTCGGCGTGCCCGCCGAAGAGGCGCGGGCCGCTGTCGAGCGAGACCTGGACGAGGTCGGGTACTGGCGCGGTGGCGGCGGCCGGGTCGCGCTCCTGCGGCGCCCGCGCGGCGCCGCGGCGGTCGCCGCGACCGTCGCGGCCGGAGCCCTCCTCTGCCTCGCCGGAGGGCTCGGTGCGGCGGTCCTCCTCGTCGACCGAGAGCCGGCATCCACGCCCCGGGCCGCCCTCACGACGCAGCCGTCGACGGAGTCGCTCGAGACGACGGCTGCTGCGTCGCCGCCTCCACCCACCGCAGCGCCGAAGACGACATCGTCGCAACCGAGCACGAAGGCGAAGGCGAAGCCGCCTTCCGAGCCCAAGCCTGCCCAGAAGGCGATGGCTGCGAAGCCCACTCCGACGCCGCCGCAGGCCGTCTCGACCGGTGCTGAGAACCCGGTCGCAACCCCGCCTCCGCCTCCGCCTCCACCTCCATCGAAGCCGCCTCCATCGAAGCCCTCTCCCAAGGTCTCACCGCCGCCGCCGACCGTCACGGGGGACGGACCGCCGCTCGACACGACCGCGCCGACGGTGACGATCACCTCGGCGCCGAACGCGGCCACATCGGAGACGACGGCCGGCCTCGCCTTCACGTCGAGCGAGCCGCGCGTGACGTTCAGCTGCCGGCTCGACGGCGGCGGGTGGGAGCCATGTACGAGCCCACGCGGGCTCACGGCCCTGGCGCTCGGGGCACACATCTTCGACGTGCGCGCTACGGATGCCGCGGGAAACGTCGGCACCCCCGCGACGCGACGCTGGACGGTGACGCCGCCGCCCGACACGACCGCCCCGACGGTGACGTTGACGCAGACCCCGCCCGCTTCGACGACCTCGAGGTCCGCGACGTTCGCGTTCGCCGCCGACGAGCCGGGCGTCACGTTCGCGTGCTCCTACGACAACGGCCCGTTCGCCGCATGCACGAGCCCCCACTCGATCGCCGACGTCGGCGCGGACGACCACACCTTCGCGGTGCGCGCGACGGACGTGGCGGGGAACACCGGTTCGGCAGCCACGGCGAGGTGGGTCGTCGTCGTCCCGCTTCCCGACCTCGTCGCCTCGCTGACCGCGACGAGCGTGACCGTACGGAACACCGGCGAAGGCGCCGCGGGCCCCTCGCTCGTGACGGTGCTCGGTGTCGGGACCTTCACGATCCCCGCGCTCCCGCCCGGACAGTCCGTCACCCACACGTATCGCTGCGTCAGGGGGACGATCACGGCGACCGCGGACTACGCGAGGGCCGTGGCCGAGTCGGACGAGACGAACAACGTGGCAACCCGCGTCGTCTCGTGCCTGGGACTCGGCAGCTAGGCCTCAGGGAAGTCCCGGCGCCCAGAAGCGCGAGACACCCGCCGCCACCGCGAGCGCGAGCGCCGCCGCGGCGACGAAGAGAAAGGTGATCTCCGACTCGCGCTCCGCGCGCCCGAGCCGCGAGCCGAGATCCCTGTATGCAGCCGAGAGCGCAGGCGCCGAGCGCGCCGCGAAGTACTCCCCACCGGTCGTCCGGGCGATCGCGCGTAGCGTCTCGCGGTCAGGGACGCGGTTGAAGCCACCGCCGAAGCTCAGCCCGCCGACCCCCGCCCCGCGATCGGGCTTGTCGGTGCCGAGCGCGACCGTGAAGACCGGGATTCCTGCGCTCTTCGCCGCGGCCGCGCCTTCCTCTGGAGGCACCAGCCCGCGGTTCTGCCGTCCGTCGGAGAGGAAAAGGATCGTGACGAGGCTCTCGTGAGGCTGAGCCCCGCCCACGCGGTTCGCGAGGCCCCGCTCTCCGAATGCATCCCCCGCGAGCTCGACCGACCGCACGAGCGCGTCGCCGATCGCCGTGCCGCCGCCGGCGGAGAAGCGGGTGATCGCGGCGACCGACGCGCGGAGCTGCTCGCGGTCGTGGGAGGGAAAGGCGGCGACGGTCACGTCGCCGGCGAAGGTCACGAGCCCGATCCGGAGCGCCGACGGGACCCGATCGAGGAACGTGTGCGCAGCCTGCTTCGCGGCGCCGAGCCGGGTCGGCGCGACGTCGGTCGAGAGCATGGAGCGCGACGTGTCGACGACGAGGAGCACGGTCGCGTTCTCCACCGGAACGACGCGAGTGAAGTGCGGGCGAGCGACCGCGAGGCAGAGCAGCACCAGCGCGCCGAGCGCCAGCGCGGCAACGGCGGCCTCGCGCCAGCGCGAGCGGGCCGTCGCGACACCACGCAACACGTCGAGGTTCGTGTACTGGACGACGTATCGCGGGCGTCGCCTCCGGCTCGCTAGGTATCCGACGACGGCTGCCGCCGGTACCACGAGCGAGAGGAGCGCGAGGGGGCTCTCGAATCGCACCTCGATCCTCCGATGGACGCCTTCGATCGTACCCGGCCGACGCGGCGCTCTAGGCTCCCGGCGTGATCCTCACGAACGGCGTCGTGCGCACGCTGGATCCGTCGCTGCCGACGACGGCGGCGCTCGCGATCGCGGGCGAGCGCATCGTCGGTGGGGTCGGCACGCACGAGACGGCGCTGCCGACGCCGGAGCGGGTCGACCTGCGCGGCCGCTGCGTCCTTCCCGCCTTCACCGACGCACACGTCCACTTCCCCACCTGGTCGCTCGCGCAACGAGATCTCCAGCTCGAGGGTGCCGGCTCTCTCGGCGAGGCGCTCGATCGCGTGCGTGCCCACCCGCGGCGCGGAGAGTGGATCCGCGGGCGAGGCTGGCGCGACGCACTCTGGGCAGAGCACCCCTCGCGCGACGCGCTCGATGCGGTGACCGGCGAGACACCGGCGGCGCTCTGGTCGAAGGACTACCACTCGTTGTGGCTGAACAGCGCCGCGCTCGCCCGCGCGGGCGGTGAGCTCGACGTGCCCGGCGGGGTCGTGGAGCGCGATGCGAGCGGGGAGCCGACGGGGATCATCCGTGAGGAGTCGGCGTGGAGGTTCCGCGAGCGGCACGTCACGGTCGCCGAAGACGAGTACGTGGCCGCGACGCGCGACGGGATCAAGCTCGCGAACGCCCGCGGCGTGGGTGCCGTCCACGACAAGGACGGCTGGCTCGGCGCGCAGGCGATCTTCGGGCGGATCCACGACCGCGACGGGCTGACCCTGCGCGTCTGGCAGTCGCTCCCACACGAGGCGGTCGCGGAGCTGGCGGAGCTGAGGCTGCGCAGCGGCCTCGGCGACGACTACCTCCGGCTCGGCTACCTGAAAGCCTTCATGGACGGGACGCTCGGGTCGCAGACAGCCTGGATGCTCGACGGGAGCGGCGTCCGGATCACGAGCGGCGACGAGCTCGCCGAGATCGTGCGCGCGGGCGCCGCGGCCGGCTGGCCGGTCGCCGTCCACGCGATCGGGGACCGCGCGAACCGCGAGGCGCTCGACGCGTTCGCGGCGACCCGGGACCTCTGGCAGCCGCTCGGCCTCCGCCCCCGGATCGAACACGCGCAGTGCGTCGATCGCGTCGATCTCCCGCGGTTCGCGGAGCTCGGCGTCGCCTGCTCGGTGCAGCTCAGCCACGCCCCGTCCGACCGCGACCTCGCCGAGCGGTTCTGGAGCGACCGGCTCGATGGGACCTATGCGTTCCGCACCCTTCTCGAGAGCGGAGCCGTCCTCGCGAACGGATCCGATGCGCCCGTGGAGGAGCTCGACCCGCTCGCCGGGCTCGCGGCCGGCGTCCTCCGCACGATCGACGATCGCCCCGCATGGCGCCCGGACCAGGCGCTCAGCGTCGAGCAGGCGCTCCACGCCTCGACCGTCGCACCGGCCTGGCTCTCTGGCGACGAGCGCCGTCGTGGCCGGCTGCTGCCGGGCTTTTTCGCGGACCTCGTCGTCCTCGATCGCGACCCCGTGACGTGCCCGCCGGACGAGCTGCCGTCCCTCGAAGTCGTCGCCACGATGGTCGGCGGTCGGTGGGTTCACAACCCGCCCCCTTGGGACTGAGGGCGAGTGCGACTTCGTGGGTGATCCACCACACAATCCTTTCCCGCACCAGCGGTAGCGCGCCGTACACTTGGGACATGGCCACGGACACCGATTCGACCCGCACGATGCTCCCCGTGCACCAGGCGGGGCAGTGCTCCGTCGCCGCGGCGAGCGAGATCGTCGGGTCCAAGTGGACGGCCCTGATCGTCCACGACCTCTCGGAGGGCCCCCGGCGCTTCACCGAGCTCGAGCACGCGTGCGCGCGCATCAGCCCGAGGACGCTCGCGGAGCGCCTCCGCTGGCTCGAGGCCGAGGAGATCGTCGTCCGGCGCAGCTACGCCGAGTCGCCGCCCCGCGTCGAGTACGAGCTGACCGCAAAGGGCGCGGCGCTCCTGCCGGTCATCGACGAGATGCGGAAGTTCGGCCACGAGTGGCTCGGCTGCGAGGTCCACGCAGCAGACGTCCACGGCGGCTGACGTAGCGGCCCGCAGGGCGAGACCGATCCGCCCCTAGTCTGAACCCACGCGTTCGCCCCAGAGGCGGACCAGCTCGACGCACGTCGCGGCCGCAGCGGCCATGTCCTGCACGGAGGCCCACTCGCGCAGCGAGTGGTAGTTCTGCCCACCGGTGAAGAGGTTCGGCGTCGGAAGCCCCTTCTCGGAGAGCCGCGAGCCGTCGGTGCCGCCCCGGATGATGGTGTGGACGGGCTCGACCCCCGCCCGGCGGATCGCCTCCTCGGCGACCTCGAGGATCTTCGGGTGCCGGTCGAGCGCCTTCCGCATGTTCCGGTACTGCTCCTTCACTTCGAGGCTGAAGGACGCGCGTGGCTCCTTGCCGACGACCTGGGCGGCGAGGCCGCGCAGGAGCTCGACGTGCTCCTCGAGCTTCTCGTCGTCGTGATCGCGTGCGAGCAGGGTCAGCGTCGCGCTCGTCGTCGTCCCCTCGAATCGCATGGGGTGGAGGAACCCCTCGCGATCCTGGGTCGTCTCCGGTGAGAGGCCGTCGCGAGGCAGCGCGGCGACGACGTCGGAAACGATCTTGATCGCATTCACGAGCCCGCCCTTCGCCGTGCCGGGATGGAGGCCGACTCCCTGGACGGTGAGCCGCAGCTGGTAGGCCGAGAACGACTCCGCCTCGATCTCGCCGAGCCCGGAGCCGTCGAACGTGTAGGCGAAGTCGGCCCCGAACGCGTCGAGGTCGAAGTGGTCGGTGCCGCGACCCACCTCCTCGTCGACCGTGAACGCGATGCGCGCCGTGGCGCGCGGACGATCGTCGCGGACGAGGTAGGCGATCGCGGCCATGATCACGGCGACCCCCGCCTTGTCGTCGGCGCCGAGCAGCGTCGTCCCGTCGCTCGTGACGAGATCGTGACCGACCCTTTCGGCGAGCGCGGGCATGTCGGCCGGGTCGAGGACCTGGGCCGGATCACCCGGGAGCACGATCGGCTCGCCCGTCCACCCACGATGCACGAGTGGCGAGACGCCCTCGCCCGGCGCGTCGGGGCTCGTGTCCACGTGGGCGATCAGGCCCACGGTCGGCGCCTCCGCGACGGTCCCCGGGAGGCGTGCGAACACGTAGCCGGGGTCCGTGAGCTCTACCTCGGCGACACCGAGCGCATGGAGCTCGTCGACGAGGAGGCGCGACAGGTCGAGCTGCTTCGCCGTCGACGGATACTCGGTCGCGTCGAGCTTCGACTGCGTGTCGATCGCGACGTAGCGCAGGAACCGCTCGAGCGCGTCCTCGGCCAGCTCCTCGGCGAGCGGGCTCGCGTACCGGGCGTCACCCAAGCGCGGCCAGCCGTCGCAGGAGCTCGACCGTCGTGGCGAGCCCGTCGCGCAGGGCGCTCGCCGGGATCTGCTCGTTCGGCGAGTGCAGCTGCGCGCTCGGCCTGGTGAAGCCCGTTACGATCGCGGGGACGCCGCGCGCGCCGAGCGCTGCGACGACGGGGATGGAGCCTCCGGAGCGCGTCAGCACCGGCCGGACGCCGAGCACGGCTTCGAACGTGTCCTGGGCGATCTTCACCGCCGGCGCGTCCGGGTCGACGAAGCCAGGCTCCCCCGTCGACCAGAGGTCGACCTCGAGGCTCGCACCCTCCGGCGTGGCGGCGTGGAGGAGCTTCTCGAGCACGGGCGCGATCTCCGCGGTGGACTGGCCCGGCGCGAGTCGGATCGAAAGGTTCGCCTCCGCCTCGACCGGGAGCACCGTCTTCTGCAGCTGCGGCGAGCCGCCGGCGATGCCGTTGACGGTGATCGACGGCTCCGCCGTCGTGCGCACGTAGAACTCGTCCGCCGCGCGAGCGTCGACGGGACGGGCGCCATGGGCGGCGAGCTCGTCGCTCCCACGAGGCGAGCGACTCCCAGCCGGCGACCTCCACGTCGGTGGGAGGCACGATGCCGGCGCGCAGCGGCTCTGGCAGCCGCCCGTCCTCGCCGGGAAGCACCGCCTGGAGGATCTCGACGAGCGCGTGCGTCGCTGGCAGGGCCGCGCCGCCGTACATGCCGGAGTGAAGGTCGCGCTCTCCCGTCCGAACGGTGAGATGGAAGTAGCAGATACCCCGCAGCGCCGTGCAGATCGAGGGCAGCGTCTCGGTCGCGTAGCCGCCGTCGAGGACGAGCGCGACGTCGGCGCGCCCGGAGTCGCCCCCGACCCAGTCGACGACGGAGTGGCCGCCGATCTCCTCCTCCGCGTCGATCGCGAAGCGGACGGTCACCGGCAGCTCGCCCGAGGAGGCGAGCAGCTCGGTCGCGCGGAGCAGCATGAAGAGATGCGCCTTGTCGTCGGCCACGCCCCGTGCCACGAGCTTGCCGTCCCGCTCCACCAGCGTCCATGGATCGGACTCCCACAGGGGAAGCGGATCCGGGGGCTGGACGTCGAGGTGCGCGTAGACGAGCACGGCCGGCGCCAGGCCCGCCGTCGACGCGGCCACCTCGCCGAGGACGAGCGGCCTGCCCCCCCGCTCCTCGATCTCGACCGTGCCGCCGGCGCGGCGGATCCGGTCGGCGACCCAGTCGGCTGCCCGCCTGACGTCGTGGGCGTGCGCGTCGTCGGCGCTCACGGACGGGATCGCGATGAGCTCCGCCAGCTCGGCGACGAGGTCCTCGTGCGGCGGAATCACCCGCGCGATTGTAGGGATGGCGCTCGGCCCGCGTCCTACGTGTCCGAGCCGTCGTGCGGGTCGTCGAGCGCGACCGCTCCCGAGAGGCTCGGCTGCCTGGGACGGCGTGGCTCTCGTACCCCGGCGCCACCTACGTCGTCAGGCCCGGGGAAGAACGCGAGGACACCGTGCCCGCGACGGCGGTCCCACCAGGCGCGGAGGCGACGAAGCATCACGCGACGTCGCGGACGCTCGAGGCGTCGGCGAGCGCACGCAGCTTCTTGAGGCTCTGGTGCTCGATCTGCCGGATCCGCTCGCGTGTCACGTTGAACGCGCGGCCGACCTCGTCGAGTGTCCGCGGCTGACGGCCGTCGAGCCCGTAGCGCAGCTCGAGCACCTGCCGCTCTCGTGGCGAGAGCGCGCCGAGGATCGAGCGCAGCGCGTCGCGCCGCAGCGCGACCTCAGCCGCCTCGTCGGGCAGTGGCTCCGAGTCGTCGGTGAGGAAGTGCCCGAACTCGGACTCGTCCTCGTCGCCGACGGGCTTCTCCAGCGAGACGGGCGTCTGGGCGCTTCGCTTGATGTGCTCGACCTCCTCGATCGGAAGGTCGAGGTCAGCGGCGATCTCGATCGCTGTGGGCTCGCGCGCGAGCTCCGCGCGGAGCTTCCGCTCGGAGCGGTTGATCTTGTTGAGCTTCTCCACGACGTGCACGGG
This sequence comes from uncultured Actinomycetes bacterium, assembly GCA_963734045.1. Taxonomy (GTDB): domain Bacteria; phylum Actinomycetota; class Thermoleophilia; order Gaiellales; family Gaiellaceae; genus Gaiella. The sequence goes on along the minus strand of CAVTFU010000010.1, from coordinate 17,334 downwards.
CATGCGGATCGTTCGGCCCTTGTCCGCGATCGCCCGTGCGACGGCCTGCCGGATCCACCACGTCGCGTACGTCGAGAACTTGTAGCCCTTGCGCCAGTCGAACTTCTCCGCCGCGCGCACCAGCCCGATCGTCCCCTCCTGGATCAGGTCGAGGAAGGGCAGGCCCTGGTTTCGATAGCGCTTCGCGATCGAGACGACGAGACGGAGGTTCGCCTCGACCATCGCCTGCTTGGCACCGTGGTCGCCCTGCTCGATGCGCTTCGAGAGCTCGACCTCCTGGGCGGCCGTCAGGAGCGGGACCTTGCCGATGTCCTTGAGGAAGAGCTGAAGTGTGTCGGTCGAGATCTCCGGCTCGGCGTCCCAGGTCTGCTCGCGCTCGGGCTCGTCGGCGCCCTCGACCACGACCTCGATCTGCTCCTGGTCGAGCGCGGCGTAGAAGGCGTCGAGCTGCTCGGGCTCGAGGTCGAGCTCGTCGAGCGCGAGCGCGAGCTCGTCCGCGTCGACGCTGCCCTGCGCGCGGCCGCTCTCGAGCAGGGCACTCGCGTCCCCGCCCAGCTCGACCGCGACCCCGGTCGTCGTGGTCGCAGCCTGCGAATCCGATGCGTCGCTCAGGACCGCCCCTTCCATCGCGTGCGCGGACACGGTAGCCACCGCTCAGGCGCCGCGTCAAAGAAATCGGCCACGGTCAGACTCCCGCTTTCCGGAGCTCGTCGAGATATCTGTCCGCCTCGCGCGCGAGCGGCGAGCCCGGCTCGACGCGCGTCGCACGTGTGAGCTGCGTCTTCGCCTCTCGCACCTCGCCCGACCAGAGGAGCAGCAGGCCGAGGTGGAAGCGCACCGTCGCCCGGTCGGGAAACCGGCGCGTGAGCGGCCCGAGCCGCGAGAATGCGTCGGCGGGCCGCGCCTTGTCGAAGCGGGCGACCGCGGCCGCGACCTGCGCCTCGACGTTGCCCGGAGCCTCACGAGCAGCCTCCGTGAGCACGCGCCTTGCCGACCGCTGCCGGCCGAGCCGCTGCAGGGCGACGCCGTAGAGCAGCTTTCCCGCAACGCCCGCCTCCGCACCGGTGCGGAGCTTCTCGAGCTGAGCCGCCGGCGCGAGCTCGTCGAGGCCGTCCGGCAGCGGCACGGTCGTCACGAAGATCGGGACGCCGCGGGCGTACTCCGGGTGGAGGCGGTTCGCCGCCGCGATCGCGTACGGCGTGTCCGGCTCGGTCGACCCGGCGGCCCGCCACGCATCCTCGGCGCCGGCGAGGCCCGACCAGAAGAGCGCGTCGCCGAGGTTGAGCTGGACGACGGCCTTCTGCGGGTGCAGCCCCGCGAGTCGGTTCAGCCGGTCGACCGTGCCGTCCGGCCAGGTCGCCACCGCCTGGCCGACGCGGGCCTCGAGCGAGTCGAAGCGCGCGAACGAGCGCGCGGCGGCGGCGCGCTTCCCGTCCGCGTAGAGCCGGCTCGCCCGGCGCAGGGCGACCGCCTCGCGGTCGGCCCGCACACCGAGCTCGAGCGTCAACGGGGGCGCCCCCGACCGTGGCGTCGGGCCTGCCGCAAGCCCCTGGGGCGCTTCGCTCTGGAGGGCGGCCACGCCGACGACGAGCGCGGCCGCGGCCGCGGCCGCGGCGGCGGTGACGGCGACGACGCGCGTGCGGGGCGACACGGCGCCACGGTAGCCGCGAAACGCGCGTGCAGCGCTGCGATTCCCCACCCCATGCCCACAGGACGGCGTGCGGGGCCTCCCTCTTCCCGGGCGAGCAGCGCGCGGCGTCCGCCACTCGCTATATTCCGGAAAGTAATGCCGAGCTACCGGGAGCTCCTCGCCCAGGCGCGCGCCGAGATCGACGAGATCTCGACGCCCGAGGCGCATGCGTCCCTCGAGGCGGAGGACGCGCCGCTCTTCGTGGACGTCCGCCCGCGGGACGAGTGGGACGAAGGGCATCTCCCCGGCGCCATCCACCTCCCCCGCAACAACCTCGAGTCCCGCGTGGAGGCGCTCATCGCCGATCGGACCCGCCCGCTCGTCGTCTACTGCGGCAGCGGCACGCGCTCGGTCTTCGCCACGAAGTCGCTCCACGAGCTCGGGTACGAGAACGCTGGTCAACCTCGCCGGCGGCTTCGCGGACTGGAAGCGGAACGGCTTTCCGTTCGAGACTCCGGTCGCGCTGGCGCCCGCGCAGCGGACGCGCTACGCGCGCCACCTGTTGATCCCGGAGGTCGGCGAGGAAGGCCAGCAGAAGCTGCTCGACGCGCGCGTGCTCCTGATCGGGGCCGGCGGGCTCGGCTCCCCGGCGTCGCTGTATCTCGCGGCCGCGGGAATCGGCACGCTCGGGATCATCGACCCCGACGTCGTCGACGACTCGAACCTCCAGCGGCAGATCGTCCACTCGACCGAGCGGCTCGGCGAGCCGAAGGTCGCGTCCGCGCAGCGGACGATCGAGGCGCTCAACCCGGACGTCACCGTCGTCCCGTTCCAGGAGCGGCTCGACTCCGAGAACGTCGAACGCGTCCTGGCGCACGGCTGGGACGTCATCGTCGACGGCACCGACAACTTCCCGACGCGCTACCTCGTCAACGACGCCTCCGTCTGGCACGACATCCCCGTCGTGCACGGGTCGATCTACCGCTTCGAGGGGCAGGTGACGGTGTTCGAGCCGGGGAACGGCCCGTGCTACCGCTGCCTGTATCCGTCGCCGCCGCCGCCGGAGCTCGCCCCGAGCTGCGCGGAGGGCGGCGTCCTCGGCGTCCTCCCCGGCATCGTCGGCTCGCTCCAGGCGAGCGAGGCGCTCAAGCTGGTGCTCGGCATCGGCGAGTCGCTCGCGGGGCGCCTGCTCCTCTTCGACGCGCTCGACACGACCGTCGACGAGGTCTCGATCCGCCGCAACCCCGAGTGCCCGGTCTGCGGCGACAACCCGACGATCACCGAGTACATCGACTACGTCGAGTTCTGCCAGGGACCGGTTCACGCGTGATCACCGTCCGCATCCCTCCCACGCTCCGCGGCGAGGTCGGCGGGGCACGGCAGGTCGAGGCCGCCGGCGACTCGATCCGCGAGGTGCTCGACGACCTCGTCGAGCGGCATCCCGCGCTCGCGCCGCAGATCCTCGCGAACGGCGGCATCGCCCCCTTCGTCAACGTCTACGTCGGCGGCGAGGACGTTCGGACCCTGAACGGGCTCGACACCGCCGTGGCGACCGGCGACACGGTCATTCTCCTCCCCGCGATGGCGGGAGGCAGCTCGCGCCCGTGGTCGCTGCCGGTGGCCGCGAGCGTCCTCGACCTCGTCGGCTCGACGCCGCTCGTCGAGCTGCCCCGACTCTCGCCGAAGCCCGACGTCACGCTCTACGCGAAGCTCGAGGGCCAGAACCCGACCGGGTCGATCAAGGACCGCGTCGCCAAGGCGATGATCGAGGCCGCCGAGGCGACCGGCGAGCTCGAGCCCGGGCGCTCCCTGCTCGAGCCGACCTCTGGCAACACCGGGATCGCGCTCGCGATGGTCGCGCGGCTCAAGGGCTACCCGCTGACGTGCGTGATGCCCGAGAACGCGACGGCGGAGCGCAAGCGGCTGCTGCGCCTCTACGGCGCGGAGATCGTCGCCTCGCCTGCCGCCGAGGGCTCGAACGGCGCCGTGCGCCTCGCGCTCGAGATGGCCGAGCAGGACCCGAGCTGGTTCGTCCCGTTCCAGTACGCCAACCCGGCGAACGTCCGCGCGCACTACGAGGGAACGGGCGCCGAGATCGCAGCGGCGCTCGACCGCGTCGACGTGCTCGTCGCCGGGCTCGGCACGGGCGGGACGCTGATGGGCGCGGGCGAGCGGGTGCGCGAGACCTTCCCCGACGTCGTCGTCGCCGCCGCGGAGCCGATGCCGGGCGATCCCGTGATGGGGCTTCGCTCGCTGGACGACGGCTACGTGCCGCCGATCCTCGACGTGGCCCGGCTCGACCGGAAGCTCCTCGTCTCGAACGAGGCCTCCGTCCGGGCGGTGCGCGACCTGCTGCGGCTCGAGGGAATCCTCGGCGGCGTCTCCTCCGGTGCCGTGCTCGACGTGGCGTGCCGTCTCGCCGCGGAGCTCGACGAGGGCGTCGTCGTCGCGGTGCTCGCCGACGGCGGCTGGAAGTACCTGAGCGCCGACTTCTGGGATGCGCCCGACGAGGACGTCGAGACGTCGATGGAGACGACCGTCTGGTGGTGATCCCGGCAGCGGTGCGCTCGGCGATCGCCGAGCACGCCCAGGCCGAGCTTCCGAACGAGTCGTGCGGGCTGCTCCTCCTCGAGAGCGGCGTCGCGATCGAGTACGTCCCCGCGGAGAACGCGTCGCCGTCCCCGACGTTCTTCGAGCTGCGGCTCGACCCGGTGCAATGGGCCGACCTCGGGGAGCGCGACGTCGAGCAGGCGATCGTCCACTCGCACGTCTCCTCGCCGCCGCGCCCGTCGCGGACCGACGTCGAGCGGATCGGCCTCTGGCAGGGCCGGCCCTACGTCATCTACTCGGTGCGGCTCGACGAGCTCGCCGCTTGGCGGATCGAGGAAGGCCGGATCGAGGCACTGCCGGTCTCGTAGCCGTGCCCGGCCGCAACCGGGCACGGCCACGACGCGTTACGCGATCTTGAACGACCCCTTCATGCTGCTCGCGTGCGGGTCGCACACGAACCGATAGGTCCCCTTCTTCAACGTGACCGTGAAGGTCTTCGAGCCGGTCGCGCCGACCGACGTCTTCACGTTGACCCCCGGTCCCGACAGATGGAAGTTGTGGGAGCCCGACTTGTCGGCGACCACGATCTTCGCCTTGCCCGCCTTCGTCGGCTTCTTCGCCATCGAGATCGTGAATCCCGGCCCGACGGTGCCGTTGTAAGAAGGCGTCGTGGCGGCGACCGCCGGAAGTGCTGTCAGGAGAAATGCCGCCACGACGGCGGCTACGAGCGTGAGTCTCATTTGGCTCTCCTCTGTCGGTTGCATATCAGTGTTCCGTACGCACGACCACCGGCGGCGGATTCCGAACTACCCGACCTCGACCACGCGGCCTTCCTCCGCTGAGCGGTAGAGCGCCTCGATCGTCGCCGCCTGCCCGAGCGCGTCGTGCCGGCCGAGAAGCAGCGGCACGCGGCCCGCGACGGCGTCCGCGAGGTTGTCGAGCTCGAGCCGGTACGCGTTTGCGGTCTCGACCTCGATCACCTCGACCTTCGAGGCCTCCTCGCCTCCCGTCCGTCGTGCGAGCGTGACCGCTCCGCCCCAGTCCACGCGCCAGGGAGCCTCGACCACGAGCACTCCCTGGTCGCCGACCACCTCGAGCTGCTGGCGCTTCGGCGAGCGGAACGACGCCTCGAACTGGCCCACGACGTCGTCGGCGCAGCGCAGCGTCCCGTGGAACGCCATGTCGATTCCCGTCGTGCCCGTGACCTGCTCGCCTCTGACGTGCTCCGGGTCGCCGGCGAGGAGCCGGATCCCGCTCACGCAGTAGCAGCCGACGTCCATCAGCGCGCCTCCGTCGAGCTCGGGGAGGGCACGCACGTTCGACAGATCCTCGAGCGGGAAGCTGAACGTCGACTTGACCGCGCACAGCTTCCCGACCGCTCCGCCGGCCACGAGCTCGCGCACCTTCGTGGTCTGGGGATGGTGCCGGTACATGAAGGCCTCGGTGAGGACGAGACCGTTCCCCTCCGCGGCGTCGAACGCCTCCTCGACCTCGGCCGCGCGGCGCGAGTAGGGCTTCTCGCAGAGGACGTGCTTGCCGGCCTCGAGGGCGCGCATCGTCCACTCGTGGTGCATCCCGTTCGGGAGCGAGACGTAGACCGCATCGACGCTGTCGTCCTCGAGGAGCGCCTCGTACGACCCGTGGGCGCGTCCGAGGCCGTGCTCGCTCGCGTATGCCCGACCCCTCGCGTCGTCCCGGCTCGCGACGGCCACGACCTCCACGAGCTCCGACTCGGCGGCGCCGCGCAGGATCTCCTGGTTGATGTTGGCGGTCGAGACGAGGCCGATGCGCAACTGGCTCATGCGGTGACTCCTTTGGTGGCTGGATAGAGGGATCGGTACCGGGGAAGCGCGTCCGCGTAGACCTCGCCCCAGGCCGGGTCGGGGTCGATCGTCTCACGCACGCGCACGCAGCTCGACACTGCCTCGTGCACGTCGGCGTAGACGTTGCCTGCGACGCCGCCGAGCAACGCCGCTCCGAACGCCGATCCCTCCTCCGACTCGGTCCGCTCGAGCGGCAGGCCCAGGATCGACGCGACGATGCGGAGCCACAGCGCGCTTCGCGCGCCGCCCCCCGACACGCGACCGGCGGAGGGCTCGACGCCGAGCCCGCGGACCGCGTCGAGCGAGTCCCGAAGACCGAAGGCGACGCCCTCCATGACCGCCCGGACGAGCGCGCCGCGGTCGTGCCGGAGGGTGAGCCCGACGAAGGCGCCCCGCGCGTCGGGATCGGCGTGCGGCGTCCGCTCGCCCGCGAGGTACGGGGCGAAGAGGAGCCCTTCTGTGCCGGGCGCCCAGCCGTCGGCCTCGGCCCCGAGCACCTCGAACGACGTCTCGGGCGCGAGCCGCTCCTGGAGCCACTGGAGCGAGCCCGCCGCGGACAGCATCACCCCCATCGCCTGCCACGTGTCGGGCACGGCGTGACAGAAGGCGTGGACGCTGCCGGCGGGGTCGTGCGCGTAGCCCGGCAGCGCGGCCAGGACGACCCCGGAGGTGCCGAGGACGACCGACACCGGCCCGGGCCGGTCGATTCCGACGCCGAGCGCCGCGGCAGGCTGGTCACCCGCCCCGGCCGCGACGGGGACCGCTTGTGACTGATCGTCACAAGCGGATGTCTCGCCGGCCCGCTCGGGCGATTCGAGGACGGGCGGCAGCCACTCGGCCGGGACCTCGAGCGCGTCGAGCACCTCGGTGCTCCAGCGCCGGCGCGCGACGTCGAAGAGCAGCGTCCCCGAGGCGTCGGCGGCATCGATCGCCCATTGCCCCGTGAGCTGCAGCCGGACGTAATCCTTCGGGAGCATGACGCGCGCGATCCGCGCATAGGACTCCGGCTCGTGACGGCGCAGCCAGAGGAGCTTCGGTGCGGTGAAGCCGGTGAGCGCCCGGTTCCCGGTCAGCTCGAGCAGCCGCTCCGCGCCGACGCGCTCCTCGATCTCGGCGCACTCGGCCGCCGTCCGCTGGTCGTTCCAGAGGATCGACGGACGGATCACCCGATCCTCACGGTCGAGGACGACGAGGCCGTGCATCTGGCCGGAGAGCCCGACGCCGGCGACGTCGCGCCCCCTCGAGACCTCGGCGAGCGCAGCCTCGGCCGCGCGCCACCAGTCGTCCGGATCCTGCTCGGCCCAGCCCGGCCGAGGCGTCGACAGCGGATAGCTCCGCGTGGCGCTCGCGAGCACCTCGCCGCTCGTGGAGATCGCGATCGCCTTGACCCCCGTCGTGCCGACGTCGATGCCGACCAGCGTCGTCACGGGCCAACGCGAGGCGGGGCGTCAGCCGCGCCCCACCCGCAGTGCGCCCCGCAAGCGGCGCGGCTGAAGCCACGCCCCATGGTCACTCGGCGCCGAGCGCCCCGTAGACGAGCTCGTACGCGCGGACGGCGTCCTTGCGCGACTGGGCTTCTCGCAGGGCGGCGTCGTCGATGCGGCCCGAGACGTCCCAGATGAAGTTCCACTGCTTCACGCTGCGGGCGACCGCCGCGACGGCGTCCTCGGTGTACGGGTAGAGGTCGAACCCGAGCCGCTCGCCGTTCTCGCCGTACCCGGCGCGCCGGAGCTCGACCGCGAGCTCGAGCGTCTCCATGAACGCGGTCGCGCCGACCATGTTGTCGTCGTCGAACGTGCCCCAGCCGGAGTTCGCGTGCTGGTGGCCGAGCAGGCCCTCGGCGGCGAGCATCGCCGCGTACTCGCCGAGGCTCTCGCCGTTCATGATGAGGTGCTGCCAGTCCATGTTGACCTGGACGTTCGTGAACCCACGCTCTCGAAGCTTGTGGATCACGTGCAGCGTCATCCCGATGTTGCGCATCAGGATCTTCATCGCCGGCTCGGAGTTCTTGTGCTCGAGGAAGAGCTTGACGCCGTGGCCCGCGCAGACCTCGGCCGCCTCGGCGAGGCCGTCCAGGAACCATTCCCAGGAGGCCGCGTAGGGCGTCTGGAACGGATAGTTGTAACCCTCGATCCCGGGCCAGCAGATCATGTTCGCACCGAGCGAGCCGGCGAGCTCCGCCGTCTCGCGGGTCACCCGACGAGCCTCCTCGCGGACCGACGGATCGGGGTTCACGAGGCCTCCGCGCCCGAACCGCGAGTCGAGGTGCAGCCCCGTGCAGACGCCGTAGATCCCGTGCCCGTCGAGCGCCTCGCGCACCTCGTCGACGTTGCTCGAGTCGAGCTCCGCCGGGTAGTGGAACTCGTAGTCGTCGATCAGGTCGCCGAGACCCTCGACCGCGCGGCGGACCCGCTGGGCGGTCGTCTCGCCGGCACGCTCCGGCTGGTAGCCGCCCGGCACGAACCGGGTGACCATCGAGCTGAAAGCCCAGATGCCGAGGCTCGTCTTCATCGGGACACCACCTCCTCGGACACCGGCGGCCGGACGTGCGGCGGGGGTGTCGGCGGGTCGTCGCTGCCGGCGCCGGTCTCGGCGAGGGCCAGGTCGAGCTCTGTGAAGGTCGCCGTGTCGAGCTCGAGGTCGCTCGCGGAAAGCCAATCGTCGACGTGCCACGGCGCTCGGGCTCCGACGATCGCCGCCGTCACCCCGGCCTGGGCGATCGCCCACGAGACGACGAGCGCCGGAAGCGTCGTCGCCAGGCTCGCCGCGATCGGGCGGAGTCGTTCCACCAGCTCGAGGTTGCGCGAGAGCTGCGGCTCGGAGAACACCGGCGAGCGATGACGCCAGTCGCCCGGGTCGAGCTGCTCGATGCGCGCGGCGTCGAACGTCCCGGTCAACATCCCGGACGCCATCGGCGAGTAGACGATCACGCCGCTGCCGTGCTCGACGGCCCACGGCAGAACCGTTCCTCGGGCACCTCGGTGGAGGATCGAGAGCGGCGGCTGGATGGAGTCGACGTGCCTGATCGCCTCGCAGCGCTCGAGCTGCTCGACATCGAAGTTGCAGACGCCGACCCAGCGCACCTTCCCCTCCTCCACGAGCGCCGCCATCGTCCCCCAGGACTCCTCGAGGGCCGTGCCGGTCGTCCAGTCGGGCCAGTGGAACTGGTACAGGTCGATCCGCTCCACACCGAGCCGGCGCAGGCTGTCCTCGCACTCCTGACGGATCGACGCGGGGCGCAGGTCGTTCTCGATCACGCCCTCGCGTCGGTCCACCCAGTTGCGCCCGCACTTGGTGAAGACGAAGACGTCCTCGCCGATGCGATACGGCTCGAGCGCACGCCCGACGACCTCCTCGGAGTGGCCGAGCCCGTAGACGGCGGCGGTGTCGACCCAGTTGACACCCCGCTCGACGGCGTGGCGAATCGCGGCGATCGACTCGTCGTCGTCCACCGGGCCCCAGCCGAACTTCCCGGGCCCGCCGATCGCCCAGGCGCCGAAGCCGACGGTCGTCAGCTCTGGCCCCGCGTCGCCGAGCACGCGTGTCCTCATCGAAGCCTCCGTCCGTTGTCGTCGAGGTAGTCGCGCCAGGAGCGCGTGGGCTTCCACCCGAGCAGCCGCTCGGCCTTGGCGGACGAGATCGCCGAGGCGTCCACACGGTCGAGCGGCCGGAACTCGATCCCGGCGCCGTCGTAGTGCTCCCTCACCGTCGCCTCGAGCGGATGGCCGCCGATCGTGTCGGGGGAGGCGGCGTAGAACACCTCGTGCCCCGGCAGGTCGGTCTCGATCGCCAGAACGACTGCATCGCAGAGATCGTGCACGTCGACGTACGAGCAGTAGTTGCCGATCGTGACGGCCGGATCCCGCACGATGGGCCCGAGGTTACGCTCGTAGCTCTCCTCGTCCTGCACCCAGCACGGGCGAAGCGACGTGCAACGGATGTCGGCGCGCTCGACGGCGCGGTCGCAGAGGAGCTCGCCGAACCACTTCGCCGTCGCGTACGGGTCCTGGGGCCGCACGGGATGCTCCTCGTCGACCGGCAGGTACTCGGGCTGGAACGGACGGTGGGCGAAGATGAACCCCGGCACGGTCTCGGAGGAGAAGTTGACGAAGCGGCGACTGCCGGCCGCGATCGCCGCCTCGAGGATATTGAACGTGGAGAGCATGTTGTTCCCGAACACGACGTGCGGCGGGTTGTGGATCGGCTGCGGGATCGCCGCGGTGTGAACGACGACGTCGCAGTCCCGCGCGAGGGCGTACGCCGCGCCGGCGTCCGTGAGGTCCGCCTGCCAGTAGTCCTCGGGCTCGCCGGGGTCGACCCGGTCCCAGACGGGGCGGGTCAGGTCGCTCGCACGAACGTCGTAGCCCGCCGCGGCGAGCCGCCGGGTCAGCGCGCGGCCGACCTTCCCGTGGGCGCCGGTGACGAGTGCTCTCACAGGTACGTGACGGCGTTCTCGACGACGGCGGAGCTGCCGCGGAGGAAGTCGAGGTCGCAGCCGTGGTTGGCCTGCAGCACGCTGTCCCCGTGCAGCTTGCGGTACCCCCGCTCGTCGGCACGGACAGGGGGCTCCCAGGCGTCGCGGCGGGCTGCGAGCTCCGCCACGTCGACGACGAGGTCGAGGCGCCTGCCCGCGACGTCGAGCCTGATCAGATCGCCGTCCTGGACCAGCGCGAGCGGCCCGCCGATCGCCGACTCGGGCGCGACATGGAGCACGACGGCGCCGTAGGACGTCCCGCTCATGCGCGCGTCGGAGATGCGAACGAGGTCGCTCACACCCTGCTTCAGGAGCTTGGACGGGATGGGCAGGTGCCCCCACTCGGGCATGCCGGGCCCGCCGACCGGGCCCGCGTTCCGCAGCACCATCACGCTCGTGGCGTCGCAGTCGAGGCCGGGATCGTCCACGCGGGCGGCGAGGTCGTGGATGTCCTCGAACACGAGCGCCCGCCCCTCGTGCTGCAGCAGCGCGGGATCGGCGGCGCTGATCTTCATCACGGCGCCGTCGGGACAGAGGCTGCCGTAGAGGACCACCAGCGCACCACCCCGGTCGAGCGGGTCCGAGGCGGGTCGGATCACGTCCGGGTTCACGATCTCGGCGCCTGCGATGTTCTCGCCGAGCGTCCGCCCGCTCACGGTGACGGCATCCGTGTGGAGGAGGTCGGAGATCTGCGCCAGCACCGCCGGCAGCCCTCCTGCGTAGTAGAAGTCCTCCATCAGGTGGCGGCCGGCCGGCTTCAGGTCGACGAGCCAGGGCGTCGTCGCGCACAGCTCGTCGAACAGCTGGAGCGGCAGGTCGACGCCGACGCGGCCGGCGTAGGCGATCAGGTGCAGGATCGCGTTCGTCGAGCCGGAGATCGCATGGAGGGCGCGGATCGCGTTCTCGAACGCCTCGCGGGTCAGGATGTCGGAGGGCTTGAGGTCGAGCTCCACGAGCTCGACGATCTGGCGGCCCGCCGCCTCGGCCAGCCTGCGCCGATGCGCGTCGACCGCAGGGATCGCTGCGCCGCCGGGAAGCGTCAGGCCGAGCGCCTCGGTCACGCAGGCCATCGTCGACGCGGTTCCCATCGTCATGCAGTGCCCGTTGGAGCGCGACATCGCGTTCTCGATCTCGGTGAACTCCTCCTCGGTGATCCGCCCTGCTCGGAGCTCCTCGTGGTAGTGCCAGCAGTCGCTGCAGGAGCCGAGCTCGCGGCCGCGCCAGTGGCCGTTCAGCATCGGGCCTCCGGTGACGACGATGCTCGGGATGTTCGCGCTCGCGGCGCCGAGGATGCTGGCGGGGTTCGTCTTGTCGCACCCCGTGAGGAGGACGACGCCGTCCAGCGGGTACGAGCGGATGGACTCCTCCACGTCCATCGCCATCAGGTTTCGGTAGAGCATCGTCGTCGGCTTCATCAGCGACTCGCCGAGCGACATGACGGGGAACTCCATCGGGAAGCCGCCCGCCTGCAGGACGCCGCGCTTGACCGACTCGGCGAGCCCGCGCAGGTGGATGTTGCAGTTGACGAGCTCCGACCAGCTGTTGCAGATGCCGATCACCGGCCGGCCGCGGAACGTCTCGTCGGCGACGCCCGTGGACTTGAGCCACGAGCGGTGCAGGAACCCGTCGAGGTCGCGGCGCTCGAACCACTCCTCGCTGCGGCGGCGACCGTTTCGCCGGCCGAAGCTCGGCGCCGTTCCGCATGGTCGGCGTCTCGCTCACGAGCTCGTCGCCGGGCGCCGCCATTCGAGCGCCGCATGGTCGACCACCGCGCCGCTGCCTCCGCAGCGTAGCCACGCGGCGCCGCGGCAGTCAGGGCACGTCGTGAACACGGCGCGGGCGACGTCCAGCGTGGCGCCGCAGGAGCACAGCGCGGCGAGGTCAGCCGTCGGGACGCAGCTCGAATCCTTCGAAGGCGTGGCCGCGGTGCACGTGGAACGATCCGATGCCCGATGGTGCGCTCGCCAGGGCGTTCATGGTTCAGGACTATAATATGATTTTTGCCGATGACCGAGACGGCGAACCGCACCGCCGCGGCCCGGCGCCCGCGAGACGCCTGCGGACATCTGGATCGTCGATGCCGACGTCCACGTGCACGAGGATCCCGCCGAGCTCGCGGAGTACGCCGCGCCACCGTGGGACGTCGCGCTCCGTGAGATCGCGAAGGTCGAGGAGCGCTACCTCGACCTGCCCGCGATGTCGCCGCGTGCCGAATTCCGCATCCCGTGGCCGGGCGGGTCGAACCGCCCGCAGGTGGTCGAGAGCGCGGCCGCGATGCGACGTGAGCTCGACACGCTGCACGTGAACGAGGCCGTGCTCTTCCCCGATCACCTGCTTTCCCTCGCAATGGTGCGGGACCCGGCGTTCGCCGTCGCGCTCGCGCGGGCGTACAACGACTGGCTCGCCGACCGCTGGCTCCGCGACGAGCCGACTCTTGCGCGGCGCGGTCGTGATCCCGCCGCAGGATCCGGTTGCGGGCGCGGAGGAGATCCGCAAGCACGCGGCCGACCCCGGCTACGTCTGCGCCTACCTCCCCGCTCGGGCCTCAAGACTCCTCTACGGGCATGAGCTCTACGACCCCGTCTACGACGCCGCGCAGGAGACGGGCCTGCCGCTGGCGATCCACAGCGTCGAGGCGATCTTCCCCGTCTTCCCGTTCCAGCTCGAGCAGTTCCGCACGGCGCTCGCGGTGCACTCGCTCGCGCATCCCCTCGCGATGGTGGCCAACCTCGTCTCGATGCTCGAGACCGGAGTGCCGGTTCGCTTCCCGGGTGTCCGGCTCGCGTTCATGGAGGCAGGGACGGGGTGGGTGCCGTGGATCGCCAACCGGCTCGACAAGGAGTACATCGAGCGACGTCGCGAGGTGCCGATCCTGCAGGAGCGGCCGAGCGAGTACATGCGCCGGTTCTTCTACGGCACGCAGCCGATCGAGGAGCCCGAGCGCCGCGACGACATCGTCAAGCAGTACGAGCTGTTCGACGGCGAGAACACCGCGCTCTTCGCCTCGGACTGGCCGCACCACGACTTCGACCACACGCAGTTCGTCTGCGGGCTGCCGTTCTCGCCGGAGGCGCGCCGGAAGATCATGGGGCTGAACGCCGCGCGGTTCTTCGGTCTCGACCCGCCGGCATGAGCCGAGAGCCGGTCGAGCACCTTGTCGGCAACCGTGCACGACATCCCTCCGGGCAGCCACCGGATCGTGCGTGTCGGAAACCGGGAGCTCGGGGTCTTCAACATCCGCGGCGAGCTCCACGCCATCCCGAACCTCTGCCCGCACCAGCGCGGGCCGCTCTGCGCGGGCGGCGTCTCGGGGACGATCGACCAGGGCCCGCGGACGGACTGGAAGCTCGCGTGGATCTGGGACGACGAGGTCGTGACGTGCCCCTGGCACGCGCTCGAGTTCCACGTCCCGACGGGACAGTGCGTCGCGTTCGACGACATCCGGCTGCGGACGTACGAGGTCCGCGTGTCCGACGACGGACAGATCCGGGTGGTGATCTGACTCCCGGTCGCGCTCGTCACCGGCGCGGCTCGCGACCGAGGCATCGGACGCGGCATCGCGCTCGCCCTGGCCGGGCGCGGCTTCGACGTCGCGGTGAACGACACGGCGCACGACGGCGAGGCGGAGCGGCGTGTCGGGGAGATCGAGGCGCTCGGCCGGCGGGCGATCTTCGTCCGCGCCGACGTCTCGCAGCCGGAGGAGAACGGGCGTCTGGTCGCCGAGACGGTCGAGCGCCTCGGCCGCGCTCGACGTCTTCGTCGCGAACGCGGGAGTCGCGCGCTGGCAGCCGCTCGTCGAGGTCGGGCGGGCCGACTGGGACGTCGTCATCGGCGTCAACCTCCACGGCGTCCTCTACGGCTGCCGGGCGGCGGCGGCGCAGATGCGACGCCAGGGTGACGGCGGCAGCATCGTCGTGGTCTCATCCGTCAACGCAGTGATGCCGTTCACGCCGCTCGGCGTCTACGGCGCCTCGAAGCACGCCGTCGGCCACCTCGTCGGCGTGATGGCACGCGAGTGGGGCGCGGACGGGATCGCCGTCAACCACGTCGGGCCGGGCTGGGTCGACTCGAACATCAACGACGCCTCGCCCGACTTCGACACCGAGGAGAAGCGTGCCGCGGCGCGGGCGACGATCCCACTTCGAAACCGCCCGACCGAGCCGGCGGAGATCGGCGAGGCCGTCGCCTTCCTCGCCACCTCGACGATCGTCACGGGCGCGTACGTACGGGTCGACGGCGGGCTCGTGATCGGGAAGTACTGACGTGCGCGTGCTCGTCACAGGCGCCGCCGACTCGCTCGTGGGTGAGCTCGCCGCCCACGGCATCGAGCTCACGCGGGAGACGCGGGATGCGGAGCACCTGGTCACCGTCGCGCCGCCGGTCGAGCTCGCGCCGCTGTCCGAGACCGAGCCCGACGCCTGGCTGCGCGTGTTCGACGCATGGGCGACGGACGCGTTCTTCGCAGCGCAGCCGTGGCTCGCCGCGGCGCTCGAGCGCGGCGCCGGCTCCTGGGTCGCCGTCACGTCCGTCGTCGGCACGCAGCCGTTTCCCGGCGCGCGGCGCCGCGGGGGCCGGCGCGATGGCGCTGCACACGCTCGTCCGGGTTGCCGCGCTCGAGGGCGGCCCGTACGGCGTTCGCGCGAACGTCGTCGCGCCCGGCTTCGAGGACGCCACCGCCAGAGCTCGACCCTGGGCTCGCGGTCGCGGACACGCCGCTCCGCCGGCTCACCACCGCGGCGGACATCGCGGCGGCGGTCGCCTGGCTCCTCTCCCCTGCCGCCGCGCACGTCACCGGTGAGATCGTGCGCGTCGACGGGGGCTACACGATCACGCGCGGCTCGCGTCCCGACCCGAGGAGGCAGTGAACGATGGAGATCGCGCAGGGCATCCACCGCGTCGAGTCGAGCCTCGGCGCTCGGTTCATGGCGCAGTACGTGCTCGTCGGCGAGGCGCGCACGCTGCTCCTCGACACGGGGATGCCCTTCACCCCGGGTGAGGCGCTCGCGCCCGTATCTCGAGTCCGTCGGGCTCGGCCTCGACGCGATCGACGAGGTCGCTGATCAGTCACGCCGACCTGGACCACTGCGGCGGCAACCGTGCCCTCCGCGAGCTCCATCCGCGCGCGCGCTTCGCCTGCCACGAGCTCGACCGCCGCTGGATCGAGTCGAACCAGGCTCTCGTCGCCGAGAACTACCTCTGGCACGAGTCGTACGGCTTCGACGAGCCGGACGAGGCCGGTCGGGCCGAGCTCGTCTCGCTGTGCGGCGGAGACGCGCCGATCGACGAGGGGCTGCGCGGCGGCGAGACGATCCGGCTCGGCGACGGATGGCGCGTCGAGGTGCTGCACCTCCCCGGCCACACGCTCGGGCACGTCGGCCTCTGGGACCCCCGCAGCCGGGCGGCGATCGTGATCGACGCAGTGCTCGAGCGGGGGATCTACGCGAATGACGGGACACTGCTGATCCCACCGCGGGTGTACGACCTGGCCGCGTACCGCGCCACGATCCGGCAGATCCGCGCGCTCGAGCCGGAGCTCCTTCTCACCGCGCACTACCCGGTGATGGACGCGGCGGAGGCGCGGGCGTTCCTCGACCGCTCGCTCGCGTTCACGCACGAGGTCGAGGCGGTCGTCCGCGAGGAGCTCGCCGCAGGCACCACCGAGCTCTGGCCGCTGACGCAGCGGGTCGACGAGCGGCTCGGCCCCTATCCGGAGTTCACGAACGAGCTCGGCGCGCTCGTGCGGGCGGCGCTTCCGTAGCCCTAGCCCGACCTCGGCAGCCGGTACTCCGTGGCGACGATCGCGGTCAGCTCCTCGACCGACGTCTCGTCGGTGCGCTTGTCGAGCACGATGCGGCCGTTCCGGAGCAGGTTGACCCGGTCGCACATCTCGAGCACGTGCACGTAGTTGTGCGCGATGACGATCATCGACACGTCGGAGCGCTGCTTCAGCTCCTGGATCAGCTCGATGATCAGAGCCCCTTCGCGCGCGCCCATCGCGGCGAGCGGCTCGTCGAGCAGGATGATCTTCGCGTCGGAGTGGGTGGAGCGCGCGATCGCGATCGCCTGGCGCTGACCTCCGGAGAGCTGCGCGACCTCGGAGTGCAGCGACGGGATGCGGACTCCGATGTCGTCGAGGTACTCGCGCGAGCGCTTCCGCATCGCCCGGTTGTCGAGGAAGCGCAGAGGCCCGATGCCGCGCGTCACCTCGCGGTTCAGGAACATGTTGTGGTAGACCGACATGCCCGGGACGAGCGCGAGGTCCTGGAAGACCGTGTCGATCCCGAGCGAGCGGGCGTGCGTGACGGAGCGGAGCTGCACCTCCTCGCCGCGCACGAAGATCTGGCCCTCGTCCGGCTTGTGGAAGCCCGTCAGGATCTTGACGAGGGTCGACTTGCCGGCCCCGTTGTCGCCGATCAGCCCGAGCACCTCGCCCTGCCCGAGTCGGAGCGTGACGTCCTCGAGCGCCGTGACCGCGCCGAAGCTCTTCTTGACGTGCTCGACACGGATCGCGTCGGGCAGTCCCACGTCCACGGGCGCCGCGGCCGCTGCGGCAGTCTCGCTCATGGTAAGGCCCCCAGCCGCCCCGACTGGCGGATCCGCTCGAGCGTCACGTTGAGCGCCATCGAGAGGATGATCGCCGCGCCGAGCACGAGGTCGAACGTGAAGGCGCTGATCCCCTGGAGGGTGAAGCCGAGGCTCAGGATGGCCAGGACGAGCACGCCGAGGGCCGCGCCGACACCGTGCCCGAGCCGCCGAACAGCGAGGTTCCGCCGATCACGGCCGCGGCGACGGCATAGAACATCACCTGCGTGCCGCCCTGGAGTGGCTGGATCGACGTGATGCGCGTGGACTCGAGG
>CAVTFU010000009.1:0-378200 GCA_963734045.1 uncultured Actinomycetes bacterium | reverse complement strand
GCCAATCCGCCTCCGACGACGACGATGGGGTCGAGCGGCATGCTGAATCAGTACCCGATCGTGCGGGTTCCTTACCGCACCTTGAACACGGGCGGTCCCGCGTGCGGCACCCTTTGGCCCGATGGCGGTTCTCATCGCGTCCGGGCTCCGCAAGGAGTTCTCCGGCGACCCCCTCTTCGATGGGGTCTCGTTCCGGCTGCGCCGCGGCGACCGGCTGGCGCTCGCGGGGCCGAACGGAGCCGGCAAGACGACGCTCCTGCGCGCGATCGTCGGCGAGACGTCGCTGACCTCGGGTGAGCTCGCCTTCGCCAAGGACACGCGCATCGCGCTCCACGACCAGCGCCCTCCCCGGGGACAGGGGCTGACGCTGCGCGAGTACTCGCTCTCCGGAGCGGGTGACCTCGTCGCGATCGAGGCGGAGCTCACCCGCCTCGAGCAGGCCATGGCGGGGGGCGACCACGGCCCTGCCACGCTGCGGCGCTACAGCGAGGCCCAGGCGCGGCTCGAGCATGCGGGCGGCTGGGCCTGGCGTGACCGCGCCGCCTCGATCCTCCGCGGGCTCGGATTCCGGGACGCGGACCTCGACCGGCCGCTCGACTCGTTCTCGGGTGGAGAGCTGACACGGGCGTCGCTCGCCCGGGCGCTGTCGGCCGACCCCGATCTCCTCCTGCTCGACGAGCCGACGAACCACCTCGACGTCGAGAGCCTCGAATGGCTCGAGCGGGAGCTCACGTCGCTCGACGCGGCGATCGTTCTCGTCGCGCACGACCGCTGGTTCCTCGAAGCCGTCACGACCGCAGTGCTCGAGCTCGGCGGTCCGAAGCCGTTCTTCTTCGACGGGCCGTGGCACGCCTGGCGTCGCGAGAAGGCAGCGCGGGCGTCGGCGGCCGCGACGCAGCTCGATCGGGTGAGCGACGACATCGAGCGCCTGGAGCGGTTCGTGGCGCGGTTCCGGTACAAGAAGTCCAAGGCCAAGCAGGCGCAGGCGAAGCTGAGCCAGATCGGCCGGCTCGAGCAGGAGCGCCGCTCGGCCGCGGAGGAGCTCGAGGCGATGACGAAGCGGCGCCGCACGCTCGGCTTCGACTTCCTCAAGCCCGCCCGGACAGGGCGCATCGTCCTCGAGGCCGACGACCTCGTGCTCTGGGCCGGCGACAAGCTCCTCCTCGACGGGGCCTCGCTCGTCCTCGAGCGCGGCGAGCACGTCGCTCTCGTCGGGCCGAACGGCTCGGGCAAGACGACGCTCCTCGAGACCCTGCTCGGTCAGCGTGCCGCCGACGAGGGCCGCATCAAGCTCGGGCACGGCGTCGTCCCGGCGTACTTCTCGCAGCACGAGGCAGAGCTCCCGGAGCGCGGCTCGATCCTCGACGTCACCGCCGCGGAGACGGGCCTGCCGCGCCCTCAGGCGCAGAACCTCCTCGGGCGCTTCCTGTTCTCGGGCTGGGAGACGCACGAGAAGTCCGTCACCGTGCTCTCGGGTGGCGAGCGGCGCCGGCTCGCCCTCGCTCTCGTCGTCGCCTCCGGAGCGAACCTGCTCGTGCTCGACGAGCCGACCAACCACCTCGATCTCGAGAGCCGCGAGGCGCTCGAGGCCGCCCTGGAGGCCTTCCCCGGCACCATCATCCTCGTCTCGCACGACCGGGCCGTGCTCGACGCCGTCCCCGACCGGATCGTCGCCGTCGAGGCGCTCGGGCTCCGCTCCTACGACGGCGGCTGGGCCGACCTCGTCCGCGAGCGGGGCGAGGAGGCGAAGACGCCGGCGCCCGAGAAGCCGAAGACAGCCGCGCCGAGACGGCGTGCGGTTCGTGCCGAGCCGTCCGAGCTCGACCGGGTCGAAAAGCGCATCGCGGACCTCGAGCCGCACGTCGCGCAGCTCGAGACTCGGCTCGCCGAGAACTGGACCGACATTGACCTGCTCGGGTCGTACACGTCGAGCCGCGAGGAGCTCGACGGCCTGCTGGCCCGCTGGGAGGTGCTCTTCGCGGAGGCGCAAGTCGCGGCCGAATGAAGGAGACTCCCGGGACTCAGAGACCCGCTCAGGAGCCGCGAATGCCGACGGACGGACGGTTCAGAAGCTACGACGAGGCAGTGGCCGCCCACGAGTGGAACGTCCCGGAGCGGTACAACATCGCGGAGGACGTCTGCGACAAGCACCCGCCCGACAAGCTCGCGATGCTCTGGGAGGACTACCGCGGCAACGAGCGGCAGGTCTTCTGGGGAGAGCTGCAGGATGCGAGCTCCCGGCTCGCCGGCGTGCTCGCCGAGCACGGTGTCGAGGTCGGCGATCGGGTCGCGATGCTGCTCACGCCGCGGCCCGAGACGGCTGCGGCGTTCCTCGGTGCGTTCAAGGCCGGGGCTGTGCTCCTGTCGCTGTCGGTGCTGTACGGCGACGAAGGGGTCCGGCACCGCATCACCGACTCGCAGCCGAAGGTGCTCGTCACCAACGCCGAGAACGTCGAGCGCGTGCGCGCCCTTCGCCTGCCGGTCGACCACGTCCTCGTGCTGGACGAGCGTCTGATCGCCGGGGGCGACCCGAGCTTCGAGCGGATCGACACCCGCGCCGACGACCCGGCGCAGCTGTACTACACGTCGGGCACCACCGGGCTCGCGAAGGGGATCCTCCACGCCCATCGGTACCTCCTCGCGCACAACGAGTTCGAGCTCTGCCACGACGTGCGCAGCGGCGAGCGCTTCCACGGGATGGGCGAGTGGGCCTGGGTCGCCGGCATCGTGCCGCTGCTCGGTCCCTGGCGGTACGGAGCGGTACAGGCGGTGTACGAGAGGGAGGGCGGCTTCGACGCTCACAGGCAGCTTGCGTTCCTCTCGAAGTACGAGGTCACGAACGTCTTCAGCACGCCGACGGCGATCCGCTCGATGATGTCGATCGGCGACGCCGGAACCCGGTATCCGCAGCGCTTCCGAATCGTCTGTGCGGCGGGAGAGCCGCTGAACCCCGAGGCGATTCGCTGGTTCCGCGAGCAGTACGGCGTCACGATCCTCGACTTCTACGGTCTCTCGGAGAGCTATCCGCTGTGTGCCAACTTCCCGTTCATGGAGGTCCGCGAGGGCTCGATGGGACGACCGACGCCGGGGTGGGACGTCGCGATCCTCGACGAGGACGAGAAGCCGCTTCCGCCCGGCGAGCGCGGCGAGATCTGCCTGCGCGCCCGAAGCAACCCGCACTACCCGCTGGGGTACTGGAACGACGAGGAGGCCGCCCGCGAGACCTTCGGGGGTGCCTGGTTCCACACCAAGGACGCTGCGCGCATGGACGCCGACGGATACGTCTGGTACGAGGGCCGCGCCGACGACGTCATCATCGCGGCCGGGTACCGGATCGGCCCGTTCGAGGTCGAGTCTGCGTGCCTCGAGCACCCCGCCGTCGCGGAGGCGGCGGCGGTGGCGTCACCCGACGAGCGACGCGGGAGCGTCGTCAAGGCGTTCGTCGTCCTCGCGGAGGGCCACCAGCCGAGCGACGAGCTCGCCAAGGGAATCCAGGCCCACGTACGAAAGCGGTTGAGTGCGTACCACTACCCGCGTCTCGTCGAGTTCGTCCCCTCTCTCCCGAAGACGCTCACCGGCAAGATCCGCCGGATCGAGCTTCGCGAGGCCGAGGCGCTCCGCGTGCGGGCAGCGGGGGACGTGTAGGGCGCTCCTGGAGGGCGCAGCTCCTGTGACCCTGGAGGGAGTCGGCGGCGTAGAACGGTCGTGCACGCGATGACCGTCGCCCGTCCCGCCGCTCGCGACACCGCGCCGAGAACCTTCGCCGAGGTCGCCGAGGAGCATCTCGACGACGTCTTCGGCTACCTCTCGTACCTCACGCGCGACCGCACGGTCGCCGAGGACCTCGCGAGCGCGACGTTCGAGAAGGCGCTCCGGGTCTGGGCGCGCTTCGATCCGCGTCGCGGAACTGCGCGGACGTGGCTGCTCGGCATCGCCCGGACGACCGCGCTCGACTGGTTCCGGGCGGAGTCGCGGCGCCGCAGGCGAGAGGAGGCGGCGGCGCTGCCCGAGCGGGTCGACGAGGCCTTCGCCGAAGGCCTGTCCCCGGAGCTCGAGGCCGCGCTCGCGACGTTGACAGCGGGCGAGCGCGAGGTGCTCGCGCTCCGGATCGTGCTCGAGCTGGACGGCGACGCCACGGCCCGCGTGCTCGGAATCAGCCCCACTGCCGTCTCGACACGGCTCAGCCGGGCCCTGAAGCGACTCGAGGAGAGGGTGAACGAGGGATGACCGTGACCGAGATCGTCGACGAGCTGCGTGCGACGCGCCCCCGTGCGAGTGACGCGCTTCGGCTCCAGGTGCTGACGGCGGCCTCTGCGCCGCCGGCGACGACGCCGTCGCTCCTCGACCGGCTCCGGGGCCGCCGGCTCGCGCTGCTCGTCCCCGCCGCGGCCGGCCTCGCCCTGGTCTCCGCGGTCGCGATCGGTGTCTCGAGACCCCAGCCGGAGCTCCGTGAGGCCGTCGCGCCTCCGGCGACCGCAGGTCGCACGTCGGCCGAGTCGGCAGCCTCCTCTGCCCTGGTCGGCCCCTCGGCCGCCGCCGACGCCGCGACCGCCCAGAAGGCCGCCCCGGGGCCGCTCACGGGCCGTGCCCAGCGGTACGTCGCCAGCCTCACGCTCGCCGTCGAGGACACGGACGCGCTCTCCGAGGCGACACAGCGGGCGCTCACGATCGCGCGCGACCTCGGCGGCTACGTCGTCTCGGTGCAGTACGCGACCGGGGCCGAGGGCGCCGCGTCGGTGACGCTCCGTGTTCCGTCGCAGCGTGCGGGTGACGCGGTGACGCGGCTCTCCGGGCTGGGCACGATCCTCGCCCAGAACGTCCAGATCCAGGATCTCCAGGAGTCCCTGGACGGGCTCGACAGGGAGCTCGAGCGCCTGCGGGCGCGGATCGCGGCCCTCACCGTCCAGCTCGAGCGCACGACCGCGCCGGCGGAGCGGGCCAGGCTCCTCGAGCAGCGCGCGCAGGCGCAGGCGCAGCTCCGCGAGCTCCGGGCGAGCCGCGCCGCGACGGCAGCCGAGGCCCGCAACGCCACGATCCAGCTCGAGCTGCGCACCGAGGAGGGCGGTATCGCGCCCGCCCCGGGCGGCTCGCGCCTGGATCGCGCGCTCGATCGTGCCCTCGAGGTACTGGCCTGGGAGGCGGTCGTCGCGCTCGCGCTTGCGGTCGCCGCGGCCCCGCTCGTCCTCGTCGGCGCCGCCGTCTGGGCGACGCGGCGGGCACGGCGCCGCCGCGAGGACGAGCGCCTGCTCGCGGCGTCGTGAGTCAGCGGACGTCCAGCGTCGCGATCAGCGCCTCGGCCACCACCTTGAGCGGGCGTCCCGAGATCTGGCTCGCCTTGCGCAGGCGAGCGAAGGCATCCTGCTCGGTCAGGCCCTCGCGCTCCATGAGCAGTCCCTTCGCGCGCTCGATCGCCTTTCGCGCGGCGAGCGCCTCGGCGAGCGACGCCGCCTCCTCTCGCACCGCCGCGAGCTCCTCGTACCGCGCCCGCGCGGTCTCGATCGCCGGAAGCAGGTCCGACTCGCGGAACGGCTTCACGAGGTAGCCGAAGACGCCCGCTTCGACGGCGCGCGAGACGAGCTCCTGCTCTCCGTACGCCGTGACCATCACGATCGGGATCGGGTGCTCCTCCAGGATCCGCCGGGCCGCATCGATCCCGTCCAGCTTCGGCATCTTCACGTCGAGGAGCGCGAGGTCGGGGGACTCGCTCCGGGCGAGCTCGACCGCCTCCTCTCCGTCCTTCGCCTCTGCGACCACGTCGAAGCCGCTCCGTTCGAGCAGCTCGCGCAGGTCGAGCCGGATGATCGTCTCGTCTTCCGCGATCAGGATCCGCATGTCGTGCCTCCTCAGGCGGGGAATCTCACGTCGACACGCAGTCCGCCGCCGCCGGTGAGCGCCAGCGTCCCGCCGAGCTCGTCCCGGACGAGCGCGCGGACGATGGAGAGCCCGGTCCCGTCGGACGCGTCCTGCATGCCCTGGCCGTCGTCGGCAATCGCGAGAACGACGTCGCCCCCGTCCCTTCCCACGGTAACCGAGATCCGGTCGCCGCCGTGCTCGAGGGCGTTCGAGAAGAGCTCCGAGAAGACGAGCGCGAGCGCCGTCGCGCGCTGGCCGGCGAGGTCGACCGGCTCGAGCGCAGCGCTCACCTCCTTCCCGGCAACGAGGCCCTGGACGAGCATCGCGCGGAGCCTGTCGAGGAGCTCCGCGAGATCGACGACGTCTTCGCGATGCTCGGTCAGCTCCTCGTGGACGGCGGCGATCGCCAGGATCCGGTTGACCGAGTCGCCGAGCGCCTTCTGCGGGTCGACCACCTCGGCGCGCGCCTGGAGGCGGAGCAGCGAGGCGACGGTCTGGAGGTTGTTCTTCACCCGGTGATGGATCTCCTGGGCCAGCACGCCGCGGAGTGCCATGCGCCCGTGCTCGAGCGCCACGGCGGCCTGGTTCGCGATGGCGTCGAGAAGCTGGCGGTCGTCGTCCGAGAACGGGGTGTCGCGATCGACGACGAGCTCGCCGATCTCCCGGCCGCGCCACCTGAGCGGCAGCCGCACGGCGTGCACGCCCGCGCTGCCCTCCGGCCACGCGATGCGCCCGTCCTCGAGGACGACGGCCGCGCCCGAGGCGCGGAGCGACGCGACGGTCGTCTTCACGATCGCCTCCAGCGACTCCTCGAGGTAGAGCGACTCGGACACCGCCTCGGAGATCCGCGCGAGGGCCTCGAGCTCCTCGACGCGCCTGCGCGCCTGTGCGTAGAGCTTCGCGTGCTCGATGGACTGACCGACCTGGGAGGCGATCGAGGTGAGCAGCGCGATCTCGGCGTCCGTGAACGCACGGGGCTCACGGGTGCGGACGTTGAGCGCGCCCTCGAGCACCTCGCGGGCGAGGATCGGCACGGCGAGAATCGACTCGTACTGATCCTCGCGGAGGTTCGGGAACGCCTTGAAGCGCGGATCGAGGTGGGCGCGCGACGGGATCATCACGGGCGCCCGCGCCGCGGCGGCGACGCCGGTGATCCCTTCGCCGCTCCGCATCCGCGGCGCGCTCGTCGCGTCCTCGACCCCGGCCCCGTGCGTCGCGCGCAGCACGAGCTCGTCGGTGCGCTCGTCGTAGAGGTAGACGAAGCAGGCGTCGGTCGCGAGCGCCGCGGCGACCTCGTGCGCGATCGCCTCGAGCACCTCCTGGAGGTCGAGCGACGAGTTGACCACCTCTGTGGTGCGCGTCAGCAGGGCGAGGTGGCGAGCGGCGTCGTTCACGCCGTCAGTCGAGCATCGTGAGCAGGACTGCGCCGAGGATCGGCACGGCCAGTGTCAGGGCGAAGTTGAACCACCCGACGACCACGAGCCGTCGCCGCGTCGCGGGGGCGGCCGGGTCTGCCACGCGCAGCTCGCCCTGGAGTCGCGGCCCGAGCACGTAGTCGTGGAGGAGCGCCCCGACGACGAGAAACGCCACGAGCACGGACTTGACGATCAGCGTCCGGTCGAAGTCGGTCTCGAGGGCGGCCCTCGCGAAGCCGCCGTTCAGCTCCGTCAGCCAGAGCCCCGAGAGGATCGCCACCGCCATCGCGCCCCACCCGAGCGGCCGCCACCGGCGTCCGAGCGCCCGCATCGCAGTCGCGCGCGCCTCGCCCTCCAGCTGCGCGGATCGCGGGCACGCCGACGAAGACGAGCGCGACGGTGCCTCCGACCCACACCGAGGCGGAGAGCACGTGCAGCACCCGGAGCACCGTCAGCACGCCCGCAGGCTAGAGGGTTCCCCGCCCGGAACGACCACGGGCCCCCATCGGGGACCCGCGATCGGCCGTCAGACACAGGCTCGCTGCTCGCCTTGCAGCGTCACCTGCGTCCCTGATGATGCGTCATCCGACGCGCGTTGTCCAGCGCTAAAGGGAAGACAGGTACCTGTCTTTCTCCCACTCGCTCACCTGGATGCGGTATTCGTTCCATTCGCGCCGCTTGAGCTCGACGTAGCGGGGGAAGATGTGCTCTCCGAGCGCGCGTTGCATGAGCTCCGACGTGGCGAGCGCCTCGACCGCCTCACCCAGCGAGCCCGGGAGGGCGACGATGCCACGCTCGGCGCGCTCCGCCTCCGAGAGCCGGTACAGATTGGTGGTCATCTCGTCCGGGAGCTCGTAGCCCTGCTCGATCCCCTCGAGGCCCGCCTGGAGCAGCGCCGCGAAGGCGAGGTAGGGGTTGCACGCCGGGTCCGGGCAGCGGATCTCCGCACGGGTCGCCTGCTCGGCTCCCGGCTTGTAGAGCGGGATGCGGATCAGCGCCGAGCGGTTCCGCTGCGACCAGGCGACGTACACGGGCGCCTCGTAGCCGGGCACGAGCCGCTTGTACGAGTTGACCCACTGGGCGAGGACTGCCGACATCTCGCGCGCATGGACGAGGAGCCCGGCGATGAAGGCCTTGGCGGCGTCCGAGAGGTGGTGCGGGTCCTTCGCGTCGAAGAACTGGTTCCGCCCCCGCCTGAAGAGCGACATGTGCGTGTGCATGCCCGATCCGTTCTCGCCGAAGAGCGGCTTCGGCATGAACGTCGCGTAGTACCCGTGCCAGGCCGCGACCTCCTTCACGATCAGCCGGTAGGTGATCGTGTGGTCCGCCATCGCGAGCGCGTCGGCGTACCGCATGTCGATCTCGTGCTGTGACGGCGCCACCTCGTGGTGGTGGTACTCGATCGGGATCCCGACCGACTCGAGCGCGTGGATCGTGTCGTTCCGCACCTCGGTGGCCGCGTCCTGCGCGGTCATCGCGAAGTAGCCGCCCTCGTCGAGCGTCTTCGTGTCCTTGTCGTCCTCGAAGAGGAAGTACTCGAGCTCCGGCCCGACGGCGAACGAGTCGAAGCCGAGCTTCTTCATCCGCTCGAGCGCCGCGCGCAGCACGTACCGCGGGTCGCCCTCGTACGGGACGCCGTCCGGCTTGACGACGTCGCAGATCAGGCGGGCGACCTTCGCGCCGAGCTCGTTGCCGTGCTCGTCGACGGGTCGCGGCATGATCTGGAAGGTCGCAGGATCGGGGATCGCGACCATGTCGGACTCCTCGATCGCGTTGAACCCGGTGATCGACGAGCCGTCGAACCCCATCCCGTCGTCGAGCGCGCCCTCCATCTCGGACGGCGTCACGGCGAACGACTTGAGGTGCCCCTCCAGGTCGGTGAACCAGAAGAGGACGTGCTCGATTCGCTCGTCCTTCAGCTGCTTCAGCACGGCTTTCCGCGACGCCACGGTCGACGTCGCGCGGTCCTTCGACTTCACCATCGTGGAGCGGCTCGTCGTCGCGCTCGCCCTCGGTCTCGCCATCAGCTTTCTCCTCCCTTGAAACGACAAGAGCCCCGGGCGCGGTCGATCCGCGCCCGAGGCTCCGTTGCCCCGAAAGACATGCGAGACGTTAGCACCCGCCGCGGCTGGGCGGCGCAGGTGGGCGGAAGCGGACCGTGCCCCGGCACGCCTGAGCCGGCTCGCCGGTTTGGGCGGGGTGGTGGCGTGGGTAATGGTTCGACGCTCCTGCCTCCGGTGGGGGTTGTATGCTCCCTCACTTCATCCCCCTGCGGCTTCGCGGTCGAAGCCGAAGAATGTCGTCGCCGATGCCCCGGACCCCCCCACCCGGAAGCAGCGAGCCCTATGGAGCAGTGCGTGCGGCGGCATGCCCGGAAACCGATCCAGGAGGCGTGTCCCCCGCATGACCCCCGAGACGCTCGTCGAACAGGCGCTCCACCTGCCCCGGAGCGAAGCGCGACGCTGGCAACACACACCGCACGAGCAGGAGGAGCTCGTCGCCGACGGCAACCTCGGTCTCGCGAAGGCTGCGTGTCGCTACGACCCGTCCTACGAGGTTCCGTTCGCCGCGTTCGCGCGCCCGTACGTCCGTGGCGCGATCACCGACGCAGTCCGCAGCCGCGCCCGGCGCGAGAGCCTCGGCGACGGCCGCTACGCAGACGTGGTCGGCTTCCCGGACCTGACGCCGGCGGGCCACGACGGCGCGCACGAGTACGAGCCGCCCGATCCCGGGCCCGGGCCGCACGACACCGTCGAGAGCCTCGAGCGGCTGCGGACGCTCGCGACGCTGCCCGCCTCGGAGCGAATCGCACTCGTCCGGACGATCGTCGAGGGCGAGACCGCGGAAGAGGTTGCCAAGGACCTGGGTGTGTCCTCGCACCGCGTCTACGCGCTCGTCCACACCGGCTCCGCCCGCGTCCGGAGGCGCGCGGCATGACCACGCTGCTCGCCGAGATCCTCGAGGGGGAGCCGCTCAACGATCGAGAGACGGAGATTCTCGCCGGGGCCGCCGAGGGCGAGACGGCGATCGAGACCGGCCGCCGGCTCTACCTCTCGTCCGAGACCGTGAAGAGCTACCGGAAGCGGATCATCGCGAAGCTCGGGGCGCGCAACGGCACCCACGCCGTCGCGCTCGCCCTCCGGAACGGGCTCCTACCGGTGGAGCGCCATCGGCCGGTGCCCGTCCCCGTCCGGGCTCAGCGCGTCTCGAGCGGCAGCGGCGCGCGCACCGAGACGCTCACGCTGCGGTAGGCGTACCCCAGCCGCTCGTTCAGGGCGCGCATTGCCTCGTTCCCAGTCTGCGTCCACGTGACGATCTCCTCGACGCCGTTCACCGCCGCCCAGGCGAGCTTGGCGCGCTTGAGCGCCTCGGCCAGGCCGCGCCGCCGCCAGTCGCGGCGGACGACCGTGAGACCGTCCTCCACGCCACCGTTGGCGTTGCGACACAGGCCGGAGAGCCCGACGAGCTCGTCACCGGCGAGCGCGACGACCGATCCCTCGGGGAGGTTCGCATCGTCGCCGGCCAGCCATTCCTCGCGCGAGACCGTCACCGGCGTGACCGTCGCCATGTCGGAGTAGCCCTCGACGGCAAGGTCGTAGCTCAGGGAGAGAAGCTCCGGGCGCTCCGCGAGGGTGACGAGCGCGACGCCCCTGGGCACGTCCGGCGCGAGCTCCGCGCCGGTGACCTGTCGGACCTGCTCGACCTGCCGGTCGTACTCCTCGAAGCCGAAGCGTCTCGCGAAGGCGAGCGAGCTGTGGTCGGCCCCGTCGACGTGCGCCGAGGCGCGCTCGAAGCCGAGGTCGGTCAGGTGGCCGCCGAGCTCGGCGAGAAGCGCGGCGCCTGCTCCGCGGCGCCTCGCGGTGGGTAGCACGCGCGGCGAGAGAAAGCCGCGCCCCGCCGACTGCGAGGGTCCTGCGAACCCGCACCCGACGACGGCACCGCCGAGCTCGGCGAGGAGGTAGAGCCGGCGCGGGTCGCGCTCGCGGCGCTCCCGCTGCTGCGCCGGGTCCGACGGCTCGTCGGGCGTGATGGCGTTCCACACACGGACGTATTCCGCGACCTCGGCATCGCTCTCGGCCGGCGCGACGGCGATCATCCGGACCGCTTCAGCTTTCCGTGGCGCTTGGCATACACCTCTCCGCGGTTGAAGATCGCGAGGCCGAGCGGGATTGACGCGGCGCCGATGACGAGGAGCGGCCAGATGTCACCCCAGAGCGAGGTCAGGCCCGCCCCGTCGAGGATCGCGGCGCGGATCCCCTCGAGCGCGTACGTCGCCGGCGAGATCGTCGCGAGCCACTGCATCCACTGGGGAAGGACGTCGACGGGGTAGTAGACCCCCGACACCACGAGGAGCATCCCCTGGGCGACGAAGCCGAGCTGTGCCCCTTTCTCCGGCGAGATGAGCGGCAGGACCGCGGTCATCATCCCGATCCCGAAGAACGAGATCGACGCGACGACGAGGATGACGAGCGCGGCGACGAAGTTCGCGTCGTCGAAGGCGAGCCCGAAGAACGCCGCGACGACGACGAAGAGGAGGATCGCCCGCACGAGCCCGTAGAGCACCGCGAAGACCCCCGAGCCGCCGAGATGCATCGCCCGCGAGAGCGGGGCCATGAAGGTGTACTCGATCGTCCCTTCCCAGCGCTCCCACGCGACGGTCTCCGTGAGGAACTCGAAGATGATCCCGAGGTAGGCCCAGACGACCGCGCCGATCAGCAGCGTCGTGGTCGCGCGTTCGACGTCGATCTGCCCGCCACTCGCCTCGATGCCCTCGGCGATGAAGACGATCGTGAGCGTGTTCGCGACGGTCCAGACGAAGAACGCGAGGTCCCACCAGATGTAGCGCTTCGTCAGGTAGACGTTTCGCTCGACGACACCCGCGAGCCCGATCAGCTCGTGCTTCAGCTCGAGCGCGACGGCCCTCATGCGAGTACCTTCCTCTCCTCCGCGTCGAGCTCGTCGACCTCGTCCTCGAACCCCCGGCCCGTCGCGGCGAAGAACGCATCCTCCAACGTGCTCGCGCCGTAGCGGGACATGAGCTCGGCGGCCGGCTCGAGCGCGAGCAGCTCGCCGCGGTCGAGGATCCCGATTCGCTCTGCGAGGGATTCGGCCTCGCCGAGATCGTGGGTGCAGAGCAGGATCGTCGAGTCGTGCACGGCCCGCATCTCGCGGATGAACTCCTGGACCTCGAGCTTCGAGCGCGGGTCGAGCCCCGTCGTCGGCTCGTCGAGCAGCAGCAGGACGGGCGAGGTCAGGAGCGCTCGCGCCAGTGCGACCTTCTGCTGCATCCCGCGGGACAGGTTCTCCATGGGCTCGGTCCGCCTGTCGGTGGGGAACCCGACGCGCTCGAGGATCTCCGGGATCCGCCCGCTCGTCTCCGACGGCGTCATCCCGTAGAAGCGGGCCGCGTAGTGCAGGTTCTCCGAGGGCGACATCTTCTTGAAGAAGCTCGCCTCGACCGAGACCCGGTTGACGAGGCGGCGTACGGCCTTGTCCTCCCGGACGACGTCGTAGCCGAACACGCAAGCGCTGCCCCCGTCCGGGAGCAGGAGCGTCGAGAGCAGCCGGACGAGCGTCGACTTGCCCGACCCGTTCTGGCCGAGGATCGCCACACACTCGCCGCGGGAGAGCTCCAGCGAGACGTCCGCGAGCGCGGCGACGCGGCGCTTCCCGCGCTTCTTGTCCTTCCGGACGAACTCCTTTCTGAGTGCCTGTGCCTCGACGGCGAGGGCGTCGGGCGGGACGGGCGACAACTCTCTCACGATGCTCTCTCCCTTCGATGCTGCGATGTCAGGACGCGCGAAAAGAAGGCTCCGCAAGGCGGGCCTCGACAACGGATGTCCTAGACGTGGGCGAGCATCGCGATCCGAAGGTAGCACCGGCCCGGCGCCGCTCCTAGTACGGAGAACCGTACGAGGACGGGGCCGGCAGGGCCTCCGCCCCTGCAGCGCTCGCGGGCGTCAGTCCGTTCCGGCGACAGACCCTCGGACGGGGCTCGCGACGGTTCGGCCTTGCGCGTCCACCGCCCGCTTCTCTATGGTGGAGGCAGGCAGGGACGCCGTCGTCCCCGCCCAGGGCAATGGAGCCTCATTTCTCCCACGGGAGAGGTGGGGCTTTTTTTCGTGGTCCACGAGAGGAGCCGGCGGTGACGCGTACAGCGACGAAGCAGGCGGTACCCCCCGACGCACAGGCGACCCCGCGGCTGAGTGCACGCCACTTTCGCCCCGGGGCAGCGGTGCCGGCGGCGCGCCGCCGGCCTGCGACCGGTCTCGCGCGGAGCAAGCGGAAGGAGGGGTCATCGTGATGAAGGTCGAGGCGGTCGTGGTCCGCGACCGCGTGGAGACCGTCATGGAAGCGGTCGAGGAGCACACGGGGCACGTCGGGGTGACCGTCGTCGAGGCGGTCGGCCACGGGCGCGAGAAGGGCATCACCCACGAGTACCGGGGCCGGGTGTTCGAGTCCCGGTTCCTCCCGAAGGCGCTCCTGACGTTCGTCGTGCCCGACGAGATCGCGGAGGACGTGATCGCCGCGATCGTCGACGCCGCACGGACGGGCCATGTCAACGGCGACGGGATCTGCTGGATGTCGCCCGTCGCCAACGTGACCCACAACCGAACGGGTCAGAAGCTGGAGGAGGTGGAGCGGGTATGACAACGGAGGAGCTCGGCCTGGCTGCAAGCACGCTCTGGGTCGTCATCGCAGCAGTTCTCGTGCTCTTCATGCAGGCGGGCTTTGCCTTCCTGGAGGCGGGCCTCACCCGCATGAAGAACGTCGGGCACATCGCCGCGAAGAACGCGCTCGTGCTCGGGATCGCCGCGATCGTCTTCTACCTCGTCGGCTTCGGGATCGCGTTCGGGGACGGCGGCAACGGGATCGTCGGCGGGTCCGGGTTCCTGCCGACGGTCGACGAGCTCCTGGCCGTCGGCCAGGACCCGTTCTCGTGGTTCGGGGCGATCCCCGGCGGCGCGGCGCTCCTCTTCCAGACGGCCTTCGCGGCGGTCTCGCTCGCGATCGTCTGGGGGGCGATGGCCGAACGTGCCCGGCTCTGGGTCTACATCGTGTTCGGGGTCGTCTACACGCTCATCTACTCGGTCGTCGCGCACTGGGTCTGGAGCGGTGACGGGTGGCTCTTCGCGAAGGGGATGCAGGACTTCGCCGGCTCCACCGTCGTGCACTACCAGGGAGCGCTGGCCGGGCTCGCGGGCGCGCTCCTGCTCGGCCCGCGGATCGGCAAGTTCGTGGGCGGCAAGCCACAGGCGATCCCCGGCCACAACATGGCCTACACGACGCTCGGCGTGTTCATCCTCTGGTTCGGCTGGTTCGGCTTCAACCCGGGGTCGACGCTCAGCGTCGACTACGGTGGAGTCGGGTTCTTCGCGTACATCGCGCTGAACACGAACCTCGCGGCCGCCGCGGGCGTGATCGGGGCGATGACCACCGCCTGGCTCGTGATCAGGAAGCCCGACCTTTCGATGATGTTGAACGGCGCGATCGGCGCGCTCGTCGCAATCACGGCCGCCTGCGCGTTCGTCGCGCCCTGGGCGGCGATCGTCATCGGTCTCGTCGCCGGCGCGATCGTCGTCCTCGGTGTCCTCCTCGTCGAGCGGGTCGGGATCGACGACCCGGTCGGCGCGCTCGCCGCGCACGGGATGGCGGGAGTCTGGGGAACGCTCTCGCTCGGCTTCCTCACGGTGCCGAAGCTCGCCGAGTCGCTCGACTGGGGTCAGGGCGGCCTCTTCTACGGAGGCGGCTTCCACCAGCTCGGCGTGCAGGCGCTCGGTCTCGTCTCCGTCGGAGCGTTCACGCTCACCGCTTCGTTCCTCGTGCTGTGGGTGATGAAGGTGACGGTCGGGATCCGCGCCGAGCCCGAGGTCGAGGCCGCGGGGCTCGACGTCTCCGAGCACGGCATGTGGGGCTATCCCGAGTTCTACATCCCGGTTCCCGGCGGCTACGGGACGGAGCACCACGCCCATCGGATCGTCACCGCGCCGAAGGAGGAACCCGCGCCGTCGGGCTCGCCCGCCCCCGCTCCCGGCTGAGCCCGCGCCGGCTCGCGGCGGGGATCCAGGGCCTCCGGATCCCCGCCCGAGCCGGTCTCAGCGAAGCTCGTACGTGACGCTCACCATCGCAGCGGTCTCCTGGGAGCCGGACACGATCGGCGTCGTCGCGTCGCGGGCGGCCTCGGCCTTGGCGAAGACCGGCGAGTCCGACGCACCCGACTCCACCATCGCCGTGACGCCGCCGAGCTCGCGGCCGGCGGCCTTCGCGAGGATCGCCGCCCGCTGCCTCGCATCGTCGACGGCCTTCGCGAGCGCGGCGCGGTAGAGCTCGTCGGCGTCCGAGCGCGAGAGCGACGGACCGTAGACCTGGTTGGCGCCCGCGGCGACCGCGGCGTCGATCAGGGCTCCGGCACCGGCAAGGCTCGTCTCGGCCGATGCCACGTTCGAGGCCACGAACCCGTTCGGGCGGCCCTGCTCGTCGAACGCGGTCGAGAGCGAGACCGTCTGGGTCGTCACGTCCTCGGCGCCCCGCGCACGGAGCGCGTCGAGCACCTTCTCCATGGCCGTGGCATTGGCCTGAAGGGCGCCGCGGGCGGTCGCCGCACGCGACTCGACCCCGGCCGAGACCTGGGCGCGGTCGGGCACCGCGGTGACGATCCCCTCGCCGGTCACGGTGACGGTGTCGACGCGGTCGGGGGCTTCGACGGCCGCCGCGCCGTCCGGGCGGAGCGCGCCCGCGAGGCCGGCGGCAGCGAGCAGGAGCAGGGCGACGAGTGCGATGCGCTTCATGGCGTGACGTCCTCCGGGTCGGGTTCCACCTCGGATACGCCGCCGGGGCGGCGCCGCGTCACACGCGTCAGCGAATGCCGAACCGGCGCCGCGCGGCGGCGATCGCCTCGGCGACCCCGCCGGGGCCGGGCGCGACGCGCGTCGCGACGCTCTCGGCCGCGCTCGCAGGCGCCGAGTACGTGCCGTCGCGGACGGACGCCGCGACCTGCTCGTGGGCATCACGGAACGGAATCCCGCCCCTGACGAGATCCTCCGCGACGTCGGTCGCGAGCAGGAGCGGATCGGCCGCCGCCTCCGCGAGACGCTCCCGGTTCGCCTCGAGCCCGCTGACGAGGACGGTCATGCCCTGCAACGCGAGCCGTACGTCGCGCCGCGCCTCGAAGACCGGCGCCTTGTCCTCCTGCAGGTCGCGGTCGTAGGAGAGCGGCAAGCCCTTCACGATCGCGAGAAGACCGGTGAGCCGGCCGATCGCCGTCCCCGCCTTGCCGCGCACGAGCTCTGCGACGTCCGGATTGAGCTTCTGCGGCATCATCGACGAGCCCGTCGCCGCGTTCTCGGGGAGCTTCACGAAGCCGAACTCCGCGGTCGACCACAGCACGATCTCCTCGCCCATCCGGGAGAGGTGCTGGAAGAGCATCGCGACCGCATAGAGGTAGTCCAGGGCGAAGTCCCGGTCGGAGACGGCGTCGAGCGAGTTCCGCATCTGGTCTTCGGGGGGATCGAGCCCGAGCGTCGAGCCCGCCACCGCCCCGGCCCCGAGCGGGCTGGGCGCCGCCGCCTCGCACGCTGCGGCGAAGCGAATCCGGTCGCGCTCGAGCATCTCGACCCAGGCGAGCAGGTGGTGCCCGAGGGTCACGGGCTGGCCTCGCTGCAGATGGGTGTACCCGGGCATGAGCGTGTCGGCCTCCGTCTCGGCAAAGGACAGAGTGACGAGCGCGAGCGCATCGACCTCCTCCCGCGCCTCGACGCACGCGTCGATGACGTAGAGCCGGAGGGCGGCGGCGACCTGGTCGTTCCGCGAGCGTCCCGCATGGATCTTCCGGCCGACGTCACCGAGCAGTCGTTCGATTGCCGAGTGGACGTCCTCGTCCTCGGCAAGAACCGTGGACGGGTCGTGGGCGATCCCGGACAGCCGCTCCTCGACCTCGTTCAGCTCGTCGGCCGTGAGGAGCCCGGCGCCGTGGAGGCGCCCGGCATGCTCGGCCGTGGCCGCGCAGTCGTACGGCAGGAGCTCGGCGTCGTTCGCGTGCAGAAAATCCCACACGGCGGGGTCGAGCGACCCACCCACGCGTCCCGACCAGAGCGTCATGGCGCGATTCTGTCGAATCGCGCCCGGCGACGCCCGCGCGCCGGCCTGTCTACCCTTGACGCATGCCGGAAGCGCCGCTCCGGGAGACGAAGCACGGGCTGGTCGCGGACGTCGAAGGCTGGTTCGTCGTCAACGCCCGCGACGCACGCTGGCGGGAGTCCGAGCCGTTCGGGAGCTGGTGCGACTTCGAGGGCAAGCGGCCTTTCCGCCAGCTCGGGATCAACATCAGCGTGCTCGAGCCCGGCCAGAGCCTCGGCTTCTACCACCGCGAGAACGCGCAGGAAGGCTTCCTCGTGCTCTCCGGCACCTGCCTCCTGATCGTCGAGGACGAGGAGCGTCAGCTCGAGGCCTGGGACTTCGTCCACTGCCCCCCGCAGACGGACCACATGATCGTCGGCGCGGGAGACGGCCCTGCGGTCGTGGTCGCCGTCGGCGCGAGGGGTCTCCGACGGAAGGGGATCGTCTACGTGCCCTCGACGGTGGCCGCGAAGCACGGCGTCTCGGTCGGGGAGGAGACGACCAAGCCGTCAGAGGCGTACGCGGATGCCCCGCGGTCGACCCGCGTGGCACATCGTGAGGGGTTGCTGCCCGACCTGTAGCCGCGACGTCATACGCTACGCTGCTCGTGTATGACAATGCTCAGCTTCCGGGCCGACCCAGGAGACGCGGAGAGCGTGCAGCGATGGGCCGAGCGACTCGGGCTCGACCGCTCGACGGTCCTGCGCGACGCGCTGCGCCTCCACCTCGTGCGCCTTGCGGGAGAGCACGACGCGGACGCCTGGATCGCGTTCCCGCACGCCGACGACGAGACTGCAGTCGGGGAGATCGCCGACTGGGGCCCCGCCGAGGACTGGTCGGACTGGGGCGATGCGGCGCGGTGAGATCTGGTTCGCGGCGACGCCTGCCGGGGACCGTCCGGTGCTCGTGCTCACACGCGATCCCGTCGCGGAGAGGATCGGCAGCGTCGTGGTCGCGAGCCTCACACGGACGGAACGCGGGCTCGTCTCCGAGCTCGAGCTGACGCCTGCTGCAGACGGAGTGCCGACTCAATGCGTCGTCAACTTCGACAACCTGCACACGATCGAGCGGCGCCTCCTGCGCCGGCGCGTCACCGCTCTCTCACCGGCACGGATGGCACGCGCCTGCCGCGTGCTGAACGACGCCCTCGGCTGCTGATCGAACCCACAGCGACGCGATACCCGGCGATCTTGGCGCAGCACGTGGCTGGATTGTCAAGAACGACGAGGGGCCGGACAGAGCCGGCCCCTCGTGCGTCGTTCTGTGAACCGTGGTTCGCGGGCGGAGCCGGGCTGTGCCCGGCGGGAGCCCAAGCCCGCTCGATCCGTGCAGCGCGCGGAAGGAGGGGGCTCGTGGGGGAACCATGGGTTCCCCCACGGTTGTTACATCATTCCGCCCATGTCCGGCATGCCGCCGCCCATCGGGGCTGATGCCTTCTCGGGCGCCTCGGCGACGATCGCCTCGGTGGTGAGGATGTTCTTCGCGATCGACGCGGCGTTCTGCAGCGCCGAGCGCGTGACCATCGTCGGGTCGATGATGCCGGCCTTGACGAGGTCCTCGATCTCACCCGAGTCGACGTTCAGGCCGAAGCCCTTCTTCGCCGAGCGGACCTGGTTGACGACGACCGAGCCCTCGAGGCCCGCGTTGTAGGCGAGTTGCCGGACCGGCTCCTCGAGCGAGCGGAGGATGATCGCCGCACCGGTCTTCTCGTCGCCCTCGAGCGACTCGAAGCCCTTCTTCGCCGTGTCGGCCGCGTTCAGGAGCGCGACGCCGCCACCGGCGACGATGCCCTCCTCGAGCGCAGCGCGGGTCGCCTGGAGGGCGTCCTCGACGCGGTGCTTCTTCTCCTTCATCTCGGTCTCGGTCGCGGCACCGACCTTGACGACCGCCACGCCGCCCGACAGCTTCGCGAGGCGCTCCTGGAGCTTCTCGCGGTCGAAGTCGGAGTCGGTGTTCTCGACCTCCGCCTTCAGCTGCTTGATGCGGCCCTTGATCGCCTCGGAGTCGCCGGCGCCGTCCACGATCGTGGTCGCGTCCTTGTCGATCACGATCTTGCGGGCCTTGCCGAGCTGCGAGAGCTTCGTGTTCTCGAGCTTGAGACCCATCTCCTCGGTGATCACCTCGCCGCCGGTGAGGATCGCGATGTCCTCGAGCATCCGCTTGCGACGATCACCGAAGCCCGGCGCCTTGACGGCGACGGCGGTGAAGACGCCGCGGAGCTTGTTGACGACGACGGTCGCGAGGGCCTCGCCCTCGACGTCCTCCGCCACGATCAGCAGCGGGCGGCCGGCCTGGATGACCTGCTCCAAAACGGGGAGCAGATCCTTGACCGCGCCGATCTTCTGGTTGGCGATCAGGACGTACGGATCGTCGAGCACGGCCTCCATGCGCTCGGCGTCGGTGATCATGTACGGCGACAGGTAGCCCTTGTCGAACTGCATGCCCTCCGTGAACTCGAGCTCGAGGCCGAAGGTCTGGCCCTCCTCGACGTTCACGACGCCGTCCTTGCCGACCTTCTCGATCGCGTCGGCGATCACGTCGCCGATCTCGCGCTCGCGCGACGAGATGGTCGCGACGCGGGCGATGTCCTCCTTGCCGGACACCTCGACCGACTGCTTCTTGAGGTCTGCGACGATGCCCTCGACAGCCTGCTCGATGCCCCGCTTGAGGCCCATCGGGTTCGCGCCTGCGGCGACGTTCTTGAGCCCCTCGCGCACGATCGCCTGGGCGAGCACGGTCGCGGTCGTGGTGCCGTCACCGGCGACGTCGTTGGTCGCCGTGGCGACCTCGCGGACGAGCTGCGCACCCTGGTTCTCGAACGGGTCCTCGACCTCGATCTCGCGGGCGATGGTGACGCCGTCGTTCGTGATCGTCGGCGCCCCGAACTTCTTGTCGAGGACGACGTAGCGGCCCTTGGGGCCGAGCGTCACCTTGACCGCGTCGGCGAGGGTGTTGACGCCCCGCTCGAGCGCGCGGCGCGCGTCCTCGTTGAACTTCAGCTCCTTGTGAGCCATATCTCTTCCTCCTGAGCGGAACGAGCTAGGCGGCCGCGCCGGCGAGCTTGCGCTTGCC
The DNA here is from genome assembly GCA_963734045.1 of uncultured Actinomycetes bacterium. Classification (GTDB taxonomy): domain Bacteria; phylum Actinomycetota; class Thermoleophilia; order Gaiellales; family Gaiellaceae; genus Gaiella. The sequence goes on along the minus strand of CAVTFU010000009.1, from coordinate 357,744 downwards.
CTTGCTGCCTGTGGTTACGACCTTCGCGAGCACATCCGATTCGCGCAGGATCAGGACCTCGTCGGCACCGATCTTGATCTCGGTGCCGCCGTACTTGGAGAAGATGATCTCGTCACCCTCCTCCACGTCCATCTTGATGTACTCCCCGTCCTCGTCGCGCGGGCCCGGGCCCACCGCGAGAACCTTGCCGCGCTGCGGCTTCTCCTGTGCCGTGTCCGGCAGCACGATGCCGCTCGCCGTGATCGCTTCCTCGTCGAGGACCTCCACGATGAGGCGGTCACCAAGGGGCTGCAGATCCATACGAATGCCTCCCTGAGACGTTTGTGAACATTTCGACTTGTCTGGCACTCAGAGTGCGAGAGTGCCAACAACAGGGTTATATCACGTTCGAGACCGTTGAGGTACGGTTGATCTCAGTCGGAGCGACTAAGATCTTGGCCCCGTTCGAAACCGTCAGACTACCGCCATGCGACGGGAGTTCTCGGCCGGCGGTGTCGTCGTTCGGCGGATGCGCGGTCGGTGGTGGCTCGCCACCGTGCGTCCGAGGCGCGACCCCGGGCGCCCGCAGGTCTGGGCGCTGCCGAAGGGGCTGATCGACGACGGCGAGCGGGGCGTCGAGACCGCCGTCCGCGAGGTTTTCGAGGAAACCGGGCTGCAGGCCCGCGTCGAGCGGAAGCTCGGCGACGTCCGCTACGTCTACACGTGGGACGGCGAGCGGATCTTCAAGGTCGTCTCGTTCTTCCTCCTTCGAGCGGTCGGCGGCCGGATCGGGAAGCTTTCGCCTGGAATGGAGATCGAGGTCTCCGAGGTGCGCTGGATCCCTCTCGAGAGCGCACCGACCGTCCTCGAGTACGGCGGCGAGCGCGAGATGGCCCGGAAGGCGCTCGAGGCTCTCGTCTGAGCCTGCGACGCGTTAGGCTCGCCCCTGGTGCCGACGTTCGCGCTCAACTTCTACTCACCCGTCGTCGCCGACCAGCTGCGGACCGGGCGGAAGACCGCGACGATCCGCCTCGGCGACAAGTCGGCGAAGTACCGGAAAGGGATGATCGTCACCGTGCTCGTCGGCGCGCGCTACGGCCAGCGCGAGAAGGTCTTCGACGCGGTGATCGACAAGGTCGAGGTGAAGCAGCTCGGCGAGCTCTCCCCGCGCGAGATCGAGCACGACAACCCGGAGCTCCGCCGGCTCGAGGAGTTCTGCGAGTGGCTCGGCCGACTGTACAACCGGCCGGTGGCGGACGAGGACACCGTGACGGTGATCCGCTTCTCGCAGATCGTCGGAACGATGTTCTAGGTCGGCCGCTGACCTACCGGCCGGCGCGCCGAATGGCGCCGCCGAAGAGCTCGTTCGGCCGCAGCTCCATCCCGCACTCCTCGCACTCGACCTGGAAGGCGGAGGGTAGACGCGCGTCGCAGCCGGAGCACCGCGCGACGAGGGTCGTCGCGCACTGCGGGCACACGGTGGGCCGCTCGGCTTCGTGGTCCTCGAAGTAGCGCGCGACGTGGCCGCACGAGGGGCAGAACGCCACCCAGTCGCCCAGCGTCCTCCGGCGCTCCTCCTGGATCCAGTTCCGCTTCGCCTTTGCCATGACCGGACTTCTAGCGCGTTTCGACGATCGGGCTCTCGAGGCTCTGGCTCGATGTCGTGATGTCGCACGTCACCCTGCTCATGCCGGTTCAGACTGCCACGAGACGGGATCTCAGCCGCGCCTCTCCGTCGGCATGCCGATGCCTCGCGCCCCCGTCGGACGACCCTGGCACCGGCTGGCCCAGTCGCTAGAGTCCCCCGCGAATTCGGTCGTCGTCGAAGGGGAGCCGTCGAAGATGGCAGTCCGCGAGGCAGAGCCCGTCGCGTCGTTGCAGGAGGTGAGAGAGGCAGGCCTCGACCGCGAGGACCTTCTCGGCGTCTACCGCAACATGCTGATCACGCGCGCCATCGAGGAGCGCGGCCACATCCTCTACAAGCAGGGGAAGATCCCCGGCTCCTTCTATACGGGACGGGGCAACGAGGCCTCGGCCGTCGGCGTCGCGACGGCCATGGGCCCCAACGACGTCGGTACGCCGCTCCAGCGCGACTTGGGCGTCCACGTGACGCGCGGGATCGAGCCGTGGCGGATCTTCGCGCAGTACATGGGGCGCGTCGACGGGCCGATGTCGGGCCGCGACGGGAACGTCCACCTGGGCGACGCCCGCCTCGGGCTCCACGCGATGGTCAGCCACCTCCCGGCGATGCTCCCCGTCGCCGTCGGGATGGGGCTCGCGTTCATGATCCGCGACGAGCGCCGGGTCGCCGTCGCCTGGTGCGGGGAGGGCGCGTCCGCGCGAGGTGATGCCCACGAGGGCATGAATCTCGCCGGCGTGCGGCGGCTCCCCGTGGTGTTCGTGATCGACAACAACCAGTGGGCGTACTCGACACCCGCCCATCTCGAGTACGCGGTCGAGCACCTCGCGGACCGCGCCGCTGCGTACGGCTTCGACGGAGTCGTGGTCGACGGGACGGACGTGCTGGCCGTCTACCGGGAGGCCAAGCGCGCGATCGAGAAGGCGCGCGAGGGCGGCGGCCCGACCCTGATCGAGTCCGTGACCCTCCGGATGGAGGGCCACGCCGTCCACGACGACGCCTACTACGTGCCGAAAGAGCTCTTCGAGGAATGGGCGCAGCGCGACCCGCTCGAGCGCTTCCGCAGCTGGCTGCGCGACCACGCGTCGCTTGCTGACGACGAGGAGAACGAGATCCGGGACGGCGTCAAGCGGCTCCTCAACGACGCGATCCAGCGCGCGGAGGAATCGCCGCTGCCCGACCCGAGCACGCTGCTCGACGGCGTCTTCGCGACGCCCGAAGAGCTCGACACCCCCCACCACAAGTAATGGCCGAGAAGACCTACCTCCAGGCGATCAGCGACGGCCTCCGGCAGGAGATGCGGCGCGACCAGCGGGTCTTCGTCCTCGGTGAGGACGTCGGCGTCTACGGCGGCGCGTTCAAGGTGACGCAGGGCTTCCAGGAGGAGTTCGGCGCGCATCGGGTGCTCGACATGCCCCTCTCGGAGACCGCGATCGTCGGCGGCTCGACGGGCGCCGCGCTGATGGGCCTGCGCCCCGTCGCGGAGATGCAGTTCGCCGACTTCGTGTCGTGCGCCTGGGACCACCTCGTCACCGTCGCCGCGAAGCAGCGCTACCGCGCCGGGACTCCGATCCCGATCGTCCTCCGCCTGCCGTCGGGCGGCGGGTTCTCGGGCGGGCCGTTCCACTCCCAGAACCCGGAGTCGAGCTTCGCGCACATCCCCGGCCTGAAGATCGTCTGCCCCGCGACGCCCGAGGACGCGAAGGGGCTGCTCGCGACGGCGATCGAGGATCCCAACCCCGTCCTCTACTTCGAGCACAAGCACCTCTACCGCCGCATCAAGGGCGAGGTGCCGGACGACCGCTACACGACCCCCTTCGGGAAGGCGCGCGTCCACCGGGCGGGCGAGGACGTCACCGTGATCACGTGGGGCGCGATGGTCTACACCGCCGACGAGGCGGCGACGAAGCTCGCGGAGGAAGGCGTCTCCGTCGAGATCCTCGACCTCCGCACGCTCATCCCCTGGGACCGCGAGGCGGTCCTCGAGAGCGTGGCGCGCTGCTCGAAGGCGCTCGTCCTCCACGAGGACACGAAGACGGGCGGCTTCGGAGGCGAGATCGCGGCGACGATCGCCGAGGAGGCGTTCGAGCAGCTCGACGCACCCGTCCGACGCGTCGCGGCGCCGGACACCCCCGTCCCCTTCGCTCCCTCGCTCGAGAAGGCCTTCATCCCGCAGGTCGACGACGTCGCAGCGGCGATCCGCGACCTGGCCGCCTACTGAGGCTCTGCACCAGGAGGACAGATGAGCACCGGAACCCAGGTCGAGGTCGTGATGCCCCAGATGGGCGTCTCCGTATCGGAGGGGACGGTCACGCGCTGGCTCAAGCAGCCGGGCGAGGAGATCGCTCTCGACGAGCCGCTGCTCGAGATCTCCACCGACAAGGTCGACACCGAGGTGCCGAGCCCGGGCGAGGGGATCGTCGCGGAGATCCGGGTCCAGGAGGGCGAGACGGTCGAGGTCGGGACGGTGCTGGCAGTCATCGGCCCGGCCGGAGCGGCAGTCGAGAGCGCCGCAGTCGAGCCCGCGACCACGCCGGAGGCCGCCGCCGAGAGCCACACCACCGCAGAGCCTGTGACCGTGCCGGAGGCCGTCGCACCGTCCGAGCCGGCGAAACCGGAATCCGCCGAGGCCGCCGCGCCGTCGAGTGCGCCCGACGAGGCTGGGCCGACGCCCGAGCAGCAGGCGCCCGCGCCCTCTCCGACACCGCAGGCGCAACCCGTGGCCTCGGGGAACGGCAAGACGTTCATCTCCCCGGTCGTCGCGAGGATTGCGGCGGAGCACGGGGTCGATCCGGGCGTGATCCCGGGTACCGGCCAGGGCGGGCGCGTCACGAAGAAGGACATCCTCGCGTTCATCGAGTCGGGCGCCGCGGCTGCGACCCCTGCCCCGGACGCGCAGGCGCCGCCGCCCGCGGCAGCGCCGGAGGCACCGGCCGAGCCGGCACCCGTGGCGCCTCCTGCCGCGCCGGAGGTCGCCGCTCCGGCGCCGACCGCTCGCACCCGCTCCACCCGCCGCGCCCGTCACGCCGGTCGCCGCCGTGACCCCTGTCGCGTCGAGCGTCGGCGAGCAGGAAGAGCCGATGAACGCGATGCGGCGCGGCATCGCCGAGCACATGCGCCGCTCGCTCGACACCTCCGCGCACGTCACGAGCGCGATCGAAGTCGACATGTCGAAGGTCGTGGCGGCCCGCGCGGCGCTCAAGAAGGACTACCAGGCGAGGCACGGCGTCAACCCGACCTATCTCGCCTTCGTCACGAAGGCGGCCATCGAGACGCTGGAGGACTGGCCGTGGGTCAACGGCGAGATCCGCGGCGAGAAGATCGTGACCCGCTCGTTCGTGAACGTCGGGATCGCGGTCTCGCTCGAGGAGGGCAAGGGCCTGATCGTCCCGGTGATCCGGAACGCGCAGGACCTGAACCTGCTCGGCATCTCGCGCGCGATCGCCGAGCTCGCCGAGCGCGCCCGGACGAAGAAGCTCATGCCCGACGACGTCCAGGGCGGGACCTTCACGATCACGAATCCCGGCGGCTACGGCACGTTCCACGGCACGCCGGTGATCAGCCAGCCGCAGGCGGCGATCCTCGGCACCTATGCACTCGTCAAGCGGCCGTGGGTCGTCCAGGACGAGCTCGGGCAGGACGTGATCGCGATCCGGCCGCTGATGAACATCACGCTCACGTACGACCACCGGCTCGTCGACGGCGCGTACGCGGGATCGTTCCTGCACGACCTCCGCGCACGTCTGGAAGGCTGGGACGAAGGCAGCGCCTAGATGACGCAGCGGATTGTCCCGATGATCGCGTACGAGGACGCCGCGGCCGCGATCGACTGGCTCTGCGACGCCTTCGGCTTCCGGGAGCGCGAAGGGCAGCGGTACACCGACGAAAACGGGACGGTCACGCACGCGGAGCTCGAACGCGACGGCGCGATCGTGATGCTCGCCACGCCGAACGAGCATTACCAGGGCCCGAGGCGACACCGAGAGAGCTGCGAGGCCGCCCGTCGCTGGCAGGACAACCCATGGGTGATCGACGGGCTCCTCGTCGCCGTCGACGACCTCGAGGCCCACCACGCCCGGGCGGTTGCAGCGGGCGCGACCGTCATCCGGCCGCTCGCGAACGTGGCCGAGGCCGGCGGTCGGCTCTACACGGCCGAGGACCTCGAGGGACACCGCTGGATGTTCACCGAGGCCGGCGAGACGCCGTGAGCGCGGCGTACGTCCTGAATCTGTCCGGCCTGACGCCGTACCGCGACGCAGTCGCGCTACAGCAGTCGCTCGCGGCTGCGGTGTCGCAGGGTGCGATCCCGGACACCGTGATCCTGCTCGAGCACGAGCCCGTCGTCACGCTCGGGCGCCGGACCGACGAGGCCGCGGAGCTGCATCTCCCGGACGGCGTGGAGGTCGATGTCGTCGAGACCAACCGGGGAGGCAAGTCGACCTACCACGGGCCGGGACAGCTCGTCTGCTACCCGATCCTCGACCTCAACCGGCACGGCCGCGATCTCAAGAAGTACGTGCGCGACCTGGAGGAGGCGATCATCCGCACCGTCGCCGCGTTCGGGCTGGAGGCCGAGCGGATCGACGGGCTCACCGGCGTGTGGCTGACGTCGCCACCCAGAAAGCTCGCCTCGATCGGAGTCCACGCCTCGCGCTGGGTGACCACGCACGGGTACGCCTTGAACGTCGACCTCGACCCGGCCCCCTTCACCGACTGGATCACGGCCTGCGGGCTCGAGGACGCGCAGTTCACGACGATGGCGCGCGAGCTCCGTCGGCCGCTGACCGTCGGCGAGGTCAGCCCTGCGGCCGCCGCTGCCGTCGCCGAGGTCTTCGGCCTCGAGCTCGAAGAGGTGCCCGCCGAGGAAGGGATGGGCCTCGGTGCGCCGCCGATCCACGAGAAGCTCGCGGCGCGTTGAGCGGGTGCCCAACAGGGCCGTTACTAGACTGATCGAGATGCAGACCTCGTTGCCCGTTGCCGAGCGCCCGCGGCGCCCCGAGTGGATGAAGGTGCGTGCGCCGAGCGCGGACGGCAGGTACTACGACGTCCGCAAGCTGCTCCACGGTGCGAGCCTCGTCACCGTGTGCGAGGAGGCGCGCTGCCCCAACATCGGCGAGTGCTGGGGGCGCGGCACCGCGACCTTCCAGATCCTCGGGGACACATGCACGCGCGCCTGCCGGTACTGCTACGTCACCTCGGGCAAGCCCGAGCACGCACCGGATCCTCTCGAGCCGCTCCGCCTCGCGCAGGCCGCGGCCACGATGGGCCTGCGCCATGTCGTCGTCACCTCCGTCGACCGGGACGACCTGGACGATCGCGGCGCGGGGCACTTCGCTGCGACCATTCGCGCCCTCAAGGCGAAGCTCCCGCACTCCTCGGTCGAGGTGCTGACGCCCGATTTCCTGGGCGTCGAGGAGGAGGCGCTCGCGACGGTGCTCGCCGCCCGCCCAGAGGTGTTCAACCACAACATCGAGACCGTCCGCCGGCTGCACCGGCGCATGCGGGGCGCGAAGGCGACCTACGACGGCGCGCTCTGGCTTCTCCGCCGCGCGAAGGAGGTCGCCGGCTACCCGGTGATGACGAAGTCGGGGATCATCGTCGGTCTCGGCGAGACGAACGACGAGATCGTCGAGACGATGCGCGACCTCCGCGCGAACGGCGTCGACGTCGTCACGATCGGCCAGTACCTCCAGCCTTCGTCGAAGCATGCGCCGATCGACCGCTGGGTGCACCCCGACGAGTTCCGCTGGCTCCGCGAGCAGGGCGAGGCACTCGGCTTCGGGTCGGTGTTCGCCGGGCCGCTCGTTCGCTCGAGCTACCGCGCCGACGAGCAGAAGCACGCGGCCGAGGCCGGGCGCGGCGCGGTTGCGTACTGACGCGACCGGCTGTACGGTCGCGCGATGGCACTCAAGAACACCATCCTGGGCTGGCTGCGGGGAACACCGCAGAAGAGCGAGGAGCTCGAGGACGCCGAGATCGACGAGGCGACGCGGGAGTACTCGGAGCAGCGCACCGACGAGATGATCGACCGGCGCTTCGGCACCTCCGGCGACGCGTTCGAGAGCGACCAGGACGGGCCGCGCCGCTAGCGCTGTCCCGCCCGGCCTTTATCCAAACCGAACAACTCGCGTTCAGGATGTGCTCCATGGTCGGGCGTGGGATCCTGCTCGCCGCAGCGTGTGGCCTTGTGGGCGTCTCCGGAGCAGTCGGTGCGCCCGCTGTGCGGGTCTCCCCCGACGACCACATGGCGACGGTGACGGATGGCCACACGAGTGTCGCGCTGCGCCGCGCCGCGCCTCCGGCTCGTCAGCCGGAAGCCGCTCGTCGTCCGCGGCGAGGCCTTCCTTCCCGGCGAGCGCGTGGTCGTGACCGCGCTGACGTCGATCGGGCCGAAGCAGGCCGTCGTCCGAGCGACCTCGCTCGGGCCGGCTCGGGGCGACCTTCCGGCTCGCGACGAGGGCGTGCGGCGACGCCTTCGCCGTTCGCGCGGTCGGTGGTGGCGGCAGCCGCGCGCTGCTGCAATTGCTCGCGACGCCCTGCATCCCGCCGCCGATCGACTGACGCCGGCCTTAGAGACGAGATCGGGCGGGGTTGACCCCCGCCCGATCTCACCGACTCAACCGCTCCGAGTCGTTACTTCGCCCGCGAGACCTCGACCTGCATGAAGCCGCCCTTCGTCTGGCTCTTCACGCGCACGGTCGTGCCGGTCTTCGGCACGTCGACGCCGTACCAGCCCGGCGCGCGCGTGTGTGGGTTCGAGTGCCCCTGGTCGTCGGTCGCAGACCAGTAGCTCTGCCGGTCGTCGAACACCGGCGCAGCGGGCTGCGACGGGATGGTCGACGGCACGCCGTTCGCATGCACCGTGATCGAGTCCGTCGCCTCGAGCCCGAAGGTCGAGTCGTAGGAGAGGATCCGGGGCCGCATGAGCGTGCCCGTTCGCGAAATGGTGCCACGACGGGTGGGCGTCCACGGGCAGGATCAGCCCGCCGCCCGGATGCTCGCTCGTGTTGTTGTCCGTGTACTGGGTGTTCCAGTAGTCGATCAGGAGCCCGTCCTGGTACGGGAAGTGCTCGACCCAGTCCTGCCTCGTCGGGTCGTTCAGGAACCCGAAGTTGTACGGGCCCGTCTTGAGCGACTCGTCGTACCCGGTGTACTCGCGGTTCGCGAGCACGTAGGCGTTGAAGAACGACTGGATCTCGCTGCCGGTCGTGGTCCGGAACCCGCCTGCGAACGTCCAGCCCTCCGAGTCCGTCTCGGCAGTGCCGATCGTCGTGCCGCCGACGGCGATGTTGTCGACCTGGAATCCCGGCTCGGCGACCGCGCCGTCGGTGACGTAGCGGAAGCGGACTGCGTTCGTGCCCGCCGGCAGCGTGGCCGTGAGGTCGACCCAGTTGCTGTCCGCCGACGTCGTGGCGCCGGTGATGCCAAACCCGAGGTTCTGGCCGTTCGGGTCCGTCGTCGTCGAGCGGGTCGTCTGGACGTTCGTCCACGTCGAGCCGCCGTTCGACGACGCCTGCAGGTAGGCGTAGTCCCAATCGGTCTCGATGTCGTACCGGACCTTGGCCGTCAACGGACCGGCCGACGACACCCTCGTCATGGTCGAGTCGAGATCGTCGCCGAGCCCGGAGTAGAAGAACTTCGCGCCGCACGTACCGCACGGGGGGCCGAGGGCCAGCGGCACCTGCTTGTTCGGCAGGAGCACGAAGACGCCCTGGGCCTGCTTCGTGTTGTACTCGGCGGGGCCGAGCCTGTGCTCGGACTTCTTGTCTGCCGGGTTGGCGACCTCGTAGTTCAGCCAGCCGAGCTGGAACTTCTCCCAGTTGCCCATGTGCGTCGGCTTCGTGCCGATGCCGTCCTCGGGCTTGCCGCTGGACCCGTAGGAGCCCTGCGACATCAGCGTCCAGAAGGCGGTCGAGTTCTCGGCGGCGCCGCCGGCCGTGTCGTAGAGATCGGGGATGCCGAGGTCGTGCGCGAACTCGTGCGCGAAGACGCCGACGCCGCCGTTCTCGGGCTCGATCGTGTAGTCGCCGATCCAGTAGTTCGTGCTTCCGATCCGAAGCCCGCCGTCCGGGAACGTTGCCGGACCGGTTCCGTCGGGCCCGGCGCCGGAGAACCACGCCTTCCACCGGTGCGACCAGATCGCATCGGGACCCTGCGCCCCGCCGCCGGTCTCCTCGCCCTCGCCGGCGTGCACCGACTGGAAGTGGTCGATGTAGCCGTCGGCCTCGTCGAAGTTCCCGTTGTTGTTGAAGTCGTAGCGATCCCAGACGTCGAACCGCGCGAGATACGCGTTCGCATCGGCGACGGACATCGTCGCTGCCCACGCGTCGACGGAGTCGTTCACGAAGCGCCAGGTGTCCTGGCAGACGTTGCTCCCGCAGTAGTTGGAGCCGTACGAACGGGCGTTGTACGGCACCTTCACCCACGGCGTCACGTCCCCGTTGACGGTGTACCGGTTCGAGGATTGCTCGATGTAGTAGTTCCGCATCGAGATGGCGCCCGGAGCCTCCGAGAAGAGCAGCTTCTCGTAGTACGGCTCCGAGAAATCGGCCGTCCAGATGGTCGTGTTGTCGAGCGCGCGGTTCGGCTGCGGGATCTGGTTGTGCAACGGGCCGGGCGTGCCGCCGGCGTGGCTGCCGTGCGAGGCCGGGTGATCGGTCGCCGTGGCGGTGCCGAACTCCGCGAGCACCGTGAGGATCGAGTCCTCGCCTTCGCGCGCGAGCTCGACGTACTGACCCTTCGCAACCTGTCCGACCTTCGCGTCCTTCGCGATCTTGCCTTCGAGCTTCAGCTCGAGGCCACGCTTTCGAAGCTCCCGCTGCTTCTCGCTGCGCGGCGACTTCATGTCGTGCGCGTGCTGGTTCTCGTCGTCCCGCCCCTTGCCACTGTCGGGTGCGGCGACCGACAGACCTGCGCCGACGGACAGCGCGAGGACGAGCGCTCCGCTCAGGAGCGCGAGGAACTGCTTCCTCATGTGACTCCCCTCTCGAAAAGGTTGAATCCCCTGGATACGTCGACCCTGTTCGACGCGGGGGAGACCCTAGCCGCGTCGAGGGCAAAGGGCAAGGGGGAATCTCAATGGCACATTTGTGCCGTTGGTCACGAGAAATCGAGGCCTTTACCGCCACCGGCCGGATGTGCGGAGGCGGCGCAGTAGCCAGAGCTGGAGGCCGACGATTGCGGCCGTGAGCAGGAACATCAGGACGGTCGCGGCTGCAGCGTAGCCGTAGCGCAGGTACTCGAAGGCGTTGCGGTAGACGAAGAGCGGCACGTAGGTCGTGGCGTAGAGCGGCGGGCCGCCGTCGGTGACGACGAGGGCGGGCACGAACGTCGTCTGCAGGCTGAGGATCGTGTCGCGGGCGAAGAGGAGCAGGAGGACGGGCGCCATCAGCGGGAGCGTGATCCGGCGGAAGAGGCCCCAGGCCGTGACGTCCTCGAGCGCCGCGAGGTCGTAGAGCTCGGTCGGGAGGCCCTGCCGGGTGACGAGCAGGACGACGAACCCCTCGCCGATCGTGAAGAGGCTGAGGATCACGATCGCCGCCCTCGCGTCGTTGGGGTGGGTCAGCCACTGGGGCAGCGGATAGCCGATCCAGGTGAAGTTCGGCGTCCCTCCCCAGCCGAGGAGGGTGTTGATCGGGCCGTACAGCGGGTTGAGCAGCCAGAGCCACAGCAGCCCGTAGGCGATCTCCGGGATCACGGTGGGGACGATCACAGCCGCCCGGTGCGTCCCCACTGCCCGCATCCGGCGATGGAGCAGCAGCGCGAGCGAGAGAGCGGCGAGCAGGCGGAGCGGCACGGCGATCGCCGCGAAGACGAGGGAGTTGGCGACGGCGATCCGGAAGACGTCGTCGCCGAAGAGCTCGCGAAAGTTGTCGAGCCCGACGAAGCCTGGCGCCCGCACGAGGTCGTACTCCGTCAGCGCGAGCGCGAACGTGATGAGGGCGGGACCGCCGACGAGGATCGCGAGCCCTGCGATGTACGGCGCGAGCATCAGTACGAGTTGCCGGCGCTCGCTCGTCACGACGGCAAGCGCTTCCCGGTGGCCTCGTCGAAGAAGTGGATGTCGGCGGGGCGCAGCCCGATCCGCACGTCCTCTCCCTCCGCGGGCCGTGCCTCCGCGTCCAACGTCGCCACGAGGCCGCTCGTCAGGTGGACGTACGCCTGGCTCCCTGCGACCTCGACGAGCTCGACGCGGTCCGGAACGTCCCCGTCGAGCCGGACGTGCTCCGGCCTCACGCCGACGATCACTCCGTCGCGGGCGGCGACGTGCCTTCGGGCGCTCTCCGGGTCGAGGAAGTTCATGCCCGGCGTGCCGAGGAAGCCTGCCACGAAGGTGTCGTCGGGCCGGCGATAGACCTCGTCGGGCGTTCCGACCTGCCGGACCCGACCCCGATGCATGACGACGACGCGGTCTCCGAGAGTGAGGGCCTCGACCTGGTCGTGCGTGACATGGAGCATCGTCGCGCCGACGTCGCGATGGAGCCGCCGGAGCTCGGTCCGCATCTCCACGCGGGCGCCCGCGTCGAGGTTCGAGAGAGGCTCGTCCAGCAGGAACGCGTCGGGTCGTCGCACGAGCGCGCGCGCGAGCGCAACCCGCTGACGCTCGCCGCCCGAGAGCTCGAACGGGCGCCGTTCGAGAAGGTGCGTCACGCCGACGAGCTCGCTCGCCTCACGGACGCGGAGGCGCACCTCGTCCTTCGGCTCCTCGCGGACGGCGGGACCGAAGCCGATGTTCTCCGCGACCGAGAGATGCGGGAAGAGCGCGTAGCTCTGGAACACCATCGAGACGTTGCGGGCGCCCGGGCGCACTCGCGTCACGTCCCGGCCGCGGATCAGGACCCGGCCTTCATCGGGTGCCTCGAGCCCGGCGATGCAGCGCAAGCAGGGTGCTCTTCCCGCACCCCGAGGGGCCGACGATCACGAGGAGCTCGCCCTCGCGCGCCTCCAGCTCGACGTCGTCGAGCGCCGTGACCTCGCCGAACCGCTTGACGAGGCCGGAGACCGCGACGCCGGTCACCGGCCCAGCCATCCCGCCCCGCGATCCTCGTGCAGGAAGAACCGCTGGGCGACGGCGAACACGGCGACGACGGGCGCGGTCGCGACGACGGCCGCGGCGAGCAGCACCGGGTAGTTCGTCCGGTCGAGCACCGAGAGCGACCGGAGGCCGAGCGGCAGCGTGAAGCGGTCCGAGTCGAAGAGGTAGACGAGCGGGTCGATGAAGTTGCTCCACGAGGCGATAAAGGCGAGCAGCGCGATCGCCGCCGTCACCGGGCGCACGAGCGGCATCGCGAGCCTTCGCCACATGGCGTACGGCCCGAGGTCCTCGAGCCGGGCCGCGTCGAAGATGTGCGGCGGAAGGCGCGTGAAGCTCCAGTAGTAGAGAAGGACGTAGAACGGTGTGAGGCCCAGGAGGGCCGGGGCGACGAGGGGGACCCAGGTGTCGATGAGCCCGAGCCAGCGGAAGAGCGTGAAGCGCGGCACGAGGAGCGCCGTGACGGGGACCATCAGCGCTGTGAAGGAGACGACGAGGAGCACGAGTCGCGTTCGCCTGCCGACGAGGACGAGGGCGAAACCGGCCCAGGACGCGACGAGCACCGCGAGCGGCACGGTCATCGCGGCCACGGCGAGCGAGTTGAGCGCGTACCGGCCGAGATCGACCAGCTCGAAGGCGCGATCGTAGGCGTCGGTCGAGGCGGGCCTCGGCAGGAGCTCCGGGGTGCGCGGCGGCGGAGTTCCCGGGCTCGCGGAGCGACCCGGCGAGCATGAACCAGAGCGGGAGCAGGAACGTCACGCTGACGGCGATCGCCACCGGCTGGCGCCAGCCGCCCCACGCTCGCTCACCGGCGCGCACCGTGCGAGTCTAGAGAGGCCTCGCGGCGCTCAGCCGTCGTCTGCGCGGGCGAACAGCGGGCGCGTCGCCTCGTCCACCTCGGCGACGACCTCGTCGACGGGCTTCGCGCGATACATCCCGTTCTCGAGGATCGGCTCCGCCGCATCCTCGATCTCCGGCCACGTGGAGACGGTCGGCACGTTCCGGATCGTGGGGATGGCGTCGAGGAACACCTGCGAGTTCGCGGGCTTCTGCGTCGGGTCGAGGAACGCGTCCGACTCCGCCACCGACCGAAGCGAAGGAACCGTTCGACCGGTCCCGGCGATCACGGCCGCGCCCTCAGGCCCCAGGGCGTACTCGACGAAGCGCCACGCGGCGTCCTTCTCCTTCGAGTCCTTCGTCATGCAGTACGCGTCGGAGTGGAGGATGCTCGCCGGCTGCTGATGGCGCGGCAGGGCGGCCACGTCCCAGTCGAACTCGGCCGCCTCCCGCAGGGCCGGAACGAGGCGGCGCGACTCGAGCAGCATCGCCATGCGGCCGTTGAGGAAGCGCGTCTCGTCGTCCTCCGCCTCCACCTCGACGTCGGGGGGCACGACCCCGTGCAGCGTCCGGAGCTGGAAGAACTGCTCGAGCGCGAGCTTCGACGCGGGATCGTCGAGGGTGAAGCGGGTCGGGTTCTCGTCGTCGTCGACGAGCTCGCCTCGATTCGACCAGATGAACGGTGCGAACCGGATGATCGTCGGCTCGACCCCGAGGCCGTAGATCGCAGCGGGCGCCGCGTTCGGTTGCGGCGGCAGGTCGGGGTCGGCGCCACGCACCATCGCGCCGTTCGCGTCCCGTGTCAGCTGCTGCGCCCGGTTGACGAACTGGTCCCACGACATGTCGTCGGTCGGCACGGGAACGCCAAACCGTTCGAAGAGGTCGCGGTTGTAGTAGACGACGAGGCTCGAGATGTTTTGCGGCAGGCAGGTCGCGACGCCGTCCCAGCGAAACGCGTCGACGGCCTCGGGGAAGAAGTCGTCGAGCGAGAACTCGTCGGAGTCCTCGACGTACTCCTCGAGCGGCTCGAGCACGTCGCGCGCGGCGTACTGGCCGTAGAACCGGTAGTTCATCAGGAAGAGGTCGGGCGGCGAGCCGCCCGCGAGCGAGGTCGAGAGCTTCGCGATGAGGTCGTCACGGTCGCTCGCCTCGATGAGCTGGACGTCGATGTCCGGCTCCTCCTGCGAGAACGCGCTGATCATCGTCTTGTAGGCGTTGATCTCCGGCGGATCCCCGAAGACGAGGAGGCGGATCGACCCGGAGGCCTCCTCGGAGCCGCCGCATCCCCCCGCCACGACGGCCAGAGCGCCGATCAGAAGCGCGGCGAGGAGCGTCGTCGGCCGTCGCATCGCCGAGCATTGAAGACCCGGGCGGAGGACCGTGTCAAGGGCCGATTTTCGGCTTGCCCAAGCCGTTTCTCGCGATATCAGGTCGGCGCTCGGGTCGCGACGGGGGTGCTATCACGCACCCGGGAACGACGAGGGGCCGCCTCGCGGGCGGCCCCTCGTCCGTCCGTCCTGCCCGGATCTACTTGAACTTCAGCGTCCAGACGCCCTGGCCGTGGGTGCCGGCGTAGACCTGGTCCTTCTTGCCGGGCACGAGCACGAGGTCGGCGACGACGACGTGCGGGAGGCCCTTGCCGGCCTCCGCCCACGAGCCGTCGCCCTCGCTCTTGACCGCGCCGTAGTCGGTGCCGACCACGATCGTCTCGTCCGAGACGGCGACCGAGGTGGCAGGGATGTCGAGGAAGGCCTCGTCGCCCGTGCCGTCGAGCACCTCGAACGTCGAGGCGCCCGGGACGTACGTGACCTCGAACACGTGACCCGGCGTCGCCGGTGTCTTCGCGTTGAAGCCGCTGTAGGTGATCCAGGCGTGATTCGAGTTCGCCGGGTCGATGAAGATCGCCGTCGGGTAGCGCGGCGGCGTGTTCGCCGACTCGTCGTCGATCCGGTCGAGCACGGCCGCCGCGGGGCTCGAGGCATTGGCCGTCTTCGAGACGAAGATGCGCCCCGTGCTCGTCGCCGCCCACAGCGTGCCGGTGTCGGACGGGGCCCGCTCGACCGCCGCCACGGTGCCGCCGGGCTTGGTGGTCGCCGAAGGCCGCGCTCGTCAGGCGGCCGTTCGGCCCCGGGTCGCCGAGCGGCTTCCAGTCGTCGCAGCGGTCGACGCCGACGGTGTAGACCCCGTCCTCGTTCACGTCGAAGTCGCCGTACCAGATGTTGCAGTTCTCACGGTGGGACTCCTTCGTCGGGATCGCCGGGTTTCGCCCGTAGTTTGTCGAGCGGAATACGTGCTCCCGAGCAGTCCAGAGCCAGCCTGCGTTCTTCGGGTCGCTGGTGGCGGGCCCGATGAACGGCACGCCCTCGTTGCCGTAGTCCTCGAAGAGCGTGTCCGCGATCCAGTTCATGTCCTCCTGGTTGCGCGGCTCGTACGTGACCATCAGCTGCCCTTGCTGGAACCCCGACTGCCGGAAGTTCGGATCGGCGATGTCGAAGTTGTTGTGGCCGCCGTCGGCGACGTTCGTGTTGACCCAGGTGTCGCCGTCGGCACGCTCCCACGAGCCGTTGTCCTGCGTGCCGCCGACGATGAGATCGGGATCGTGCGGACTGACTGCGATCTCGTAGAAGTGCAGCGTCCGCAGGCCCTCGTTGATCGCCTCCAGCTTCTCGGGCACGGACTTGAGGAGCATCTGGCAGAACGTCAGTCGCGTGAGCGTGTAGCCCTTCGGCTGGGTGCAGTCGCCCGAGTCGTCGACGAGGACGCCGTTCGAGCGGACGACGCCGCCGTCGCCGACGGTGAAGAACTGCTTGTAGTTCGACGGGTTGACCACCAGCGCGTGGTGGTCGGGGTGCAGCTGCACGGGGTAGACGTCGTCGGTCGTGTCGTCGGTCATGTCCGTGAAGGACACGCCGGCATTCGTCGAGAGGGCGACACCACGACCGTTCGACCGGCCGCACGGCTTCGTGTGGGCGGCCGAGTCGCACGCGGGCGGCTCGCCGGCGTAGTACGGGCTCGCGGGACCCCAGTTGTTCTCGTTGTAGGAGTTGTCGCCGAGAAGGTAGACAACGTCCTCGTTGGCGCCCGAGCCGGGGAAGTGCCCGGCGGGCGCGTAGACGTAGTTGTCGTAGGAGCACTGCGGGTCGCAGTAGCCGTAGCTCGAGAAGCCGGGCGTGTCCTCGGTCGAGCTGGTCAGATCGGTGAACGTCGGAACTCCTGTGCGGACGCTGTCGCTGCGCCGGAACTTCGCGAACTGCCCTGCTCCGCCGCCGACGCCGACGTACATCCGCGTCGCGTTTCCGAGCTTGACGAGGTCGAACTCGGCCCGCTCGTTGTTGCCGCCGCCGAGCGGCGCCATGATCTGCGTCCAGGTCGTGCCGCCGTCGTTCGACCGCCAGATGCCTCTCGCGAAGAACGACGCGTACACCGTGTTCGGGTCGACCGGATCGATCATCACCCGCCGCGCCCCGCGCGGGGAGCAGGGGGTGCCGCCGGCCGAGACGACGTCGGGAGGCGTCGCCGTGCAGAGCTCCGGGGCGCCCTGGTTGACGAGCTGCCAGGACTCGCCGCCGTTCGTCGACCGGTAGAGGCCGAAGTGCGGGGCACCGGGGATGAGCGCGTCGGCACCGCCGCAGCAGACGTTCGAAACGCCTCGGACAGCGCGGCCCGAGGCCGCGTAGATCGTCTTCGAGTCACCGGGCTTGATCGCGATGGAGCCGACCGCGCGGTTGTTGAAGCTCTCGCGTCCGTACGGGCCGGTCCAGCTGTTGCCCGCGTTCTTCGAGAAGTAGAGGCCCACTCCCGCCTCGCAGCCCGATCCGCACGCGTTGGGCTCGCCGGTGCCGACCCAGAGGTCGCGGCTCTGCTTGTCGTTGGGATCGAGCGCGATCGAGGCGACGTTGTTGTGCTCGAAGCCTGCCGACACGTACGTCCACTTCGGCGAGGCGTCGAGGGCGCGGTTCGTCCGCCAGACACCGCCGTTCGCATTGGCGATCCACATCGTGCACTGGCCGTTTGGCTTGCAGCCCGGCTCGATCGCGACGTGCGCGATCCGCCCGCTGAAGTTCGGGGTTCCGGCGTTGTACACGGAGCGGTCGCGGTACTGGTTGTCGAGCCCGAGCGCCGTCGTCGGGCCGAGCGGCTTCCAGTCGCTCTTCCCGCCCTTCGCCCTGCCCTTGACCTTCTTCCAGTCGTTGAGCGACTTCTGGACAGCCGCCGCAGGCACGGTGTTCCCGGGCGTCGAGTGCTTCAGGAACTCGTCGTCGACCCGGCCCCCTTCCTGCAGGCTCGCCGGGGCCGCGAACGTCGCGTTCGCGGCGATCTTCGTCGCGAGCGCCGGTGCGAGCTCCTCGGTCTCGAGTGCGGTGGCCGGAGCTGCGCTGCCTCCGCCTCCTCCGGTCAGGAGGCCGCCGACGGCCACGACCGCCAGTAGAAGGGTGATGACGCCGAAGGCCACGAGCCGACGGCGCATGCGTCGCTGTCGCATCTTGCTCCCCTGTCTCGCAGGTGTCTGTGCGGGCACGCGGTCAGGCTCGGACTCGCGTTCGAGGCTTGCCTCGAGCCGGGAGACGATCTCCGCGTTGATGCTGCGGCCGGAACGGTCGGTCGCTTCGACGAGGCGACGTCGAAGCTCGTGCGGCATCCGCAGCAGGAAGCGATATCTCTCCCCTGACACGCGATCGCAACCCTAGTGAGGCAGGCGACGGATCGCAAATCGAGACTCCATTTGCTGATATCACGACTGCCGACCGCTTTGTAAGGCGATATCGGGGGCGGCCGAGTACCTCTCTCGAAGGAGTACGATCAGGGTATGCGAGCGTTCCTCGGGAGTCTGGCTCTCGCGGCCGTGGTCGCAGTGGTCGTGGCGGCGCACGCACCGGCGGCCACGCCGGTGACGGTGCGGCCTGCGCTCAGCGTGGCGACGCCTGGCGCGGTAACCATCTCGGGCACGCGGTTCAGGCCGAACGAGCGCGTCACCCTGCGCCTGAGCGGGCTCGGGCAGCCTCGCGTCAAGATCGTCGTGACGAGCGCCGGGGGCCGCCTCAGCGCGAGGTTCCTGCAGGACGTGCCCGACTGCATGCCGTTCACCGTCTCGGCGATCGGCAACCGGGGGAGCAGAGTCTCCTTCCGTGAGATCCCGCCGCCCTGCGGGATCGTCATCCAGCCCTGACGTCGTCCGCGCGGCCGTCAGCCGTGCGGCTTCGCCATGCCGTGGTAGTCGAGCGCCTCGTCGAGCACGCTCTCGTCCACGCCTGCGTCGCGGGCGACCTCGCGGAGCGAGCGCCCTGAGGCCGCCGCCTCCTTGACGATCTCGGTCGCCTTGTCGTAGCCGATGAAGGGGTTGAGCGCCGTCGCGGCGCTCAGGGTCGCCTCCGCATACTGCTCGTTCCGCTCGCGGTTCGCCTCGATTCCCTCGACGCACTTCTCGGCGAGGAGCTCCGCCGCGCTCGTCAGGAGGCCGATCGACTGCAGGAGGTTCCGGGCGATGAGCGGCACGTACACGTTCAGCTCGAAGTGCCCGTTCATGCCGCCGATGGTGATCGCCGTGTCGTTGCCGATCACCTGCGCCGCGACCTGGGTGACGACCTCCGGGATCACCGGGTTGACCTTGCCCGGCATGATCGACGAGCCCTTCTGCAGCTCGGGGAGGAAGAGCTCCGACAGGCCCGCGCGTGGGCCCGACCCCATCAGCCGGAGGTCGTTCGCGATCTTCGTCATCGAGACGGCCACGACCTTGAGCGCGCCGGAGGTCTCGACGAGGCCGTCGCGGGCGGCCTGCGCCTCGAACGGGTCGGCCGGAGCGGAGATCGGCAAGCCGGTCTCCTCCACCAGCAGCGTGCGTACCTTCGCCGCGAACTGCGGGTGGGTGTTGAGGCCCGTGCCGGTCGCGGTGCCTCCGAGCGGGATCTGGCCGAGGCGCGGCAGCGTGTCCCTGACGCGCGCGATGCCCTGCCGGACCTGTGCCGCATAGCCCGCGAACTCCTGTCCGAGCGTCACGGGGACTGCGTCCATGAGGTGCGTCCGGCCCGACTTCACGACGTCGTCGAACTCGGCTGCCTTCCCTTCGAGCGCCGACGCGAGCCGCTCGAGGGCGGGGAGGAGATCCGAGACCGACCGGTCGAGCGCCGCGAGATGCACCGCCGACGGAAAGACGTCGTTCGACGACTGGCCCATGTTGACGTGGTCGTTCGGGTGCACGTCGTCGCCGGCGAGCGTCGCGATGACCTCGTTCGCGTTCATGTTCGAGCTCGTCCCGGAGCCGGTCTGGAAGACGTCGATCGGGAACTGGTCGTCGAACTCGCCGGCCGCGATCCGGTCCCCGGCCGCGGCGATCCGCTGCGCGAGATCCGCGTCCAGCAGGTCGAGCTCGGCATTCGCGCGCGCGGACGCAGCCTTGATCCGGCCGAGCCAGCGCGCGACGGCGACGGGGATCGGCTCGCCCGAGACCGGGAAGTTGGCGACGGCCTTCGTCGTCTCTCCGCCCCAGAGCTCGTCTCGCTCGGCCGTCTCGCTCACGACGCCGAGTCTAGCCGGGCCCCGTCGCGCCCTAGGACGCCAGCAGCTTGCGGAGCACGTACGGGAGGATCCCGCCGTGCCGGACGTACTCGCGCTCCCGCGGGGTGTCGAGCCGGAGCGTCGCGCGGAACTCCCTGTCGTCGGCGCGGACCACGACCTCGCGCGCCTCTCCGTTCTCGACCCCTGTGACGGAGAACACCTCGCCACCGGTCAGACCGAGCGTCTCGCGGCTCTCGCCCGGCAGGAACTGGAGCGGCAGGATCCCCATCATGAGCAGGTTCGAACGGTGGATCCGCTCGTAGCTCTCGGCGATCGCGGCCCTCACGCCCAGAAGGTTCGGCCCTTTCGCCGCCCAGTCGCGTGACGAGCCGGAGCCGTACTCCTTGCCGGCGAGCACGATCGTCGGCACGCCCTCCGCGAGGTAGCGCTCGGCGGCGTCGAAGATCGTCAGCTCGTCTCCCGACGGGAGGTGGACGGTCCAGGTGCCCTCGGAGCCGGGAACGAGCAGGTTGCGCAGCCGGACGTTGGCGAACGTGCCGCGGACCATGACCTCGTGGTTGCCGCGCCGCGAGCCGTACGAGTTGAAGTCGGCCCGCTCGATGCCGTGCTCGACGAGGTACGTGCCGGCCGGTGAGTCCGGCTTGATCGAGCCCGCCGGCGAGATGTGGTCGGTCGTCACCGAGTCGCCGAGCGAGACGAGGCACCGGGCGCCGTGGACGTCCGCGACGGTCCCCGCCTCGCGCACCATCCCCGCGAAGTACGGCGGCTGACGGACGTAGGTCGAGGTGTCCTCCCAGGCGAACTGGGATCCCTCGGGCACCGGGAGCTCCCGCCACTCCGGATCGCCGGTGTAGACGTCGGCGTAGGTGCGCACGAACATCTCGCGCCCGATGGCGCCTTCGACGGTGGTGCGCACCTCGTCCGGCGTCGGCCAGAGCTCCGAGAGGAACACGGGCTCGCCGTTCGCGTCGTTCCCGAGCGGCTCCGTCCCGACATCGAGGTCCATCCGCCCAGCGAGCGCGTAGGCGACGACGAGCGGCGGGCTCGCGAGGTAGTTCGCCTTCACCTCGGGGTGCACGCGCGCCTCGAAGTTCCGGTTCCCGGACAGGACCGCGCAGGCGACGAGCTCCCCGTCGGCGATCGCCTGCGAGACGGGCTCGGGGAGCGGGCCGGAGTTCCCGATGCAGGTCGTGCAGCCGTACCCGACCGTGTGGAACCCGAGCGCCTCGAGGTACGGCGTCAGACCGGCGCGGTCGAAGTAGTCGGTCACGACCTTCGAGCCGGGCGCGAGGCTCGACTTGACCCACGGTCTCCGGTCGAGGCCGCGCTCGACGGCCTTCTTCGCGAGCAGCCCGGCGGCGACCATCACCGAGGGGTTGGACGTGTTTGTGCAGGAGGTGATCGCGGCGATCACGACGGCGCCGTGGTCGAGATGGACGGTCTGCCCGTCCAGCTCGCACTCGATCCCCGACGTCCGGACCGGCGCGACCGCGACCGGGGCCGCGTGCACCGTTTGCTCTCCCTGGGACTCCTCGGCGCCCGGATCCGTGTGCGACGGCGGGTCGCTGGCGGGGAAGGACTCCGCGATCGCCTCGTCGACGGGGCTCCCGTAGTCGACCCCGAAGCTCGGCAGGGCTTCGAGGAAGGATGCTCTCGCGTGCGCCAGCGGGATGCGGTCCTGCGGCCGGCGCGGCCCTGCGAGCGACGGCTCGACGGTGGCGAGGTCGAGCTCGACCACCTGCGAGTAGGTCGCCGGCTCGCCCGGGTCGTGCCAGAGAAGGTTCTCCTTGCAGTACGTCTCGACGAGCGCAATACGGTCGTCGTCCCGGCCGGTGAGCCGCAGGTACCGCAGCGTCTCGTCGTCGACGGGGAAGAACCCGCACGTGGCGCCGTACTCGGGGGACATGTTCCCGAGGGTCGCTCGGTCGGCGAGCGGGAGACCGGTGAGCCCCTCGCCGAAGTACTCGACGAACTTGCCGACGACACCCGTGGCGCGGAGGATCTGCGTCACCGTGAGCACGAGGTCGGTCGCGGTCGCCCCCTCGGGGAGCTGGCCGTGGAGGCGGAAGCCGACGACCTGCGGCACGAGCATCGAGATCGCCTCGCCGAGCATCGCCGCCTCTGCCTCGATCCCACCCACGCCCCAGCCGAGCACGCCGAGGCCGTTGACCATCGTCGTGTGCGAGTCGGTGCCGACGAGCGTATCGGGGAAGGCCTGCCCGTCCCGCGCCTCGACGACCCGGGCGAGGAACTCGAGGTTGACCTGGTGACAGATGCCGGTGTTCGGCGGGACGACCTTCAGCGCGTCGAACGCGCCCTGGCCCCAGCGGAGGAAGGCGTACCGCTCCCGGTTGCGGCGGAACTCGAGCTCGGCGTTCCGCCGGATCGCGAGGCGGCTCGCGAAGTCGTCCACCTGCACCGAGTGGTCGATCACGAGCTCCGCCGGGATGAGCGGATCGATCCGGCTCGGGTCGCCGCCGAACTCGGCCATCGCATCGCGCATCGCCGCGAGGTCGACGACCGCCGGGACACCGGTGAAGTCCTGGAGGAGGACGCGCGCGGGCGCGAATGTGATCTCGCTCGACGGCTCCGCGGCGGCGTCCCACGCCGCGACCGCCTCGACGTCCTTCTGTGTCACGTCGACGCCGTCCTCGCGCCGGAGGACGTTCTCGAGGAGGACGCGGAGCGTGTAGGGCAGCCGCGCGACGTCGTAGCGGGCCTGGAGCGCCTCCAGCCGGAACACCTCGTGGCTCGCGCCGCCCACCGACAGGGTGGAGCGCGCGCCGAAGGTGTCCGGGTGGGTCACGCTTCGATCCTAGCGCCGGGATCCCACCCGGCCTGCTCCGGGCTTCCGAGCCGGTCGAGCTCCTCGGCGGGGACGACGCGCTGGATCGCCTCGAAGAGCTCCCGCTCCTCGAGACGGACGTGGTCGCGGAGCTGGGTGCCGAGGTCACGCAGCGTCTCCGCGGGCACGTCGTCGGCGGCGACCTCGGCCCGCAGCGTTCGGGCAAGGCCGTGCAGCTCCATGTGCTCGCGCAGGATGCGCTCGACGAGCGCGGTGTCCGCCCCGGCGTGGCGGAGGTACACGGGGAACAGCCACTCCTCCTCGCGACGGAAGTGCTCGATCGTCTCGGTGAAGAACGACCCGACGTAGGCCGACGCGGCCTCGAGGCGCTCCGTCGGGCCGCCGTCCGCCGCCCGGAGCAGACGCCGGGCCTGGACGAGCTCGTGGTGGTGGTCGTCCGACAGCAGGGCGAGGGCCGGATGACGCTTCACGATGCGTCGAGGTTGTCGAGGTAGTACGCCGCTGCCCGGTCGTACCCGTGGAGGTCCGCGGCCTCGGCTGCGAGGCGGCCGAGCAGCCGGAACGCCTCCGGCTCCCGGCCGCCGCTCCGGAGCGCGAGCGCGAGAAAGAGGCGAAGCTCGGCGAGGTCGGGGTACTCCGCGACCGCCTCCTCGAGCACGCGGATCGCATCGTCCGATCGGCCGAGGTTCCGGTAGGTCGAGCCGAGCCCGAGGAGGGCGCGCGGGCGCTCCGCGTCGCCCAGGCCGAGCGCGAGCGCCTCCTCGTAGCACGGCACCGCCTCGGCCTCGCGTCCTTCGCGGTCGTGCGCGCAGGCCTCCTCGAAGAGCTCGACTGCCGTTCTCACTCCCGACCCACCTCCTCGCGGCGCAGACGCTCGAGCCCGCGCTCCGTGAGCGACGGCCGGCCGAGGTCGAAGTGCCGCCTGACGGCCTCGGCATACGGGCGCGAGACCCGGCGCGCGTACGCGCCGAGACCTTCGTCGCGCAGCGGAGCGAGGTCCTCGCGGTACGCGTCGAGGACGTGCTGCCGGCCCACGTGGCGGGCGGAGCTGAAGAACGCGAGGCCGATCCCGACCGAGACCTCGAGCAGGCTCGTCCCCTCGCGCCGCGCGGCCTCCCTGAGCCCGCGGTAGACCCCGGCCAGCTCGTCGGGCGCGGGAAGGCTCGCGGCATCGCGGCGGATCTCGCCGAGCGACTGCCTCAGGGCGCGGAGCTCGAGGGGCGGGATGTCGACGAGCCGTGCCGTCGTGCCGGAGACGCCTTCGAGCGCTCCGAGCAGCTCGTCGACCGAGCCGGGGGAGGAGCCCTCCGGCAGGACGCCGGCACGGACGAGCTCGGCGACGAAGACCTCGAGGTAGACACGCGAGCCGCGCGAGACGTCGGCCGCGGCCGCGAGGATCCAGAGCGGCGAGAAGCCGAAGGCGGCGATCGACCCGAGCTCGACGACGTTGCCGGCACCCTTGCGCACCGCGAGGCGGCCGGGATCGGGCTCGAACTCGTCCTCGACCGGCACCCGCGCCTCGACCCCGCCGACGAGCTCGATCGTGACGCGCAGGAGGTTCCTGGCGGTCGCCTCGTAGAGCCTCGACGCACGCACCACTCTCGGCATGGCGAGCTGGAAGGTCTCGTGCACGGTGCCGCCGAGGGACGCGGCGGCGGCGCGGACCGCCCGCTCCGGCCAGGACAGCAGCAGCCCGAGGCGCCGGCGCAGCGAGCTCGAAGCCCTCGATCGAGACACGTCGCACCGTAGTGGAACGGGAGGAGAGCCTGTCGCAGCCCTCGCTAGCATCAGCGGGAATGGCGACCGACACGATTCGCATCCTCCTCGAGCAGGCGTTCCCCGGCGGCACGGTCGACGTCCTCGACCGGACCGGCGGCGGCGACCACTTCCACGTGACGGTCGAGAGCGCGTCCTTCGACGGCCTCACGCTCGTGGACCAGCACCGGCTCGTCAACCGGGCGCTCTCGGCTCCGCTCGCCGACGGCACCATCCACGAGCTCCGCATCACGACGAAGGGACCACGATGACGCTTCGCGAGCAGATCCAGCAGGTGATCGACGACGAGCCGGTCGCGGTCTTCATGAAGGGCACCCCGGAGCGCCCCGCGTGCGGTAACTCGCTCCGCGCCCTGCAGGCGCTCCACGGCGCCGGCGCGCCGATCACCGCCGTCGACGTCCTTCCCGACCCCCTGATCCGCGAGGAGCTCTCTGCGCTCTCGGACTGGCCGACGATCCCGCAGGTCTTCGTGAAGGGCGAGCTGCTCGGCGGCGCCGACATCACGGAGGCGCTGTACGCGTCCGGCGAGCTCGGGCGCAAGCTCGACGAGGCGCTCGGTGAGGAACGCGAGCGCCTCGTGAAGACCGTCGCGCTCACCGCCGCCGCTGCCTGACCCACCACGCAGCGGCGCGTCCGCAACGATCGCTTAACGGGCGGCAACGGAGGGTTCATACGGCCGGGCCTATAACGGTCGCATGACCTCTTCCGAGCACACGACACCCACAGACCCGACCCCGACCCGTCCCGGCCGCTCCGCCCGGCCGTTCGCCGCGTTCGCCGCGGCCGCGCTCCTCGGCGGCAGCGCGGCGCTCGCCGGCGCCTGGGCACTCGATGCCTTCGACGACTCCTCGGCCGTGATCGACGCCACGCCGATCACGAGCAGCTCGCGCCTTGCCCCGACCGGCTCGACGTCGATCGACGTCGCCGACATCTACCGCCGCAGCGGGCCGGGCGTCGTCCAGATCACGTCCACGTCGAGCGGCGAGGCCGGTTCCGACGCGTTCGGCAACACCGTCCCGGGCCAGGCGCAGAGCGCACTCGGCTCGGGGTTCGTGATCGACAAGGAGGGCCACGTCGTCACGAACTTCCACGTGGTCGAGGGGGCCGACGAGATCGAGGTCAGCTTCTCCAATCAGGACACCGTCAAGGCGACCGTCGTGGGCACCGACCCCTCGACCGATCTCGCGCTCCTCAAGGTCGAGGCCGACGCGAAGGCGCTCACGCCGCTCGCGCTCGCCGACTCGGACGATGTCGAGGTCGGCGAGCCGGTCGTTGCGATCGGCAACCCGTTCGGGCTCGAGCGGACCGTGACCGCGGGGATCGTCAGCGCGCTCCAGCGTGAGGTGCGGGCACCGAACAGCTTCACCATCGACCACGTCATCCAGACCGATGCACCGATCAACAGCGGCAACTCGGGCGGCCCGTTGATCGACGCCGAGGGTCGCGTGATCGGAGTCAACTCCCAGATCGAGACGGGCAACGGCGGCGGCGGCAACGTCGGCATCGGCTTCGCGGTCCCGTCGAACACCGTCAAGAGCGTCGTCGCCCAGCTTCTCGACGACGGCCAGGTCGACCGTGCGTACCTCGGCGTCACGCTCCAGGACGTCGACGCCGACGTGGCCGAGGTTCTGCGCCTGCCCGCGGACGAGGGGGTGCTCGTCGGCGCCGTCCAGGACGGAAGCCCCGCGGACAAGGCGGGCCTCGAAGGCGGTGAGACCCAGGTCGTGGTCGCCGGCGAGAGCTACCAGGTCGGCGGCGACATGATCGTCGAGATCGACGGCAAGGACGTGACCACCGTCGATGCGCTCCGCGAGGCGATCTCCGCGCACGATCCGGGCGAGACGGTCGAGGTCACGGTGGTCCGCGCGGACGGCGAGCGCGACACCGTCTCCGTGAAGCTCGGCCGCGTGCCTGCCGCTACGAGCTGACCGGCTCGGAAAGCGCTCGATCCGTCAGCTCCCGCCCGAGCTCGATCAGCGCTCGCTTCGCGGCGAGCGGCCATTCGAGCCCGGAGCGGAAGCTCGGGTCGAGCGCGAGCGCTCCCGGGTCGCCCCGGACGATCGTCAGCGGCAACGCGCGGTCGTGGCGGAACGGGAAGCGGGCCCGCGCAAAGCGCGCCTCGACCGCGGCGACGGCACCACGACGCTTCCACGGTGGCGCGCTGCGACGGACGGTGTCCAGCACGTCGTCGCGGAGCGCGGCGAGCTCACGCACCGAGGCGTCCTTCTCCGCCGCGGCGCGAACCTCGAGCTCCGTGTTGCGGGCGACCGTGACGCGCATCAGCCGGACGATCATGTCGGCAAGGTGCGGCGGCTCCCCGCGCTCCTGACGTTCCTCTGCCGCGCGGAGCTCGCCGATGAGGGCCCGGACGGGCGGCACGGCCCGGAACCGCTCGAGCCGACGGCGCAGGCGGAGGAGGTTCTCGGGCGAGGAGCGCGGCGCGCGGGCGTCGTACCGGAAGCCGACGATCTCGCTGACCTCCGGGTTGTCGTAGGCGTGCCCGAGTGGGAAGTTCCGCACCCAGCCGCCGTCGGTGCCGATCACGTCGTCGACCCGGAGGGGGAGCACGAGGGCGCTGATCGCCGCCGAGGCGAGGATCGCCTGGGCCATCGTCTCGGGCGGCGTCGTCCGGCTCGAGTAGATCCGCTCGAACGCGTGGTCGTCGTCGAGCTCGGCGTGGCTGACGTCCGTGACGCACACGACGAGCTCGATCGGAGACTCCGCCGCCTCCTCGGCCAGCACTCCGATGGGTACGAGACGCTCCGCGATCGTGTCGGGCAGCGCGTAGTCGTGGAGGCCCGTGAACGGGAGCTGCCACAGCCGGTTGGGCCGGAACGTCTCCTCCGGGCGTAGCTCGAGGACGAACTCCTCGAGCTCGTCGAGCCGGTCGCGCACCGCCATGACGCCCGAGAGCGCCCCGGCCGACGTGCCGTAGACCCATCCGACCCGCTCCCAGCGCGGATCCTCGCGAAGCCGGCGCAGGAAGCCGACCTCGAGCAGGAGCCCGTTCATGCCTCCCCCCGAGAGGACGATCGCGAGATCGCGCGTCGGCATCGCATCTATTGTGCTGGCGTGGAACGGGAGGCCGAGCGCGGCTACGCCGTCGTCGAGGACGAGGAGCTCTCCGAGGACGGGGCGCTGTGGCGCGACGACGCGGGAGACGACCACACCGGCTGGTGGTGCGTACGGACCGATCCGTTCCCCTGTCCCGCCGACGGGTGCGAGTTCGTCGCGGAGTTCATGACCGCCGCACACCTCGTCCTCGTGTGGCAGGAGCGCGACGACCCCAACCTCCTCTGGCATGCGCAGCGGGCGAAGGAGGTCGGCCGCAACCCGCGCGTCGTCTCCTACGAGCGCTCCTACGGGCCGAGCGCGTCGTACTACGCGTGGGAGGCCGCCGGACGGCCGGTGCACGGCGTCAAGGGCAAGAACCCAGTCTCTTCCTGACACCGGTTACGTCGTTACCGCTCAAGCGTGTTGACCGGTGTCGCGCGCGAGGATACGGTCGTCGCGATGACGCCAGCCTTCCAGCCGGGCGGTCGCCGGCCCGCGCCGCCGCCGCTCGACCTCCTCCAGGACTTCGTCAACACGGAGATCCCGGACTGGAACCGCGACGACATCGCGAGTCCCGACGCGCTCGCAGCCTTCCTCCGCGAGCGTGGCCGGCTCACCGCCGTCGAGACGGTCGACGCGGACACGTTCGTCGCTGCCCGGGCGCTTCGCTCGGCGTTGCGCGAGCTCGCCCTCGCGAACACGCTGGGGCGACCGCTCACAGCCGCCCGGCAGCAGGCGCTCGACGCCGTGCTCGGCGTGTTCCCCCTGGCTGCGAGCGTCAGCAGCGCCGCGCCGCGCCTCGCTGCGGGCGGCAGCGGCGCCGTGCAGGCCCTCGGGCATCTCGTCGCGATCGTCGTCGAGGCGGAGCTCGCGGGCACGTGGCCCCGGATGAAGGCCTGCCGCCAGGAGACGTGCGGCTGGCTCTTCTACGACGGCTCGCGCAACCGCTCCTCCAGCTGGTGCTCGATGCAGATCTGCGGGAGCCGCGAGAAGGCGCGCGCCTACCGGCGCAACCGGGTCGGGGCGGGGCGCCCCTGATGCGCGCTGCGACCTACGTGATCGGCCTCGCGCTTCGCCGCGTCGGCCGACGCGACGGCGGCGCGCTCGCCGCCGCGCTCGGGATCGCGGCCGCCGCCGCCGTTCTGTCGGGAATCCTCGCGGGCGCGACGGTCGCGAAGGACCGTGGCGTTGCTCAGGACGTCGAGCGCCTGCCCGCTGCTTCCCGCGCGGTGCGCGCGGTGTGGTTCGGCGTGCCCATCGGCGGCGACGAGTCGTGGAGCGCGCTCGACGGCGCGGCGCGGCGCGCACTCGCACCGTTACCTGCAGGGGAGCCCACCGCGGTCGCGCTCGTGCGGGAGAGCACCGTCGGAGGGACGTTCGTGGGCCTCGGCGCGGTGAACGGCCTCGCGCCCCACGTGCTGCTCCGCTCGGGCCGTCTGCCGCGGCCGTGCATGCGCGAGCGGTGCGAGGTCGTGCGGCTGCGAGGCGCCGGGAGGCTGCCCGACGTCCCGGGGCTCCGCGTCGTCGAGGTGGGTCGGGCGACGCTCCGCTCCAGGCAGCTCTTCGGCGACTTCCTCGCGCCGACCGACAATGCGCTCGCCGACGCGCAGCTGGCGCCCGCGCTCCGCGATGCGGCGGGGTACCACCGCCCACCTCCGGCGCCTCTGGTCGTCGCCGAGGGGGTGGCGGGACTCGTTGCCTCCCCGGTCCTCGACCGGTCGTACCGCTCCTACGCGTGGGTCCTGCCACTCGCGGCCGGCGCCCCTCGCCTGTGGGAGATCGAGTCGCTCGTCGACCGGGCCGACAGCGCGCGTGCCGAGCTGGAGGCGCAGTCGTCGTCGTGGTCGCTGAACGCACCCGCTCAGGAGCTTCTCGGCGCTGAGGACGGCGCGACGGTGGCGGGCCGCCGTCTACTGCTCGTGGGCGGGGAGGCTGCCGCGCTGCTCGTGGCGTTCGCGGTGCTCGCCGCGGGGGCGATGCGGCGCGATCTCGTCGCGGCACGCAGGAGGCTCACCTGGCACGGCGCCCGGCGGTGGCAGGGAGCGCTCCTCACCGGCGTCGAGAGCGCTGTGGTCGGATTCGGCGGAGCGCTCGTCGGGTGGGTCCTCGGGGCCGTGGCCGGGACCGTCATCGCGAGGACGGCGGGCGTCCCCGTGTGGGGCGTCCTCACGGAGAGCGTCCTCTCCCCGCTGGGGATCCTGCTCGGCGTCGGGACCGCGCTCCTCGCCGCGCTGGTCATCGCGGTCACCGTGTCGCTCGCTCCCGCGCGCGGGCGACGCGTCGGGGCGCTCGAGCTCGCCGCGCTGGGAGCGGCCATCGCCGCGGTCGCCGTGCTCGTGAGCGGCGCCGTCGACGCCGACGAGCTCGCCGCAGGCGGCGCCCCCGCGGTTGTCCTCCTCGTGCTCCCCGGGCTCGTGGCGTTCGTCGTCGCGGTCGTCGCGTCGCGTCTGCTACCCGTCGTCGGCCGTGCAACGGCCCGCCGGGGCCGCGCACCGAGCTCTCGCCTCGCCGGTGTGTCGCTCGCACGCACGCCGGGCGCGGCGGGGATCGCCGCGGCGTTTCTCGCCCTCGCGGTCGCCCTCGCCGGGCTCGCCGAGGCCTACCGCTCGACGCTCGCGACCGGTGAGCGCGACGCCGCGGCGTTCTCCGTCCCCACCGACGTCGTCGTTCGCCAGGATCTGAGCTCACTCGTCCCGGTGCTCCAGGCCGCGCCGCTCGAGCGCTATGCCGCGCTGCCCGGGGTGGAGGCCGCCCACGCCGTGACGCGGCTGACGGCGAGCGCCGGCCCTTCGGCGTCGGTCTCCGGCGTGACCGTGCTCGGCCTTCCCGCCGACGCGGTCGCGTCGATGCCGCTCTGGCGCGACGACTGGGGAGCGACCAAGGCCGAAGTGGCGGCAGCCGTCGCGCCGGTGGGCCCGACTGAGCTCCGGGGCGAGACGCTGCGCGGGACCGAGCTCGTCCTGGAGGTCGCACCGGGGCTCCTTTCCTTTCGCGGCATCGTCGCGCAGCCCGACGGCCGCTTCCGGACCATCGAGCTCGGGGCCGCGGACCCGCGCGAGCCCAGAGTCCTCCGCGCGCGGCTCCCGGCCGCCGCGCGCGGCGGGCGCCTCGTGGCCCTGGAGCTCGTCCCGCCGCGGCTCGTCGATCGCGGTGCCGACGCGGGCATCGCGCTCCGAGGAAGGACGACGCTCTCCGCGCCCGGGCTCGTGCTCGGCAACTGGGTCGGCGAAGGCGGCGCCGCGGTCGCCCCGCGCTCACAGCTGACGGCGGGGATCGGGGTCGACTACGCGATCACGGCGCAGCGGCGCGCGATCGTGCGGCCGCGACAGCCGACG
The DNA here is from genome assembly GCA_963734045.1 of uncultured Actinomycetes bacterium. Taxonomy (GTDB): domain Bacteria; phylum Actinomycetota; class Thermoleophilia; order Gaiellales; family Gaiellaceae; genus Gaiella. The sequence continues at coordinate 326,773 of CAVTFU010000009.1, read as the reverse complement.
GACACCTTCCTGCCTGCTGCCGTCGTCACACCCGCCCTCGCGAAGCTCGCGGGCGGGGTCGGTCGCACGCTGCCGCTCCGGATCGGCGGCGAGACGGTGGATGTGCGAGTCGCGTCCGTGAGCGAGCGGATCCCGGGCACGCGGGGAGACGCGGTGCTCGCCGACGGGGGAGCGCTCCGGACCGCGGTCGACACCCGGGCGCCGGGCGCGGCACCGGTCGGAGAGCTGTGGCTCGACGTGGCGGACGGCGCGGAGGGCCGCGTCGCGACGACCCTCTCGCGTCGTCCCTTCGCGGTGCTCGAGAAGCGCTCCCGGCAGGCGGTGGAAGCGGACGCGCGCCGGGACCCGCTCGGCCACGGCACGCTGCTCGCTCTCGGCGCCGCGGCGCTGGCGGCGCTCGCCCTCGCGGTGTGGGGCCTCGTCCTCGCGATTCGCGCCGACCTCCGCGACGACCGCGGCGAGCACGTCGACCTCGAGGCGCAGGGGGCGACCCCTCACGTCCTTCGACGCGTCGTCGCCGCGCGCGCGGCGCTCGTTGCTGCGGTGGGCGTGCTCGGCGGCGTCGTGGGCGGAGCCCTGCTCGCGCTCCTCGTGACACGCGTCGTCTCGGTCACGGCCCGCGCCGAGACGCCCGAGCCGCCGCTCGTGACGACCGTCGAGCCGCTCATCCTCGCCGCCGCCGCCGTCGGCCTCGTCGCCGCCTCCACGGCGCTCGTCCTCCTGACCACGCGGCGCGCGTTCTCGGAGCCTCGCGGCCCCGGCCGGATCGGAGCGGGATGACGCCCCTCGTCGACCTTCGCGAGGTGTTCGTCGTGCACCCGTCCGAGGACGGAGGCGTCGCGGCGCTTCGCGGCCTGACTCTCGCGGTCGAGCGAGGCGAGCTCTGCGTGGTGCTCGGCCCGAGTGGGGCCGGAAAGTCGACGCTCGTGCGCGTCGTCGCGGGCCTGGAGCGCCCCTCGGCGGGACGGGCCGTCGTCGACGGGGTCGACGTCGGGTCCGCGCCCGGGCACGTCGTCGCGCGCCACCGCGCCGAGGTCGTCGGCTACGCCGACCAGCACTACTGGCGCGCCCTCTCGGCCGACCTGACTGCCGAGGAGCTCGTCGCGCTCCCGCTCGGGCTCCGCGGGGTCCCGGGCGCCGAGCGTACCCGGCGGGCGCGGTCGCTCCTGGAGCGCGTCGACCTTCTCGACCGGGCCGGGGCGCGTCCGGGCGAGCTCTCGGGCGGAGAGCAGCAGCGTGTCGCACTCTGCGCAGCGCTGGCCCACCGGCCGGCCCTGCTCGTCGCGGACGAGCCGACCGGGGAGCTCGACGAGGCGACCGCCGCCACCGTGCTCGAGCTCCTCGCCGATCTCGCCCGCGAGGAGGGCGCGGCCGCGCTCGTCGTCAGCCACGATCCGGCGTCTGCGGCGATCGCCGATCGGGTCGTGCACGTCCGCGACGGACGCGTCGGCGAGGAGCGAACGGACGGCGAGGAGACGATCGTCATCGGCCGCGGGGGCTGGCTGCGCATCCCGGAGGAGTCGCTCCGGGCGGCGGGCATCGCCGACCGCGCCGTCGTCCGGGTGCGACCCGATGCAGTGGAGCTGCGGGCCGCGAGCGGCGAGCTCCCCGCCGTCCCCGCCCTCGCGGACACGCCTCTCACCGCCGCCGGCGCGCTCGTCGAGGCTCGCGGCGTCACGCGCCGCTTCGGGCACGAGACTGCCCTCGAGCGGTTCGACGGCGTCTTCGCGCCGGGCACGCTCACGGTCGTCACGGGTCCGTCCGGCTCCGGGAAGTCGACGCTCCTCGCCTTGCTCGCCGGGCTCGACACCCCGGACGAGGGCGAGATCGTCGTCGACGGCGTCGTCCTCTCGGCCCTCGATCGGGATGGGCGCGCGGCGTTCCGTCGCGAGCGGATCGGCGTCGTGGGGCAGTTCCCCGGCCTCTCCGGGGCGCTCACCGCACGCGAGAACGTCGAGCTCGTGCTCTCGCTGCGGGACGTGGACGGGCTCGAGGCGCGCGAGCGGGCGATGGACGCGATCGCGGTCGTCGGCCTCGCCGACCACGGCGAGCGTCCCGTCGATCGGCTCTCGGCGGGCGAGCGCGAGCGCGTCGCCCTCGCCCGCGCGATCGCGGGGCGCCCCGCGGTGCTCGTCGCCGACGAGCCGACCTCCCGGCTCGACAGCCTCGCGACGCTCGCGGTCGGCGGTCTCCTCGCCGACCTCGCCCGCGAGCACGGCACGACCGTGATCTGCGCGACGCACGACCCGATCCTCGTCTCGATCGCCGGTGTCGAGGTTGCGCTGAGGCGCTCCAGCGCGCCGATACGATCCGCCTGATGCCGACCGCCACGGACACCGTGCTCGTCTCGGGGATCCGCTGCGAGCGGTGCGTGATGCGGCTCGCGACGGCGCTCGAGGGGCAGCCGGGGCTCGAAGGCGCGCACGCGAACCTGATGGGCGAGGTGACGCTCACCTGGGACGACGAGGTCACGTCGCGCGAGGCGCTCGTCTCGACGCTCGCGCACTCCGGGTTCCACGAGCGGGAATAGCCGTGTCCGCTCGGCCGTTCACCCTCCCGTAACACGCTGCTACGGTTGCCCGGTGGGCGAGCCGGAGACGGCCGAGCCGGATGGGGCGCGCCGTGCCGCGACAGAAGCTCGCGACCGGGTGCGCTTCGAGGAGGAGGCCCTCGAGCTCGCCGACCAGGTCTACCGGGTGGCGCGACGGTTCGTCTCCACCCGCGAGGAAGCCGAGGATCTGGTGCAGGACACGTACGCGAGGGCGTTCAGGAGCTGGCAGTCGTACACGCCCGGCACGAATCTCCGCGCGTGGCTCCTCCGCATCCTCACGAACCTCAACGTCGACCGCGGCCGGCGGCTGCAGCGCCGTCCCGACGAGACGCCGCTCGACCAGAACGACTACTTCCTCGCCGACAAGATCGCGGCGGGAGACGACACGGTCCTCGATCAGGACCGCGTGGTCGAACGGCTGTCGCAGGACTCGATCGTGACGGCGCTCTCGGCGCTTCCTGACGACTTCCGGGACGTCGTCGTGCTCGTCGACATCGGCGACTTCAGCTACGCCGACGCGGCACAGATCCTCGACATCCCGATGGGAACCGTCATGTCCCGCCTGCATCGTGGACGTCGGCTCCTGAAAGCGAAGCTCGCGGAGGAGGCAGCGGCATGAGCGGCGACTGCGACAAGTGCGAGAGGCTCCTGCAGGGCTACCTCGACCGCGAGCTGTCGCAGGAGGAGTTCGAGGTCGCGGAGATGCATCTCGACGAATGTGAGTACTGCCGGCGGCGGTACCGGTTCGAGGAGTCCCTCCGCGTGTACGTCCGGACGACGGCGGTCGAGCGCATGCCGCCCGGCCTCATGGCGAAGCTGTCCGAGCTGCGCACGACGGATCCCGGCGCGTCCGCCCCTCTCTAGGCCCCGTCGTCGAGGTCTGCCGGCGTGTCGACGTCGCCCGGGGCGCCGAGGTCGTCGCACGGGACGAGCCGCGGCTCGAGCACGCGGAGCCCCTCGTCCGGAACTCCGTCCCACGCGGGGCGGGCGACGAGCAGGGGGTGGCCGCGCTCGCCGTCGTAGGACGCGGCCACGACCTCGCCGCCGTTGGCCCGCCAGTCGTCGATCACACGCGCCACCGCCGCCGGAGCAAGCCATGGCCCGTCGGCCATGATCACGACCGCCGCCTCGACGTCGGCCCCGAGCGACGCCAGCCCGCAGCGCAGCGACGCGCCCGGCCCGCGCTCCCAGTCCGCGCAACGAACGAGGCGCACCGCGCGTTGTGGTGAATCACCACCGAGCCCGTCGTCCCCGCCGAGCCGATGGGCGCCCTCGACCACCACGACCTCGTCGACCGGGCTCGCCGCCAGCCGCTCGAGCACCCGCGGGAGGAGCAGCCGCTGCTTCGGCGCGCCGAAGCGCGTCGCGGCGCCCGCGGCGAGGACGACCGCGGCGATCCGGCTCACTGACTCGACGCGGTGACCGACTCGACGACGATCGGCTGGAGCGGCTGCTCGGTTGCGGGGTCGCCGCGCGTCCCGATGAGCTCGACGACGTCGAGCCCCTCGGTGACCTCGCCGACGACGGCGTACTCAGGAGGGAGCCCCACGTCGTCACCGGTGACGACGAAGAACTGGCTGCCGGACGTGCCGGACGGCTCCGCGGCGGTCTTGGCCATCGCCACGACGCCCTTCGTGTACCGCGCGCCCTCCGCGGGCTCGTCGACCGTCGAGTAGCCCGGCCCACCGCTTCCGGACTGCGTCGGATCGCCGCCCTGGATGACGAACCCGGGAACGATGCGGTGGAAGATCGTGTCGTCGAAGAAGCCGTCGCCCGCGAGCGCGACGAGCGAGGCGGCCGTCGCGGGAGCGGACTCCGTGTCGAGCGTGACGACGAACGCCCCGCACGACGTCTCGAAGCGGAGCGTCCACGTCTGCTCCGGATCGAGCCGCTCGGTCGGCGCCGTCGCTCCACCGTCCTCGCGTGGCTCGGGAGCCTCGACGTCCGCGCACTCCGCCCCCGTGCCGGACGTGTCCGGAGCCGTCGTCTCTGCCGCGGTCGTGTCCGGCGCAGCGGCGTCCTCCTCGTCGCCTCCGCAGCCCGGCAGCACCAGCGCTGACAGGGCCAGAGTGACGGCGAGGACGCGGAGCACCGCCCGAGGGTAGTTGACGAGCCCTGCGCCGCGCGGGTACTGCTTGCGTGGTGCCGCTGGAGCTCCAGGTCAACGGGGAGACCCACCTCCTCGACGTGGAGCCCACCCGGCGGCTCCTGACGGTCCTTCGGGAGGATCTCGCGCTGACCGGTGCGAAGCTCGGTTGCGGCGAGGGGGCGTGCGGGGCCTGCGCCGTGCTGCTGGACGGGCTGGCGGTCGCCTCGTGCCTGCTCCCGGTCGGTGCCGCCGAGGGGCGAGCCGTGACGACGATCGAGGGCGTCGCTCGCGACGGCTCGACGCTTCCCGAGGCGTTCGTGGCGGAGGACGCGCTGCAGTGCGGGTTCTGCACGCCCGGGCAGATCGTCTCCGCGACGGCGCTTCTCGAGGCGACGCCCCGGCCGACCCGAGAGCAGATCCACACCGCCATGGCAGGCAACCTCTGCCGCTGCGGCGCCTACCCGAAGATCGAGCGGGCCATCCTCCGCGCCTCGGGGCAGGCCGCATGAGCACGCGCTTCGTCAAGACCCAGCGCGAGATGGAGGGCCGCTTCGAGGACGTCTGGGCGCTCGTCGACGAGGAAGACGACCTCGAGACGTGGCCCGAGACGGCCGCGCTCGAGCTCGTCGGCAAGGCGGCGACGCGGCAGGACGGCCCGGTGCGGGCGAGCGGCGCGGCGCGCTTCACGGTCGACGTCGCGCTTCCCGGGATGCTCCATGCCCGGGTGCTGCGCGCGCCCGTCGCCCGGTGCCGCGTGACGGGGCTCGACCTCGAGGCCGCGCGCGCCGTCCCGGGGGTCCGCGCCGCTCTCGGCCCGGACGGGCCGTTCGCGATGACGGGGGATGCCGTCCTGACGGCGGAGCCTGCCTGGGCGGGAGCGCCGCTCGCCGTGGTGGCCGCCGACACTCCCGAAGCCGCCGAAGCCGGGCTCGCAGCGCTCGCACCGGTCCTCGAGGACGTTCCACCGCTCCTCCTCGAGGCGGGGCTCGACGAGCAGCGTTTCACGGAGGAGCCGCGCGAGCAGCTGCGGGGCGACCCGGACGCGGCGTTCGCCGCTGCCGACGTCGTCGTCGAGGTCGAGTGCGAGACGCCGGCCCACGTGCAGACCCCGCTCGAGCCACATGCCGCGGTCGCGCGGTGGGACGGGGACGAGCTCACCGCGTGGATCTCGACCCAGGGGATCTTCGACGCCCGCCGGGAGCTCGCCAAGCGCTTCGGGCTCCAGGCGGAGCAGGTCCGCGTGCTGGCGGAGTTCATCGGCGGAGGCTTCGGGGCGAAGCAGGGCGCGGGGGTCGAGGCGATTCTCGCGGCCGAGCTCGCACGCGTCACCGGCCGGCCCGTCCGGCTCGCCCTCTCGCGCCACGAGGACCAGCTCGTGGGCGGACGGCGGGCCCACACGCGGCAGACGGTGAAGCTCGGCGCGCGGCGCGACGGAGCCCTTCAGGCGATCGAGCTCGCGGCGGTCGTCGACATGGGCGCCTCGGGGTGGATCTTCCCGGTCGCCGAGCCCGCGCTCTCGCTCTACGCCTGCCCGAACGTGAGAGCGATGACCTTCCCCGTCCGCACGAGCCTGCGGGCCCAGAATGCGTTCCGCGCGCCCGGCGTCGTCGAGGGCGTCACCGTGCTCGACCAGGCCATGGACGAGCTGGCGGCCGCCCTCGACCTCGATCCCCTCGAGCTGCGGCGGCTGAACCACGTCGATCGGGACCAGGGCTCCGACCTGCCGTACTCGAGCAAGCGTCTGCTCGCCTGCTACGACCGCGCGGCCGAGCTCGCCGGCTGGGAGGGCCGGGCCGCGCTTCGCGACGAGCAGCCGGACGGGCTCCTCCGGGGGATGGGCTGCGCGACGCAGATCTGGTGGGGCGGCGGCGGGCCGCCCGCGCACGCCTCGATCCGCCTCGACAAGGACGGCCGCGCGCTCGTCACGACCGGGATCCAGGACATCGGCACCGGCACGCTGACCGCCGCGCGAATCGTCGCCGCCGAGGAGCTCGGCCTGCCTCTCGACCGCGTCGTCGCGCGCGGGGGCGACACGGGGCCGAACCTCTACGGGCCGGTCGCCGGCGGCTCGATGACGACGCCCGCGGTCCTGCCCGCGGTGCGTAGCGCGGCGGGAAAGGTCCGGCGGACGCTCCTCGGGCTGGCCGCCGACGTCTTCGAGATCGCCGCCGACGACCTCACGGTCACGGGTGGCCGGATCCGGTCCCGGGACGGGGCGCTCGACCAGGACGTCATCGAGGTGACGGGCAAGCTCGGGAACGCGACGATCGACGGCTCGGGCACCCGCGGGCCGAACCCGGAGGGATTCCGCGTCAACACGTTCGGCTGCCAGATCGCGCAGGTCGCGGTGGATGCGGGGACGGGCGTCGTGAGAGTCGAGCGCGTCGTCGCGGTGCACGACGTCGGCCGGATCGTCAATCCGCTCGCCGCGTCGAGCCAGGTCGAGGGTGGCGTGATCCAGGGCGTCGGCTACGCGCTCACCGAGGAGCTGCTCGTCGACCCGACGAGCGGCATGCCGGTGAACGGGCATCTGGACGACTACAAGGTTCCCGGCATCGCCGACGTGCCCGAGATCGTCGTCGACTTCGTGGACCTCCCGGACGCGAACCTGCCGAACCTCGGCGCCAAGGGCCTCGGCGAGCCGCCGATCGTGCCGACCGCGGCGGCCGTCGCCAATGCGTTCGCGCACGCCACGGGGCGGCGCCCGGCGGCCTTGCCCCTCACGCCACAGCGGGTGCTGGAGACGCTCGCGTGAGCGCGTACTCGCGCCCCGCCGACCTCGACGAGGCGCTCGCGCTGCTCGCCGAGGGCGGCGCCGTCCCGATGGGCGGCGGCACGGACCTGGCGGGGCAGGTCGACCGCGGGATTCGGGTGCCCGCGCTCCTCGTCGACCTGCGGGACGCACGGCTCGGCGGGATCGAGGAGATGGACGGCGGACTGCGAATCGGCGCGGCGACGACGCTCGCCGAGCTGGCCGTCTCCCCGCTGGTCGCCCCCTACGCGGCCGTCGCGACGGCCGCGGGGCTCGCCGCCTCGCCACTGCTCCGGAACGTCGGCACCGTCGGCGGCAACCTGTGCCAGCACACGCGCTGCTGGTACTACCGCGGCGAGGAGTGGCACTGCTGGCTCGGAGGCGGCGACACCTGCTACGCGCAGATCGGCGAGCACCGGAAGCACAATCTCGAGCCCGGCGACTGCATCTCCGCGCATCCGTCGGATCTCGCGCCCGCGCTCGCCGCCTGCGGCGCGACCGTCGAGCTCCGCACCCGCGACGGGAGTCGCGAGGCGCCGCTGCTCGACCTCTACCGGCGCCCGACGGACGACGACCGCTCGCTGCTCGCGCTCACGGCGGGCGAGCTCGTCGTCGCGGTCCGACTGCCGTCGCCGCCCGATGCCTCCGCGTACGAGCGCGTGGGCGAGCGTGCGGCCTTCAGCTTCCCGCTCGTCGCGGTCGCGGCCGCGCGGCGCGGCGACGACGTGCGACTCGTCGCGGCGGGCGTTGCGAACCTGCCTCGCGAGCTCGACCCCGGCGATCCCTGCGCGGGGCTGCCGGGCAACCCGCAGACGGCCTGGAAGCGGACGCTGCTTGCGACGCTCGCCGAGCGTTCGCTCGCGGCGATCGCGTAGGATCGAGCCCGCGTGGAGGCGGATCCGGCGTCGTTCGTGACCGCGGCGACGAACCGGCAGCGGACGCGCGCCGAGGCGATGCTCGACGCGCGACCCGAGCTCGCCGACGACCCGTGGGCGCGGCTCGTGCTCGGCCGCGACTGGGACGGGGACCCGAACGAGCCCGGCGGCCCTCGCGGCTGGTCGCCGCTGCTCTACGTCTGTCACTCCTGCTTCCCCTCCGCCCGCCTCGCCGCGGACCTGCTCGGCCGCGGTGCCGATCCGAACGCCAGCTTCGAGAACGAGTACGGCTCGATGTCGGCGCTCTACGGCGCGGCGGGCGTCGCGCACGATCCCGGGCTGACCCGCGTCCTTCTCGAGGCGGGCGCCGACCCCGACGACGGCGAGTCGCTGTACCACGCCACCGAGGCCGAGAGCATCGAGTGCCTTCGCCTGCTGCTCGAGCACGGCGCGCGGCCGGCCGGCACGAACGCGTTGGCGCACGCCCTCGACGAGGAGCGGCTCGAGCACGTCCGGCTCCTGCTCGAGGCCGGCGCCGACTCGAACGAGGGCGCGCTCCTCGCCCACGCGGTGCGTCGCGGCCGCGGCCCGGCGACCCTGCGGCTGCTCGTCGAGCACGGAGCCGAGCTCGACCGTCCCGGCGGGGAGTCCTGGCGCGGCGCCGTGCCGCTCCGCACCGCATATCAGCACGCACGTGTTCCGCGGCCGCGACGACATCGCCGAGGCGCTTGCGGAGCTCGGCGCCTCGACGAGCTCTCCGTCGATGAGGCGATCGCGCGATCGCCCGCTCGCGCGCGGCGAGCGACCGGCTCCCCCTGCCGACAGCTCGACCCAGACCAGCAGGAGGTGATCGTCCTCAGCCGCGCTGCGCGGGCAATCTGGACCGTGGTCGACACCGTGGGCCCGGACTTCCGCGGCGTCGTCGGCGGCTCGCCTGCGGGCTCGCTGCTTCACCACGCCGCGTGGGTCGGCTCGCCGACCTCGTTCGCGATGCTCTCTCTCGGACGCAGCGCCGGACCCGGGCGGCGCCGGGGGAGACAGGCACGCCGCTCGCGTGGGCGGCACACGGGTCCCGTGCCACGACGCGAAGGGCGCGACTACGTCGCGTCGCCGAGGACTGCTCGTCGAGGCGGGCAATCCCGTCGAGGAGATTCCTGGAGGCGGCCCATGGCCCGCTCGTCACCTGGCTGGAGGCGCGTGTGCCGTAGAGGCGAGATATCCTCGCCCCTACGACCTGGGCAGCCGCTACGTGGCGCTCGTCACGGCGAGGACGCTCGCGAGGTGCACGAGCCTGAACGCCCCGCGCTGCGCGCGGCGGCGCAGCACGTCGTCGTCCTCGGCTCCGGCGGCGAGCTCCCAGAGGTCGCGCGTCGCGACGAGCAGCTCGCGGATCTGCTCGGTCGAGCCCCGGTGGCCGTTCGACCGCTCGTCGCAGGCGTTGAGCGCGAGCCCGATCACGCCGAAGGTATCGGCCGGGTGGCGCATCCAGAGCATCGCCGACGCCATCGTCAGGTACTGGTAGATGCGGAGGAACGTCACCGGGTGGGAGAGCTCCGACGCGCCGCGCGGCGCACTGGGTGCGATCGGCTCGAGCCCGTCGGCGATCCGCGCGCCGGTGTCGTGGAGCATCGCCCGCAGCTCGCGCGTCGTCGAAGCCCGCCGCGCGCGCCGTGCGTACCGCCATCAGCAGCGAGTTCGGCTGGCGCCCGTACGGGTAGTCCGACGCGTAGACGACCTGCTCGGGCGGCACGAGCCGGTAGAGGTCGAGGAGGTCGAGCGCGCTCCACACGGAGGTATCGAAGAAGACGCCGGGGCGACCGGAGAAGTTCCGCGCCATCGCCGCGAGGTCGACGATGCCGGCGTGCGCGATGATGAGGGCCGGCGGGCAGTGCCGGTCGAGGAGGCGCGCGAGCGAGTCCGCGATCGGTGGCAGGCCGCGGCCGCCGTGGATGAGGATCGGCACGCTGCGGTCCGCGGCCAGCGCGAAGACGGGCTCGAGCCGCGGGTCGTCGGGCAGGAACCGCTGCGCACGCGGGTGGAGCTTGATCCCGCGCGCACCCAGGTCGAGGCAGCGGGACGCCTCCTCGATCGGCGTCTCGTCGAGATCGAGGCGCACGAACGGAAGCGAGCTCCTGCGGGGCGACCGCCGCGTGCGCGAGCGTCCGGTCGTTCGCCGCCGTGAAGGCCGGATGGCGATCGGGCTCGTCGAGGCAGAAGACGAACGAGCGCCGGATCCCGTAGGCGCGCTGGATCGTCAGGAGCTCGTCCTCGTCTCCGACCATGCCGTCGATGTCCTCGCCGAGGTGCGTGTGGACGTCGAAGACACTCGTCTCCGCCGGCAGCTCGGCGAGCGCGAGCGCGGCATACCCCGTGAGCAGCTCGTTCGCGCGGTCGATCGGGTCCACGCGCTGAGTCTAGGAGCGGCGGGCGCCGTGTGCCGGGTTCAGACGAGCGAGGCGGACTTGTCCCGCAGGTACGCGAGGTACGGCCCGGGGTCGATCTCGGCAGAGCCCGTGAGCGCGCTCGATCGTCTCCTTCGGCGTGAGCTTGCGCCCGAGCGAGTACAGGTTGTCGCGCAGCCAGTGGGAGAGCGGGAGCAGCGTCGCCGGCGGCGAGCTGCGTCGTCGAGGTCGGGAAGCTCGCGCCGCACCACCTCCCAGAACTGGAGCGAGAGGACGTTGCCGAGCGCGTAGGTCGGGAAGTAGCCGAAGCCTCCGCCCGACCAGTGGACGTCCTGCAGCACGCCGTCCCCGTCGTCCGGCACGTCGACGCCGAGGAACTCCTTCATGCGCGCGTTCCACACCTCCGGAAGCTCCTCGAGCGCCACCGTGCCCTCGAGCAGCTCCTGCTCGAGCTCGAAGCGGAGGATGATGTGGAGGCTGTAGGTCGTCTCGTCGGCGTCGACGCGGATGAGGCCCGGCTCGGCCCGGTTGATCGCGCGGACGAAGTCGTCGAAGTCGACCTCGCTGGAACGAGGGGAACGTCTCCTGGAGCGGCTCGTACCAGTGCTCCCAGAAGGGCCGGCTGCGGCCCACGAGGTTCTCCCAGGTCCGGCTCTGCGACTCGTTGACCCCGAGCGAGGGCGCGCTGTCGAGCGGCGTCCGGAGGAGCGAGTCTGCGATCCCGTGCGCGTAGAGCCCGTGCCCTGCCTCGTGCAGGGTCGACCACACGGACTCGAGGTCGTCCGGGCGGTACCGCGTCGTCAGCCGCACGTCGCGGTTCGTGAACGACGTGCAGAACGGGTGTGCGGTCGGATCGAGCCGCCAGGCACCCTCGTCGAAGCCGAGCGTCGCGAGGATGCGCTCCGCGAACGCGCGCTGCGCGTCGGGCGGGAAGTCGCCGTGCAGGAAGGTCGCGTCGACCTCCGGCGCCGAGGCGACGATCTCCGTGAGCGCGGGCCGCAGCACCGCGAACACCTCGCGCACCTCGGTGGTCAGCATGCCGGGCTCGTAGTCGTCGAGAAGCGGCGTGTACGGGCTGTCGGACCACTCGAAGCACTCCACGTAGCGGCGCTTGAGCTCGACGTTCGTCCGGAGGTACGGGAGGAAGGAGGCGAAGTCGCTCGTGCGGCGCGCCTCGACCCACGCGTGGTGGCCGCGGGCGCCGGCACGTGTCAGCTCCTCGCGGAGCGCCGTCGGCACGCGCCGCGCCTTCTCCCAGTCACGACGGGTCACCCGCACGAGGCTGCGGTCGTCCGAGTCGTAGGGAAGCGACTCGACGAGCGGCTCGGCGGCGTCCAGCAGCCGGCCGACCTCGTCGTCGATGAACCGCTCGTGGGCGATCCGCCCGAGCGTCGCGAGCTGGTCGGCGCGGGCGTCCGTTCCGAGTGGCGGCATCGTCACCCGCTGCTCCCAGCCGAGCACCCCGGCCGCGCGGCGCGAGGTCGGCCCCCTCGGCCAGCCGGACGCGCAGCTCGTCGAGAGGCCCGCTCACCTGCGAGACCCTAGCGACCGGCCGCAGGCGGACGAGTAGGCTTCCGCCGATGCCGAACGTGCTGCTGATCGGCGACTCGGTTCGCTCGACAGAGCTCCGCCACGAGGTGTCCGTCGCGATCGGCGACCCCTTCTGTTTCGCCGAGATCGACGGGCGCCGGATCGCGGTCGTCTGGAGCATCGAGGGAGACCGCATCGCGGCGGTCGACCCGACGGTCGAGATCGTCGCTGTGGAGACCTTCCCGGTCGACGACCTCGTCCGGGACGGCGTCGACATCTACGAGATGGCGTCGATCATCAGCGTCCGGGTGGCGCGCTCGCTCGGCCTCCGAGAGGCAGTCGTGCCCGCGACCTTCCCGCTCCAGCATGCCGAGGCGCTCCGGGCCGACGGCGTCGAGCTCACCGTCGACCAGCGGTTCTTCGATGACCGACGCCGGCGCAAGACGCCCGCGCAGCTCGAGGGCATCCGCATCGCCTCGCGCGCGGCAGAGGACGGGATGGCCGCGATCGCGGCGCTGCTCCTTCGCTCGGAGCCGGGGGACGGTGGCCGGGTCGTCGACGAGCGAGCCGCTGACCGCAGAGCTCCTCCGCGAGACGGCGATCGCGCGGTTCGCCGCGCACGGCTGCTCGGGCGACGACCTCATCGCCGCCCACGGGCCGCAGGCCGCCGACGGCCACGATCACGGCTCGGGGCGCCTCGCGAACGACGACCACATCGTGTGCGACCTCTTCCCGCGACACGTCGAGAGCGGGCTCTTCTCGGACGTGACGCGCACCTTCGTCGTCGGGGAGCCCGACCCCACGATCGTCGCGTGGCACGAGGAGAGCCTCGAGGCGCTCGAGCTGGCGCGCGAGATGCTGGCACCGGGGGTCAACGGGAGGTCGATCCACGAGGCTGTCTGCGCCTTCTTTGCCGAGCGCGGCCACCCCACCCAGTTGACGGTGCCGGAGGGGACGGTGCTCCGCGACGGCTTCTACCACGGCCTCGGGCACGGGGTCGGCCTCGACGTCCACGAGTCGCCCGGCCTGGGCAAGATCGGGCACGACCTCGTCGCGGGCGACGTCGTCACGCTCGAGCCGGGCCTGTACCGGCACGGCTGGGGCGGCGTGCGGGTCGAGGACCTCCTGCTCGTCACCGATGACGGCTGCGAGACGATCACCGAGTTCCCGTACGGGCTCGACCCCGCGCTCGCGGCGCCCGCCGCGACGGGATGAGCGACCGGGCGATCGAGACGCTGCTCGACGAGGAGCGTCGCTTCCCGCCCGATCCTGCGTTCGCCGCGCAGGCGAACGCCGGGCCCGGGATCTACGACCTCGAGCCGGACGCGTTCTGGGCCCGGGAGGCGCGCGAGCGCGTGACGTGGCTCGAGGACTTCCATACCCTGCTCGACTGGCAGCTCCCGTACGCGAAGTGGTTCCTCGGCGGGAAGCTCAACGTCGCGCACAACTGCGTCGACCGGCACGTCGAGGCCGGGCACGGCGACCGGGTGGCCTACCACTGGGAGGGAGAGCCGGGCGACACGCGGACGATCACCTACGCCGACCTCCAGCGGGACGTCGTGCGGATGGCGAACGCCCTCCGCGAGCTCGGGGTCGAGAAGGGGACGCCGGTCGCGATCTACATGGGGATGGTTCCCGAGCTCGCGATCGCGATGCTCGCGTGCACGAGGCTCGGGGCGCCGCACACCGTCGTCTTCGGCGGCTTCTCGGCCGACTCGCTGTCGGGGCGCATGGTCGACATGGGGTGCGAAGTGCTCGTGACGCAGGACGAGGCCTGGCGCCGCGGCTCCACGGTGCCGCTCAAGCTCACCGCCGACGAGGCGATGGCGGCGGCGCCGAAGGTCCACTCGTGCCTCGTCGTGCGCCGGACGGGGAACGACGTGCCGATGACGGACGGTCGCGATCGTTGGTACCACGAGCTCGAGGTCCCCGACGATCCAGCGACGTGCCCGTGCGAGCCGATGGAGAGCGAGGACCTCCTCTTTCTCATGTACACGTCGGGCACGACGGCCAAGCCGAAGGGGATCGTGCACACGACGGGCGGCTATCTCGTCGGCGCCGCCACGACGCACCACTACGTCTTCGACCTCAAGCCCGAGCGCGACGTCTACTGGTGCGCGGCCGACATCGGCTGGATCACCGGGCACAGCTACATCGTCTACGGGCCGCTGTGCAACGGCGCGACCTCGGTGCTCTACGAGGGCACGCCCGACTTCCCGGACAAGTCCCGCTGGTGGTCGATCGTCGAGCGCTACGGGGTGACGATCCTCTACACCGCACCGACCGCGATCCGCGCCCACATGAAGTGGGGGCCGGAGCACGCGGAGCCGCACGACCTGAGCTCGCTCCGGCTGCTCGGCTCGGTCGGAGAGCCGATCAACCCCGAGGCGTGGATCTGGTACCACGAGCACGTCGGCGGCGCCCGCTGCCCGATCGTCGACACCTGGTGGCAGACGGAGACGGGGATGATCCTCCTCACGCCGCTGCCCGGGGTGACGACCACGAAGCCGGGCTCGGCCACGAAACCCTTCCCGGGCGTCGCCGCGGGGGTCGTGAACGAGCAGGGCGAGCGCGTCGAGCAGGGCGGCGGCTACCTCGTCCTCGAGCGGCCGTGGCCGGCGATGACGCGAGGGATCTTCGGCGACGACGCCCGCTTCCGGGCGACCTACTGGGAGCGCTTCCCCGGCCTCTACTTCGCGGGTGACGGCGCCCGGCTCGACGCCGACGGCGACTTCTGGCTCCTCGGCCGCGTCGACGACGTGATGAACGTGTCGGGGCACCGCATCTCGACGATCGAGGTCGAGTCGGCTCTCGTCGACCATCAGCGCGTGGCGGAGGCGGCCGTCTGCGGCCGCTCGGACGCGACGACGGGCCAGGCGATCGTCGCCTACGTCACGCTCAAGGGCGCCGCCGAGGGCTCCGTCGAGATGCTCGAGGAGCTGCGGAACCACGTCGCGGTCAAGATCGGCGCGATCGCCAAGCCGGCGAACATCGTCTTCACGCCGGAGCTTCCGAAGACGCGGTCGGGGAAGATCATGCGGCGGCTGCTCCGCGACGTCGCCGAGCAGCGCCCGCTCGGCGACACGACGACGCTCGCCGACCCGACGGTCGTCAGCGAGATCGCCGAGCGCGCGGCAGAGACACCCGCAGAGGACTGACCGCGCGCCTGCGCGCGCCACGTTCGCCGTCCGGGCGAGGTGGTGAGATGCGTCCGTGTCGGAGCCGTACGTGCCGAGCCCGGCCTGGCGTGCGTCGCTCGACGACGGCATCCTCGTCGTGAGCGCCGGGGCAGACGTCGTCCATGCCGCGGTCGATCTCGACGAGGAGAGCGCGCGACAGCTTCTCGACGGATGGGAGCGGGGGGCGATCGATCCCACGCAGCTCCGGCTCCGGGCGCGCGAGACGCTCGAGGCGCTCGACGGCGCCGGTGCCGTGCGCCGTGGACCGGAGGCCGAACGGCCGACGGACGTCAAGGTTCGCTTTGCAGGGATGGTCGAGCCACGTCTCGAGCGGTGGCTGCGGGACGCGCTCGACGACAGCCAGGTCGTTCATCGCTGTGACGACGACGCGGACCTCGTGCTCGTCGTCCGCACGACTGCGCGCCTGGTGGAGCTCTACGACGACGCGAGACCGGAGCCGACGCGCCACCTGCTCCTCGACCTCGCCTACCACCACACGGTCTCGCTCGGCCCGTTCGTCGTACCCGGCGAGACCGCGTGCCTCGCCTGTCTCGCGGGGCGAATCGGCAGCCTCTGGGGCGACGCCCCACCGCCCGACCGGCCCGCCGTCCTCGAGAGCCCGGCCCTAGCGGCGGTGCTCGCGGTCCGCGAGCTCGAACGACTGGCGCGAGGCGACTTCCGGCTCGCGAACGCGACCGTCGCCTATGACCTCTACGCGCATCGCGTCGTCACCTGCCCGGTCTACCGGCTGCCGTGGTGCCCCGCGTGCGGCGACGAGGCCGCGGCGCCTCCCGGCCACATCGAGCTCCCGTGGGTGAACGCCGCGTGATCCGGCTCGTGACGCAGTTCGACTCGCCCCGGGCGCGCGCCGTCGCGGCGACCCCGACGTGCTGTTGCTGCTGCTGCTGCTGCTGTTGCGTGGCGACCATCATCGGCACGTCCGCGTATACGGCGGCGAGTACCCAGGCGATCGCCCGCACGGTGAGCGGGGCAGATCCCGGCCGCGTTCGCTGGCCGTCGCCGTGGGCCGCGGTCGTCGGCGCGCTCGCGCTCCCGCTCGCCGTCGCGGTCGCACTCGGGACGTGGTGGACGGTGATCGTCCCGTTCGCGGTGTGGTACCTCCTCGTCGCCCTTGCCTACCGGGGCGCGGGCGACTGGCATCCGTGGACGCGCGCGATCGGGGTCGTCGTGCTCGGCACCGGGGCGGTGGCGGCCGAGTTCTTCGTCGTCCTATCGCTCCTCTCGACCGAGACCGAGGGCTCGGTGGGGCTGTACCTGGCCGTCGCCGTGCTCCTCGGCGCCGCGATCGCGGTTGCGTGCGTCCTCCACTTCCGGGACACGTGAGCGGCGCCCGGGCGACGGAGGAGCCGCCTTCGCGCCCGCTCGCGGCGGCCGCCGGGTTCCGGCACGGGGTCGTCCTTCCGCCCCGGCAGGTCCCGGCGACCTTCGCCGAGCCGGCCGGGATCGTGAACGTCGCCGTCCCCGCCGCGCCGGGCGGCGGCTGGAGGAGCGCCGCGGGCGGGATCGCCCGAGACCGGCGCGCGGCAGAGCAGGCCGCGGTCGGGGAAGCGCTCGAGCGCTACGCGGCACACACCTGCGAGCTTCCCCGTCGTCGCCGCGGCGAGGTGGTGGACCAGCTCGTGCTGGAGCTGGAGGACTTCTCCCTCTACTCGCCGGAGCAGCGAGCCGACCCTGCGTTTCCGCACCGCGACCTCTTCGGCCGCGAGCGGACGTACACGAACGCCTTCGCGCTCGCCGACAACCGCGAGACCTGGGTCCCCGTCGAGCTGATGGGCCTCTCGCCGGAAGGGGCGGCCGTCACGACGTCCTCCGGGCTGGCTGCAGGCGCGTCGAGGCTCGAGGCCCTCGGGCGCGCGGTTCAGGAGCTCGTCGAGCGCGACGCCCTGATGAGCACCTGGCTCCACGGCGTGCCCGGTCGGCGGGTCGAGCTCGATGCCGGCTACGGGCGGGAGGTCGCTGCCCTCGGCGGAGACGTCCTGTGCATCGACGCGACTCCGGCCTTCAGCCCCCACCCGGTCGCGATCGTCGCGGGACAGCTTCCCCTTCGCGGCGTGCCCCGCTACTCGCTGGGCGCGGCGTGCCGGGCGACCTGGGCGGCCGCGGTCGAGAAGGCATACCTCGAATGGCTCCAGGGCGTCACCTTCGTCGGCCCCTACCGCGAGGCCCATCCGGAGTCGAGGTTCCGCTCCCGGCGGACGTGCGCACGTTCGAGGATCACGCCGTCTACTACTCGGTCGCAGCAGGCGAGTGGGAACGGCTCCCGCTGCTCCAGGGAACGCTCGCCGAGCCGCCGCCGGACGGCGTCGACTCGCTCGCGGCGCTCGGCTTCGGCCTCGCCGCCGCCGGCATCCGCGTCCTCTACCGCGAGCTCACGACCTGCGACGTCCGCGAGGCCGGGGCCCACGTCGTCCGGGCCCTCTCGCCGGATCTCGCCCCGATCCACGCCGACGAGCGCTGGCCGTTCCTCGGAGGCACCGTGCCCGACGTCCGGCGCCGGTACCCGTGGGTCGACGAGCGCGAGCTCCGGTACCCGACCCCGTACCCCCACCCACTCGGCTGACCGTGGACGCGGCGCTGTACGACGTCTTCTGGGAGAACTCGAAGCTCGGCCCGATCACGATCCAGCAGTTCGCCCGGCGCCTCGACGAGTACGCGGCCACCGAGCCCGCCCACGGCGACGAGCTCCGGTACCCGTCGGCGCCGGTCGCGCTTCGCCGCAGTCGCGACGGCCTGGCGTCGGCGGCGGCAGCGCGCCGCAGCGAGCGCGCGTTCGACGGACGGCCGCTCCCCGTGCGAAAGCTCGGAGCGCTCTTCACGGCCTTCGCGGCTCATCGGGACGGGCGGCGGCCGTATCCCTCCGCAGGAGCGACCTACGCGCTCGAGATCTTCGCGCTGCTCCCCAACGTCGCCGGGCCTCTGACGGGCACCGCGGTGCACCACGACCCGCAGCACCACGCCTTGACGATCGTGTCGAAGCTGCCGCCGTGGAGCGCCTACCGCGACGCCGTCAACCTGGACGAGTGCGACGACGTGCCGCACGTCGTCGTCGTGTTCGTGCTCTTCCCGGACCGGGTCACGGCGAAGTACGGCGAGCGGGGCGGACGCTTCGCGCTCATCGAGGTCGGCCACGCGGCGCAGAGCCTCGCACTCCGACTCGCCCGTTCCGGTCTCGCCGGGTGCGAGATCGGCGGCATGTACGACGAGCGGATCAAGGAGCTCCTCGGGCTCGACGGGACCCGGGCACAGATCGCGCTCGGCTACGCCTGCGGGCGGCGCGCCCGGCGAGCGCGCGGCTAGCCGCTCGAGTCGAGCGCACGCCCGAACGCCGCGAGCGTGCGGTCGATGTCGCTCTCCGTCGTTCGCCAGCCCGACACGGAGAGGCGGATCGCGGCGCGGCCGTCCCACGTCGTCCCGCTCATCCATGCCTCGCCGCTCGCCTGGACGGCGGCCAGCGCGGCGGCCGTCGTCTCGTCGTCGGCGAAGCGGAAGAGCACCTGGTTGAGGACGACCTCGTTCAGCACCTCGCAGCCGGGGAGCTCGGCGATCAGCTCGGCGAAGCGCCGGGCGTGAGCGCAGCAGCGCTCGATCAGGTCGGCGACCCCGGAGCGGCCGAGCTGCCGCAGCGCGGCGTAGACAGGACCCGCCCGCGCCCGGCGGGAGTGATCCGGCGTCCAGTCGACCGGCTCCCTGATCGCATCCGGATCCCGAACGTAGTAGGCCGCGTGCGCCGTCATCGCCGCGCGATGAGGGATCGGATGGGCGCAGAGGGCGATCCCGCAGTCGTAGGGGACGTTCAGCCACTTGTGCGCATCCGTCGCCCAGGAATCTGCACGGTGATGTCCCGCAACGAGATGGCGAAGCGCCGGGCTCGCCGACGCCCACAGCCCGAAGGCCCCGTCCACGTGGAGCCACGCCGACGACCCCTCGACCGCGTCCGCGACAGCAGTGAAGTCGTCGAATGCCCCGGTGTTGATCTCGCCGGCCTGAGCGCAGACGATCGTCGGGCCTTCGATTCTGCCGAGCACACTCTCGAGGGCGGCAGGATCGATCCTGCCGTCGCCGCCCGTGGCCACCGCCTGGAGCTGCGCACGTCCGATCCCGAGGTAGCGCAAGGCCCGGTCGATCGTCGAGTGGCGACGCTCGCCGACGACGACGGTGATCGGCGGCGAACCGGCGAGTCCCTGCTCGAGAAGATCCCAGCCGACGGTGTCGAGCACGTGCTGCCGCGCCGCGGCCAGGCAGGTCACGTGCGCCATCTGGCACCCGGTGACGAACGCGAACGAGGCGTGGTCGGGTACCCCGAGGAGATCCTTGACCCAGGCCCCGGCAGCGTTCTCGGCCACGAGCGCCGAAGGGCCGAGGGCGAGGAGCCCGAGGTTCTGATCCCAGGTCGACACGAGCCAGTCCGCAGCCAGCGCGACGGGCAGTGAGCCCCCGACGACGAACCCGAAGTACCGCCCGCTCCCGCTGGCCACGAGCCCGGGCTCGGCCGCCTTCGCGAGCGCGTCGATGACCTCGAGCGCGTCGGTCGGGCCCTCCGGGAGCGGGCCGTCGATCGCGGCATGAAGCTCGGCCAGGGGGACCTGCGGGTAGACCGGCCGCGTTTCCAGGGTCGCGAGATATCCCGACGCGAGCTCGGCGGTGTGGGCGAGTAGCTCCCGCTCGGTCACCCCGGCGAGTCTACGCCGCGCGTGACGGTGCCTCGCGCCGGAGGGCCAGCATCGTCCCGGCCGTCAGAACGAGGATGACGACCCAGACCGGCTCCGGTCGCGGCTCGAGCGCCGATGGGATTTTCCAGCCGAGCCACCCGCGCTTCACGAGCTGCTCGTTCCACGCGTCCTGGGTCATGTTCACGGCGCCGTAGGCGATCGCGAGCGCCACGTACAGCCGGGTCACGAGGCGAAGTCGCCCCGCGGGGAGTCGCGGCCGCGAGAGAAGCAGGCCGCTCAGGACGAGGAGCGCCCCGACGAGGCCGTGGTGCTGGCCGAGATGGACGGCTGCGATCGTGGTGCCGTCGGGCTCGCGACCCGGCCGCTCCATGATGAAGATCCCATCCGGGAGATACACGCCGAGGAGCGCGGCGAGCCACGGGACCGACACGAGGCCCACGAGCACCGCGATGACGACCCTGAGGCCGTCGAAGCGCAGTCGCGGCGCGAGGCCCGCTCCGGCCCGCCGAGCGGCCGCGACGGTCAGCGCCAGCGCCAGGAGGACGCCGAACGCGGGCAGCACGTTGACCCAGCGCGCGTCGAGGTCGTCCTGGTCGACCACGCCCGGCCAGGCCGTCACTGCGCACAGCGCGATCGCCGGGGCCCCGAGCCACCACGCGCGGCGTGGGAGGGCGGCCAGGGAGAGGAGCGTGATCGCGATCGCGACGAGCGAGATCGGGAAGTTGAGCTCGATCAAGGCCCGGGAGAGGCCGCCGGCGAGACCGTCGTTCGAGACGTGGTACAGCTCCGCGGGCTCGAGCCGCGCATAGGTGACGAGGATCGCGAGCAGGACGAGGGCCCAGAGCGCCCAGGTCGCGAGCGCCTCGCCGAGCGACGGGCCGCGCCGATCCACGCGCGGACGCTACTCGAAGCGGGGTCAGACGTTGACGGTCTGGAGCCCGAGCTCCGCGAGCGCCGCCGTTGCAGCCTCGTCACCCGCGTCCGCTCGCTCGCGCGTCCCCGCGTGAAGCTCGACGAGCGCGGTCAGGTACTGCGCGTGCGTCATCGCTCGCCCGCCGGCCGCAGCGCGAAAGCGCATCGCGACCCCACGCGGGACGCGCCGCAGCATGATGTCCTCGTGCTCCTTGCCCGGAGGCCCGTCGGCGTCGACGGACGAACGGAAGAACACGACGTCACCGGGGTGCCCAGGGTGCGGCGGGAAGCCAGGCGGCAATGGAATCGTGAAGGGCTCTGGCGTCTCGCTCTCGTCGGGCATGCAGAGATGATGTCATAGATAGCGTACGCAGTCAAGATGCACCTCGACGCAGCCGCGTCCGGCGCCACCTCCACTGTGGCGGCGCCGGACCGGCTGCTGACAGTTCGCTGCCTAGCGCTTCGGGCAGAGCAGGACGAGGTTGAGACCGCCCCAGGCGAACGAGTACGTGGGGCAGCCGACCCTGGTGGAGATGAACTCGCGGACGTTCTGGTTGTTCGTGATCACGAGCGGCGACTGGTTGCGCGTGATGTCGATGTCGAGGTTTCCGTAGGCGCGGTAACGCGCGTCGCCCGAGAGTCGCGCGGCCGCGTCCATCTTCCGGTTGTACGCGGGGTTGTCGAAGTACGCGGTGTTGATGTTGTTCTTGGGGCCGATCGTGCGTCCGTCGAGCAGGATGTTGATGAAGTCGTAGGGATCGGGGTAATCGGCGAACCAGCCGATCGACCACATGTCGAACGGCTCGCCCCGGGTCCCTGCCTTCTCGATCAGGACCGCGAAGGTGTACTCCTTCACCTCGACGTCCAACCCGATCGCGGCCAGATTCGCCTTCACCATCTGACCGGTCGCGGAACCGATGCGATCGTTGGTGGTGTACATGACGACCTTGCCCGTCTTCCCGCCGAGCAGGGCCTTCGCCCTCTGGATGTTCGGACGGTCGAGGGGGTAGATGTTCGCGTTGCGATACCCGGGAATCCCAGGCGGCAGGATCTGCTCGTTCGGCTTGCCCGCGTTCAGGCCCGCAAGGTTCGTGATGGCGGGCCGGTTCACCGCATTCGCCACCGCCTGCCGCACCTTGACGTCGCGGAAGATCCCGCGCGACGTGTTGAGCGCGAAGTAGCCGATCGAGTTCGACGGATGGACGAAGTACCGGCCCTTGTTGATCCCGTACGTCTTCGTGAGCTCGGTGTGGGCGGCAGGCGGAAGTCCGAAGATGTCGAGGTCCACCTCGCCCTTCCGTACCTGCAGGTAGCTCGTCTGCTCTGCCATCCCCACCTCGACCGTGATGACGTCCCAGCGTTGCGGACGTGAACCGCCGTAGTAGGGGTTCTTGCGGAGAACGATCCGCTTGTTGACCGCCTTGCTCGAGACGTAGTACGGCCCGGCGCCCGGAGGCGTGTTGATCCCGTCCGGATCGATCGGGAGGTCATGTGGCACCGCGCAGAAGAAGGGCATCGCGATGCGGTTCAGGAAGTCCGGAGCGGGCTTCGTCAGCCGGATGACGAGGGTATCGCCGCTGACGCTCACGCCCGACGGCCTCGTGGCCTTGCCGGCGAGCACCTTGGCGGCTCCCACGACGTCGCCCAGGAACGATGCCGCCGATGACTGCATCTTCGGGCTGAGGCCTCGCTCGATCGCTCGCGCATAGCTCGCGGGGGTCACGGGCGTTCCGTCGGAGAACCGGAATCCCTTGCGGATCGTGAACGCGTACTTCTTCCCGCCGTCCGTGACCTTCGGGAATCCGCGTGCGACCTCGGGATAGAGCCGGGCGCTCGCGGGTCCGGCCTTGTCCGGGTAGCCGAGCAACATCGCGCACGTCGCGGACTCGAGGCGCCACCCGTAGAAGTCGTAGTTCAAGGCGGGGTCGAGGTACTTGATGTCCGTCGTGCTGACGTTGAGGCGCAGGATCCGCTCCTCGGTCGCCGGACTCGCGGTCGCCGTCATGTAGGCGGAAGCGAGCAACCCGAGGCCGACGAGGGTCGAGAGAACCGGCAGCATCCGCCGCATGAGCCCCTCCTGGTTCGAGGTGCCGCCGGCCGCTCCGGCGACACCGGGCCGCTTTCGTCGCGGACTATGCGACATGACGCACGAGATTGCAACGGCGCCGGGTGGGGCCGCCGCGGCTCAGACGTGCGTGCGCGTCATCCCGTGGCCGCTGCGCGCTGCGTCGAGCGCCTCGTCGAGCGTGAGCGGCGGCGGGCCCTTCGCCGTCACGGCGACGCGGTCGCAGACGACGCCTGCGTAGCGCGCTCGACGCGTCGCCGCGAGGTCGCTCCCCCGTTCCGATTCCCAGTGCTCGAACGAGGCCCACAGCCGGTGTGCAAGAACGCTCTCCCCGAGCCGCGCCGCAGCCGCGGCGAGACCACCGATCGCGACGCCGAGCATGAGGCGCGCGTCTCGTTCGCTTGCGCGCTCCGCCGCCTCGAGGTACAGCGACCACGCGTCGTCGTTTCGACCGAGATCCAGCTTCACGTCCCCGAGGCCTTCGAGGCATGCGCCCACGAAGAACTCGTCGTCGAGGGAGCGCGAGAGCTCGAGTGCCTCCTCCAGGAGCTTCTCGGCCGCGCTGTGGTCGCCGCCTTCGGCGGCGCAGGCGCCGAGATGGAGCAGGATCGTCCGGACCGTGCGCGTGGCGTTCGCGCTGCGCGCGAGGTCGAGCGCCTCCGCCGCGAACGCGACGGCGGTCGAGAGATCCCTCGTCTGAACGGAGACGGACTGGCCGAGCAGCGCCATCGCGAGCTGCTCCGGAGCCCCCGCATCCCTCAGGATGTCCACCGCCGCCGCTGCATGCCGGCGAGATTCCTCCGGTCGCAGGAGGTGGTGGGACGTCCCGGCTCGGGCGTCGAGCGCGACTCCACGCTCCGCCGCGTGCTCGCACCCGGGCAGCCCGAGCGCCCGTTCGAGCCAGCGATCGCCCTCGGCGAAGCGATCGCGCATCTCCCAGAGTGGGAACAGGTCGACCGCCATCGTCAAGGCTCTGCGCACGTCGGGCCGGGCCACGAGCCGCTCGAGGCAGGCTCGAAAGTCGTCGAGTGTGCTCTCGAGCTCCTCGACGCGCGAGGGAGTCGCCGTCCACGGGTACCCGTCCGGTGATCGTGCACGCTCGTAGAACCATTCGAGGTGGCGGTCGAGCGTCGACTCGAGGTCGTTCGCCCTCTCGCGGAGCTGCTCGGCGGCGAACTCGCGGATCGTCTCGAGCATCCAGAAGCGAGGCTCTCCCACCGCGTCGTCACGCCGCTTGACGAGGCTCTTGTCGAGCAGCGACTGGAGATCGTCGACGTCGCCCTCGCAGATCGCTTCGACCGCCGACAGCGAGCACGCGCTGCGGAAAATGGACAGCCGTCGGAAGAGCAGCTGCTCGGCGTCGTCGAGCAGGTCGTGCGACCACGCGATCGTCGCCCGGAGCGTCTGCTGCCGTGGATCGACATCCGGACCGCCCCGGAGCGAGTCGAGACGCTGCCCGAGTCGTTCCAGCAACTCACGTGGTCCGAGGAGCTTCAGGCGCGCTGCGGCCAACTCGATGGCGAGGGGAAGGCGGTCGAGTCGGTCGACGAGCGCCGACACCGCCTCGTCGCGCGTGAGCTCTACGGACAGGGACCCGGCTCGCGCGAGCAGCAGGTCGACGGCGTCGTCGTGTCCGAGCGCGTCGACCGCATACTCCTGCTCGCCCTGGACGGCGAGCCGCTCGCGACTCGTCACGAGCAGCCGCAGCGTCGGGCAGGCGGCGACGAGCTTCCCGACGACGACGGCCGCGTCGGGCAGCAGGTGCTCGACGTTGTCGATCAGCAGGAGTGCCCGCTTGCCCACGAGCACCCGCGCGACCGTGTCGAGGGGCGACCCCGACTCCTCGCCCAGCTCGAGCGCACGCGCGATCGTGGAGGCTACGAGCTCGGGGTCGCGGAGGGGCGCCAGCGCCACCCAGGTGACTCCGTCGGGGACCTGGCTTGCGACGTCGGTGGCAGCCTGGATCGCGAGCCGGGTCTTGCCGGTGCCGCCCGGTCCGGTGAGGGTGAGAAGGCGGGTGTCGGGGTGGGTCAGTAGCTCGACGACCGTCTGGAGCTCGACGGCGCGGCCGAGGAAGGGGGTGGCGGGGACGGGGAGGCTGACCCGGTAGAGCGACTTGAGCGGCGGGTGCTCCGCAGTGCCGAGCTGGTAGATGCGCTCGGCTGCGTCGAAGTCCTTGAAGCGGTGGTTGCCGAGGTCCTTGAGCTCAGTGGTTCCGTCCAGGAGCTCGGTGGTCTCGTGGGAGAGCACGACCTGGCCACCGTGGGCGGCGCCCATGATTCGCGCAGCGCGGTGGACGTCGATCCCGATGTACTTCGGCGGGTCGAGCGCGGGGGCGCCGGTATGGATCCCGACCCGGATCCGGATCGGGCCGCCGCCGAGGCCTTGCATCGCCTCCGACACAGCGCTCACAGCTGCGTCCGCGGTCGCGAAGGCGTAGAAGAACGCGTCGCCTTCGTAGTCGACCTCGTACCCGTCCTGCCCAGCGCAAGCCTCGCGCACGATCCGCCGGTGCTCGGCCAGGGCCTTCCGGTAGGCGTCGGTGCCGAGCTCGCTCGAGCAGCCGTGTCGAGCCCTCGATGTCGGTGAACACCAACGTCACCGTCCCCGACGGCTGTACCACCGCGGCCATGCGCGCGATTCTGGTCTGGAAGCGGCGGCGTGACAACCGCAGCCGGCGCTGCGTCGGGTTACGGCGCGAGCAGCTTCTCGAAGCGCTCGGGCTCGTCGAACGGCCCGATCAGCGCGAGGCGCAGGTCGCCGGCGAGGATCTCTTCCGCGACGCGCGCGACGTCGTCCCCGGTGACCGCGTCGAGCCCGGCGATGACCTCCTCCGGCTCCGCGGCACTGCCCTCGAGCAGCTCACGGCGGAGGCCGAACATGATCGTCGCGTGCGGGCTCTCGAGGCCGAGCACGAAGCGGCCCTTCGCGTAGGCACGGGCCTTCTCGAGCTCGTCGGCGGGCACCGGCTCGGCGACGACGCGCCGCAGCTCGGCGACGATCGTCTCGACCGCCTCGTCGATCCGGTTCAGGTCGACGCCGGCCTGGGCGGCGAGCGTGCCGGCGTCGGCGTAGCTCGTGTTGCCGGAGAAGACGTAGTACGCGAGGCCGCGCTGCTCGCGCACCTCGGTGAAGAGGCGCGACGACATCCCGCCGCCGAGCACGGTCGAGAGCAGCTGCACCACGTATCGGTCCGGGTGCCCGTGCGGGAATGCTGCGTGCCCCGACCACGATGTGGGCCTGATCCGACTGCTTCGTGTGCAGCCGCACCGGGCTCCCGTTCGCCGGGAGCGCGACGGCGTCGGCCGCCCCGGTCGTCGCGGGAGCGATGTCGCCGATGAGCTCCTCGAGCCGCTCGACGAGCGTCGTCGCCGATCCGGCCGCCGAAGCCCACGACCATCCGCTCGGGCCGATACCAGCGCTCGAGGTAGCCGAGGAAGGTGTCCCGTGTGGCCCCCCGGACAGTCTCCTCGGTCCCGATGATGTCCCAGCCGAGAGGCTGGTCGCCGTACACGTGCCGCTCCCACACGTTGCCGACGTACGACCGTGGCGTGTCGGCGTACATGTTCATCTCCTCGACGATCACGCCCTTCTCGCGCTCGATCTCGTCGGCGTCGAAGCGGGAGTTGCGGAGCATGTCGACGAGCACGTCGAGCGCGACGTCGCGCGTCTCGGCGGCGCACTTGACGTAGTAGCCCGTGAGCTCCTTGCCCGTGAACGCGTTGAACTCGCCGCCGATCGAGTCGATCTCCGTGGCGATCGCACGCGCCGTGGGCCGCCGCTCGGTTCCCTTGAAGAACATGTGCTCGGCGAAGTGGGCGATGCCACCCTCCTCGCGGCGCTCGTAGCGGGAGCCGGCGGCGAACATCACGAAGCACGAGACGGACTGCGCGTGGTCCATCGACGCCGTGACGAGCCGCGTCCCGTTGGAGAGCGTGGTGCGGTCGAAGGTCGGCACGCGGCCATGGTATAGACGTGTCTCGTGACCCCCAGCCCCCTCACGCACGAGGTCGCTCGCGCGATCGTCGGACACGTCGTCGACCGATCGTCGGGCCCGGTCTCGGTCGTGGTGGCGGACGACCACGGCGAGGTCATCGCGTCGCTGCGGATGGACGGAGCGGCCCTGGATACGGAGCTCAACGCGCGGCGCAAGGCGTACACGGCCGCGCGCAGCGACGCCTCGACGACGCGGGCTCTCGCCGAGAAGCTCGCGAGTGCCCCGACTGAGCTGGCGAGCTTCGACCCGTTCTTTTCGTTCTTCCTCGGCGGCGTCGCGATCTTCGCCGCGGGGGAACGGGTCGGCGCCGTCGGGGTGAGCGGCTTGCCGGGGGAGGTCGACGAGCGCCTCGCCCTCGAAGCGATTGCCGCCGCGGGGCTCGCCCCACCACCCTCCTGAGGGATCTAGGCCGGCGAGCCTCCGCGAGCCCACCAGGCGGCGAGCAGCTCGCGCTCCCGCTCCGGAGCGAGGCCCACGCCGTCGACCGTCTCTGCCTCCGCGAGCGTGCCGGCCACCGTCTCGTCGAGCGGCCGGAACGTCAGGCCGGCGGCGACGGCGCGCGAGACGTCGACCTCGAGGAAGCGCCGCCAGCTCTCCTGTCGTGTGTCGACCCAGAGCGGCAGCTCCATCCACTCGTCCACGCCCTGGTCGCCGAGGAACGCGTCGTCGACCTCGACCGCCCGCGCGGTCGTGCCGGTGACGCGCCGTGCCGCATCGACGATCGCGCCCATCGTGGTCGGCCCCGTGGCGTTGAAGACGCCCGCGAGGCCCTGCTCCGCGACACCGACGATCCAGGCTGCGAGGTCGCGTACGTCGACGAGCTGGAGCGGCCGCCACGCCGGCCCGGGAACGAGGACGTCGCCGCCCCGCGCGATCCGGTGCGGCCAGTACGTGAAGCGACCGGTGGGGTCGTGCGGGCCGACGATCAGGCCGGCCCGGACGGAGGTGGCGCGGCCCGGGAACGCGCTCTCGACCGCCTCCTCGCAGAGCGCCTTCAGCGCGCCGTAGTCGCGTCCGATGTCCTCGGAGCCCGGCTCGGAGAGCTCTGCGAGCGGCGCGTGCTCGTCGACGACCTCGGCGAACGACGCGTAGACCGAGATGCTCGAGACGAACACGTAATGCCCGACTGCGCCGGCGAGCGCCTCGGCGCCGGCGGCGACCACGCGCGGGAGATACCCGGACGTGTCGACGACCGCATCCCACTCCCGTCCGGAGAGGCCGTCGAGGCCGCCGTCGCGGTCGCCGGTGATCCGCTCGAGCTCGGGATAGAGCTCCGCGCCGGTCTGGCCGCGGTTGAAGAGCGTCAGCTCATGGCCGCGCTCCGAGCCGCGTCGACGATGGCGCGGCCGAGGAACTTCGTGCCGCCGAGAACGAGGAGTCTCACCCGAGCTCCGCGATCCCGGCGAGAAGCCGGTCGACCTCCTCGGCGGTCGTGTAGTGGACGATCCCGGCGCGCACCGCGCCGTCCGCCTCGTCGAGGCCCAGCCTGCGGATCGTCTCGAGCGCGTAGTAGTTGCCCCACCAGACGGCGACGTCACGCTCGGCGAGGTGCTCGGCGACCGAGCGGGCCGTCCGCCCGGGGACGCTGAAGCAGAAGGTGGGGACGCGACCCTCCATCGTCGGGAGCCCGTGCAGTGTCGCGCCGTCCGGCAAGCCCGCGAGGAACCGCTCGCCGAGCTCGTGCTCGTGCGCCGTGATGGCCTCCCACCCGAGCGAGTCGATGTACTCGACCGCGGCGACGAAGCCCGCGAGGAGCTCGTGTTGCGAGGTCCCGAGCTCGAACCGGTGGCCGACCGGCTCGTCGGCCGCGGGGCGCACCTTGTACGCCCGCCAGCTGCGGAGCAGCTCCTCGCGCCCGAAGGCGATGCCCATGTGCGGCCCGAAGAACTTGTAGGGCGAGCAGAGGAGGACGTCGCAGCCCCAGGCTCCGACGTCGATCCGCCCGTGCGGCCCGTAGTGGACCGCGTCGACCCAGGCGAGGGCGCCGGCCGAATGGGCGAGATCGACGATCCGGCGGATGTCCGGCGCCGTGCCGACCGAGTTCGCGGCAGCGGGGAAGGCGACGACGCGCGTCCTCTCCGAGAGCTGCCGTTCGAGGTCGTCGTAGTCGAGCGCGAGGTCGTCGGTCACGTCGACGAAGCGCACGACGATCTCCATGTCCTCCTGGATCTGGAGCCAGGGAGCGACGTTCGCGTCGTGGTCGAGCCTCGTGACGAGGACCTCGTCGCCGGGTTCCAGCGTCCGCGCGAACGCGCGGGTCAGCAGGAAGTTGAGCGCCGTCATGCTCTGACCGAAGGCGACCTCACCGGGATCGCAGCCCAGGAACTCGCCCGCACGCCGATGCGCGGCCTCCACGAGCTCGTCGGTTCGGCGGGAGGTCGCGTACGGCGCGCCGACGTTCGCGTTCGATTCTCGCAGGTACCCGGCGATCGCGCCGATCACCTCGTCGGGGCACTGCGTCCCGCCCGGCCCGTCGAAGAACGCGAGCGACCGGTCGAGCGCCGTGAAGCGCGCGCGCACGGCGGCGACGTCGAGGAGCGTGGTGCTCATGTCACCGTCCAGGCGTACGACGGCGCCGGTGTCAGCGATGCACCCACGAAGCAATCCCGCTCCGCTTTCGCGAGCAGGTCGGCGACGGCGGGCTCGTCGGGCTTCGGCATGAGGGTGACCTCCGCCTCGAACCCGATCTCCACGAAGGCGAACCGACCGTCTGCCTCACGTCGCGTCACCGTGCCGTGCACCCGGGCGGTGGAGGTGAGCGTCACCTCCGCGCGGACGCAGTGGTAGCGGAGGCTCGTCAGCGTGCACCGGGCGAGACCGGCCAGCACGAGGTGCTCCGGCGTCCACGACGCCTCGTCGGCGCCGGCGAGGACGCCGCCGCCGCGATCCGACCACGCATCCCAGGTCTCGTCGAGCGAGACCGAGTAGTCGAAGGACTTCGCGCGCGCCGCCACGCGCGGAGCCTAGACGGTCGGCGCTGTCCGGTCCGTGACCTACGGTTGGGTTCCATGCAGCGGTTGCGGCCGTTGAACGAGCAGGAGTGCTACCTCCGGTGCTACGGCTGGGTGGGCGGCGACGACGCCGTGAGGGTCAAGAAGTCGGCGCCGGAAGAGACGGAGACGACGGCCGTGCTCACCGAGCGGATCCGCCTCGCGTTCGAGGCGCGGTTCACCGAGGCCGAAGCGGCGTAGCCGCGAGTCAAACGGGCTCGACCGCCCTGCTCACGATCCAGGCGTGCTTGCCGACGCGGCGACCCCGGGTGAAGCCGTACTGCTCGAAGAGCTCGACCGTCGCGCTGAAGAGGAAGCGGCCCTGTGCCTCGCGACCGGCGGTCACCTCGGGGATGGCTTCGACGAGGCCGCCGCCGAGACGGGCGATCTGGTCGAGCGCCCCCTCCAGGCCCGCCCGGGCGATGCCCTGACCACGATGCCTCTTGTCGACGAAGATGCAGGTGATCCGCCAATCCGGCAGCGGTGGAGGGTCCTCGTTGTACCCACGCTTGTGCTTGATGCCCGGGAGCTCCTCCGGGCTGCCGTACTGGCACCAGCCCTGGGCCGTGCCGCTCTCGTCGATGACAAGCGCGGCATGAGCGCGCCCCGTGCGGACGCGATCCTCCTTGGTCTCGCGATAGTTGATCCCCTTTTCTCCGCACTCGGGGTGATAGCCGATGCACCAGCAGCCGCCGTAAACCCCGTTGTTTCGCTCGACGAGCTCGGCAAAGACGTCCCATGTCGATGCGTCGAGTTGTCGGATCGCATACGGCATGGTCGGGTCATTCCGATGGTACGCATTTCATCGTCCGGGATCTCGGGGCGATCCGTCTCGGGTCAACCGCTGGTCAACCCCCTAACGCAGTCTGTCGCCACGTCGCGTGACAGGACCTTTCCAAGCCACACCTCTCCTTTGCGGCTTCGTCGGTTGGCGGGAACCCGCCGCAAGCGCGGCGAACCAGGCGTCCAGTTCGACGCGCTCCTGGGGCGTCAGCGTGCGGAGCAACCAGGATCCCGAGTTGGCGGCGAAGCTGCGGATCGAGGAGCGCACGCTAGAGGGTGGGCGACGACTGGGCGCGGCAGAACTCGCGCACGGCCTCGTTGAACTGCTCGGGCTGCTCGAGGTTGCTGACGTGACCGGCCTCCGGGATCACGACGAGCTTCGTGTCGGGTATGGCGTGCTCGAACTCGCGTGCGACGCTGAGCGGTGAGCGCACATCCAGCTCGCCCCAGATCAGAAGAGTCGGTGCCGCGATCAGTGGAAGGAGGTCGCGTTGATCGGTCTCGGCCATCAGCTCGGTCTCCAGTCGGACCGTCTCTCTCGCGCGAGACGGACGCCATCTCCGCCATCAGCGGGACGAACTCGGTGGGCGTGGCACCGGCAAACAGCCCGGGAGGAGTGGGATCGAACTCTTCGGGCGCCGCAGCGAGCACCCGTCGCACGCCCTCGACCCGGGCGTGCACCTCCTCCTCGGGAAGCGATCCTTTCCAGCCGGCGTAGGTGTCGACCAGGATCAGGGTCGTCACCAGCTCGGGATGGTGGCGGTAGAGCTCCAGGACGAGGGTTCCGCCCCAGGAGAGGCCGGCGATGTGCGCAGGACCGAGCGCGATCTCCTCGATCAGCGCCGCGAGACAGTGTGCGTAGTCCGGGAGGCGGAAGTCCGCGGGCACGTCCGAGGAGCGACCCGCCCCGGGCTCGTCCCAAGCGACCACGGTGAACTCGTCCTTCAAGCCTGCGAGCTGCGGCTGCCAGATCCGGCCATCCACCGTGCCTCCGTGCACGAGGACGAGCGGCGGCCCCTCGCCGACCCGCTCGTAGGCGACCTCGAGCCCGCTCGTCCTGACGACCTGCACCCGGAGCAAGGGTACGGGCCTGACGGCTCTATTGAGAAGAGTTCCTCGATCCATTGAGCTGTGGCGATCGGTCTGGGCCTCCGCGGCGCTAGGGTGCGCCACCGTGGCAGCCGTCTCGAAGAGCGCTGTCCCGGACGTGCTCGCACCGGATCTCGACGTCGTCTTCTGCGGCATCAACCCGGGCTTCCACTCGGACGCGAAGGCCGCCCATTTCGCGAACCCTCGCAACGACTTCTGGCGGCTGCTCCATGCGGCCGGGTTCACGCCGCGGCTCGTCGATCCCGTCCGAGCAGCTCGAGGTGCTCCGGTACGGGATCGGGATCACGAATGCCGCGTGGCGCACGACCCGCGGCTCGTCCGACCTCCGCAAGGGCGACTTCGCCGGCAGCGCCGAGCGGCTCGAGCAGCTCGCGCTCGATCTCCGCCCGCGGGCGATCGGGTTCGTCGGCAAGGAGGCCTACCGCGGCCCGTTCGGCGGCCGACCGGCGCACGGCCTGCAGGAGCTGCGACTCGCCGAGACGCTCCTCTTCGTCCTCCCTTCGACCTCGCCCGCGAACGCCGCCGTGTCCTGGGAGGAGCGGCTCCGCTGGTTCCTGGAGCTCCGAGCGCTCACCCGGTAGCCGCGCTCCGGATCCCAGAGCGCGATGTCCGAGGCTCAGCTGCCGGTGACGCGGACGGTGACGACGAGGCCACCGGAGTTGTTGTCGTACCAGCCGGGGGCGCCCTCGTAGAGAAACCCGTCCGCGAACCCCAGGAGGAGCCGGCTCGCCGTGGGAGGCACGCGAAACGTGCGTCCCTCGCCGTTTCCGATCAGGAACGTCTGGGCGATGCGTGGAGCGAGGTGCGAGATCCTCTCGCGGTCGCTGAAGTCGAGTCGCGGCGGTGCCTTCCCGGACGGCCGGGCCTCGGTCAGGAACACCCCCACGAGGAACATGCCGTTGCGTCGGTGGACGATGCCCGAGATTCCCTGGTACGAGGTGACGTCGGTCGGCCCCACGTGGTCTCCACCGGCACCGTTCCAGTCGTCGTTCCAGTTGATCGGATTGACCCGCCCGACGACCTTCGTGAACCTGACGACGCGAGTCTCGTCCACGGGGGAGCAGGATCCTCGTCGGAAGGATGCCCGCACCTCCTCCGCCCGGAGCGGGCGGGCGAGCGTGACCGGCGCCGAAGATGTTGGCGCGGGCCGGAACGATCACCCCCGGCGCCGCGGCTGTCGTCATCGCCTCACCCTTCGTGCCCTCACGGCTCGTGGCGGCAGCCAGGCCGACGTTCGTGAGGAGGAGGACGATGCCTGCGAGCACGAGCCACGCTGTCCTCATCGCTTCCTCTCTCTCCGAGCAAATGCGGTGGAGGCCGAGTCCCTGGTCCCTCGGCCCGGCCTCCACCAGGTGTCTCACGAGCATTCAGCAGGCGCCGGCATCGGGATCGGTGCCGGGCTCGCCCCGTCCGGGAGCAGGTACACGATGTAGAACTCCGCTCCGCTCCCGCCCGCGCGGAAGCTGTGGACGTCCTCGCTGTGGACGAACGCCTCTCCCGCGTCGTACATCTCGACGTCGCACGACCTCCGGTCGGGCTCGGTCACGGTGAGGCTCCCCGTCTTCACGATCAGCAGCGACGGGCCGGCGTGACCGTGCCAGTCGATCAGCTCGTTGGCGTCGAGCACGACGTACCGGATGTCGACGTGGATCGGCTCCTTCGCCCGCAGCTTCAGCCTCTCGCTCCTGTCGCGCAGGTCGAACTCGGTCGCGTTGCTGCGCACGAGCTGTGAGCTCGACAGCCCGAACGACGACGTTGCGAACGCGGCTGCGACTGACGGCTGGCGCCACGAGCGCCAGGATGATCCGAGCCTTCATGTCTCTCTCCTCTCCTAGGCGCTCACCGTGGCAACACGCTCGATCGCGCCGAGCTGCTCCATCAGCGAGACGTTGTCCCATGTCCCCACACGTCGGCGATCTGCTCGCCTTCGACGCGGTAGACCGCCGTGCAGCGCACCTCGCAGGCCCGGCCCGTCGGCGGGACGCCCTGGAAGAGCCCGAGGTGTGTTCCCCGACCGACGAAATGCGCGGCGACGAGGCCGCCTTCGGCGAGCAGCACGAGCGGCTCGATCTCGAGATCCGGGAACGAGCCGCGCAGGCTCAGGGAGCGCTGCCGGAGCTCATCGCTCGAGACGAGCTCGCGTGCGGACCGAGGCCCTTCGCCGCCGAGCACCTCGGTGAGGTACGCCACGACGATCTGCCTCGGAGTCATGACCCGACGCTAGAGCCGCTCGCTCCTGGCTCGATGATGGGCCGATGAGAAGACGATGAGGATTCAGCCGACGAACGCGCGCCAGTCGGAGCGCAGGCGATAGCCCGTCCCGCGGACCGTCTCGACCGCCGGCGCAGCCGGGCCCAGCTTGATCCGCAGTGAGCGGACGACTGCGTCCACCACGTTGCTGCCGCCGCTATACGCGGTTCCCCAGACCTCGAGGAGGATCTCGCTCCGGGAGACCGCTTTCCCCTCACGCTGCCGGAGGTGCGTGAAGAGCCCGTATTCGAGCGGCGTGAGCCTGCACGGCGTGCCTCGCACGACGAGCTCTCTCGCGCCGGCGTCGCTCCAGGCCTCGGCGGCGACACCCAGTTCCGCGCCGACGAGATCCGCGAGCCACCCGTCGACCGAGCCGGGGCCGAAATCCAGCACGACGCTGCCGTAGGCGACGCCGCCGATCTCGACGGCACCGTCGGGAACCGGGCGAAACCCGAGCGTCTCGACGACGGGCAGGTAGGTCGGCACGTCGTGCACGACGGTGTACATCCTTCGAAGCGCCGGACGGAGTGCCATGTACGTGCGCTTGGTGTCGAGCCAGCAGGCCGCTTGCGAGGCGCACGGCAGCTCACCTCGCTCGGCGTCGAGCCAGCGCCGGAGACCGAGTGCTACCTGCGCTCTCGGCGTGGGATTGTCGAGGAGATGGCGCGCCCACACGTCGACCACCGGGTCGCCGAGCTGGCGTGCGCTTCGGATGTGGTTCGACGACAGCAGCGAGAAGAAGCTCGCCACGATGCCGTCCCGGTCGCGAACGACGGAGAACGTGCCGGGCTCCGCATCCCACCACGCCGCGATCAGGTCAGCGGCCTCCGGCGGCTCGTGGCGGCGTGCGATCGCTGCGATCGCCGCGGCGTCCTCGGGTCGGGCCGGCTCGACCGCAAGAGGTTGGGCGCCGCTCGGGAAGAACGCCTCCCGGACGGCGGGGTTCTCGATGAGGTACAGCATGTCGGCCGTGTACCTCCACAGCTCCGCGGGCGCCGCCTCGCTGACCTCCTCCCGCAACTCGCGCCACGCTGCTCGGCGGTAGTCCCGGTAGCGGATCGGATTCGAGCCGCGGAGGAAGCCGCGGATCGCGTCTCGCACCGCCTCATGGACGACGAGGCCGTCCCGGCCGGCCTCGACGAACGGTTGCCGGAGCAGGCGATCGGTGGCGTCGGCTGCGTCGTCGTCCACCAGCATCGCTCCGAGCAGAGGCTCGGTCACCCGCCTGACGACCGACGCAGCTTCCAGAGAGCGACGTGCCACCGGATCCGTCACCTCCCAGAGGTAGAGGCGGGCGAGCTCGTCGATCACGCGGCCGCTTGCCGCCTCCTCCAGCTCGAGGTCGGGTCGCGCCGCGACGCCCGCGACGGCGAGTGTCAGCGCCAGGGGATGACCGCGTGCGATCCGATCGAGGCGGGTGGCCTCGCCGGGTGCGACACCCAGACCGTTCAGCAGACCGAGCGCGTCCTCGTCGGGCAGTGCACCCAGGGGCACGCTGCGGAAGCCCGCGGGCAGCGAGAACCACCCGGCCACGGGGGGCTCCCTGCCGGCGAGCATCGCGCTCGTGCCCTCGGGAAGCCCCGGGATGAACACCTGCCGCAGCCAGGTGTCCATCAGCCGGAACACTTCGTAGTGGTCGAGGATGAGCAGTCTCGGCCGTCCGCGATCGGCGTCGGCGTGCGAGCCGAAGCAGTCGCCGGCAGCCGACTCGAGACCGCGCGGCGTCGGTTCGATCGTCCTGCAATCGAGCGTGAGAACGTCCACCTCGGCGTCCGCGAGCCGCGCGGCGAGCGTCGCCACGAGCGCCGACTTGCCGATTCCCGCGATCCCGTGCACGAAGGCGACCGCCTCCGCGCCCGAGCACGCGAAGTCCTCCAGTGACGAGAGCTCGGCCTCCCGTCCTACGAATGCGCGTGCGTGCAGCTCGAGATCGATCGCCATCCCGGAACGAGTCTTGCGCGATGTGCGACCTCGCACAAGGTGTCCCGCGGCTTCAGCCCCTCCAGCGATTGGTGATCGGAGTACGCCAATCGCGCCCGAAGGCGCGCGGCCGGAGCTTCACGCCCGGCGCCGCCTGGCGGCGCTTGTACTCCGCCCGGTCGACCAGCGCGAGCGTCGTCGCGACGACCGCCGGATCGAACTGCTCCTCGAGCTCCTCGCGCGAGCGGTCGAGCTCGACGTAGGCCTCGAGAAGTGGGTCGAGCACCTCGTACGGCGGCAATGACTGGTCGTCGCGCTGATCCGCGCGAAGCTCCGCCGTCGGAGGTCGCTCGATCGTCGTCACCGGGATCAGCTCGCGTCCGGCCCGCTCGTTCAGATGCCGGGAGAGGCGGAACACGTCGGTCTTGAAGACGTCCTTCAGGAGCGCGAAGCCGCCGACCATGTCGCCGTAGATCGTGGCGTAGCCCACGGCCATCTCCGACTTGTTGCCCGTCGCGAGGACGAGCCACCCGTGCGTATTCGACAGCGCCATCAGGATCGTGCCGCGGATCCGGGCCTGGAGGTTCTCCGCGGCGAGGCCGTCCAGCCCGTCGAGCGCGGCGTGGTATGCCTCGACGGCAGTCTCGATCGGGATCTCGCGGAAGTCGACGCCGAGGTTCTCGCTCACCTCGCGCGCGTCGTCGCGCGTCCCCTCCGAGGAGAAGCGGGACGGCATCGAGACGGTGTGGACGCGCTCCGCTCCGAGCGCGTCGGCCGCGATCGCGGCGGTGAGCGCCGAGTCGATCCCGCCGGAGATGCCGAGGACGACGTCGCCGAATCCGTTCTTCTCGACGTAGTCGCGGAGCCCGAGGCCGAGCGCCCTCCGCATCTGCTCGAGGTCGTCGCCGAACGGGACGACGACGCGCTCGAGCGGCTGCAGGCCGACGCGCGCGGAGTCGAGTCGCAGCGTCTCGGCGGCCGGTGCGATCGGTCGCGACCGCTCGAGCTCGCGGCGGCGTACGTCCCGCAGCCGGCGGCCGAGTGCCTCGTCGGGGTCGACGTCGACGACGAGCAGGGCCTCCTCGAACCCGGGTGCACGGGCGACGACCTCGCCCTCGTCGTCGAGCACGACCGAGTGGCCGTCGAAGACGAGCTCGTCCTGCCCGCCGACGAGATTGCAGAACGCGACGTACGCGGCGTTGTCGCGTGCGCGCGTCACGAGCATCTCCTCCCGGTCCTCGGCCTTGCCGCCGTGGTACGGGGATGCAGAGAGGTTGACGACGAGGGTCGCACCGGCGAGCGCGAGGTCGGTGGCAGGCGGCCCCGGTTGCCAGATGTCCTCGCAGATCGTGGGGCCGACGAGGGTGTCGCCCAGCGCGAGCAGCAGAAGCTCGCGTCCGGCCGCGAAGTACCGGTGCTCGTCGAAGACGCCGTAGTTGGGGAGGAAGTGCTTTCGATACACCCCCCGGACCTCGCCGTTCGCGCAGACGAAGGCGGCGTTCGCGAGATCGCGGTCGAGCGCCGGCGCGCCGACGAGCGCCACGATGCCGTCGCAACCCCGGGCGACCTCGTCGACCGCGGACCGGGCCGCGCGGACGAACCCGGGTCGGAGGAGCAGGTCCTCGGGGGGATACCCGGTGACGGCCAGCTCGGGGAGGACGACGAGGTCGGCGGACCGTTCCCGCGCCTCGCCGACCGCCGTCAGGATCCTGGAGACGTTTCCGTCGAGGTCGCCGACGACGACGTTCAGCTGCGCGAGCGCGATCCTCATCGGCGCATCCTCTCGGCAGTGGGGGCCGCGACGCGGGAACGAGGTTTTCGACTCGCAGTCACAAACGTACTCTAGCGAGATGGCGCACGCGAGCGTCACGATCGACCGCCGCTTCCGCGGGCCGCTCGCGTCCGCGAACGGCGGCTATGCGGCAGGGATCCTCGGGACGCTTCTCGGAGGCGTTGCCGAGGTGACGCTGCGGATGCCGCCGCCGCTCGACACGCCGCTCCAGGTGCGACGCGACGGCGACCGGCTGCTGCTCGTGCACGGCGACGACCTCGTCGCGGAAGCCGTGCCGCTTGACCCGGCGCTCACGGCGCCTGAGCCTCCGAGCCCGGAGGAGGCGGACGCGGCGTCGGCCGGGGTCGCCACCTGGGGACCGCCCGAGTTCGCAGAGTGCTTCGTCTGCGGCGAGCGGGCCGACGACACCGGGCTCCGCATCCACCCGGGCGCGGTCGACGGCCGCGACGGCCTCGTCGCGGCGACCTGGAGCGCCCACGACGCCGCACCCGAGGTCGTGTGGGCCGCGATCGACTGTCCCGGGGCCTACGCCGTAGGCGACCCGGCCAGGGGTGCGATCGTCCTGGGCCGCATGACGGCCCGCGTCGATCGCCTCCCGATGGAGGGAGAGCGCTGCGTCGTCGTGGGCTGGCCGCTCGGGGTGGACGGGAGGAAGCTCGAGGCCGGGACGGCGCTCTACGGCGAGGCCGGCGACGTGCTCGCCGTCGCCCGACAGGTCTGGATCGCACCACGAGGGTAGGGCGAGAGACGTGCCGCCTACGGCGTGACGTTCCACCAGCGGATCACCGGCGTCTCGCGCTCGTAGCCGAGGACCGAGACGGTGCCGGTGTCGAGCCGGAACAGACGACCGTCCGCCGCGGGAAGTCTCAGCCAGCAGGCGGTGAGTACCCGCAGCGCGTGGGCGTGACCGAAGAGGAGGGCGTCACCCGCTCCTTCCGCCTGGACGCGGTCGATCACCCGCCCGACGCGGCCTGCGACGTCCGCCGCGGTCTCACCTCCGGGCGTGGCATGCGTCCAGACCGTCCAGCCGGGAACGGTCTCGCGGATCTCCGCGGTGGCGACGCCTTCGTAGGTGCCGTAGTCCCACTCGGTGAGATCGTGGTCGACCTCGGCCTCGGCGAAGCCCGCGAGCTCGGCCGTGTGGCGCGACCTCACCCGCGGGCTCGTGAGGACGAGGGCGAAGTCGTGGCCCGAGAGGGGTCGGCGCAGGGCGAGTCCCGCGTCGATGCCGCGGTCGGTCAGCGGGACGTCGGTGCGGGACGTGTGGAGCCAGTCACGGCTCCAGGCAGTCTCGCCGTGCCGGACGAGCCACACCTCCCGTCCGGCCGCGTGCACGACGGCTCAGCGCGCGGTGAGCGCGACGAGCAGCCCGCCGTCGTCGTCGTAGGCGGGGAAGAGGTCGACCAACACCGGCTTGACGAGCCCGCCGCGCGTCCGCAGCTCGAGCTCCTGGTTCAGCTTGCGGACGCCCCATTCCCGGACGAGCTCGAGCGGCGTCGTGTCGGAGAGCGCGAGCGCTCCCGACACGTCACGACCGATCAGGTCCGCTTCGTTGTAGCCCGTCAGCTCGAAGACGCCTCTCCCGACGGCGAGCACGCGCGCATCCCGGTCGCAGACGAGAAACCCGGTGGAGGGAGCCGGGTAGTAGTCCTCGAGCAGCTGGAAGAGGAACCCGAATCCGCAGTTGCGGCACTGCGGCGCGTTGCTCGAGAATCCCTCGTAGCCGTCGAGGTCGACGGAGCGAGACCGGCAGTTCGGGCAGATGAAGACCGGCATCAGTCGATGGTACGGGAACGGACAGGCGCGCCCGATGTTAGTGTGTGCTAACGTAGTGCTCACTAACATTCCTGCGAGGCGGGTGGTGATACGTGCGAGCGCGATTTCTGACGGATGAGAACAAGAAGTGGTGGACGCTCGCGGCCGTGTCGGTCGGGCTGTTCATGATCATGCTCGACAACACGGTCGTGAACGTCGCGTTGCCGTCGATCCAGCGCGACCTCGGGGTCGGTCTCTCGGAGCTCGAATGGATCGTGAGTGGATACGCCCTCTCGTTCGCGGCCCTGATGCTGATCGGCGGGAAGCTCGCCGACGCCTACGGGCGCCGTGCGATCTTCGTCACCGGGATCGCGGTCTTCACCATCGCGTCGCTCGCGTGCGGGCTCTCCACCAGCGGTGAGATGCTGATCGCTGCACGCGTCGCGCAGGGCGCCGGCGCGGCCCTGATGAACCCGGCGACCCTCTCGATCATCGCGGCCACCTTCCCCGCAAGGCAACGGGGAACCGCGATCGGGATCTGGGCGGGCGTCTCGGCACTGGCGCTTGCCATCGGGCCGCTCGTCGGCGGCCTGCTGAGCGAGCACGCGAGCTGGCACTGGATCTTCTTCGTCAACGTCCCGGTCGGGATCGTCGGCATCGCTGCGAGCTTTCTCCTCATCGACGAGTCGCGCGATCCGACGCACGAGCGCCTCGACCTGCCGGGCCTCGCCACCTCGGCCATCGGTCTCTTCGCCCTGACCTACGGCCTGATCGAGGCGAACACCTACGGCTGGGGCTCGACGCGGATCGTCGGCGTGTTCGTCGTCGCCGTCGTCGCACTCGTCGCCTTTGTCGTCCTCGAACGTCGGCAGCGCGCGCCGATGCTCGACCTCACGCTCTTCCGCAACCGGACCTACGTCGGCGCGAACCTCGTCGTGCTGCTCGTCGCGCTCGCGATGTTCGGCGTCTTCTTCTTCATGTCGCTCTACATGCAAAACGTGCTCGGGTTCTCGGCAGTCGAGAGCGGCGCCACGTTCCTGCCGATGACGGTCCTGATCATCCTCGTGGCGCCCTGGGCGGGCCGGCTGTCCGATCGCTGGGGGTCGCGCGGCCTCATGACGGCGGGCATGTTCCTCGTCGCGGGGCAGCTCCTGTACTTCAGCCGGCTCGGCGTCGACGAGAGCTTCTGGACGCTCCTGCCGGGCCTGCTGCTCGGTGGCTTCGGCATGGCGCTGACCATGACCCCGAGTGTCGCGGCCGCGACGCGCGCGGTGCCCGTCGCGAAGGCGGGTGTCGGCTCGGCGGTGCTCAACGCCTTCCGGCAGGTGGGAGGCTCGATCGGCATTGCCCTGATGGGGGCGATCATGGCGGCGCGGCTGACCGACCCGCCGTCGATCACGTCCTTCATGAGTGGCTTCGAGCGCTCGCTCCTCGTCGCGGCGGCGATCGCCTTCGCGGGCGCACTCGTCGCCGGGTGGCTCATCCGGCCGCACGACACGACGGAGGGCTCGGAAGAGCGGCAGCCCATGACGGCCGAGGCGCTGTGAGCGTGGCGCGCCGGGCGGCGCGCCTGCCCGCGGAGGAACGGCGGCTGGGCATCGTCCGCGCAGCCCTTCGGGTGTTCGCGTCGACGAGCTACGCCGGTGCGACCACGGCGGAGATCGCGCGCGAGGCCGGGATCACGGAGCCTGTCCTGTACCGCCATTTCGCGTCGAAGCGCGAGCTCTGGCTCGCGTGCCTCGACGCTGCCTGGGACGAGACGCGCGTCCTGCTCGAGGACAAGATCGCGATGGTGGCCGCTGCATCCCCGCCATCGGGCACGCACTCCCCCTGGCGAAGCTCGACGATGCCGAATCTCTGGATCCAGGGACTGACCGAGGCCGGCGAGGACCCAGTCGTCCGCCGTGCGATTCGCCGGCACATGCGCGAGGTGCACGACTTCGTGGCCGACCGGATGCGGCGCGGGCAGGCCGCCGGGGTGGTCCCGGCCGACCGCAACGCCGACGCCGAGGCCTGGGTGTTCATCGGCGGGGGGCTCCTCCGCTCGGTCGCCGACCGGCTCGGCGGCATCCTCACCGCGAACGATCTCGAAGCGATCTCGCGCGAACGGACACGCTGGTTGACCGGCGGCTGACGGGCCGGCTCAGAACGGGATCCGGAGCAGCCAGAACACGGCCATCCCGGTCGCGATCGCAATCCCGAGATTCCTCGTGCGCCACGCGAGCAGTGCCGTCGCCCCTGCCGCGACCGTGCGAATCTCCCCCTCGCCGAGGTCGCCCTTCGAGCGAGGGGGTCACGAGCGCCGCGAAGACCGCGATCGGCACGAAGTGCAGGCACCGCACCCAGAAGGGCGGCAGGTCCGCCTGGAGCGCGAGCCCCGCGTAGCGCGACCCGAAGGTCACCGCGACCATCCCCGCCAGCGTGAGCCAGAACGTCATGCGACCTCCCGGACGGCGTCCTCGGGGCGCGCCGCCGACGGTGGGCGCCCTCGCGTCAGGAAGGCGCCCAGCAGGCTCCCGGCGACGCCGGTCACGATGATCGGCAGCCCTCCCGGGAGAAACTGCGCGAGGGCGTACGCCACGAGCCCGGAGCCGGCCGCGACGGCGAGCTCCACGCGTGTGCGGAGCAGCGGCAC
The DNA here is from genome assembly GCA_963734045.1 of uncultured Actinomycetes bacterium. Classification (GTDB taxonomy): domain Bacteria; phylum Actinomycetota; class Thermoleophilia; order Gaiellales; family Gaiellaceae; genus Gaiella. The sequence goes on along the minus strand of CAVTFU010000009.1, from coordinate 284,495 downwards.
GAGGAGTGCGAGGAAGGCGAGCGGGAAGACGAGATCGACGCCGAGCCGCTCCGGGTCGGGGATCGTGGCGCCGAGCAGCGCTCCGGCAAGCGTCGCGGCGTTCCAGGTGGCGAAGAGGCTGAGCTCGGCGCCGAGCAGGAACCCGAACGACCGCTCGCGCCGCGCTGCGACGACGCCGTACGCCTCGTCGGTGAGGAAGTAGGCGGCCGCCGGCCGGCGCCAGCCGGGCAACGGCGTGGTGCGACCGAGCGAGAGGCCGTAGAGGACGTGACGGACGTTCAGCAGGAAGGTCGTGAGGACGATCTCGACCGCCGCTGCGCCGGCGCCGAACAGCCCCGCGGCGCTGACCTGCGCACTGCCCGCGAACACGAGCGCGGAGAGCGCCTGCGTCTCAAGCACCGAGAGCCCGGCATCGCGGGCGATGACGGCGTAGGCGAGGCCGAACGGCACGACGCCGAGCCAGAGGGGCACCATCGCCGCGAACCCGGCCGCGAACGGACCGCGGGTGCGCGTCGCGGGCTCCATCCGACGATCCTAGGCAGCGACCCACGCGACGCCGGCGCCTCTGGTGGTGCATGTCCCGCCGGGCGAGCGCCCGGGCAGGCTCGGTTAGGGCGTCTGGGGGCGGCTCGTCTCGGCTGCGGCCGGCGCGTCGGAGATGTCGTCGTTCTTGCCGTCGAGCGAGTCGAGTGTGTCCTTCGCCTTGTCGGCTCCCGTGTCGATCTGCCCGCTGTACTTGCCGCCGGTCTTGGCGTCGGCCACGTCAGCTGCCTTGTCGACCCCGGTGCCGACCGTCTTGCCCTGGTCGTCGACGACTTTGGTCGACTTCTTCCTGAACATGTCGAGGAAGCCCATCTCGTCACCTCGTCTCTTGCGACGTCGGGAAGCCGCGAACCCTACGGGATCGGCGGGCAGGCCGCCGAGGCGTATCGTTCGTCACGTGCGGATCGTCGCGGCCACGCTGCTCGTCGCGCTGCTCGCCGCTCCGGTGGGGATGGGGGCGAGGGGCGACTCGCCGGCGGCGGTGAAGCGGGTCGTCCGCGCCTGGAGCGCCCGACTGAACGCGTACGACAACGCCGGTGTCGCGCGGCTCTTCGCACGCCCGGCGACGTTCGTCCAGGCCGGTGGATCGCTACGCCTCCGGACGGCGGCCGACATCGCCCTCTGGCACCAGCTCCTCCCGTGCGCGGGTCGCATCGTCTCGATCCGGGTGCGGGGCGAGCTCGCGACGGTCGTCTTCACCCTCGCGAACGGCAAGAACCGGCGCTGCGACGCCCCGGGTGCGAAGGCCGCCGCCGTCTTCCGTATCCGGGGCGGCAAGATCGCCAGCTGGGTACAGATTCCGGTGCCCCCACGCAGCGACCCGGTCGCCTGAGCGACGGTCGGGCGTGAGCAGAACGAGCGGAGGAACCGCGGCGAGCCGCAGGCGCGTTGACGCTACAACGCCTCCCTTGTAGCCTGCGTCACGAGTAACCGGGGTATCGTGAGCGGATCGCCTGGGTGTGCTGCGACGCGCCTTTCCGCTCTCGGATGGTCGTCGGACGCACCTCTATGGACTCGGGTCAGCCGTCTGCATCGGCCCGGGGAGACGAACAACGCTGAACGTGTCGCAACAGGAGCCGAGCGCAGCCATTGAACGTTCCGGCGTCCGAGCGCGCACGCGTCTCGTCATTCTCGCCGAGATCCGCTTCTACCGGGAGGGGCTGGCACGCTTCTTCGCAGATCACGATGGCTTCGCGGTCGAGGGAACCGCGGAGGATCTCGCGGGCGCCGTCGACCTTGCTCGCCGCGTTCGCTTCGATGTAGCACTCGTCGACGTCTCGATCCCCGAGACCCTCGAGAGCATCCAGGCCCTCAGGGCCGCCGCCTCGACAGCAGGCGTCGTCGTGCTCGGCATTCGCGAAGACGAGCCGGAGGTCATAGCGCTCGCAGAAGCAGGCGTTGATGGGTTCGTCTCCCGCGATGCATCCCTCGACGACCTTTCGCGGGCGGTCGAGAGCGCGGCGAAAGGCGAGACGCGGTGCTCGCCACGCGTCGCGGGGATGCTCACCCGGCGGGTCGCAAGCCTCGCCGGGCAAGTTCTGCCGCACCGCGCGGACGTGCCGCTGACCAGGCGGCAACTCGAGATCGTGAGTCTCATCGGTGAGGGTCTGCCCAACAAGGCGATCGCCCAACAGCTCCTGATCGAGGTGCCGACTGTCAAGAATCACGTGCACAACATTCTCGAGCGGCTCGGCGTGCATCATCGAGAGGACGCCGTGTCCACGGTCAGGAGGCTTTCGGGAGGAATGCTCCCCCGCTGAGGCGGCACGCCTCGATGGACACGCCGGCCTCGTGGCGCTGCGTTGCCGCGGCGCGTTCGTCATGGCTGAGCGGCCGGGGGTGAGGCGCCCGGTCCGATCTGGATCCACGGTGGCCACGGAGGCGTAGACCTCGCGTAGACCTCGTGGTTCTCACTTCGATCCGGGGATCCATTCCATCCTCGACGAGCGTGCGGCAGCATCGACGACCAGTGAGTCCAGGAGGGCAGAAGCAGGAACTCGCTTGAGGGCGATTCGAGTCCTCCTGTTGGACATGAGCGGAATCGTGGCCGACATCGTTCGCCAGACCGTCTCCCAGCACGATGACATCGAGATCGTCGACAGCCTTCAGGACGTGCGCCGCCTGGAATCGGCGGCCAGGAAGCAGGACGTGGACCTCGTGATCACCGCCTACCGCCCGCACGAATCCGACCTCGGACGCTTCGACCGGGCGCTCGCCGCGAGCCCTGGGCTTCGCGTCCTCGCGATCGAGGATGACGGCCGAACCGCGTGCATCTACACGTTGCGGCCGCGGACGATCCAGCTTGGCCCCCTCAGCCCGCAGAGATTGATCGAGTTCATCCGTGAGGCCGCGTCGAGTCAAGTCGCATGGGATCGGTGAGCGCGACGCGACCCGACCGGCACGCTCTCGACGCGAAGCCGACGACGCGGGCCGCGCGACCAGCCCCGTCGAGGCGAGTCGGACAGTGACGCGTGGCTGACCCACTCGTCGTCCACGGGCGGGCCCGCGCCCGCAATCGCGCGGGCTCCGTCGACGGCTACGCCGTTCACGTCGCGCTCATGCGGGCGATCGGAGCGGACGACGAGGCGCTCGAGGTGCCGGAGACTCGTAGCGCGCGGCTTGACGAGAGCGGCGAATTCCGGGTCGAGCTGACCGGCCTCGGAGTGCCCAGAGGGCCCGCGACCGTCTCGGTCTCGACGCCGCAGGGGCTCGAGGTCTCGAGCGAGGAGTACACGCTCGAGCAGCTCGCCAGACCGCTTCGAATCCCGGTCCGCACGCCGCCGCGGATCGTGGTGGCGCCGAGCGACGACCCGACGCTCGGCTCGCGGACGCGGCTCACCGGACAGGTCGTCGACCGTAGCGGGCGCACGGTTCCCACACAGCTCTCGGTCGTCGTCTGGGGGGTCGGCCGCCCGAACGGGAGCCGGCCCGTCGAACGGCCGCTGGTGGTGACGCAGACGCAGCCCGGGGGGAAGTTCAGCGGCGAGTGGGCCGGCGACCAGCTGGCCAGGGCGTACGGGACGGTCGCGGGCGGGAAGCCGCTCGAGATACCGCTCGAGCCCGACCACCGGCTCCCCCGCACGGTCGTGCTGGTCGTCGACCTCGACCGGATCGGAGCGGCGGGCGACGACTGCGACTGCCAGGGCGAGACGACGACCCCCTGGGCGCCCGAGTCAACCGACCTCGTGGAGAACCCCGAGGCGTTCGCGCAGGACCTCGGCGGCGGCTGCGTCGACCTCACGACGCCCAACCGGGCGCTCGAGGAGTTCTCCTACCTGACCGCTGTGCGAACGACGGAGCCGCGGGTGCAGGGGCTCGCGATCGACACCCGCGTCACGGTGCCCCCGGCGCTGATGTCCGACCTGCTCGGCGTGTCGATTGCGTCACAGGCGATGGGCCTCATCCGCTCCCGCCCCGTGGAGCTCCTCTCTCCGTCCCTCACGCTCGACGCGCAGGCGGCCCGCTCGCTCGTGCGCGTGGACACCCCGCCGACGGTGGCCGAGATTGCGCAGGCGTCGTGGCTCTCGGAGGTCACGTACACCGGCGGCCTGATCGAGGCGGGGCTCCAGATCGCGCCGGGGCGCTCGGTGCTCGACGAGGACCATCCGATCGACTGGGACCACACGCCGACGGTCTACCTCGCGCTCGACATCGCCCACGGCCACCTCCTCCACTACAAGGAGACCTGGCGGGCCGACGGGTACTCGCTGGGGAAGCTGCTCCACTCGCTCCCGCTCGCACCCGGCCAACGCCGTCAGCTCGCCGTGGTCGACTGGGATCGGCGCACGAGCTCGAAGCGCGAGGAGCGGCTCGAGTCCGAGGAGCACCTCGACGCGCTCCTCACCCGCGACCGCGAGGTCCTGGAGCTCGTCAGCTCGGAGCTGGACGAGGACGTGTCGGGCGGGTCGCGCAACACCACCTGGGGCGCAGCGGGCGGCATCGGCGGCGGCTTCATCGGGACTGGCTGGGGCATCTTCGGCGGCGTGGCGGGAGGCTTCAGCGAGTCCAGCTCGAGCGCGTGGCAGAACTCCGCCCGGACCTTCTCGGCCGACTCGATGCAGCAGCTGCGCGACCGGATCTCGCAGCGCTCCTCGTCGCTGCGCGCGCAGCGCACCGCCGTCGTGCAGAGCGTCGGGCAGGGTGAGAGCTTCCGGGCGGAGACCGAGGTCGTCGCCAACTACAACCGCTGTCACTCCCTCACGATCGAGTACTTCCAGGTACTGCGCCATTTCCTCGTCACACACGAGCTGGCGGACGTGAGGGAGTGCCTGTTCGTCCCCTTGCCGATCACGGTGTTCGATCGCGCGAAGGCGCTCCGCTGGCGCGAGACGCTGACGCGCTTCATCAGGCAGGAGCGGCTCCGCGGCGGGTTCGCGGCCATCGAGCGGATCGCGGACGACTGGGTCGGCTGGGACTTCCCGGAGTCCGCGTACAGCGAGGAGGCGCCCGAGTCGCTCGAGGGTGAGCTGCGGATCAGCTTCCTGCTCCCTCGCCCGCGCGACGACGCTGACGGCGCGTTCCAGGTCGACATGTGGGCCCTGCTCGCGCCGTTCATCGACGTCGACCCGCTCGAGCTGTTCACGGCGAAGCTCAACGCCTTCACCGCCCGGCAGCGCGATCGCGTGTTCCGCGAGGAGATCGCGCCCGGCATCGCAGGGCAGCTCGTGCAACGGCTGCGCCTGGCCTTCGTCACGTCCGACGGCGGCGAGATCGAGGTGCCGATCGACGCGACCCTCGTCTCGCGGTACGCCGAGGGCAAGCCGCTCTACGTCTCGCTGAGCCCGGCGGGCGGCGTGCCGCCGATTCCGAGGCAGGACATCGTCCACGTCAAGCTCTGGTACGACGGCGAGCCGCTGCCGCCCGACTCCCGCGTGATCGTCGACTCCGGCCGGCTCCGTTACTCCACACCGCACCTCACCGCGCTCCTGTTCTCGGAGGACCGGATCCTCGACGACATCAAGGAAGGCGACGCGGTGGTGGTGGCGACGCCGCTCACGCAGCGCGAGCTCCGGAACCCGAGAGACGAGGACATCGAGCTGGCCGACCTGCTCGTGGCGCACTTGAACGACCACCTCGAGCTCTACCACCAGGCGATCTGGATGAGCCTCGACGCGCAGCGCCGGTACATGTTGCTCGATGCGGTGCTCGTCCCCGGCCTCGGGGGCCGCAGCATCGCCAGCGTCTGCACCAACGAGCTCGTCGGGATCGTGGGGAACAGCCTCGTCCTCCCGGTCGCGCCCGGCCAGCGCCTCGACCCCACGCTCGCGTCCAACGGCGACGGCCCGCCCGTGTCGCTTCGCCACGCGTACGCGACGCCGCCCTCGCCGCCGCTCCGGGTGAGCGTGCCGACGCGCGGCGTGCACGCCGAGGCGGTCGCCGGGGCGTGCAACGCCTGCGAGACGATCGACGACACCCGCTACTGGCGGTGGACGACCGACGGCCAGCTCGAGCTTCCGCAGATCCTCCCGGTCGGCACCGAGACACGAGCCGCGCCCGAGCCCGATCTCACTGCGACACCGCTCCCCGCCCCGCTTGTGACGATCCAGAACGCGCCTCCGGTCCCCGACCCGGCCGGGCTGTCGTCGGCGTTCGGGCTTCTGTCGACGCCGGAGCTCTTCAGGGACGTGACCGGCCTCGCAGGCACGCAGGCGAACGCGGGGGCCGCGTTCCAGGCCGCGCTGTCGGCCGCGTCGGCGATGGGGGACCAGGCCGCCGCGCTGGCGACCCAGCAGGAGCTCGCAAGCAACGCCGGCGTGCTCCTCGACCGGATCGAGCAAGCGCGAAACGACGGGCTGATCAGCCCCAGCACCGCGCAGGAGCTCACCAACCTGGCGCTCGGCGGGCTGACCGGCGCACCGGACGCCGACGCCACGCCGCCGATCACCGACCCGGTGGTCGTGGACGTGCTCGACCAGGCGGCGCAGTCGTCCGGGGCCACGGTCACGACGACGACCGGCGACGAGACCGTCGACGCGAGCTTCGAGGACGACCAGGGAGCTCCCGCCGAGGTGCTGCTCGCGGCGCCTCCGCTCGAGCTCCGTGAGCTCGTGCATGTCGAGGACGTACCCTTCGACACGTACGAGGCCCTCGGTCTCTGGCTCGGCGCCGATCTCGCGATCGCCGAGTCGCTTGGGCTCGTCGCGCACGACCCCACCGATGCGACCCGCTTCGTCGTCGAACGGCGCCTCCGGATCGTCTACCCCGCTCTGCCGTTCGCCCCGTCTTCGGTGGCTCTGACCGGACGGCTCCCGGTGGTCGTACTCGTCCACGGCGATCATCCCGGATGGTCGACCGAGGGCAGCATCCCCAACCTCGACGGGTACGCCGCGCTCCAGGACGAGCTCGCCCGGCACGGGATCATCTCGGTGTCGGTCGACACGAACGCTGTTACCACGTTTGGGTCGCTGATCGAGATGCGGGCCGACATGGTGCTCGGCGCCTTCGACTCGCTGCGCACGCTCGACGCCGACCCGGCGTCGCCACTCTTCGGCCGCCTCGATTTCGAGACCGTAGGCCTCATGGGGCACGGCAGCGGTGGCGAAGCTGTGATGAAGGCTGCGAGCCGCAACGCCCTGCGTGTGCCCGAGGAGCGGATCGGCGTCGAGGCGGTCTGCCTGCTGGCGAGCACCGACTTGCGCTCCTCGGGCCTATCGCGCGTGCACACCACATTCCTCGGAGTCGTCCACGGTGGGCTGGACGGGGACGTGACCGGTGCCCAAGACCCGAACGGCGAGCACAAGATCGGAACGGGATTCTCGGGGTACGACCGCGCCGACTGCGACAAGGCGATGGTGTTCATCGACCGCGCGGGCCACAACCGGTTCAACACCGTGTGGGCCGCGGCCGATGACCCTCTGCTCGACCCGGCCGATCAAGAGCGCGTCCTGACCGAGGCGGATCATCGGGCACTCCTCGACGAGTACCTGGGCGGGCTGTTCCGCTGGCGCCTGCTCGGCGACCCCGAGCCCCGAGGGCTGTTCGACGGCACCCGCACCAACAGCCTCGGAGCCGAGGTGTCGTTGCAGTGGTCGTTCGGCGCCGTTCGTGAGGTGCTGGACGACATGGACCCGCTCCACGCCGAGCACGGCGTGCGAACCCTGGGCGACGCCACGATCCAGCGCATGGATTCGGTCGTGGGAGACGACACCGCACATGAGGCGAGCGTGCTGGTCGTCGAGCCATCTGATGCTCCCGGTGTCGAGTACACCCTCGACCTCGGGACCGACAACACCCAGTGGACCGACTACGACGCGCTCACCTTCCGGGTGGGGACGACCTACGATCTCGACGACGAGGCGTCGATTGCCGCCGGCACGCTCCCGGACTTCAACCTCTTCTTCGTCGGGCTCGAAGCGTCACTCGAAATCTCCAGCTCGGAGCTCGCGAGCTCGCTCGTCCCGCGCCGGCCCGCGTTCCATCGCGTCGTCCACCACGACGCCACAATCGAGAACTGCACGCTGCTGCGGCTCGAGACCATGTCCGTCCCGATCTCGAGGCTGGCGCACCTCCATCCGATCGAGAGGATCCAGATCATCACGGCGCCGGGGTTCGACCGGCAGCTCTTCTTCACCTCGTTCCAGCTCATCCGGCACTGAGAGGACGCATGCAGATCGACAGCTTCGAGATCAACGAGCAGCCGACGTATGACCCGGACTTTCCGTACCAGGTCACGATCCACGGCACCGGTCTCACTCCCCGGGCGGTGCCGTTCGACGCCAAGCTCGGTACCGAGACTGTATGGGGGCTCCGGCCCACGCTAGACGGGGCTGCGCTGGTCGGGGAGCTGCAGGAGCTTCCGCCGTTCGGCGCCGAGCTCGCGGTCGGGTATCTCGGTGAGCCGCTCGTGCTGACGGGGATGCCGGGATGACCGCGCTACCGGGACGGCTGACCGGCGCCGGAGCGGGCGCCCTCGACCGGTACACGGTCACCGCGACCTTCGACGTGAGCGTATCGAGGGGCGGAGCCGGTGTCGCCACCGCTGCCCGCGCGAGCGCTCCCGTCGGGGCCGACGGTCGCTTCACGCTCGAGCTGCCGGACGAGGATGCGATCCGCGGCCCGCTCACCGTGACCGCCTTCGGTGCCAACGGGCTCCCGGCGGGTGGGGTCATGGTGCCGACCACGAAGCCGCCCGGCCCGATCGAGATCGAGGTCGTCGCCGCGCCTTCGACCCCGGTGCTGCCGAGCGGCGACGTCACCCTCGGCCAGCAGCTCCGCTACACGGGGCGAGCGATCGACCCACACGGCGTGGGCTTCCCGGCCGGCCTGATCCTCGTCGTCTGGGCCCGTCCCCAGGCGTCCGGTGCACCCGCACCTGTCTCGGTCACCAGGACGGCAGCCGGCGGGTACTTCTCGGCGCCGTGGCCCGACCGACGCTTCGACGAGGCATTCGGAGTCATCGCAGGCGGCACGCCGATCCCCATCACGCTCGAGGACGGCAGGCTCCCCGTGCAGCTGATCCTCGTCTCGCCGGACGAGGCTCCCGCCGCGGACGACGACTGCGCGTGCACCGACGTGCCTCCCGTCGTGCCCGACCCGGGCGACCTCGGGGCCAACCCGGAGGCGTTCGCCGCCGATCCGGGGCACTGCGTGAACCTCACGCTGCCGGACCGCACGATCGACGAGGTCACCTACATGGCCATCGTCCGCACGACGCAGCCGGCGCTCAAGGCGGCGACGCCCCAGGAGCAGCCGGTGATCCCCGGCTCGCTGATCGACCGGATCGTGGACCTCGCCCAGACGCGTCCGGTCGTCAACGGTCGGCCGACGCACGACCCGGAGATCGAGCCTGCCCCCGGGCAGATCCCCGGGACGATCGAGCTTCCTGGTGCGGAGCCCGGTCACTCCTTCGAGACCAACCCCGGATCGCTGCCCGCTCCACTCGGCGACGATGCGGTGCTGCCGGCCGCCCTCGGCGTCGCCCGGCGGCTCGTCCCAGGGATCGATCTCAACGGGGGCTGGGCGTCGAGCACACCTTCCGTCAGGGCGCGGCGCGTCCTCGCAGAGCGCGCCCGTGCCGGCACGCCCCTGGAGCTGGAGGCCAGCGTGCTGACCGAGATCGCACGGCGACCGGAGGAGCTGACGCCTCTCCGCCTGATCAAGGCCGAGCAGACCAGCGTGGTGCGCCGCTTCCGCGACCGTGTCGGGCTGCTCGCGCGGTCGCTCTCCGGACGCTTCACGCTGGACACCGACCGGCAGATCGACTGGGACGAGCTCCCCGACGCCTACCAGGCGACGACGATCACCCACGGCCACCTGCTGGCGTTCAGGCAGACGTGGGGCGCCGCGGGGTTCTCGCAGGGCGACCTTCTCTACTCCCTGCCGATGGCTCCCGGCCAGCAGAAGCTCATCTCGATCCTCGACTGGAACCGCACCGAGGTCGCGAGCCGCAGGGCCGAGCGCGTCGTCACCGAGGAGCTGGTCGCAGACCTGACGCACGACAGCGACGTGGCCGACGTGATCCAGGCGACGATGAGCGAGACGCTCCGCGGACGCTCGCACGCCACGACCGGCGCGATCGGTACTGCCGTGGCGGGCTTCGTCGGCCCGCTGATCTTCGGCGCCGCAGGCGGGGTCGCGTCGGCGGGCTCGACGGCCTCGCAGACCTCGGCCCGCGACGTCACCGGCCAGGCGCTGCAGCAGGTGTCCGACCGGACGATGCAGGCCGCGAGCGCGGTCCGTGGGCAGCGCGCGACGGTCGTCCAGACCGGTCGCCAGGGCGAGTCTGTGAGGGCCCAGACAGAGGTCGTGGCCAACTACAACCACTGCCACTCGCTCACGATCCACTACTTCGAGGTCCTCCGACACCTGCAGGTCACCCAGCAGCTGGCCGCCGTCCAGGAATGCCTGCTGGTGCCGTTCTCCATCTCTCCGTTCACGGCCGACAAGGCGCTGCGGTGGCGAGGACAGCTGAGGCGGGCCCTGCGACGGCCCGCGCTGGCGCCGGGATTCGAGTCGCTGGAGCGAGTCGAGGCGGACTGGGCCGGCGCCGACTTCCCGGCGGAGCGGTACGCCGACGAGCCGTTGATCCACCTCGACGGAGGGCTCTGGCTGCGGGCGACGCTGCCGCGGCCGGCCGACGGCGAGCTCGACGAGTTCGTCAGCGCGAACTGGGTGGGGTACGAGGATCTCCTCTGGGACACGCCACAGGCGATCTTCGACCGCTACCTCGGCGTGGCGCTCGTGGAGGAGCGGGACGCGATCTGGGATGCACGGATCGCCCCCGGCATCGCGCAGCGCCTCCTCGAGGAGCTGACACTGGAGTTGATCGAGGTCGGCGGCGCCGTCCGGTCGGTGAGCATCGACCCGACGCTCGTGAGCGGCTTCGCGCAGGACCGCCCATTGCTCGTGAGCCTCAGGGCGAACACGCCGCTCCCGAACGTGCTCCGCGCCGAGATCGAGCGGGTGCGGCTGGCGCTGCCGGTCTCCAACCTTCCGGTCGGCGCGATGATCGTGGTCGACTCGGGAACGCTGGGCTACCGGACCGACCACCTGAGCCATCACCTGTTCTTGTTTCGCAGGATCCTCAACGACCTCACCCTGGGCGACCCCGTCGAGATCGTGACGCCGCTCGACACGCTGGAGAAGCGCAACCCCCGCGAGGTCGACGTGCGGCGGTCCGAGCGCCTGCTGGCGCACCTCGACGAGCACGTGGAGCACTACCACCGAGCGATCTGGCTCCGGATGGACCCGAACCGCCGCTACCTACTGCTGGACGGGATCATCGCCCCCGACGCCGGAGGCCGCAGCGTCGCCTCGGTGGTGGAGAACCGGGTGGTCGGGGTGGTCGGCAACTCGCTCGTGATGCCCGTCGCGCCCGGACAGAAGCTCGACCCCACCTACGAGTTCGCCGACGCGACACCCCGCGATCTCCGGCACCTCTACGCCGCCGACCCGGCTCCCCCGATGCGGATCAGCCTCCCGACTCCGGGGGTCTACGCCGAGGCCGTGATGGGCAGCTGCAACGCCTGCGAGAAGATCGACGACACGCGCTTCTGGCGCTGGGAGGACGCGCCCATCCCCGACCAGCCGGTGTCGATCGACCCGCTCAGCACCGCCACCCGCCAGACTGTGCCGCCGTCGCTCGCGCCAGACGCGCTTCCGGCGTCCGTGGTCGGGTACCAGGCGGTCCCTGCGGCACCGGATGCCACGGGTCTGGCCGCCGCCATCTCCGCACTCGGCGCCACCGACGTGTTCCGCGACCTGACGGGGCTCGCGATGAACCAGGCGAACGCCGCCGGCGCGCTGCAGTCGGTGATGAGCGCCGCGCAGGGGTTCGCCTCGAAGGCCGGGACGCTGGCGCAGATGCGCTTCCTGAACGGCGAGCTGGATCGCGGCCTGGGGTACGTCAAGGATGCGCGGGACAAGGGCCTGGTCAGCGAGGAGCAGGCGATGGGCCTCTCGGACGGCCTCCTGCGCGGGGCGATCGGGCAGCCGCGCCCGGCGGCCGTCAGCGCCCTCACGATGCCGTCGATGCAGCGGTTCATCGAGCGGGTGCCGACGTCCAACAGCGGCCATGTCGGCGTCACCCGCCCGAGCGGCACCGTCGACATCGTGGTCGGCGGCGGCGCCACGGCGCTCGACGCCGCCGTCGAGCCGCCGGTGATCCCCGTGCAACAGCTGACGAACCTCGTCTGCTGGGCTGCGGCCGGGGCGATGATGGAGTCCTGGCGGGCGCGGCTGACGCTCCCCGTCGAGGCCGTGCTGGACGGGCTGGGCGGCACCTGGCGCGCCAGATACGACCGAAACGAAGGACTGTCGATCGTCGACTTCCGCGCCTTCGTCACCGCGCTCGGGTTGGTGGAGGACCCGTCCCAGAGCTACACACCGGCGGGCCTTGCGACCTTGCTTTCCGAGGTCGGTCCGTTGCTCGCGATCGGCGACGACGCAGTGGACAACAACCAGATCTCCCACGCGCGTGTGGTCGACTCGATCAAGGGGGACGGCACCCTCGACGGCACGACGGTCATGGTCGCCGACTCCGCCACCGGCACCCTCGTGCCGCTCACGTTCCGGGTCTTCGACCAGCTCCACGGCACCGTCGATCCGTTGGCTCTGGGTCTCGGGCTCATGCACTTCTGAGCGCCCGGGAAGCGGTCATGCTTGACGAGAACCCCCGGCGGTTCGGCATGACGGAAGACGCCGTGCTGTCCATGTCGCGCGCAGCGTCGAGGCGTCCGCGGGCTGGTGTGTGTACTCCTCGCCGACCGCGGTCACTGCGAAGCCCGCATCGTGGAGGGATGCACGGACATCGGTGTCCGTGTGGAAGTACTGGCGGTGCCGCTCGCAGAAGGGGTCACCGTCGCGGGGCCTCGTCAGCACAATCTTGGTCTCGCACGTGCGAGCGCGCGGGTCGACGACACTGCTGATCACGAAGTCGCTTCCGGCGGATTCACCCGCGACGACGCCGTGGGAGATCGTGAACGCCATCATCGCGTCGGTGTGGAGGTCGAACACGACCCACCCGCCGGGCCGAAGCCGGTCGGCCACCGCAGCCATGGTCAGGCGCAGCTCGTCCGGGGTGAGGTAGTTGAGGCCGTCGAATGTGCAGACGACCGCGTCGAAGACACCTTCGAGCGTCAGGTCGGGCAGCGTCATTCGGCTCAACGCCGCGTCGGGACCGAGCCGCTTGCGAGCGCGGGTGAGCATCGCCTCGGAGGCGTCGACACCGACGACCTCATAGCCCCGTGCGATCAGCTCGCTTGCGAGGAGGCCAGTGCCGCAGCAGAGATCGAGCACGGAGCGTACGCCCTCCGGGTCGGCGCTCCAGAGCTCATCGAGGAACGAGGCCCAACGGCCGTGGCAGGAGTCGATGACGATCTCGTCGTAGAGCCCTGCCAGCCGCGAGTATGCCTCGACCTGTGTCACAGGCCAAGAGGAGGGTGTGGTCCGATCAGATTCCGAGGATCTTGGCCTTGGCGGCCGCGAACTCCTCATCGGTGAGCACACCCTGCTTATTCAGCGCCGCCAGGTTCTGGAGCTGCGCGGTCGCATCCTCCTCTGCTGGCGGTGGCGGCGCCTGCTGCGCGTACTGCTGCTGTTCCTGCGCGTACTGCTGCGCGTCCTGCTGGTCATATCTGGCCGCCTGACGGCGCTGTACGCGCCCGGACACGGCGGTGGCGGTTCCCGCGACAACGGCGGTGCGGGCTGCCATGCGTAGAAGTCCCATCTCGTTACCTCTCGATCTCGAAGGGGCGGGGCTAGCTTGCTTCGAACGCTTCGACGACGTCGACCGGGATCCGGATCGAGTCGATCAACACAGCGTCCGCGGCCCGGAGAGCGTCGACCACTTTCCCGACCCAGAGGTTCTCGTACGCGATCAGGAGAGCAGCGCTGTTGGATGGGAGGTCGTCGCTGACCTCCTCGGCGTCCTCGGGTCCCAACGCACCCGGCTGCGTCGTATCGATCGAGAGGAAGGCCACACCCTCTTCGCCGATGTCCGCCGCCTCGATGGTCGTCACGATGCCGTCTGCGTCCTTCATCACGAACAGCAGGTCAAGCACTCGAATGGTGCCGTTCTCGGCGAGCTCCATGATCGCCGGGGCGATACGTCCGCTGAACTTGTTGCCTGGAAACCCGATGATGTAGACGTCGACCGGGCCAACTGCCATGGGACTCTCCTTGTTGGGGTCAGCGCTCTAGCTGAGGGCGCCATGAAAGGATCCCCCCGGCCGCGAACGAGCGTTCTCTCGTGAGCCGCGTCAGTATACGCAGCTTCTGCCCCACACGAACCGGTCTCCTGCCTACCTCGAACAGGCAGCGCCGGGGTCTCTCTCCGGGGGCGCTCAGGGACGCCGACCGGTCGTCGTGGACGAGCCGGGGAGCCGGGCGACGGTCCTGCGCAGGACCTCGACGCCGGCGATGAGGAGCGCGGTGAAGACGACCAGGTAGAGCACGCGGCGGGTCTGGACGATCGGGCCCCACACCTCGCGAATAGGGAGCGGTGCCCGCAGCATCTCACGCCAGTCGCCCGGTCGTGGCCCAGCTCTCCGATGCTGCGGCTCGAGAGCCAACCGCCTTCCGGATGCACGTGGTTCCCGGTAGCAGCCATCCGGTGGCCAGAGGGGGCGTGCGGTTGTCCCAAGTAGAAACGCCCCCGGCTGCGGCTTCCGGGGGCGTCTCCGATGAGGCTGCCCCGTGTTGGGGGGCGTCGGACGGAGCTCGTGACTCTGCGGCCCAGTCACGCTGTTCTCCGTGCCGGCGCGATTCCCTAGGGGCGCCCCGGCATCGCTCCTGGCGTCTGGAGCGGTGCCTGTGTGCGCTGACTGTAGGTGCACTGTCCGCAAAAGTCAAGTAGCTCGGTCAAGTGATCCCAGCTATGCTCCGCTTCACCATGGCACGAGCGATGCGAGAGGCGGGTTCACCCCAACGGGGGACGGCGTCGGACGAGGGGGCAGACTTGAGTGACAGGGGCATGCGGCATGCGGCCTTGACGACCCTTCCGACTGCGCGGACCGACGGCTCCGGTCTCGGCGCGCGCGTGCGGGCGCAGCGTGTCGCCGCCGGGCTGACCCAGACCGAGCTCGCCGGCGAGCGGTTCTCGAAGGAGTACGTGAGCCAGATCGAGCGTGGCAAGACGCGGCCGACCGACGAGACCGTCGCCTGGCTCGCCGAGCAGCTCGGCGTCGACGCCCAGTACCTGTCCCGTGGTGTCGCCGCCGACGTCCGCCAGCGAGTCGAGGCGCAGCTCGAGCGCGCCGAGGCGCTCTCGGAGGCGCACCGCGACGAGGAAGCCGTCGAGGCCTTCCAGGAGGCGCGGACGATGATCGCCTCGCTCGAGGCCCCGGAGCTCGAGGTGCGGGCACTCGCCGGCGAGGGCTGGTCGCTCCAGGAGCTCGGCTCCGCGCGCGACGCGATCGAGGTCCTCCAGGCCGCTCGCGCGCTGACCGAGCTGCCGTCGTTCGCCGACATCGACAGGGCCGACGTCCTCTTCCGCCTCGGGTGCTGCCGCTACCGGCTCTCGAGCATCCCGACCGCAATCGCGCTTTTCGACCAGGCGCTCGAGCTCGCCGAGCGATCGGAGCTGCCCAGCGACCTCCTACGCGCGCGGATCCTCGCGTGGCGCTCGCGCTGCCGCCGGCGCCAGGCCGACTACGTCGCCGCGCGCGAGGACGTCGAGCGCGCGGTCGAGCTCGCCCGGGGGATGGACGACCCGCGGGTCGCGGCGGGCGCGTATTTCCAGGCTTCGTGGGTCGCGGAGAAGACGGGCCACTGGGTGCTCGCCCGCCAGTACGCACAACAGGCGAAGGCGATCTACCAGGAGCTCAACGACACACGGAACACCGGCCGCCTCATGCTGAACCTCGGCGGCCTGCAGCTCCTGCTCGGACATCCCGAGCAGGCGATCGAGCACCTTACGGCGTCGTTCGCGCTCGCCGTCGAGGCCGGCTCACAGCCGGATGCCGCGCAGGCGCTGGGGAGCCTCGCGGCGGTACACGAGCATCTCGGCGACCACGAAGCGGCCGACGAGCATGCACGCAAGGCGCTCGCGCTCCTCGAGGGGCGTGACGACTTCCTCGACGAGATCGGCCAGTCGAGCCTCGTGCTCGGCCGCTCGCTGCTCGAGCGTGGCCGCCTCGACGAGGCGGAGGAGTGCTTCAGCGCCTCCGATCGCGCTTTCGAGCAGATGGAGTCGATCGGGCACCGAACGGGGGCGTGGGTGGCGTTGGGTGATCTGGCGGAACGTCGAGGAGACGTCCGTGAGGCGGCGCGCTGGTATCGAAACGCCGCCGAGGCACTTGCAGTCGTCCGCTTCTGAGAAAGGAGGACCGAGGTGAGTAGAGCTCGGCTGACCTTCACGTTCGTGAACGTCGCACTTGTCGCCGCGTGGCTCGGGCAGTTCCGCCTTCCCGGCACGCGCACGTTCTCCGACGGCGACTGAAGCCTCGGAGGGCTGCGGCTAGATTGGGCGCATGACGCGCCTGGCTGCCGCATGCAGCGTTGCCCTTGTCGCCGCCGCTCTGGCCGCCGGTTGCGGCGGCTCGGGCGGCGACGACGACGGCGCTGCGCCGACGACCTCCTCGGCTCCGGAGGCGCAGACGCTCGAGAGCCTCTGGCGCGCGCCCGGCGAGGACGTCGCCGTCGTCCCCGGGACCTCTGACTACGCCGTCGGCGCGAACCGCGTCTCCTTCCTCGTCGTCGACAAGCAGGGGCGTGTCGTCGAGCGGCCCACCGCGCGGGTCTGGCTGGCGCGTGGACTGAAGCAGGCGCCGTTCCAGGAGACGACCGCGCGGCTCGAGCCGATCGGCGTCCCCGGCGGCGACTCGGCGGGCGTCGGTGGGATCTACGTCGCGAGGGTCGACACGGCGAAGCCGGGCAAGTACTGGCTCCTCGCCGAGCCGGTCGGCGGCAGGAAGATCCAGGCGCTCGGGAACCTCGTCGTGCGGCGGAAGAGCGCGGCGCCGTCCGTCGGCGACCGGGCGATCCCGTCGCGCACGCCGACCCTGGCCTCGACCGGCGGCGCCCTCGACGAGCTGACGACGTCCCGGCGCCCGGATCGCGCCCTCTACCGCAGCTCGGTCGCGGAGGCGCTCGCAGCCGACGCGCCGTTCGTCGTCGCGTTCGCGACGCCGCAGTTCTGCCAGACGCGCACGTGCGGCCCGGTCGTCGACGTCGTCTCCTCCGTGCGGAAGCGCCAGCCCGCCGGCGGGCCGGTCCGATTCGTCCACGTCGAGGTCTACGCCGACAACGACCCCGCCAAGGGGGTCAACCGCTGGGTCGCGGAATGGCGGCTCCCGACGGAGCCGTTCACCTTCGTCGTCGACGCCCGGGGCGTGATCCGGTCGAAGCTCGAGGGCGCGTTCTCCGCGGACGAGCTCGCGAAGAGCCGTCGCAGCCGTGCGCTGACCCCGGCCCTCCGGTCGGCCGGGGATAGGCTCACGCCCATGTCGCGCGTCCTCACGTCCCTGCCCGTCGGCGAGCGCGTCGGAATCGCGTTCTCGGGCGGGCTCGACACCACCGTCGCGGTCGCGTGGATCCGGGAGAAGGGGGGCATCCCGTATGCGCTGACGGCCGACCTCGGCCAGGCCGACGAGCCCGACGTCTCGAGCGTCCCCGCGCGGGCTCTCGAGGTCGGCGCGGAGGAGGCCGTCCTCGTCGACTGCAAGCCGCAGCTCGTCCACGAGGGTCTCGTAGCGCTCCAGTGCAGCGCCTTCCACATCGCCTCCGGTGGCAAGACGTACTTCAACACGACGCCGCTCGGCCGCGCCGTGACCGGGACGATGCTCGTCCAGGCGATGCGCGACCACGGCGTCGACGTCTGGGGCGACGGCTCCACCTACAAGGGAAACGACATCGAGCGGTTCTTCCGCTACGGCCTGCTCGCGAATCCCTCGCTACGGATCTACAAGCCGTGGCTCGATCCGGCGTTCGTCGAGGAGCTCGGCGGGCGGGCGGAGCTGAGCGGCTGGCTCGCCGCGCGTGGCCTCCCGTACCGGACGAGCGCCGAGAAGGCGTACTCGACCGATGCGAACCTCTGGGGCGCGACCCACGAGGCAAAGGAGCTCGAGCTCCTCGACCGCTCGCTCCACCTCGTCGAGCCGATCATGGGGGTCCGGCACTGGGACGCCGCCGTGGCGATCGAGCCCGAGATCGTCAGCGTGCGCTTCGAGGAGGGATGGCCGGTCGAGCTCAACGGCTCGCGCTTCGACGATCGGATCGCGCTCGTCACCGAGGCGAACGCGATCGGCGGTCGCCACGGGCTCGGGACCTCGGATCAGATCGAGAACCGGATCATCGAGGCCAAGAGCCGGGGGATCTACGAGGCTCCCGGCATGGCGCTCCTCCACCTCGCCTACGAGCGGCTCGTCAACGCGATCCACAACGAGGCCACGATCGACAACCTCCGCACGAGCGGCCGCCGGCTCGGCCGGCTCCTCTACGAGGGTCGGTGGTTCGACCCGCAGGCGCTGATGCTGCGCCAGAGCCTCCAGGCGTGGGTCGGCAGCACGATCAGCGGCGAGGTCACCGTCGAGCTGCGCCGCGGTGACGACTACACCATCCTCGACACCGTGTCCGAGAACGCCACCTACCAGCCCGAGCGGCTCTCCATGGAGCGCGTCGAGGACGCCGCTTTCGGGCCTGGCGACCGGATCGGCCAGCTGACGATGCGCCTCCTCGACATCGAGGACTCGCGGGACAAGCTCGCGCTCTACGGACGGCTCGGCCTCACCGGCGGCGACGAGACCCTCGGGGCGCTCTCCTCCCCCGCCGACGACTGACGCCCCTCCTCCGTCAGGCGTGATCCTCGCCGGCTCGTTCGATCACGACGACGGGGACGCGAGAGGCGGGGCTCAGGCGAAGCAGCGCCCGGACGAGCTCGGCGCAGTCCTCCGGCTGGATCATCTCCGCGCCGTCGATCCCGGTCCAGGCGGCCATCGGCGTGTCGACGAAGCCGGGGCAGAGCGCCGTCACGCGGACGCCCGTCTCTGCCTCCTCGCGCGCGAGCGACCGCGTCAGGGAGATCAGCGCCGCCTTCGCCGCGCCGTAGCTCGCGAGCCCCGGCGTCGGGATCGTGCCGGCGATCGAGGCGAGGTTGACCACGTAGCCCCTCGCCTTCCGCAGTGCCGGCAGCGCCTCGCGCGTGACGAGGAACGCGCCGCGGAGGTTGATCGACTGCTGCAGGTCGAAGTGCTTCGTCTGCGTGTCGCCGATCGTGCCGGCGATCCCCACCCCGGCCGAGTTGACGAGGACGTCGAGGCCTCCGTGGCCCTCGACATGCGCCGCCACGAGCCGGGCGCAGTCGTCCTCGTGCTGGACATCGGCTGCGACGGCGGTCGCGCCCAGCTCCGCCGCGGCGGCCTCGAGCCGCTCCGGCTTCCGGGCCGCAAGGGTGAGCGCGTACCCCTCCTCGTGGAGCATCCGCGCGATCGCCAGGCCGATCCCGGACGAGCCTCCTGTGACGAGCGCACTCGGCATCGACGCGATCCTCGCACAGCAGACGAGGCGACCGGCCGTAGACTCGAGGGGATGAGCACGGTCGAGGGGTTGACGAGCCTCGCAAAGGCCGGAGGGTGCGCGGCGAAGTACCCGGCCGCGCAGCTCGAGCAGCTGCTCGCAGGGATCGTCCCGGCGGAGGCGCACGATCTGCTCGTCGGGCTCGATCCGGCGGACGATGCCGCCGTGTACCGCCTCGACGACAGGACGGCGCTCGTCTTCACGGTCGACTTCTTTCCGCCGGTCGTGGACGACGCGAGGACGTTCGGCCGGATTGCCGCCGCAAACGCGCTCAACGACGTGTTCGCGATGGGCGGCAGGCCGCTGCTCGCTCTCTCGGTCACCGCCTTTCCCGAGGAGCTCCCGGTCTCGGTGCTCGGTGACGTCCTCGCCGGGGCCGCAGAGGTCACGAGGGAGGCCGGGGCCATCCTCGCGGGCGGCCATACGATCCGGGACGACGAGCCGAAGTACGGCCTTGCGGTCGTGGGAACCGTCCATCCGGACGGCATCTGGCGGAAGAGCGGCGCGCAGCCCGGCGACTCGGTCTACCTCACGAAGCCGCTCGGGACCGGCATCGTCCTCCAGGCCGTGCGCGAGGGCCGCGCCCCGGCGGGCGCCCTCGAAGCAGCGATCGACGCGATGTCCGAGCTGAACCGCGACGCCGCCGACGCCCTCCGCTCGTTCACGCCCAACGCGGTGACGGACGTGACGGGCTTCGGGCTCCTCGGGCACGCGCACGAGACGGCCGCCCGCTCGGGCGTCCGGATCGTGCTCGACGCGCGCGCCCTGCCGGCGCTTCCCGGCGCGCTCGAGCTCGCCGAGGCGGGCGTCGTCACCGGAGGCGACCGGCGCAACCGCGAGTACGTCGGCGACGCCCTCGTCTCGACGGGAACGCCGCGCCATGAGGCGCTCGGCTTCGACCCGCAGACGGCCGGCGGTCTCCTCGTGACGCTCCCGGCCGCGAAGGGAGCAGTGCTCGAGGCGGCGTTCGCGGGAGCCGGGCTGGGCCTGCATGCCGTCGGCAGGGTCGAGGCAGGGGCCGGCGTCCTGCTCGACGGCACGTGATCGCACGCGAGCGCCTGCGCGGGCCCGTCGGCCCGCACCGGTTCCTGCAGCTCGCGCTCGGCTCGGTCGCGACGCTCGCCCTCGTCGTCACCTCGGGCGCGTTCGTGCGGCTCACCGGGTCGGGCCTCGGGTGCGACAACTGGCCGCGCTGCGGTTCCACGCCCTTCCCCGCGAAGGACTTCCACGCGATCGTCGAGTTCGGCAACAGGGTGGTCGCGGTTGCCGGGATCCTGATGGCGCTCGTGACCTGGCTCGCGGCGCGCCGGGTGGAGGGCCTGCCCGGGCGGGCGCGGCTCGCGGCGCTCGGCGCGTTCCTCGGCACGGTCGCGCAGATCCCGCTCGGCGGGCTGACCGTCATCCTCGATCTCCACCCGCTCGCGGTGATGTCCCACTTCCTCCTCGCGCTCGTGGTCGTGGCCCTCGCCGTGGTCGTCGCCGTCGAGGCGGTGAGCCACGCGACCGGCCTTGGCCCCCCGGTCGCACCGCGCTGGCTGCGGCTCGCCGCGCTCGTCGGTGTCGCTGGCGTGCGGCGTGATGGTGGTGACCGGCGCGATCGCGACGGCGTCGGGCCCGCATCCGGGAGCCGACGACGCGGTCGACCGGCTCGGCCTCGAGATACGCGACACCGTCTACGTCCACGTTCGCGCGACCGCCGTCTTCGGGATCGGCTTCCTCCTCGTCGGCTGGCAGCTGCTCCGTGTCAGGCGGGAGAGCCCGGGCGTCGTGCGGCTCGCCGTCGTCCTTCTCGCTGTCCTGATCGCCCAGATGCTCGTGGGGGAGGTGCAGTACCGGAATGCGCTCCCGTGGGGCCTCGTCCTCGTCCACGTGACGCTCGGCGCCGCGATCTGGGGCCTGACCGTCGCGGTCGTCTATTCCCTCTGGCGCCCACCGGCCGCGCTGCTCGCAGACGCGGTCGCCAGGGTCGAGGCGAGTGCCCGGCCGGTGCACTCTCGCTGACCGCGGATACGCTGTTCTCGTGGCAGCAGACGACCTCAGGGTGTCCGGTCGCCCCACGCTTCGCCGGCCGGTGCTGATCTCGGCGTTCCGGGGCTGGAACGACGGCGGTCAGGCTGCGACGGTCGCCGCCGGCTTCCTCGTCCGCCACTGGAGTGCCGAGCGCTTCGCGGACATCGATCCGGAGGCGTTCATGGATTTCCAGGCGGTGCGCCCCACGGTGAGCCTCGACGAGGGGCTGACCCGGCACATCGAGTGGCCGGAGAACGCGTTCTTCCACGCCGAGATCCCGGGTGCCGGGCGCGACGCGGTGATCCTGCTCGGCGTCGAGCCGAACTACCGGTGGCGCGCGTTCTCGGACCTCGTCGTCGGTCTCGCGCGAGAGCTCGGCGTCGAGCTCGTGGTCACGCTCGGCGCGCTCCTCGCCGACGTTCCGCACACCCGCCCGGCTCCGGTGACCGGCGCCGCGACCGACCCGAGGCTCGTCGAGGAGCTCGGCCTCCAGCTCTCCCGCTACGAGGGCCCGACGGGGATCGTGGGCGTGCTGCACGACGCCTGCCGAACGGCCGAGCTGCGGTCGGTCAGCCTCTGGTCGGCGGTGCCGCACTACGTCTCGCTCGCCCCGAGCCCGCGAGCCGCGAAGGCGCTCTGCGTGCGACTCGCCGATCTCGTCGGCGTCCCGATCGAGACGGACGAGCTCGACGAGGCCGAGACGGAGTACGCGGCACAGGTGAGCGAGGCGGTGGCGTCCGATCCCGACACCCAGGCCTACGTCGAGGAGCTCGAGCGCCGGGCCGACTCGATCGAGTCGTTCGCCGAGGGCGGCGAGCTGCCGAGCGGCGACACGCTTGCCGCGGAGCTGACCCGCTTCCTCCGCGAGCGCGATCGCGAGCGCCGCGACCCGCCCGACGACGAGAGCTAGGCGTCCGGCTCGGTCTGCGGCGGCTGCGGGACCGGCTCGACCGGCGCCGGCACCGGCGCCGCGCCCGGATCGCCGTCGGCGGTAGCGCCGTTCGCGGGCCCGGCCTCGACGCTCGGCGTCCCCGACTCGGCGCCGCGGCGCTTGCGCCGCCGCCGCCGTGACTTGCGAGCGGGTGCCTTCGGAGCTGGCAGGCTCTCGGCGAGCGCCGTCGCGATCTCGGTGATCGGGCCGAGCTCCTCACGGGCGTGGTCGAGCGTGCCGTTGGCCCGAGGCGTGTACCCCTCCGCCGAGGCGAGGAGCGCGGCGCCGACGGGAAGCGGAAGCGCCCTCGCGATCCTCACGAGCTGCCCCACGTTCTCCTCGTGGCGATGGCCGCGCGAGTTGGCGACGGCGCCGAGGAGCCGCTTCGCCTCGGGGAACTCCTGGCTTGCCTTCCGGTCGAGCGTCTTGCGAACGGCCCGCGCGAGCCGCCACGTCCACCGTCCGAGGATCTGGTCGGGCGCATTTGCCTTGCCGTCGCCGAGCGCGCGAAGCAGGATGCGGACGCCCGCGGAGCGGTCCTTCTCCCAGGGCGGCGCCTGCGTGACGAGCGTCACCAGGTCGTCGAAGTCCGCTCGCTCGACGGTCGTCGCGACCCGGTCCGCGAGGGCGGTCATGCGCAGCCGGCGGTTCGGGTTCTCCGCGGCGCACACGGCGAGGAACGTCTCGAGCGCGCCCTTCCCCGCCCGGCCCTCCGTGAACTTGCGGGCGAACTCGGCCCGCTGGTCGAAGCGGATCTGCCGGCCCGCGATCGTCGCCCAGAACCGCTGCTCGTCGTCGTCGAGGAACTTCGGGTCGACCCGCTGCCACTCGCGCTGGATGACGGCCAGCCGCCGGGCGACGTCCTGGGTGACCGGGACGAGCCACGGGGCCGGCGAGAGCTTGCGCCGGGCCCGCCGCGCTGAGCGTCGGCGCGGCGCCGGCGTGACCCGGGCTCCCTCGCGGTAGAAGTCCGAGTCGAGCAGCGAGTGGAGCGAGACGACGCGGTCCGAGTGCGTGGCGCCCTTCGGGACGAAGTCGACGACGACGCCCGCCTCCTTGCGCGCGTGCGTGCGCATGATGCGGCCGATCCGCTGCTGGTAGACGCGCTTCGACGCGGTCGGCGCCAGGTGCATGCAGACCGTCGCCCGCGGCGAGTTCCAGCCCTCCGCGAGCAGCTGCGCGTTGATCAGGACGTTGATCTCACCGCGCTCGTATGCCGCAAGCGTCTCCGCGAGCTCGCGCGGCGGCGTCCGGCCCGACACGGCCATCGTCTTGAGGCCCGTGGCGCGGAACTCCTGGGCGAGGTTGTACGCGTGGTCGACGCCGGCGGCGTAGACGATGCCCGGCGTCGGGCCGAAGCGGTCGCGATAGAGGCTCGCCGCCGCCTGGTTGAGGGCGACGTGGTCGAGCGCGTCGGCGAGCGCGCGCTCCTCGAAGTCGCCGCCGACGATCGGAACGGCGTTGATCGCCGCCACCGGCGGAACGCGCAGGCAGCGAAGCGGTGCGATCAGGCCGCGGCGGGCCGCATCCGTGAGGGGCAGGTCGTCGACGGACGCGGGGAACACGTCCGAGACCTGCTTCGCGATCAGCTCCTCCGTCGCGGTCATGCCGATGTACAGCGGCTCGTGGAGGCGCCGGATCGCGTTCGACGTCTTCTCGCCCAGCGCCGTGTGCGCCTCGTCGCAGATGACGAGCTGGTACGCGGCCCGCGACACCTCGTCCGCATGCCGCGCGAACCAGGCGTACGTCTGGATCGTGAGCGGGTCGCTCCGAAGCGGCTCCTGGCCGCCCTCGATCGCGTCCGTGAGCCGGTCGCCGTAGCCCTCCGTGGTCAGGTCGCGGCGGAACTGGTCGACGAGGAGCCGGCGGTGCGTGAGGATCAACACGCCGAGGTGCCGTGCTCCTTCCACGAACCCGGCCGCGGCGATCGTCTTTCCCGACGCCGTGGGATGGCGGAAGCGGTAGCGCCGCGAAGCCCCGAGGTCCTCGCCGGCGAAGGTCGTCTCGTCGAGCTCCTCGTCGACGAGGCCGACGTCCTCGTCGTCCTCCTCCTCGACGTCCTCGACGAGCTCGACGACGGCGCCGTTCGAGCCGCCGTTGCCGTTCTCGTCGGCGCTGCGCTGAGTCGCGGCGATGAGCTCGGTGAGCATCCCCGCGAGCGCATCGATCTGGTGGCGGCGCAGGGTCGTCCCCGCGGCCGTCTGCGGTGTCTCGGCGGCGAGCACGCGCTCGAGACCGAGCATCAGCCCGTAGCGCACGCGCCAGTCCGGCGAGGGGGCCCTGTGGCCCGCGTTCTGCTCCTCCGTCGCCTCGTCGAGAGCGCGGCGACGCGCTGTCCCGGGAGCGAGCGCGACGTCGGCATCCTCGCCCGGGTGGAGGAACGGCTCGCCGTACCAGCGCTCGGCGCGGGCAGCTGCGTCCTCGAGTGCGGCGCGCTCGGACGTAGAAGTCGAGGTGATGGTGGATTCCTGCATTCGCAGCAGCCCCGAACGTGCCGCTCCGTCGGTGCAACCGTTCGAGGGAGGCAGCTCGCACGGGCGGTTACTCTCCGCGCCGGCGCCGCTGCACTTCGCAGAGTAGCCGATTTCCAGGGTGGGGGAATCCCTAGTTCGTGCTGCCGAGCTCGGCCAACGGTCGTCCCACCACGCGCTGCGAGACCCCGGTGTCGTCGAGATGCCGGGTGATACCGCCGCGGAAGAACGGATAGCCGGCGCCGAGGATCAGGCACGCGTCGAGCTCCGCGGCGCTGCGGACGACGCCGTCGTCGAGGATGTGCCGCGCCTCGTCCGCGAGCGCCTCGAGGATCCGCTCGTGGAGCTCCTCCACGGTCGCGCGACCGTCCTGGGCTTCGAACGAGGGGAGCTCGCCGTCCGCGAGCGCCTGGAGGGTCGGGGAGAGCGGGAACCGCTCCGGGAACGCCTCGTGCAGCGTGCGCAGGACGTGGTTCGCGACGCGCGGGCCGACCATCGCGAGCAACGCCGAGGGAGGCATCGGGATTCCGAGGCGCAGGGCCGCCTCGTCCGTCTCCTCGAGCGTCGACCCGTTCTCGAGCGCGTGCATGAGGACGGTCGACTGGCGTGTCAGCATCCGGTTGACGACGAACGCGGGCGCATCGGCGACGAGGACGCCTCGCTTGCCGAGCCTCCGGGTGACGTCCCAGGCCGTCGCGACGGTGACGTCGTCCGTTGCGGGCGCGCGCACGACCTCGACGAGCGGCAGCACCGCGACCGGGTTGAAGAAGTGGAGGCCGACGACCCGTTCCGGGTGCGCGAGCCCATGCGCCATCGCGGCGACGGAGAGCGACGAGGTGTTCGTGACGAGCAGGCACTCGGGCGAGACGACCTTCTCGAGGGCGCCGAGCACGTCGCGCTTGACGTCGAGCTCCTCGAACACGGCCTCGAGCACGAGTTCGCACCCCGCGTACGCGTCGTATCCCGTCCCGGCGCTCGCGATCGAGCCGAGGAACCGGGCCTTGCCCTCACCGAGGCGTCCTTTCGCGACGAGGCCCGCCAGCTCGCCTCGGATCGACTCGACCGCCTCCTCGGCCCGGCCGCTCTCGACGTCGGTCAGCACCACGGGGACCTCGAGCCGTCGCAGGAAGAGCGTCGCGAGCTGTGTCGCCATCAGGCCGGCACCGACCACCCCGACGCGTGAGACACGGCGCGCGTCGACGTCCGGCAGCCCGTCGGGTCGCTTCAGACGCCGTTCGACGACGTCGTACGCGTAGATCGAGGCCTGGGCCTCGGGGCCGGGCAGCAGGTCCGCGAGTGCCTCCTCCTCGGCGGCGTAGCCCTCGTCGAGGCTCCATCCCGCCGCGCCCTCGAGCAGCTCGAGCGCCCGGTAGGGAGCGGGCGCCTGCCCGTGGACAGCGTCGTCGACCCGCGACCGTGCCTTCCGCACCACCTCGCCGATCTCGGCAAGGTCGGCGTCCGGCTCGCGCTTGCCGCCTCCGCCCTCGAGGTGAGCGAGGAGGATCTCGAGCGACTCGTCGAGGAACTCCACCGGCTCCAGGACGCGATCGACGAGCCCGAGCTCGAGGGCGTCGGCGGCGCGGATCAGCCGGTTCTGCCGCAGCGGGTTGTCGACGACGAGCCGGACGGCGGCTTCGGCTCCCACGAGCCGTGGCAAGAGCTGAGTGCCGCCCCAGGCCGGGAAGAGGCCGAGGAAGACCTCCGGGAAGCCGAGGTGCCGGACGTTCGACGCCAGCGTGCGGAGGTCGCAGTGGAGCGCGAGCTCGAGCCCTCCGCCGAGGGCGGCGCCGTTGATCGCGGCGAGCGTGGGGAAGGGAAGGGCGCGCAGCCTCCCGAAGAGCTCGTGTCCCGCCCGCGCACCCTCCCGGGCGCGCCCGGGCGTGATCCCGGGGAACTGCGTGAGGTCCGCGCCGACCGCGAAGACGAGCGGCTTGCCTGTGACGACGACGCCGCGCCAGCCGTTCGACTCGAGACGGCCGAGCACCTCCTCGAGCGAGCGGAGGGCGGCCTCGCCGAACGTGTTCGGCTTTCTCCAGTCCGCACCGTTGTCGATCGTGACGAGCCCGATGTCCCCGGCACGGGTCTCGAGGCGCTGCAGGTGGAACTGCGTGACGGGCTCGGCGCCCGCGCTAGCCATGCCGCGCGTTCTCCCAGAGCAGCGCCGCGCCCATGCCCATCCCGATGCAGAGCGCCGTCAGGCCGTACCGGACGCCGGGCCGTTGCTCGAAGCCGTACGCGAGCTGCGCCATCAGGCGGACGCCGGTCGCGGCGAGCGGGTGGCCGCAGGCGATCGCGCCGCCGTAGGGGTTGAGCCGAGCGTCGTCGGGTGCGACCCCGACGCCGTCGCACCAGGAGAGCACCTGGACGGCGAACGGCTCGTTGAGCTCGAAGAGGCCGACGTCGTCGATGCCGATCCCCGCACGCTCGAGCACGCGCTCGGTCGCCGGCACCGGGCCGAGGCCCATGAGGTGCGGCTCGACTCCGGCGTACGCGAACCCGACCAGGCGCATGCGGGGCTCGAGCCCGAGCTCGGCGGCGGCGCTCTCCGACGCGAGCAACGCGGCGGTCGCGCCGTCGGTCAACCCCGCCGAGTTACCCGCCGTGACGCGGCCGCCCGCCCGGAACGGCGTCCGCAGCTCGGCAAGCCCTTCGAGGGTCGTCCCGGGGCGCAGGAACTCGTCGCGCTCCGCGCGCTTCCAGCCCTCGTCGGTGAAGACGCTCATCGGGACGACGGTTCGCGCGAAGACGCCGTCGGGCTCCGCCCACGCCTCCACGGCGCGGCGCTGCGACTCGGCCGCGTAGCGGTCGGCCGCCTCCTTCGTGAGCTCCGGGAGGACGTCGTGGAGGTTCTCGGCCGTCTGCCCCATGACGGCCGCGCTCTCGTCGATCAGCCGCTCGGAGACGAATCGGGGGTTGAAGTCGACGTCGTCGCCCATCGGGTGGTGGCCCATGTGCTCGACGCCGCCCGCGATCGCGAGGTCGCAGGCACCCATCGCGATCTCACCTGCCGCGGCAGTCGTCGCCGTCAGGGCGCCGGCACACATGCGGTCGACGGCGAAACCGGGAACGGTGTGCGGGAGGCCGGCGAGGAGCCCGACGTCGCGGCCGAGCGTCAGCCCCTGGTCCCCGACCTGCGCGGTTGCGGCCATCACGACGTCGCCGATCCGCTCGGGCGGTGCCTCCGGGTTCCGACGGAGCAGCTCGCGAACGACCTTGACACCCATGTCGTCGGCGCGCGTCTTCCAGAAGAGGCCACCGGGGCCGGCTTTCCCGAACGCCGTTCGGACGCCCTCGACGTAGACGACCTCGTGCAGCTCGCGTGCCATCGTCCGGGAGCATAGCCCCGCCTTGACTGACCGTTCAATCAGGGCGCGGCGGCGATACTGCGGTCCGTGGACTGGGAAGCGAAGCGGCGCTGGGCCGAGGCCGAGCACGCCCGGCGGGCGGCGACGCCCGCGGGCGAGGCCGAGCGCGACGACTTCAGGCTTGCGGGGATCGCCGGCGCGTCGTGGGCCGGAGGCCTCGCCGCGCTGATGGCAGGCGACCGGGCCGCGGCCGCAACGCTCCTGCGCCGCGCAGCCGACGAGTACGCGACGAGCTGGCGGGCGGCTCCGCCCGGAAGCTGGGGACGGCCGATCGCGATGCTCCGCTGCCGCGTGCTGGCGGGGACATGCCGGGGGCGCGAGCGGCTGCCGAGGACGCGCTCGAAGCCGGAGCGCCGGAGGCCGGCGGGCCGATCGGAGGCTACTGCGCCGCGCTCGCGCTCGTCGTGCTCGGCCGCGACGGAGATGCCGCGCCGGTCGCGGAGCGCATCGCCGCCGAGGGGCTCGAGCCCGTGGCCGTCGCACACGCGCTCGCGGCGCTCGCGCGCGCCGACGGCGAAGCGCTCGCCGACGCTCGGCGGGCGGTTCTCGCCTCGTTCGAGGAGCGGGAAGCATTCCTCGAGGACGTGCCGGTCGCGGACACGGTGCTCGTCCTCGACGCGCTCGCGCGCGAGCGCGGGCTCGACGTCGAGCCGCTCGCCTCCGGGCTGCTACCGCCTCCGTAGCGAGGCGGGGGTCAGTCCTGCCCGGCCGCCAGCTCCTTGGCGCGCGTCATCGCGGCCTGGATCGCGTTCAGGAACGCCGCGCGGACACCCGCCGACTCGAGCTCGCGGATGGCGGCGATCGTCGTGCCGCCGGGCGAGGTGACCATCTCGCGCAGCTCGACGGGATGTAGTTTCTCGTCCCGGAGCTGCTTCGCGGTGCCGAGCATCGTCTGGATGACGAGCTGCGTCGAGATCTCCCGCGAGAGCCCGAGCAGCAGCCCTGCCTCGATCATCGCCTCGGCGAGCAAGGCGAAGTAGGCCGGGCCGGATCCCGAGACGGCGGTCACGGCATCCATGTGCCGTTCGGGGACACGGACGACTGCGCCCAGGTGCGCGAGCGCCTCCTCGGCGAGCGTCACGTGCGCGTCGTCCGCGTGCGCCCCCGCGCACAGCCCCGCGATGCCCTCGTGGACCGTCGACGGAGTGTTCGGCATCGCGCGCACGACCGGGACGCCCGAGGCGAGATGGCGCTCGATCGTCGTCGTCGGAGTCGCCGCGGCGACCGAGAGCACGGTCTGCTCCGGTGTGATCGCCGTCCCGATCTCTCCGAGCAGGATGTCGATGTCCTGGGGCTTCACGGCGAGGACGACGAGCGCCGCTCCAGCGGCCGCCTCGATGTTGCTCTCCCTGACGTCGATCCCGTACCGCTCGGCGAGCTCGGCCAGACGATCCGGCCGGCGCGTCGAGGCGGTGATGTCCTCCGGGCGCCGCCAGCCGGACGAGAGGAGGCCGGCGATCAACGCCTCGCCGATCCGCCCTGCGCCCAGGACTGCGATGCGCCGCTCCTCGACCGCCATCCCGCGAGTCTATGCGGCCTTCCACGCGCGACGGCGTGCGATGCGCGCGTGGTCGGTCGACGCCCCCGGCACGAGGCCGCGGGCCCAGCCGAGGAGGAGAATCTCTCCGGCGAGGCCCTGCCATTCGCCGAAGGGCGCGAGGAGCGCGGCGGTCTCGTGGCCCTCCACCCAGCGACCCGTGAGCGCAGCGTGGAGTTTCACGAGCGAGAGGTCGCCGACGAGCCCGCGGTCGTACCGGCCGAGGCCCTCGAGGGCGACGACGCCGACCGACCAGGGGCCGATGCCACGCTCGCGGGCCAGACGGGCATGGACTGCCGCCGGTCGGATGCTCGCGCAGGCGTTCGAGATCGAGCGTCGTCGCGAGCCGGTGAAGCGTGGTCGCACGAGGCTGGGCGAGGCCGAGTCGGCGCAGCTCGACCGGCGAGAGCCGAGCGAGAGCCTGCTGCGTGACGACGTGGTCGCCGCAGGCAGAGGAGATCGCCCGTTCGAGCCGGCGCGCCCGGCGCGCCTCGATCAGCTGGCCGCAGAGGGCGCGCACGACCGCGTGCGTGACGGTGGCGAGCCGACGAGGCCGGTACCCGACGAGCGCCCGGGCGGAGGCGCCGACGAGTGGGTCGCGTGCGAAGCGCTCGTGGAAGCCGCTCGTGTCGTCGTCCAGCGCGAGCATGAAGCGGGCCGTGGCGAGGCTCTCCTCGTCCGGGGCGCGCACCACCACGCGTCCGTCGGGCCGCTGCCACGCCTCGCGACCCGGTTGCCGGGTAGGGCGCCGCGCCAGACACCGCTCCGCGCCATCAGGCGCAGGCGATAGGGGCCGCGAGGAGCGAGCTCGGCCTCGAGCATGCGGGTCACCCTACGCATGGGTCGAGTCGGCGAGGGACGCCGACGGGCCGAGCCGCTTCAATTCGGCCGGTGCGGCTCGCCGATGCGATCTCGCTTCGCTCGCGCCGGCGGAAGCTCGCCCTCTTCCTCGAGCTGATGCGGCCGGACGCCTCGACGACCGTGCTCGACGTCGGCGTCGACGAGGTGTCGCTCGGCGAGTCCGGCGGCGAGAGCGGGTGCACGACGCACAACGTGCTCGAGGAGGGCTACCCGTGGCCGCGGCGGCTCACGGCACTCGGCCTCCACGACGGGGCTCGCTTCCGGGCCCGGTACCCGCGGATCGCATACGTGCAGGGCGACGGCTGCGCGCTCCCGTTCGACGACGGCGCCTTCGACGTCGTCCACTCGAACGCGGTGCTCGAGCACGTCGGCGGACGGGAGCGCCAGGAGACGTTCGTGCGCGAGGCGCTGCGCGTCGGAAAGCGGGTCTTCGTGACGACGCCGAACCGCTGGTTCCCGGTCGAGGTGCACACGCGGCTCCCGCTCGTCCACTGGCTTCCCGAGCCGCTCGCCGGTCGCGTCTACGACGTCACCGGAATGCCCTGGGCGAGGGAGAACCACCTCCTGGGACCGACGGAGCTGCGCTCGCTCTTTCCGGGACCGGTGCGGATCGACAACCTCTGGCTGACGCTGGTCGCCTCGACGTGAGCAGGACGCTGCCGCGGGTCGCGCTCGTCGCCCTGGTCGTCGGGCTCGCGTTCCACAACCTCGCGATGGCGCTGCTCTGGGACGCCGGGCTCCGGGGCAACTCACTCGACGCCGTCGCGGCCTGGAAGGACGTCCTGTTGCTCGTTGCCCTGGCAACGGCACTCGCGGCCGCGGGTGTCCCTGCCCGCCCTCGGCTGGGCGGACCGGCTCGCGCTGGCCTACGGCGCGATCGTCGTCGTGTACTGGCTCCTGCCGCAGTCGTGGCTCGAGGGCGAGGCGACCGAGCGCGGCCAGCTCTTCGCGCTTCGCCACCACCTCCTCCCGCTCGGCGCCTACGCACTGGGGAGGCTCCTGCCGCTCGACCGCGCTTGGTGGCGCCGGATCTGCCTCACCCTCGTCGTCGTCGCCTGCGGGCTCTCCGTCTGGGGTCTCGTCGACGTCTACCTCGTCTCCTTCGACGCCTGGCGGGACTCGGGCGTACCCGGCTGGTTCCGGGAGCAGCTCGGGCTCGCGTACGAGTGCCTGTCGGGCCTTCCCGAGAACTGGATCCTCAACACGGACGAGGAGAGCCCGGCGCGGCGGCTCGTCTCGACGTTCCTGAGCCCCCTCGCGACGGCGTACGCCCTCGTCGTCGTCCTGCTCCTGCTGGCCGCCGCCCGGCCGAGGGTATGGACGGGCGCGGCCGCCGCGGTGTGCGTCGCGGGCCTGCTCTGGACGCAAACCCGTGCCGCGTTCCTCGCCCTCGCGCTCGGCCTCCTCGTCCTCGCCTCGCTCCGGCGCTCATGGGTCTTCGCCGCGCTCGCGGCCGGAGCGGTCGTCGTCTCGACCGCCTTCGTCGCGATCTTCCCGACGATCGGGCCGACCACCACCTACACGGCGACGGAGCTCGCATGCCTGCGCGAGAACGCGGCGGTGGAGGGCGAGTCGTCCGACGACCCGTTCAGCCCGGGGGAGAGCTCGACCTCGAGTCACCTGGAGGCGCTGCGCGACGGCATCGAGACCGTCGCGCGGCACCCGTGGGGCTTCGGGCTGGGAAACGCCGGCGTCTCGGCGTCACGCACCGGAGCCGACGTGAAGGCCGGCGAGTCGACTTACACCGAGCTCGGCGTCGACACCGGCCTCGCCGGCCTGGCCGCCTTCGTGGGCTGGCTCGCCGCGCTCGGCCTCGCGCTTCGCCGGCGCTCGCCGTGGCTGACAGCCTCGCTCGTCGCGGTCGCCGCGCTCGCGCTCCAGACCGACGTGATCGGGATCCACTGGCTCTCGCTCGTCGTCTTCGCGCTCTCCGGCGCAACGCTGCGCGCCGCGCCGGCAGAGCCGCCGCCCGAGGAGGCGCTGTAGGGCGAGTTACGCCCTACGACCCGGAGCCGAAGCGTCGCGCGGCGCGCGATGTCGGCCTCGTCGACCATCTGGCCGTCGCGCCCCACATACCCGCCCTTGCCGCCGACGACGAGCATGACGAGGTCGTCGTCGCCGCCGTTCGAGACGCGCCGGGGCGTCGTCGAGGAGACGTGGAGGAGCCCTCCGGGGCCGAGCACCCGCTCTTCTCCCCCGACCTCGACCCGAGCCGTCCCCGCGTGCACGAAGTACAGCTCGTCCTGCTCGTCGTGGTAGTGGAAGAACCCCTCGTACCCCGGAGGCATCACGACGACGTTCACGCCGAACGCCTCGACACCGAGTGCCTTCCTGACCTTGCGAAACCCGTAACCCTCGCCGAGCTCGTCCAGCGTTGCAAACGCGTACCCGTCTCCACTCATGTCAGTGCTCCCTCCGTTCCGACCATTGCCTCGATCGTGCGCTCGAGGCCCTGCTCGAACGACACCGTCGGCTCGTACCCGATCACCTCTCGCGCAGCGGTCACGTCCGCCCACGACTCGCGGACGTCACCCGGTTGTGCCGCTTCGAAGACCTTCTCGACGGGCCGGCCGAGCAGGCGGCCGATCGTCTCCGCCAGCGCGTTGACGGTCTCGGAGCCGCCCGTGGCCACATTGAGGACCCTGCCTGCCGCACCCGGCGCCTCGGCCGCCAGCAGGTTCGCCCCGACGACGTTCTCGACGAACGTGAAGTCGCGCGACTGCTCGCCGTCCCCGTGCACCGTGACGGGGCGGCCGTCGGCGATCGCGCGGATGAAGCGCGGCACGACGGCCGCGTACTGGGAGCTCGGGTCCTGGCGCGGGCCGAACACGTTGAAGTACCGCAGCGCGACCGTCTCGATCCCGTAGACCCGGGTGAAGCTGACGCAGAACCGCTCGGCGGCGAGCTTCGCGACCGCGTACGGCGAGATCGGGTTCGGCGCCTGCGTCTCGACGCGCGGGAAGGCGCCTCCGTCCCCGTAGACGGAGGACGACGACGCGGCGACCACCCGGCGGATGCCCTCGTCGCGTGCTGCGAGGAGGACGTTGACCGTGCCCTCGACGTTGACGGCGGTCGACGTGAGCGGATCCTGCACCGACCGCGGCACGGAGCCCAGGGCTCCCAGATGGAAGACGACCTCGACGCCTCGCACCGCGGTGTGGACGCGCTCGTACGAACGGAGGTCGCCCTCGACGACCTCGACGTCGCGGCCGAGCGCCGCGAGGTTCTCGCGGCTCCCTGTCGAGAAGTTGTCGAGGACACGGAGGTCGTCGCCCCGCTCGAGCAGCGCCTCGACGAGGTTCGAGCCGATGAAGCCCGCGCCACCGGTGACGAGCACCTTCGTCATCGCTTCTCCGCGACGACGTGGTAGTTCGCCGCGAGCGTCCCCGGCCGCGGCTCGCGGAGGAGCGCGGAGCGGCGGTCGAGCGCGCGCGCGAGCCGGTTCAGCCCTGCGACGACCGCACCGCGCACCGGTCGCAGCGGAGACCTCCGCAGAGCGTGCTCGAGGTAGATCGCATTCAGCATCGCGAGAGAGGAGGCCGTGCCGGAACCGGGGGTCACCGTAACCGAAGCCCAGTCGCCGTTCTCGCCGAGGAGCCGCTCGAGCCCCTCGTGCGTCCAGCGCCACAGGTCGGAGGGATTGGGGTGGTAGACCATCGCGCCGTGGGTCGAGAGGAGCACGCGCCCGCCCTGCGCGGTAACACGGTGGAGCTCGCGCACACCCTGCGCGGGGTCGTCGACGTGCTCGAGCACCTGGATGCAGAGGACGAGCCCGAACGACGCGTCGCCGGCCGGGATCGCCTCGATGGGGCCGACCAGGTCGGCGTCGGCGTGGGGCGCCGTGTCGAGGCCGACGTACTCCGAGACGTGGGCTGCCAGGAGCGGCGCATAGGGCTTCTCGCCGCACCCGACGTCGAGCAGGCGTACGGCCCCGAGCTCCCGGGCGGCGCGCTCCACCTCGGCCGCGAGCCAGCGCACGAGCGGGGCCCGCACCGCATAGGTCGGCATCGAGAGCGGCGGGTCGAGGCGAGGGTCAGCCACGGACGTTCACCAGCCCGAAGGCCAGCCAGGTCAGCGCCCCGAGCGGAAGGCCGGCGACGAGGCCGATCCCGGCCCAGACGCCGGTGACGACGAGGAGCCAGCCGAGCCCGACGAGCGCGACGGGAGAGGAGTGGATCCCGCGGATCCCGGCGGCGATTCCCGCGGCGGCGAGCCCGAGGAGCGCGGCGATCCCGGCGATGCCGAGGTCGGCCGCGACCTGGAGGTAGAGCAGCTGGATCCCCCAGGGCCGCTCGGGCGACGGGAACGCCTGCTCCGGTTCATCGGGGAACCGCTCCCGCGCATCCGCGAGGAACGGCCCGTACGCCCATTCCTCGCTCGAGGCCTGCCACCCCACGCCCGTCAGCGGGCGGTCGAGCCAGATGCGCCCGCCGATGTAGGCGAGGAGCGTCCGCTGGGCGTAGCTCTCGACCCCTGTCTCCTCGACCCGGTCGCGGATCCCGACGAACTCGGCGAAGCGCTCGATCGTCTCCGCCCGCATCGCCGCGGTGCCGGCGGTCACGGCAAGCGCGACGGCGACGAGCGCGAGCGCCCGTCGCGCGCGCAGCAGCCCGAGGGATCGAGCCGCGAGCAGCACGGCGGCCAGCGCGAGCCAGAGCCCGAGCACCGCGGTCATCGCGCCCGAGCAGACGACCCCGATCCCGCCGCTCGCGAGCGCGACCGCCGACCAGCGTCGTCCGACCGGCCGCCCGTCGCCGAGCGCGACGCCGACGGCCCCGACGACGAGCGCCGCACCCGAGAGGGCGGCGAAGTCGTGGATGCCGACGAACGACGGCTCGCGCTGCCCTGGACGCTTCCCTTCGAACTCCGCGAGGACACCGAGGAACTGGAGGAGGCCGACGCCGGTCGCGGCGACGCTCCACGCGACGAGCGCGCGCAGGAGCGGCACGGCGTCGCGCACGGACCGGACGAGGAGGATCGTCGCAGGGAGCAGCGCCGCGTACCAGGCGAACTTCGCGAGGCTGATCGCGTGGACGCCGACGTCGTACTCCTCGCCGAGCAGCGACGGCGTCGCGAGCGACACGGCGCCGACGACGACCAGCGCCGCCGCGAACCCGAGCACGCCGCGCGCACCGCGAAGGACCTGCCAGCCGTCCCGACGGGCGCGGACGAAGGCGGCGAGGAGCGTCGCCGCGATCGCCACGTCGCCGACCGTGACGTCGATCGACGTCGAGCCCACGTCGAGCGACGCGCTCGGCTGGTAGGTGGCGTGGAGGAAGAGGAACGGCACCGCCGCGGCGAGGACGAGCGCCTCGGTCGGCGCGTCCCCGACGAGTGCCCGCAGCGTGCCGTCGGACGGACTCGTCCGGGGCACAGGCTCGGCCGTCACGCGCTGACTGTAGCCGGGGCGGGTGCCGGAAGACGGTGCCCCTAGACTGACCGGCCAGCATGGCCGCGAGCGTCCTCCGGCGCCGCGTCGCGACCGCGGCGGGGCTGTACCTCTCGGTCGCCCTCGGCATCCTCGGCACGATCGCCGCGGCCCGGATCCTCGGGCTCGAGGACTTCGGGCGCTTCGCCACCGTCATGGCTCTCGTCGGGCTCGCCCAGACGCTGCTCGACCTCACGGTGGAGGAGAGCCTCACGAAGTTCGGCTTCCGGTACGTCGCAACCGAGGAATGGGGAAAGCTCCGGCGTCTCTTCCGGCGCGCGCTCGAGCTGAAGCTCCTCGGGGGCGCCCTCGCGAGCGTGCTCCTCCTCCTGGTGGCGCCGTTCGCAGACTCGG
This sequence comes from uncultured Actinomycetes bacterium, assembly GCA_963734045.1. Lineage (GTDB taxonomy): Bacteria > Actinomycetota > Thermoleophilia > Gaiellales > Gaiellaceae > Gaiella. Next base: position 248,044 of record CAVTFU010000009.1, on the reverse strand, counting down.
TGTTCGGATCCGAGGGGCTCGCCGCGCCGCTCGTCGCAGCCGCCGCCCTCCCGTTCCTCGCCGCACCGGAGAACGTGAGCGCCAGCGCCCTGCTGCTGCGAGGCCGCTACGACCTGCGGGGCTGGCTCCTCTCGGTGACGATGGGAATTCGACTCGTGGCGATCCTCGTCGGGGCGTCCTTCGGCGTCACCGAGGCGCTCGCGGCCCTCGCCGTCGGCCAGCTTCTCGCGACCGCGATCGCGGGGGTCGCCGGGACGGCCGCCCTGCGCCGGTTCCCGCGCGCCGCGCCGAGCGCGATCGGGCCCGACCGGCGCGAGATCGCCTCGTTCGTCCTGCAGTCGAGCCTCGCGACCGGCGTCATCTCGCTGCGCTCGGCGCTGACGCCCGTCCTGCTCGGGATCGTGGCCGGGACGACGCAGGTCGGCTACCTCCGCGTGGCGCTCGCGCCGCAGAGCGGGTTCTCGGCGGCGAGCGCCCCGGTGCGGCTCGTGCTGCTCACCGAGCAGACGCGGGACTGGGAGCACGGTCGCACCGCGAACGTCCTCCGGGGCGTGAAGCGCTACTCGGTCGGCGCGGCGGGCGTCGCCCTGGTCTCGCTGCCCGTCTTCCTCCTCGCGATGCCGTGGCTCGTCGAGGTCGTCTTCGGCTCGGAGTACCTGCCGGCCGTCGACGCCGCCCGGATCGTGCTCGTGGCGGCCGCCGTGCTGCTCGTGCTGGGCTGGTCGAAGTCGTTGCCCACCACGATCGGCCGGCCGCGCCTGCGGATCGTCACACACGCGCTCGAGGCGATCGTGCTGCTGCCGCTCGTCCTCGTGCTGGGCGACCGCGACGGCGTGACAGGCGCCGCGGTCGCGATCCTCGTCTCGACGCTCGTCTTCGCCGTCGCGTGGCTCGTCATCCTCGCGCGGCTCCGCGACGAGCTGCGCTCGGGCCGGCCGGTCGGCGCGCCCCGGGCAGCCGAGCCGTGAGGATCGTCGTCGTGAGCGGCATCTGGCCGCCGGACGTCGGCGGGCCCGCGAGTCACGCCCCGGCGCTCGCCGAAGCGCTCCTCGAGCGAGGACACCACGTCGAGGTCGTGACGACGGCCGACCGCGAGCCCGCCCGCCAGGCGTACCGCATCCACTGGGTGCGGCGACGGCTGCCTGCGCCTCTGAGGCATCTGGCGGTCGCCTGCGCGGTGCTTCGGGCAGCGCGCCGCGCCGACCGCGTGTACGCGACGACCATGGTGCGGCGCTCGGCGCTGGCCGCCGGTCTGGCCCGGACGCCGCTCGTCGTCAAGCTCGTCGCGGACGAGGCCTACGAGCGAGAGCGGCGAACCGGGCGCTTCAGCGGCACCCTCGAGGAGTTCCAGCGAGCAGGCGGCGGCCTCCGGGCCCGCTTCCTGCGCGCGACCCGGACGGCGGCGCTGCGACGGGCGCGGCGCATCGTCGTCCCGAGCGCGTACCTGCGGGAGCTGGCGCTCGGGTGGGGACTCGACCCGAGGCGCGTCGTCGTCGTCCCGAACCCGGCGCCGTCGCTTCCCGAGCTCCCGAGTCGCGAGGCCGCGCGGCGTGCGCTCGACCGTGACGGGCTCGTGCTTGCCAGTGCGGGCCGCCTCACAGCGCAGAAGGCGCTCGACGACGCCCTCGATGCCGTCGCGCGGGTGGCCGGCGTCCGGCTCCTCGTCCTAGGGGAAGGACCTGAACGAGCTGCGCTCGAGCGGCAGGCACGCGAGCTCGGCGTCGCCGACCGCGTGGGATTTCTCGGCGGCGGCACGCGCGACGACGTGCTGCGGCTCTTCCGCGGCGCCGACGCCGTGCTGCTCACCTCGGCATGGGAGAACCTCCCGCACACGCTTCTCGAGGCGCTCGCCGTGGGGGCGCCGGTCGTGGCGACGGCCGTCGGCGGGGTGCCGGAGATCGTTCGCGACGGGGAGAACGGCCTGCTCGTGCCGCCGCACGACGTCGAGGCGCTGGTCGCGGCGCTCCAGCGGATCGTCGCCGACGACGAGTTGCGCAAGGGGCTGGCCGCCGCCGCGGCGCCCTCGGTGGCGGAGCTCTCCGAGCCGCGTATTCTCAGCCGGATCGTGGCGGAGATCGAACGCGACGGCGCATGAGGCGCGTCCTGATGGTCGGCCGCACGCGGTACCGCCTGCCGTTGTCCCGGTCTCTCGAGCGCAAGTTCGAGGCCCTCTCCCGACGGCTCGAGCTCCGTATCCTCGCCGCCGCGTCTCGCGATGCGCCGGAGGGCGACGCGACCTTCGACCTCCAGCGCGGGACGCCCGTCGCCGCGCTCGACGGCCCCGCGTTCTACGGCGCTCTGCCGGTGCGGATCGCGCGGGAGCTGCGTCGCTCCCCCGCGGACGCGATCCTCGCGCAGAGCCCGTACGAGGCGCTCGCCGCGCTCGCCGGCCGGAGGCTCGCGCGGAGCGACGCCGCGGTCGTGGTCGAGATCCACGGGGACTGGCGCACGTGGTCGCGCCTCTACGGATCCCGCTCGCGGGCCGTCGTCGCGCCGCTCGCGGACCGGGCCGCGCTCGTCGCGGTGCGACGGGCCGACGCGGTGCGCACGCTCTCTCCGTTCACGACGCGGATCGTCCGGGAGGCCGGTGTCGAGCCCGCCGGCACGTTTACGACGTACACGGACCTGAGTGCTTTCTCCGACCCGCCCGTGGTGCCGCTTCCAGACCGCCCGACTGCCCTCTTCGTCGGTGTCCTCGAGCGCTACAAGAACGTCCACGCGGTCGCGGCCGCCTGGCGGCTGGCGGCACCGCGGGTTCCCGGGGCCACGCTCCGACTCGTCGGCGACGGCCGGCACCGCGACGCCGCCGAGGCGCTCGTCGCCGACCTTCCGACGAGCGTCACCTGGGAGCCGAGGCTCGAGACGGACGAGGTCGTCGAGGCGTTCGACCGGGCGTGGCTCCTGCTCCTCGCCTCGCGATCCGAGGGGACGCCGCGCGTGGTGCTCGAGGCGCTCTGCCGCGGCCGGGCGGTCGTCGGCGCCCGCGCGGGCGGCATCCCCGATGTCGTCCGGGACGGAGAGACCGGGCTGCTCGTCGACCCCGACGACCCTGGCTCGATCGCCGACGCGCTCGTGCGGGTCCTGTCCGACCGGGCACTCGCCGAGCGGCTCGGCGCTTCTGGCAAGGAGCTGTCCCACGCCTGGACGTACACGGCCGACGAGTACGCCGACCGGGTCGCCGAGCTCGTCGAGCGCGCGGTCGCCGCGCGGGCCGCATGAAGCTCGTCGTCGTCACGCAGCAGGTCGACCCCGAGAGCCCCGTCCTCGGAGCGACGGTCGCGAAGCTCCGTGCGCTCGCCGCCCGGGTCGACGAGCTCGTCGTCGTCGCCGACAGCGCCGTCGAGGGGGCGCTTCCCGGGAACTGCCGCGTTCGCACGTTCCGGTCCCGTCTCCGCGCCGGGCGAGGCTTCCGCTTCGAGTCGGCGCTCGCGCGCGAGCTGGGCGGGCGGCCCCGGCCCACCGCGGTCCTCGCGCACATGTGCCCGATCTACGCCGTCCTCGCCGCGCCGGTCGCGCGGCCGCTCGGGACCCGGGTGATGCTGTGGTTCACGCACTGGCGCCGGAGCCGCCTGCTCGCAGCCGCCGAGCGCGCCTCCAACGTCGTCCTGAGCGTCGATCCGCGCACGTTTCCCCTTCCCTCGCGGAAGCTCGTCGCGATCGGGCACGGGATCGACATCGCGGACCTCGCGTGCGCCGAGCGCGCCGGGCGGGAGGAGCTGACCCTCCTCGCGCTCGGTCGCACGTCTCCGGCGAAGGGCCTCGAGACGATACTGCGGGCCGTCGCGCTCGTCCCGCACGTGCGGCTGCGCGTCATCGGGCCGTCGCTCACCGAGGAGGAGCGCGTCCACCGGATCGCGCTCGAACGGCTCGTCATCGACCTGCAGCTCCTCGACCGGGTCGACATCCGGCCGCCGGTGCCGCGGCACACCGTCCCCGGGCTCTTCGGCGAGGTCGATGCGCTCGTGAACGACATGCGACCGGGCGCGACGGACAAGGTCGTGTACGAGGCAGCCGCCACGTGCTTGCCGGTGCTCGCCTCGAACCCCGCCTTCGACACGCTGCTGCCGCCGGAGCTCCGGTTCGAGCACGGCGACGCCGACGGGCTCGCGCTCGCGATCGTCGGGCTCCTCGACCGCGATCGCAACGCGCTCGGCCGCAGGCTGCGGGCGGTCGTCGTCCGGGAGCACTCGGTGGAGACATGGGCGGACCGCGTGGTCGAGCTCGCGGGGTGAGCGTCCGAGTCCTGCACGTCGTCAAGGTCGCGGGTATCTCGGGGGCCGAGAACCACCTCCTCCTGCTGCTCCCCGACCTCGTGCGGCGAGGCTTCGACGTCGGCGCGGTGGTGCTCGACGAGGGTGAGGCTGGCGCGGTCGAGTTCGCCGAGCGTCTCGAGTCGTCCGGCGTGACGGTGGCGCGGATCCGGACGGGCGGCGTCGGCGGGCCGCGGACGCTGGCGCGCCTGACGCGGACCGTCCATCGCTTCGAGCCCACGATCCTCCATACCCACCTCGTCCATGCCGACTTCCATGGCCTCGTGGCCGGACGGCTCGCCCGCGTGCCCATCCTCGCGAGCACGAAGCACGGCTTCAACCCGTTCCGCGAGAGAAAGGCGTTCGCCGCCGCCGATCGTGCGGTCGCGCGCCTCGCCGGGCTCCACATCGCGATCTCGAGGGGCCTCTCGGCGTACCTCGCCGACCGCGAGGGCCTCGATGCGGCTCGCTTCGAGATCGTCCATTACGGGATCGAGCCCGGGGCCTCGCCGCCCGCGCTTCCCGGTGCGCCGCAGTTCGCGATCGTCGGCAGGCTGATCCCGATCAAGGGCCACGAAATCCTCCTTCGAGCGCTCGCGCTCGCTCGAGCGGACGTGCCCGGGATCGAGCTCGAGATCGTGGGGGACGGGCCCCTCGACGAGGAGCTCCGTGCTGCGGCGGCCAGGCTCGGGGTCGGGGACATCGTCTCCTTCGCCGGTCGCGTGTCGCCGGCCGCGCCGGCGTACGAGCGCGCCGAGGTGATCGTCGTGCCCTCGCACGGGGAGGGGTTCGGAATGGTCGCGCTCGAGGCGATGGAGCGGGGGCGACCGGTGATCGCGAGCGCGGTCGGAGGGCTGCCCGAGATCGTCGCAGATGGGCGCACCGGCCTGCTCGTGCCTTCCGGAGACGTCGAGGCGCTCGGTGCCGCGATCCGCTCGCTCGCGGCCGACCCGGCCCGGGCCGCGGAGATGGGTGCCGCCGGCCGGGTGCGGGCACTCGAGGAGTTCTCGCAGGAGCGCTGCACCGACCGCATCGTCTCGCTCTACGAGGGCGCGCTCGCAGGCCTGCGTGCCTCGCGGACGAGCGACCACGCGCGCTCGAGCGCGAACGCAGCGAGCAGTGCGAGCAGGAAGTCCCACGGCGCGCGGTAGCGCACGGTGCCGGCGAAGACCATGGCGGCCACCGTGTTGAGCCCGAGCAGCGCGCCTGCGAGCACCACGAAGCGCGTGGGGGCGAGGAAGGCGCCCCAGAGCGCGAGAGCGTAGAGCGCGAGCACGAACCCGGGCTCGACAGTGCGCTGCGCGAGGTCTGCGAGACCCTGCTGCGCCGCGTCGTCGGCCTCGACGCTCAGGAACGGCGACCACAGCATCCCCACGGCCTGGACGGCGAGGTGTGCCTTCTCGCCGGGCTGGTCGCGCCAGAAGTCGAAGACCTCGTCCCGGTAGAAGGAGGCCTGGGAGCACTCGTCGACCGCCTTCGCCGCGGCGACCGAGATCGCCGCGGCCCTCTCCGGCCAGGGCGGGACGCCGGGCAGGTCGGGCACGTCGTCGATCCATCCGCCGCCGGCGAGGACGTCGTACGTCGCCGGGTTGTTGGCCTTCCAGAGCGCGCGGGTGTCGGTCGTGATCGTCGCGCAGCCGATCACGGCCTGGTTCCGCGCGATCCACGGCACGAGCACGGCGGCCGCCGCGGCGACGGCGAGCACGCCGACGGCAGTCGCCCGGCGAGGCGGGCGGATCCGCCATACCGCGAAGACGGCGATCACGACCGGGAGCAGCACGAGGCGGGCGTTTGCGAGGAGCGCGAGGCCCGAGAGGGCGCCCGCCGCGAGCGCGAGCCGGACCGATCGCCGGTCGTGCGCGACCAGCGCCAGCAGGACGATCGCGGCGAGCAGGAAGCCGTCGACGATCTCGCGGTTGACGTGGACGTCGTGCCAGACGAGGTAGGGATGGAGGGTCGCGACCAGCGCCGCGATGACTCCCGTCCGGACGGACGAGAGCCGGCGCCCGATCTCCAGCACGAGGAGCGCGGTCGCGACCGAGAGCGCGATCTGGGCGAGCCCGACGACGGGCCAGGAGCGCTCGAGCGGCCAGTAGAGCCCCGCGAGGAACCACGCGTACACCGGCTGGGTGTAGGCGGAGGAGACCTCCGGCAGGAAGCCGAACGTTCCGCTCGCGACGAGCGTCTGCGCAAACGTGTCGCTCTTCTCGACGTACTCGTCGAGGATGTCCTCCCGCTCGATCGCGAGGGCGGCCAGCCGCGGGAGCGCGGCAGCTGCGGCCACCAGGAGCACCGCGCCGCGTGGTATCCGTTGCGCGATGCCGCCCACGACTCCGGAACGGTACGCCGTGGTCTCCTGCCACGTCGAACGGCCACTCGACGACCGGGTCTGGGCGGCCTTCGCGTCCGTCCAGGCGCGGCGGCCCGGCGGTCTCGAGATCGCCGCGCTCATCAGGCCGCCGGATGCAGAGACCGGCGAGGACGAGGAGCGGTGGCTCGCGCGGGCCCGGGAGGCGGCCGGGCGCGGGCCGCTCGGGCACCACACGCACTTCACGAGCCCGACGCACGCGCGCCCGACCGGCGGCGACCCCGCCGAGCGCGTCCGGCGGGAAGGCGCCTGGCTGGCCGCGCAGGGCCTCGGGCCGACGCTCTTCTGCGGAGGCGGGTGGTACACGGACCGCGCCGTCGCGACCGCCTGCGCGGAGCTCGGCTACGTCGACTGCACGCCGCGTGCGACCCGGCCGCCGTACCTCCCGGACGGCGCTGCCTGGGCGGAGCTCGGCGCACCGGCGCGCCTCGGCCTCGACGGCCTGACGCTCGCCGCCGTCCCGACGACGCACGGAGCCGGAGACCTCGCCCGCGCCCTCGCTCGACCGGGTCTCCCCGAGGGGGTCCACGCGTACTTCCACGACACCGACCTGCTCGACAGGCGCCGCCGGACGCTCATCGTCGCGGGGCTCGCGCTCCTCGGTCGTCGCCGGGAGCCATTGCGGCTCGACGCCGTCGGGGCGTCGGTGCGCGACGCCGCGCCCCGCGTCGCCTGGGACGACGTCGCGCGCGGGGTGGCCGTCGACGTGCGGGCGTAGAATCCCATCGTGCCGACCGAGGCGCCATCACGCCCGCCGGCGAGCGCGGCGGCGCCGGCCGGCTCGGACGACGTTCGCCGGTCGCGCGTCTACGTCCTCTCGCGCGGGCCCCTGCTCGGCCTCGCCCGGCGCGCGCTCAGCATCGCCGCGCTCGTGCTCGCCGACATCGCCGGCCTCGCGCTCGGTGTCTACGTCGCGCTCGTGCTCCGGTCGCTCGTCTACGGGGACACGATCTACTGGTCGCTCCTCTGGGAGACGGGGCCGCAGGAATGGCTCCCGTTCCTCGCGCCCATCACGGTGCTCGTCTTCCTCCAGGCGGGCCTCTATGCGCCGCGCGAGCGCCGCGCCGGCTCCGGCCGGGTCCTCGCCGCGCTCGTCCTCGTCGCGCTCATCGTGCTCGCGTTCGGGATCGGGACGGACTACGACTTCACGACAACGGGGCTGATCCCCACCGCGGTCGCGACGAGCGCGATCGCGATCGGGACCCTCCGCGCCGCGTACGCCTCGATCGCGCTCGAGCTCATGCGGGTCGCGGGTGTGCGCCGGCGGCTGGTGCTCGTCGGGGAGGGCGAGACGCTCGAGGATCTCGAGCGTCAGCTCAGCGCGGCTCGGGGAGGCATCGCCGTCGAGGTCGCGGCGACGGTCTCCGACGTCCGCAAGCCCGAATCGCTCGAGCGGCTCTCCGCCCTGCTCGAGGCCGAGCGGCCCGACGAGCTCGTCCTCGCGGAGGCGGACTTCGACGAGGAGACCGTGCTCGGGGTCGTCCAGCTCGCGCACCGTCACGGCGTCAAGGTGAAGCTGGCGCCGACGACGACCGAGCTCCTCGTCCACGAGGGTGAGTACGTACCGGGGGAAGGGGTTCCGCTCTTCGAGCTGCGCCCGCCGCTCCTCTCGGGCCTCGCCTGGGCCACGAAGCGGACGTTCGACCTGCTCGTGGCTGCACTGCTCGTGGTCGTCGGCGTGCCGCTCTGGCTGCTGATCGCGGCGGCGATCAAGCTCGACTCGCGCGGCCCCGTGCTCTTCGTCGACAGCCGCATCGGGGTGGGCGAGCGCGCGTTCGGGATGCTGAAGTTCCGGACGATGGTCGCCGAAGCGGCCGAGCTCCAGCCCGGGCTCGAGGGCGAGAACGAGGCGTCGGGGGCGCTCTTCAAGATCCGGGACGATCCGCGCGTCACCCGGGTCGGCCGCGTGCTGCGCCGGGTCTCGGTCGACGAGCTGCCGCAGCTGCTCAACGTCCTGCGCGGGGAGATGAGCCTCGTCGGGCCGCGGCCCCTCCCGCACCGCGATCACGCCATGCTCGAGGACTGGCACAAGGCGCGGTGCCTGGTCCTTCCCGGCATGACCGGGCTCTGGCAGATCTCCGGCCGCTCCGGCCTCGACTTCGACGATCTCGTGCGGCTCGACTTCACCTACATCGAGAACTGGTCGCTCTGGTCGGACGTGTCCATCATCGCCCGCACGATCCCCGCCGTCCTGAGCGGCCGCGGAGCGTACTGACGCGGCCGGGCGGGCTGCGCTACGCCTCGACCGACTCTGCTCGCGTCCGCTCCATCGTGTCGCGTCGAAGGAGCACGAGGCAGCCGACGACGACGAGCACGACCAGGAGCGCCGTTCCGATGCCGCCCGCCCCGCCCAGGCCGGGCAGCGCATCGAGCCAGATGGGGCGTCTCTCCCACATCAGCTCGTGGAGGCACTCGTAGTAGGCCGGCGTCGGCGGCGGCCCACCCCCGGGGCATACCGCGGTCTCGCGTAGGAAGAACTCCCCGATCGTCTCCGATCGCCAGAGCATCCCGACGTGGGGGAGTGCCGCGATCGACAGCGCGACCGCGACTGCGACGAGATTCGCGCGAGGGCCGAGCAGGCGAGCCACGTGCGGGGTCAGCAGGCGTCCGAACGCCACGAGCGCGACGAGCGCTGTGGGGAGCACCCATGGGAGGCTGAGTCGCGGCCCCCAGGCCCACCACCCGAACGGCTGCCACCAGGCTGCGAGCCCCACCGTGAGCGCCGCGAGGATCGCCACCAGGGCGAGCGCGGGCCACGCGTCTCGCCACGGAGCGAGACCGCGCGCCGCCCGGAGTGCCGGGACCGCGAGCAGCAGCAGGACCGCGAGCGAGGCGAGCGGCCAGAAGATCACGATGCCCCCGTTCGGCGACACGAAGAGCCCGGCCGCGACCTCGAGGAACTCGCCGACGGACGACGTCCGCAGGCCGGGATCGAGGTAGTAGGCGTTCTTCGGGGTGCCGTAGCGGAGCAGGTTGAAGGCCGACGTCGCCGCGAAGGCCAGGGCGATGCCGGTCATACCGAGGAGCAGGTGACGCCGGAGCGGCTGCCCGGTGCGGGAACGGACGAGCAGCAGGGAGACGAGCCCGAGCGCGACGACGAAGGGGTATCCGGTCTCCTTCGTCAGCCCGGCTCCGAACGCCGTCACACCGACGAGCAGGGGATGGGCCGGAAGCAGGGCTGCGGCGACGAAGATGGTCAGAAGGCCGGTCGCGAGCATCTCTCCCCAGGTCGTGTTGCCGTAGGCGAGCAGGGGGCCGCTCGCGGCGACGAGCAGGAATCCCCACCGCCACTCGGGGAGCGCGACACGGCGGAGGACGATCCATCCCGAGGCGATCGCGGCCACGATGCCGAACGTGCTCAGCGTCGCGAGCACGCGCACGCGCCGGGCCTCGGACAGCTCGAGAACGGCGTCCGCGAGCAGGTCCGGCACGTACTGCATGATCGGGTACGGGCCGATCAGCCAGCCCTGCTGGCAGTCGTACAGGTCTCCCTGGGCCAGGCAGCGGCCGAGCGCTTCGGTTCCCGCGAGCAGCGGCTTCGTGTCGCCGCCGAGGACCGGCCCCGCGAGCCAGACCAGGACGATCCCGGTCATCCCGAGGCCGACCGCGGCCTTCGGCCACCAGCCGCCGTGACCCTCATGGAGGAGTTCGGCGGCACGACGACGCACCCCGTCAGCCTGTCACAGACGCGCGTCGTGCAGGCACGCGTCCAGGCGGTGGGATCCCACTCGCTCCTTACACTCCGCGGCGTGTCGCGCCCCGCGCCGAAGATCCTGGCCGTCGCGTCCGCGGTCGACCTCGACTTCCGCTACGGCTGCACGCCGGCGTGGTGGCAGCTCTGGAAAGGGCTGTACGAAGCCGGGGCGGACCTCGTCGTGACGCCGTACCGGGGAAGGCCGGTGGAGTCCCCGTGGTGGCGCACGGCGCCGAACCCGACCTTCCGCGAGGGCGAGGGCTACGCCGCGCTCCGAAGCGGACTCGCACGGCTCAAGGGGGACCGCTACCTCCGACGGGCCGAGGAGAGCCCCGAGGAGAGCGCCTTCGACAAGCTCACCCGGGAGACGATCTGGAAGGTCGTGACCCCGCGCTGGCAGCGGCACCTCGACCGGCTGGTCGCGAAGGAGCAGCCGGACGCCGTGCTCGTGTTCACCGTCCCGATGGCGCACTTCCGCGGGATCCCGACCCACCTTCGCGAGCGCCACGGCGTCCCGGTCGTCTTCTACGACGGCGACGTCCCGATGAGCCTGCCCGAGTTCGGGGGCATGGACACGGGGTTCAACTACTACCACGGCGCCGACCCCTCCGAGTACGACCTGGTGCTCTCGAACTCCGAAGGTGGGCTTCCGCGCCTGCTGGAGCTCGGCGCGTCTCGCGCGGAGGCGGTGCTCTGGGCGGCCGACCCGGAGTTCTTCCGGCCGCTGCCGGTCGAGAAGGAGCACGACGTCTTCTTCTACGGCTACGGGGACAAGTTCCGCCGCGAGTGGATGCACGAGCTCGTCGGCGAGCCGTCGCGGCGCGACCCGCGGATCGACGTCGCGCTCGGGGGACGCGACTTCCAGGGAGACGTCGGTGCGGCCCGACGCCTCGGCGACGTCCCGTTCAACGTCTTCGCCCGGGCGATCTCGGCCGCGCGGATCAACCTGAACATCACCCGGCGTGCCCACGCGACGGTCGACGGCTCGTCGACGTGCCGGCCGTTCGAGCTGGCCGCTGCCGGCGCGGCGATCGTCTCCAATCCCCACCAGGGGCTCGAGCGCTGGTTCGAGCCGGGCGAGGAGCTGCTCGTGGTGGAGGACGCGGACGCCGCGCTCCGGGCCTATCGCACGCTGCTCGACGACCCGTCGGAGGCGGCGGCGATGGGAGCCCGTGCCAGGGAGCGCGTGCTCGACGAGCACACGTATGCCCACCGCGCCCGGCAGGTGCTGCGGTTGCTCGAGCTCGAGACGGCGGTGCCGGTGTGAACGGGCGAATCGTCGCGGTCGTCCCCGCCCACGACGAGGCAGCGGCGATCGGGTCGGTGGTCGAGGAGATCCACGCCGTCGACGCGTCGATCGACGTGGTGGTCGTCGACGACGGCTCGACCGACACCACCGCGGAGACGGCCGTGGCGGCGGGCGCCGCAGTCGTCCGCCTTCCGTTCAACCTCGGCATCGGCGCGGCCGTGCAGACCGGCTTCCGGTATGCGCTCGAGCACGGGTACGACGTCGCCGTGCGGCTCGACGGCGACGGCCAGCACGATGCGCGCGAGCTCTCGAAGCTCCTCGCACCACTCGAGCGGGACGAGGCGGACGTCGTGACCGGCTCGCGGTTTCGCGAGGTCGAGGGGGAGGACCCTTACCGGCCGCCGCTCGGACGAAGGCTCGGGATCACGTGGTTCGCCAAGCTGGTCTCGCTCCTCTCCGGCCAGCGCGTCACCGACACGACCTCCGGCTTCCAGGCGCTCAATGGTCGTGCGATCGCCCTCTTCGCGCGCGACTATCCGAGCGACTACCCCGAGGTCGAGGCGACCGTGCTCCTGCTCAAGCATCGGCTGCGGCTCGTCGAGGTCCCGGTGCGGATGCGGGAGCGCGAGCACGGGTCATCCTCGATCACGTTCCTCCGCTCGATCTACTACGCCTTCAAGGTGACGCTCGCGCTCCTCGTCGCGATGGCGCGCCGCTATGCCGTGCCGTCGGAGGAATCCCGCCAGTGACGCCCGTCCGGATCTCGATCGCGGCGGCGATCGGCGCCGCGCTCCTCCTCCTGATCATCCTCGAGCTGATCCGCGGACGGCGGCTGAAGGAGCGGTACGCGCTCCTCTGGCTCGTCACCGGGCTCGTGCTCCTGGTCCTCTCCGTCTGGCGTGGCGGGCTCAACACGATCGCCGGCTGGCTCGGCGTGTCCGGCTACCCGCCGGCGATCCTGTTCGCGGCGGCGATCATGTTCGTGATCGCCGTGCTGCTCCACTACTCGACGGTGCTGTCCCGGCTGACCGACGACAACGTGCTGCTCGCTCAGGAAGTCGCGCTGCTGCGAGCGCGCGTCGACGCGCTCGAGGCGCCGCCCAGGACGGCGTCCACGGAGGGCGAGGCGCCGATGGAGCGCGTCAGCCGCCGTAGCTCCTGAACGACGACGCCGAGGAGCGCGACGAGGAGCAGGTTCCGCGTGAGCAGCGCCCATGCGGCCCAGCCGTCCACGTGCAGGCCCTCCCAGCCGCGAAGCTCGAGCTGGGTCAGGCCCATCGCGAGCAGGAGGAGCACTCCAGCAGCGACGCCCGGCGCGGCCGGCGAGCAGCGGGATGAGCGGCAGGAGCCACGTCAGGAACTGGGGCGAGATCACCTTGGCGAGTGCGAGGAATGCGCTCGCCGCGGCGGCGGTCGCGGCGACGAAGACCGCATCCGCGGCCAGTGCTCGCCGCGCGGCGACCCAGACCCAGACGATCACCGCCGCCGCGGCGGCGGTCGTCGCCGCGGCCAGGACGGCCGGCAGCGTGCCGGAGAGATCCAGCGATCCGGGATCGCCGGCGATGATCGTCGCGTCGTAGACGCCGAAGGTGTCGAGCGCGAGCAGGATCGAGCCGGCGAGGCTCTCGCCGTGCAGGCCGCGCGAGGCCTGTGTCCAGTAGCTGAACCCCAGCCCGCCGAACGACGTCCCGAGGAAGTAGGTGAAGATCGCGAGACAGACGGCGACGAACGTCGCCGTGCTGCGGGCCAGCCCTCTCGAGCCGCTCGTCAGCCACACGCGCCAGGCCGCGATCGGCACCAACGCCGCGGTGAAGATCTTCGCCGCGAACGACGCGGCGAGGAACCCGGAGGCGAGCGACCCTCGTCGCGCGAGGTACCCGGCGACGGCGAGCGAAACGAGCGCGGCGGGCCAGGGGTCGTAGCGATTCAGGAACACGTGGCCGAGAAGGAGCGGCGCTACGGCAATCGTCCCGAGCCCGAGGATCGTCTGGCCCCGTCCGGCTCGCAGGCGATCCAACGACCGGGCGGTGGTGACGAGGACGACGAGCCCGAGTCCGGCCATCAGCAGCTTGAACCCGAGGAGGTAGGACGGCGCCGTCGAGGTGACGAGCGCCGGCACGACGAACGCCGGGAGCGCGAACGGCGGGTACTCGACGGTGAAGTCGCCGTACGGGACGTCGCCGTCGAGGATGCGTCGCGCGAAGTCCTCGTAGTGGCCGACGTCGCCCCACAGGCTGTCCGTGACGAGACCCCCCTCGGAGAACACGCAGAACAGCAGGTAGACCGGAGTCGCGACGAGCGCGTTGCGGGCCCACCGGCGCACCGTCAGCCGGACGTCGGCGCGACGGGGGGGCTGACCGCGAACACGTCCCCGCGGTCGGTCTCGTCGAGCCAGTTCGCGGCGACGCCGATCCGGTAGACGGCGTCCGCGGGGGGGTCGGCGTCGAGGAAGCGCCGCTCCCGCGTCGTCACGAGCGTCTCGGCGCGCAGCTCGCAGCGATCGACGCCGCGCGGCTCGCAGACGATGTCGGGGAACGCCGCCGATGCGCGGTAGACGCGGTAGTACGTGTCGGCCCGGGTCGTCGAGTCGCTCCACCGCAGCTCGTTGCCGAGGCCGGTCCGGCGAACCTCGAGACGAATCACGTCGTCGTCGGCGGGCACGGCGATGTCGTCGACGACCACCGTCGAGGAGACGAATGCCGGCGGAGGCGTCTCGTTCGGGACGGCGCGTGACTGGTCGGCCAGGAGAAGCACCGCCAGCGGCACCACGGCGAGGAACGTCACGACGGCGACGGTGGCATTCCGTCCGGGCCGGCGGCCGGGCAGCGGCGCGAGCAGGCTGCCGGCCCGCGTGGAGAGCGTCGGGACGAGGAGAGGGACGGCCGCTGCGAGGATGGCGAACGCGGGAAGCGCCGGCATGATCAGCCTCCAGTAGCTCCCCGACTCGACCGTGGCGACGTCCGCCGCCCCCTTGACGACGACGTAGCCGAGCAGCCACCCGAGCAGGAGGCCGGCGGCGGGCACTGACCGGCGGGCGACCGCGACCGCGCCGGCGAGCGGCAGGAACTGGACGACCCTCGCGCTCCAGGTGAACTCCCGGATGTTCGACATGTTCTGCTTCCACGTGTCGAAGTTCAGATGGACGGTGCGCTCGAACCACGACGTCACCGACCCGACGGGGGGCTCGCCCGGGCCCGCCGCGAGGGTGAGCTGGTCGGCCGCGAAGAGCGGCACCTCGCCGAGCCCGCGGGACTTCCAGATCGCCAGCGCGAGGAGGGCCGGCGTGAGCGCGGCCGCGAAGAGAAGCGCGTGCCGGAACCGCCGGGCGAGCAGGAATGCGAGCGCCGGCCCGCCGAGAAAGAGGAGGTTCGCCGGCTTCAACGCGAGCGCGACGCCGGCGAACGTGCCCGCGAGCACGGCCTCGTGATGGGCGCCCGCCTGGAGTGCACGGACGGTGAAGGCCGCCGAGACGAGCACCGCGACCACGGACGGGAAGTCGGCCTGCTGGGTCAGACCGAGCGCCTGCGGGAGCAGCTGGTCGACCCAGCTGTCGTGGTAGCGGTCGACGAAGTACGGGATCGCGAGGAACGGCGCCGCCACGAAGGCGGCGGCGCACCAGAGCCCCGCCAGCCGGCCCGCCAGGCGCGCGCCGATGTCGTAGACGGCGAGCGTCGCGATCGGGCCGAGGAACCCGACCTGGAGGACCGTGGTCAGCGGGAGCAGCTCGATGGAGCTCGAGCCGGTGACCCACGTCAGCGGTGCGAGGAGCAGGGGCCATCCGTGGCTCGTCAGCGCGTACCCGATCGTGCCCTCCCCGAGCAGCCAGCCCGAGGTCACGAGCCAGATCTGGTCGCCTCCCTGGTAGGTGAGCCAGCCGTTGTGGTTGATCGAGAAGAAGAGCGCGACGGTCGCCAGGATCTGGAACGCGACGATCGCCGCGAGCGCGACGACCACGTGCCGCGTCAGGGTGGTCGCGCCTCTGGAGAGCGCACCGCCGAGCGAGCGGTGCCGGGAGGCGGCGACCGCGCCGCTCATGCCTGGGCGCGGAACCAGTCCACCGTTCGCGCGATGCCCTCGCGCAGCGGCACGGCCGCCTTGAAGCCGAAGAGCTCCTCGGCACGTGTGGTGTCGAGCTTGCGGCGCGGCTGGCCGTTCGGCTTCGACGTGTCCCAGCGGATCGTCCCGCCGAAGCCGGTCTCGGAGCGCACGAGCTCGGCCAGGTCGCGGATCGCGATCTCCTCGCCCGTGCCGAGGTTGACCGGCTCGGCGCCGTCGTACCGCGCCCCCGCGAGCGCGAGACCTTCGACGCAGTCGTCGACGTAGAGGAACTCCCTGGTCGGCGTCCCGTCGCCCCAGAGGACGATCTCGTCCTCGCCCCGGGCCTCGGCCTCGACCATCTTCCTGATCAGGGCGGGAATCACGTGGGACGTCTCGAGATCGAAGTTGTCGCCGGGACCGTAGAGGTTGACGGGCAGGAGGAACATGGCGTTCGTCCCGTACTGCTCGCGGTAGGACTGCGCCCCGACGAGGATCGCCTTCTTCGCGACGCCGTACGGCGCATTCGTCTCCTCCGGGTAGCCGTTCCAGAGATCGTCCTCGCGGAACGGCACGGGCGCGAACTTCGGGTACGCGCAGATCGTCCCGGCGATCACGAGCTTCCGTGTGTCGTGGACGCGCGCCTGCTCGAGGACGTGGGCGCCCATCATGAGGTTCGCGAACCAGTAGCGGCCGGGGTTCGCGCGGTTGGCGCCGATCCCGCCGACCTCGGCCGCGAGGTGGAAGACGAGCTCCGGCGCGGCGTCGTCGAAGAGTCGCGCCGTGTCCTCCATGGAGGTCAGGTCGTAGTCGCTGCGGCGGGCGACGACCACCTCGTGCCCCTCGTCCTCGAGCCGCGCGACGAGACGTCTGCCCAGGAAGCCTCCGCCGCCCGTGACGAGGACGCGGCTCACCGGGTCGTGAGCTGCGGGGCGCCGGTCGGCAGCCAGTCCACGCGGCCGATCCAGCGCTCCCGGTTCTCCGCGTACCAGCGGATCGTGCGCAGCACGCCCTCCTCCCAGCTGACCTTCGGCTGCCAGCCGGTCTCACGCGTCAGCTTCTCGTGGCCGACCCGGAGCGCCATCACGTCGCTCGCGCCCGGGCGCTTGCGGCCCTCGACCGTGACGATCCGCCGGTCGTCGGGCCAGAGGCCCTGCTCGACACCCGTCCGGACGATGAGGTCGGCCCAGTCCGCCATCGAGATGTTCGCTCCCTGGCCGTAGACGTAGACGTCGCCGGGCACGCCGTGCGCGGCGACGGTCAGGTGCCCGCGCACGCCGTCCGTGCAGAAGCAGAAGTCGCGGAGCGGATCGAGCGCGCCGAGCTCGATCTCCGGGCGCGTGAGCGCCTGCGTGACGATCGTGCCGGTCACGTAGCGGGGGTTCTGGCGCGGGCCGTAGTTGTTGAACATGCGCGTCACGACGCCGGGCAGCCCGAACGCGTCGTAGTAGTTCATCGTGAGGAAGTCCGCTGCGACCTTCGCGGTGGCGTAGATCGACTTCGGATTGATCGGCGAGCGCTCGTGGAGGATGAGGGCGCCGTCGTCGTCGAACGTGTGGTGGTCGGAGACGTCGGCGCGGACGTTGCCGTACTCCTCCGAGGTGCCGGCCGTGTCGAACTTCTCGAGCTCGAGCCCCCAGTCGACGATCGACTGGAGGAGGTTGAGTGTCCCGATCGTGTTCGCCATCACGGTCTCGTACGGGCGATGCCACGACTCGCCGACGTGCGCCTGCGCGCCGAGGTGGAAGACGTACGGACGGTCCGGCGCGTCGCGCAGCTCCCGCACGAGGTAGTCGATCGAGGTTCGGTCCGTGAGGTCGGCGAAGTGCACCTTCAGCTCGCGCCGGAGGTGCCCGATGTTGTTGAGCGCGCCGCTCGAGGTCGCGCGCACGAAGGCGTGCACGTTCGCTCCGAGCGCGACGAGGGCGTCCGTGAGATGGGAGCCCATGAAGCCGTCGGCGCCGGTGATGAGGACCGTGCGGCCCCCGTAGACGTCGCCGAACTCCGCGCGCAGGTCCGCGAGATCGCTCTCGGTCCAGATCGTGTCGCCGTCATGGAGTCGTGTGGCGCGGGCCGTAGGCTTCCGCGTCGGTGGGCAAGCGTACCGCTTCGACCGGACTCGGGTCGCTCGCGACGGGCGCCGTCACCGCTCTCGCCATCGGCGTGCAGACGGGACTGGCGGCTGTCGTCGGGGTGATCATCGCGCGCGAGCTCGGGCGCACGGCGGAGACGGACGGGTTCTTCGCCGCATACGGCGTCTTCGTCGTGCTCGCCCTCGCGGCGACCGCGATCCGGGTGACGCTGCTGCCGCCCCTCGCCAGGGCGCGCGCGGCGGGCCGGCTCTCGGCCGAGACCGTCGCCTACGCGACGACGGTCGCCCTCGTCGGGCTCCCGTTGCTCGTGCGTCGGCCTGCTCGCCGCGCGCCCGATCGCGGACGTGCTCACCGGATCGGGGCCGTCGGAGGCGGTCGATGCGGCGGCCGCGGCGCTGCCGTGGATGATCCTGGCCGGGCTCGGCCAGTTCACCGCCGCCGTCCTCGCGAGCACGCTGGCGGCTCTCGACGACTACGTCGTGCCGGCCGTCGGCTACGTCGCCGGAAGCGTCGCCGGGCTGGCGCTGATCCTCGTCGCGATCGACGACCGGGGAACCGAGGCGGTGGCGTGGGGGATGGCTCTCAACGCGACGATCGCGACCGCTCGTCCCGGCGCTCTGGCTGATCCGCCGCGCCGCCGCGGAGCGAATGCCCGCGAGCGCCCCGCGCGCCGGGACCGGAAGGACGCTGGCCCGGCTCGGCGAGCTCCTCTCGGGAGCCGCGCTGCCGTTCGCCCTCCAGGCCGTCTACCTCGTGTGCCTGCCGTTCGCGGCCCGCGAGGGGGTGGGCGCGGTGACGAGCTTTGGCTACGCGTACCTGATCGCGGCCGCGGTCGTCGGGATCACGGCCTCCTCTCTCGGGCTCGTCACGTCGGTCCCGCTGACGCGGGTGGGGCTGACTCCCGCCGGGGTCGCCCGCCACGTCGACGCGTCGTCGTGGCTGGCGCTGCTCGCCGTCGGCGCGACGGCCGGGTACTTCGCCGTCGCGGGCGCCGAGCTCGCCGCAGGCGTTCTCGGCGACGAGTACGGCGACGCCGTCGGAACCGAGATCGCCCGGCTCGTCGTCGCGCTGGCGCCGTACATGATCGCCTCGGTCGTGCTCTCGGTCACGTTCCCGCTCGTGTTCGTCGCCGGGCTCGGACGTCGGCTGCCGCTCGTCGGCCTCGTCGTCCTCGTGGCCCACGTCCCGGTCGCCTTCGTCGGCCAGCGTCTCGCCGGCCTGTGGGGCCTCGCGCTCGCGATGGCGGTGTCGACCGCCCTCGCCGCGGCGCTGCTCCTCCACCTTCTGCGGGCAGTCGAGGCGACCGTGCGCGGGCTCGCCGGAGCGGTCGCCGTCGTCGTCTGCGTGGTCGTGGCGGCGTTCGCTCCGGCGGCGCTCGTGGATCGTGCCGGTCTCGCAGGCGTGCTCGGGCTCCTGCTCGCGGCGGCCCTCGTCGCGATCGCCCGGCCGGCCGGGCTCATGACCGCCTGGCGGTACCTGAGAGAGCTCGCATGAGGCCGCCCGTGACGGCCGTCGTGCTCTCCTGGAACGGGCGGGAGGACACGCTCGAGTGCCTCCGCTCGCTGCAGCGAGTCACCTACGAAGGGCTGTCCGTCGTCCTGGTGGACAACAACTCGCGCGACGGCACGGTCGAGGCGGCCGGCCGTGCCTTCCCGCAGCGTGCGCGTGATCGCGCTCGACGAGAATCGCGGCTTCGCCGGAGGCGTCAACGTGGGTATTCGCGTTGCCCTCGAGGAGGGCGCCGAGCACGTCCTCCTGCTCAACAACGACGCCACCGTCGAGCCCGGCTTCCTCGAGCCGCTGGTCGACGCCGCGTCCGGGCAGCGCGTGGGCGCCGCGTGCGCGCAGATCCTCCACGCCGACCCGCCGCACGCCATCTGGTACGCGGGGGCGTCCTACGATCCCCGGCGCGGTCATCAGGGCCGACACGACGGTTACGGGGAGCCGCGGTTGGCGGCGACGGTGCCGCCCTTTCCGACGGGCCGCGCGTGCGGAGGCGCGATGCTCCTCCCGCGCGAGGCGGCGGAGCGCGTGGGCGCCCTCGACGAATCGCTCTTCGCCTACGCGGAGGACGTCGAATGGTCGCTCCGGGCACACGCGGCGGGCCTCTCGATCGTCGTCGTGCCCGCGAGCGTCGTGTACCACCGCGTCTCGGCCGCGTCCGGAGGCGCCTCGTCGCCCGACACGCTCTACTACGCGCTGCGCAACGGCCTCGTCGTCGCCGAGCGGGCCGCGCCCCTCGGTCTCGTGGGACGCTGGCGGCGACGGCGCGGGGGCGGGCGCCGCGTTCTCCGTTCAGGCTCTGCGCTCCGGGAAGGTGCGGGGAGGGCTCGCGGCGGTCGTCCAGGGCCTCCGCGACGCAGGCGCTCGACGGCTCGGGCCCCGGCGGTGATCTCGTCTAGCCTGCAGCCGTGCTGGACGTCATCAAGCGCGCGATCGCGCTCGGGGCCCGCACCACGCCCGGGAAGCACGTCGTGCACGCCGCGACGCGTGCCGACGTCCGCGCGGAGCGCTTTTCCGAGGTACGCGACTGGCCCGAGTCGATCGGTGGCTTCGAGGATCTCGCGTTTCTCTTCACGAGCAGCCAGCTCGACCACGGCGTCGCGTCGCTGAGGTTCGACGAGGCGGCGCTCCTCTATCGGCTCGTCCGACAGCTGGAGCGCGCAGCGCGTCGTGGAGATCGGGCGGTTCAAGGGCGGCAGCACGGTCGTCATATCCTCGGCGCTGTCACCGTCGGCCCGTCTGCTCTCGCTCGACTTCCACGTCCCCCAGCCGGGCGGCGTCGACGGCGCGCGTCTCGACGCGGAGCTGTCCGACGCGCTGGCTCGGCTCGGTCTCGGCGAGCGCGTCGAGCTGCGCGTGGCCGACTCGCGGACGGTGGAGCTGCCGGCCCCGGGGCTCGACCTCCTCTTCGTGGACGGTGACCACTCCTACGAGGGCTCTTCCGCGGATCTCCAACGCTGGTCGCCGCTCCTTCGCATCGGCGGCCACCTCATTGCCCACGACGTCGTCGACACGGGCGGGTACGGCACCTCCTATCCGGGCGTGACCCGCGCGTTCGAGGGGCTCATGGCGACCGGGAACTTCGAGCGGCTGCCCGACGTCGGGACCATGGCGCACGCCGTCCGGACAGGCCCGTGACGGAGCGCGCACGGGCCCTCATCACCGGCGTCGGCGGACAGGACGGCTCGCTCCTCGCGTCGCTCCTGCTCGACCAGGGCTACGAGGTGACGGGAATCGTGCGACGCGAGCCGGCTGCCTACGCGGAGGCGCTTGCGCCGCTCGAGGGGCTGATCGCGCTTCGTGAAGGCCGACCTGCTCGACCATGCCTCCCTCGTCGAGGCACTGCAGGTCCGCGAGGCCCGTCGAGGTCTACAACCTCGCGGCGCCGTCGTTCGTCCCCCGCTCGTGGGACGAGCCGATCCGAACAGCGGAGTTCGCCGCGGTCGGCGCGACCTCGATGCTCGAGGCGATCCGTGAGGTCGATCCGACGATCCGCTTCTACC
This sequence comes from uncultured Actinomycetes bacterium, assembly GCA_963734045.1. Lineage (GTDB taxonomy): Bacteria > Actinomycetota > Thermoleophilia > Gaiellales > Gaiellaceae > Gaiella. Next base: position 226,849 of record CAVTFU010000009.1, on the reverse strand, counting down.
AGGCGTCGTCGAGCGAGATCTTCGGCGAGCCGCGCGAGACCCCGCAGAACGAGGAGACCGCGCCACGACCGCTCACGCCCTACGGCGTTGCCAAGGCGTACGCGCACTTCATCGCCGGGAGCTACCGAAAGCGCTACGGGATGTTCACGTGCTGCGGGATCCTCTACAACCACGAGTCGCCGCTGCGGCCGGTCGACTTTCTCCCGCGCAAGGTCGCTCGTGCCGCGGCGGCGATCTCGCTCGGCTTCGAGCGCGAGCTCGTGCTGGGCGACCTCTCCGCCCGCAGGGACTGGGGGTTCGCGGGCGACTACGTGCGCGCGATGTGGCTCATGCTCCAGCACGACGAGCCGGGCGACTACGTCGTCGCGACGGGGACCTCCCGCTCGGTCGAGGAGCTCGTCGCGTGTGCGTTCGACACGGTCGCGCTCGACTGGCGCGAGCACGTCCGCTCCGATCCCGCGCTCTTCCGCGGGACCGCCGAGCTCCACGACCTCGTCGGCGACGCGTCGAAGGCGAAGCGGGTGCTCGGCTGGGAGCCCGAGGTGGGCTTCGAGGAGCTCGTGCGCCGGATGGTCGAGGCGGATCTGGAGCGGCTTCAGCGGCCCGATCGAGCGGCCAGCTCGTAGACGCGGTCGTGGGCGCGCGCGGTCGCGTCCCACGAGAAGGTGGCGGCGCGTGCGACCCCGAGGGCCCCGAGCTCCGGCGCACGATCGAGCGCGGTCGCGATCCCGGCGGCGATCGACGCGACGTCGGCAGCCGTCGAAGAGGACGGCTGCCTCCCCGACCACCTCGGGCAGCGAGCCGGCGCTCGAGACCGCGACGGGGCAGCCGCACGCCATCGCCTCGAGCGGGGGCAGCCCGAACCCCTCGTAGAGGCTCGGAAAGACGAGTGCGGCCGCACGGCGGTAGAGCGTGACGAGCTCGTCCGCCGAGACGCTCCCTCGCGCCTCGACGCCCTCGGGAAGACCGGCCGCGTCGTGACCCACTCCGGTCAGGACGAGACGGAGCTCCGGCCGCTCGCGGCGGACGAGGGCGAATGCCTCGTAGAGCCGCGCTGTGGTTCTTGTGCGGCCAGGGCCGTGCCGGGTAGAGCAGGAACCCCTCGCGACCGACGGCGGGCGCCGGCGAGAAGCGGTCGGTGTCGACTCCGAGGTGGACGGCGTGCACGCGATCCGCCTCCAGCCCGAGGCGCTCGAGAACGCGCTCGCGAACCCATTCGCTGATCACGACGACGTGGTCGGCTCGGCGTGCGGCGCGGTCGTAGGCGAGCCTGCGGAACGCCCGCTCGCCGCGCGGGAAGAGCTCCGGCAGATCGAGGTGCTGGACGTCGAGGAGGGTGATCGACGGTCGGCGCTCCCACCGGCGGCACCGGCACCGTCAGCGGATAGTGGACGACGTCGGCCCTCTCGAGCCGCGCCCGCAGGGCGCCGGGGTGGACCGCGGCCGCGCCCATCGCGCGCAGTCGTCCGGGCACCGTCGTCGAGGCGCGGTACCCCGTGGCGACGAGCGTCTCGAGCCCGCCGCCCGCATCGGGGGCAAGCGTCGGGACGAGCGCCTCGTAGGAATGCGCGCCGACCCGATCGAGCGCCCGGCAGAGCTCGCGCGCGTACGTCTCGCTGCCGCCCGAGATGCCCGGCACGAGGGTGAGGAGGGAGAGGCCGACGCGCACGCGCCGATCGTAGAGCGGGCAGGGGCGGCGTTACACTTGCGCGGTGCCGGATCAGGCGTCGGACAACGGCTTCCCGTCTGCCGACGACGTCGACGTCGACGCGCTCTTCGTGGCGCTGCGCGAGGAGATCCGCCGCTCCGGCGCCGATCCGGGCGGGCCCGGCGGCCCCGACGACCGGATCGCCGCGCGCGCCGAGGCGGAGCGCCTCTGGCCGGTCTCGGCCGATCGACCGCTCCGCCTGCGCCCGGGCTTCCGCGGCGGCCTCGGCACGCCCGTCAAGGCCGTGCTGCGCAAGCTCATGCGCTGGTATGTCGAGCCGCTCGCCTACGACCAGCGCTCGTTCAACGCCGCGGCGCTCCGCCTCGTCGACGACCTGGAGACGCGCGTCGCGTCGCTCGAGTCCGAGCTCGTGCTTCTCCGTGAGGCGGAGAAGCACTAAGCGCCCCACATGCGCATCGCGGTTCTGCGCCCCCAGGTGCCCTTCGCGCGCGGCGGCGCGGAGATCTTCACGGACGAGCTCGTCTCGGAGCTTCGCGCCCGCGGGCACGAGGCCGACCTCGTCTCGGTGCCGTTCAAGTGGTACCCGGGCGCGCGTGTCCTCACGCAGGCCTTCCTCTGGCGGCTGCTCGACCTCGAAGAGGCCGACGGACGCCCGGTCGACCTCGTCGTGGCGACGAAGTTCCCGTCGTACGTCGTGCGGCACCACGAGAAGCGCGTGTGGCTCGTGCACCAGTTCCGGCAGGCATACGAGCTCGACGGAACCGCGCTCGGGCAGTTCGGGCCGTCGCCCGAGGATCGGGCCCTCCGACGGCGGGTTCACGAGCTCGACCGGACGGCGCTCGGCGAGGCGACGCGCCTCTTCGCCACCTCGGCCAACGTCGCAGGCCGCCTCGAGCGCTCGACGGGGCTCGTCGCCGAGGTCCTCCCGCACCCGCCGCAGGCGCTGCCGTACCGAACCGCGCCGTCGGACGGCTTCGTGCTCTCGGCGAGCCGGCTCGATCGCGCGAAGCGCATCGACCTGCTGCTCGAGGGCGCCGCGCTGCGCTCGGGCTTCGACGTCGTCGTCGTCTCCGACGGCCCGGATCGCGAGCGGCTCGAGGAGCTGGCCCGAACTCGCGGGCTCGACGGCCGGGTGCGCTTCGAGGGCCGCGTGAGCGCCGAGCGCCTCGCCGAGCTCTACGCAACCTGCTCGAGCGTCTTCTACGCGCCGGTCGACGAGGACTTCGGGATGGGGCCGTACGAGGCGTTCCTCTCCGCGAAGCCGGTCCTCACGACGACGGACGCCGGGGCGCCGCTCGACGTCGTCTCGGACCGGCGCACCGGGCTCGTCGTCGCCCCTGAGGCGGCAGCGGTCGGCGACGCGGCCGCCTGGCTCGCGGCGCACGAGGAGGAAGCGACGGTCTTCGGCGCGGCCGGCAAGGCGCTCGCCGACGAGGTCACCTGGGATCGGGCGATCGCGAGGCTCCTGGCATGAAGGTCGCCTACTTCTCGCCGATGCCGCCCGAGGCGTCGGGGATCGCGGACTACTCGGCGCTCCTGCTGCCGGAGCTCCGGAGGCACGTCGACGTCGAGGTGGTCCGGCGCGGGACGAAACGGCCTCCGCGAGGAACCGAGCTCCCTGTCTACCACGTCGGCAACAATCCCGAGGCTCACGGCTGGATCCTCGACGCGCTCCGGCGCACGCCGGGGCTCGTCGTGCTGCACGACTTCGTGCTCCACCATCTCGTCGCCGGCGTGACCATCGGCCGGCGCAACGGCCACGGCTACCTCGACGCGATGGAGCGCGAGCACGGCGTCGTCGGGCGCCTGCTCGCCCACGGGGTGCTCGACAAGCGACTGCCGCCTCTCTGGGAGGCACGGCCCGAGGAGTTTCCGCTGGCCGGAGAGGTGCTCTCGCTCGCGACGGGGCTGATCGTCCATTCGCTCTACGTCGAGGATCGCGCGCGAGCTGCCGGCTTCGCCGGGCCGATCCTCCGCGTGCCGCACCCCGCGTGGCCCCGGCCGTTCGTCGAGCGCGCGGACCTTGCGGGCGACCCCCTCGTCGGCGCGTTCGGGAACGTCAACCAGAGCAAGCGGGTGCCGCAGCTGCTCGAGGCGTTCGCCCGGCTCCGACGCGAGCACTCCGGCGCGCGGCTCCTGCTCGTCGGGGCGACCTCGCCCGGCTTCGATCTCGAGCGGCGTCTGCAGCGCCTCGGGCTCGGCGGCGACGGCATCGCCCGGGAGGGGTACGTCGGCGAGCAGCGGCTCTGGGAGCTCATGACCTCGTGCGACGTCCACGTGAACCTCCGCTCCCCGACGATGGGTGAGACCTCCGGGACTGCGATCCGCGCGCTGACGCTCGGCAAGCCGCTGGTCGTGAGCGACGTCGGCTGGTTCGCCGAGCTGCCCGACGACGTCGCCCTGAAGGTGCCCGTGGGCGAGGGCGAGGCGATCGCGCTCGAAGCCGCGCTCCGCCTGCTCGCCGACCGGCCCGACGCGCGCACGTCGATGGGAGCCGCCGCCCGCACGCTCGCACAGGGCGAGCACGACCTCGGCCGCGTCGCGGAGCGCCAGGCCGCCGCCTTCGAGCTCGTCGCGGGCGGCGCGGGCGTCTCGGACGAGGTCCTGCGCGAGGTGAGCACCGCCGCAGCCGACGTCGGGATCGGGCCGGGCTCGGCCGAGGCCTCGGAGATCGCGCGCCGCCTCTCCGAGGTCGACCTCGGTGCGTGACGGGCTTCGCGAGCGTCTCGGCGCCGTGCCCGACGCCGTCTGGCTGGCGGCGATCGTCGTGCTCTCGGCGGGGGTCCGGATCTGGCTCGGCCGCGAGATGCCCGCGCCGTACATCTTCGTCGACGAGCTCATCTACTCCGAGCTCGCGCGGAGCCTGGCCGAGACCGGCTCGTTCGCGGTGCGTGGCGTCCCGACGACCGGCTACAGCACCCTCTATCCGGCGCTCCTCGCACCCGCGTACTGGCTCTTCGAGGGGCTGACGGCGGCCTACTCGGCGGCCAAGGCGACGAACGCCGTCGTGATGTCCCTCGCGGCGGTTCCCGCCTGGCTCCTGGCGCGCCGGGTCGTGGGACGACGGCTCGCCCTCCTCGCCGCGCTCCTCGCGGTCGCGCTCCCGTCGCTCGCGTACACCGCGACGCTCGTCACCGAGAACCTCTTCTATCCGTTGGCTCTCGTCTTCGCGTGGACGCTCGTCCGGGTCCTCGAGACCCCGTCCTGGACGCGAGTCGGAGCGCTGGCGCTCGCCCTCGGCGCGGCGCTCGCGACGCGCACGCAGGCGCTCGGGTTCCTCGGCGCGATCGTCCTCGCGCCGCTCGTCCTCGCGCTGATCCGCCGTGACCGTCGGGTGCTCCGCCCCTTTCTGCCGCTCGCCGGCGCGCTCCTCGGCGTCTGCCTGCTCGTGATCGGCGCCCAGGTCCTCCGTGGGCGCTCACTCAGCGACCTGCTCGGGGCGTACAGCGTCGTCGGCGAGGGAGGCTACGACCTGGGCCAGGTGCTCCGCTTCTGGCTGTGGCACGTCGAGGAGCTCACGCTGTACGTCGCGGTCGTCCCGGTCGTGGCACTCGCCGTCCTCCTCTCCCGCCCGAGGCTTCTGTCGGCTCGGCTGGAGGAGCATCTCGCGGCGACCGTGGCCCTGCTCGTCACCTCGACGCTCGTGGTCGCGGCGTTCGCGTCGCGGTTCGCGTCCGATCGGGTGCAGGACCGCTACCTCTTCTTCCTGGCGCCGCTCCTGCTCGTCGTGCTCCTCGCGTGGGTCGAGCGCGGCGCGCCAAGGCCGCCGCTCGTGCTCGCTGCGGGCGCGGTCGTGGCGGTCGGGCTCGTCGTCGCGTTCCCGTACGCCCGCTTCATCGGCGAGCCGGCGAAGTCCGACACCTTCGGGCTGCTTCCGCTGTGGACGGCGAACGAGCGGCTCGTCGGCGACTCGTACCGGCTCACCGTGCTCGTGGCGGCCGTCGCGCTCGTTGCGCTCCTCGCGTTCGTCCCGGCCCGGCTCGCGATCGTCGTTCCACTCGCCCTGCTCGGACTCTTCGTCGTCCTCTCGAGGCCCGTGTGGTCCGGCCCGCACGGCGTCCTCCGCGCAGGCGAAGGAGCGCTCTTCCAGGGGATCCGGAGCGTCGAGCGGGACTGGATCGACAAGGCCGTGGGCGAGGAGGACGACGATGTCGCAGTGCTCTGGACCGGGCGTGCCGACCGTTTCACCGTGAACCAGAACGAGTTCTTCAACCGCCGCGTCGGGGACGTCTACTACACGTCGGCGCCGTCTCCGGGAGGGCTCGGCGAGAAGCCGGTGCGAATCGATCCGGTCGACGGCACCATCCGCACCCTCGACGGCAAGACGATCGAGGCCCCGTACGCGCTGCTCGACGGATCCGTCACCCCGGACGGGCAGGCCGTCGCACGCGACACCGGCCTCGGGACGACGCTCTGGCGGCTCTCGGGACCGCTGGCCTCGACGACGAGGGTGACGGGCCTCTACCCGAGCGACACCTGGTCGGGCCCTCGTGCCTCGTGGACCCGCTTGCGCTGCGCCGGCGGAGAGCTGCTCGTCTCGATGCACTCCGATCCGACGCTCTTCGAGGGCCGGTTGACCGAGGTCCTGGCGATGGTTGCGGACCGCCCCGCGGCACGGATTCTCGTCCCGCCGGAAGGCACGGTCACGATGCGCGTCCCGCTCGAGGCCTCGGGCGATCGATGCGTCGTCCGCTTCGAGATCTCGCCGACGCTCGTGCCGTCGGAGACGCTTCAGGGGAGCACGGACGACCGGGAGCTCGGCGTCCACTTCGACTCGTTCGTCCACGAGGAGCCGGCGTGAGAATCGTCGTCGACGTCTCGCCGCTCTCGCATCCGCGCACCGGGATCGGGAACTACATCCGGGGCTCCCTCGCGGGGATGGCGCAGGCCGCGGGCGGGAGCCATGAGCTCGTCGCCTTCGGGCCGACGAGCCTTCGCGGCCCTCGCGCGATCAGGGAGGCGCTCGACGGGGTCGACGTGCAGGCACGACTCGTGCCGCTCCCCGCCTCGCACGCGCTGCGAACCGCCTGGAGCCGCCTCGGCAGGCCGCCCGTGGAGAGCTTCGTCGGCCCGCTCGACGCCTTCTTCTTCAGCGAGTGGATGTACCCAACGCAGCGCGGCGGCGTTCGGGCAACCGTCTTCCACGACCTCGTCCCCTTCCATCATCCCGAGTGGTGCACGTCGCGAACGGTCTCGATGCACACGCGCAAGGCACGCCACGCAGCCGAGACCTGCGACGTCGTCTTCGCCAACTCGCGCTTCACGGCCGCCGATCTCGTCGAGGTGCTCGGGATCGACGAAGAACGCATCGTGCCGGCCCCGCCGGGGCTCGCGGAAGGGCTCGGCCCGGCCGGCGAGGCCGCGGATCTCGGCGGGCGCGCGATCCTCGCACTCGGAACGATCGAGCCGCGCAAGAACCTCGCCCGGCTCGTCGAGGCCTGGCGCCTGCTCGACGACGAGCTCGGCCTCGTGCTCGCGGGCGGCGAGGGGTGGGGCGACAGGCCCGACCTCGCGGATCCGCGGATCCGCCGTCTCGGCTACGTGCCCGACGACGAGATCGCGCGCCTCTACCGCGGCGCCGCGGTGTACGCGTACCCCTCGCTCTACGAGGGGTTCGGGATGCCGATCGTCGAGGCGATGGCGTGCGGGACGCCCGTCGTCGCCTCCGCGCATCCCTCGCTCGACGAGGCGTGCGGCCGAGCAGCGGTCCGTGTCGACCCGCTCGACCCGGCCTCGATCGCCGCCGGGATCCGGGAGGCGCTCGAACGGCGCGACGAGCTCGTCGCCTTCGGGCTCGAGCACGCCGCGGGCTTCTCGTGGCAGCGAACCGGCGCGACGATGCTCGAGGCGCTCGAGGCCCGGGCGTGAGCGGTACGCGTCGCCCGGAGGAGGTCGCGGTCGTGGTCCGGCGGCCGGCCGCGGGCGCCGTCGAGTACCTCGTCCTGCTTCGCTCGCCGGACAAGCTCGGGTACTGGCACCTCGTCGCGGGCGGCGTCGAGTGGTCGGAGGAGCCCGCCGCCGCGTCTGCCCGCGAGCTCCGCGAGGAGACGGGGCTCGTCGCCGAGCCGACCGGGCTCGGCGACCCGCTCGAGTACGACCTGACGGGAGATCCCGAGTCGGTCCGCGCACGCTTTGCGCCCGGGACGACGACGATCGTGGTCTGGCCCTTCGTCGCCGATGCCCCCGCCGGCTGGGAGCCGCGCCTCGACGCCGAGCACGTCGAGCATCGCTGGCTCTCCGAAGACGAGGCGGTCACGCTGCTCCACTACCCCGAGCCGCGCGAGGCTGTGCGGAGGGCGGCCGCCGGATGAAGGTCGCGATCGACACGACCCCGCTCGTCCAGACACGGGCGGGGACCGCGCGCCACGTCCTGGGGCTCCTGCGTGCGCTGGAGGGGCGGCCGGGGCTCGACCTCGTCGGGCTCGCCGCCCGGGGTTCCGGCCGGCTCGCGACGGTGCGACGGGACGCGCTGTGGTACCCGCTTCGGCTCGCACGGGCCTCTGCGCGCGTCGACCTCCTCCACTGCACGACGTTTCGAGCGCCCCTCTCGCCCCGGGCGCCCCTCGTGGTCACGGTCCACGACGCCGGCGTCCTCCGCCATCCCGAGGCGTTTCCCCGCTGGCATCGGACGACCGGCGCCCTCGCCCTCCGTGCCGGGGTGCGGGCCGCCGACGCCGTCGTCGCCGTCTCCGCGTTCACGCGCGACGAGCTCGTCGAGCTGCTGGACGTCCCCGCGGCGCGGATTCGCGTCGTCCCCAACGGCGTCGACCCGGTGTTCGCGCCCGAAGGCCCCGCCGCCTCGGGGGACTACGTCCTCGCAGTGGGCACGCTCGAGCCGCGGAAGAACGTCGGAGCGGCCGTCGAGGGCGCGCGCCTTGCCGGTGTCGAGCTCCGCGTCGCCGGGGCTTCCGGCTGGGGAGGAGTCGAGGCCGCCGGCTGGGTGGGGGAGCCGAGCGACGCCGAGCTGGCCGCATTGATGCGCGGCGCGCGCTGCCTCGTGTACCCGTCGCTCTACGAGGGGTTCGGGCTGCCGGTCCTCGAGGCGATGGCCTGCGGGACGCCGGTCGTGACGAGCCTCGGCGGGGCGCTCGAGGAGGTCGCCGGCGGCGCCGCGGTCCTCGTCGACCCACGGGACCCGGCTGCCCTGGCGGCGGGCATCGGCGAGGCGGCAGCGCGCCGCGACGAGCTCGTCGCGCGGGGCCTCGACCGTGCCTCGCGATTCACCTGGCGGCGTGCGGCCGACCTCGTCGAGGCTCTCTGGCGGGAGCTCGCATGACCCTGGTCGTCGTCGACGCCGACGTGCTCGGGCGGCAGCGGACCGGGGACGAGACGTACGTCTCGAACCTCCTCCGCACGCTGCCCGTCCCCGCGACGGAGGCCGGCCTGCGCATCGCGGCGGTGACGCGGCGACCCGAGCTCGTGCCGCCGGGGGTCGAGGCCGTCCGGCTCGACGGGCGCTCGCAGGAGCTTCGCCTGGCCTGGAAGCTGCCACGCGCGCTCAGCCGCCTCGGCGCCGCGCTCGCCCACACCCAGTACGCGGTTCCGCTTCGCTGCCCGTGCCCCGTGGTCGTCACCATCCACGACCTGTCCTTCGAACGGGATCCCGGCCTGATGAGCCGGCGCGACCGGCTCGTCTTCCGGACGATCGTCCCGCGGGCGGCCCGGAAGGCGGCACGCGTGCTGACCGTCTCCGAGCGCACGAAGCGCGACCTCGTCGAGCTGTACGACCTCGCGCCGGAGCGGATCGTCGTGACCCCGAACGGCGTCGATCCGGCGTACGGGCCGAGCCGTGCTTGTGACGATCAGTCACAAGCCGGCGCTCCGTACGTGCTCGCGGTCGGCGCGATCCAGGAGCGGAAGAACCAGCGCGCCGCGCTCGCCGCCGCGCGCGAGGCGGGGCTCGAGCTCGTCGTCGTCGGCCCGACGAAGGACGAGCGCGTGGCGGACGAGCTGCGGCGCGGGGGCGCGCGGCTCGAGGGATACGTCTCCACGCAGCGTCTCGCAGAGCTCTATCGCGGCGCGGCATGTCTCGTCCAGGCATCGCGCCACGAGGGATTCGGGCTGCCGGTGGTCGAGGCGATGGCGTCGGGCACGCCGGTCGTCACGGTTCCCGATCCGGCGCTGATCGAGGTTGCCGGCGGTGCCTCGGTCGTCGCTCCCGGGCCGCAGCTCGCCGACGGGATCCGTCGGGCGCTCGCGGAGCGCGACCGCCTGGTCTCCCTGGGGCTCGAGCGGGCGCGCGCCTTCAGCTGGGAGGCCGCGGCCCGGGCAACCGTCGCCGTCTACCTCGAGGCCCTCGGCCGATGAGCGTCTCCGCGGTCGTCGTCTCCCATGGGCATGCACGCGACCTGGCGACCCTGGTCCCGCTGCTCGCCCCCCAGGTCGACGAGCTGGTCGTCGTCGCGAACCTTCCGGGGTCCGTCCCGGACGCCGTGTCGGGGTCGGTGCGCGTCCTCGAGAACGCGACCCCGCGCCGGCTCGCCGAGAACGTGAACCTCGGCGTCGCTGCGACGGCCGGCGACTGGGTCGTCTTCTCCAACCCGGACGTCGAGCCCGCGCCGGACGCGGTCGCGGCGCTCGCCGCCTTCGCGGAGACGCGCGAGCGGTGCGGCCTCGCCGGCCCGCGCACCGTGTGGCCGGACGGGAGGTGGCAGCCGACGCGGAGGCGATTCCCCACCGTTCGCGGCACGCTCGTCCGCCGGACACCGCTGCGGCGACTCTTCCCGCCGCTCGAGCGGCAGCGCGACCACTACGGGCTCGACGACGACGTCGCCGCGCCGGTCGAGGCCGACTGGCTGCTCGGCGCGTTTCTGCTCATGCGACGCGCGATGCTCGACGAGCTCGGCGGCTGGGACGAGGGGTACCGGCACTACGTCGAGGACATCGACCTCGGCTACCGCGCGATGCGGGCCGGGTGGGAGCGCTGGTACGTCCCGGCGGCGCAGGTGACGCACGACTGGGCGCAGGTCACCGACAGGCGCTTCGTGTCGCGCCACACGCTCTGGCATGCGCGCAGCATGGCGCGCTATGTCCGCCGCCACCCCGAGACGCTCGCACGGCTGTGAGCAAGGCCGATCAGTACGCGCGCAAGGCCGAGCGGTGGACGGACGCCGAGTACGCCGACGCCCGCGCCTATCTCGACCACCGGGCGTCGCTCGTCGCGACGCTCGGGATCGCGCTCGAGCCGGGCGACGAGGTGCTCGACCTCGCCTGCGGCGACGGCGGGCTCGGCGAGCACCTGCTCCCGCGCGGTCTCCGGTACCGGGGTGTCGACGTCGAGCCGTCGATGGTCGCCGCGGCGAGGCGGCGGCTCGGCCCGGACGTCCCCGTCGACGTCGGCGAGCTCGACACCTACGCGCCGCCCGCCTCCGTCGCCGCGACAACCGTCTTCCGGGCGATCTACTACGCGCGCGACCGCCGGGCGTTCTTCGCGCGGGTCGCCTCGTACACCGAGCGCAAGCTCGTCTTCGACCTCAACCCGCGGCAGTACCGCCTCGAGGCGATCGTCGCGCGACCTCCGCGACGCCGGGTTCCGGCACGTCGCGAGCCGTCCGTTCTTCGTGCCCCAGACGAAGGGCCTCCCGGCGCCCGTCATCTCGGCGCTGACGGGACTCGAGCGGTCGGGGCCGCTCGCGCGGCTGGCGCTTCGCTACCGCTTCACGTACCTCGTCGCGGCCGTCCGCTAGGACGGCACCACCTCGAACGCGACGCGCGCACCGAGCGCTCGCCGTTCGCCGCCCGAGCCCTTCGGATCGATCGTCGCCGGGACGAACGTCTCGATCTCCACCTCCGCGCGCCACGGCTCGTCTGGGGTCGGCAGCACGATCGTTCCGAACGGCGCAGCCCGGCACGTAGGTCGTCTCCGGACGCCGTCTCGCGGGCGATCGACGGCTGCTTGTCGCGTCCACGCGCGATCTCACCGATCCGTACCCGGGCGACACCGGGAAGGCGGACGCCCGACGGGCAGAACGTCTCGCGCGAGAGCGTCACGAGGAGGCGTCCGGTGCCGCCGTCGGAGACGTCGAAGCGGTTGTAGGCCGCTCGCGCGGGAACGGTCTCGTCGCCTGAATCACCGACGACCCACCCGTCGGACGAGATCCCCGTCTGGTTCGCCCGGAGGCGGATGGGGCCGTCGAGCCGGACGAGCTCCGCACCTGCGTCGGGGTTCGACGCGATGACGTCTCCGCTGACCTCGACGCCGTTCGTCGCGAGGGCGTAGTCCGTCTCGGGATCGGGCCAGAGCGTCCCGTCCACCGATCTGCAGGTCCGGGGTGAGGGTGTCCCCTGGCCCGGGGCCGGAGCCGTCCACGCTCCAGACCTTCTGGATCGATCGATTCCAGAACTCGACGAGGTTGGCACCGGCGTTGTCGCTCAGGCGCTGGCCGAGCAGCACGACCGTCCCACCGTCCGCCGCCCTGTCGACCCAGTCGTTCGGCTTGGGCAGGTTCGCCTCGACGCGCGCGGAGAAGTCGTGCTCGCCGATCGCGGCGTAGACCTCGGACGTCAGGCCCCAGCCGAGCACCAGCAACGGCGATCGTCACGGGAAGCGCGGGCACGAGGGACGCGCGCCGAAGCGACGTCCCTGCGAACAAGAGGAGCGTCGTCGCGAGGAGCGTGGCGACGACGAGCGCGGCCTCGATCCTGCCCTCCGGCCAGGACCACTCGCGGTTCGCGAGCGCGAGGATCGAGAGGCCGTGGGCCTCGTAGTACGGGAAGTTCTCCAGTCCCCGGTCGACGGGCACGGAGACGACCAGCGCGAGGACCGCCGCGGCACCGACGAGCACGGCCCAGACCGGCGCCGCCGCGCGCTCGAGCAGCAACGCGGTCGCGACGAACGCAAGCGGCGCGAGATAGACGAGGTTCCGCTCGACGACCAGGCTCGAGAACACGGTCGACAGGTAGGCGCCCTTGATCGCCGCATACCAGCCGAAGCTCGACCACCGCGCCGGCCGTGACCGCGACGAACGCCCGGACGCCCGGCCGGGCACGCTCGGGGCCCGGGGATCGCCAGGACGGCGAGTAGCGCGATGCCGGGAGGATCCCGATCCCGATCGCGAACGCGCCCCCCGCCCAGCCGCCGTACTCGACCATCCGCTCCTTCCAGTGCGTGGCGGCGACCTCCCACTCGGCCGAGCGGTGACCGAGGAACGCGACGACGAGCGATCACGGCCGCCGACCGCGAGCGTCACCGCCCCGACCCAGTCCCACCCCGTCCAGGCCGAGCCGCCAGCGCCGCATCCAGCTCGAGCGCCAGCCGAGCATCAGGAGCCCGGCTGCCAGCGCCGCGAAGAGCGCGGCGAGTTGCGAGCGCACGAGCACGGCGAGGAGGCACGCACCGAAGGCGAGCGGCGACCGACCAGCGCGTCCGGCCGGTCGATCGCCCGCACGGTCAGCCAGAGCGCGAGCGTCGCGGCCGGGTACGCCCACGGCTCCTCGACGAGGATCGGCGAGTAGGACAGTGCCGGTGCCGCGATCGTCCCGACCGCGGCGAAGAGCGCCCACCCGGGCGTGACGACGATGCGAGCGAGAAGGTAGGCCGGGAAGATCGCCGCGGCCATCACGAACGCCTGGAACGTCTTGATCGCCTCGTATGCGGTCGAGACCGGCTCGAGCCACCAGAACGGCGCGTCAGCCACGGCACGAGGCTCGAGAACCCGTACGGCCTCGCCGCGGCGCGCCGGCTCGCCCGTGTCGGCGATCGCGCGCGAGATCTGCGTGAGCTCGAGCTCGTCCGTGAAGATCGTCGGCGTCTCGCGGCGCCACGCCTGCCATGCGTAGAGGGTCGCGAGCAGCAGGTACGCGCCGACGAGTGGCAGCGCTCGCTCGACGAGGGACATCGAGCGGAGCCCGGCACGCGGGCTGGGCGCTGCCGCGGTTGCCGCCGTCACTCCGGGACGGCTCTCGTCGGCCGGGCGCGTGCGTCAGCCGCCCCGCGGACGACGCGTGACCGCACGCCCACCGTTCGCACGCGCGCTGCGAATGCGGCCGAGCCGCTCGACGGGTTCGCCTCCGGGATCGTCACGACGACCTCGTCGGCCCTCGTCGCGGCGAGCACCGCTCGGCGCGTCGCCCGTCGAGCCGAGCACCGGAATGCCGTTGACGCGCCGCCGGCGCGAGCCTCGGGTTGTCGTCGAGAAACCCGACGACGCGCGCATCGTCCGCCGCGACGCAGGTCCCGCACGAGCCCTCGGCCCGCGCTCCCCGCGCCCGACCACGAGGACCCGCCGCGGCGGCCGTCGTCGGGGCTCGCCCGCCCGCCTCGGGGACGAACCGGACGAGGCACCGCGTGCCAGCGCGAGAGCCGCGGCAGCGACGCCGTACAGCAGAAAGACGGACGCGCGGGAAGTCACCGAGATCGCGGCTCGCGAGCACGATGCCGTACGGCGGCGAGCGTCCCGAGACCCGACGCGAGAGCCATCATCGCGAGATCCCGTCCAGTCGCGTAGCGCCATGCGCGACGGTAGACGCCGAAGACGACGTACACGACGTAGGTCGTCACCGAGCAGCACGGGAAGCACGGCGAGGAAGGTGCCGCGCTGGAGCTCGGTGCCGCTGCCGTCCACGAGGAGCAGGTACGGACGAGGAAGGTGCCGCTGACGAGCATCGCGGCGTCGACGACGAGCTCGGCGAGCCGCCGCGGCTGGACCGTGATCGCGTGCCGCAACGAGGTGTCGCCCGGCCGGCCGCGCCGCGCGTCCTCCGACAGCTCGGCGAGGAACGAGCCGAACTGGACGAGGAGCGCGAACGTGACGAGAATCCCGAGTGCCGTGACGGCCGGCCGGTCGAGGACGTTGTACGCGACGGCGGTCGCCCCGAGCGCGATCCCGATCACGGCGAGCAGCGCCACCGCGCGCGTTGCTCGCTGAGGCCGTAGTACACGAGCCGGTGAGAGGCGTGGTCCGTTGCCGCCCTGCGTTACCGGCCGCCGCTCGGCGAGGCGGCGGATCGTGACGAGCGTCGTGTCGAGGATGGGGATCGCGAGCACGAGCAGCGGGAGCAGCATCGTCGCGACGGTCGTCCCGGCCGTCGTCCAGCTCGAGGCGAGCCCGAGCGCCGCGAGTGTGAAGCCGAGGAGCTGGCTGCCGCCGTCGCCCATGAAGACGCGGGCGCCGGCGCGCGGGCGAAGGTTGAACGGCAGGAACCCGAGGCACGCGAACCCGAGGGACAGCGCGAGCACGAGCACGAGGTCGTTCTCGTGCACCGTCGCCGCGTCGATCGGCGAAGTACGCGCACGCGACCGCGGCGAGCGTCGCGGCGAGCCCGTCCATGTTGTCGAGGAGGTTGAACGCGTTCGTGATCCCGACGAGCCAGAACAGCGCGATCACGACGCCGAGCACGTCGTTCGAGACGAGCTCGACGCGGAGCCCGGCGGCGATCGCGATCCCGGCCGCGGCGAACTGCGCGGCGAGCTTCGTGAGCGGGCTCAGGTGCCTGACGTCGTCGACGAGCCCCGCCGCGAAGAGCAGTGCCGAGCCGGCGAGGATCCCGGCCAGCTCCCACGAGGCCTCCACCGCCCCGGCGGCGACGGCGAGCGCGACGCCGGCCGCCATCCCGGCGGCGATGCCGACGCCACCGTACGTCGGGGTCGCCCGCTCGTGCCAGCGCTCGCCGGTCGGCTCGGCGACGAGCCGCAGACCAGCGACGGGGAGCGCAGCAGGGCCCAGAGGACGAGGGACGCGACGGGCAGGGCGGCAATCGTGACGGCCGCTTCCACGGTGGCGTCAAGGGTACCGGGCACCCGGGCGGGCCTCATCGGCCTCAGAGCCTGGGAGTGCCGGAGCCGACCCTACAATCGCGCCGTGGGCGTCTACGGCGATCTCCTCCGGTACCGCGAGCTCTTCGGAAGCCTCTTCCGCCGCGACCTGCGCGCGAAGTACAAGGGCTCCGTGCTCGGGCTCGCTTGGACGCTCGCGCTCCCGACGGCCCTCATGCTCGTGTACCTCGTCGTGTTCGCCGTCCTCTGGAAGGCGCAGCCGACCGACGCCGTCGACGACTACTGGCTGTTTCTCCTCTGTGGGCTTCCCCCCTGGGTGTTCTTCGCAACGGCGCTGCAGGGCGGCTCGCGCAGCCTCGTGGAGAACGCGCCGATCATCCGGAAGGTGCGCTTCCCGCGCCAGCTCGTGCCGCTCGCGGTCGTCGCGACCGAGGTCGTCGCATTCGCGGCGATGACCGCGATCGTCCTCGGGCTCGCGCTCTGGTTCCGGCCGGAGAGCCGCGACACGGCCTGGGTGGCGATCCCGATCGCCTTCCTCGTCGTCGCGTTCGTCGCCGGCCTCGCGCTCACCGCCGCAGCGCTCAATGCGGTCTTCCGGGACGTCGAGTTCATCATCGCCGCCGTGCTGCTGCCGTGGTTCTTCCTCACCCCGATCCTGTACCGGCTCGGGGATCTCCCGGGCGCGGAGGACAGGCCCTGGCTCGTGGATCTCCTCCACTGGGGGAACCCGCTCACCCCGGCGGTCGAGTCGTACCGGACACCGCTCTTCGACGGCGAGCTGCCGCCCGCCGCCGACACGCTCTACCTCTGCGTCGCGACCGTCCTCGTCCTGCTCCTCGGCGCGTTCGTCTTCAGCTCGGTCGACGACCGGATCGCGTCGGAAGCGTGACGACGGCCCTTCCCTCGAAGAGCCCTTCGCCCGCGTAGGCGGGCAGCCCGTCGACCTCCCCCGGCTCGAGCCCGGCGATGAGCGACGGCAGGAGCAGGGGGCCGTCGAGGCGCGGGTTGCGGCCGCCGGGTCCCCAGCGGCGCAGCGCTCTCGCCGCCCGCCTGCGCTCCACCAGCCCGCCGGAGGGGACGAGGGCGGGGCCGACCGCGGCCCATCCCTCCGCGTGGGCATCGAGCAACCGACGCGACCAGTCGGGCGCCGGCTGCGCGCCCGCGACCAGGTGAGCGTTCGCGACCGCCCGCTCGGTCACGAGCGGCTCGTCCTGGGCGGCCAGCGCGGCTTCGGTCCGTGGGTCAGGCCCGCCGTGCACCAAGGCCGCGAGCCGCCGCTCGGCGATCAGCGGCTCGACGTCGACCTCGAGGTCCAGCGTCCCGACGTCCACCTCGGAGAGCCAGAATCGGTGCTCCTCGACGAGATCGAAGCGAAGGACGTACCGCCCCGGCGGGCGGGGCGCCTCGACCGCGACGTCGAGCGCGATCTCCTGTCCGGGCGCGACCGGCTCCGGGAACGGCGTGCGGAGCCCGTCCCAGGCGATCGCGTTGCCCCGGCTGTCGAGCCAGTGGTAGGAGAGCTGCAGCCCGTCCGCCCCGCGAGAGCGCCAGGTCGCGCTGCCGTCGTTGCCGAGCCGGAGCCGAACCGTCGTCCGCGCGCCTGCGCGTTGCGGTGGCAGCGTCCACTCCTGCCACGTCGGCTCGAGGGGCTCCACGCGAGCCGAGTGTAGACCCCGCGAGGGCTACGCTCCGTCCCGTGACAGAGCCGCTCCTCGTCCGCGCCGCGCGCCGCGAGCCCGTCGAGCGCACGCCCGTGTGGTTCATGCGGCAGGCGGGCCGCTCGCTGCCCGAGTACCGCGCGATCCGCGAGCGTCACGGCTTCTTCGAGGTTGCCAACGAGCCGGAGCTCTGCGCCGAGGTCACGCTGCAGCCGGTGCGCCGCCACGACGTCGACGCGGCCGTCCTCTTTGCGGACATCATGACGCCCGTTCTCGGGATGGGGATCGACGTCGAGCTCGTCGAGGGCGTCGGCCCGGTGCTCGAGAGCCCGTTGCGCAGCCCGACCGACATCGAGGCGCTGCGAGTGCCGGACCCGGACGAGGCGTTCGCGCCCGTGCTCGAGGCGATCCGGCTCGTGCGCGCCGCGCTCCCGGCCGAGAAGGCCGTCGTCGGATTCTGCGGAGCCCCGTTCACCGTCGCGAGCTACCTCGTCGAGGGGAAGCCGAGCCGCGAGCAGGCTCTCACGAAGAGCTTCATGCTCGGGGAGCCGCTCGCGTGGGCGCGGCTCATGGAGCTGTTGAGCGAGACCTTCGCCGGCTACGTGGCCGCCCAGGCGCGCGCCGGCGCGGACGTGATCCAGGTCTTCGACTCCTGGATCGGCTCGCTGTCGGTGGCGCAGTACGAGGAAGGGGTCGCCGGCTGGACGGCCCGGGTCCTCGAGGCGGCCGACGTGCCGACGATCCACTTCGGGACAGGCGCCGGACACCTGCTCGAGACCCTCGTCGCGGAGGGCGGCGACGTCCTCGGGCTCGACTGGCGGACGCCGCTCGACGGCGGCTGGGACCGCGCCCTCGACCTTCGCGACGTCGGTGTGCAGGGCAATCTGGATCCCGCCGTGCTCGCCGCGCCGTGGGAGATCGTCGAGCGTGAAGCCCGCGACGTCCTTGCGCGTGCCGACGGCCGCCCGGGTCACATCTTCAACCTCGGCCATGGCGTCCTTCCCGGGACGGATCCCGAAGTGCTCACGCGGCTCGCCGCCCTCGTCCGCGAGCACTCCGACACGAGGGTCGCCGGGTGAGCCCGGCCGTCGTCCTGATGGCGTACGGCTCGCCCGACCGGCTCGTGGACGTGCCTGCGTACTACGCCGACATCCGCGGCGGCCGCCCGATCCGGCCGGAGCTCCTCGCGAACCTCGTCGAGCGGTATCGCGGCCTCGGGATCGACGACTCGGACGAGCCGTCGCCGCTCAATGTCGTCACCGAGGCGACCCGGGCGTCGCTCGAGGAGACGCTCGGAATTCCCGTGCTCACGGGCATGCGGCACTGGAACCCGCGCATCGCCGCCGCCGTCGACACCGCGGTCGAGGGCGGGCACGACCCGCTCGTCGGCCTGGTGCTCGCGCCCCACTGGTCGTCGCTCTCGATCGCGAAGTACCAGGCCCTGTTCGACGACGCCGTCGCCGGCCGGTCGGAGACCCGGTTCGTCCGCGAGTGGGGGACGGAGCCGGGGTTCGTCGAGCTGCTTGCGCAGCGCATCCGCGCCGCGCCCGGCGAGCCCGGCGCGCACGTCGTGTTCACGGCTCACTCGCTCCCGGCGCGGATCCTCGAGAACGGCGACACGTACCCGGGCGCGCTGCTGGAGACGGCGCGCCTCGTCGCGGACGCCGCCGCGCTCGGGGACTGGTCGTTCGCCTTCCAGAGCGAGTCGGCGACCGGGGAGCCGTGGCTCGGTCCCGACATCCTCGACCATCTCGAGACGCTCCACGGACAGGGCGTCTCGGACGTGCTCGCCTGCCCCGTCGGCTTCGTCTCGGATCACCTCGAGATCCGCTGGGACCTCGACGTCGAGGCATCCCGGAAGGCAGCGGAGCTCGGAATGCGATTCGCGCGGATCGAGATGCCGAACGCCGATCCTGCCCTCGTCGAGGTGCTCGCCGGCCTCGTCCGCCGCAAGCTCGCGGTCGTCGCGGCGTAGGCACGGGATGCGCGCGGGAGAGATCCAGGCCGAGGCTGTCTCGCGGCGATTCGTCGTGCGGGCGCGGGAGACGCACACGCTCAAGGAGCTCCTGGTCGCCCGCGGCCGCACCGGCGCCCAGGAGGTGTGGGCGCTCCGGGACGTCACGCTCGGCGTCGCGCCCGGCGAGGCAGTCGGGCTCGTCGGCAGGAACGGCTCGGGGAAGTCGACGCTGCTGCGGCTCGTCGCCGGGATCATCAAGCCGACGACGGGTCGCGTCGCGACCGGCGGGCGCATCGGCTCGCTGCTCGAGCTCGGCGCCGGCTTCCACCCCGATTTCACCGGCCGCGAGAACGTGGAGCTCAACGGGATGCTGCAGGGCCTCACCCGCGCGCGGATCCGGGAGCGGTTCGACGAGATCGTGGCGTTCGCAGAGCTCGAGCACGCGATCGATCGACCCGTCCGGACGTATTCCTCGGGCATGACGATGCGGCTCGGGTTCGCGATCGCCGCGTTCCTCGAAGCCGACGTCCTGTTGCTCGACGAGGTGTTCGCGGTCGGGGACGAGAGCTTCCAGCGGAAGTGCTTCGGTGTCATCGCCGCGTTCAAGGAGCGAGGCGGCACGATCGTCTTCGTCTCCCACGATGCATCGGCCGTCGAGCGCCTCTGCGATCGCGCCGTGCTCCTCCGGGACGGGAATCTCGCCTTCGACGGCCCCGTCCATGAGGCGATCGGCCGGTACCGCCGGGCACTTGCGGAAGACGACGCGGCCGCCGATCGCGTGGCGCCGGCCGCGGCCGGCACGGGGGAGGCGCGCATCGCCGCGGCGCAGCTCCTCGGAGACGACGGCGAGCCGCGGCCGCGGTTCCTCGCGGGCGAGCCCTTCGGCCTCGAGGTGACGCTCACCGGCGCCGTCGAGGCCCCGTCTCTGCACCTCGAGGTGCGTGACACCTCCGGGCTGCTCGTCGCGGAGGAGATCGTCGACACGGGGCCGCTCGGCTGGAACGGCGACGGCCTCACGCTCCGGCTCGACGTGCCCTCCTCGCCGCTCCAGTTCGGCCGCTTCGAGCTCGGGCTCGCGCTCGTGGGCGACGACGGCCGCCTGCTCGACCGCCTCGCGACCGCGATCCCGCTTCTCGTCTATCCCGACGGAGAGGGGCGAGGGCTCGTCCGCCTCGAAGGAACCTGGCGGCGCGGGCCGAAGGAGTCGTCCCCATGAGCTACAAGTCCTGCCCGGACTGGCCGGCGCTCATGGAGCTCGCGCCGGACCTCCAGTTCAAGCACATGACCGTCCGGGATGCGCAGCTCCCGTTCGAGGTCGTCGGGAAGATCCCCGAGAGCCTCTCGCTCGAGGAGGCGGAGATCTGCTGCGACGTCGAGCACCATGTCGTCAACGCCGCTCACACGCAGCCCGACGTCGTGATCGCGCTCGAGGGGACCCACTGGTTCGAGGTGAGCGAGTGGGCGACGACCGGCCCCGGTGCCGGGTCGGGCGCGGCTCCGCACGCCGCCTGACCGCGGGACGCCGTCCGCGCGCTACTCGCGCGTAGGCTCGAGGCATGCTCGTGGCCATCCCGTTTCGCGCCGGTGGCAAGAGCCGGCTCCCGCCCGAGCTGCGGAGCGACCTCGCTCTCGCGATGCTCGGAGACGTCGTCGCGGCAGCGGTCGAGCTCGGAGAGGTCCGCGTCGTGAGCGACGACCCGGCCGGACGGCTCGTGGCCTCCGAGCTCGGCGCCGGGCTCGTCGACGATCCGGGCGGAGGCCAGGGGGCCGCGGTCGCCGCCGCTCTCGCCGGCGTAGAGGGCATCACGCTCGTCGTCAACGCCGACCTTCCACGGGCGCGACCGTCCGATCTCAACGCGCTCGCGGTGCCGGCCCGCCTCGGCCGAGTCGCGATCGTCGCTGCCGCCGACGGGACGACCAACGCGCTCGGCCTTCCCTGGGCAGAGTTCTTCCAGCCGCTCTACGGGCCCGGGAGTGCCGGCCAGTTCCGTGCCCATGCGGCTGCGCTCGACCTGCCGTGCGAGGACCTGGGGCTGCCCAACCTCGTCGAGGACGTCGACACGCTCCACGATCTCGAGCGGATGGGCCCACGCGGAGGGCCACGGACCCGGGCGATCCTCGCCGCCGTCGCGCGTTGAAGGTCGTCTGTCTCTCCGGCGGCGTCGGCGGCGCGAAGCTCGTCGCCGGCCTCCACGACGTCCTCGCCCCCGGCGAGCTCACCGTCGTCGGCAACGTCGGCGACGACGTCGAGGTGCTGGGGCTCTCCGTCTCGCCCGATCTCGACTCTGTGCTCTACGCGCTTGCGGGGCTGAACGACGAGGAGCGCGGCTGGGGGCGCGCCGGTGAGACGTGGCGCGCCCTCGAGGCAGCGCGGCAGTGGGGCGGGGAAGACTGGTTCCAGCTCGGAGACCTCGATCTCGGCCTCCATCTCGTGCGCACCCAGCGGCTCAGGGAGGGCGTATCTCTCTCGGAGGTGACCCGGCGCCTCGTCGACGCTGCCGGCCTCGCGACCACGCTCCTTCCCGCCACGGACGACCGTCTCCGCACGCGGCTCGTCACGCCGGCGGGGACCTTCACGTTCCAGGAGTGGTTCGTCACGCGGCGGCACGCCGACGACGTCGACCGCGTCGAGCTCGACGGCGTGTCACAGGCGCAGCCCGCCCCAGGCGTCCTCGAGGCGTTGGCCGAGGCGGATGCGATCGTCGTCGCTCCGAGCAACCCGTACGTCTCGATCGGGCCGATCCTCGCCGTTCGGGGAATCCGCGAGGCGCTCCTGTCACGGCGGGCGCGGTGCATCGCCGTGAGCCCGCTCATCGGGGGCAGGTCCGTGAAGGGGCCGCTCGACCGTATGCTCGAGCGAATGGCCGGAGGGACGACCCCAGCGCATCTCGCCACGCGGTACGAGGGCCTGCTCGACGCGCTCGTGATCGACGCCGCCGACGCTCCCGCCTCGGCGGAGGTGCCACTCGTCGTCAACGCGACGCTCATGTCGGATCGGGCCGCCGCGCGCCGGCTCGCGGAGGTCGTGCTCGAGGCGGCCTCGTGAAGGTCGCCGTGGTCGGCGGCACGGGGAGCTTCGGCACCGCACTCGCGAAGCGCCTCGCCGCGGCCGGGTACGAGGTCGTGATCGGCTCGCGCGACGCCGAACGGGCCCGCGCCACGGCAGGCGAGCTCGGCGTCGAGGGCGCGACGAATGCAGACGCGGTGCGGGCCGCCGAGCTCGTCGTCCTCGCGACGAAGGCCGAAGGGACGCTCGACACGGCCCGGGAGCTGCGGGAGGCGATCGGGACGACACCCGTCCTCTCGGTCGCGGCCGAGCTGAGCTTCACGTCCCAGGGCGTCCTGCCGACCTCCGAGGCGACGTCGATCGCGGCGCGGCTCCAGGAGCTTCTCGCCGGGCCGGTTGTCGCGGGGCTGCACTCGCTCGCCGCCCGCAACCTCGGCGGCGACGCCGCGCCGGAGGAGGACGTGCTCGTCTGCGGCGACGACGCGGAGGCGAAGGCGCTCGTCCTCGAGCTCGCGGAGCGGATCACCGCCGGCCGCGCGATCGACTGCGGGCCGCTCGCGAGCGCTCGCGCGCTGGAAGGGCTCACCGCCGTGATCGTCAACGTCAACAAGCGCTACAAGGCGCACGCGGGCGTCCGGTTCACCGGCGTCGGTTGACACGCGCGCGCCGGTGACGAGCCACGGCGATCCGTCCGGTGAGGTGCGCGTGCTGCCGCTCGGGGGCATCCCCGAGCTCGCCGAGGGCGACGACCTCGCCGGGCTGATCCACGAGTCGGCCCGGCGGCTCGGTGGGCTCGAGGAGGGTGACGTCGTCGTCGTCGCCCAGAAGGCGGTGTCGAAGGTGGAAGGCCGCGTCGTCCGGCTCTCCGAGGTCGAGCCGACGGCGCAGGCGCACGAGCTGGCAGGGCCCGACGGGGATCCGCGCCACGTCGAGGTGATCCTCCGCGAGAGCGCGGCGATCGTCCGGTCGCGTCCGCCGCTCGTGATCGCCGAGACACATCACGGCTTCGTCTGCGCGTCGGCCGGCGTCGACGCGTCCAACACGCCCGACGACGACACGCTCGTCCTGCTGCCCATCGACCCGGACGGGTCGGCACGCCGACTGCAGGGGCGACTCGTGAAGCTCGCGGGCGTCGAGGTGGGTGTGATCGTGAGCGATTCGTTCGGCCGGGCGTGGCGGCAGGGCACGACCGACGTCGCCCTCGGCGTCGCGGGAATCGCGCCGATCCGCGACCTGCGCGGCACGACCGACGCGCGCGGGCGCGAGCTCCGGACGACGCAGATCGCCGTCGCGGACGAGCTCTCGGCCGCCGCCGAGCTCGTGATGGGGAAGGCACGGGGCGTGCCCGCGGCGATCGTGCGCGGCGTCGACGTGCGCGGCGAGGGAAGCGCACGCGAGCTCGTGATGCCCCGCGAGCGCGACCTGTTCCGCTGAGCGGCCCCCGCGTTCGCGAGAGGGAGCCGCGCTGGTCGCCGCGATAGAGTGCCGCCATGCGCAGGTATGCGATCTGGGGCACCGCGACCTCGCCCGAGCACGAAGCGTGGGTCCGGTCTGTGGGGGCAGCGTTCGAGGCCGACGGGTTCACCCGCGTCGACGACGTCGCCGATGCGGACTTCGTCCTCAACATGTTCGACGC
The DNA here is from genome assembly GCA_963734045.1 of uncultured Actinomycetes bacterium. Classification (GTDB taxonomy): domain Bacteria; phylum Actinomycetota; class Thermoleophilia; order Gaiellales; family Gaiellaceae; genus Gaiella. The sequence goes on along the minus strand of CAVTFU010000009.1, from coordinate 203,208 downwards.
CGAATCGCCCAAGGCGTTCCGCAGGCAGTCGCGCGGGACGTACTCCGCGTCGTTCTACGAGCTGGACGAGATGCCCGAGGACGTGCTCAAGACGAGTTATCCGATGCTCGTGCGGACGCTCGCGAACGTCGTCGTCCTGCACGTCCCCGGCGAAGGCGTGTGGTTCACGACGATGGAGCGCGGGACGTACCGCATCTCGGACGACCCCGCCGACGTCTTCGCGCGGCTCGCGCCGCTCGCGAAGTCGAAGCTCGTGATCGACAACGAGTTCACGCCCGACCTCGAGCCCGAGCTCTGGGACGGCGACGAGGTGACCGCCGACATCGGCGCGGCTGGGAAGCGGATGCAGGAGCTCGACCTCCTGCCGGCACCGTTCCCGGTCCACGAGTACCTCGACGAGCGCGACCTCCGTCACGTGATGCGGCTCTACCAGGTGGGCGGGCTCTCGTACGGGAACCTCTCCGCCCGGAAGGACGAGACACGCTTCTGGATGAGCGCGAGCGGTGTCGACAAGTCGCAGCTCGAGGTCGCAGGGCGGGACATCCTGCTCGTGACGGGCTACGACGAGGCGAACGCGAGGATGCGGATCAGCGTCCCGCCGGGGATCGAGCCCAGGCGCGTGTCGGTCGACGCGATCGAGCACTGGATGATCTACACGGCGCACCCCGACGTCGGTGCGATCCTCCACGTCCATGCGTGGATCGAGGGGATCGCCGCGACCGACATCAACTATCCGTGCGGCACCCAGGAGCTCGCGGAGTCGGTCGCCGACCTCATCGACCGCGAGCCCGACCCGGCCCACGCGGTGATCGGGCTTCGCAACCACGGCATCACGGCCACCGGTGACACTCTCACGGAGATCCTCGACCGGATCGAGTCGAGCATCCTCCGTCAGGTTCCGATGACCTGAGGGCCGCGGAGCACGCGCCACACGGTCAGGACGGCGAGCAGCGGCACGACGAGGAGGTCGTTGACGAGACACCAGATGCACCAGGCCTCGATCGCGAACGCCTGCACCGCGATCAGGTAGGCGGCGAAGCCGACGGCGGCGAGCGCGAGGGCGGCAGCCAGCGTCCGCGCGAGCTCCGAGTCCCGGACGACGAGCCCGAGCACCGTGACGTAGGCGAGGAGGCCGAGCAGTGCCACCGGCACGCCCAGGACTTCCGAGTACGAGGACTCCTGGACGGACTCGCAACCTCCGCCGCCCGTGCAGATGAGCGCGGCCGGCCGGTAGTGGACGTACGTGAGGTACCCGGCGACGGCGATTCCGGCGAGGGCGACGAGCCCGACCCCGAGCCGGAGGACGCGGTCGCTCATCTGCGCGTGTCCGTCAGCCGTCGAGCGCGTCGTCGAGGATCTCGCGGAACTCCTCGATCGCGAAGGATCCGGGGCGCACCTCGTACGGCTCGCCGTCGCCGACCTGGACGTAGAACCACGGCGTCCCGGGGACCTCGCGCTGCTCGGCCTCCGCGGCCATCGAGTTGGCCTGCTGCAGCACGACCGGACCGTCGGCATCGGTGCTGAGCTTCTCCCAGTCGAGGTCGAGCTCACCCGCGACTCGCTGGAGCAGCTCGTCGGTCACCCAGCCCGAGTTCTCCTCGCCCTGATTCGCGTAGAGCGTGTCCGCGAACTGCCAGAGCTTCCCCTGCTCGCCGGCGGCGAGCACGTGCAGAAGCGCCTTCTCCGAGTCGGGCCCGATGAAGGCGAGCCCGACGAAGCGCAGCTTGACCTTGCCCGGGCGGACGTACTCCTCGACGATCCCCGGGAACCCTTCCACCTGGTAGCTCTTGCAGACCGGGCACTGGAGGTCCTCGAACTGGATCAGCGTCACCGTGGCGTCCTCCGAGCCGAGGTTCGCGCGCTCCTGCGGGATCCCGTCGAGGAGCGTCGAAGGTGCCGTTGTCTGTGTGGGCGTCGTCACGGCGTCCTCGTCGTCCCCGCCTCGGAGGAGCAGGCTCGCGGCGACGAGCGCGACGACGACGACCGCCGCTCCGCCGACGGCGATCAGCAGGTTGCGGTTGCGTGTGCCGGCGCCCGGCGGCGAAGGGGCTCGGGGCTTCGGTGGCACCGCGACAGTCTGCCTCCGTCAGCCGTCGAGCGTCACGGGAACCCGAACGACGTGGAGTGGTTGCCCGTCCTTCGCGGAGGACTCGAAGGCGACGACGGTGACCGGGCCGTCGGTCTCCGGAAGCGCGAGCTCGGTGGCGAAGGTCCCTCGCGTTCCCGACCCCGAGGTCGCCGTCGTGAAGGCCTCGAGGATGACGTCGTCGTCGGCGTCGCGCACCTCGAGCGAGACCGTTGCCTCGAAGACGTTCGCGGTGCCGCTCACGCGGATCGGGCTCGACACCTCGTCGTCACGGAGCGGCGACTCGACGAGGATCTGGGGCGCTTCGTCCTCGAACGCCTTCCGCGTCAGCATCTTCCCGTTCGCCAGCTCCACGCGCTCGACGTCCGGGAACTGCGTCAGCGTGTGGACGATCTGCGCCTCACCGAGGTCCGAGAGCGCTCCGGCGCCGGGCCGTGGCTGCACTGTGGCAACGCCGTCGACGACCTCGACGTCGACGTCGGCCGGGTCCCCGGGCGGCAGGGCCGTCGCGTAGCCGGCGCGCTGCTCGGCGCCGGTCGGTCCTTCGACGAGCGCGGCCATCGTCGCGTCGAGGCTGTCCGCGGCCGGGGCCGCGACGAGCCGGCGGACGGGGGCGACGACGCCGTCGCGAGTGAGGTAGATCGCAACCGCGGCGCCTGTCGAGTCCGGCCGCGAATCCTCTTCGGTGCACCCGGCGAGCAGCAGCGCCCACACCCCGAGCGAGCAGAGTGCCGCGACGGTCCGCATGCCCCTCATCGTGGCGTTCAGATGTTCGGAAATCAGTTGGCCGCCTCGCGGGCGAGCGCCGCGAGCGTGCGTCCGACGACTGGGGCGAACTTGAACCCGTGGCCGGAGCACGCGGACCCGACCACGATCCTCCCGTGCCGCTCGAGCACGAAGCCCTCGTCGGCGGTGTTCGCATAGAGGCACGTCTCGGCCATGCGTGCGACGCCGACGCCGTCGAACCGCGATCCTGCCCACCTCGCGACCCACCTGGCGACGTGCTCGTCCGCAGCGTCGTCCACGTCCGGATCCGACACTGGCCCGGAGTGGTGGAGCCCTGCCTTGAGCCCCTCCGTCGGCGCGGCGAGCGCATAGGCGGCCTGACCGGCCCGTCTGATCCCGGGCGTCGTCGGGCCGGGAGTGCGTGCGTAGTCGATGACGGGGGGCAGGGAGTCGGCACCGGGTAGCTCGAGGTAGACGACCGTCTCGCGTGTCGGCACGACGGGCAGCTCGATGCCGGCGTCGGCGAGGAGCGCGGAGCCCACGCCCCTGCGGCAACGACGACCGCGCGCGCGCGAAGCTCGCCGGAGTCGAGCGTCACACGCACCCCCCTCGCCTCGAGCTCGAGGCGCCGGACGGTCTCCCGTTCGCGGACCTCCACGCCGCCGTCGCTCGCGAGGGCGACGAGAGCGCGGTGCGCGCGAGCTGCGTGCGTCGTGCCTCCGTCGGCCTGGTAGACGGCGGTCTCACCGGCGTCCAGGCGGATCGGCCACCTCGAGCGCACCGCCGCGGGGTCCAGCGTCTCGAACGGGACTCCGCAGGCGCGAAGCGCGCGGGACGTCCTGTCGGTCGCGCCGATGTCGAGCGATCCCGTTCGCTCGATCAGCACCTCGCCGGACGCGTCCTCGAGCTCGCGCCAGGCACCCGCGGCGGCGCCGGCGAGCCGCACGTACCGCTCGTCGGGGTAGTTGAGCCGGAAGATCCTCGACGTGCCGTGGCTCGAGCCCCGGTCGTGCCCGATCTCGAACTGCTCGACGAGGACGACGCGCTCGGACGTCTCCGCGAGCGCTCGCGCCGTCGCGGCGCCGACGATTCCGCCGCCGACGACGACGATGTCGGCGTCCGGGACCATGCGCCCATCCTACGAGCGGCGGTTCTCTCGGCGTCCAATCCGGGCCCGGGAGGTGAGAGGATCGGCTCGTGCGCACCGATCTCGCAGCGTTGTTCCGCCCCGGCGCCTCTCACACGAGCGGCTGGCGGCGGATGCCCGCGGTGGCAGGCGAGGCCATGATCGCGACGAGTCATCCGCTCGCGAGCGCCGCCGGGCTCGACGCGTTTCGCGCCGGCGGGAACGCCGTGGACGCGGCACTCGCCGCGGCCGTGGTGCTCGCCGTGGCCGAGCCGACCGACAACGGCATCGGAGGAGACGCTTTCGCGCTTGTCTGGCGGGACGGGGAGCTGCACGGCCTGAACGGCTCGGGCCGGGCGCCGCGCGACGTCGACGAGGTTCGTGTCGACGTGACCGGGCCGCGGTCGGTCACGGTGCCCGGGGCGGTTCGCGCCTGGGCCGACCTCGCCGACCGGTTCGGCCGGCTCGGGCTCGCCCGTGCGCTCGAGCGCGGCGCCGAGCTTGCAGGTCGCGGGGTCTCGTGCACCGCGCGGATCGCCGACAAGTGGAAGCCAGCGTCAGCGCACCGTTTCCTGCTCCCGCGCTCGGCGAGGACTTCACGCTGCCAGGGCTCCACACGACGCTCGCAGCCCTCGCCGAGCAGGGGCCCGACGCCTTCTATCGCGGCCGGCTCGCCGAGGCGATCGCGTCCGCCTGCTGGCTCGACGAGCGCGACCTCGCCGAGCACGCGTCGGAATGGGTTGAGCCGCTCCGCTACGACTATCGCGGCGTCGAGGTCTGCGAGCTGCCCCCGAACGGGCAGGGCGCCGCCGCACTCGTCGCGCTCGCCCTCCTCGATGGGCTCGAGCCGGGGCTCCATTCCCAGCTCGAGGCCATGAAGCTCGCCCTGGCCGACGCCTACGCCCATCTCGGCGACGGCCCGTTCCCGCCCGAGCTGCTCGACCCAGCGCACCTTGCCGAGCGGCGTGCTCTGGTCGACCAGGCTCGCGCGCTGGATCCCACCCCCTCGACGCTGCCACGCGGCGGGACGACCTACCTCTGTGCGGTGGATGCCGACGGCACGGCCGTGTCGCTCATCCAGAGCATCTACGGCACCTTCGGATCTGGTGTCGTCGTGCCGGGCACCGGCATCGTGCTCCAGAACCGCGCCGCAGGGTTCGTCGAGACCGAAGGTCACCCGAATCGCCTCGCACCGGGCCGGCGACCGTTCCACACGATCATCCCCGGGATGCTTCTCGAGGGCGGCGCCCTTCTCGGCCCGTTCGGCGTGATGGGGGGGCCGATGCAGCCCCAGGGCCACGTCCAGGTCGTGCTCCGGCTCGCGGACCACGGCGACGACCCGCAGGCGGCTCTCGACGCCCCGCGGTGGCGTGTCGGCGTCGGGCGCGAGGTCGAGCTCGAGCCCGGCCTCCGGGCATCCGCGCCGGGCCTCGAGGCCCTGGGACACGACGTTCGGCATGCGACGAGCCCGCACCCGTTCGGCGTCGGGCAGATCATCCTGTGTCGCGAAAACGGCCTCGTGGGCGGCTCCGACGGCCGCGGCGACGGCTTCGCCGCCGGCTTCTAGCGGCGATTACACCCTGCGTTACACCGGCCGAGGAATGGATCCCTCGATCGAGGGACGAAAGAATCGCGCCCATGGCGAGGCTCACAACCGCACCCGAGGCAGCGTTGACCGACCGCCAGCGTGAGGTGGTCGCGCTCATCGCGGCCGGGTGCTCGAACGACGAGGTGGGACGCTCACTCGGGATCTCCGCTCGGACGGCGAAGGCGCACAGCGATGCTCTTCGCCTGAAGCTCGGCGTTGCGCGCCGGAGACAGATCCCCGCCGCGTACCGCCTGCTGACGGGCGAGGATCCCTATGTCCCTCCCCTCGTCAGGCTCCGTTCCGCACGGAGCCGCTGACGGCACGCGCCCGCGGCCCGCTCATGCCGGCCGCGGGCGCGATTCTTCCGGCGAGGAGTGGGTAGGCTCGAATGCACTCGATGGCAGGCGAGCCAGGGAAGCCTCGCATCCGCAGGCGTCGGATCATCGAGCGCCCGCGGCTCCTCCGCGCACTCGACCGCTCCGATGCCCGCGTCAGGGTGCTCGTCGGTGGCGCCGGGTACGGCAAGACGATCCTCGCCGAGCAGTGGGCTCCGCTGCAGGGACGCGAGGTCGGATGGTTCCGGGCCCGCCGCTCGGCGGCCGACGTCGCCGTCACCGCTCGGAACCTCGCGACGGCAGCCGACGAGGTGCTGCACGGCTCGGGGCGCCGCATGGTCGAGCGGCTGGCCGTCACCCAGGATCCCGAGCGGGAGGCAACGCTCCTCGCTGAGATGCTCGCGGAGGACCTGGAGGACTGGCCCGCGAGCGGCTGGATCGTGATCGACAACTACGAGTGCGTCGCTGCGTCCCAGGCGTCGGACATCTTTCTGCAGACGGTCGTCGCCCGGTCGAGCGCCCAGCTGCTCCTGGCCGGCGACGTGCGGCCAGGGTGGGTGGACGCGCGAAGCATCCTGGAAGGCGAGGTCCTCGAGGTGCCCCAGGCCTCGCTCGCGATGAACGCCGACGAGGTCGAAGAGATCCTCGCCGGCGCGCGGGCCGACCTGACATCTGGCCTCGTGGCGCTCGCAGACGGCTGGCCGGCCGTCGTCGGACTGGCGGGGATGGTCCCGGAGATCCGTGACGTCGACGCCGTGCTTCCCGAGACGTTGTACGAGCTCTTCGCGGAGCGAGATCCATCGCCGCCTCGAGCCGAGCGTTCGCCAGGGCCTCGAGCTCCTCGCCGCGATGCCGCTCATCGACCGCGAGCTCGCGGTCACCCTCCTCGGAGCCGAGCGCGCCGAGGAGGTCGTCGGAGTCGCTCTCGAGCTCGGGCTCCTCGACGAGCGCGACGGCCGCCTCGAGCTGCACTCCCTCCTCGAGGCCTTCCTGGAGAACCGCGCGCTGGCGGAGACCAAGGTGAAGGCATTCGAAGCCTTTCCGAGCGCGTGGGCGCACTATGCGGCGCGAAACGAACCCGATGCCGCCTTCGACTTGGCGGATCAACTCGGACTTCCGAAGGAGATTGATCGTCTTCTCGTCGAATCGATGGATGAACTGCTCAACAATGCTCGCCTCTTGACGCTCGAAACCTGGGCATCGCGTGCTCTGAGCGTGGGCGGCGAGACGGCGGCCGTGCTCGTCGCGCAAGCCGAGATAGCGCTACGCCGCGGTCGGCACCTGACAGCACAAGCGTTGGCTGACCGAGCGGTACAGGAGGAGCCGACAACCCTCGCGGTCGTCTATCGAGCTCACATCGTGGGCGGACGAGCTGCCCATCTTGGACTTCGGGAGAACGATTCGCTCAGCGCACTACAAGAGGGCAGAAGCGGTCGGCGAGACCGATGGCGAACGACGCCAAGCTCGATGGGGAATATTGACGGCGTCGGGTTCCTTGGAGCTTGACACCGCGCGTGATCTGCTGGAGGAGCTTTCGGTCACGCCACGGGGGGATTTCGACCCGACGGAGGCGATCAGAACCGCTGACAAGATGCTCGCGTTAGGTCTCCGGTTCGGATCAGTGCCTAGCCTTTCCCAGGCGAAGGAGGTTGAAGAACTCCTTCCGTCCGTGTCGAGATCCGTTCGTACGCGGTTCGTTTCGGTGCATGTTCTCCTACGCTCTAAATCTCGCCGCGGAGTATGGCTATGCACTCGAGGTCGCAAGAGCAATGAATGAGGACGCAGCAAAGTTCCGTGTGGAGTTTGCGCTTGCATATGCGTCGCTGATGGAGGCTACGGCTCTGGTCGGACTCAGGCGCTTTGACGAGGCCTATGAACGGCTGAACACCGCCTTTTCACATGCCGTCCGCTGCACTGATACGTTCGGCCAACAGGCCGTATACACCGGACGTGTTCGAGCGCTGTTGCACGAAGGCAGAGTCGCAGAGGCCTGCGGACTCGAACCACCTGATGTTACGAACGCGCTCCCGGGGATGCGCGGAGAGGTCTGGGCGTCCCGTGGACTTGCATTGGCCTGCAATGGACGGCTTCTTGAGGCAGAGCGAGCTGGCGGAGATGAGCGTGCGGGACACCAGGGCAATCGAGGCAACGGTGCTCGCTCGATGCATCCGAGCAGTCGCGGCTCTTAAGTCCAGGCAACCGAGCTTGCTGAAGGAAGTGCGGGAACTCTTGACCTTCGCATGGGAAGCAGGGGCTGTCGACTGTGTCGTGACCACCTACCGAGCGAGCCCCGACCTCCTTGCGACTCTCCTTCGAGACACCATGACATCGGAAAGGGCGGGCTACATCGTCGGCAGGGCTTCGGATCATGATCTAGCCGCCTCGATTGGCGTTGGCCTGGCATCGGCACTCGACCCCGTTTCCACGCTCTCCGTCCGAGAACGCGAGGTCTATGACCTACTTTGTGAGGGCCTGCCGAACCGAGAGATCGCTAAGACGGCTCTTCATCTCGATCGAGACCGTGAAAGTTCACGCGCGCCACGTGTACGACAAACTCGGAACTAGGTCACGCACCGCCCTCGCTTTACAGGCGGCAAGTAGACGCGGTCATGCAGCGCCGACGGCGAGTCCTGGTAGCGAAGCAGCGTTTTCGCCCGCAACAGACGGTTGACCAGGCCGGAACTCGTCGCTTGTCGCTGACCGGTACGCCTCGTCTGCGGACGCAAGGATCGCTTCGAATGCGGCGACTACGCTTGTATCGAACTGATTCTCAACCGCCTGTGCGAGCCTCAACCGCGCCACTCGCGAGGGCATAGCCTCTCGATAAGGCCGCTGCGAGGTCATCGCGTTGTACGCATCGGCAACCGCGATAACGCGCGACAGCAACGGAATGCTGTCCCCCCGAACACCATCTGGGTACCCTTCGCCGTCCATTCGTTCGTGGTGGTGGCGGACGATTGTCGCAATGTCGTCGTAAACGGCGACTTCGCGCAGAATGCGCTCGCCGATAGTCGAGTGTTCCTGCATTTGGCGACGCTCTTCGAGCGTCAATGGTCCGGCCTTGCCGAGAAGGCTTGGAGGAAGGCCGACCTTGCCGATGTCGTGAACGAGTCCGCACAGGAAGGCTCGCTCGCACAGTTCATGAGATAGACCCATACGGTGTGCTATGTCCTGACAGTAGATCGCTACGGCCCGCGAGTGACCGGCGGTATAAGCGTCGCTCGCCTCAAGCGCGGTGACAAGCGAAACTGCGAACGAAAGGTTCGCCTCTGCCAGCGTCTCATTCGCCATGCGGAGTTCATCGCTCAGAACTTCGCTCTCGCTGATAGAGCGTGTACAAGCGTTGAAATGCGAGCGTCGGGACGACAAAGAGAAGGATCGTTATCGGCGAGATCCAGAGGTATGCGACCACGAGTCCCACGACGACCGGCGCATAGACGAGAAAGGACGTGAGAGCCACCGGTGCTCCGCGGATAGCGAGCTCGCGCATGGAGCGACGCCGAACCTGCGACGTGAGGACCGCGAAGAAGAAGTCGGAAGCTTCGGCGACGGCCATCGCCGCGAACGTGGCGACCACAATCGCACCAAACGACTCCCCATAGAACGCCTGGGCCGCGATGCCAGCGAGTGCCCCGGTGATCGCGCTGGCCGCCGTGTAGTTCACCCACTTGAGCATTGGCGCCCGGTCGGGGCTTCCCCGACGCAGGAATTCCGGGTCGCCCAACATCGAGGCGGCTGCGACGATCGCGGACGCCAGAGGGCCAAACACGACGGCCGTGAAGACGGTGGGAAGAAGATAAACGGTGAGACCCGTGGTAGCCGAGATGCGAACGCTCCAGCGCTCCGACACTGCAGTCGCTATTGCGAGACAGAGCACGACGAGCAGGACTCTCGACGCGATATCCGGCAGCGAACAGGTATGCGCAGAGAGCGATCGCTGCAGTCGCGAGCGATGCGACGTAGCAGACCAGAAGCCGGTGCTGCGAGGCCCTCACTTGCGTATCCCCCAAACGGGGGATAGCATGCTCGCGCCGTCAGTTCCCGAACATAGGAGTTCCCACATGCGGAGACTGTTCCGCGTCTATCCTCGTTGGTGGCATTCGCGACTGGTAATGCCCGCAGGACCCATCGTTGGGTTCGCACATTCTGTGGGCATCCCTCCAAAGGGGTACTCACGGTACGGGGAACCTAGCTCGCTTAGCTAAGCGATGAGCCCACGCCGGAAGCCTACGGCTACGGCGTGGGCTCTGCTTCTTGCCTGAAGCTTTGCCAGGAGGTGACGGACGTGTGACTTCACCGTCTCCTCCGAGAGAAAGAGGCGCTCGCCGATCTCCCGATTGACGAGGCCGTCCGAGACGAGTTGGAGAACCTCGATCTCGCGGGCCGTCGGCTCCTGCTCGAGCTCCCGGAGCGCAGGCGGGGGTGCGAACGGGATGACGGTTCCGGGTCGCTTCGCGTTCCGGCGTGCCGCAGCCGCCTCGAAACGGCGGCTGTGATCGCGATACCGGTTGAGGATCTCCCTCCGCTCCGCGGCGTCCACGCTCTGCATATCGGCCGGCGTCGTATCGCGCTTTAGAGGGATACGTGCCTCGAACGGGGGAACCGCGTCGGCTCAGGTCGGCGGCGGCTCGATCTCGGCCGGGACGTGCGACTCATCGAGCGTGGGGTCGAAGACGGGCGCCTGCTCGACAGGCTGGAGCGAACCCGCGTGGATCTCCTCGGCGAAGTGGCACGCGACCGAGTGGCCGTGGACCTCGCGCAGGAGGGGCTCGTCGTCGCGGCAACGCGTTGGCTGCACGAAGGGGCAGCGCGTGTGGAAGCGGCACGCCGGCGGCGGGTTCGCGGGGCTCGGGAGGTCGCCCTGCACTCGGATCCCGCGTCGCGCTCGCTCGATCTCGGGATCCGGGATCGGGATCGCCGAGAGCAGCGTCAGTGTGTACGGGTGAAGTGGGTTGTCGTAGAGGTCGTCCGCCGGGGCGATCTCGACGATCTTCCCGAGGTACATCACCGCGATCCGGGTCGAGATGTGGCGAACGACGGCGAGGTCGTGCGCGATGAAGAGGTAGGTGAGCCCGAACTCCTGCTGCAGACTCTCGAGCAGGTTGACGATCTGCGCCTGGATCGACACGTCGAGGGCCGACACCGGCTCGTCGCAAACGAGGAGCGACGGGTTGAGGGCGAGTGCGCGTGCCAGCCCGACGCGCTGGCGCTGGCCTCCCGAGAACTCGTGCGGGTAACGGTTCGCGGCATCGGGCGGAAGGCCGACGACATCGAGGATTTCGCGCACGCGTGCATCGGCCTCGGCGCCACGGGCGATCCCGTGGACGCGAAGCGGCTCGCCGATTGTCCTGCCGACGGAATGCCTCGGATTCAGCGACGAGAACGGATCCTGGAAGACCATCTGCATCCGGCGGCGCAATGGGCGGAGCTCCGAGTCCGACAGGTGCGTGACGTCGACACCCTCGAAGAGCACACGTCCCCCCGTCGGCTCGTAGAGCCTGAGCATTGCCCGTCCGACGGTCGACTTGCCGCACCCGGACTCGCCGACGAGCCCCAGCGTCTCGCCGCGGTCGATCGTCAGGCTCACGCCGTCGACCGCCTTGACGTCCCCGACATGGCGGTCGAGCAGGACGCCCTGCTTGATCGGGAACCACACGCGCAGGTCCTCGAGCTCGACGAGCGGGCCGCGCCCGTTGCCGGCCGTCATGCCGCCTGGCCGCCGAGACGCGTGCGGCGCCACTCGTCGGGCGCGGCGGGGTTGAAACAGGCCGCCCGTTGCCCGGTGTCGAGCCGTCGCAGCTCGGGGAGCTCGGCCGTGCAGCGCTCGATCCGGTAGCGGCAGCGAGCCGCGAACGGGCAGGAGTCCGGCTCGCTCAGCATGTTCCTCGGCGCGCCGGGGATCGGGCGCAGCGGCTGTCGCCGCCCAGTGTCGAGCCGCGGGACGCTCTGCAGCAATCCGAGCGTGTAGGGGTGGCGAGGCGAGGCGAAGAGCTCGCTCGCGGTGCCTTCCTCGACGAGCGTGCCGGCGTACATCACCTGGACGCGCTCGCACATCCCGGCGACGACACCGAGATCGTGGGTGATGAGCACGAGGGCGGTCCCACGTTCGGCGATGAGGTCGCGCAGCAGATCGAGGATCTGCGCCTGGATCGTCACGTCGAGGGCCGTCGTCGGCTCGTCCGCGATCAGCAGCTTCGGCTCGCAGGCGAGCGCCATCGCGATCATGACCCGCTGCCGCATCCCGCCCGAGAACTGGTGGGGATAGTTGCGAAGCCGATCGGCTGCGCTCGGGATCCCGACCTGGTCGAGCAGCTCGACGGCGCGTCTCGTCGCCGCCTTGCGATCGAGGTCGAGGTGCTCCTCGATCGCCTCGCGTAGCTGCGCTCCGACCGTGAGCACCGGGTTGAGGCTCGTCATCGGATCCTGGAAGATCATCGCGATCTCCTTGCCGCGGATCCGTCGCCACGCGCGCTCGGAGAGGCCGACGAGCTCGCGGCCCTCGAGGCGGATGCTGCCGGTCGGGATCCGGGCGGCACGCGGGAGGATCCCCATGGTCGCCAGCGCCGTGACGCTCTTCCCGCATCCCGACTCACCGACGAGACCGAGTGTCTCGCCGGGCCGGACGTCGAAGGAGATGCCGTTGACGGCGTGGACCAGGCCACGCTGCGTCTTGAAGCGGACGCGGAGGTCCTCGACCTCGAGGAGCGGCGCCTCGCTCACGACCGTCCTCGGAGTTTCGGGTCGAGCGCCTCGCGGAGCCCGTCCCCGATGAGGTTGAAGCCCATCACCGCGATGACGATGCAGATCCCGGGGAAGATCGCCAGGAACGGCGCGTTCTGCAGGTAGCGGATGGTGCCGACGAGCATCGTGCCCCACTCGGGCGTCGCCGGATCCTGCGGGCCGAGACCGAGGAACCCGAGCCCGGCGGCGTCGATGATCGCGGTCGCGAGTGCGAGAGTGGCCGCGACGATGACGGGGGAGATCGCGTTCGGGAGGATGTGGGAGGCGAGCACCTTGCGGCTCGGCACGCCGACCGCGCGGGCCGCAAGGACGTAGTCGTTGTCGCGCTGCGCAAGGATCGACCCGCGCATCAGACGCGTGAAGATCGGGATGTTGACGACGCCGATCGCAATCATCACCGGGAGCAGGCCACCGCCGCCGAAGAGCGCCACGATCCCGATCGCCATGAGGAAGCCCGGGATTGCGAGCATCACGTCCATCACCCGCATGATCGCCCCGTCCGTACGCCGGAAGTAGCCGGCGAACGCGCCGAGCAGAAGGCCTGCCGAGAGACCAACGGTGACGGCGACGATGCAGATCAGGAGCGAGTACCGCGCCCCGTAGATGAGCCGCGACAGCTCGTCGCGGCCGAGGTCGTCCTGGCCGAGCCAGTGCTCGCTCGAGGGGCCAGGGCAGCAACCGGCGGCGAGCGCGTCGAGGTCCTGGTCGAGCGGAGGGTAGGGGGCGAGCCACGGTGCGAAGACTGCGACGAAGACGAATGCGGCGACGAGGACGAAGCCGACGATCGCGCCCGGGTTCCGGACGAGGCGATGGAGCGCGTCGCGCCAGAGGCCGCCGCCGGCCGGCTCGAGCTCGAGCGCGCGTACCTCGATCTCGGCGACGGACACTGCCCTACCGCCCCGCCAGCCGGATGCGTGGGTTGAGAAAACCGTAGGAGATGTCGACGAGCAGGTTGACGAGCACGACGACGATTGCGACGAAGAGCACTCCGCCCTGGATCACGGGATAGTCGCGGTTCTCGATCGCTGCCTGGAGCCACGTGCCGATGCCGGGCCACGCGAAGACCGTCTCCGTGAGGATCGCCCCCGACAGGAGGAGGCCCACCTGGAGGCCGACGATCGTCGAGATCGGGAGCATCGCGTTCCGGAGCACGTGCCGCGAGTCGACGGCGCGGTTCGAGATGCCCTTTGCCCGCGCGGTCCGCACGTAGTCCTCGTTCTGGACGTCGAGAACGGAGGCGCGTGTGATGCGCGCGATGATTGCGAGCGGGATCGAGCCCAGCGCGATAGCGGGCAGGATCAGATGCTTGATCGCGTCCCAGGTTGCCTCCCAGTTGCGCGTGATGATCCCGTCGAGGATGTAGAAGTTCGTTGGGTGCTCTGCCTCGATGAGGACGTCCTGGCGCCCGATACTCGGCAGCCAGCCGAGCTCGACCGAGAACACCCATTTGAGAACGATCGCGAGGAAGAAGATCGGGATCGAGACGCCGATCAGCGAGAGGAAGAGGCTCGCATGGTCGATCGGGCTCCCGTGACGCTTGGCGGCGATGAATCCGAGCGGGATCCCGATGAGCGTCGCGAAGAGCATCGCGCCGATCGCGAGCTCGATCGTCGCGGGAAATCGATCCTTGATCTCCTCGGTGATCGGGCGCCGCGACGCGATGCTCGTCCCGAAGTCACCCGAGCCGATCGTCTGGACATAGCGCCAGTACTGCTCGTAGAACGGATCGTCGAGGCCGTACTGGTCGCGGACGAGGGCGATCGACTCGTCCGTCGCCCGCTCGCCGAGGAGCGCCTCCGCCGGGGAGCCCGGGAGCGCCCGGATCCAGATGAAGACGAGGAGCGAGAGCCCGATCAGGATCGGGACGAGCAACAGGAGCCGGCGGACGGCGAAGCGGAGCATGAGCCCTACCTCGTCGTCCGCCGGCCCTGCGTCATCTGGTGACCGCTTCTCCTACCCGACGAAGCGGACGGTTGCGAACGACTCCAGGGAGACGGGGCTCGGCTTGTAGCCGATCACGTTCCGCTGGAATCCCAGCGCAGGCTTCGTGTGCGCATACGGCACACCCGGAAGGAAGTCCATGATCACCCGGTTTGCCCGCTCGTACAGCGCCTTCCGCTTCGCCGCGTTCGGCTCGGCGACGGCCTTGTTGAGCAGCGCGAAGAGCGCGGGGTTCTTGAAGCCCCACTGGCCCTGCTCGGTGCGGAAGAACGTCCCGATGAAGTTGTCCGGGTCACCGAAGTCGCCCGTCCAGCCGATCAGGTTGAGCGCACCCGCCGTGCCCGCCTGGACGCGACCGACGTAGTCGGGGCGCCACGGCGCGCTCTTCGGGATCACCTTGAAGCCCGAGTTGTTCAGGCTCGCGGCGAACGCCTGGAAGTTCTTGGCCGGGTCCGGCATGTACGGACGCGAGACGTCCGTCGGGTACCAGAACTCGACCTCGACCGGAAGCGTCAGCCCCGCCTGCTGGAGGAGCTGCTTCGCCCGGGTCGGGTTGTAGGCGTACTTCTTGACGTTCTTCGAGTAGCCGAGCACCTGCGGCGGCATGAACTCGTTTGCCACCTCGCCGCGGCCCGCGTAGAACGCCTTGACCACACCCGCCCGATCCAGCCCGTACGCGACGGCCTGGCGAACGAGGGGGTTGTCGAACGGCTTGACCTTCTGGTTGATCGTCACGTAGGCGACGTTGAAGGCAGGCCGGTCGAGCACCTTCAGCTTGCTGTTCTGCTTGATCGTCGGGATGTCCTGGGGCTCGACGAGGTCGTAGCCCTGGATCTCACCCGTCTGGAGCGCCTGGAGGCGTGCGGCGTTGTCCGGGATGGCCCGGAAGATCACCCGTCGCAGGATCGCCTTGCGGCCCCAGTAGGAGTCGTTGCGGACGATCACGAGCCGGTCGCCGATCTTCCACGACTCGAGCTTGAACGGGCCGGTGCCGACCGCCTGGCCGCCGGGCACGCCGTACTGCCCGCCGGGCGTGAAGACGCCTTCCTTCGACAGGGTTCCCTTGTTCGCCCCGTACTTCGCCATGGCCGTTGGGCTCTGGATGGCGAAGGACGTCAGCGAGAGGGCCCCGAGGAACGCGGCGTTCGGCCGCCTCAGCGTGATGACCGCGGTCGAGTTGTCGGCTGCGCGGCAGCTCCGGTAGAGCGGAGCGTTCGTGAGGGGCGGGGCCGCCTTCTTGTAACCCCCGAAGACGGTGTAGTAGTAGTACGACGTCGAGTCCGACGCGAACGGGCCGGTGAAGTTGTACCACCGGTCGAAGTTCGCGCAGACCGCCCTCGCGTTGAACGGCGTCCCGTCGTGGAACCGTACGCCCGTGCGCAGCTTGAACGTCCAGACGCGTCCCTTGTTCGTCGCCGTCCACGACCGCGCCAGCTTCGGGACGATGGTCGTCGACCCGGGTGCGAGCGAGACGAGACCCTCCGTGATCTGGTCGATCACGCGCAGCGATTCGCCGTCCGAGACCACCGCACCGTCGAGGGACGTCGGCTCGGCTGCGGAGCCGAACACGAGCGTGTCCCCGCTCGACGCGTCGGAGCGCGTCGTGGCTGCGAGTGTCGCGGCGGTCGCCGTCAAGGCGACGACCGTTACGGCGAGCAAGACCTGCAATTCCTTGCGCATCGCTCTCCTTTTCTGCGAAACATTTCCTCACCGGCAGGGGCCGGCGAGGCCGCCGAACAGTATGACCACGAAATGGAAAAAGAGTTGCGACGACGCCGACGTGGGTCGTGCTTGCGTCCTGCCCGGCGTGCGCTACGGGCAGGACGCGGTCAGGAGACCTGCCCTCGCCCGCGCGAGGTTATGCGGCGAGGCCGGCGAGCTCGCGCAGCGCGGCGAGCCGGCTCAGCGCCTGGCCCTCCAGCTGGCGCACGCGCTCACGCGTGAGGTCGAGCTCGTGCCCGATCGCCTCGAGCGTCCACGGCTCGCCCTCGAACCCGAATCGGAGCTCGAGGATCCGCCGCTCGCGCTCGGGGAGTGCGTCGAGCGCTCGGCGGACACCCTGCCGGCGGAGCGACTCCTCGGCCTCGTCGAACGGGTCGGCCGCCTCGCGATCGGCGAAGAGGTCGCCGAGCTCGCCCTCGTCGTCGGATCCGACGGACTGGTTGAGCGACACGGATGCGTGGGCTGCGCTCATCGCCTCCTCGACGTGCTGGAGTGGGAGGCCGGTCGCCTCGGCGAGCTCCTCCTTCGTCGCCTCGCGACCGAGCTCGACCTCGAGCCGCCGCGCGGCCCGGGAGAGCTTCTGCTGCCGCTCGACGACGTGCACAGGCACGCGGATCGTCCGCGCGTGATTTGCGACCGCGCGCTGCACGGACTGGCGAATCCACCACGTGGCGTATGTCGAGAACTTGAAGCCGCGGCGCCAGTCGAACTTCTCGACGGCGCGGTTGAGCCCGAGCGTTCCCTCCTGGATGAGGTCGAGGAACGGCACGCCGAGGCCGCGATAGCCCTTCGCGATCGAGACCACGAGCCTGAGGTTCGACTCGATCATGTGCCGCTTCGCGACCGGGTCGCCGCGCTCGATGCGCTTGGCGAGCTGGACCTCCTGCGCCGCGTTGAGCAGCTTGTGGCGACCGACGTCGGCGAGGAAGAGCTGCAGCGAGTCGGCGGCGCCGGAAAGGGTCTCGCTCGCCCAGACCGCGGCCTCGGCGGCCTCCTTTGCCTTCTCCTCCTCGCTCTGAGCGGGCAGCCCGATCTCGAGCCCCATCGCCTCGAGCTCGCGGGTCACCTGCTCGAGCTCCTCCGCCCCGAGCTCGCTCTCGGCGACGAAGGCCTCGAGCTCGGCCGGGTCTACCCACCCGCGCTCCTCCGAGCGCTCCACGATGCCCTTCAGCTGGTCGGTCTCGAACAGTTCGATGAGCTGGTTCTGCGTCAAGCCGGTATGTCAGTCCTTTCGCGTCATGCGCGGTGCACAAGCTTCTCTGACTCTATGTGTGTTTCTCTGATTTTCCACGGAATCGCGACCTCGAAACCGTGTCACAATCCCGAAACGCATGCGCCGGACCCTCTATTCCGGCGCGAGGGAAGCCGCTCCGGCCCCCGTGGAGGGCCAGTTCGGACGCTTTCGATCCTACGACGGCGCCCGGACGGGTGGAGTTAGTAGCCGTCACGAGCGCTTTGCCCGAGATCTCGGACGCGGCTTCGCCGGGCCCTTGGCGCGTCGCTCGGCGAGGAGCTCGAGGGCCCGCTCGAGGGTGAGGCGCTCCGGCTCGTCGCCTCGGCGCAGGCTTGCGTTCGTCTCGCCGTCGGTGACGTAGGGCCCGAAGCGGCCGTCCTTCACGACGAGCGCCTTGCCGGTGGCGGGATCCGGGCCGAGCTCCTTCAGCGGCGGCTTGGGCGCGCCGCGGCCCCGCCGCTCCTTCGGCTGCGCGAGGAGCTCCTCGGCTTCCTCCACGGTGAGCGTGAGGAGCTGTTCCTCGGAAGCGAGCGAGCGCGTCTCCGATCCCTTCTTGACGAACGGCCCGTACCGTCCGTTGGCGACGACGATCTCCTCGCCGTCCGGGCCCGTCAGCGCGCGGGGCAGCGTGAGGAGCTGCACGGCGTCCTCCAGCGTGATCGTGTCGAGCGACATGGAGGCGAAGAGCGAGGCCGTGCGCGGCTTCCCGTTCTCCCCCTCGGGGAGGACCTCGGTGACGTAAGGCCCGTAGCGACCGTCCTTGGCCACGATCTCGCGCCCCGTCCCGGGATGGATGCCGAGCGCCCGGTCCGCCCCGGCCGGCTGCGCCAGGAGCTCCTCTGCCCGCTCGGGCGTCAGCTCGTCGGGGGCAAGGTCGTCGGGCAGGCTCGCTCGTTGCTCGCCGCGCTCGAGGTAGGGGCCGTACTTCCCGACGCGCGCGACGATGTCGCTTCCCGGGATCTCGATGGAGTTCACCTTGCGGGCGTCGATCCCCTCGAGGTGCTCGGTGACGAGCGCGTGGAGGCCGGGATCCCCGTCGCCGAAGTAGAAGCGGCGAAGCCACGCCACCCGCTCTTCGTCGCCGGCCGCGATGCGGTCGAGATCGTCCTCGAGGCGTGCGGTGAAGTCGTAGTCCACGAGGCGGTCGAAGTGCCCCTCGAGCAGCTGCGTGACCGCGAAGGCGAGGAAGGTGGGGACGAGCGCCGTCCCCTTCTTGTAGACGTAGCCGCGGTCGAGGATCGTGCCCATGATCGACGCGTACGTCGACGGGCGGCCGATGCCGCGGTCCTCCAGCGCCTTGACGAGGCTTGCCTCCGTGTAGCGCGCGGGTGGGCTCGTCTCGTGGCCCTGCGGCTCGAGCGACGACGCGGCGAGACGCTGCCCGACGGTGAGCGCCGGGAGCCGCCGCTCCTCGTCCTCCTCGGACGGCTCGTCACGGCCGACTTCGTACGCCTTGAGGAAGCCGGGGAACGTGATCACCGTGCCGCTCGCGCGGAACGTCGCGGCCCGGTCGTCGGTCGTGGTCGCCGTGAGCTCGATCGAGACGGTCTGCCCGCTCGCGTCCTTCATCTGCGACGCGATGGTCCGTTTGAAGATCAGGTCGTACAGCGCGAGCTCGTCGCGCGATACCTCGCGACCCAGCTCATCGGGGGTGCGGAAGACGTCGCCGGCGGGACGGATCGCCTCGTGCGCCTCCTGGGCGTTCGCGACCGCGCGCTCGAAGCGCCGGGGCTCGGCGGGCACCGTCTCGGCGCCGTAGACACGGGAGGCGTGCGCACGGGCGGCCGTCAGCGCGGCGTCCGACAGCGTCACCGAGTCGGTCCGCATGTACGTGATGTGGCCGTTCTCGTAGAGGCGCTGTGCGAGCCGCATCGTCGTCTGCGACGAGAAGCGGAGCTTGCGGCTCGCTTCCTGTTGGAGCGTCGACGTCCGGAAGGGCGCAGCCGGGCGCCTCGTGTAGGGCTTCTCGTCGACCTTGTCGACGGTGAACTCGCGCCCCTCGAGACCGACCACGAGCTCGCGCGCCCCGTCCTCGTCGAGGACGAGGACCTCGCTCGAGGTCGGCGTGCCGCCCTCGCCGAAGTCGCGGCCCTGCGCGACGCGGCGTCCGACGAGCGCGGAGAGCCGTGCCTCGAACGAGCCGGGCTCGAACTTCCCGAGGATGTCCCAGTAGCGGCCGACGACGAAGCGCATCCGCGCTCGCTCGCGGTCCACGACGAGCCGGGTCGCGACAGACTGGACGCGCCCGGCCGACAGGCGCGGCATGACTTTCTTCCAGAGCACGGGAGAGACCTCGAACCCGTAGAGCCGGTCGAGGATCCGCCGGGTCTCCTGCGCGTCGACGAGACGCTCGTCGATCTCGCGGGTCTCCGTCAGGGCGCGCTGGATAGCGTCCTTCGTGATCTCGTGGAAGACCATCCGGCGAACCGGGACCTTGGGCTTCAGGACCTCCCTCAGGTGCCAGGCAATGGCCTCCCCCTCGCGATCCTCGTCCGTCGCGAGCAGGAGCTCGTCGGAGTCCTTGAGCTTCTTCCGGAGGTCCGCGATGACGCGCTTCTTGTCCGCGTCCTCGACGTAGTACGGCTCGAACTCGTGCTCGACGTCGACGCCGAGCTTCCCGTAGCGAGCGCGCTCGGCCTGGGGCACGTCGGACGCCCGCTCCGGCAGGTCGCGGATGTGCCCGATGCTCGACTCGACCACGAAGTCGCGGCCGAGGTAGCCGGCGATCGTGCGCGCCTTGGCGGGGGACTCGACTATGACGAGACGGGTCATTGGACGAAACAGGGTAACGCTCGCGGTTCGCGGCGCTTCGCCGCGCGCCCGGCGTATCCTGCGCGCCCATGGCGCGTCCGCCAAGGCCGAGCTGGCTCTACCTGCTCGTCGCGGTGCTCAGCTGGCCGCTTGCTGCGCGTTCGTCTTCCGCCTGCGCTGGACGGGTCGAGAGCACGTCCCGGACAGCGGCTGCGTGCTCGCCGCGAACCACTGGTCGAACTTCGATCCGTGGCCGCTCGGGATCCCGTTGTTCCCACGCCGCTTCCTTCGCTTCATGGCGAAGAAGGAGCTGTACTGGCCGCCGCTCTCCTGGGTCATCGACGCCGGCGGCGGGCTTCCCGGTCGACCGCGGCAAGCGCGACCAGCAGGCGATCGACACGGCCGTCGAGCTCTGCAGGGCGGGGCACGCAGTCGTGATGTTCCCGGAGGGAACACGCCGTTCGAAGGGGCTTCGCAAGCGCTACGAGGCGCGCTGGCACACCGGCGCGGCGCGCATCGCGCTCACCGCGGGGGTGCCGTTGGTGCCCGCCGGGATCAGCGGAACGGAACGACTCGGGCGACTCGGGCCGCTCCGGGTGGCCTACGGGCCGCCGATCGACGTCGGCGACCTGACGGGGCTCGACGTCGTCGAAGCGGCGTCGGTCGCGACCGACCGGCTGCGCGACGCGATCCTCGCGCTCGAGCGCTCGGTGGGCGTCGTCGCCGAGGAGATGGCATGAGCGCCCCGCTGCTCGTCGTCGACGGCGACTCGTTCGCGCATCGCGCCTTCCACGCCCTGCCGCGGTCGATCCGGCGGGCCGACGGGCGGCCGGGAAACCTTCTGACCGGCTTCACGTCGATGCTCCTCCGACTCTGGGAAGCAGAGCGCCCGCGCGCCGTCGTCGTCGGCTGGGACACGCTCTTCGTCTCCACCTACCGGCACGAGCTGCTGCCCGGCTACCAGGCCGGCCGCGAGTTCGATCCCGAGCTTCTCGAGCAGCTCGACCTCGCGCCCGGACTCGTCGAGGCCGCCGGAGTCGTCTGCGGCAAGGCGGCGGGCTTCGAGGCGGACGACTTTCTCGGCGCGGCCGTCGCGGCGGAGCGCGCGCGCGGCGGAACCGCTCTCGTGGCGACCTCCGATCGGGACGCCTATCAGCTCGCCGCCGAGGACGTGACGATCCTGCAGCCCGTGCGCGGCGTCAGCGAGATCGCGCGGATCGGCCCGGAGGAGGTTCGCGAGCGGTACGCCGTGGAGCCGGAGCAGGTGACCGACTTCATCGCGCTCCGCGGGGACCCCTCGGACAAGATCCCGGGAGCGCGGGGCGTCGGTGCGAAAACGGCCGCCTCGCTGCTCGCGCAGTACGGGAGCCTCGACGAGCTGCTCGCCGCCGGCCGCTTCGCCGCCGAGGCGGAGGCGCTCCTGGCCTACCGGCACGTGGCGACGTTCGACGCGAGCGCGCCGCTCCCGCCGCTGCCCGAGCACGGCCCGGACTGGGTCGCGGGCGCGGAGGCCGCCGACGCGCTCGGTCTTGGCCGCGTCGCTGCTCGGTTCCGGGAGGCCGCATCGAGCTGATCACGCACCCGGCGCTCGGTCGTCTCCATCCGACGAGCCGTCACGGGCACCCGGAGCGGGAGCAGCGACTCACCGCGCTGCTCGAGAGCCTCGCCGTCGCTCCGGCAGGGACGGAGCCTCGTGGTGATGCACCACAGAGCCCCCTCCCCGCCACGAGGGCGCAGATCGAGCGAATCCACGACGCCGCCTACGTCGAGCGGCTCGCGTCGCTCGAGGCCGACACCTGGCTCGACGAGGACACCGTCGCGGGGCCGACGTCGTGGGAGGCGGCTCGTCTCGCGGCAGGCTGTGCGATCGAGGCTGTCGAGCGAGGCGCTTTCGCGATCGTACGCCCGCCCGGTCATCACGCCCTTCCCGGTCGCGCGATGGGGTTCTGCCTCGTGGGGAACGTCGCGGTCGCGGCCCGTCACGCACAGGACGCCCTCGGGGTCGAGCGCGTCGCGATCCTCGACTGGGACGTGCATCACGGCAACGGCACGGAGGCGATCTTCCGCGGAGACGACTCCGTCCTCTTCGTCTCGCTCCACCAGTGGCCGTTCTATCCCGGGACCGGTGGCCCGGGG
The DNA here is from genome assembly GCA_963734045.1 of uncultured Actinomycetes bacterium. Classification (GTDB taxonomy): domain Bacteria; phylum Actinomycetota; class Thermoleophilia; order Gaiellales; family Gaiellaceae; genus Gaiella. The sequence goes on along the minus strand of CAVTFU010000009.1, from coordinate 180,822 downwards.
ACGAGCGACTCGACAACGGTGAACGTGGCGCTCGCCGCCGGCTCGGGAGACGCCGAGTACGCCGTCGCGTTCACGGAGCTCGTCGAGCCGGCCGTGCGAGCGTTCGACCCGCACCTCCTGCTCGTGTCGGCCGGGTTCGACGCCCACGTCGAGGACCCCCTGGCGCACATGGCCCTGACGGAGGGGGGGTTCGAGGAGCTGGCGCGGCGCTCGGCGCAACTCGCGCCGCGCGTGGCGGCCGTGCTCGAGGGCGGCTACAACCTGGAGACCCTGCCGCGGCTCGTCGAGTCGGCGCTTCGTGGGTTCGACGCGGGGTAGCGTCCCGATAGCGTTGCGCGCCGTGACCGCGCCCGCTCCCGAGCCGCTCCCCCCACATGCCTGACCAGGAGCGCGTGCGAGCCGCGATCGCGAACGCGGACCGGCACCTGAACGCGTGGCACGGCGGCGGGACTCTCCGCGAGAAGCTCGGCGTCGTGACCGAGGCCACGGCCGTCGACGAGCGATCCGACCACTACGGCGCCGGCGAGCGGATCGAGGCGCTCGAGCAGCGCGTCGCCGGCCTGCTCGGCAAGGAGGCTGCGGTCTTCATGCCCAGCGGCACGATGGCGCAGCAGATCGCGCTCCGGATCTGGTGCGAGCGCCGGGGCATCCGCACGGTCGCGTTCCATCCGACGTGCCACCTCGAGATCCACGAGGAGCGCGCGTACGAGCGGCTCCACGGCCTGCACGCCCGGCTCGTCGGCGACCCGCACCGCCTGCTCACGCTCGACGACCTCGAAGTCATCCGCGAGCCGGTCGCCGCGCTGCTGCTCGAGTTGCCGCAACGCGAGATCGGCGGGCTCCTTCCCGACTGGGACGAGCTCGTGGGACAGACTGGCTGGGCGAGGGAGCGCGAGGTCGCCCTCCACCTCGACGGAGCGCGCCTCTGGGAGGCGGCACCGCACTACGATCGCTCGCACGCCGACATCGCAGACCTCTTCGACAGCGTCTACGTGTCGTTCTACAAGGGGCTCGGCGCGCTCGCGGGTGCGGCACTCGCCGGAGACGCCGAGCTCGTGGCCGAGGCCCGCGTCTGGCAGCGCCGTCACGGCGGGAACCTCGTGACGATGGCACCCTTCGTCATCTCGGCGGACCGCGCGCTCGACGAGCGCCTCGCCCGTGCTCCGGTCTTCCGGGAGCATGCGCGGGCGGTCGGGGCAGCCCTCGGCTCGGTCGAGGGCCTCGAGGTCGTGCCGTCGCCGCCGCACACCGCCGTCTTCCACCTCTTGCTTCGCGGCGACCGTGACCGGCTCGAAGACGCGGCGGTGGCCGTCGCGGAGGAGCGGAAGGTCTTTCTCTTCGGCCAGCTCAGCGCGACCACCTCGCCGAGCTGGCACGGGCACGAGGTGATGGTGGGGGAGGTGACGCTCGCGCTCGAGCCGGGCGAGGTCGCGGCCCTCTACGCCGAGATCCTCGAGCGCGCGCGGTCCGTCACGACCTCGTGAAGGTGGCCACCGTAGTGTCGTCGTTGCGAAGCAGCGAGAGCGTCCCTCCATCCACCCGGAAGCGTGTCACCGTCGTGAGGCTCTCGAGGAACGCCGTTTCCTGCGCCATCACCCCGTCCGGCGCGCTGCAGAGCTTCTCCGTCGCCGCTGCGGGCCCGACCTCGATCTCGCCGCCCTCGGTCGTGAAGTCCGTGCGGTACGTGTTGCAGCCCGCCGAGCCGGTCAGCGTCCCGTCGTCGGCGAAGCGAGCGGTGATGGTCGTTCCCGGCAACGGGCTCGAGAGGGCTGTCGCGCTCGCGACCGCGGTCGCCTCCCAGTCGCCGAGCGGCGTCGCCTCGCCGTAGCGGAGCAGCTCCTCGCCGTCCTCACCGAGCAGAAGGAGCTCGGGCTCCTCGATGCGCCAGCCCCTGACGCGCTCGAGCGCGGCCACGTAATCGCGCTCGACCGCATCCGCGGGAGGCGCGCACGCCATTCGCGTCACCGCAAGCGTGCCGATCTCGAGCTCGTCGCCGTCGATCGAATACGGGCCGGTGTACCGGTTGCAGCCGGTCGACCCCGCGACCGCGCCGGCCCCGAACACGGCGCTCGGGGCAACCGACTCCCATCCGTCGACGTCGACGCCTGCGACGAGCAGCCACGGCACTTCGGTCAGCGACGCCTCGTCGGCGATCCCCTGGCCGTCGTCGCCGCCACACCCCGCCGCGAGTATCACGGCGACGAGAACGACGAGCGGGGTAGCGGCGGAGCGCATCGCCGCGAGGCTACAACACCTCCGCTGTCGCCGACCCAGCGCTGCCTAGACTCTCGTCTCGCGTGATGCTCGGAACCGGCCGTGTCGAAGGGCTCGAGTACCTCCTCTGGCGTCAGTCGCTCGGCGGCGGCGACGTGACGACGGTCTACGCCGTTCGGTATCCACGCGAGGCGACGCGCGCCCGGGTCGTCCACTTCCCCGCGACGGAGCGTCTCGACTCGTGGTGTCACCAGAGCGGCGTCGAGGAAGCGGTCGTCGGAGGGTTCTTCCTACGAGATCCCTACCGGCCGCTCGGTGATCTCTGGATGGACGGCAGCCAGGTCGCCCACGAGCCGATCGTCGAGCCCTACCGGAGCCGGCGGGCGAGCGTCGTCATCGAGGCCGGGCAGGTGCGGCTTCTTCCCCGTGACGAGGCCCCCGCCGAGCCCGGCGGCGACCTCCTGCAGGTCGGCCCTCTCCTCGTCGCCGCCGGGCGGGTCGTCTTCGACGGAGACGCGGATGTCGAAGGCTTCTCCGCCGGGGCAGGCCAGTTCGACTCGGACATCACGGACGGGCGTTACCCGCGCGCCGCCCTCGGGGTGAGCACGGACGCGCTCGTCGCGGTCGCCTGCGACGGCCGCCGCTCCGGGGTCGACGGCGGTCTCTCCATGCTCGAGCTCGCGGAGGTACTGCTCGAGCTCGGTGCCGAGTCGGCGATCAACCTCGACGGCGGCGGCTCGACGACGCTCGTCCACCGCGGGCATCTGCTCAATCGGCCGTACTCGACGCAGGATCAGGCTGCTCCCGCTTCGCGTCAGGTCGTCACGGCGCTCGCGTTCGAGCCACGGTGACGAGTGTGGAGCCCGTCGAGGCGACGCGCGAGATCCTGAGCTGGAAGTCCTTCGGCGAGGCCTCGCGGGAGCTCGCCCGGCTCGTCGCAGACGACGGATACGAGCCCGAGATGATCCTCTCGATCGCCCGCGGCGGCCTGCTCGTCGGGGGCGCGCTGGGCTATGCGCTCGACGTGAAGAACGTCTACACGATGAACGTCGAGTTCTACACCGGCGTCGACGAGCGGCTCGAGGTGCCGCGCATCCTGCCGCCGGCGCCCGACTTCGTCGATCTCGACGAGGCCCGGATCCTCATCGCCGACGACGTCGCGGACACCGGCCAGACGCTCCGGAGCGTCCAGGAGTTCTGCGCGGGCAAGGTCGGCGAGGTGCGGGTTGCGGTGCTCTACGAGAAGCCGGGCTCCGTCGTCGAATGCCACTACGTGTGGCGTCGGACCGGCCGTTGGATCAACTTCCCGTGGAGCGACAAGGAGCCCGTCACGCGCCGCCTCGGCGCGGCTCGGGATGCCTGAGACGCCCGAAGACGGGTAGGAGGCCCGAGAAGCTGTCCACGAGGGAAGGAGACCCCATGGCACGTTACGTCGACGGATTCCTCGTCCCGCTGCCGAAGCGGAACCTCGACGCGTACCGACGCATGGCACGGAAGTCGGGGAAGATCTGGCGCGAGCACGGCGCGCTCGAGTACCGGGAGTGCATCGCCGAGGACGTGTCGCGCGGGAAGATCACGTCCTTCCCGAGAGGCCTTCAGCTGAAGCGCGGCGAGGTCGTTGTGTTCTCGTGGATCGTCTTCAAGTCGCGGGCGCACCGCGACCGCGTCAATGCAAAGGTCCTGGCCGATCCGAGGCTCGCCGACATGATGGACCCGAAGGCGATGCCGTTCGACGGCCAGCGGATGGTCTACGGCGGCTTCGAGGTGATCGTCGACGTATAGGGCGCGCTCGCAGTCAGGGCTCTCAGGTCTTCGACGATCCCCGAGCATGGAAAAGCCCCTGAGCGGGGCTTCTCCGTAGCAGGCCTGTAAGCCGGATTCTGTCGGGGATGGCCATCCATCTAGGCCACCGGTTCCCCGGTGGCTCGAGCGGCGTACCCGGTCCCTCGGCGGGCCGCGTCAACGGGACCTGCTTCGCCTTGCACCGGACGGGGTTTGGCGAGCCGCCGTGTCACCACGGTCGCTGGTGGGCTCTTACCCCACCGTTTCACCCTTGCCGGCGCCGAAGCGCCGGTGGTCTCCTCTCTGTTCCACTTTCCGTCGGCTTTCGCCGCCTGGGATTTCCCCAGCGTCCTTGCCCTGCGGTGTCCGGACTTTCCTCGGACGTCGAAACGCCCGCGGCCATCCGGCCTGCACGCACTACGGTAGCGCGCGTGACGCTCCGCGCTAGGTCGTCAGTGCCTGGACGCCGAGACCCGGGACGCGCCGGAAATGCGCCTGCCAGGCCTTGACGATCTCGGCGAGCGTCGCCACAGACGACCCCGGGGCGGGGACGATGCGCGCCACGAGGTCGCCGTTCCGCTCGACGAGGAAGACGTCGTGCCGGAAGCGGACGCGCGCTAGGACGTCACCAAGCCACCGTGCGAGCTCGGTCGCCGTGATGTGGTGTTCCATGGTCAGATCAAACAGAGATCTGCAAAATACAAAACTCTGTACTGCTCGTCAGCAGGCCGGCTCGGCCACCCTGGGCAGCACCAGCTCCGGGATCGCTGTGCCATCCGCGAGGAGCGACCGGCACTCGGGGCAGGCGAGGACGCCACGGAGGCGCATCACGAACTCGCCGCAGCACGGGCACTCGAGGCTCGCGCCGCGGGAGAGCGCGAGCAGCTCCTGATCGAGCGTTCGCGCGAGCGATGTCACGACGGCGGTCATCGCAGGCTCCGGAACACCCCCACGACCTTGCCGAGGACCTGGACATGGTCGGCGTAGATTGGCTCGAGCGCCGCGTTCTCGGGCTGCAGACGGACGCGCCCGTCGGCCTCGCGGAAGAAGGTCTTCACGGTCGCCTCGTCGGCCGACTCGTCGTCGCCCGCGAGTGCCACGACGACGTCGCCGTTCGAGGCGTCGTCCCGACGCTGCACGACGATCGTGTCGCCGTCGAGGATGCCCGCCTCGATCATCGAGTCCCCGTGCACCGTGAGCAGGAAGTCGGCGCCACGCCCGATCGGCTCGGGCACGGCGATCATGTCCTCCACGTTCTCCTCGGCGAGGAGCGGCCCACCTGCGGCGACCCGGCCGAGCAGAGGCAGGCGCTCCACGTCGGGCATCACGGGCTGCTGGACGCGACGGTGGCCCGTGAGCTCGATCGCGCGTGGCTTCGTGGGATCGCGCTTGATGAGCCCGACCCGCTCGAGGTTCGCAAGGTGCGCGTGGACGGTCGAGGGCGAGGCGAGGCCGACCTCCTCGCCGATCTCGCGGACGGTCGGCGGGTACCCGTGGCCGTCGACGTAGGTGACGAGAAATTGCCAGATCTCCTGTTGGCGGGCGGTGAGGGGCGTCTCGGCCGGCACGGTTGCCTCCTGGTCGGGTGCGACGAACGTATGTTCGTCATCCAGAGTACGGATCCTTCCGGACGGCGTCAATGTCTGCCCGGATCGCGGGAAAGCGGCGCGACGGGAGGAGAGGCTCGCGGGGGAACCCGGGGGTTCCCCCGCGCTCATGCGCTGGAGAGGACTTGAACCTCCACGACCGCAATGGCCACCAGGCCCTCAACCTGGCGCGTCTACCAATTCCGCCACCAGCGCGTGGAACGGGATGATAGCGAGAGGGGGTCGAGCCGAGCCGCTACGCGAGCACGCGGTACAGCACCACCGTGTTCACCGCGAAGAGGATCGCGATCGCGACGGTGAGGCGCGTGAGGTTCCGCTCGACGATGTGCGTGCCGCCCTGGGAGGTCGGGGTGAACCCGATGCCGCCGAAGCCCGCCTCGCGACCCGAGTGCATGAGCACGAGGCCGACGAGCCCGGCGCCGAGGAGGACCTGGAGGACGGCGAAGACGGAGACCATCGCGGGCGCCATGGTAGCGGCGGCCCGCCCGTTCTAGGCTTCCGAGATGGCCGCCGGTGACGAGGCGCGGGCGAGGGTTCAGCGCCTGCTCGTGACGGGTGACAACCGCCTCAAGCAGGGGGTCGCCGCCGACAAGGTCCGCGAGAGCTACGAGCAGGCGCTCGAGGCCGCTCGCGAGGCGGGGATCGAGGACGCCGTCCGTCCGCTCGTCGAGGTCAGGCTTGCAGACCTCGACAGGCGTGCGTGACAGCCGACCAGTGCGCGAGACTTCGGGCGGTACCGACCTCGAGCAAGGGAGCCCAAGCCATGGGGAAGATGCAGAAGTACGTCGCGGAGGTGCTCGGCACGTTCACGCTCGTCGGCGTCGGCTCGTTCGCGATCATCTCCGCGTCGGCCGGCGACTCGTTGGGCATCGTCTCGATCGCGCTGGGCTTCGGCCTCGCGCTCCTGATCGGCCTCTACGCCTTCGCGGAGGCGTCGGGCGGCCACTACAACCCGGCCGTCTCGCTCGCGATGTTCCTCGACAAGCGAATGGCTCTCGACGAGATGATCGCGTACTGGATCGCGCAGGTCGTCGGGGCGATCCTCGCGTCGATCGTGGTCCTGATCGCGTTCAACGACGCGGCCGTCGCCGGCACCACGACCCAGGCGTCGGACACGTGGGCGGCGATCGTCGTCGAGGTCATGATGACCGCGCTCTTCGTCGCGGTGATCCTCGATTCGACCCGGGCCGAGCGGTCCAAGGGAACCGCCCTCCTCGCCATCCCCCTCGCGCTCGTCGCGATCCACGTCGCGGCGATCCCGATCAGCGGCGCCTCGGTCAACCCGGCCCGGAGCCTCGGTCCGGCGCTGGTCGGCACGGAGTTCAACGACCTCTGGATCTACCTCATCTTCCCGCCGCTCGGTGCGGTGCTGGGCTGGGCAGCGCATCGCATCGTCATTCACGGGGACACGAACTTCCGAGAAGACCTCGACGCAATGCGCAGACGTCCTGCCGCGGACGCGACGACCACGACGGCGGCACCGCCGGCCGCGCGCGACCAGGACACGGTCGACTAGCCGGAGCTGCGTGGAGCCGGGGCACTCGCGGCGGCGGGTGCCCCTGCAGCGCGGTGGAGGAGCTCCTCGACGCGCGCGGCCTGGACCCGGAGATCGTGCGCCTCGGCGGCGGCGCGCGACCTCGGGTTCGGGCGCGGCATCGCCGCGGCGGCGCCGAGCGCGGCTGCGAGCGCGTCCTCGTCGAGCGGATCGACGAGGACCCCCGCCTCCGGAGGCACGAACTCGGGCGGCCCGCCCACCCGCGTTGCGACGACGGAGCGCGCGCAGGCGAGGGCCTCCAGGGTCGAGAGCCCGAAGGGCTCGACGAGGCTCGGCTGACAGACGACGTCCGCCGCGGCGAGCCAGCGGGGCACGTCGGGGTGCGGGACGCGCCCTGCCAGCCGGACGCCGTCCCGTCCGGCGAGCTCGTCCCGGAACGGCCCGTCGCCCACGAACACGAGCGACCCCTCGCCGTGTCGCGCGAACGCGCGCGCGAGCCTGACGACGTTCTTCCGCTCGCTGAGAGCGCCGACGCAGAGGAAGGCCGTCCCGTCCGGCTCCCAGCCGACTGCCGTCCGGGCGGCTGCGGCGTCGGCGGGCACGAACCGCTCGAGGTCGACCCCGCAGTCGATCACCGTCGTCTTCGCCGCAGCCTCCGGGACCACGGCAGCGAGCCGCTCACGGAGCCAGTCGGAGACGGCCACCACCGCCGCAGCCCGGCGCACCACGTGCCGCGTCGCCCGGCGCACCGCGGCAGACCGCTCCGCGTTGGCGACGTCCTGGCCGTGCGCCGTGACGACGACCGGCGCCCGACCGAGCAGCACCGCGAGAAGGCCCGCCGGGACGAGAAAGTGGGCGTAGACGACGTCGGGGCGGAAGCGACGGGCGGTCAACGCCACGTCGCGGGCGAGCGCGGCGTGACGGCTCGGGCCACCGCGGCGGTCGACGACCGCGCGGGCGAGCTCGTGGCCCCGCGCGACGAGGGCGCCCTCGAGATCGGCGACGAAGGTGCCGAGATCCGGCGTCGCCCGGCTCGGGTACATCTGCGAGACGAGCAGGATGCGCATGCGGCTCGCGCGCCGGCTAGCCGCGCGTCACCTGGAGGACGCCGAGGCACATCTCGTCGGTCGTCCCCTCGCCCCAGAGCACGTAGCGCGGCTGCCCCGTGCGCAGGGCCGCGTCGTGGCGGCACGTCACCCGGATCACGTCGCCCGCCTGGGCTCGAACGGGCCGCTCGAGGAGGTAGGAGCCTTGCCAGTGGAAGCTCCAGCGCGGGATCTCGAGCAGCAGGCGTGCGCGCGGCGTCCCGGGATTCAGCTCGACGCGGATCGAGCGGCCGAGCACGTGCATGTGTCCCGCGACGGAGTGGATCGTCGTCGGGGAGGTCACCGGACGGTCGCACGTCGTCGTCGACGCAGCGATCGGACGCGACGCGTCCCTGGCGCAGAGCAGGAGCAGGCCGGTCGGGACGAGCGCCGCATCGTTGCCGAATCGCCTGGCCTGATCGAAGACCGCCGCCGTGCGGTCGCAGAGAGGCCCGGTCTCGCCCGGCCGGCACCCGAGCTCGACGGGGGCGGGGAGCAGCACGGTCTGGAGCGGCTTCAGCGCTGTACTCGCCGGGACGGTCGTGAGCACGGCGCGCGAGCGGTCGGGACGGGCGCCGTTGAGCAGGTTGTAGTGCACCTGCATCACGATCCGGCTACCGGCGGGCAGCTCGATCCCGGTCCCTGCGCGCAGGCGATCGCCGCCGGAGCCCGGCGCCCAGGCGGCGATCCAGCCGGCGTCCTCGAGGAAGCCGCGCGGGTTGCTCGTGCCGCCACCGACGCCAGGCCCGCCGAAGCACGTCCAGCCCGTGCCCTGCGTGCGTCGGTCGAGCGCGACTGCCTCGGCGACCGCGTCCGGACGCAGGCGGTAGAGGATCACGTGGTGCACGAGCTGCGCGGCCCCCGGCGCGATGCGCGCCGAGGTGACGAGCCGGTCGGTGGCCAGCTTCGGATCGAGGAGGAAACAGCGGTAGTCGTCGGTGGAGCCGCCGGCGCCGGCCGGGCGATAGCGCGTCGGCATGGCGAGCTCGAGGCGCGTCTCGCCCGAGCGGACGGTCGTCGCGGTCGTCCTCGGCGCGCCGACCGGCGTCCCGCGCCGGGCACCACCGGGCTGCACGAGCTGGCTCTTCGCCCAGCGGAGCAACGTCGCGCGCTCTCGCGCGTCGAGGGTGCGCGCCGCCTGGCCCGCGTACCGCGGCGACGCCCCGCTCGGCGGCCAGGGAGGCATGCGCCCTTCCTCGACGGCCGCGACGACGAGCGCCGCCCTGCTCGCGAGGTCTCGTTCCGTCCGGAAGGGGAACGGCGCGATCCCCCGGTCCTGGTGGCATCCGGCGCACGTCTCACGGACGATCGGCGCGACGTCGCGCGCGAAGTCGGGCGTCGCCGCGGTGGCGGCCGGCGCGCGACCCTCTCCGAGGGCGAGCGCCGAGAGCGCGACGGCGCCGAGCGCGGCGGCGAGGAGGGTGCCTGCCAGACGACCGCGCCGGCTCATCGCGGAAGCGTACGCGTCGCCCGCAGCGAGTAGTCGTGGTGCGAGAGAAAGTCGTGGTGAGTCACCACGAGGTCGCACCTACCGCGCGTCGTAGGTGCCCCAGAGCTCGCGCAGCGCGTCGCAGAGCTCGCCGACCGTCGCGCGCGCCCCCAGCGCCTCGCGGAGCGGCGGGAGGAGGTTCCCGTCCGACGCTGCGACCCGGCGGACCTCCGCGACGGCGCTCTCGACGGCCCGCCCGTCCCGACTCGCCCGGAGCGCCTGCGTCCGGGCGCGCTGCGCGCGCTCGATCTCGGGGTCGAGCCGGTGGAGCTCGACGTGCTCCGGCTCGTCGGTCGTGAAGCGGTTGACGCCGACGATCACGCGCGCGCCGTCCTCCACCTCGCGCTGCCACCGGAAGGCGGACTCCTCGATCTGCTCCTGGACCCATCCGGCCTCGATCGCCGCCACGGCTCCGCCGAGCTCGTCGATCCGCTCGATGAGCGCGGTCGCCAGCGACTCGAGCTCGTCGGTCAACGCCTCGACGAACCACGAGCCCCCCAGCGGATCGGCCGTGTCCGTGGTGCCCGCCTCGTGCATGAGCATCTGCTGCGTCCGCAGCGCGAGCGTCGCCGCGCGCTCGGTCGGGAGCGCGAGCGCCTCGTCGAACCCGTTCGTGTGGATCGACTGCGCGCCGCCGTAGATCGCCGAGAGCGCCTGGGCCGCGACGCGGACGAGGTTGTTCTCGGGTTGCTGCGCGGTGAGCGTCGACCCACCCGTCTGGGCGTGGAAGCGGAGTGCCTGGGCCCTCGCGCTCGACGCGCCGAAGCGGTCGCGCATGATGCCCGCCCACAGCCGCCTCGCCGCGCGGAACTTCGCGACCTCCTGCAGCACGTTGTTGTGCGCGTTGAAGAAGAAGGAGAGGCGGCTCCCGAAGGCGTCCGGCGAGAGCCCTGCTTCGACCGCGGCGTCGCAGTACGCGATCCCGTTCGCGAGGGTGAAGGCGAGCTCCTGCTGCGGCCGTCGCGCCGGCCTCGCGGATGTGGTAGCCCGAGATCGAGATCGTGTTCCAGCTCGGGAGGCGGTCCGCGCAGTAGGAGAAGAGGTCGGTCGTCAGCCGCATCGAGGGCCGCGGCGGGAAGATGTAGTTGCCGCGGGCGACGTACTCCTTGAGCACGTCGTTCTGGACGGTGCCGCGGAGGGCGTCGCCCGCGATGCCCCGCTCGGCCGCGACGAGCTCGTAGCAGAGGAGGAGCAGCGCGGCCGGCGCGTTGATCGTCATCGACGTCGAGACCTCGTCGAGCGGGATCCCGTCGAGCAGGCGCGCCATGTCCTCCACCGAGTCGATCGCGACGCCCGTGCGGCCCACCTCGCCCTCCGCCAGCGGATCGTCCGAGTCGTAGCCCAGCTGCGTCGGCAGGTCGAACGCGACCGAGAGGCCCGTCTGCCCGCGGGCGAGCAGCGTCCGGAACCGCGCGTTCGTCTCCTCCGCAGAGCCGAACCCGGCGTACTGGCGCATCGTCCACGGCCGGCCGCGGTACATGTCGGCGTACGGGCCGCGCGTGAAGGGGTACTCACCCGGCCCCTCGGTCGGGCCCGCGCCGTCGCCCGGTCCGTAGACGGGCTTCACCTCGATGCCCGATTCGGTCACGCGTCGGTCGGGCGTGGACGCCACGTCCGTGATCCTACGTCCGGTCGACAGGAGGCTCCGACTCGCTCGAAGGGCGTCCTACGGGCTGCGGCGAGACAACGTGGCCCCTAGAGCGAGCCGCCGGCGCGCTCGACCGCGTCGAGCGCGATGCGCCGGCCCGATTCCATGTGGCGCGCGATCGCTGCCCGTGCCGCGCCGGCGTCGCGAGCCTCGAGGGCCTCGACGATCGCGCGATGCTCCGTGACGAGGTACTCGCCCCGCTCGACGGTGCCACCCCGGATCACCTGCATCATCAGGTTGACCGAGAGCTCGCGGTAGAACCGGGAGAGCAGCGCATTCCCGGCGAGATCGACCTGCGTCTCGTGGAACGCCGCGTTGGCGCTGTCCCATTCCTCGTGCGAGAGCCCCTCCTCCGTCGCCTCGAGTCGCCGCCGGAGCCCCGCGAGCTGTTCGTCGGCGGCGGTCTCGACGGCCACGTCGGCCGCGTGGCACTCGAGCGCGAGCCGGACGTCGTAGCCCTCGAGGAGCCCGCGCATCGTCACGGGCGTGACGAAGTACCCCCGCCGCGCCTTGACGCTCAGCAACCCCTCCGAGACGAGCCGGGTGAGCGCGTGGTGCACGGGGCTCCGGGAGACGCCGAGCTCGGCGGCCAGCTCGTGGAGGCTCAGCTTGTCGCCGGGCCCGTGCTGCCGCGCCAGAAGTCGCCCCCGCAGCGTGTCGTACACCTGCTCGTTGAGGTTCGCCCGGGGAAGGAGGGTGGCCACGCCGCAGATGTAACATGACAGCGTCCCCGGTCGCCAACCGCCGGATACGCTCAGTCCGTGAGGGTCGGGGTGAAGCTCTTCGCCGCGCTCCGCGAGCAGGCGGGCGGCCGGGAGCGCGAGGTCGAGCTGGCCGACGGCGCGCGGGTCGGCGACGTCTGGGCGGCGCTCGCGCTCGGTGACGAGCCGCCCGGGCTGGTCTACGCCGTCAACCGGAGCTACGCGGACCGTGCTGCCGCGCTGGCCGAAGGCGACGAGGTCGCGGTGATCCCGCCCGTCTCCGGAGGAGCCTTCGTCCTCTCCGAGGCCCCCCTGTCGCTCGAGCGGGCCGTCGCCGAGGTGTCGTCGGAGGAGGCCGGGGCGATCGCGACGTTCGTCGGGACGACCCGTCGCCACTCGCGAGGACGGGACGTCGTCCGGCTCGAGTACGAGGCCTACGAGGGCATGGCAGAGGCGGAGATGGAACGGATCGCGGACGACCTGCGAGGCCGCCACGAGCTTCTCGACGTCGCGATCCACCATCGCGTCGGGTCCGTGGAGATCGGCGAGACGAGCGTCGTCATCGCCGTCTCCGCGCCGCACCGGGCGGCTGCGCTCGACGCCTGTCGCGAGGCGATCGACACGCTCAAGCAGACGGTGCCGCTCTGGAAGAAGGAGCTCTACGAGGGCGGCGAGGAATGGATCGGACGGGGATCGTGAGCGACCGCTACGACCGGGACCTGGAGCCGGTCACCGCCCCCGAGCCGGCGACGCTCCCGGTCGAGCACGAGCGCGACACGCGCTCGCTTCTGGCGAAGCTCGCCGCGCCGCTCGTCGTGCTCGTCGGGGTCGTCATCAAGTTCGGCGCCTTCGTCCTCAAGTTCTTCGGGATCTTCCTCGCGGTCGGCGGGTACGCGCTCATCTGGGGCTGGAGGTTCGCGATCGGGGTCGTGCTCCTGATCCTCGCGCACGAGCTCGGCCACTACATCGAGGCGAAGCGGTCGGGGCTCGACCCGCAGCTGCCGGTGTTCATCCCCTTCCTCGGGGCATACGTCGCCCTGCGGAACATGCGCTTCGACCCGTGGGTCAACGCGCGTGTCTCCCTCGCCGGGCCTGTTGCCGGAGGACTCGCGGCGGGCGCGTGCCTCGCCGTCGCCGTCTCGATCGACTCGGACCTCTGGCGGGCGCTCGCCTACGCCGGCTTCCTCCTCAACCTGATCAACCTCGCGCCGATCGCCTTCCTGGACGGCGCCCACGTGCTTCGTTCGTGGCGCGTGCTGCGTGCCGGCGGCGGGCGAAGCAATCCGGCGGAGGCGCGACGGCTCGCGGCGGTCGTCGCGGTCGCCACGCTCGTGACCGTGGCGGCGCTCGTCCTCGGGATGGTGGCCGCGCACGTCCCGCAGGACCGTCTGTGAGCGACGGCGGAGCGGAGCTCGACGAGCGACTCCTCCGCCGGACCTCGGAGACACTCGCCAACGACGTCTCGCTCATCGCCTCGGAGTTCCTCGCGGGCTTCCAGGCGGTGCAGCGCATCGACCGGCCTGCCGTCTCCATCTTCGGCTCGGCACGGGTGGCCGCCGGGACGCCCACGTACGAGGCCGCCCGCCACACCGCGCGGCTCTTCGCCGAGGCCGGTCTCGCCGTCGTGACCGGCGGCGGCCCGGGGGTGATGGAGGCCGCGAACCGGGGCGCCAGGGAGGCCGGCGGGCTCTCGGTCGGGTTCAACATCCTGCTCCCGCACGAGCAGGGCATCAACCCCTACTGCGACATCGCGGTGACGTTCCACCACTTCTACGCACGCAAGACGATGTTCGTGAAGGCGGCGGAGGGGTTCGTCATCTTCCCGGGTGGGTTCGGGACGCTGGACGAGCTCTTCGAGTCGCTGACGCTCATCCAGACCGGCAAGATCGGCACGTTCCCCGTCGTCCTCATGAACTCGGACTACTGGGACGAGATGCTGGAGTGGGTGCGGGACGAGATGCTCGCGGACGGGCTGGTGTCGCCCGCCGACCTCGAGTTGCTCTTCGTGACCGACGACCCGGCCGAGGCGGTCGAGCGGGTCGTGAGGCTCGTCGGTGAGCGGCGCTCCGAGGGCTCCGCGTGAGCGCGCTCGACACCGCCGTGGACGCGATCCGGGCCCGGACGCCGCTCCGCCCCACCGTGGGCGTGGTCCTCGGGAGCGGCCTCGGCGGCTTCGCGGATGCGGTCGAGGACGCCGTCGAGGTGCCGTACGGCGAGATTCCCGGCTGGCCGGGCTCGACCGCCGTCGGGCACGCCGGGACGCTCGTCCTCGGCGCGTTCGGGGGAGTCCCGGTCGCGGTCATGAAAGGACGCGCACACCTCTACGAAGGCCTCGCGCCGGACCGGGTCGTCTTCGGCGTCCGCGTCCTGGGCCGGCTCGGGATCTCGAGCCTCGTGCTCACGAACGCCTGCGGCGCGCTGGACGCCGGCGTCGAGCCCGGCAGCCTCGTCGCGATCTCCGACCATCTCAACCTCCAGGGCTCGTCACCGCTCGTCGGGCCGAACGACGACGCGCTGGGCCCACGCTTCCCCGACATGAGCGACGCGTATGACCCGACGTATCGCGCTTTCGCCCATGCCGCAGCCGAGCGGCTCGGCGTCGCGCTCGGCGACGGCGTCTACGCCGCGTGGCTCGGCCCCGCCTTCGAGACTCCGGCGGAGATCCGCATGCTGCGCACGCTCGGGGCCGACCTCGTCGGCATGTCGACCGTCCCCGAGGTGCTCGCCGCCCGGCACATGGGCATCCGCTGCCTCGCGCTCGCGTGCGTCACGAACGCCGCCGCGGGCGTGCTTCCCGAGCCGATCGACCACGAGCGCGTGCTCGAGGTCGGCGCGCACGCCGCGATCGATCTCGTCGCGCTCCTGCGCGAGGTCATCCCGGCGCTCGGCAGTTCCTAGACTGGCTGCATGGAGCTGCGCGACCTCCCTTCGGTCGACCGGCTGCTCGGCGACGAGGAGCTCGCCGCCGCTCCGCGACCGCTTGCGACGGCCGCCGCTCGAACGGCTCTCGACCGCGCGCGCGAGGCGATCCGAGCGGGCGCGGACCCGGGCGACCCGGTCGCGGCTGCCCGAGCCGAGCTCGAGCGGCTCCGGGCGCCGTCGCTGCGTCGCGTCGTCAACGCGACGGGCGTCATCGTCCACACGAACCTCGGACGCGCCCCGCTCCCGGCGCCGGCGCTCGAGCGGGTCGCCGAGGTCGGCGCGGGCTACTCCAACCTCGAGCTCGACCTCGACTCGGGCGAGCGCGGGTCCCGGCAGGGGCACGTCGCCGGGCCGCTCGTACGGCTCACGGGCGCAGAAGCGGCGCTCGTCGTCAACAACAACGCCGCGGCCGTGCTCCTCGCGCTCGCCGCGCTCGCGGAGGGCCGTGAGGTCGTCGTGTCACGGGGCGAGCTCGTTGCGATCGGCGACGGCTTCCGCATCCCCGATGTCCTCGCACGGTCGGGCGCTCGCATGGTGGAGGTGGGCACGACGAACAGGACGACCTCCGCCGACTACGAGCGTGCGATCGGGCCGGACACGGGTGCGCTCCTCCGCGTGCACCAGTCGAACTACCGGATCGTCGGCTTCACGGCAGCGGTCGGGACGCGCGAGCTGGCGGAGCTCGCGACACGGGCGGGCGTCCCGCTCGTCGACGATCTCGGCTCGGGCTCGCTGCTCGATCTCGGCGACGAGCCGACCGCGGCCGCGAGCATCGCCGCCGGCGCCGACCTCGTCTGCTTCTCGGGCGACAAGCTCCTGGGCGGCCCCCAGGCGGGGATCGTCGTGGGCCGCGCCGACCTGGTCGACCGGCTGCGCCGCCATCCCCTCCAGCGCGCCCTCCGCGCCGACAAGCTGACCCTCGCGGCCCTCGAGGGCACCCTGGCGCTGCTCGCCGACCCGGATCGCGCCCGCCGCGAGGTGCCCGTCCTCCGGATGCTCGAGGAGCCGCTCGACGCCGTGCGCCTGCGCGCCGAGCGCCTCGCGGGCCTGGTCGGCGGGGAAGTTGAGGAGACGATTGCCAGGGTCGGCGGTGGAGCGTTGCCGCTCGCGGAGCTTCCGAGTCGGGCGTGCGCGATCGAGGAGTCGCTGGCGGGGCTCCTCCGCTCGGGGGAGCCGCCCGTCGTCGGCGTCGTTCGGGACGGGCGGCTGCTCCTCGATGCGCGCACCCTCGGCGATGCCGAGGTCGACGAGGTCGCTCGGGCTGTGCTGACCGCGAGAGAGAGCCTGGGTTGATTCACCACGAGCGTCTTCCGCCCGCCCGATGGCACTGACGGTCGGCACCGCCGGCCACGTCGACCACGGCAAGACGACGCTCGTCCACGCCCTCACCGGGAAGGACACCGACCGGCTCCCCGAGGAGCGGGCGCGCGGGATCTCGATCGACCTCGGCTACGCGCCGCTCGTGCTTCCGGACGGCCGGAGGCTCTCGCTCGTGGACGTGCCCGGCCACGAGCGGTTCGTGCGCACCATGGTTGCCGGCGCCACGGGGATCGACCTGTTCCTGCTCGTGATCGACGCCGCCGAGGGAGCGCGACAGCAGACGCACGAGCACCTTGCGATCCTCCGGCTCCTCGGCGTCGAGCGCGGCCTCGTTGCCGTGACGAAGGCGGACGCCGTCGACGCCGAGACGCTCGAGCTCGCCCTGCTCGAGGCGCGCGAGCTCGTCCCGGAGGCGCCGGTGGTCGCGGTGAGCGGCGTGACGGGAGCCGGGCTCGACGAGCTCCGCGCCGCGCTCGAGGATGTCGCCTCGGCGGTGGAGCAGCGCCGGGCGGACTTCCCTGCCCGGCTCTATGTCGATCGCGCCTTCACGCTCAAGGGGATCGGGACGATCGCCACGGGGACACTGTGGTCGGGTGCGATCTCCGAGGGCGAGCAACTACGGCTCGAGCCGGCCGGGCGCGACGTGCGGGTCCGCTCGGTGCAGGTGCACGACGCGCCGGTGGCGCGCGCGGAAGCCGGCCAGCGCGTGGCGGTGAGCCTCCCCGGCGTGGAGCGAGCCGACGTGCGTCGAGGTGACGTGCTCGTCGCGCCTGCAGCGTTTCCGCGCTCGTACCGGCTCGAGGTTGCGCTCACCGAGCTCGCGCCCATCGTCGACGGCGCGCGCCTCTCGGTGCACCACGGGACGAGCCGGATCCCCGCGCGGGTCGTCCGTGTGGGTGAGGACCACGCGCAGCTTCGCCTCGCCGCGCCGGTGATCGCAGCGCGTGGAGATCGCCTCGTCCTACGCGCCGAGACCACCGTCGGCGGCGCAGTCGTCCTCGACCCCGCCCCGCCGCGCCGCCTCGACCCGGCACGCGACAGGCTCCTCGATGACGGCGACCCGCCGTCGATCGTCAGGGCGCTCGTCCACGACCCCGTCCCGGTCGAGGCGGTCGCAGCCCGGGCGCTGCTCACGGGCGCCGAGCTCGAGGAAGGGCTCGACGCGGTGCGGGTCGTCGACGGCTGGGCGTTCTCGGACGAGTGGCTCGAGGACACCGCGCTGGCGGTCGAGTCGCGTCTGCGAGAGCGGGCCGAGCGCTCGCCGCTCGACCCGGGCGTGGCGCTGGCGGAGCTCCTGCCCGACGAGCCGTGGGCGACGGGCGTGCTCGGGCTCCTGCCCGTCGAGCGTCGCGGGCCGAAGGGGTACCTTCCGGGCGCGGCAGCCACGCTCGGCGAGCGCTCCGACGCTGCCCGCGCGCTGGAGGCCGCCCTCGACAGGGCCGGTCTCGCCGTGACGAGGGTCGACGATCCCGAGCTCGCACGGTTCCTCGAGGCGGAGGGACGTGTCGTCCGGCTCGGCGACGGGTTTGCGGTGGCGGCGGGGGCCTACGAGGTCGCGCGCGATCTCGTCACGACCGATGCCGCTGCGGCGGGCGAGATCACCCTTGCTCGGTTCCGCGACCTTGCCGGCGTCGGCCGCCGTGACGCGCAGCTGCTGCTGGAGCGGATGGACGTCGACGGCATCACGCGGAGGGTGGGCGACCGCAGGGTGCTGCGTCGGTCGTCCCGCTCGTAGATCCTGCGCATGCTCTCGCGCGACTTGGGGTAACCCGCCCCCACAACGAGACAAGGAGGCAAGGTGGCCGGCAAGTCCGACTTCACCGAGGACGAGTGGGAGCAGCTGCGGAAAGGAGTCACGGGAGCAGGCCTGCTCGTCGCGGTCAGCGATCGGAGCTTCTTCGACAGCTTCAAGGAGGCGTCCTCGCTCGCGAGATACCTGAAGGGCTCACGTGACGACGACAGCGAGCTGCTTCGCGACCTCGCGTCGGAGGGTGGCACCGGCTTCGGCATGATCGCCTCTCCCGACGAGGTCGAGAACGGGACGATGGAGGCGCTGAGCGCCGCGGCTGCCACGCTGCGGGCCAAGGCCCCCGACGAGCTGGAGGGCTACCGCGCGTTCGTGCTCGAGCTCGCCGAGTCCGTCGGCAAGGCGGCCGGCGGCGGAGACCAGGCCGAAGCGGCGGCAGTGGAGAAGATCCGGGTGGCGCTCGGCTAACGCTCTCCCGGCCCGTAGGAGCGCGGTTCCCACTCCGGCTCGAGATCGGTGCCCACGCCTTCGGCGATTCGGTTGATGTAGTTGAAGTACGCGACCACCTGGATCGCGTCGTGGATCGTCGCGTCGTCGAGCCCGTGGGCGCGAAGCGACTCCGCGTCCTCCGCCCCGATCTCAGACGGCATCAACGTCAGCTTCTGCGCGTAGTCGCAGAGCGCCCGCGTGCGCGAATCGAGGTCGCCGTCGCGGTAGTCGTGCTCCGCGTGCGTTGCCAGCTCGTCTGGGGCGCCCTCGTCACGGAGGTCGTCGGCGTGCGAGCGCCGTCAGTAGTGGCACTCGTTCGCCGCCGAGACGACGGTCGCAAGGAGCTCCCGCTCCTGACGCGTCAGCCCGGACGGCCCGAACATGATCGCCTTGTAGAGCTCCATCGACCGCTGCAGCACCGCGGGGTTCAGGCTCATCGAGCGGACGATGTTGAAGACCTTGCCAGCGCGTCCGATTGCCGCCTCGTACTCCTCGGCCAGCAGCCCGTCGGCATCCTCCGGATCGATCCCCCGCCCGCTCGACGGCGGCCGCGTACTCCTCCGCGAGAAGTCCCTCGGCATCCTCGGGGTCGATCAGGCGGATGTGCGCCATTGCGGCGATCTTCGCACGGATCCCCGCGGGGCCTACGATCGTCGTCGATGGCGCTGCGCGACGAGGTTCGGGTCTGGACCGTCCGCTACCGGGCCCACAACGGGCTCGCTCGGGCCGCGTACGTCGCGCTGCCGGCCGACGTCGGGCCGGGCAACAACCCGCCGCTCCCGCTCGTGATCTCCCCGCACGGTCGCGGCCTCTCGGGCAGCGCGAACCTGCGCTTCTGGAGCGACCTGCCCGCCCGTGGACGATTCGCGGTGATCAGCCCCGACGGGCACGGGCGCGTGCTCCCCCTCCACTCCTGGGGCTGGGAGGGCCAGATCAGCGATCTCGCGAACATGCAATACGTCGCGAAGGCGACGCTGCCGTGGCTCCGCGTCCGGCCGCATTCCGTGTACGCGATGGGCGGGAGCATGGGCGGTCAGGAGACGCTCCTCCTCGTCGCCCGTCACCGCCGCCTGCTGGCGGGCGCCGCCTCGTTCGACGCGCCCACCGATCTCGCGCTGCGTTACCGCGACTTCCCGCGGATTCCCGGCGGGCGGCATCTGCAGGAGCTGGCGCGGCGCGAGATCGGAGGGACCCCGGGCAGCCACCCCGGTGCGTACGCGCGCCGCAGCCCGATCGCCACGCGCGCGCGATCGCGTTCTCACGCGTTCCCCTGCAGCTCTACTGGAGCATTGCCGACGAGGTCGTGCTCGACCAGGTGCACCACTCGGCGCGTCTCTACCGGCCGCTGATCGAGCTCAATCCCGACGCGCCGGTCACGGCCGTCACCGGTTCGTGGACACACTCGGGGGGCATGCCGGCGCTGCTGCCGCAGGCGCTCAGACGTTCGGGCTGCTCGGCGAGGACGTGTGACGTGCCGCCTCCAGCAGCGCTACAACGACGGCTTCCGCGGCTGGCCGGTGCGCCGCACAACCGTCAGCATCCGATCCGCGGCTCGTTCCTCGACCCGCGCCCCGATCCCCGAGCTGGGCGCCATCTACCACACTGGCGTCGACATCGCCGTCCGCGACGACCGGCCCGAGCGCGGCGCACCCGCCGACCGTACGCACCGCGTCTACGCGATCGAGGGCGGCATCGTCGAGCAGGCGACGCCACCGGGGGTTTGCGGCAATGTCCGCGTCGGGCACTTCGGCTATGGCCACGTCGACGCGCGGGTCGCGACCGGCGAGCGCGTGAACGCCGGGCAGCTGCTCGGCTGGACGTGCCACGGCTGGTGGCACCTGCATCTCAGCGAGTGGCTCGGCGCGGGGGACGGAGCCGCATGCTCGTCAACCCGCTCCGGCCGGCCGGAAAGCTGAAGCCGTTCCGGACACGGCCGCGCCCGTGATCCACGACGTGCGCTTCTACACGCCCGCGCGAGCCGCACTGGAGCGCCGGCGCGCGGCAACTCGCGCCGGCTCCCCCCGGCCGGCCGGCGGCTCGACAAGACCCGCCTCTCCGGGATCGTCGACGTTCGCGCTCGAGTGAGCGATCCGCAGTC
The DNA here is from genome assembly GCA_963734045.1 of uncultured Actinomycetes bacterium. Lineage (GTDB taxonomy): Bacteria > Actinomycetota > Thermoleophilia > Gaiellales > Gaiellaceae > Gaiella. The sequence goes on along the minus strand of CAVTFU010000009.1, from coordinate 160,225 downwards.
GTACATCGGCTGGTTCCGGACGTTCCGGCGCTCGCCGCCCCGCATCATCCCTACCGGCTCGGACTCCTCCTCGTCGACCGGCGCAGCGGCCACGTCGTCCTACGGCGCACTGTCTTCATCTCGCTGACCGCGCCGCCCGATCGCCGCCGGCCAGCACTACGCGCCCGGGACGACCCAGAACCTCTCCGCCAAGGTCTGCCTGCGAGCCGCGGCGGCCCCTGCGACGGCGTCTACTGGTTCCGACTCTTCCAGCGCCCCTACTGGGACACGACCCGCGTCGCAACGGCCGCTACCTCCTCGTCGTCCGCGCTGGGACGCCGCCGGCAACCGCGCCCGCAAGACATCCAGATCCGTATCGCCAATCCCGCGCTCTGAGGGCGTCGTCCGGAGGCCGGTAGCCTCAGCCGCGGAGCGGCATGGGCCCGGTGGCCCAGCAGGTCTTCAAAACCTGTGCGGTCGTGTAGCCCACGGCTAGGTCGGTTCGACTCCGGCGCCGCTCCGTCAAGCCGTTCGCGGCGTCGCGCGGCCCTGGCACCCGTCACAGGTGGCCCGCTGCGCCCGCAGCAGCGTCGTCGACGAGCACAGAGGCGAGCTGCGTCCGTGAAGTGATGCCGAGCTTGGCGAAAACGTGACGCAGGTGGTAGTCGATCGTGCGCGGAGACAGGTAGAGCTGGGCGGCGACCTCCTTGTTCGAGTGCCCATCCGCGACGAAGTGGACGATCTGCAGCTCCTGCGCGCATGACGGTTGGCGCCGCGCTGCCCGTCCGCAGCCGATGAGTCGTGGTTTCGGCGAGGACGTGACCACGCCACCTGCACGTCGGCGGGCCAGACTGCGTCCTCGTCCAGTGCGCGGGTGAAAGCGTTGCTCGACACCGACAAGGAAGAAGCGAACGGCTAACGAGTCGGAAGGCGATGCTCGCCGAGCGGCGAAGGACACACAGCGGCGAACCAACAACTGAGGAGGACACCATGGAACGGTTTCCTTGGCATCCACCGTTGCGGCACGCCGGGGTCGCGAGACGTCTTGTGATTGCGCTGTGGCGGCGTTGACGCTGGCGGTTGTGGCCGCGGTGGGGATGGCCGCGACGGCGGCGACCGGACCGAACGGCTGTCCGACCGACAAGAGCACGAAGCCTGCCCCGATCGCGAACATCACACCGCCCGCGCGGACGCAGATCGCGGCGTTCGACGTGCTGTCAGGCCCGGTCAACGAGGGGACGCAGACCTTCACGCTGAAGGTGCGCGTGGGAGCACCTGTAGCCGCGATGTCATTGGCGCGAGCGTCTACGTGACCGCGGTGCCGTACAACCAGTTCACGATCCCGGACGAGGTGCTCACCGGGGACGACGGTACCGCGACTCTGGTTTTCGTCGCGACGCGAACTTCCCCGCGAGCGACCTGCAGCAGCAGCTGACGCTCTTCATCCGCGCGACGAAGCCGGGCGAGGACCCCCTCGCCGGGGTCTCGACACGACGGCTCGTCGGGTCCCCTTCGAAGGCTAGAACCGTTGAATGCGTACGGCCGCGCCCGAGTCATCTCGCGGCGCGGCCGTCGCACCTCGGAGCCAATCACCGGGCTGCCGAGTTCTTGCGCTCCGACAAGAAGGATGTAGCGTCCTCTCGACGAAACCGCCTCCTAACCGGATGCGACTACCGCATCTCCCAGTGGGAGGCAGCGATGAATTCACGGAGCATGGCGGGATGGATCGGGTTTGCCGGGATCTTGATGGTGCTCCTCGGTGGGCTCAGCTTCTTGCAGGGGCTGATCGCGCTCTTGGAGGACAACTACTACGTCACCACAGAGGCGGGCTTCCTGGTCTTCGACATCACCGGCTGGGGCTGGATCATGCTGATCTGGGGCGTCGCCTTGGCGCTCGTCGGTCTTGCTTTGCTGAATGGCGCAAGCTGGGCGCGGTGGGTGTCAATCCTGCTCGTGAGCGTCAACGTGTTTGGGCAGCTCGGCTTTCTCGGCAACACCAACGACACGGTGTGGCTGCTGATCACGCTGACGCTGAACATCATCGTCTTGTACGCCTTGGTCGTCCGATGGCACGAAAGCCAGCGGGAGCTACAGACTCGCTGAGGGCACCAAATTCCTGGCCGAGGGTCATCGGCCGCGCTGGCCCTGCGCTCTGAGCAGGGCCAGCACATCGCTTCGACCCGGATCTGACTGCTCTTACCGAGAGCGCGGGTGTGCACGGGGTTGCGCATCCGTGTTTGCGTGGGATCGGCCGGTCGTGCTCGTGTGGGCTCGGGGCAGCTAAGTCCCTGCCTACAAGCGTAAACCCCGCTATTGGAGCGGTGGTTCGGGGCGCTCCTGATCTTCTCTGGCCGCTCCTGTCGACCAACCCGACCAAGGCGACGGTGCCCGCATGTGGAACACCGCCGCGCTGATCGAGGAGACGAAACGGTTCTCACGCCTCTATCGCGGTCGTCTGGAGCGCAAAACGCCTACTCACTCTTGAATCGTCAGGACGAGGTCGCGCTCGTTGGCCTTTGTCAACGTGAAGGCATCGGGTACCAGGCGTACGGTCCACTTCGCAGGCGGTTGGCTGACCGGAAAGTACCTCGACGTGCATGTCGACCCGAGGTCTCGATACATCGTCGCCCTGGCGCAGTCCAGCGCGCTCTCCTCGGAGACGTCTTGCGTTCCGGGCCAACGCTGCAGAACCCGCCCTGCTAGGCTCGCCTGCGCTTGCCGCACGTAGCGTCTGGGGGTTCACAGTGAAGCTCGCCGTGTCGCTAGTCCTGCTTTGCGCAACAGCCGCCCTCGTCGCTGCGGGCGCCGGCTCGGCGCCGCGACAGACCCTGTCCAAGTGGTACTGGACACCCCCTGCCTGCGAGCAGAAGCTGCAGCCGTCCGCCGCGGACCACGGGGTCCGAGCCCTGATCGTGACAGCCGACGGTCGCGCCTTCCACGCGGCGCAAGTGGTGTGTGTCGGCAGCGGCGGCCAGCAGACCTGTGCGCGGACGGCAGACAGCCTCCCGCGTCTACTCCGCATTCACGGTCTACACCCGCTCTGCCTTGGGCGGTGTGGTTCGCTCCTTCTCACTCGGCACGCAGCCCGGCCACGGTATCCCGGTTCCTCGTACGTCAACGCAACCACCGCTGGCCTACGTCTCGAACATCAAGCTGGTCACGACCGGGGCGAACCCGGCCCGCTTCAGCGCCATCGTGGGCCCGATCGCGGCCCGGCTCGCGCAGCAGCAGAACGCGAACGGCTGCGGCCGACACGGCGGCTAGCGTCCGCCTCCTGCAGTAGCTTCGACCTCAGGGAACATTCGCGCATCGCTGGCAGGCGAGTGTGCTGTTCCTCGGCGCCGAGTTTCGTTGCCGAAACACGTGAAGAAAGACCCAAACGCTCCTCCATCAGTGCCTCGCGCAGGCGAGCGCTATGAGGGTGGAGGGCTGCGATGATGCTTGTGATGGCGCCCCCCGAGGTCACGTACGCTCGGAGCGGCGATGTCGCGATCGCGTATCAGGTGGTCGGAGATGCTGAGCAGACGATTGTCTACGCGCCGCACCTGACGAACATCTTCGTACTCTGGAACGGGAGACACACGGAGCGGTTCCTGCAGCGGGTGACCGAGAGTGCACGCCTCATTGTCTTCAACCCGCGTGGTACGGGTCTCTCGGATCGGCCGCGCCATGTGACCCTCGAGGCCCGGATGGACGATGTCACGGCGGTGCTCGACGCCGAGGGGGTTGGGCGCGCGACGTTGTTGGGCGTCGGTGAGAGCGCGAATGTGTGTGCGTTGTACGCTGCCACGTTCCCGGAGCGTTGCGAGCGGCTGGTGCTGTTCTCGCCGTAGCACGGCTGACCGTGTCCGAGACCTATCCGTCTGGCGTCTCGGAGGACGCGGCGCCTGGCCCGAATGCGGGCCACCCGCGAGCACTGGGGCGAGCGCCCGTTCATGCGGGGCATGGCAGCGGCCGTCGATCCTCGCCTGCTCGAGAATGAGGAGGACTTCGATTGGTTCGTGTGGATGCACCGGCTCAGCGCAAGTCCTGCGGCAGCGGCTGACTTCGTGCGAATGGCAATGGAGACGGACATCACTGACATCCTCGGCTCGATCAGGGTGCCGACCCTCGTGCTGCACCGTGAGAGCGGCTCCGAGCAGGCTCGTTTTGTTGCCGAGCGAATCCCGCGCGCCACGATTCGACAACTCGGTGGAGTCGGGCCGGTCCCTGACGACGACGCGGCAGCCGACGCGTTGCTCGCGTTCGCACACGGCAATGCCGCGCTCGACGTGCCGGACACGATGCTCACGACCGTGCTCTTCACCGACATCGTCGGCTTGACCGACCTTGCCGTCGAGCTCGGTGACCGCCGCTGGCGCGAGACGCTCGAGGAGCACCACCGTTCCGTCCGCCGCACGCTCACCATCTTCCGCGGCCTCGAAGTCGATACCGCGGGCGACGGGTTCTTCTGTCGTTTCGATGGACCAGCCCGCGCGATCGCCTGCGCCCGTGCGATCGTCGAGGACGCCAGACGGGACGGACTCCAAGTACGAGCAGGTATCCACACCGGCGAGTGCGAGCTCCACGGCGACAAGGTGGCCGGACTCGCTGTCCACGTCGGCGCCCGCGTCTAGCAGCAGCCAGAGCCGGTGAGGTACTCGTTTCCCAAACTGTGCGCGACCTCGTTGCCGGCTCAGACGTCGTATTCCAGGATCAGGAAGAACACGAGCTCAAAGGCATTCCCGACCGCCGACGGCTCTACGCCGCAACAGGCTGAGACCCGAAGCCTCGCGCGTAGGAGCCTCGCGGTCAGACGTCGAGCCCCCGGCTCGCATGTTTCGCGGCGGCGCGCTTTGCGGTCCGTCGTTCCTTGAGCGTCTTCTGCGCGGGCTTCTTGCCGAGCTTCTTTGGTTTCTGCGAGCCCTTCATCTGCTTCCTCCCTGGTCGTTGAGTATGCCCTCGCTCGTAGGCGTGACGCGAGAGGCCTCGGCAGGCGAGAGTTCGAGCTCGAGGACCGGCGGCGACCGCGAAAGGCGTACGCGCGTACCGAGTATCGCACGGTCCCACGCGAGGTCCCTGCGGGAACGACGTTCGCGACCGCGGCGGCGATCGTCGCACGCCTCGGTTTCCCTTCGGGCTTGCATTGCGTTCGTGACCGCGGACGCGATTCAGCCCGATCGCATGCCTCCCGGCGCCCTCGGCGAAGAACTGCGTGTAGGTTCGACGCATGGCATCGAAGTCGAAACGACGGAAGGAAAGCGAGCCAGGAGCGCGCCCAGCCCGTCCTGGCGGCGGTCAGGCAAAGGTCTTCAGGCGGAAGTCGTGTCTCTTCTGCAAGGACAAGGTGCGAGAGGTCGACTACAAGAACGTCGATCAGCTCCGCAGGTACACGTCCGACCGAGGGAAGATCCGGTCGCGTCGGATGAGCGGAGCGTGCCGCCGGCACCAGCGTCAGCTCGCGGTCGCGATCAAGCGAGCGCGCGAGATGGCGTTGCTCCCGTTCGTGGCGGAGGGCGGCGGCCGCCGCCCTCGCGGTCTCGATCCGGCGAGCGCCGTTAACGGGGCTGGCTCGTCCTACGGTGTCCGCATTGCTCGGCCGTCGACCCCTCTCGGTCGGTCCGACTCCGGCGCCGGTCCGTCGCGCGCCAGGCAGGCGTCAGCACGGGTGTCGCGGGCCCGAGGTCGGGGAACCCCAAGGCCCGACAATCGTGGTGGCGCGGCACCGCGGAGATCGCCTTCTGAGGAGCCATGACGCGAGCACCTAACGCTCAGGAAGAGCACCGGAAGCACGCGCTCACCGCGTTTCTCGAGGCGCGAGTACACGAGGGCTATCGCGTCGAGACTCGGACGGACACGCACGCGATCATCGCCCCGGCCGACCGGCGTCGCTCGTTCCTCGGCCTCCTCCGTAAGCCGACCGTACCCGAACGCCAGGTCGTCTCCGTCGACAGTGCCGGCGAGGTGTCCATGCGGCCAGCCGAACCGCTGCGTTCCTGATTATCGGCCTCCACATGTGACGACCGGCCGTCGGATCGGTAACTCCCGCCAGCTCTGTGTGCGGGCGGGCGACGGCCACCGTGGTGCCGCGAGGCGTCGGCTACCATGGGCCGCGACCCGGCCAGGCTTCCGGCGGTTGAGCGCCAGCACGCCGGACACCTGACGAAAGGGGCGCACGGACACCGTGCGTACTGCCATCTTCTCGACGTACCCGCCGCGCGCGTGCGGGATCGGAACGTTCGCGTTCGACGTTCGACGTCGCTGCTCGGCGTTCCCGGGCGTGAAGAGCGTCGGCGCGATCGCGATCGTCGACGAGGCGTCGAGCCCGCAGCGGCCCGAGGTTCTCGCGACCGTCTCGCAGGCGGTGCGGGGCGACTACGTCCGAGCGGCAAGGCTCCTGGGCCGACTCGACGTCGACGTCGTCCTGCTGCAGCACGAGTACGGGATCTTCGGCGGCGCCGACGGCGAGTACGTGCTGTCGTTCGCGCGGGAGCTCACGCGACCGCTCGTCCTCACGCTTCACACCGTGCTTTCGGAGCCGACGGATCATCAGCGCGAGGTGCTGACCGCGCTCTGCGAGGAGGCCGAGCGCGTCATCGTGATGACGGAGACGGCGCGAGCGCGCTTCTGCGGATGAACGGCTGCGCCCCGGACAAGATCCGCGTCGTCCAGCACGGGGCGCCGGCCGTGCTCGGCCGCCGAAGCGGCAACGGCGACAGCGCGTCGCGCGGCCTCGATCGGCTCCGGTCACGTTTCGTCCTCTCGACTTTCGGGCTGATCTCGCCCGGCAAGGGGATCGAGACGGCGATCGCCGCGCTTGCCGGCCATCGTCGAGCGTCATCCCGAGGTGCTGTACCTCGTCGCCGGGAGAACGCACCCGGAGGTCGCGCGGCGCGAGGGCGAGCAGTATCGACTCCTCCTCGAACGACGCGCGGTCGACCTCGGCGTCGCGGACCACGTCGAGTTCGACGATCGCTTCCTCTCCGTCAACGAGCTGGCCGACCTTCTCCACGCCACCGACGTCTTCGTGACGCCGTACCGCAACCCGGAGCAGATCGCGTCGGGCGCGTTGACGTTTGCCATCGCCGCCGGCTGCGCCGCGATCTCGACGCCGTACCTCTACGCGAAGGACATGCTCGCGACGGGTGCCGGGAAGCTCGTCCCGTTCGACGACCCCGCCGCGATCGAGAGGCGGTCTGCGGCTTCATCGAGGACCCCGACTCACTGGCCGCAGCCCGCGCGGAGGCGCGGCGGATCGGGGCCGAGCTCGCCTGGCCGTCGATCGCTGCCGAGACCGCGGTCGTGCTGCGCGAGGCCGCCGTCGCCCAACCGCGGCGCGAGCCGATCCCGATCGTCGAGCTCGAGCTCGCGTCGGTCCGAACGGATCATCTCCGGACGCTGGTCGACGACGTCGGGATCATCCAGCACGCCACCGGTGTGATCCCCGAGCTGGGAGACGGGGTACTGCGTCGACGACGTCGCCCGGCTCGCCGTCGTCGCGCTCGAGCTCACCGGGCGCACCCACGATCGCCAGTGGACGCCTGTCCTCCATCGCTCGCTCGCCTTCCTGCAGTTCGCCGCCGGCCCCGACGGCACCGGGATGCGGAACTTCATGGGCTACGACCGACGCTGGCTCGACGAGCCGCATGTCGGCGACCATGTCGGCCGAACGATCTGGGCGCTCGGTGAGATCCTCGCGACCGCCTGGATTCCGGCTCTCTCCGGCCCGTCCCAGTCGCTGCTCGACGCACTCGTCCCGTCGCTCCGCGTGCGACGTCTCGTTGCGCACCGCCGCCTACACCATTCTCGGCCTTGCGCGCCTCGATCCCGATCGCCTCGACCACGACGCGAGAGTGCTGCTCGAGCGGCTCGTCGACCAGCTCGCCACCGCATATCGCGGGTCAGCAGCCGGATCGTGGCTGTGGTTCGAGGACCGGCTCGCGTACGACAACGCGCGCCTCTCCCAGGCGCTCATCGTCGGCGGCTCGGCGCTTCGGCGGCAACCCGACGTCGCCCTCGGGCTCGAGTCGCTCGCATGGCTCGGCGACGAGTGCGGCCTCGACGAAGGCATGCTCCGCCTGCCGGGTCATCACGGACGAGACCGCGACGAGCCCGCGCCCGGGCGAGGGCGACGAGCAGCCCCTCGACGCGACCGCGTTCGTCGAGGCCGAGCTCGCCGCGCTCGTCGCGACGGGCGACGGCGAGCACGGGTGCGCGTGCGCGCAACGCGTTCGACTGGTTCCTGGGCCGAAATCGCCTCGACCGCCCGCTCTACGACTTCGCGACAGGAGGCTGCAGCGACGGTCTCGGCGAGACCGACCTCAACGCGAACGAGGGCGCCGAGTCCACCCTGGCCTTCCATCGCGCCCAGCTGCTGCTCGACGCCGCTGCTCTCCCGGCCCACCGACCGAAGCAAGATCCGGGCCAAGGCGGCATGACGTCGGACCACGAGGTGTTCCGGCGCCATGCCGGAAACCCGATCCTGACGGCGGCCGATTGGCGCCAGCCGGTCAACGCCGTCTTCAACCCTGCCGCGGCGCTCGTCGACGGTGAAACCGTCGTGCTTGCGCGCGTCGAGGATCGCCGGGGCATCTCCCATCTCGGCGTTGCTCGCTCCGCGGACGGCCTGAGTGGATGGTCGATCGATCCGGAGCCGCTGCTCGCGCCGGCCGACGGGGTCGAAAGCGAGCAGTGGGGCTTCGAAGACCCACGGGCGGTCTGGGTGGCCGAGCTCGAGCGTTGGCTGATCACCTGCACGGCCTATGGCCCGAGCGGCCCGGCCGTCTACCTCGCGTCGACGACAGACTTTCGGACGGTCGAGCGGATCGGAATCATCTGCCAGCCGGAAGACAAGAACGCGGCGGTCCTGTCCGAGCGAGTTGACGGACAATGGGTTCTCTTTCACCGGCCGATGACGTCCTACGGCGGCTCACGCGGCGAGATCGTTCTCTCCCGGTCGGACGACCTGACGAACTGGGGCACGCCCGAGCAGGTCCTGCAGCCCCGGCACGGCGCCTGGTGGGACTCGCTTCGAATCGGCATCGGCCCGCCACCACTTCGCACGGACGACGGCTGGCTGGTGATCTACCACGGGGTCAAGGAAACCGTTGCCGGCACCATCTATCGCGTCGGTCTCGCGCTGACGGCTCTCGACGATCCGGCACGCGTCCTGCATCGTGCATCGAACTGGGTGCTTTCGCCTTCCGCCCCGTATGAGCGCGAGGGCGACATCCCGAACACCGTGTTCCCGTGCGGGCTCGTACACGACGCGCAGTCGGGTGAGGTCAGACTGTATTACGGAGCGGCCGACACCACGATCTGCGTCGCCACCGCACAGCTCGAAGACCTGCTCGACGCCGTCCGTTCCTAGGGGGGGAGAGTTCGTCTGTGAGAAGGTGGTTCGTGGGGTGAGTCAGTGTTCGAAGGCCGCTCCGGTGCGCGCGGTGCGAGCGCCCCGACCGGATCTCCAGGATGGGACTGTCAGCCAAGGTCTGGGAGGCGCCATCGCGGAGGTAGCAAGCGTTTCGAGGGATCAGGAGCGCAGCGGTTCGGCGGGCCCATGGGTTACTCGCCGCCTCGATCGACCGAGGCGACCTGGCGCGGGAGCGGACCCGGCTTGCGAAGAGACCGTCGGAGCGTCGCCGGGCAGGCGGGCCGATGATCGCCTGCGAGTGCGTGCTGAAATCCACCGAGATGGGATCCCTCGCGCTCCCGCTCGTCGAGGAAGGCGGTGAGCGCGTCCGCTTCTGAGCGCTCCTGGTCGCGTTCTCGTGTCATGGCCCGGGTGAGAGCGTCGCGCCGCCCTCGATTCCCACCGCAGGGCTGGCGCGCCTGTCGCGTCCCGGCCCTCGATCCCGACGGGCCCGCGGAGGCAGCGCGATGCCTACCTGGTCGGCGGCGGGACGCCTCGGATCGGCGACCGTCGTGGCATTCGCCAGTCGCGGAGGTAGTAACCACTTCGAAGGTTCAGGAGCGCAGCGGTTCGGCCGGGCCCATGGACACCTCGCCGTCTCGATCGACCGAGACGACCTGGCGTGGGAGCGACCCCGGCTTGCGAAGGAGACCGCGGAGCGAGCGCCGGTCAGGCGGGCCGATGATCGCCTGCGTGTGCGTATGAGACTCCACGAGATACCCCTCGCGTTCTCGCTCGTCGAGGAAGGCTGTGAGCGCGTCCCTTCGGAGTTGCTCCTGGTCGCGTTCTCGTGTCATGGCCTGTCGGGTGAGAGCGTCGCGCCGCCCTCGTCTTCCCAGTTCCGTAGGGCAGGCGCGCCTGTCGCGCCCCGGCCTCGTTCGATCCGGACGGGCTCGTCGGAGGATAGCGCGGCGCCCGAGTGCGAGCGCCTGTAGGCCCCGTAGGCGGTGAGTGCCTCGAGGTCGTGGCGGCGTCGTTCGGGGAAGTTGGCGGCCGAGAACGCTTGCCAGTCGAGTCCCGCGGGTGCGTGCACGCTGCTCGTGCCGATGGAGGTGACCTGGTCGGGAGCGGGACGCTTCGGTTCGGAGAACGTCGCGCTCCGCCGCTCCGTCTCAACCGGCATCGCGCCGGGGCTCCGTGCCCCGGTGGGTTCGGTGGAGGTTGACCACACGCCGGTGCGTCCAGGCGGGCCGGACGAAGAGACAGTCGAGACCCCGCCCCTGCCGGAACAGTGGCTGCGTCGCGAGCCAGAGAGGGCCGAAGACGACGAGGCCCGCAAGCCACCAGGCGGTGAGGATCGCAGGGCCGGAGCCCGTGATCACCGCCCAGGTCGCGATGTACCCGCTCCAGAGCACAACTGCCCAGGTCATCTTTCGCCAGTGGAGCAACTTGGTCATCCGCGATTACCTCTTCCGGTCAGCCCTCATTGGTCGGGACGGGGAAGGGCCCGAGCAGGCCCTCCCCGTATGTGCCTGGCCGATCTTAGGTGACGACGACTCCGTTCTGCTGCGCGATCACCTTGCCGCTCGTGATTCGCGGCGCGTTGGGGAGCGCGGACTCGAGCTTCTCGTCCTTCACCCAGGCGGCCGCGATGTTCGTTGCCTCGTCGGTCTGGGTGGGGCTCGTGAACAGCCCGAGGGACGTGAAGGTGCCGTTCCCGGACTCGACGAGGTAGTAGCCGCCGAAACCTTCGAGCTTCTGTAGCTGCGGGACGAGGGTCTCGTTCACCTTGCGGGTCAGCTCTTCGGTCCGTGTGGTGTCAACGCCTTCGTATCGGCGGATGGTGGCATGCATCGCGTGCTCCTCTGCTCTTCGTTCGGGACAGAGCGCTCGAAACGAGCTCCCTGCTGCGCTAGGGCCAATGGAACAGCTGAAGAGGAGTGCTAATGCCTCGGCGGCTACGACGCTCGACCGGACGCCCACGCAGGGTAGCACTAATTTGTGCGATCTGTCACATTTTACGGTGCACACACGCGGGCGGTAGAGGTGTGATCGTGTGCGTCGTGTCAGCGGTTCGGCGGACGTTGCGACGTTGGGCGATCGGAGCCGTCAGCAAGGCGCATCTGGCTGCGTATCGTGTGAGCAGGGGACGTGTCCTTGGCTCTGTGGCCGGAATGCCGGTGCTCCTGCTCACCACCGTGGGCCGGCGGTCGGGGAAGGCGCGCACGACACCGCTGACGTTCTTTCGGGACGGGACCGACCTGGTGGTGATCGCATCGAACGGCGGTGCGGACCGACCGCCCGCCTGGTCGCTCAATCTGCAACGGACGCCGCGCGCGGTCGTCGAGATCGGGGCCGACAAGCTGGTCGTCACGGCCAGGGCGGCGTCGGAGCAGGAACGCGAGCGGCTCTGGGTTGTGATCACGGCCACGTACGCCGGCTACGCCCGCTACCAGGAACGGACAACGCGACGGATTCCGGTCGTCCTTCTCACACCCTCGTGCGGCCGCTCGTGACCAACGGCAACGCGAAGCAGTCGTGATCCGACTGGCAGGACGACCCGCCCATCGGAACCATCGTGCCACCGCCTAGCGCTGCCCCTCCGAATCGCACTGGAGGGGTAGCGCTGTAGACGAGCGTGCGGTACTCAGGCCTGCTGCTCGGCGAACTCCGCGAGGTTGAGCTCGAGCCCGAGGGCGCGAATCATCTTTCCGCCCGCGGACGCGACGCGGGCGGAGCCCACGATCGGAGCGATTGCGGCGAGCATGCCCTCGATCTGCGCGGCGTCGACGTTCACGTCGCCGGCCATCTCCAGGTTCAGCATGTAGGAGACGGGTGGTGCGTCCACGGCTACCAGCGCGGCCAGCCGCACCAGCATGATCGACTCGGCGTCGAGAGTCGATGTCTCGATCCCCGCCCGGTTCATGGAGGCGAGGAGATCGAGGATGGGAGAACCGGAAGCTTCGTCGGCCATTGAGGCTCCTTCGTTGTTGCTGACAGAACGCCGCGATGCTGACAGATCGCAACGCACCCCGTCGTTCGAAGGCCAATCCGTTACCGCGCCGTCACCACGACGGCACGCCACGCACGGGCCGACAGCGTTCACGAGATGCCCTGGTTGTAGACTCGCCTTGCATGGTCGACGGCCGCCATACGGCAACAGCTTGATCGTGGCTACCAAGGGGCCGCGACCGAGGTTCGCCCTCGCCGCATGTGTTGCGCTGTTCGCGCTCGTCGCAGCGGGTTGCGGCGGAGACGACGAGTCCTCGAGTGAGTCGGCGACCGAGGAGTGGGCGAGCAGCGTCTGTTCAGCCGTGACGACGTGGAAGAACGATCTCGACCAGGCTGCACAGCCGCTCACCGACCTGTCCTCGCTCTCGGAGGAAAGCATTCGGCAGGCTGCTGACGATGCAAAGTCGGCAACGGAGACGCTTGCCGACAGCCTGAAGGGCCTGGGACGGCCGGATACCGGTTCGGGAGAGCAGGTCGAGAGCGCGGTGGATGATCTCGCCACGAAGCTGGAGAGCAGCGCGACGGAGATCGAGACCGCGGTGGAAGGGGTTTCGAGCGTCGCCGACATCCCATCGGCCGTCGGCACGGTCACGACCACGCTCACCGCGTTGGGCACGACCGCCGACAGCGCCGTGCAGACGCTCGAGGATGCTGATGTCAGTGGTGAGCTGAAGACCGCGTTCGACCAGGCCGACTCCTGCGAAGAGCTGACGAGCTCGAGCGGTTAGCCGCGGAGCTCAGCCGACCGGCGTCGGGGCCGTTCTCCGGCTGTCGGTCTCGCCGATGGGCTCACCTCAGGCGTCGTCCGTGCTGAAGCCGGGTGGGCCGGCCAGAACCGTGGGGTTGTACTCGAGTAGCTGGAGCCGACCGTCGAAGGTGCGGCTGCTCACCATGTCGAGGGAGACGTCGGGGTAGCCGTCGTAGATCCGCTCTCGACCGCTGCTTCCGGTGATGACGGGGAAGACGACCACCCGGAACCTGTCGACGAGGCCTGCCTCGAGGAGGGAGCGGCACAGTGTGAGGCTGCCCATCGTGCGCATCGACTTGCTGCCGTCGTCCTTCATTTCGCGCACGGCCTCGACGGGGTCCTTGGTGATCAGTTGGGTGTTCGCCCACGACAGGGGCTTGGTCAGGGTGCTCGAGAAGACGATCTTCGAGAGGCCTGCCAGGGCATCTGTACCCGGCTCGCCGTCGGTGGCCAGCCCGGACATGAGCCGATAGGTGTTCGCGCCCATCAGGACCGTGTAGTCCGCCTCCGGCTGGTCTCCCAACCAGGCGAGGTACTCGGGCCCTTCGAGGCCCCACCAGCCAGGCCACCCCTCGGCGGCCCCGTATCCATCGAGCGAGGTGATGAAGTCGACCATCAGTTCTGGCATCTGCGGCTCCTTTCAGTTGCTCCTGTCATGCGAATGGCGTGACGCAAGAACCGGTACCTACCTGCCTCGCGCTGCGTCATCCATGTATGAAAACCCGTGGAATCGCGCATAGATCTCGTAGATGAGTAGGTATCGGCGAGGTCTTGTGCTGACCGTCGCCGCCATTTCGACGGTGACGGCTTGGCCTGCAGTTGCGAACGCTCAACGTGTCTGCTGGCCGGGCGTCAAGGTGCCCCCCGTCGACGTCCCGGCCATCACGATCCCGGCCCGGGAGATCCCGGCCAGGGAGATCGCGATCCCGGCGACCCCGGGCTGGGTCGCCCCCACGATCCCGACGATCACGATCCCCGCGATCACGATCCCGGCGGTGTCGCTTCCGGGGTTCACAGTCCCCGGGCACACGCTCCCGGAGAAATGCTTCGACAGGAAGGATGCCGCGCTACCCCCTTCGAAGACGTTTGTTCGAGTTCGCAACTATCACCGCATCGACTCGAACTTCTCGCTTGCACTGTCGGTCGCCTACTGGCGCCAGACGGGTACGAGCAGCCTCGTACCGGACTACAGCGCCGAGGGCTTCGGCGAGTCGACCGGGGGCGGTTCCGCCAAGAACCAGTACGTGCGCGCCTACGTCCGAACCGACGGCACCTTCGTACCCGGTCACTGGCGCCGTGGCACGAGCGACGGCCGGCGCACGTGCAAGCTCATCCGCTGCAAGGTCAAAGCCGCGGGCTGAGCTTTCCGATCGGTGAGGGCCGGGGCCGGGGCCGGTCAGCATCCGAACGCGGGTCAGACCACGGAGAACCTGGACAGCATCACCGCCGTCGTGCTCGGCGGCACGAGCCTGTTCGGCGGGAGGGGAAGCATCATCGGGACTCTCATCGGCATGGACGAGCCCACTGCTGCGCTCGGCGTCAGGGAGACGGGCCAGGTGCTCGATCTCATCCGACGGGTGCGAGAGCGCGGCCTGCCCGTGATCCTGATCAGCCACGACATGCCCAACGTCTTCGCGATTGCCGACCGCATCCAGATCATGCGGCTCGGCCGGCGGGCGGCAGTCGTGACGCCCCTCTCTCACTCGATGCCGGAAGCGGTCGCGATCATGACGGGCGCAGCATCGGAGCAGCCGTAACTCGCCGACTCACAACAAGATCTCGCCACCGGGCCGGGCGGGCGCGAGGTCGGCGGGCTCCGGGTCGGTTGACCCTAGGCACGGCGTCCTGAAGGGCGGAGAGGCGGAGCCGCGGAGATCCAGCTGCGAGGGTCGGCACAACCTGGATCGACAGGGTTTTCGGCGGCGGTCGAGCCGTGCTTCGGTGGCGTGATGAGAGCGACCGCGAGACGAACAAGGCATGGTGAGGTCTGATGGCCCCCTCGACGAACGGCGAGCTAGAGACGATCGGCGCTGCGGAGGCGCTCCCGACCATCGTGCCTCGATCGCCGCGACCGCGGCGCTCGAGCTCGTACCCCGCTAGGAGGAAGACGCATGGAAAAGCGCATTCTCGGAACCACGCTCGAGGTCTCGGCGATCGGCCTCGGCTGCATGTCGATGAGCTTTGGCTACGGCCCGGCCGCCGACAAGCGACAGATGATCGCGTTGATCCGGTCGGCCGTCGAGCGCGGCGTCACGTTCTTCGACACCGCCCAGGTCTACGGCCCGTTCACGAACGAGGAGCTCCTGGGCGAAGCTCTCGAACCGGTCCGCGAGCAGGTCGTGATCGCCACGAAGTTCGGTTGGGACCTCGGTTCTGGCGAGAACCGCGGCACCGACAGTCGTCCCGAGACCGTCAAGAGCAGCGTCGAAGGGTCATTGAGCCGACTCAAGACGGACTCGATCGATCTGCTCTACCAGCACCGCGTCGATCCCGATGTGCCGATCGAAGAGGTCGCGGGTGCCGTGGGAGAGCTGATCCAGGCCGGCAAGGTCAAGCACTTCGGCCTCTCCGAGGCGGGTGCTCGGACGATTCGCCGTGCCCACGCGGTCCAGCCGGTCACGGCGCTCCAGAGTGAGTACTCGCTCTGGTGGCGCGAGCCCGAAGCCGAGATCCTGCCGGCGCTCGAGGAGCTCGGCATCGGCCTCGTCCCCTTCAGCCCGCTCGGCAAGGGCTTTCTCACCGGCACCATCGACCAGAACACGGCGTTCGACGAGAACGACTTCCGCAACACCGTCCCACGCTTCGACGCCGACGCGCGGGAGGCCAACAAGCCCTTCGTCGAGCTGCTTCAGCAACTCGCCGAGCGCAAGAACGCGACTCCGGCCCAGGTCGCGCTCGCCTGGCTGCTTGCGCAGAGGCCGTGGATCGTCCCCATCCCGGGCACCACGAAGCTCCATCGCATGGAGGAGAACAGCGCCGCGGCCGACCTCGAGCTCACCCGCGACGACCTCCGCGAGATCGAGGACGCCCAGCTCGAGGCGCGGGGAGCACGCTACGCGGAGGCGCAGCAGCGAATGATCGACCGCTAGAGCCCGGCGGTCCGGCCCCAGGAACTGCGGCAACTTTGTGGCGCAAGCGCGGCAGATTTCCCGGTGACGTCGACGAAAGCCGGGTGTTCACGGTCGGCCGTCGAGGAACATCCGCAGGCGCTCGTGCGTCCGGTCGGCTTCCGACCCGCTGAGATGGCAGTTGACGGCGCGGCAGACCCAGCCGAGTCGCACTGCCGTCGCGCAGGCGGCGTCGAGATCGGCGCCTTCGGCGAGCCGAGCGAACGGCTCCAGGTAGGCGTCGCGGAAGGGCCCCACGTCGACCGAGCCCTGGATGTCGTCGAGACCCCAGGCGAGGGTGCCCTCCAGGGTGACGGACAGCGTGAAGAAAGGGTGGGAGACGCAGGCGTCCCCCCAATCGAGCAGGAGGTAGCGGCCGTCGCGCACGAACACCTGGCCGTCGTGGAAGTCGTCGTGCTGGATCGTCTCGTGCAGGCCGTACCCGGCCAGCTCGTCGCACATCTCCTCGACCCGAGAGACGTTCCCTTCGAGACGGCGACGATCGACCGCCGGGAGCTCAACGAGACCTTCGAGCATCGTCTCGAAGCTCGCCGGCAGCGTCGCGAGGCGCAGATCGGGAACCCCGAGGGCGACCAGCTCGTCGTCATGGTCTGCCAGGTCGATCTGCAGCCCGGCGTATAGCGGCAGAATCTCCAACCAGCACGACAGGTTGCGGTCACGCTCGACGATCTCTCGCAGTCGGTCACCTGCGGCGGCCATGAGCATCCAGCCGCGTTCCGCCTCGACCGCCAGCAGCGGCGGCACGCAGTCGGGTCGGTGCGCGGCGATCAGCGTGACCGCTGCAGCCTCGTGCCGAAGCGCAGCCGTATTCGCCTTGAAGTAGACGTCACCGCTCTCCGTCGGCACGCGCATCACCGTCGACCAGGGCTGCACGTGGTGCTGGTCGATCGCCCCGACAGCGCCGAGGTCCAGCCGCGCCACCTCGGCATGGATCCACTCGTGCGCCTCCGCGAGCCACAGCGGATCCGTCCAACCCGACACGCCGCGACCCTAGAGCACGTCGCTACACACCCGGCTGAGGCGTCAGCCGCCCGCGAGAGCGCTGTTCAGCGCGGACGCGGTCTCGGGGCCGACGACACCATCGGCGGAGAGACCGTTCGCCTCCTGGAACGCGGCGACGGCCGTCTCCGTACGCGGGCCGTAGGTGCCGTCGACGGGACCGGGGTCGTACCCGGCGCTCGACAGAGCCTGCTGGAGCTCGCTGATGACCGCGGGGTCGCCTTCTTCGCCGACCCGCAGCTTCGTGCCCTCAGGGAGTGTGAAGCTGGAGGCGCCGGTCGAGGGCGTCGTCGTCGTCGGGGTCGTCGTCGAGGGGCTCGGCGAGGGCGGTGGGGTGGGCGTTGCCGGCGGAGTGCTCTCCGAGGGCGTCGTGGTGGCGGGCTCGGCGACCGTTGTCGCCGGCGCCTCACCTCCGCCGCGCAGGAGCACCACCGCGACCACGACGGCGAGTCCGAGTATCCCCGCGAGCACGACTCCGGCGACGAGGCGCCGCCGTTGGACGACCGAGCGGCGGGGCTCGGGGGCGTCGACCGGTCGGCTCGGCGCGGACCGGTCAGGCGCGGGCTCGCGCCAGTGGTCGCCTGTGGCCGCATCGGCGGGCGTGGCGCGTTGGCGCTCGGCGCGTTTCGCGGCATCCTCGCTCCAGTCGTCGTCGGAGACGTCGCCGAGCCAGTCGTCGAGCGGTTCCTCCGGGGGCCGCGCCCCGACCGCACCTGCCGAGGTCTCATGCACGTCAGGAATGCTAGGCGCCGCCTCGGCGAGCACGGAGGAATCCACGCGCACCGCTCGAGCGTGGGGCCTCGGCGGTGAGCTGCCTCGTGCGACGAGGTAGCCGGACCTTCTCAGGGGAATCCGTGACGACGGCGCACTCGAGGCCTGTCACGATGGCTGCACGATGATTCCTTCTGGCTGCGGCCAGTCACCGTCCGGCGCCGACCCGCTCGCGTTCTCTCGGCCGCGGCTGCCGGAGCGGTCGGGAGCTCCGCGGCGGATGCCCTCGGCCAGAGCGTCGGATGCGGTGAGCGTCGGATGACCGCGACGACGGTTGGTCGCCCGGTCGGATGGGCGCCGCAGTGGTGGCGCAGCGGGGTGCGCACCCGTCTGTGGTGGACGGCCGCGGTTCTCGCACTGGGATGGGTGGCGGTGGTCCTAGCCGTACCTGGACCAGCACCTTTTCGACCGGCTCACCACCGTACCCTGGCTCTATGCCTGGGTCACGGCAGGGATGGTGGCGGAGATCCTCGTGGGGCTGCTGTTCTGGATGTGGCGGCCGCAGAACATCGTCGGGCCGCTGCTCGTGGCATGGGCAGCACTGTCGACGCTAGGCGACGTGCCCTCGTACTTGCCGCACTCGCGGCTCGCGCTCACGTTCTGCCTTCTCTTCGCCTGGGTGTTTCTCGCCCTCTACGTCTGGATGCTGTTCGCGTTCCCGAACGGCACGATCTGGAACCGCTGGGCCCTCGCCCTGCTCGTCGTCTTCTCCGTCTGGCAGCTCCTGATCTATCTGCCCGACCTGCTGTTCACGCCAACCGGGACCGCGATCACGACCTACTATCCCGTGCTCTCGGACGTGCCCTCGTACTTCTACGTCGGGCACGGCTGGTCGGGACTTGACGTCTGGGACGACGTCTTTTGGGTCGGCCAGGCAGTGCTATGGGTTCTCGTCGACCTCGTCCTGATCGCCCGGCTCTGGCAGGCGACACCCGGCGCAAGACGGCGGCTGCTGCCCCTGTACGGGTTCGTGATCGTCAAGTTGACCTTCGACTTCAGCTACCACGCGGTACACGAGGTGCAGGACAAGCCCTGGGCTGCCTGGTTCCCGTACGTCTGGTTCGCCTGCTTCGGAGCGTCCGCAGCGGGAGCGGCCTTCGGGCTCGGGCGAGTCCGACACGCGCGGTCATCGGTGTCGGATCTGGTGGTGGAGCTTGGGTGAGGTGGAGCCGGGTCGGTGTGCGTGATGCGTTGGCGCGCACGTTGGGCGATCCGTCGCTGGTGCTCGGGCTCTGGCTGCCGGACCGCGGCGTCTGGGCGGACGAGCAGGGACGGGAACTCACGATTCCGAGCGATGGCTCGCAGGGGGGTGACCTATGTCGGTGAGCGGCTGGCGGTGCTGGTCCACGACCGTGATCTGCTCGACCAGCCGCGGCTGTTGGAGTCGGTTGGCTCGGCGGCTCGCCTGGCGCTCGAGAACGAGCGCTTGCAGGCGGAGCTGCGCGCCCAGCTGGCGGAATTGCGTGAGTCGCGCGCGCGGATCGTCAAGGCCGGCGACGAGGAGCGGCGGCGGCTGGAGCGCGACCTGCACGACGGTGCCCAGCAGCGGCTGCTCGGGATCGGGCTCGGCCTGCAGCTCCTCCGCGGGCACCTGAGCGAGACGCAATCGACGGGCTTGCTCGAGGAGACCGAGCGGGAGCTCGAGCTGGCGCTCACCGAGCTCCGTGAGCTCGCCCGCGGCATCCATCCGGCGGTGCTCACAGATCACGGGCTCGACGCCGCGATCCGGACGCTCGCCGAGCGCGCCCCGTTTGCGGTCTCGATCGAGGGCACCGCAGGTCGCCTCCCCGAGCACATCGAGACCGCCGCCTACTTCGTCGTTTCCGAGACGCTGACCAATGTTGCCAAGCACGCCAACGCCAGCCGGGCCGTGATCCGTCTCCACCGAGACGAGACGGGCCTCGAGATCGAGATCGACGACGACGGAATCGGCGCCGCCGATACCGGGCACGGAAGTGGGCTGCACGGCCTGATGGATCGCGTCGGTGCGCTCGGAGGCAGCTTCGCCGTCACCAGCGCCCCGGGCCGGGGCACCCGAGTCCGAGCTGCGATCCCGTGCGAGCCGCACCCGGCCCGCCGCCCGGACGACGCGGCCTCCGAAGCCGCACCCGCAAAGAGAGCTCCCGATCACGCCCGGGAGCCGGCGCACCGATGGGCCTGACCGTCTTGATCGTCGACGACCACCCGGGCTTCCGACGGTTTGCGCGAAGGATGCTCGAGGAGGCCGGCTTTTCGGTCGTCGGTGAGGCCGACGACTGCGCGAGTGGCATCGAGGCCGCCCAGACGCTGAACCCGGAAGCGATCCTGCTCGACATCATGCTTCCCGACGGCTCGGGGCTCGACCTCGCCGCCACCCTCGCCGCGAGGAGCGACAGCAGTGCCTCGGTCGTGCTGATGTCGAGCCGCAGCGCCGCCGACCACGGGGCCGGGCTCGCCGAAACGCCTGCCCGGGGCTTCATCGCCAAGGGCGACCTGAACGGCAAGACATTCGCCGAGCTCGTCGAGCCACTCGACCGCAGTACCCGACCGTGATCGCGGAGGCGACAGCGAGCCTCACGCGGGTCGTGATCGCAGACGACACCGCGCTGCTCCGACAGGGCATCGCGCGATTGCTCACCGAAGCGGGGATGGAGATCGGTGGCGAAGCCGGCGACGCGTCCGAGCTGATGCGACTCGTCGAAGTCGAGCAACCGGACGTCGCGATCGTCGACATCCGCATGCCGCCCACGCACACCGACGAAGGCCTCGTCGCCGCGACCATGATCCGACAGCGCTACCCCGCCACGGGCGTCCTCGTCCTCTCCCAGTACGTCGACAGCGCCTATGTGCTCCAGCTGCTCGAAGGCGACGAGCACGGCTGCGGCTACCTCCAGAAAGACCGGGTTCTCAATGCGAGCGAGCTCGTCTCCGCGGTCCGGCGCGTCGCGGCCGGTGAGGTCGTCGTCGACCGCGAGCTCGTCGACGCACTCCTCCAGCGCCGGCGGGAGCCGAACCCGCTCGACGAGCTCACCGACCGAGAACGCGAAGTGATCGCGCTCATGGCCGAGGGACTCACCGACCGCGGCATCGCCCAGAGGCTCTGGATCACGCCGGCCACGGTCGAGACACACGTCCGCCACATCCTCCGGAAGCTCGACCTGCCGGGCGGCGCCACGAACAACCGCCGAGTCCACGCGGTCCTCACCTACCTCCGCACCTAGCGCTGGCCGAGCGCGTCGAGGCTCTCGACCTCGGACGGCGTCAGCTGGAAGTCGAGGATCGCCGCATTCTCGGCGATGCGCTCGGCGTTCGTCGACTTCGGGATCGCGACGATCCGATGCTCGAGGTGCCAGCGGAGGACGACCTGCGCCGGGGTGACGCCCCGCTCCTGCGCGATCTGCACGAGTCGTCGATCGCGGAGGTTCGTCGTCTTGAGGGGGCTGTAGCCCTCGAGCTGCACACCGCGGTGCCGATGGCCCTCGAGCACGTCCCGGTCATAGAGGGCGGGGCTCCACTCGATCTGGTTGACGGCCGGGAGGGAGCCCGTCGCACGGTCGAGCTCGTCCAGCTGTTCAAGGCTGTAGTTGCTCACCCCGACGTCACGAGCGAGCCCCTCCGCGTGCGCCTCGAGCAGCCGTTCCCAGACGTCAGGCCGCGCCCGCCCGCCCGGCGGCCAGTGGATCAGCCACAGGTCGACGTAGTCGAACCCGAGCGCGTCGAGGCTCTCGACCAGCGTGTCGCGCTCACGGCCGGCGCGGCTCTCGGGAAGCTTCGTCGTCACGAAGACCTCCGCCCGTGGCACGCCGCTCTCGGCCACGGCCTGCCCGACCTGGCTCTCGTTGCCGTACATCGTCGCCGTGTCGACGTGCCGGTAGCCGACCTCGAGTGCGTGCCGAATCGCATCGACGGCACTTCGGCCCCGCGCCTGCCACGTGCCGAGCCCCAGCAGCGGCATCCTGGCTCCCGAGGGAAGCGTCACGTGGCGGTCGGTGGACGGGTGGTCGCTCATGGCGGCATTCTGTCTCGCCCCACGTGCATCCCGCCCTGCAACCCGGGGTATCGTCGGATGCGTGCTGCCCGTCTCGGTTCTGGACCTCGCACCGATCGTCGTAGGCGGGACGCCCGCGCAGGCGCTGGGCAACTCCCTGGATCTCGCGCGGCACGCCGAGGCGCTCGGCTACGGCCGCTACTGGGTCGCCGAGCACCACAACCTGAGCGGGATCGCGAGCGCGGCGACGTCGGTCGTGATCGCCCACATCGCACAGGGCACGGAGACTATTCGCGTCGGTGCGGGGGGCGTGATGCTGCCGAACCATCCGCCGCTCGTGATCGCCGAGCAGTTCGGGACGCTCGAGGCGCTCTTTCCCGGCCGGATCGATCTCGGTGTGGGACGTGCGCCCGGCACCGACCAGGTCACGCTCCGGGCGCTCCGGCAGGATCCGAGCGCCGACTCGTTCCCCCGCGACGTCGTCGAGCTGCAGGCCTTGCTCGGCGACCCACTGCCGGGGCAGACCGTGTTCGCGATCCCGGGCGTGGGATCCCACGTGCCCCTCTGGATCCTCGGCTCGAGCCTCTACGGCGCGCAGCTCGCGGCGGCGCTCGGGCTCCCCTACGCATTCGCGTCTCACTTCGCGCCGGATGCGCTGCTCCCCGCGCTGGAGGTCTACCGGTCCGGCTTCCGGCCGTCGGCTCAGCTGCAGCGGCCGTACGCGATGGTCGCCGTCAACGTCGTCGCCGCGGACGACGACGCGACGGCCGCCCACCTCTTCACGTCCGTGCAGCAGTCGTTCACGAACATCTTCCGCGGCGCGCGCGGGCAGCTGCCGCCACCGCTGGACGACATCGAGGCGCACTGGTCGCCGGAGGAGAAGGCGCGCGTCTCCCACATGCTCAGCCGCTCCTACGTCGGCGCCGCGGACACCGTCCGCGAAGGCCTCGAACGCGTCGTCGCCGAGACCGAGGCGGATGAGCTCATCGTCGCGAGCGCAGTCCACGACCACACGGCACGTGTGCGCTCGTACGAGATCCTCTCGGGCGTCCGAAAGGCACTTCGGCTCCCACTCTCGGCATAGGCCCGTCCTCAGCCCGCGAGCTCGGGGTGTCGGACGCGAGCCCGGTGCTCGCGGTAGCGGAGCGCCTCGTACGCGACTATCGACGTGCACACGCCGCTCACGAGCGCGAGTGACACGAGCGCGGGGATCGCGAGGGCAACGGGGATGAGCGCGAGCAACACGGCCGCACCGAGCGTCCGCCTCCGAAAGATGCGGCCCGTCGCCCGGCGGAGGAATGCGATGAGCCCCAGGAGATAGAGCGCCGCGCCGCCGCACAGCCCGACCGCGGTCACGGTGTCCAGGTGCTCGTCGACGTGACCGAGCGTCGTCTTGAGGCCGAGGGCGAAGAGCACGATCCCCGCGAACATCGGCAGGTGGAGATAGCTGTACGAGTGCAGCGCGAGCCGGTGCAGCTCCAGGCCGTCCAGCTCCACGAGCCGCCCGCGCGCGAAGATCGCTGCGACGTCGAAGTAGAGCCACCAGAGCGCCGAGACGACGACGATGCCGAGTGCCGCCCCGACGAGCACCCCGGGCCCCAGCTCGAGCCCTGCGCCCACGCCGATGGCGATCAGCGACTCGCCGAGCGCGATCAGGATGATGAGGCCGTGCCGTTCGGCGAAGTGCTCGGGCGCCACGTGCCATCCCTGTCCGACGCCGATCACGGTGGGGCCGAGGTAGTCGATCGCCAGCGCCACGATCCAGACCGCGATGCGCGCGTCCCCGTCGACGAACCCGGCCAGCACGAGGAGCGAGGCGGCGAGGAGCGCCGTCGGAGCAAAGCGGAGGATCGCGTCTCGGCGCTCCAGGTCGTCGCGTGCGACGGTGGCCGAGAGGACGAGATGGAGGACGCGAACGAGGAGGTAGGCGACGCCGAAGAGCACGGCGTCGTCCCCGAAGGCTCCCGGCACCGCCAGGGCGACGCCGAACATCGCAGCGATCGACGCGAGCATGACCAGGCGCACGCCGCCCTCGTCGACGTCCGTGGCGCTCGTCAACCAGGCGTAGACGCTCCACGCCCACCAGAGTGCTGCGAGCACGAGCATCCCCCGGAGGACGCCGCCCCAGGTCGGATCGTCCGCGAGAAAGCTCGTGACCTGCGTCATCGCGAAGACGAAGACCAGGTCGAAGAAGAGCTCGAGCGGGGTGACCTGGTGCTCGTCGTCGCGCTCGGCGGCAGCCACGCGGCGGTCCTCAGCAGTCGGTCACGTTCGGCGGCTCCGCGGTCCCACGAGACGAGCGTAACCGCGGAACGCCGAGCTCCACGCGAGCGTCACACGTCGTTGGCGATCGTGAACTCGAGGTGCATGCGACCCGCGTTGCCACGGAGGTCGGAGGCCTCGACCTCGAGCCGATAGGGGCCGTCGGCGAGCAGGCGCGTGCTCCAGGTGTGGGCGAGGATGAATCGGTAGAGGCCGGGACGCCCCGCGCGGTTCTGCCGGGTCCCGGGCGCGTAGACCCGGCGGAACGCGGTCTGCGGCAGGAGCTTCTTCCCGAGGTCGACCGGCACGTGCCACGCACGCACCGTGCGCCCGCCACGGCGCACGCGCCAGCGGAGCCGTGCCGGCGTCACCGGGAGACGGTCCCACGGCGGCGGCACGGCGAGCGGCGGCATCTGGTGGGCCTCCGCGATCACGTCCACGGGCCCCGACACGGCCGCGGGAGCGAGCACGCGGCCGTTTCGGGAGAGCGCGATTCTCGTCACCTGCGGCGTGGTCGGGTCCTTCCACGGAGCGAGCGCTCCCGGCCGCAGCGGATCGCGGTACGTCCCGGCGCGGCGCTCCGCGAAGTGGACGTGCAGCCACGGCGCCTCGACGTGGCCCAGGAGCTGCTGCCGCTCGACCCGCTGGCGGTGGCGCACCGCCGGGATCACGTGCCAGTAGCCGAAGGAGACGTCGCCGTCGGCGACCGACAGCGCCCGCCGTCCCTGAAGGTGCACGACGCCGCCGCGGACCGCGTGCACGGGGGTGCCGTTCGGGGCCGAGATGTCGATCCCGAAGTGAAAGGCCCTCGACGTCCCGGAGATACGCGGATCGTTGAAGGAGCCGCGCACCGGGTGGGCCCGGTCGAACGGCTCCAGGGGCCACGAGTACACCCGGCAAGTATCACCCCGCGAGGCACGGTTTCCCACCCGGCGGCGTATCCTGAGCCTCGGCGTGCCGGTGACGGTCGACGAGGTTCGCGCGCTCGCGGTCACGTTGCCTCGAAGCACCGAGGTCTTCGTCCGGGGCCGCCTGAAGTTCAGGATCGGGAAGATCGTCTTCCTGTCGTTCTCGCGCGACGGGCAGACGATGGGCTTCGGGTTCCCGAAGGAGTGGCGCGACGCGCTCGTCGCGGCGGAGCCCCGGAAGTTCTCGTTGCCGGACGAGTCGGATCTCCGCTTCAACTGGGCGCACGTGCAGCTCGCTGCGATCGACGCCGAGGAGATGCGAGACCTGGTCGAGGGCGCCTGGGCGATGGTGGTGCCGAATCGGGTCGCCGCCGCGTATGCGGCCACCCGCGACGACCGGGGCCGTGAAGGCCCCGGTCGAAGTGCGTAACCTCGGATCGGTCAGTCCTGGATCACGACGTTGTCTCCCTCCCCGCCGTCCAGGATGTCCAGGCCGGGGCCGCCGACGAGCACGTCGTCGCCTTCCCGGCCGAACATGACGTCGGCCCCGGCGCTGCCGACCAGGACGTCGTTGCCCGCGCCCGCGTCCATGGTCAGCTCGACCGAGGTGGACCCGAGCCCTGACGCCTCTCCGACGTCGTCGCCGGCGAGCAGGTCGAGCGCCAGCGAGTCGTTCGCGGGCTCGGCGTTGGTCACGTGCACGGTCGCGGCGAGACCGAGCACGCTGGCGGCGCCGTTGCTCCCCGTGACGAGAGCCACGTCGTCTCCGTTGGTGCCCTTCACGATGACGTCGTCGGGCTGGCCGTCGCCTGCACTCCCGCCGGGAGTGCCGGCGAGGTCCGACCCGAACGTGGCGACGTCGGTGCCGCTGAGGTCGTTGACCGTGACGAGGTCAGCGCCGCCGAGCGCGCGGAGGTCGACGGTCTCGACGTCGTTCGTGTCCATCGTGATGTTGCCGAGGTTCCGGAAGAACCGCAGCCGCTCGCCGTTCGCCGACAGGTCGAACTGCTCTGCGCCGTTCGAGCCGTTGAACAGCATCCGGTCGTTGCCGGCCTGACCCTCGACGACGTCGCTGCCGTCGCCGGGATCCCAGACGAAGGTGTCGTCGCCGGCCCCCATGAGCCCGACGTCGTTGCCGCCGTTCCCGTCGAGCGTGTCGTTCTCGTCGCCGCCGAGCAGCGTCTCGATGCCCGGGCCGCCGGCGAGCGTGTCGTCCCCGCCGCCGCCGTCGAGGCTCAGCACGATCGTCCCGGCCGCGAGCCCGGTCGCCGAGATCCCGTCGTTGCCGCCGCTTCCGTTCACGGCGAGCTCGTCGGTCGGCTCCTGGTTGCGGACGGACACGAGCGCCGGGAGACCGGAGACCGCGACACCGGCGGCGTTGCCGGCGACGGCGATCGTGTCGTTCCCGTTGGTGCCGGTGACCACCACGCGGTCGGGCTGGCCATCGCCGGCCCCGCCGCCGGGGGTGCCCTCGAGGTCGACGTTGGCGCTGGTGACGTCGGTGCCGGTCAGATCGCCGACCGTGACGACGTCGGCGCCGCCGAGAGCCTCGACGTCGACGGTCTCGACGTCGTCGGTGTCCATCGTGATGTTCCCGAGGTCGCGGAAGAACCGGAGTCGGTTCCCGTTCGCCGACATGTCGAACCGCTCGGCGGCATTGGCGCCGTTGAAGAGCATCGTGTCGGCGCCGTACTCGCCCTCGACGACGTCACTGCCGTCGCCGGGGTCCCAGACGAATGTGTCGTCGCCGGCACCCATGAGCGCGATGTCGTTGCCTCTGTTGCCGTCGATGGAGTCCTTCTCGTTGCCGCCCAGGAACCTCTCCGCTCCCGAGCCGCCGTCGAGGTCGTCGTCTCCATCGTCGCCGTCGATCGTCGTCGGGATGCGGTCCGTGAACGCGCCGTTGATCTCGTCGACGAGCACGTGGTCGTCTCCGGACTCGGCGTCGACGACGATCCTCGTGACGTGCTTCAGCTTGACCCTGAAGTCGGCCGAGCCGTCGTTGCCGACGTCGACCTGGAGGACGTCGGGGTCGCCGGACTTCAGGCGAAGCGCGATCGTCTCGCCTGCGTCGGTGCCCTCGATAGTCAGGACCCCGTGCCGGAGCTTCGGGTGCTTGAACCTGTCCTTGCCGTGCGCGTGCGCGGCGTTCTGGGCGCCGGACGGCGTCGCACCCGCCGGTCCGGCCAGCAGGCCCGCGGCCACGACGGCCGCCACGGCCAGCGACGATCCGAGCAGGCGCGTAGGCCGCGTCGTCTGGGACTCGTTGGTGTGAGCGAGGTTCTTCATGGTGTGCGTCCTTTCTTCTCGTGCGGATGAACCGGGTCGCACTCGAGGACGCCGTTCGCGGCGAGTTATTCCCCGCTCTATGCTCGGGCCGACGGACCGCCGCCTCAGGCCAGCTCACCGATGGAACGCCCGCTCGACCCCGCCCGGCTCGGAGACCACATCGACCGGCTCTACCGGGCCGCGTGGGCCCTCAGCGGATCTCGTGAGGACGCCGAGGACCTCGTCCAGGAGACCTACGCGCGCGTGCTCGCCCGGCCGCGCCTGCTCCGCAACGAGGACGACCTCGGGTACCTGCTCGGTGCGATGCGCAACACGTTCCTGACCCAGAAGCGGACGGAGCGCCGGCGACTACGGCCCGACCCGCTTCCCGACCAGCTCGACCTCGTGCCCGACCCGCAGGCGCGTCAGCCGGAGGCGGCGCTCGAGGCCGCCGAGCTCTACGCGGCGGTCGCCGCGCTCCCCGACGACTTCCGTGACGTGCTCGTCGCCGTCGACATCACGGGCCTCTCCTACAAGGAGGCAGCCAGGGCCCTCCGCATCCGCGAGGGCACGGTGATGAGCCGCCTCTACCGCGCCCGCCAACAGGTCGTGCGGCGTCTCGAGGGCAGCAGCCGCCTGATCGATCGACGTGCCGCGGCGCTCAGTCGCCGGTGTCGACCGTGCCGACGAGCACCCGCTCGCCGGACGAGGCCTGGTCGCCGTCGGCCCTCTCGCGGGTGACGCTCAGCGTCCGGTAGTCCACCGGCGACACGCCGGCCCACAGCGTGACGTCGGCTCCCTCGTTGAAGGTCCCGATCGGGACGAGCACGTCGGCGGCGTTGCGCAGCCAGGCCTGGTAGAAGCGCCCGCCCTCGAGACGGGGAAGTCCCGTCGCGTCGAGGTCGATCCGCCAGCCGGACGACGTCTTGGTGAGCGTCGCCTCACCCGTGGCGGCCGGCAGGAGGGCCGTCGGGGCGAGCGCGGCATGGAAGCCGTCCTCGGTGCCCGAGCGGAGGGCCGTCAGGCCGATGGCGACGGCCAGCACGGCGACCGCAGCCGCGCTGCCGACCAGGAAGAGGCGGCCGCGCGCCGGCCTGCTGCGCGCGCGCGCCTGCGCGTCGAGGCGCGCGCGCAACGCCGTCGGAGCCTCGACCTCGGTTGCCGCGCTCCGAGCCAGCATGACCGCGCGTTGTTGCTCGTCGAGGCGCTCGGCGAGCTGCGGCGACGTCGCAACGCGTGCTTCGAGCGCCGCCCGGCGCTCCGGCGCGAGCGACCCGTCCGCGAGAGCAGCCAGCTCGACGACGTCCTGACCGTCCTCCTCGTCTCCTCGACGGCGTCTCATGGGCACGGCACGACGAAAGGTAGCGCCGCAACGCCGCATCGGCCTTTCGGCGAGCCCGGCCGCGCACCCGTCGCGGCGCCGGCCGCCGAGCCGGGGGCGGCGGACGCGACGTGCACGCACGCAAGCGGGCGGCAGAGACTTCATGGCTACGAGGATCCCGTTCGAGGGCAGGCTATTCCCGCCGACGTCCACCTCCCGCGAATGGAGCCGCGCCGCGGAGGTGGTCACTCGGCCCAGAACGCCTCGACGGCCCGCTCGTCGTCGACGGCGACCCGCACCTCGGCGATCAGCCCGTCGACGATCCGGAGGAAGAGCGTCTGCAGCGAGTCGAGCGTCTCCTCGCCCTTTCGGCCCGTGTTGTGGACGACGACGATCGCGCGATCCGCGCGGTTGTCGAGCGAGAGGACCTCGCTCGAGAACTCGTCCGGCTCGTCGTAGCCTTCCTCGACCTGCCGGACGACCTCCTCCCGACCGACGGCGAGCCCCGTCACCGGGCTCTCCCAGGTGGCGTCGACGGCCGTGAGGCCCCCGAGCGCGTCGAGGTCCCGGCGCGAACGGGCGTCGAGCCACCGGACGACCGTCTCCCGGGTCTCAGCGGGCATGAGATCGATCGTTCACCGCGGCGGGCCCGTCGAAACGCGCGCGGCAGCTCGGCGGCAAGCCTTGCTAGGTGCGCCCAGGAACCCGAGACGTCATGACATCCCCCCAGCTCATGACACGCGTTCTGCTCGCACTGGCGCTCGCACTGGCCGGGTTGGGTGCGATGCCTGCGACAGGGCAGGCCGAGACTGCTTCCTCCTCGGCCGTCACTCCGTGGGTCCAGTTCGAGCTGGAGGCGATCGCGTCCCACGCCACGAACCGCCGCGCGCATCGCGCTCGCTCGCCCATGTCAGCGCCGCCATGTACCTCGCGGCGCTCACCGGCGGGTCGGCGCGCGACGATGCCGTCGCCGGCGCTGCCTCGACTGCGCTCGCCCACTTCTGGCCGGACGAACGCGCCCGGCTCGACGCTCGTGCGGACGAGCTCGCCGACGTCTCGAGCCATGCGTTCGCGCTCGGGCGGGGAATCGGACGCCTCCTGATCGCGCGAGCCGAGTCCGACGGCTCGAACGGAGCCTGGACGGGCAGCCCGCCCGTGGGACCGGGCTTCTGGGTCCCGACTCCGCCAGCCTTCGTCTTCCCGCCGCTGGAGCCGCTCGCCGGCACCTGGCGGCCGTGGAATCTCCGGAGCGGCTCGCAGTTCCGCCCCGGCCCGCCGCCTGCCTACGGCAGTGCTCTCTTCCTCGCCGAGACGAACGAGGTGTATGCCGTCTCGCGGACGCTCACGGCGGACGAGCGACGGATTGCGGACTACTGGGCGGATGGGGCGGGGTCCGTCACTCCACCCGGTCACTGGAACGTGATCGCCGTCGATCTCGTTCGTGCCGCCAACCTGCCCACGGTCCGCGCCAGCCAGGTGTTCGCCGCGCTGAACACCGCTCAGGCGGATGCGTTCATCGCGTGTTGGGACGCCAAGTACGCGTACTGGTCGCTGCGTCCCGTGACTGCCATCCGGCGCCTGATCGATCCCGCCTGGGTCTCGTACATCGTGACTCCGCCGTTCCCGAGCTACGTCTCGGGGCATTCGACGACCTCGGGGGCGGCCTCGACCGTGCTCGCGGCGTTCTTCCCCGCCCGTGCCGCGGAGCTCGCCGCGATGGCCGAAGAGGCCGCCGTCTCCCGCCTGTACGGCGGCATCCACTTCCGAAGCGACAACGAGGCCGGCCTCGACCTCGGCCGTCACGTCGGCGGCGTCGCGGTTCGCGCGTACCACGTCTCGCCGTCGTGGGCCGGGCCGGCCGGCGGGTCAGAACTGGAAGTAGATGAACGGCGCGACGCCCTCCGGCCCGAGGACGCTCGTGAACATGAGGGCGAACGCGAGGACCGCAGCCTGGCCGAGGACGGGCAGGCGGGAGAACCGCGCCACCACCAGGGTCGGGACGCGTGCGGGCAGGTACTGCGAGCCGATGCCCACCGCGATCGCGAGCAGCACCCCCGCCGTGACGAGCGGGGACGCCTCGCCCCAGCCCGTGAAGAGGCCGCCGATCATCTCCCACGCGGCGTCGAAGGAGTCCGACCGGAAGAAGATCCATGCGAAGCACACGAAGTGGAAGGTCACGAGCCGTGCGAGCCAGCGGCTCCTCGCCGTCATCGGTGGCCGGTCGCGGCCGCGCCGGTCCGCCCGCCACCGCTCGGCGACGAGCGCCGTGCCGTGGAGGCCGCCCCAGACCACGAAGGTCCAGGCGGCCCCGTGCCAGAGCCCGCCGATCAGCATCGTCAGGAGCAGGTTGCGATAGGTGAGGATCGTCCCGCGGCGGCTCCCGCCGAGCGGGATGTAGACGTAGTCGCGCAGCCACCGGGAGAGCGTCATGTGCCAGCGCCGCCAGAAGTCCTGCACCGAGATCGCCGCGTACGGCGAGTCGAAGTTCTGGGGGAAGGTGAACCCGAGCAGCAGCGCGATCCCGATCGCCATATCGGTGTAGCCGGAGAAGTCCGCGTAGATCTGGACGGCATAGGCGTAGACCGCGATCAGGATCTCGAGCGACGAGTGCTCGCTCGGCGCTGCGAAGACGTCGTCCACGATCGACGAGGCGAGGTAGTTCGCGATCACCACCTTCTTGAAGAGGCCTGTGGCGATGAGGTAGAAGGCCCGGCTCGTGTCGACGCGTCGCGGATTGCGTGGCGTCTCGAACTGCGGGATCAGCTCGCCCGGTCGCACGATCGGGCCGGCGACGAGGTGGGGAAAGAAGGAGAGGTAGACGGCGAACTTCTCGAGCGACGTCGGCTCGAACTCCCCGCGGTACGCGTCGACGACGTAGCTGATCGCCATGAAGGTGTAGAAGGAAATGCCGACCGGCAGCACGATCGATTTCAGGCTGAGCGGCACGTCGACCCCGACCGTCGAGGCGAGGTTGTCCGACGAGGTGACGAAGAAGTCGTAGTACTTGAAGTAGCCGAGCACGCCGAGGTTGCCGGCCAGGGCGAGCCAGAGAAGCGCACGGCGCCGCGCCGCGGAGTCGCTTCGCCAGATCCGCACCGCGAGGACCTGGTTCCAGAGCGTGCAGCCCGCGAGCAGGAAGACGAACCGCCAGTCCCACCAGGCGTAGAAGACGTAGCTCGCGACGATGATGAACGGCCGCCAGCGGTGCGGCCAGGGCATCGTCAGCCACGAGAGCGGCAGCACGACGAGGAAGAAGAGCGCGAACGTGGCGGTCGGGAAGAGCACCTCGGCCGGAGCCTACGGGGCCTTGCAGTCGCCGCTCTGGAGGTCGGATCCGGCTACGGCCGGCGTTCGGCCGTCGCTTCGATCTCGTCCGCGGCGGGGGGCAGCCGCGTCACCTCGGTGACGTTCTCGCCCGCCTCGACCTCGAGCAGGGTGTGCTCGACGGGCGGGCTGAACCAGGCCGGATCGGCCGCCGCGGGAAGCGGCGCGGGGACAGGTGCATAGAGGACCGGCTCCGGCCGTCGCTCGGCTCGTGACGCCGCCCACTCGATGAGCGCGACGAGGACCCACGCGCCGACCATCACCCCCGCGATCGCGACGGGCTCGAGCTCGGCGACGACTGCGACGGTCGCGGCGGCGGCGAGGAAGAGCGCTTCGAGCAAGAGGCGCGGAACCTGCGGCCGGCGGCGGACGGGTGGGTCGAGCGCCCCGAGCCAGGCGTAGGCCGCCGGGGGCTCGGGGACGTCCGTTGCGGCCGCGGGGAGGGGCGCCCGGGACCCGAGCCGCTGCACGTCCTCGCGCAACGCGGCGACCTGCCCCTCCAGGCGCGCCAGCGGGTCGCCGGTCTCCGCGAGCGGCGCTTGCTCGCTCACGCCGGCGGCTCCTGCATCGCGTCGATGGCCTCCTGGGCCTTGGCATGGACACGGGCGCGTCGGTCGGCGAGCGGCTCGGCCGGCTCCACGCCCGCCGCAGGCGCCTCGGGTGGCGACTCCAGGCCGGGGTCGGCGGCAGGTGCCTCTCGCGTCGTCTCGAGCGTGCGTCGCAGCGCCGCGGCCGGATCCTCGACGGCGTCCGGAGCGGCGGGCGGCGCCTCTCGGCGTGCAGCGCGACGGGCCAGCACGCGCGCGAGCGCCGCGATGCCCACGAGCCCTGCCGCCCAGCCGAAGAGCCTGCCCACGCGCGGGATTCTATTTCTCTCCGCAAAGCGGGGTCCGGCAGGAGCGAGATCCCGCGCTCGGATCCCCGCCTTCCTGGCGCGACGCATCCCTGAAGGCGACCGCCGAGCCGCCGCAACCTCCCGATGACCGACGCCGGGCGCTGCTACCCTTCCGCGGCTTCCTGCCACGCCGCGCGACGTCGTTCCCGGGCGTCGCACCACCCGGCGGGGCCGATTCAGACCGAAGGAAGGAGAGAGGGAACGCCGTGACCGATTACGAGATTCTGCTGCTGCTCGCTCCCGACCTGCCCGAGGAAAAGCAGGGCGAGGTCGTGACGCGCGTGCGCACGCTGATCGAGAAGGGCGGCGGCACCGTCGACCGCCACGACCCCTGGGGACGGCGCAAGCTCGCCTACCCCATCGCGAAGCAGGACGAGGGGGTCTACCACCTCGTCACCTTCGCTGCGGACGCCGAGACGCTCGACGAGCTCAACCGCGTGCTCAAGATCGACGACGACGTGCTGCGGCATCTCGCGACACGTCGCCTCGAGGGGGGTCCCGCCGAGCCAATAGCGGTGGGCGCGCCGATCGGCGACGATGCCTCGACGCCCGCGGACGCCCCCGAGGAGGAATAAGAGATGGCTGCCATCAACCGCGTCGTGCTCGTCGGCAACCTCACACGTGACCCGGAGCTGCGCCACACCCAGTCGGGGATGGCGGTCTGCAGCCTGCGCCTCGCGGTGAACACCCGGCGGAAGGACGAGACCGGGCAGTGGGTCGACAAGCCCAACTACTTCGACATCACCGTCTGGGGCAACCAGGGGGAGCGCTGCGCGCAGTACCTCTCCAAGGGCCGTCCGGTGGGGGTCGACGGACGCCTCGAATGGCGCGAGTGGGAGACGCCCGAGGGCGGGAAGCGCCAGGCGGTCGACGTCGTCGCAGACACCGTCCAGTTCCTCGGGAGCCGCGCCGACGGCGAGGGCGGCGGCGGTGGCTTCATCCCGAACGAGGTCTCGACGCCCGCCGGTGACTTCCCTTCGTCCCCGACCGACGACGACATTCCGTTCTAGGAGGCGACGATGGCTGCGAAGACCCAACCGCGCAAGCGGGCCGTCGACCGGGCCACCGGCGGCAGGCGCAAGAGCTGCCATTTCTGCAAGGACAAGATCGCAGAGGTGGACTACAAGAACGTCAACCAGCTGCGGCGCTACATCTCCGAGAAGGGCAAGATCCGCAACCGCCGGATCACGGGCGCGTGCCGCCGCCACCAGCGGCAGGTCGCGGTCTCGGTGAAGCGGGCCCGCGAGATGGCGCTGCTGCCATACGTGCAGGGTTGACGATGGAAGTCATCCTGAGAAGCGACGTCGAGAAGCTCGGTCTCAAGGGCGAGGTCGTCGACGTCAAGCGCGGGTTCGCCCGCAACTACCTCCTGCCTCGCAACCTCGCGGAGGTCGCGACGCCCGGCCGGATCGCAGAGATCCGCAGGATCGACGCCCAGCGCGAGCGCCACGAGGCGCGCTCGGCGGACCAGGCGGCGGAGATCGCGGACACGCTCACGAAGACCGTGCTCCGCTTCGAGGTGAAGGCAGGCCCGACCGGGGCGTTGTTCGGCTCCGTGACGCCGACGGACATCGCCGAGGAGCTCTGGCGGACGCGCAAGATCCGCGTCGACCGACGCAAGATCGACCTCGACGTGATCAAGCGGATCGGCCGGTTCTCGATCCCGATCCACGTCTTCGAGGGCGTCACCGCAGAGGTGAAGACGCTCGTCGTGCCCGAGGGCGGCGAACTGCCACCCGAGGAGGAGCTCGCCGCGCTCGAGGCGGCGGAGCGCGCCGAGGCCGAGGCCGCCGAGGCGGCACACGCGGAGGCGCTTCGCGAGACCGAGGCGGCGCTCGCCGAGGAGGACGTGCTCGAACTCGAGCCGGCCGCCGAGGAACCGGAGCCCGTCGAGGCCGACGGCGCCCCAGCGCCGGAGGCGACGCCCGAGGACTGAACGAGCGGCCGAGGGGCGGGCGACCGCCCCTCGAATCCGTCCACAGCTCCATCCACACGCTCCACAGACCGGGGGCGCCGTCTGTGGACGGATCGCGGAAAAGACCGCACGGAGCGACCTCGGGCCGAGAACAACCGGGTACCTGACGGTGGACAAGCGTGTCCGGCGCGGGGGATAGAATACGAACACGTGTTCCATTCACCCTGCATCCGGGTCGGACGGAGGCGACGACTGTCCGTTCGGGACGCGTTCCCCGGCGAGGCGGTTTGATCCCGCCGTGAGCACGACGCACGCGCCCCTGCCAGCCCTCGTGCCGCCGCAGAACCTCGAGGCCGAGGAGTCCGTGCTCGGGGCGATGCTCCTCACGGAGACCGCGATCGGCGCCGTCACGGAGATCCTCGATGCGCCGGACTTCTACCGCGGCTCCCACGGGACGATCTACCGCACGATGCTCGCGCTCTGGGCGAAGGGCGAGCCGGTCGATGCGATCACGCTCGCCAACGAGCTCGAGGAGCGCGGCGAGCTCGAGACGGTCGGCGGCAGCTCGCGCGTGGCGGAGCTCGCCGCGCTCGTGCCGGCCGCCGGGAACGTCGACCACTACGCGCACATCGTCAAGGAGACCGCGACGCTCCGCGCCCTCATCCAGGCGGGGCAGGAGATCACCAGGCTCGGGCGGGAGCGCCTCGGCGAGACGACCGAGCTCGTCGACCGCGCCGAGCAGATCGTCTTCGACCTCTCCCAGGAGCGGATCCGCGGCGACTTCGCGCACATCGGGCCGCTGCTCACCGAGAGCTTCGAGCGCATCACGAAGCTCTACGAGGCAGGGGTCGACGTCACCGGCGTGCCCAGCGGGTTCCGCGACCTCGACCGTCTCACCTCCGGTTTCCAGCCGGGGAACCTGGTGATCCTCGCGGCACGGCCCTCGATGGGGAAGTCCGCGCTCGCGCTCTGCATCAGCGCGAACCTCGGCGTGCGTCACGCGACGCCAGTCGCGCTCTTCACCCTCGAGATGTCGAAGTCGGAGGTGACCCAGCGGCTCATGTGCAGCGAGGCGAAGGTCGAGTCGAACCGCGTCCGCTCGGGGAAGCTGACCCAGGAGGACTGGCCGCGGCTGACCGCCGCGTGCGACAAGCTGATGAAGGCGCCGATCTACGTCGACGACACGGGCTCGATCACGATGATGGAGCTCCGCTCGAAGGCCCGCCGGCTCAAGGCGCGGGAGCCGGAGCTCGGGCTGATCATCGTCGACTACCTCCAGCTGATGACCTCGGGCGCGAACGCGGAAAACCGCGTCCAGGAGGTGTCGCAGATCTCCCGCAACCTCAAGGTCCTCGCCCGCGACCTCGACGTCCCGATCCTCGCGCTGTCGCAGCTCTCGCGCGCCGTCGAGCAGCGTCACGACAAGCGGCCGATTCTCTCCGACCTGCGCGAGTCGGGCTCGATCGAGCAGGACGCCGACCTCGTCTTCTTCGTGTACCGCGACGAGTACTACAACGGCGAGGAGTCCGACTCCCAGGGGCTGGCGGAGATCATTCTCGCGAAGCACCGGAACGGGCCGACGGACGCGGTGAAGCTCAGCTTCCTCCGTCGCTTCGCGAAGTTCACCGACCACGCGAGCGGCTGAGAGTCCGGACGCCGTTCACGTCGCGACGCCGAGCTCATCGCCCCACGGTCGTCGCCGCCGGAGAATGCGTCGCCGCGGGCATTCCGGATTCGGTCTCGTCGGCGACCGGGATCCGAATCCGGATCCGCGTCCCGTGGCCCGGCGGGCTGTCGAGGACGAGCCGGCCGCCGAGGGCGCCGACCCGGTCGGTGAGGCCTCGGAGGCCGGTGCCCTTCGCCGGGACGGCGCCGCCGATCCCGTCGTCTTCGATCTCGACCGTGAGGTCTGCCACCTCGCGCTCTCCGCGAGCAGGCTCGTCGACTCCTCCTCCCGGTCGAGGTGGCCGCGCAGAAGCTGTAGGCCCATCCCTATCCCCAGCAGACGCTGCTGCGCGCCGTCATGGAGATCCCGCTCCAGACGTCGGCGCTCCTCGTCGCCCGCCCGCACTATGCGCCCCTGCGACTCGCGCACTCCGTCAGCTGCGCCCTCAACTCGGCCTGCAAGCGCTCGTTCTCCAGCGCCAATCTCGCCGCCGAGCCGACCGACTCGCGCAAACGCGGCTTGTCGAGCAGATCGCGGTCGTGGATCAACACCGCGGAAACATCACGGCGAACGTGAGCGCCGCCGCCCACCAGACGCGGGTGCGCACCCCGCTCCGCCACCAGCGAGGCCAACGCTCCAGCCCGCGAGAGGCGGCCGTGACGGCGGTCATCGGCCGCTGATCGACGCTGCGAGGACGTCGTTCATCTGCTCGATCGTGACAGACCGCACGCAGCCTGACGTCCAGGCTTCCCCTGACTCTCCTCGGCTTTCCTGAGGCTCGATTCCCGCTGCTCAGGGCTATCCGTGATCCTCCGCGAGCTCCGGGATTCCCCTGACGACCGCCACGGCCCACCGGACGACGATCGCCTCTCGGCGAGGGAGACCAGCTCTCTCGGAATCGAGGCGCAGGAGGCGGTACGTCGCCTCTGAGCCGAAGGGAGGAACGCCATGACGAACGACCTGAACCTCGGGCTCGAGCGCGGCTCGAGAGCCACACCGCTCGTCCGCCACAGAACGCTGATTTGCCTGACGGCGACCGCCCTGGCGGCGTGCGCGCTGCTCGGCAGCCCCGACACTGCCCAGGCGGTGGTGACCTCGGTCTCGGTGGTGAGCTCGACCGAGCTCGGCGCCTACGACCACCGGCCCTACCGGGAAGCGACGCTCAGGATGGTGGGTACCGCTCCCGGGGGTGCGTACGACGTTCCGGTGACGGTCGCGTTTCCCACGCGCAGTCGGGACTACAGCGGCGTGGCCGTGGTGGACGTCGTCAACACCGTCTTCATGCTCTACCCCGCAGCGCTACCCGCGCCTGCGACGCCCGAGCCGCTGTACCTGGCCCGTGTGCACCTCGGAGACGACTACCTGTTCGGGTCGGGCCACGTCTACCTGAGCGTGAACTGGGACAAGGACGCTGTCGAAAGCAGCGGCACCGGCACCATCGCCGAGGCCGGCGACGCCTTCTCGATCATCCGCGACGCTGCCGCCCTTGCCCGCGATCCGGGCAAGATCCCTACGGCTCACCGTCCGAACGCCTCGGAGACGGTCGTCGCCTACGGCTACTCGCAGACCGGTGGCGTCCTGCGGAGCTTCTACCGCTCGCACGCCAACACGAGCGGCGGGCTCGCCTTCGACGGCGCGCTCTACGGCGGTGCCGGCGGCGGCTGTATCGATCCGGGCCTGGGCTCGCTCTCGGGCTTTCTGTGTGCCGATGGCCCTGTCTCCGACGGGGGCAAGGTGATTGCGTTCAACGGTGAAGGCGATGCCGAGGCGTCCGGGTACGGCGAGCGCGGCCAGACCGCCGACTACCGCCTGATGGAGATCGCGGGCACCGCCCACATCCCGACGCCTGTCCTGGCGCTCGTCGAGGCGCCGGCGCAGAACCCCGCCAGCTGGCAGCCCTCGCGCGGGCGTCGCTGCGCAACCTGATCGCGTGGATCGGCGGGACGCCTCCGCCCGACAGCAACTACATCGACCTCCACGAGGAGGTCGGGGAGCTCTTCGGCTTCCCGTATCGCCAGGCGATCCGCGATGCCGACGGCAATGCGCTGGGCGGCGTCCGGCTCCC
This sequence comes from uncultured Actinomycetes bacterium, assembly GCA_963734045.1. Taxonomy (GTDB): domain Bacteria; phylum Actinomycetota; class Thermoleophilia; order Gaiellales; family Gaiellaceae; genus Gaiella. Next base: position 121,666 of record CAVTFU010000009.1, on the reverse strand, counting down.
GCACATGACCTCGACCTACCACGGCCGGGACGTCGGTGCCCCGCTCGGGACCTACGAGGGCTTCGAGTTCGCCACGGAGGACTTCTTCATCTTCTCGGGCGGGCACTTCACGCCGTTCGACAGTGCCAGGCTGGACGTGCTCTACCCGAACCACGCGTCATACGTTCTGCGCGTCGCGGGCGCGGCGGCCCGACTCGTGAGCCGGCGGGAGATCCTCGCCCGAGACGGCATCGAGTACGTCCGCGAGGCGACGCGCTCGCGGATCGGACGCTAGCCGTCTCTCGACGGAACCATTCGAGCGGCCCGCAAACGTGGAGGGCGCCTCGCCCGAGGCGGCCTCCACGGATGCGTCAGGGGTGGTCAGCAGTCGTTCTGCCGCTTGCGAGAACTGGATCCGGCGAGCCGACGAACGTGCGAGACTTGAGCACGTGCCCGCGACCGTGATCGTCGGGGCGCAGTGGGGTGACGAGGGGAAGGGGAAGATCGTCGACCTGCTCGCCCAGGACTCCGACCTCGTCTGCCGCTACCAGGGCGGCCCGAACGCCGGTCACACGATCGTCGTCGGCGGCGAGACGTACAAGATCCGCGCGATCCCCTCCGGGATCATCGCCGGAGTCGCGAGCGCGATCGGCGCCGGCTGCGTCGTCGACCCGCAGGTTCTGATCGACGAGCTCGACGAGCTCGAGTCACGAGGGCACCGCACCGACGGGCTCGTCTTCGTCTCCGGCAACGCGCATCTCGTCATGCCGTGGCACGTCGCGCTCGACGGAGCCGGCGAGCGTCGCCTCGGCAAGCTCCAGATCGGCACGACGCGGCGCGGCATCGGGCCGACGTACGCGGACAAGGCGACACGCATCGGCATCCGGGTGCAGGACCTGCTCGACCCGAAGATCCTGCGCGAGAAGGTCGAGCTCGCGGCCGGAGAGAAGAACGTGTGGCTGGAGCGCGTCTACGGGATCCCCGCCTTCGACGTCGAGGAGGTCGTGGAGCGGACGCTCGGGCACGCCGAGCGGCTGGCCCCGTACGTCGCCGACACCTCGCTGCTCGTCGACCGGGCGCTTCGCGACGGACGCAAGGTGCTGTTCGAGGGCGCCCAGGGCACGCTCCTCGACCTCGACCACGGCACCTATCCGTTCGTCACGTCGTCGAGCCCGATCGCGGCCGGTGCGGCGGTGAGCTTCGGCATCGGCCCGCAGCGCATCGACGAGGTGGTCGGCGTCTCGAAGGCGTACGTGACGCGTGTCGGCGAGGGGCCGTTCCCGAGCGAGATCGCAGGCCCCGCCCAGGCGCGCGTGCGCGAGCTCGGCGGCGAGTTCGGGACCGTGACCGGTCGCGAGCGCCGCTGCGGGTGGCTCGACCTGGTGGCGCTGCGCTTCGCGGTGAGGGTCAACGGGATCACCTCGCTCGCGGTGACGAAGCTCGACGTGCTCTCGGAGTTCGACGAGGTGCCCGTGTGCGTTCGCTATCGGCTCCCGGACGGCAGCGAGACCGACGACTTCCCGGCGCACCAGTCGGACTTCCACCACTGCGCGCCGGTCTTCGAGACGTTGAGCGGCTGGCGAGAGGAGCTCTCGGGACCGTCGCTCCCGGCGGCGGCCGCGGGCTACGTCTCGTTCGTCGCCGAGGCGCTCGGCGTCCCGGTCACGATCGTCGGGACGGGAGCGGCGCGCGACGCCGTGCTCGCCCTGCAGCCGTAGGCGCCCGCCGTGCGCGTGCTCCTCGTCGGCTCGGGCGGTCGGGAGCACGCGCTCGCCTGGCGGATCGCGTCGTCTCCGGCGCTGACCGAGCTCCACGTCGCGCCCGGGAACCCCGGGATCGCCGCGCTGGCGACCTGTCATCCGATCGCGGCCGACGACGGCGACGGCCTGCTCGGCCTGGCGCGGTCCCTCGAGGCCGAGCTCGTCGTCGTCGGCCCCGAGGGCCCGCTCGTCGCCGGCATCGCGGACGCGATCCGCCACGCGGGGATCCCGGTCTTCGGCCCGTCGAAGGCCGCCGCGCGGATCGAGGGCTCGAAGCGCTTCGCCAAGGACGTGATGCAGGCCGCCGGCGTCCCGACGGCCGCCGTGCTCGACACCCCTCGGGCGCCCTGCGTCCTGAAGGCCGACGGCCTCGCGGCGGGGAAGGGCGTCGTCCTCTGCCGGACCGAGGCGGAGCTCGAGGCCGGCCTCGAGCTCGCGGGCAGCTTCGGCGGCGCCGTCTTCGCCGAGGAGCTGCTCGAAGGCCCCGAGGTGTCGCTCTTCGCGCTGAGTGACGGTGTCGACGCCCTGCTGCTGGCGCCGGCACGCGACTACAAGCGGGTCGGGGACGGGGACGAGGGCCCGAACACCGGTGGCATGGGCTCGTACGCGCCCGTTTCGGTCGACGGCCTCGACGAGCTCGTCGAGACGACGGTCCAGCCGGTGCTCGACGAGCTCCGGTCTCGAGGCATTCCCTTCGTCGGGACGCTCTTCGCCGGCCTGATGCTCACGGAACGTGGCCCCCGCGTGCTCGAGTACAACTGCCGCTTCGGCGATCCGGAGACGCAGTCGGTGCTCCCGCTCGTCGAGGGGGATCTGCTCGTCGCGCTCGCAGCGGCAGCGAACGGCGCGCTCGCGGGTGTCTCGCTCGGTCGCGCGAGCGGTGCCGCCGTCACGGTGGTCGTGGCCGCGGGGGACTACCCGGCCTCGACCGATCGAGGCACGCCCATCGAGGGCGTGGACGCCGCGGAGTCGTCGGGTGCGCTCGTCTTCCACGCGGGCACGGCGCTCCGCGACGGGCAGCTCGTCACGAACGGCGGCAGGCTCCTGGGCGTGACCGGAGCGGCTCCGACACTTGCCGAGGCTCGTGCGCGCGCCTACGCCGCTGCTGACCTGATCCGGATCCCCGGCGCACGGTGGCGACGTGACGTCGCGGCAGGGCTCGCGTGACCAGACGAGGATTCTTCGCGATGAGCGCACTTCCCTCGGGGCACCCCAACCCACCACCCACTTTTCATTCTATTGCCTGCAGCGACAACAATCGTCACGACATCGCACCACCTGTGTGCCGTGTTCGAGACGTCGCGCCCCCGAGGGCGTCGTAAGGGCCCGCGTCTAGACTTGTCGTAGTGATCGCGCGCTACTCCCGTCCAGCCATGAGTCGGATCTGGTCGGAGGAGGCGAGGCTCGCGCGCATGCTCGACGTCGAGCTGGCGGCCCTCGACGGCTGGGCGCAGCTCGGGACCGTCCCGGCGGAGGCCGTCGAGGCGATCCGCGCGGTGGCGCAGCCGCCGACGCCGTCGCGCGTCGCCGAGCTCGAGCGCGAGACGAACCATGACGTCGCGGCCTTCGTCGACGCGATGGCGGAGACGCTCGGCGAGGACGGGCGCTGGTTCCACTTCGGCCTGACCTCCTCGGACGTGCTCGACACGGCGTTGTCCCTTGCCGTGCAGGAGGCCGGCGCCCTCGTGCTCGAGGGGCTCGAGCGCGCGTTCGTCGCGGTCGTCGCGCGAGCCGAGGAGCATCGCGAGACGCTCTGCATGGGGCGGACGCACGGCGTCCATGCGGAGCCGACGACGTTCGGGCTGAAGCTCGTGGGCTGGGCATTCGCCCTCGACCGGGACCGTGCGCGCGTCGAGCGGGCGCTCGACGGCCTCCGGGTCGGCAAGCTGTCGGGTGCCGTCGGCCAGTACGCGGCGATCGATCCGGAGGTGGAGCGGGTCGCCTGCGAGCGGCTGGGGCTGGACCCCGCCCCGAGCTCGACCCAGATCCTCCAGCGCGACCGGCACGCGGAGGTCCTCGCCGTGCTCGCGCTCGTCGCGGCCTCGCTCGAGCGCTTCGCGCTCGAGATCCGTCATCTCGCACGCACCGAGGTGCGGGAGGTGGAGGAGCCGTTCTCGCGGCGTCAGAAGGGCTCGTCGGCGATGCCGCACAAGCGGAACCCGATCGTCGCCGAGCGCCTCTGCGGGCTCGCCCGCGTCGTCCGCGGCAACGCGCTCGTCGGCTTCGAGAACGTCGCCCTCTGGCACGAGCGCGACATCTCGCATTCCTCCGCCGAGCGGGTGGTCCTGCCCGACTCGTTCCTCGCGGTGGACTACATGCTCGACCGCTTCACCTGGCTCGTCGACGGCCTCGTCGTCCATCCCACCCGCATGCGAGCGAACCTGGACGCCGCCCACGGCCTCTACTTCAGCCAACGGCTCCTTCTCGCCCTCGTGGCGACGGGGGTCGCTCGGGACGCGGCGTACCGCAGCGTCCAGCGTCACGCGATGCGCGCCTGGGACGAGGAGACTCGACTTCCCGGGCCTCGTGCGCGACGACCCCGAGATCGCCGATCGCGTCGACCTCGACGAGGTCTTCGACCTCGGCGCATACACCGTGCACGTCGAGACCGTGTTCGAGCGTCTGCGCGCGCTCGTCGCACAGCGGAGTGGGGCCGTCCATGCCTGACGCGCTCCATGTGGGCAGCGGCAAGGTGCGTGAGCTCTATGCGGTCGGCGACGATCGCCTGCTGCTCGTCGCGTCGGACCGCATCTCCACGTTCGACGTCGTGCTGCCGACCGAGATCCCCGACAAGGGATGTGTCCTGACCGGGCTCTCGGCGTTCTGGTTTCGGCGAACCGGCCACATCGTTCGGAACCACTTCCTCGCGGTTCGGCCCGACGGGCGGTCGCTCGAGTGCAGGCGCCTCGAGATGCTGCCCGTCGAGCTCGTCGTGCGCGGGTACCTGGCCGGGTCGGGCTGGGTCGACTACCGCGACACCGGCGAGGTGTGTGGGCACCGGCTGCCTCGTGGCCTGCGGGAGTCCGAGCGACTTCCGGCCCCGATCGTCACTCCCGCCACCAAGGCCACCGAGGGCCACGACCTGAACATCACCGAGGAGGAAGCCGAGGCACTCTGCGGCGAGCCGTACCGCGTCGCGCGCGAGGCAGCCGCTCGGGCTCTACCGCGTACGCCGCGCGCTATGCCGCGGCGCGGGGGATTCTCCTCGCGGACACGAAGTTCGAGTTCGGTGTCGACGAGGACGGGGAGGTCGTCCTGGCGGACGAGGCGCTGACCCCGGACTCGTCACGGCTCTGGCCGGCCGACGGCTACGCGCCGGGCGGTCCACAGCCGTCCTTCGACAAGCAGTACGTCCGCGACTGGTGCCTCGCGACCGGCTGGGACCGCCGGCCCCCCGGCCCGGAGCTCCCCGCGGAGGTCGTCTCGAACACGCGCCGGCGCTACGTCGACGCGTTCGAACGACTCACCGGTATTCCCTTCGAGCGGTATCTGGACGATCCCCAGGTGGTGTCGTGCGCCTGACGGTGCTCATCCGGCCGAAGGACGGGATCCTCGATCCACAGGGGGAGGCCGTGCAGGCCTCGCTCGCGCACCTCGGGTTCGGAGTCGCGCGGGCACGGGTCGGCCGGCTCGTCGATCTCGAGGTGGAGGCGGACGATGCAGCGCAGGCTCGCGCCGACGTCGAGCGCATGTGCGCCGAGCTCCTCGCGAATCCGCTGATCGAGAGCTTCGAGGTCGTCACGGAGGACGCGTGACCGACCCACGCGCGCGGATCGCAGTCGTCACGTTCCCGGGGTCGAACGACGACGGGGACGCGTGCCTCGCGCTCGAGCTCCTCGGTGCGGAGGCGCTGCCCGTCTGGCACACCGATCCGGCGCTGCCGGACGCGGCCGGCGGAGTCGTGCTTCCGGGCGGCTTCTCCTACGGCGACTACCTTCGCTGCGGCGCGCTCGCGCGTGTCGCCCCCGTGATGGGCGCGATCCGGGAGTTTGCCGCCGCGGGCGGCCCTGTCCTCGGGATCTGCAACGGCTTCCAGATCCTCTGCGAGGCGGGCCTGCTCCCGGGCGTCCTCCGCGCGAACCGGCAGCTCGAGTTCGTGTGCGCCGACGTGACCGTCACCGTCGAGTCGATCGCGACGCCCTTCACCGAGGCGTGCGCGCCCGGCGACGAGCTCGTGATCCCGATCAAGCACGGCGAGGGGTGCTGGGTCGCCGACGACGCGCTCTTCGCCGATCTTGTCGACCGGGGCCAGGTCGTCCTGCGGTACCGCGACGACGTGAACGGCTCCCGCGACCGAGTCGCGGCCATTGCGAGCGTCGGCGGCAACGTGCTCGGGCTGATGCCCCATCCGGAGCATGCGGTCGACCCTCTCCTCGGGCCGGTCGGGGGGCGGCCGCTCCTCGCGGGCCTGATCTCGGCCGCGCGCGAGCGAGACGCGGTTCCTGCGGTCGCCGGACGGTAAGCCGGTTCGAGCGCAGGACCCTCCGGACCGGGTGAGCGCCGTCGGGCGTCCCGTCACCGGTCGGCACCACCGACCCCCGCTCCGCCCAGGATCCGGCCGAGCTCCGGAGCGCGCTCGAGCGCGGCACGAAGCTTTGCCAGGTCGCGTTCGCGAAGCGTCACCGGCCCGCGGCGCCCCGTGCCGTCGGTCGCGTACGAGAACCGCACGAGCCGCTCGCCGTCGGTGCCTGCGAGCAGCTCCACTCGGGTCGTGAAACGCCTGTCCGCCGCTCGCTGCGCCACCGAGACCGCCTCGAGGCTCGTGGCCTTTCCCCAGGGTGTCGTCACTGTCGCCATCGAGGGCAACGTATCGCGCGAGGTGTGACGTGACTGTGCCCACTTCGTGTCGTCTGTGCGACGCCGCGTCGCGACCGGACGCTAGAGTCGCTCGACGACGCGGAAGCGCGTGCACACGACGAGCGTGTCGTCGTCGATCGCCACCGGCGGCTCGCCGAGCAGGGCCGTCAGCTCCGGGCTCGTGAAGAAGCGGACGTGCGCGTCGCGCCACTCGGCGAGCGTCTCGAACCCCTCGCCCTCGTCGAGCGCGAACGCGAGGTCGACGTCGCGCATCCGCTGCACGACGACCTCGGTCGTCTCGATGATCGCGACGCCGCGCCCGGCCGAGTCGACGACGAGCTCACGATCGCCGACCTCGCCCATCGGCGCGCCCTCTCGGACGTGCTCTTCGTGGAGCCCTGTCGTCGAGACCTTCTCGCCCCGGAGGATCGCCGCGACGAGGAGGTCGCGCAGCTCACCGGGGAAGCCGAACTCGGCGACCGGTACGTCTGTCCCGCTCACGTGAGGCGCCCGCTCATTCGGCCGCGGCCGCGCGCAGGTCGCGGAGGAGCTCCCTGACGCGATCGCGATCGACGCCGCGTCGACCGAGGAGCTGCGCCGCCAGGCTGCCGCGTTCGCGAAGGATGGCCAGGAGCAGGTGCTCGCTCCCGATCCGGCGGTCCCGGAGGGCAAACGCCTCGCGGAGCGAAAGCTCGAGGATCTTCTTCGCGCGCGGCGCGAACGGAATGTGACCTGAGCGTGCCTCGGCCTTCGGGCCGGCGACCGCCTCGATCTCCGACACGACGTCCGGCCGTTCGATCCCGCAGCGCGCCAGCACAACGGCACCGGGGGCGTCCCGGCCCGCGTCGAGGATGCCGAGCAGGAGGTGCTCCGCATCGACCTGCGGGTGGCCCATCGCGCGCGCAGCGTTCCGGGCCGCGACGACCGCTCGCTTCGCGTCCGGCCCGAACCGTGCCACGACGGAGGCGCGTCCGAGCAGTCGCCGCGGGAGGCCGCCGTGACGCTGGTGCGCAGCCTGGCGCGTGACGCCGAGCACCGAGCCGATCTGTGCCCACGAGCAGCCGTCGCGACGTGCCGCCTCGACGAAGTGGTCGACGACCTGATCGCCGAGCACGCTCAGCTCGGCGCACAGGTCGCGGGCGGCCGCGACACCGGCGAGTGGCGACTCGTCGGGCGCCTGCTGCTGCGCCGCCGCGATCAGGCGCTCGAGCTCCACGACGTCAAGTTGTACTTGACAGCTCGTCGCGCTGTCAAGAAGCGGTTGACAGGCTCAGTCGTCGTAGGCTCGCGGCGGTGCGCAGGCGAGCCACGTGAGCGAAGCGGGCGCGGTCCTCTGCTGTCCGGACAAGTTCCGCGGCAGCCTGACCGCCCGCGAGGCCGCCCAGGCGATGGCGCGCGGCGTCGAGCAGGTGGGCCGCACTGCGACCCGGCTGCCGCTCGCCGACGGCGGCGAGGGCACGCTCGAGGTGCTCTCCCCGAACGCCGCAGATCGCCGGACGGCGCGCGTCACCGGGCCGCTCGGGGCGTCCGTCGACGCGGAGTGGGGGATCCGCGGCGAGACGGCCGTGATCGAGATGGCCCGGGCAAGCGGTCTCGCGCTCGTCGACGGCCCGAATGATCCGCTGAAGGCGACGACCCGCGGCACGGGCGAGCTCATCGCAGCGGCGCTCGGGGCGGGAGCGCGCCAGGTCATCGTGGCCGTCGGTGGCTCGGCGACGGTCGACGGCGGCCTCGGCGCCCTCGAGGCGCTCGGCTTCGACCTCAGGGGCGCGGACGTCGTCGTCGCCTGTGACGTGACGACGCGATTCGCGCGACGCCGCTCGCGTGTTCGGGCCGCAGAAGGGCGCCGACGCGGAGGCCGTCGCAGAGCTCGAGCACCGCCTCGGCGCGCTCGCCGAGCAGTACCGGGAGAGATTCGACGTCGACGTTCTCGACGTGGACGGGGGCGGCGCGGCCGGCGGGCTCGCCGGCGGGCTGGCGGCGCTCGGCGCTCGCCTCGTTCCGGGGTCCGCGCTCGTCGCCGACCTCGCCGGGCTCGGTGGGGCGCTGTCGGGATCCTCCCTGGCACTCACGGGCGAGGGCCGCGTCGACGCAACCTCTCTCGCAGGGAAGGTCGTCGGGAACGTGCTCGCAAAGGCCGCCGAGCTCGGCGTGCCCGTAGGGCTCGTCGCAGGCGACGTCGAGCCCGGTGTCCTGCCGGCAGGCATCCCACACCGCTCCCTCGTCGCGCTCGCGGGATCTTTCGAGGAAGCGGTTCGAGATGCCGCACGGCTCGCCGCGGACGCGGCCGGGCAGCTGGCGCTGACCATCTGAGGGCGGCACATTCTGCGAAAGCTCGAAGGCGGCTCTGAACGACCTCTGAAGGGGGACGTGCACCATGCCGGGCATGGACGAACATGCGAACACCAACGAGCGGCCCTCGTTGACGCGGCGGGGCTCGCTGCTCCGCCTCGGCGGACTGGCCGCAGGCGCCGTCGGCGCCACGACGTGGAAGCTGGAGTCGGCGGACGACGCCGCGGGCGCGGGAGCCGGTCCGGCCGCCGTCGCCTCGGGTCTCGTCTCCTGCGTGCTCTCGCCCGAGCAGACGCTCGGGCCGTACTTCACCGAGGGCGACAAGGTGCGGCGCAACGTGCGGGAGGGCCGGCCGGGCGTCCCGCTCGCGCTCCGGACGACGGTCGTCGACGTCTCGAACTGCAAGCCGATCCGCAGCGCGGCGGTCGACATCTGGCACTGCGACGCGGGGGGCACGTACTCGGGCTTCTCGCAGGAGGGAACCGACGGGCTCACCTTCCTGCGCGGGATCCAGCGCACCGACCGCGCCGGTCTGGCGCAATTCGACACGATCTACCCCGGCTGGTACGAGGGCCGAACCGTCCACATCCACGTCCAGGCGCACCTAGGTGGCGATGTCCTTCACACCGGCCAGCTGTACTTCCCCGACGCCATGACCGATTCGGTCTACCGCCGCACCCCGTACAACAGGCGCCCCGCGCGCACGACCCGGAACGCATCCGACTCGATCTTCCGCAACGGCGGCAGCCGCTCGCTGCTCAGGCTCGCGCGAAGCGGGAACGGCTACCTCGCGAGGATCACGATGGGCGTCCAGACGAGCTGAGGTCAGCCCGGCGTCGGGCTCGCGGCGACCTCGGTGTCCACCGCGACGACGTCGGGGAGGCCGGAGGCGGCGCAGGCTCCCTGGACGTGGGCGTCCTCGCCCCCGATCAGGTCGGCCCGCCCGCCGATCGCGCGCACCCGTGCGAAGAGCGGGATCGCTGCGGCCGTGACGAGCCCACCGGCGACGAAAGCGGCTCCGACCGAGCGTGCCTCGCCGAGCGCGCCGAGCCCGACCTGGCCGATCGTGCCGCCGGTGTTGGAGATCATCGAGTCGAACGAGACGACCGTCGCGCGCTGCTCGCTCGGGACGACCTGGTGGAGGTACGCCTGGCGAACCGGGCTCAGCACGCCGACGGCCGCCATCACGACGAGCAGCGCGGGCAGCGCGACCCAGAACGATCCGGCCAGCCCCAGCGCCACGGCAGCAACGGTCTCGACGACCGCCGCGCCGAGGAGGAGGGTCGTGCGGCGCTCGCAGCGTCGCGAGAGGACCGTCACGAGCTGATTGCCCGCGATCGTCGCCAGGGCGATGCCCGCGGTGACGAGCCCCGCGATCCAGATCGCGTCGCTCTCGAGCAGATCCAGGAGGTAGGGCTGCGAGGCGTAGAACCCCCACATCAGGAAGCCCATCTCGGCGAACGAGGCGAGCATCAGGAGCCGCAAGGGGCGTTGGCCCCAGCCGTAGCGGACGCCCGCCCGGGCGTTCAGCGCGATCTCGCGCGGCAGGTCGGCGCGGGCGACCCGACGCGGCGTGAAGCCGAGGTCGTGCATCACCGCGTAGGCGACCACGAAGACCACCGCGAGCAGCACCGTCCGGACGAGGTACGGGAGCGAGAGGTCGATCTGGCCGAGAAGCCCGCCGCCGACCGTTCCGACGAGCATCGCGGCGCCGGTCACCTGCTGGCCGCGCGCGAACACCGCGTCGAGGAGGCCGGTATAGCCGGTCGCGGCGAGGGCGTCGACGAGCCAGGCCTCCATCGCCCCCGAGTAGAACGTGAACCCGAGCCCCATCCCGACGGAGACGGCGGCGAACGCGACCACCCCGCCGCCGACCTCGGCGAGCCCGACGTACAGCAACGTCGTCACCGCGAGCACGGCGACCGAGAGGAGGAACGAGACGCGCCGCCCGAGCGTGTCCGCGACCACACCGGTCGGGACCTCGAACACGACCATGCCGGCCGAGAACGCCGCATTCGCGACGAACACCTCGAAGAAGCTCAGCCCCGCGTCGAGCAGGAAGAGCGTGTTGACGCCCCAGATCGCCGCGGCGGACAGCGTGTAGAGCCCCGCGAGCGTGAAGTACCCGACGAGGACGCGACGGGACGCAGGCGCCGCCGGCTCGAGGACGTCGCTCATTCTCCGAGCCTACGGATCGACGGGCTCCGCACGCGGCCCGCCCGGGGCGCGGGGGCCGGGCTAGTAGTCCGAGCGCTCGATCAGCTCGATGCGGTAGCCGTCGGGGTCCCGGACGAAGCAGAGCAGCGAGCCGCCCTCGCGGACCGAGTACGGCGGTCGCTCCGGCTCGATCCCCTTCTCCGCCAGCGCGGCGAGCGTCTCGTCCATCGAGTCGACCGTCAACGCGACGTGTCCGTACGCGGTGCCGAGCTCATAGGAGTCGACGCCGAAGTTGTGGGTCAGCTCGAGCTCCGGCTGCTCCTGCCCCGGGACGCCGAGGAAGTAGTTCATCGCCTCGTCGCGGATCGGCAGCTCGCGCCGTTTCTCCATCCCGAGCGCCTCGTAGAAGGCGACCGATCGCTCGGGGTCGGTGATGCGGTAGCAGGTGTGAATGAGCTCCATGCCGCGCATCCTACGCTCTCGCCGGACCGGGCTCGAGGCCTCACCACGTCACGAGCGGCGGTGCGCGTGTGCGGGCAGGCGGCTCTCCGCCAGCGCCCGTTGCAGGGCGCCGCGCACCTCCCGCGAGGCCGCGACGTACTCGCGGGCGGACCGCTCGAGATGCACGGCGACACGCTCGTACGCGCGCCCGAGGGCCGGCCAGCCGCGCTCCATGAGCGCGCCCCGCGCGCACCGAGAACGAGGTGGTAGGAGCGCCCGTCCGCCGGATTGGGCCGCTTGCGGACGAGTCGCCGCGCGACGAGCCTCCGGATGTGGTCGCGGATCGTCGTCGCCGGGATGCCCGTCTCCGCAGCCAGCTCCCCGGGCGTCACCGGTTGCAGCCCCGCCACCCAGCCGAGGAACGAGAACTGCTCGCTCGGAAGCCCGGCCGCCTCCAGCTCTTGGTTCACGAGAAGCTCGACGAGGAGCCCGGTCGAGTAGAGCTCCTGGAGGAGGTGTACCTCGCATCGATAGGGTCTCGTGGCTCGCGTCGTCGCCACGCTGTGCACCGTTGGCCTCGGCCTTGCGCTCGGCCTGACGATCACGAGCGAAGCGGCGCCGCGGCTCCGGCTCGTGCTGCCGCTCGACATCGAGGTGCGTGGCCCGGACCTCTACATCGCCGACGCCGAGCGCCACCAGGTGCTTCGCTACGACCTGCGTCGCAAGACGCTGAGCGTGTTCGCGGGAACCGGGACTCGCGGCACATCCGGCGATGGCGGCCCCGCCGTGAAGGCACGCTTCGGCGAGCCGACCGAGATCGTGTTCGACGCACAGGGAAACCTCGCCGACGTGAACCAGGGCCGGATCCGGCGCGTCGACCGACGCGGGACGATCACGACGGTCGCCCGTGTGCCTTCCGTCGCGGGCCTCGCCGTCCACCCGGACGGGCGGTCGCTCGCCGTCGCTGCTGATCGCCCAGGTGCAGCCGATCGCGGCGATCAGACGGCTCGGGCCCGGGAGCCGGTCGCTGACGACGCTCGCTCGCTGAGGGCCGGCCACGGTATCGGCTACCCGTAGGCCGTAACCGCCTGGCTTCGGCTAGCGTCGTGATCGATGAACGCCGGTCGCGTGAACCCGTGGCTCGTCCTCTGCCTCGTCTGTCTCGCGCAGTTCATGGTGATCCTCGACGCCACGATCGTGAACGTCGCGCTCCCGTCGATCCAGGCCGACCTCGACATGACCGACTCCGGCCTCCAGTGGGTCGTCAATGCGTACGCGCTCCTCTTCGGCGGCTTTCTCCTGCTCGGCGGTCGTGCCGGCGACCTGATCGGGCGAAAGCGGATCTTCCTCGTCGGCATCGTCCTCTTCACGGCGGCTTCCCTCCTCTGCGGGGTCGCACAGAGCGAGACGTGGCTGATCGTGATGCGCGGCCTGCAGGGCCTCGGCGCCGCGCTCGTGTCACCGGCGGCGCTCTCGATCGTCACGACGACCTTCGCCGAGGGCGCCGAGCGGGCGAAGGCGCTCGGCGTCTGGGCCGCGATCGCGGTCGGCGGGGGCGCCGTTGGGCTCCTGCTCGGCGGGATCCTCGTCGAGGCGTTCTCGTGGCCGTGGATCTTCTTCGTCAACATCCCGGTCGGTGTCGCGACGTTCCTCCTCTCGCTCCGGTTCGTGCCCGAGTCGAAGGACGAGAAGGCGCACAAGAGCTTCGACCTCGCCGGCGCCGTCGCCGTCACCGGTGGCCTCGTTTCGCTCGTCTACGGCATCGTCCGCTCGGCAGAGTCGGGCTGGGGCTCGGCCGAGGTGCTCGGCTTCCTCGGTCTCGCGCTCGTGCTCCTCGCGGGATTCGTCCTGATCGAGCGTCGCTCGGTGGAGCCGCTCGTGAGGCTCTCGATCTTCGCGGTCCGGACGGTTCGGGGGGCGAACGTCGCGATGTTCATCATCGCCGCGGGCATGTTCGCGATGTTCTTCTTCAACACCCTCTACGTCCAGCGAGTGCTCGGCTTCAGCCCGCTCGAAGCGGGTCTGGCGTTCCTGCCGTTCACGCTCGGCATCATCATCGGGGCGGGGCTGGCCCAACCGCTCGTCCCGAAGCTCGGAGCGCGCGAGGTGCCGTTCATCGGCTCGCTCCTCGGCGCCGCAGGCCTGCTTCTCTTCCTGCGCCTGACGCCGGACTCGAGCTACCTGACCGATCTGCTTCCGGGGATCATGCTGACCTCGATCGGGATGGGACTCGTCTTCGTCCCCGTGACGCTGATCGCGACGAGCGGTGTGCCGGCCGAGGACGCCGGGCTCGCCTCCGGGCTCTTCAACACGGCCCAGCAGATCGGCGGCGCGCTCGGGCTTGCCCTGCTGACGACGCTTGGGACGAACCGGACCGAGGACGAGCTCGCCTCGCTGGGTCGCCAACCGAGCGAGACCGACACCGCCGAGGCGCTCGTCGCCGGCTTCAAGGTCACGTGGGCGGCGAGCGCCCTCCTGATCGCCGCCGGCGGGCTCGTGTTGATCGGGCTTCTGCGCCGACGCGACGTGACCAGCGTGGCGGAGGGCGAGGCCGCGCCGGTCGCCGCCTAGCCGAGCAGGACCACCTCTACGGGATCCTGCTCGTCGGCGTGTCGAGGGCCGCCGGCCGCCGCCCCGCCCCTGGGGCGGTCAGATGCGGCGGTCTGCGGACGTCACCCAGGCGGCGAGCGCGCAGGGGATGCTCGCAAGGGCCACGACGATGCCGATCACCTCGAGGCCTGCGACGTAGAGGATGATCCCTCCCACGAGCGCCGCGACGAATGCACCAACTGCGATGAGGAACGGCATCGGACCTCCTTCGGACGTTGCGGTGCCCCCAATCCTGCGGCCCCGGCAGGACGACGTGTGCCCGCGCACCGCGTCTCACCCGGGTGACCTGAGACCATGCATGCGTGGAGCTTGCCCCGTTCCGGATCGAGCGCTGGTACGAGCGGCACGAGTTCACGACCGAGCTCATGCTCTCGTCGAGCGACTGCGAGTCGGTCTCCGTCGGCGAGCTCCTGGGCCTCGAGCCCGACGCGCGAGGCCGCCTCGAGGCGCTCCGTCTGGGCTACACGGAAGTGCCCGGCTCCGAGGAGTTGCGCGGGGCGATCGCAGCGCTCTACGAGCGGACGGGTGCCGAGGCGGTGGTCGCGCTCGCAGCGGCGGAGGAGGGGATCCTCGCCGCCATGCACGCGGTTCTCGGCCCCGGGGACCACGCGGTCGTCGAGACACCGTGCTACGAGTCGGCCCTCGTGCTGGCGCGCTCGACCGGCGCGGACGTGCACCCCTGGCAGCGGTCGTACGCAGCCGGCTGGACGTACGACGTCGATGCCTTCGAGCGGCTGCTCCGACCCGAGACGAGGCTCGTCTACGTCAACACGCCGCACAATCCGACCGGAACGCAGATGCCGCGTGCCGTCCTCCAGCGGATCGTCGAGCTGTGCGCGGAGCGCGGCGCGGTGCTTCTCTGCGACGAGGTCTACCGCGAGCTCGAGCACGACCCATCGGCCCGGCTGCCCGCGGCATGTGACCTCTACGAGCGCGCCGTCTCGCTCGGCAGCGTCTCGAAGACGTACGGGCTGCCGGGGCTCCGGACGGGCTGGATCGCGTGCCGCGACGCCTCGCTCCGCGACGCGATCGTCGGAGTGAAGCTCTACACGACCATCTGCTCGAGCGCTCCGAGCGAGCTTCTCGCCGCGCTCGCGCTACGCCACCGCGAGCTGCTCGTCGAGCGGAATCGCGCGCTCGTCATCGAGAACCTCGAGCTGGCCGATGCCTTCCTCGCGACGCACGCGGCACTCCTGGACTGGGTTCGCCCCGACGCGTCGCCAATCGGCTTCCCGCGCCTGCACGTTCCCGACACGACGTCGTTCTGCGAGCGCCTTGCCGCCGAGGCCGGCGTCCTGCTCCTCCCGGGCGAGGTCTACGACGAGCCCGGACACGTGCGTCTCGGGCTGGGCAGGCGCGGCGCCGGCGAGGCGCTCGCCCGGTTCGGCGCCTTTCTGGAGCGCCTCTAGGGCGGCTCGAGATCGTCCTCGACGAGGCCGAAGAGGACGCTGTCGACCCACGTCTCGTTCCGCCAGTAGGCCTTCCGACGCACTCCTTCGCGGATCCACCCGGCGCGCTCGGCGTGGCGCAGCCCCCGCTCGTTGAACGCGTACACCTCGATCTGGAGCCGGTGGAGCCCCAGCTCGCGGATCAGGCGTCGCTGCAGGGCGCGGGCCGCCTCCTCGCCGAGCCCGCGACCGCGGAACGCCTCGGCGATCGCGAACGCACCCACCGAGGCGATGCGTGAGCGCCGGTTGACACGCTCCCAGGTGGCGGCGCCCGCCGACGTGCCGTCGACCTCCACCACGACGACGCCGAACGCATCCGGCTCCCGTTCGGAGCGGGCGACCTCGGCGGCGACCTCCTCCTCGCTCGTCGCCCGGACGGACGCGAGGAACGGCGCGACTTCGTCGTCCCGGTAGAGCGCGACGAGAAACGGGACGTCGGCGGCGCGCGCGGGTCGCAGCGTGAGTGTCACCGGGCCGTCACCTCGGCCGCCTCCTCCCGCCCCGGGCGGCGGAGCGCGCCCGAGCCGAGCGCGACGCCGGCCAGGATGAGGGCGAGCCCCGCGAGCGCCGCGGCCGTGATCGGCTCGTCGAGGAGCAGGGCCCCGTAGACGAGCGCGAAGCCGGGCATGAGGTACGTGACGAGGCTCACGCTACGCGCGCCGAAGAGGTTCAGCATCCGGTAGAGCACGAGTTGAGCGAGCGCGGTGCCGAGGAGCGCGAGCGCGAGCAGCGAGAGGATCGCATCGGTGTCCGGCGCGCTCGTCGGCGCCTGGAGGATCGCGAAGGGCAGAAGCGTCACCGCCGCGGCGAGCATCGCTCCCGCGGCAAGGACCGGGCCCGGGGTACCGGTCACGCTGCGCTGCCCGATCACGTTGCCGCACGCGTAGGCGAGCGAGGAGAGGACGACGGCCAGCGTGCCTGCGACCGCCCACCGGCCGCCGTCCGGGTGTGCGCCCGCGAGGACGCCGACACCGACCAGGCCGAGGGTGAAGCCCAGTACCTGGCCGCGCGAGAGCGGCTCGTGCGGCAGGAACCGCAGGCCGAGCAGGATCGTGAAGAGCGGCACGGTCGACTGCGCGATCGCCGCGATCCCGGAGTCCACATGCTTCTCGCCCCAGGCGACGAGCCAGAACGGGACGGCGTTCGCGACGGCGCCGATCGTGAGCCACTGCCGCCACGACGCCCGCAGCTCGGAGACCGCACGAGCACCGCCGAGGGCGTGGACGACGTAGGCGAGCAGCACGACGGCGGCGATAGCGGCGCGGACGCACATGAGCGGTGCGGGCTCGAGCCCACCCTCGACGGCGACCTTGATGAAGAGATAGGACGCACCCCAGACGGAGGCGAGCAGGAGCAGGAGCGCCCAGAACCGGTTCACGGCCCCACGCTAGCCGCGGCCCCGTCGCACGCCCGTCGCGAGGGCGGTTCCCGCCAGGATCAGCGCAAGGCCGACGAGTGCGGAGGTCGTCACGCGCTCGTCGAGGAACACCGCTCCGTAGACGAGCGCGAAGGCGGGCACGAGGTACGTCACGAGGATCGCGCGGGACGCCCCGGCGCTCGCGATGATCGCGAAGTAGAGGAGGTAGGCCACACCGGAGCCGAGCGCGCCGAGCGCGAGCACGGCCGCGACGACGCCGGCGGACGGAGCCTCGGACGGCGCCTGCGCGAGCCCGAACGGGGCCACGAGGACGGCTCCCGCCGCCAGCTGCCCGATCGAGACCTGGAGCGGCGGCAGCGCACGCACCGTCCGGCCCGCGAGCAGCACGGAGACCGCGTAGCAGAGCGCGGTCCCGATCACCGCGAGCGCGCCGACGAGCTCACCGCCCTCCTGGATCCCGACCAGCAGCACGACGCCGACGAAGCCGACCCCGATCCCGACGAGCCTCCACCCGTGCACGCGCTGCGACCGGTCGATCCAGGCGGCGAGCAGCACCGTGAAGATCGGCGCGGCGGCCTGGATCACGGCGGCGAGGCCCGAGTCGATGCGGGTCTCCGAGAACGCGAGGAGCCAGAAGGGGAGGGCGTTGTTCAGGGCACCGAGAGCGACGATCGTCCGGACATGCCCTCGGAGCACGCCGAGGCCGCCGCGCCCGGCGAGCAGCGGCAGGAGCACGAGCGTCCCGACGACGGTGCGGCCGAGCACGACGACGCTCGGCTCGAGCTCGTCGACGCCGAGCTTGATGAAGAGGAACGACGAGCCCCAGATCGCGGAGAGGACAAGCAGCAGGCCGAGGTCTCGCCGGGTCACGACGCGACGCTAGTCCCGCCCGGCGGGAGCCGTCGCACCCCCCGGCTAGGATGACCTCCTGAGCTCCGTCGTGGAAAAGCCGCTCCACCGTCAGCTCGGCCTCACGGACGGGGAGCTCGACCGCATCGTCACCCTGATGGGGCGGGAGCCGAACCATTTCGAGCTCGCGGTCTTCTCGCTCCTCTGGTCGGAGCACTGTGGCTACAAGCACTCCGCGCTCCTCCTCCGCCGACTGCCGAGCGCCGGCTCCAGGGTGCTCCAGGGGCCGGGCGAGAACGCGGGGGTGGTCGATCTCGGAGACGGGCTCGCGGTCGCGTTCAAGGTCGAGAGTCACAACCACCCGTCGGCGGTCGAGCCCTTCCAGGGCGCTGCGACGGGGGTCGGCGGGATCCTGCGCGACGTCTCGGCGATGGGCGCCCGACCGATCGCGCTGCTCGACGGGCTCCGCTTCGGGGCTCCCGACGACCACTTCTCCCGCGCGGTCGGCGGCGTCGGCCACTACGGCAACTGCGTGGGGGTGCCGAACGTCGGCGGCGAGGTGGTCTTCGACGACGTCTACGCGTCGAACTGCCTCGTCAACGCGATGTGCGTCGGGCTCCTTCCCGTCGAGCGGCTCACGAGGGCGAAGGCGACCCGTGCGGGCGCGCTGGTACTCCTCTACGGCGCGACGACCGGGCGGGACGGGATCGGCGGTGCCTCCGTCCTCGCAAGCGCGGAGCTCGGCGAGGACGACGCGGACAAGCGGCCCTCGGTGCAGGTCGGCGATCCGTTCACCGGAAAGCGCCTGATCGAGGTGTCGGTCGAGCTGGTGGAGCGCGGCCTCGTGCTCTCGCTCCAGGACTGCGGCGCGGCCGGGCTCGCGTCGTCGCTCTCCGAGATGGCCGCGGAGTACGGCATCGACGTCCATCTCGACCGGGTCCCCCAGCGCGAGGAGGGGATGGAGCCGTGGGAGGTGATGATCTCCGAGAGCCAGGAGCGCATGGTCGCGATCGTCGACCCGTCGCAGCTGGCCGAGGCCGAGGCCGTCGTGGACCGGTGGGAGCTCCGCCGCGCGGTCATCGGGGAGGTGACCGGCAGCGGGCTTCTCCGCGCCTTCTGGGAGGACGACGAGGTCGGCACGATCCCGGCTCGGCTGCTCACCGACGAATGCCCCCGGTACCCCGTCGAGCGCCGCCCGCGCGTGCCGCCCGTCGAGAAGCCGACGCTTCCGCCGCCGACCCGCGAGGCGCTCCTCGACCTCCTCTCGACGCCGCAGCTCCGCTCACGCGCATTCGTAACCCGGCGCTACGACCAGCTCGTTCAGTCGCGCACGGTGCGCCGCCCGGGCCTCGACGCGGCGGTCCTCCGCCTGCGACCCGACTGGCGTGGCCTCGCGCTCACGCTCGACGGACAGGGCCGGATCGGGACGCTCGACCCGCGTCTGGGCGGACAGCTGGCCGTCCTCGAGGCCGCCAGGAACGTGGCGTGCGTCGGCGGCGAGCCGCTCGCCTTCACCGACTGCCTCAACTTCGGCAATCCCGAGAAGCCGGAGGTCGGCTGGGAGCTCGCCGAGACGATCGAGGGGATGGCCCTCGCATGCGAGGCGCTCGGCCTACCGGTCGTCTCCGGGAACGTCTCCCTCTACAACGACACGGACGGGCGCTCGATCCACCCGACCCCCGTCGTCGGTTGCGTCGGGCTCGTCCCTGACGTGCGCCGTGTCCCGCGCGGCTGGCGGGAGGGCGACGCCCTCCTGCTCCTGCGGTCCCGGACACCGCTCGTCTTCACGGGCTCGGAGGCGCAGGCGCGCTGGAGCAGTCTCGGTGGGTCGGCGTCGCTCGACCTCGCGTCCGAGGTGGAGCTCGTGTCGGCCACGACGGCGCTGGCGCGCCGCGCCTCGCTCGTGCACGACGCCGCGGAAGGCGGCCTCGCGGTCGCGCTCGCGGAGGCGGCGCTCTGGAGCGGCATCGGCGCGACGCTCGACCTCGAGGACGACGCGCTCACGCTCTTCGGCGAGGTGGGCGGGCAGGTCGTCGCGGCGGTCGAGCCCGGGCAGGTCGAGCCGGACCCGACCGGCGGCGGCGTCGAGCTGCGGCGGATCGGCACGGTCGGCGGCGACACGCTCCTCGGGACCTCCCTCGCCGAGCTCGTCCACGCCCACGAGGGCCGCGCCTGATGTGCGGCGTCTTCGGGGTCCGCTCGCTCGACCGCGACGTCGCCCGGCTCGCCTATTTCGGCCTCTTCGCGCTGCAGCACCGCGGCCAGGAGTCGGCCGGCATCGCAGTCTTCGAGGGCGGCCGCGTGACGGCGGTTCGCGAGATGGGGCTCGTCCCCCAGGTGTTCGACGAGGAGAAGCTCGCCGCGCTTCCCGGCGAGGTCGCCATCGGCCACACCCGGTACTCGACGACGGGCGGCGCCCGGTGGGCAAACGCGCAGCCGCTCGTCGTCCACGGGGCGATGCGAACCATCGCGCTCGCCCACAACGGCAACCTCGTCGATCCGGGGCCGCTGCGCGAGGAGCTACTCGCCGCCGGCGTGCGGCTCGCGTCGAGCTCGGACACCGAGGTCATCGCGGCGCTCCTGGCACGCGATCCGGCACCGTTGCCCGAGGCCGTCGCGGCGACGATGCGCCGGTTGGACGGGGCGTACTCGGTGGTCGCCATCGCGGACGGCACCCTGGTCGCCTTTCGCGACCCCTTCGGGATCAGGCCGCTCACCCTCGGCCTCGTCGGAGAGGACTGGGTGGTCGCCTCGGAGACGTGTGCGCTCGACCTCGTCGGCGCGGAGCGTGTCCGGGACGTCGTGCCCGGTGAGGTGGTCTGGATCGACGAGGCCGGCCTGCACAGCTTGCAGGCGCTCCCGAGCGGCCGTGGCGCCGCGTGCATCTTCGAGCACGTCTATTTCGCCCGCCCGGACTCGCTGCTCGACGGCGCGGGGGTCCACGCGAGCCGCGTGCGGATGGGGGAGCGCCTCGCCGAGGAGGCGCCGGTCGAGCGCCGACCTCGTGATGCCGATCCCCGACTCCGGGACGCCCGCCGCAATCGGCTTCGCGAAGCGCTCCGGCATCCCGTACGAGGAAGGGCTCATCAAGAACCGCTACGTGGGGCGGACGTTCATCGAGCCCGACCAGGAGCTCCGTCGGCAAGGGATCCGCCTCAAGTTCAACCCGCTCGCCGAGATCGCCGGCCGGCGAATCGTCGTCGTGGACGACTCCATCGTCCGCGGCAACACGATGCGCGCGCTCGTCGAGATGCTCGTCGCCGCGGGCGCGGCCGAGGTGCACGTCCGGATCTCGTCGCCGCCGGTCGTCTCGCCGTGCTTCTACGGGATCGACATGGCCGACGAGGACGAGCTCGCCGCCGCGCATCGCTCGGTCGACGAGATGCGCGAGCACATCGACGCCATGAGCCTGCACTACCTGTCGCTCGACGGGATGCAGTGGGCGACGGGCCTCGCCGAGGACGCGGTGTGCCGCGCCTGCTTCACGCGGAGCTATCCGACGCTCGTCCCGGCAGGAGCGTCGCGCGGCCGGCAAGCTGCGCTTCGAGCCCGCCGGCGCCCGCGGCTGAGACGCCGGGCGCGGTCACGAAGTCGATACGAAGCGGGCACACTCACGTGCCGGTTGCCGCGATAGCGTGTCCGTAGGGCACCGGGGGTGCCCCTGGGGGTGGTTGTCTGCGCGGCCGGGGTGGTGGGGGCGCTGCCCACGGAGCGCTGGGCCTCTCGTGCCGCGGAGCCGACGCCGGCCCGGAAACCGCGCCGGGACGGGGTGTAGGCTCGCACGGTGCCGGGGGACGAGCAGACCTACGCTGCTGCCGGCGTCTCGCTCGCGACGGCGGATACGATCGTCGACCGCCTGCGCGAGGCCGTCGAGACGACGCGAACGCCCGGCGTCGTCGGTGCCTTCGGCGCCTTCGCGGGCCTCTTCGCGATCGACGAGCACCGGCTCCTCGCGGCCTCGACCGACTCGGTCGGCTCGAAGCTCGTCCTCGGCCGGCGCGCCGGGAGGCTGCGCTGGTGCGGGGCCGATCTCGCCGCCCACGGGATCAACGACGTCCTCACGACAGGCGCCGAGCCGCTCTTCTTCCTCGACTACGTCGCGGCGAGCAGGATCGACCCCGAGCACGTCGCGGAGCTCGTCGAGGGTGCCGCCGACGTGTGCCGGGCGGCAGGCTGCGCGATCCTCGGAGGCGAGACGGCGGAGCTGCCCGGCATCTACCGCGCCGAGGAGCTCGACTTCTGCGGGACCGTCGTCGGTGTCGTGCGCCGGTCCGAGCTGATCGACGGCACGCGGGTCGAGGCCGGCGACGTCGTCGTCGGCTTCCCCTCCGCAGGTCTTCACGCGAACGGGTTCTCGCTCGTCCGTCGCATCGTCGGCGACGGGCCGTTCGACGCGGACCTGCTCCTGGCGCCGACCGTCTGCTATCTCGACGCCGTGCGAGAGCTGCGCTCGCGGGCGGACGTCCGCGCGCTCGCGCACGTGACGGGCGGCGGCATCGCGGGCAATCTCGCGCGCGGTCCTGCCGGACGGGCTCTCGGCCGTCGTCGATCCGGCTGCGTGGGAGCGCCCGCCCGTCTTCGGCTGGCTCGCCGAGCAGGGTGTGGAGGAGGCGGAGCTCCGGCGTGTCTTCAACCTCGGCATCGGCTACTGCGCAGTCGTGCCGGAGGCGGGAGTCCGTCCCGGGGACCGTCTCATCGGGCGCATCGAGTCCGGAGGCAACGGCGTCGAATGGAGCGACGCATGATCGGCGTGCTCTGTAGCGGCGAGGGAACGAACCTCCAGGCGCTCGTCGATGCGGGCCTGCCGATCGTCGCGGTCGCGTCGAATCGCCCCGGCGGTTCGGGCCCTCGAGCGCGCCGAGCTTGGCAGGCATCACGACCGCGGTCTTCGATGCCGACGACTTCGCGAGCCGCGACGAGCGGGACGAGGCGCTCGCGCGCTGGCTCCGCGCCCAGGGCGTCGAGCTCGCGGTGCTGGCGGGCTACATGCAGCTCCTGCGGCCGCGCTTCTTCGAGGTCTTCGGCCGCAGGGTCGTCAACACGCATTCCGCGCCGCTCCCGGCGTTCCCGGGTGCGCACCCGATCGAGGACGTCCTCGCCGCCGGCGTGCCCGAGACCGCCGCGACGGTCCACTGGGTGGACGAGGGGATCGACACCGGGCCGGTGATCCGCACCGAGCCCGTGGCCGTCGAGCCGGACGACACGATCGAGACGCTTCGAGCCCGCGTGCAGGCGGTCGAGCACCGGCTCCTGCCCGATGTCGTGCGGGAGCTGATCGCGTCGTGACGATCCAGCGGGCCCTCCTCTCCGTCCACGACAAGACCGGTATCACGGCCTTCGCGCGCGAGCTCCACCGACTCGGGGTCGAGCTCCTCGCCAGCGGCGGCACGGCCCGTGCGCTCGCGGACGAGCGCATCCCGGTGACCCCGGTCGAGGACGTGACGGGCTTCGGCGAGCTGCTCGGCCACCGGGTCGTGACGCTCCATCCCGCCGTGCACGGCGGCATCCTCGCGCGGCGCGACGTCCGGGCCGACCTCGCCGAGCTCCAGGCGCACGGGTTCGGGCCGATCGACCTCGTGTGCGTCAATCTCTATCCATTCGAGCGCACCGTCGGCCGGCTCGACGTGGAGTGGGAGGACGCGATCGAGCAGATCGACATCGGTGGCCCTGCCCTGCTGCGAGCCGCTGCCAAGAACCACGCATTCGTCGTGCCGGTCTGCCGGCCGGCCGACTACGACGCCGTGCTCGAGGAGTACCGCGTCGGCGCGGAGGTCTCGATCGAGACGCGTCGTGCGCTCGCGACGCGCGCGTTCGAGACGACCGCCGCATACGACGCCGCGGTCGCACGCTGGCTCGGCCGGGACGAGGACTTCCCGGAGACGTACGTGCCCGTGTTCGATCGTGTGCAGGAGCTCGCCTACGGCGAGAACCCTCATCAGCGGGCGGCGTACTACGCGCAGCGCGGCGTGCGCACGCATCTCCTCGCGCGGGTGGAGCAGCTGCAGGGGAAGCCCCTCTCGTTCAACAACCTCGGAGACCTTTCGGCCGCGCGGCTCCTGATCCGAGACCTGGACGGCCCGGCGGCGGTGATCGTGAAGCACGCGAACCCGTGTGGCGCCGCGCTCGGCACGACCATCGACGAGGCGTACGCGAAGGCGTTCGCGGCAGATCCCCTCTCGGCGTACGGCGGCGTCGTCGCGGTCAACCGGCCCGTCGGCGATGGTCTCGGCAGGACGCTCGCGGAGCAGTTCGTCGAGGTGCTCCACGCGCCTGGGCTGAGCGACGCAGCGATCGAGGCGCTGGGCGAGAAGGCGACGCGCATCCTCGTCGACGGCGAGCGCCGCGGGTTCGTCTCGACGGAGCGGGACCTGCGGCGGGTGCTCGGCGGGCTGCTGGTTCAGGACCGCGACGTCGGCGGCGACCCCCTCGACGGGATGGACGTCCTGTGCGGCGATCCGGACGCAGCCCTCTGGGAGGACCTCCTCTTCGGCTGGACCGTGGTGAGGCACGTGACCTCGAACGCGATCGTCATCGCCCGCGGCGGCCAGACCCTCGGGATCGGAGCGGGGCAGATGAGCAGGGTCGACGCCGTCAGGATCGCGGTGGACAAGGCGAGGGAGCACGGCCATTCCCTCGAGGGCGCGATCCTCGCCTCCGATGCGTTCTTCCCGTTTGCCGACGGCCCGAGGCTCGCGCTCGAGGCGGGCATCGCCGCGATCATCCAGCCCGGTGGGTCGGTGCGCGACGCGGAGGTGCTCGACGCCGTCCGCGAGGCCGGCGCGGCGATGGTGGCCACCGGGCGCCGCCACTTCCGTCACTAGCGTTGCTCGTCCCTCTACCGCGGGCATATCCCCGAAAGCGCCCGCTGTCGCAGTCGGAACGGCCCCGTCCATGCCGTGCTGGGCCAAGGGCGAGGTCCTTCTGGACCTCCGGTCACGGGGCCGCTGCTACCGTTCCGCGGTCGCTGACACCGACGGCGCGCCCTTCCGGGCTCCATCTCCCTCGCCGTCCCGTGCCGCCACCCTCGTGCCGATGCCTCTCCGACTCATCCTGCTCGCCGTGATCGCCGCCGTCGTGCTCGGTGTCGCAGTGGCCTCCGATGTCCAGGCGGCGCGCCCCCTGCGGGCGATCGGCCCGGTGAAGAGCCCTGCGCGGTTCGTCCTGCCCCCGCGCCCGAGACCTCTGACGATCGCCCAGCGGGCTGTCAGGATCGCCCGCAAGCAGCTCGGCACGCCGTACCGCTGGGGCGGAGCCTCGCCTGGGCGGCTTCGACTGCTCGGGGCTGACCTCCTGGATCTACAGCCGGCTCGGGATCTCGCTGCCGCACAACGCGGCCGCGCAGTACGGCGCCGGGCGCTCGGTGCCGGCGTCGAAGCTCCGGCCGGGTGACCTCCTCTTCTTCCATGGGCTTGGTCACGTCGGCCTCTACATCGGCCGCGGCCGCATGATCCACGCCCCGCAGTCCGGGCAGACCGTCGAGATCCAGTCGCTCGCAGCCCGCCGCGGCACCCTCGTCGGCGTGCGCCGCGTCGCTGCGCAGTGACCCGGCGATAGGCTGCGCGCGCATGAGCCGCGCGTACCCGACCGTGCTCGACCTCGTCGGCTCCACGCCGGTCGTGCGGCTCGTCGACTTCGGCCGGGAGACGGGCGCCACGCTCCTCGCGAAGCTCGAGTTCATGAACCCCGGCGGCTCGAACAAAGACCGGATCGGCGTCTCGATGATCGAGGCCGCGGAGCGTGACGGGAGGCTGCGGCCCGGTGGCACGATCGTCGAGCCGACCTCCGGCAACACCGGCGTCGGGCTCGCGATCGCCGCGGCCCACAAGGGCTATCGGTGCATCTTCGTGATGCCCGACAAGATGAGCCAGGAGAAGATCTCGACGCTCCGCGCGTACGGCGCCGAGGTCGTGATCACGCCGACCGCTGTCGAGCACGACTCACCCGAGAGCTACTACTCGGTCTCCGACCGGCTCGCCGAGGAGATCCCGGGCGGGTTCAAGCCCGACCAGTACTCGAACGACGCCAACCCCGAGGCGCACTACGAGACGACCGCTCCCGAGCTCTGGGAGCAGACGGGCGGCGAGGTCGACGCGATCGTCGTCTCGGTCGGGACCGGCGGGTCGATCTCCGGGATCGGGCGCTACTTCAAGGAGCGCCACCCCGAGGTTCGCATCGTCGGTGCCGATCCCGAGGGCTCCGTGTTCACCGCCGACGAGAGCCACCCGGTGCACCCGTACCTCGTCGAGGGAATCGGCAAGGACTCGTGGCCGAAGACGATGGACCCGTCTGTCGTCGACGAGTGGATCCGCGTCTCGGATCGGGATTCCTTCCTGACCGCGCGCCGCCTTGCACGCGAGGAGGGCCTCCTCGTCGGAGGCTCGTGCGGGTCGACCGCCTGGGCGAGCCTGCAGGTCGCGAGACGGCTCGGCGCCGGGTCCACCGTCCTCATGACCTTCCCGGACGGCGGCCGCTCGTACCTCTCGAAGTTCTACGACGACAACTGGATGATCCAGTACGGCTTCATGGAGCGACGCGCCCCGGCGCCGACCGTCGACGAGGTGATCCGCTTCAAGGTGGGCGAGGAGTCGGCCGTCCCGGAGCTCGTGGTCGTCGACGCGCACAAGAAGGTCGGCGCGGCGATCGACCTCATGCAGCGGTACGGGATCTCGCAGCTCCCCGTCGTCCGAGTCGAGCCGGTGAAGGAGCTGACGGACGTCGTCGGGTCGCTCCAGGAGCGCAGCCTCCTCGACCGCGTCTTCCGCAACCCCGACGCCCTGAACGACGACGTCGCGGTCGCGATGCAGCCGCCGCTCGCGGCCGTCGACGCGCAGGCGTCGGTCGACGACGTGTTCGCCGAGCTGACCGGCTCCGGCGCGGCCGTCGTCGTGGCGCGGGCGGGGAGCCCCATCGCGATCCTCACCCGGTCGGATCTGCTCGAGTTTCTCGCGGCGCAGCGGACGCAGGTCGAGCTGTAGCCGCGGACGCGAGGCGGCCCTCGCGACGGACCGTCACCGCGACCGCGCCGACGATCAGCGCAGCGCCGCCGAGCGTCGCAGGTCCCGGCCGCTCGCCGAGGAGCAGCGCGCCGAGCGCGACGGCCACGAGGGGGTTGACGTACTGGTGCGTCACGACCTGTGAGATCGGCGCGTTGCCGAGGAGCCAGGCGTAGGCGCTGAACCCGATCACGGAGCCGAACACCGCGAGATAGAGCCAAGCCGCGAGCGGGCCGGGCTGGAGCGCGGAGCCGGTCACCTCGGACGCCTCGCCGATGGCGAGGCCGGCCGTGGTCAGCACGACCCCGCCGCCGAGCATCTCGTACACCGTCGCGACGAAGGGGTCTCCGGGCAGGCGAAGACGTCGCGCGACGAACGAGCCGCGCGACCACGACAGAGACGCGGCCAGCATCACGAGCAATCCGACGGCCACGGCACCGCCTTCGAGGCCGCCCGGCCCGACGACGAGCGCGAGCCCGCCGAGGCCGACGACCGCGGCGAGAACGGTCTCGCGCGGCACACGCTCGCGCGCGAGTGCCCGCCACACCACGATCTGGAGCGGGACCGAGCCGGCGATCATCGCCGCGATGCTCGAGTCGATACGCGTCTCGGCGACGTGCACGAGGCCGACGCCGCAGGCGAGCAGCGCGACCCCGAGCCCGGCGGCCGCCAGTGCCTCCCGTGGCGAGACCCGCAGCGATCGCCGCGCGAGCGCGAGGATGCCCGCGAGGAGCGCCGCCGCGGCGAGGAACCGCGTGCCGGCCGTCAGCAACGGCGGAAG
Organism: uncultured Actinomycetes bacterium; assembly: GCA_963734045.1. Classification (GTDB taxonomy): domain Bacteria; phylum Actinomycetota; class Thermoleophilia; order Gaiellales; family Gaiellaceae; genus Gaiella. The sequence goes on along the minus strand of CAVTFU010000009.1, from coordinate 94,181 downwards.
CGTTCGCACGGCGAGCTTGATCGCGAGGTAGGTCGAGCCCCAGACGAGGTAGACGATCCAGAGCGCGGTCCACAGCTGCACGCGCCGACGGCTCACGGAAGGGGAAACGCGCTCACCTCCACGAGCGTGGAGACGGGATGGTCGAGGCTCATCGGGGGTTCCAACGCACGAGCGGCGCCGAACGATCCCGCCCGCGCCGACCCCCGACCAGGCTCTCTTCCCGACTGCGAGCCGAGTCAGTCCGCCGGCGGGCGACCCCGTTGCAGCGGGCCGCCCGGACGAGAGCTGCGGGGTGGGCCGAGACGACGCCGCTCAGATCGTTTGGCTGAAGGCCCCGCCGCCGATGATCCGTGCGGGGCGGTCACCGAGCCGCCCGCGGAGGCCGCGATCGGAGCTGACGAGCCACCACGGACGGTCGAGGCGCGCCGTGAGCTCGACGATGGCGTCGTCCGCGTTGCGCGACCCGATGAGGTCCGGCGCCTGCTCCGGCGGCTCGCCGTCGAAGACGATCAGCAGGTCGTGGCCTTCTCGAGCTGCCCATTCGCGCGCGCGATCCACGAGCTCTTCCCGGGGGATGTTCGGCCAGCGGGAACGACGGACGTTCTCCGCGTCCACTACCACGAGCGCCACAACCGAAGTATCGGCCGTGGGCGCACGGGCAGGATGCGTGTGTGAAGAAGATCGGCTTCCTGTCCTTCGGCCACTGGTCGCAGTCACCGTCGTCGCAGGTGCGTTCCGCATCCGACGCGCTGATCCAATCGCTCGAGCTGGCTGTCGCAGCCGAGGAAGTTGGCGCCGACGGTGCCTACTACCGCGTGCACCACTTCGCGCGCCAGCTCGGCTCGCCCTTCCCGCTGCTTGCGGCGGTCGGCGCCCGGACGTCGACGATCGAGATCGGCACCGCCGTCATCGACATGCGCTACGAGAACCCGTTTTACATGGCAGAGGACGCCGGCGCCGCCGACCTCCTTGCCGGCGGCCGGCTGCAGCTCGGCATCAGCCGTGGGTCGCCTGAGCAGGTGATCGACGGCTGGCGCTACTTCGGCTACCAGCCGGCGGAGGGCGAGACGGACGCCGATATGGCTCGGCGCCACGCCGAGGTGTTCCTCGAGCTCCTGAAGGGCGAGGGGTTTGCTCAGCCGAGCCCGCGACCGATGTTCCCGAACCCGCCGGGCCTGTTGCCCCTCGAGCCCCATTCGCCAGGACTGCGCGAGCGGATCTGGTGGGGCGCAGCCTCGGCCGACGACAGCGGCCTGGGCGGCCGCCCAGGGCATGAATCTGATGAGCTCGACGCTGGTGTTCGACGATACGAGCGGCGATGCCTTCCACGTCGTGCAGGCGCGCCACATCCAGGCGTTCCGCGAGGCGTGGCGGGAGGCCGGGCACGAGCGCGACTCACGTGTCTCCGTCAGCCGGAGCATCTTTGCCCTTGTGAACGACATGGACCGCGCGTACTTCGGCCAGCGCAGCGAGGGCGGGGACCATGTCGGCTACATCGACGAGGACACGCGGGCAATCTTCGGCCGCACGTATGCCGCCGAGCCCGACGCGCTGGTCGAGCAGCTCGCCGACGACGAGGCGATCGCGGCCGCCGACACGCTCCTGCTGACCGTGCCGAACCAGCTGGGCGTCGAGTACAACGCGCACGTGATCGAAAGCGTCCTGAAGTACGTCGCGCCGGAGCTCGGCTGGCGTTGATCGCGCCGTACGTCCGAGGGGGCGGGTCAGGAGGCCGCGCCAGTGACGACGCGATCCGCTCCCTCGTGATCTCGTACAAGCTTCTCGGCACGGCCGAGTGGTTCGTGATCCACCACTCCGACTGCGGCATGGAGTTCTTCACGAACGAGACGATGGCCGGGCTGCTCGATCAGAGCCTCGAGACCGCCGAGCTCGGGGAGGACGGCTTCCACGACGTCGGGGCCGGACCCGGCTCCGACGAAGGACACGCCATCGACTGGCTCACGATCGCCGACCGCGAGAAGAGCGTCGTCGAGGACGTACGCCGCATCCGCAACCACCCTCTCGTGCCCGCGAGAATCCCCATCCACGGGTACGTCTACGACGTCAGAAGCGGCAACCTCGAAGAGGTCGCCGACGCCACAGAAGCCGGCCGCCCAACCTGACCCCGGGGCGCGTCGGCGGCATTGCGGCCGCTACGCCGGTGCGGCTTCGATCACGGCGAGACCGGAGCTGCTGGGAGTCGCCGTCGCGAGACGGAACCCGGCGCGCGCCACGAGGGCGTCCCACTCGTGAAGTGTCCGCTCTCTCCCTGCGGGTGCGACGAGCATGTTGAGGTCGGAGAACTTGGTTCGGGGATCCTCGTTGGGTGGGCCGACGATGCGCTCGAGGAGCAGCAGCGTCGCGTCGGGAGCCATTGCGTGTCGGCAGATGCGGAGGATCTCGACGGCCGGCTCGTCCTCGTGGTCGTGGATGATCGACTTCAGCGTGTAGGCGTCGCCGCCGGTGGGCACCTCGTCGAAGAAGCTTCCGCCCACGATCTCGCATCGATCGGCAACGCCCGCCCGTTCGAGGACGGCGGCGGCGTTGGCGACGACGTGCGGCTGATCGAGCAGGACGCCGCGCATCGCGGGGAACTCGCCGAGGAGCGCTGCGAGCAGCGCGCCGTTCCCGCCGCCGACGTCGACCACGGTTTCGAAGCGACCGAAGTCGTAGGCGTCGAGAAGCGCCCGGTTGGAGGCGCCGGTCAGCGACTCCATCGCCAGGTCGAAGATCGCACTCTCGTCCGGATGCTCGGCTCGATACGCCCAGACGTCGGTTCCGTGCACGTGCTGGAAGGCGTTGTCGCCCGTGCGGATGGAATGCTCCAGGTGGCTCCATGCTTCCTGGAAGTACGGCCTCCCGACGTGCATGGCCCAGCCGCGCAGCGAGCCCGGGACGTCTGACCGGAGCAGCGCACCCGTCGGCGTCACCGAGAAGCGACGGCCTTCGTCCTCGTGGAAGACGCCGACGGATGCGAGTGCGCGGAGCAGCCGATAGAGCGAGCCGGCGTGGGCGTTCGTCGCGGCCGCGAGCTCGTCACTCGTCCGAGGGCCGTCGGCGAGGAGGTCGGCGACGCCGAGCGTCGCCGCGACGTGAATCGCCTGGCTCACCTGGAACCCGACGATCAGTCGACCGAGGGTTGCGCCCGGTGTCTCGTCCATGTGCCGACCCTACTGGGAGCCGCGGGCCGGAGACGAGGCCGGCGTCGTGCGGCTGCATCGGGAGGCCGAACCTCGGCTCTGAGCTACGTGACCTCGACCGGCCGATAGCCCCACGCCTGCACCATCCGCGGCGTGCCGATCAGCGTCTCGTCGTCCGCCGCGAGCCGGTAGAGATCGTCGACGAGTGACTCGAGCTCGCTGCGCTCGGCGAGATCCAGCGCGAGGATCGTGTCGGCAATGCTCTCGAGCGTGACGGGCGCGGTCAGCTTCACATCGCCTTCATAGCCCTTGGGCTGCCTGCCGACCGGCTGCACGACGTTCACCCGCACGGGCCGGCAGCCCGCGTCGGCGAGGATCGTGGGGAGCCGCGGGCCGATGTCCGGATCGACGCCGCGTGCTCGCGCCGCGAGCGTGTAGAGCTCGATGTATCGCTCGAAGGAACGGTGTGGCGGCTCGCAGAGCGTGGCGGTCTTTTCGATATCCACGACGACGAGCGCGCCTCCCGGGCGGAGCACCCGGACGAGGCTGTCCACGGCGGCCTGCGGATCGACCAGGTGGCTCAGGACGAAGCGCGCATGTACGACGTCGTATGCGGACCCGAGATCGGCGCTCCGCAGGTCCAGACAGCGGTAATCGATGTTGTCGGCGCCGGCCTCGCGTGCCTCCGCGCGGGCGATCTCGAGCTTCGCTTCGTCGAGGTCGATTCCGACGACGCGCCCGGCGTGGGCTCGCCGGGCGAGCTCGAGCGTGACGTCGCCCCCTCCGCATCCGACGTCGAGGCAGTCTGCGTCTTGCGCGACTCCGACGCGATCCAGCAGCTCGGTGGTGCTGGGCGCCATGACCCGTGCGACGAGGCGCAGCCGCTCGCGCCCCTCTGGCCCGCCCCGGATGATGTAGGTGGACTCACGCGCCACGATCACATTCTGCTACCGGCTCGACGCGCTCGACGGCCGAGGTCGAGCGAGCCGGGCATTGGAATGATGCGTGGTGGGTAGACGGTGATCCATGAGTGACGAAGAAGCCAAGGGCGTGCTGCAGGCCGAGTTCCTGAAACTCCGGGCGGCGGGCTACGACGAGCTGGTCGAACGGCTGGCCGGGAAGCAGGAGCGCTCGGACGTCGTCGCACTGTCGGGCGCGACCTATCACGTCGAGCTCGAAGGCTTCTGGGATGACAAGGAGCACCGCGACCTGCGGGTCGTGGCCTCCATCGACGATGGCGGGCTGCGCGGTTTGCTTCCCTTTACCGACGCGTTCACGATCAGCCCCTCCGGGTCGATCACGGAGCACTCGGCAGCCTGAATGAACGCCGTCGCGCTCGACCCGCACGCACGCTGCCGTGCCTGGATCGCCCGAGGCGACGCTCTGCCTCGTGCGCCACGAGACTCGTTCAGGCAGGTCTCGCTTCGCGCGTCCATCGCTCGACCAGCTCGGACGCGGATGCTTCCCGTGCCCGCCGATAGGACGTTCCTGCCCAGAGGTTGATGCCGTCGGAGTCTCCGAGTTCGCGCGCCGCGGCGCGAATCGGCGAAGTCAGATTGTGGACCTCGGGGTAAGCGCGCGGAGCGAAGGCGTCGTGGTCGAGCATGAATCGGTTGACGACGCCGCGGGCGCGCCGCCCGGTGAAGGCGCGCGTGAGACGGGTCTGCGTGTCTCCCTCGAGTCCTTGCCGGTGCGCGGGCGAGGTGCCGGCTTCGGTCGCGAGGAGCAGAGCGGAGCCCATCTGGGCGGCGACTGCGCCGGCGGCCAGCACGCCTGCGATGTCGTGTCCGTCCGCGATGCCACCTGCCGCGATTCGTGGCAAGTCGGTTGCCGACTCGATCTCCCTCAGCAACGCGAGCAGCGGACGTGGTTCCGCATCGCGGTCCTCGAACGCGGCCTGGTGGCCACCGGCTTCGGCGCCTTGGACAACGAGTGCATCGACACTCAGGGACGTGGCCTGCTCCGCCTCTTCTGCTGACGTCACGGTGCACCAGATGCGGCAGCCGCAGCCCCTGAGCCACTCGACGATCTCGCGCTCCGGGCAGCCGAACGTGAACGAGACGACATCCGGTCGCTCCCGTGCGGCCACCTCGAGCTTGGCTGTCCAGTCATCGTCTGTCCAGCCTGGCTCGCCGACTCCCACTCCGTACCGCTGCTCCTCACTTCGCATCCGCTCGACATACGCCTGGAGCGCCGCCTCGTCGACCCGACCGCGAGTCGGATGGAAGAGGTTCAGGCCGATCGGCCGCGATGTCAGCGCGCGAAGCTCGTCGAGCTCGGCCTGCACGGCCGCCGCTGTCTTGTACCCGGCTGCCAGGAAACCGACGCCGCCCGCTTCGGACACCGCCGCCGCCAGGGCAGGCGTCGATGGACCTCCGGCGAGCGGCGCCCCCACGATCGGCACGGCACACGCTTCCAGGCCGGCCCGGGCCAACAGGAGCTGACCGTATCCCTCTATGAGGCGGAATACTGCCCGGCTCGCCTACGGGAGGCCGTCCTCGCGTAGGACCTCCGGCCGGCAGGGTCGCGAGCGCACTGCGATGAGAACGTCTGGGGCATTAGTGGGCACGGCGGGTGTCGACCATCGAAGGATCTCCTCGACCGCCGAGGAACTCTTCGCACGCTTCCCGGACATTCGTCTCGTCGGAGAGCCGGCATACACACGAACTCGAGGTTCTTCAACGGGGTCGAGGCCCTCCCGTGCGCGTTCACTCCGCAGCCGCCACGGCGGTCTCAGGCCGGTCTCGGTTCCCACCAGTCCCCGCGACCAGTCTTCTCACGATCACCCTGTCGAGGGGATAGGTACCCTCCGGACGGGTCACTGGCTCGCGTGGCGCAGGTATGCGCGTAAAGAGATAGGCGTCCGCTCCGTGACCCAGGTGGACGGCGGCGAGGTGTCATCTCGCGGAGAGAGCGGAAGGAGCTGCGTATCACCGACATGGAGGCTGAAGAGCGCGCCGAAGCTTTCGTTCGACACCGGCGGCGAGTTCATCCGGCAGACGCGCCGCGAGGTCGATGAGTACCTCTCCGATCCTCGTACCCGCGCACGCGGCCGAGCGGCGCTGTATGCAAAGGGGTGGTCGCGTTCGTCGTGCTGTTCGGCTCGTGGCTGATTCTCGTTCTCGGCCACCCCAGCCTGTGGCTCGGTCTGCTCTGCTTTGGCGGGCTGATTCTCGGGACTTCGCTGATCGCGTTCAGCGTGATGCACGACGCCAACCACGGCGCGTACTTTCGGACACGCCGCCTGAACCATCTGATGGGCTGGACCGCCGATGCGCTGCTTGGGCTCTCGAGCTATGCCTGGCGCGTGAAGCACAACGTCGCCCATCACACGTATACGAACGTGGACGGCTACGACGCTGATATCACGCAGGTGCCCCTCGCACGGCTGGTGCCGGGGCAGCTTCCCCGCCCCTGGTACCGGTTGCAGCACTACTACATCTGGGGCCTGTACTGCCTGATGGCGCTCCGCTGGCAGACAGTCGGCGATGTCGCCGCCTTCGCTCGCGGGAGTATCGGGACGAGCACGCTGCGTATGCCTCGCCGTTGGGATCTAGCCGGTCTCTTGGGCGGGAAGGTGATCTTCGTCGGCTGGGTGATCATCGTGCCGATGCTCGTCTATCCGTGGTGGGCTGTCGTCAGCGGCTATCTCGTCTACTCGATGATCGTCAGCCTGATCATGGCTGTGACCTTCCAGCTCGCACACTGCGTCGAGGAGGCCGACTTCGCCTCCGCCGAGCAACTCGCCTCCGAGCGACGGATCTGGGCGGTACACGAGGTCGAGACGACGGTCGACTTCTGCCCGCGCAACGCTGTCCTCGGCTGGCTGGTGGGGGGCCTCAACTTCCAGATCGAGCATCACTTGTTCCCGCGGGTGTCGCACACTCACTACCCGCAGATCGCCAAGATCGTCCAGCGTAACGCTGAGCGTCACGGTGTCCGGTACGTCACCCAGCACTCGCTGCGTGCAGCCCTCCGGTCGCACTTCAGGCACCTTCGCACGATGGGGCGAAACGGTGTCCCGGTCGCGCTCGACATGGGCTGACCTCCAGGCGGGCTAGATCGTCCGTCGCTGCAACACCGGCCGAAGTGCGGCGACGAGCACACCGACCCTTCGAGTTCGGGGGTCGCGCGGAATCAGTGATGGAGGGGCTCGGAGCGAATCCGGGCCCTCGTCAACAGAGCAGAAACGGCTTGAACAGGGACGGGAGCGACGGGACTCCAACCCGCGACCTCCGGCGTGACAGTTCTGTCCGCCGGTGGTCTCAGTGGGTTGCTGGTGGTCTGGGTCTAGGGAACAAGCCGGTTGCGCGAAGGAAGGTGGCCAGCGTCGGTCACCCTTGAACGCCGCGATCTGACACGAAATCTGACACCGGATGTGCCTTGGACCCGGGCCGGTGCCGAAGAGTCGCGTGGGCCGAAGTGGCGCGCGATCCTTGACGCCGTCCACGCGCGCTCCTAGCCTCGCAGGATGTCGTGTCGCGTCGTCTGCATCTCGCACGCAACGGGCGCGGGCGGCGAGGAGGTCGGTCGGCTGGTCGCGGAGCGGCTTGGCTTTCTCTACGTCGACGACGACATCGTCGCTCGCGCGGCGGCGAGGGGAGAGATCAGCCCCGCTGAGGTAGCTGACGAGGAGCGACGCAAGTCGCTGGTCAGCCGACTTCTCGAAGCGATGGCCCAGGGCAGCAGCGAGGTGGGCGGGAGCGTCGTCGTCCAAGGGTTGGACAACGACGACGTGCGCGCCCTGATCCGCGAGACGATCGAGCGCACAGCCGCACGCGGCAACGCCGTGATCGTCGCTCACGCAGCGTCGCACGTGGTCGAGCCCGGAGACGATTCCCTCCGCGTCCTCGTCACAGCCTCGCCGTCAACACGCGCGGGGCGCCTCGGCGCTGCGGAGGCGCTCGAGCCGGCGAAGGCTGCCCGCGTGGTGAAGGACTCGGACGCGGGCCGCCGCGACTACCTCAAACGCTTCTACGAGATCGATGAGGAGCTCCCGACCCACTATGACCTGGTCGTGAACACCGACGTGCTCACCGTCGAACAGGCCGCCGACCTCGTCAGCCGTGCCGCCTTGAGCAGCTAACGCGCTAGATCGGACAGGTGCGTTAGGCAGAGCGGGCCGGGCTCGAACCGGCGACCCCCAGCTTGCAAACTCGGTTGAACGGTGGTCTCAGTGGGGCTGAGATCGTCAAACGCCAGAGGACAAGCCATCCTCGCCTCTGCGGTCGAGGCAGGGTTGTCGGGGTTTGTCGGCGTGATCTGACAATAGTCCTCTGCGCAGGCCGGACAGTTGCGTAGGTGCTCGGCCACGGTCGGGAGGAGGTCGCGCACGTTGGGCCTGCGCTACCCGCGCCGCCTTCCATTTTTCGCACGCATAAACGACCAGCACAAGCGGACTTGAGCGACACCGGCCGGCTCGACGCGCGCCTTGCGCGACGTGAGCCAATGGGGCGTGAGCTTCGATCAGGAATAGCTGCCGCGCGAATTTGCGTCGCTGATCGGCACCTGCCGAGCGATCTCGTCCCTGGTGTGTATGCGGCGCGCCGGCAGCGCGAGTATCGGCAGCAGCGCTCGTCTGGGTGGTCGACTGATGGCGGCCAGCACGACGTCAAGCGGACGGTTGGAGAGAGTCCGACTCACACTGCTGCGCTCGAGGAATCCTGATGCTCGTCCTCGACTCGCTCGATGCTGACGAGCTCGTACCTGGGCCAACTGGGACCGCGCTACGGGTGCGTCGTCAGCTTGAGCTGGCCTCGGATCTCGCCACCCTGGTTCTTCGCGGTGTGGACGTTCACGTACCCGATGCCGTTCTCGAGCCGCTCTCCCTGGTCGTGGGTCATCGTGCCGCGACCCGTGGCGCCGGACCTGCACGGCCCACAGAGCGGGACGATCACGGGGCCTGCGACGCCGGGCTTGCCGAGATGGATGTGCGCGGCGAGCGCCGGACCGCTGAGGCCCTTGAACGTGAGCTTCCACCGGACGGTCGACCTCTTGCCGATCTCGGTCACGGTCGCGGTGAAAGTGCCGGATGCGTTCGCGGCAGCCTTCGGCTTGGGCACCTCGTTCTTGCCGGAGAGCGCGGCGCGGTAGGAGTAGCTCTCGCCCGTGCTGTGGGCGCCGGCGGCGAGTGCCACGGCGGCTCCCGAGAGCGCCACGGCGAGCACGCCGAAGAGAACAAGCGTGTTTCTCATCGACCCTCCTTGGATCGGGGCCGCGCGTGCGGCCACACCCGTGTACTACGGGCGAGCCCCGCGTCCGGATTCGGTGAGCGCCGCACAACGAGGATCGTCTCGAGATGACAGTCGGGCGACCAGGGCCCCGATCGCGAAGCCGACGCGAGGGGGTGGGAGGGTCTCGCGTGCGTGCCCGTGCGCGCGAGAGGAAGGAGGTGGGCGTTCGGGACGGGGGCCCGACCAGGCTCCATCGTCGTGATCCCACCGCGAGGGGTGTGAACCCCCGCCCGCGTGCGCGCCGCTCCCCGTGACGGGGCCAATCGCGATAGCCGACGGTGAGAGGGGTTTTTCCGTCCGGATCCTCGTGTCGCGTTTCTCGCTCCCTCCGGTCCGACCAGTACTCGCAGGCGTGAACCTCGTGGCTCAGACCGAGGACGGCTCGGGCAGCAGACCGAGCTGTGTGAGCAGCGTGACTTGGTCGTAGTAGATCTCGCCACCGACGACCCGACCGTCGGTGTCGAACTGCCACATCTCGCAGATCGGAATGGTCCATTTCTTGCCGGTGGCTGGGAACGGACCCAGCGGGCCGTCATTCGTTCCCCGGGCGGTGAAGCGCGCCACCACCATCTCGCCGGCGTCCGTGTACCGGGCGTGGGTGACCTGGCAGTCGGAGGAGGCCTGAATCCATCCCTCGAGGAACTCGTCCTTGAACTCCTGGGGTGTGCTGAACGTGATGCCCCGGGCGTGGTCGATCCAGCTGATGCTCTCGGCGTACTCCTTCACCATCGCGTCGAAGTCGCGCCGGTTGAATGCCTCGTGCCCTGCACGGTAGGTCTCGGCGTTTGTCGATCCCATCGCTCCTCCTCTCAGGCGTCTGTCGCCATCACTGCTCGCCGTCTTGACAAAGCGATCGTCGCGGCCCGTCGTTTCGCGAACCTTTCGCCGACCTTTCTAAGCTGGTGAGGTGGCGCCGAGGGGCGAGACGCGGATCCAGCTCTGCGGCCGGCTCGTCGTGCGGCTCGACGGGCAGCGGGTCGAGGGCTCCCTACCCGGAGCCTTGGGCCAGCTGCTCTTCGCCTACCTCGTGCTCAACCGGTACCGCCGGATCGAGCGCGACGGGCTCCTGATCGCCGTCTACGGCGAGGACGCGACACCCGACCACAACCCGCGGCTCAGCGTCTTGCTCTCGAAGTTGCGCCGAGCCCTCGGGCCAGACCGGCTCGTCGGACGAGCGCAGGTCGAGCTCCTGCTACCGGCCGATCCGTTCGTCGACGTCGAGGCAGCACTCGAAGCGCTGCATCGCGCCGAGTCGCACGTCGCGAAGAGCGAGTGGGTCGAGGCCTGGGGCCCATCCGGGGTCGCCTATCACATCGCCAGCCGCCCGCTACTCGAAGCCCACGACCGCCCGTGGCTCGACGATTGGCGCCGACGCCTCGACGACGTCCGTGTGCGTGGGCTCGAGTGCTTCGCCGAGGCCAGGCTCGGCCTCGGCGGACCGACGCTCCCGCAGGCTGCCGACTGCGCACGCCTGCTGATCGAGCTGGCCCCGTTCCGCGAAACCGGCCATCGGATCCTGATGGAGGCACTCGAGCGGGGTGGGAACGTCGCGGAGGCGCTACGCGTCTACGACCGACTGCGCGTCATGCTCCGCGACGAGCTCGGCGTCGCGCCGAGCCCGGCCGTCCAGAACGTGTACCGACGCTTGCTCGGCGAGACCCCGAAGACCGTCTAGATCTCCTCCGCCTGCGCGAGGATGTCCTCGCGCGACACCTTTCCGACAAGGTCCGGGTGGTCGGCGACCAGGTGCTCTTGCGCCTTCTCCCACAGCTCGTCGTCGTCCTTGCCCTCCACGACTTTGCCGCACACGCACTCGATCCGCCTGATCCCGCTCGTGCTCTCCACGGCTGCATCCTAGGCCCTGATTGACTAGACCGACCTGGCGTCGGATTGGCCGCGCAGGGCTCGAGCGTCGCCAGCACACACCCTCCCCAAGAGGACATGCCCGCATAACCAGCCCTCACCCCTGCCGACGGGTCGAAGTCTCGATCTCTTGAAGCCTCGTGGCATTACGGGTTGATGTGCTGCGGCGAGGAGAGCAGACGTGGACGTTCGCGGCGCGGGGCGCGGCGACCAAGCGCCATCGCGACGACGATCGCGAGGGGTGAGGGGAGGGTGCGAGATCACCAGCCCTTCGAGTCGGTGTCGCACGGGGACCTTCCCCTCGCCGCCGCGTTCTCGACGGGAGCCTGGTCGCGGCAGCGAGGCAAGGTTCCCACCGCCTCCGCGTGGCGATGGCTATGGGGCCTGCCTACGACCGGCGCCTGCGGATGCAAAGCGCCGAGGAAGAAGCGTCGTGCCAGATGCGCGCCGTCGGCTAGCTGGGCGCTGCGCGCCGACGGCGCCGGATACCGGCGCTGATCGCCAGCGCCGCCAGCGCGGCGAGCAGCGCGCCCGCCACGAGCAGCCCGATCCCGATCCACAGCACGGAGTCGAGCTCGGCGCCGATCGCGAGCTCGGACGACACGCCGCGCGAGGCATTTGCGTTCATCAGGACGAGCTGCCAGTCGCCGTCCTCGGGCTCCCACTCGAGCGTCTGCTCGTCCGAGCCGGAGACCTGAGCCATCCAGAACGTCTGCTCTCCGGGCGACTCCGTCGGCGCTCTCCCCTCGAGCCGCTCGTAGCGCGGGTCGTCCTCGATGTCGGCGACGACGTCTCGCTCGACGTCGCCGAGGTACCCGGCCACGTCGGCTGCCCTCGCGATCCCGACGAAGACCGGGCGCTCGCTCTCACTCCGAACGCGGACCGTGCCGAGAAACGCGTCGAGCGCCCATTCCGCGCCGTCGGTGTCGAGCTCCGCGCTCTCCGAGACGATCGCATAGGTCGGCGACGAGAAGTCCTCGCGCGGCGACACGAGAAAGCCGTCGTCGTCGCGCTGCGTCTGGTCGACGGCGACGAGCGCGCAGCCGCCGGCGAGGGCGAGGAAAGCGAAGATCGCCGCGATGCTCCCGAGGACGAGGAGCACGATGCGGCCGACTCCGCCGCCCGCGGTCGGCGCCGGTTCGGGCGGCACAGCCTCCCGCAGAGCGTCCGACGGAGCCTCGACGAGCGTCGTACCGTCGTGGTCGTCGCCACCCTGGTCGAGGCGAAACGGGGGGTACCGGTCGGTCATCAGGCCGGCATAGACCGCAACACGCGCGACCCAGCGGTCGAGTCCGAGGACGAAATCGAAGATCCCGGGCGGATAGCGCTCCGTAAACAGGAGAGCGAAGCCGGCGATGAGCACGAGGAGCCCGATGAGCCCGGCGTGAAAGCCCGCACCCCACTCGTCGGTGTGCGAGGCGACGTACGACCCGCTGCCGAGCAGGATCCCTACGACGAGGTAGTGCGGGATCGCGAGAAGCCACCACTTCACGAGCACCAGTCCGCGCGACAGCCGCTCCGGGTACTCGACCGAGAGACGCGCGGGGTAGTCCGGGATGTCGTCGAGCGTGAACGGCGGATAGCGGTCGGTCCCGAGGGCGCCGTACGAGTAGAACGCGACGCGCCACGTCCACCGGAGCACCCCGACGTTGAAGTCGAAGATCCCGCGTGGGTAACGGCCGGTGACGAGGATCGCGAAGAACGCGACCACCGTCAGGAGGAAGAACGCGAGCCAGAGGAAGCCCAGCAGGATGTAGTGAGGGATCGCCAGCGCCCACTTGACGACCCAGAGCCAGCGGCTCAAGTCGGCGTCGCGCCGCCCCTCGATCCGGATCGGGGACGACCGCTCCCCTGCAGGCTGCGAGCTCTCCACGGCGCCACTGTTACACGTCGCGCGACTTCACCGCACTCGCTCACGACCCGGCCCCGCGACCAGGCCTCATCGTAATCGCAACTACAAGGGGGTGGGTGCCTACGGGAGACGGCGGCGGCGAGCCGGTTCCGTTGACGCCCAGGGCATCGGCGTTCTCCGCGGCCAGGTAGAGAAGTTGGCCCCAACTGAGGTTCTCGGTTGGAAGGGCGTCTGTTCCGTCGCCCCAGGTCAGATCCGCTACTCCGGCCACCCGTACGCGGAGTGGCACAACGTGAATAGCTGGCGTCTAGACCGCCTCGCGCGGCTCACCGAGATCGTCACAGCCCTCGGATCGAAGTAGCTCGGCACCATCGCGACGATCGTCACTGAGTCGTACGTCGGCAAGGTCGAAGTGAGTCAGTGCACTCGTCAGCGCCTGAGGGCACTGCGTTCGTCGAAGACACGCCTCTCCTCGAGCACCGACGTGACCAGGGCCGCACGAGAATTGACTCCGAACTTGGCGAACATCCGGCGTAGGTGCGTCGAGACAGTCCAGGAGCTGATCCCGAGGTTGGCCGCGATCGTCTTGTTCGGGTAGCCCAGCCCGACCATCCGTGCAATCTCCTCTTCGCGCGGGCTCAAAGTGCCTTCCGGGAGGCCCGTCGTCTCCACGAGGACGAGACACCGGAGCCCGTCGACTTCGACCTCGAAGGAGACTGGCAAGTCCTCGGGCGGAGTGGGGGGTCGCTCCGTGAGAGTGTCGACCAACCCCCCAAGGAGGCTCTCGAGCTCACCGGAGAGGAGTTGTCGTGATCGCTCGCCCGCCGCATTGCGCCGGCGAGATCGACCTGCGCTGCGTCTCGTCGACACTCTGGGCTCCCCGCTGTGGCCTATCGCCACGATCGACATCTCCCACCCTCGATGCCGCAGAGCCACGTCGTTCTTCTTAATCGTACTCCGTTGCCGAGGCAACAGCGCTGCTCGGCCGTCGCACGATCGAGCGACGCCGCAACGAACTACGCCGAACGCGTGAAACCCCAACAGGCGACTGTTCCGCACCGGTGTCGGCTCCTAAGATCGAACCCTTCCGGGCGATCACGCGCCGAAGGAAGGAGGGTCGGCAGCAGGTGGTGCGTGTCGGATCGCCGGTCTCGTCAACAAGAACGGAGGGAAGCATGAAGAAGCGGTTCGCATCCGTCCTCACGCTCGTCGCCGCCCTCGCTGCCACGGGGGTTAGCACCGCGAGCGCGCAAGACACGAACGTCGGTGTGCAGGTCGCGAATATCAGTCAGACGTCGCTCGCGGCTTCGTCGGCGACGCAGATCGCCGGCTTTTCGCTCGTCAATCTGAACTCGTCGAGCGCCCAGTCGGCCAACTACGCCGCAATCGTGCAGTTGCTGTCTCAGCGCTAGCGATGAGACGCCTGTCTGCGCTCACCGTCCTGGTGCTGGCGCTGGTTGCCCCGAGTACTGCCCTGGGTGACGACACCAGTGGTGACCAGGGCGCCGCCGTCGGTCAGGCGGGACAGGTTGCGGCCATCGCCGTTGCCGCAATCTCGGTCGGCACTCCTGGAGCGTGCTTCGCGGGGTGTCCGACCATCGTCGTCGCGCCGACGACAGCCGTTGCGTTCAGTCTGAACCTGGCCGCCGTCACGCAGGTGCTGAACCAGATCGGCGTTCGACCCTAGTCGTACCGCCTCATAGACCGGGTGAGGGGAGCCGCCAGCGGCGGCCCCCCTCACCGCAGGAGTCGCTCTTCGATTCGGGGCCTGCCTAACGCGCCGAGCGAGGACAAAGCACGCGCGCGCGAAGGGCGTGGCGACGCGCGTGACGAATCCGACTACACGGCCGTGCTGGAGGTGAGGTACGCGGCTGCCAGGGCGGCGGGATGAACCGGCGCGGCGAGCTGGCTCGGACTTCGGCGATCACGGGCACACGCTGTCGAGCGTTCCGCTTCTTCGTCTGGTCGCCGTTGGCGACGACTTCAGGCCCCGTGCTCGTCCGCGAGGGCGGCGTGACATGCGCAGAACTCGTCGTGGGTTGCGACCGAGCGGACCGATCACTGTTGCGGAGCCTTGGCGGTGCAGAGAGCTCCGGTCATGCATCCAAGTGTGGCACGGCTACGAGGCGGCCACCTGACCCCTGTGCGGCTTCTTCGACGTCATCGCGGTGCGGCTGGGGTTGGGCTGTGTGCCTCTCGTCGCACGGCGCCGGGCGGGACGCCGACGATGCGCTTGAACGCACGGCTGAAGGCCGCTTCCGACCGGTAGCCGAGGCGGCTCGCGAGCTCCGCAACCGTGACTCTCTCCTCACGGAGGGCGCTGAGTGCGAGATGCATGCGCCAGCGGGTCACGTACTGCATGACCGGTTCGCCGACCAGGTCTGTGAA
Organism: uncultured Actinomycetes bacterium; assembly: GCA_963734045.1. Taxonomy (GTDB): domain Bacteria; phylum Actinomycetota; class Thermoleophilia; order Gaiellales; family Gaiellaceae; genus Gaiella. The sequence continues at coordinate 78,705 of CAVTFU010000009.1, read as the reverse complement.
GCGCGCCGCGAGAGCCGAGCGGGAGATGGCGAGCTCCCGCGCGAGTGAAGCTACCGTCCACTCCCGCGCCGGCTCGCGGTGGATCAAGGAGATCGCGCGGCCGATGTGCCTGTCGTGGAGCGCGCCGAGCCAGCCCGTGCGCGCGGCCGGGTCGGTCTCGATCCAGGAGCGGATCGCCTGGATGACGAGGATGTCGCCGAGCCGCGTGACCACCTCCTCGCCGCCCGGTCGCAGCTCCCTCGCTTCCGCGGCCATCAGCCGCAGTGTGCTCTGCAGCCACTCGGCCTGCGGCGAGTTCGGCGCCTCCACATGGATCGTCGCCGGGAGCGAGGCGACGAGGTCGCGCGCCGCGGGATGGCCAAAGCGCACAGCGCCGCAGATGAGCGTCGTCCGCACTCCGCCTTCCCCGTGCACGAGGATCTCGTACCGGTCGCTCACTTGCTCCCGCTCGAGCTCGAGGATCCCGGGGGCGGGCACGCCTGGCGCGCTCCGGAGAGCGTGGCCCCGTCCGTGCGGCACGAGCGCGAGGTCCCCGGCCCGCAGGAACGTCGCTTCTGCTCCGTCGGTCTCGAGCCAGGCTCCGCCCGACGTCACGACGTGGAACCACAGGTAGTCCTCGAGCGGCGGCAGCGTCAGTCCCCACTCCGCGGTCAGCTCGGAGCGGCAGTAGAAGGCGCCGTTCATGCGCAGGAAATGCAGCGCCTCGCCGAGCGGATCAGTGGGCGCCCAAGGGTCTTGCGAGCTCATCGCTTCAAGTATGCGCTCAGTTTCTTCAATCGTCCAACACTGTGGACGTCTGAGCATGAATCAGCGTCATACAGTCATAGACAGTCCTCAGTATCTCCTTCACGCTGGACGAAAGGCAATAAGAAGGAGGTAACGATGAATCATGAGAAGCCAATCCTCGTCCTGGGTGGCACGGGCAAGACCGGTCGCCGAGTCGTCGAGCGGCTCACGGCACGCGGTGTCCCGACGCGCGTTGGCGCACGCTCGGGAGAGCCGCCGTTCGACTGGGACGACCGCGACACGTGGGCGACGCGCAGAGAGATCCGCTACGTGCCGGCGTCGATCGAGGACTTCGCCGCCGCACTGGAGGAGCAGGCAGTACCGCGCGAATGGATCGAGCTCCTCGTCTACCTCTTCCAGGAGGTGCTCGACGGGCGTAACGCGCATCTGGCGGACGGCGTCCAGCGGGCGCTCGGCCGGGAGCCGCGGGACTTCGCCGACTACGCGCGAGACGCCGCCGCCTCTGGCGTCTGGTCTCCGCGGCCCGAATGCGTCGCGACTCAGTCGGGCCGAGAGGTGGCGTGACGATGGCCGTCGTCGGACAGACGCTCGTCAACCCGGCGAGCGGTGAGCGGATTACCTTTCGCCGCACCGCCGCGGAGACCGGTGGCGAGTTGGTCGCCGTCGACCTCGAGCTGCCTCCCGGCGCACGGGTACCCGGAGGCCTGCACATTCATCCGCTGCAGGAAGAGCGCTTCGAGGTGATCAGCGGCCGGTTGCGTCTGCGGCTCGGGCGGCTCGGCCGCAGACGTGTCGTTGCCGGACCCGGCGAGGTCGTGGTGGTTCCGGCGGGCATGCCGCACGACTTCGCAAACGCCGGTGACGAGGACACGCTCGTGCGCGTCGAGGTGCGACCGGCGCTGCGAATGGAGCGGCTCTTCGAGAAGGCCGTCGCGCTCGCCGAGGAGGGACGAACGATGAGCAACGGGATCCCCAAGCCGCTCGACCTCGCGCTCTTCGTCCGCGAGTTCGAGCAGGAGGTGCGGGGCGCCTTTCCACCGCTCTGGCTGCAACGAGTCGTCCTAGCCCCGCTGGCCTGGGTGGCCGAGCGCCGCGGACGCCGCGCCGTTCATACGCCCGACCGCGACCGCCTGGCACAGCCGATCTGCACCGCTGGCGATGGGAGAGCTCCATGAGCCCTCCCAACCGCGGCCGTCGGTCGAGGGCAGGATCTTCGCGATTCGATACCCCCGCTTGAGCAACCGACTCAGACATCGGCCTCGGATCGGCGCGCCCGCGCCCAGCCGTGGCGGGCGACCCCGAAACGAGCCGCGTCTTGCCTAAGCCGCCGGGCTCGATCATCAGCGTGAGCTTGCGTGCGACTTGGGTCGCTCTCGGATCGCGACATTGCCGTGCAAGCCTCCCCCCGACCAGGCCCCATCGCCATCGTGACGCCGAGGGGGTGGGTACCCGGTGCCTCGCGTGCGCGCGATGAGAACGGTGGCCTTCGCGAGCCGGCCCGTCACTAGTGCCGGCGCGTCAACTGCGGCACACTACGTCGAGCAACCGGATTGCCCGAGTCGTTGGGGCGCAAACCAGGAGGTTGAGGATGCCAGCGAAGAAGAAGCAGAAACAGGCGGCAGCGACCGGGAAAACGGTCACACCAAAGAAAAAGAAAACGTCACGCGGTAAGTGACGCGAACCCCTAGGCGGTAGTCGGGCGCCATCCCCGAAGCCGGCGTAGCGTCGGACGATCGACGCGGAGCGAGCACCGGAGGTGAGACGGCGTCGCGCCGCCTCGCCTCCGGTGCTCCGAGTCGCTCACTTCGCCGGTGGCAGAAGCACCTTGTTGATGACGTGGATGGTGCCGTTCGTCGCGCCGATGTCGGTCTTGACGACCTTCGTCGAGCGGTTCAGGAAGACCGAGCTGCCGTTGACGCGGATCGCGATCGCGGGGCCGGCCAGCGTCTTCGCTGAGCTCAGCTTGACGACGCTCGACGCGGGGACGTTGCCCTGGAGCACGTGGTACAGGAGCACGCGGCGAAGCGCCGCCTTGTCCTTGGCCAACCCGTTCAGCGTCGCCTTCGGAACCGCCTTGAAGGCTGCGTCGGTCGGCGCGAACACGGTCAGCGGCCCGCTACGGGACAGCGCCCCGACGAGGCCGGCCTTCTTGGCGAGGGCGAGCAGCGTGCCGAACTGCCCTGCGTTGGCCGCAGTTGCGGCGATGGTCTGCTTGCCCGGCGCGGCGGCCGCAGGGCTGCTGCCGAGAGTCGCTGCGAGCGCGGCGGCGGCCACGGCCGCGATGGTCGCGAGCGCGAGAAGCGGCCTCGGGTATGCGCGATAGGTGGTCATCGGTATCTCGCTCCTTTCGGATTGGGTTTACGGTCGTCGGGTCAGGCGGTCGAGACGCGGGGGTCGCGGCTCCAGCGCCGTCGGATCGCGTGCTGCTGGGCGATCTGGTAGACGGCTGCGGAGCCGACGAGGCCGTAGACAACGCGGCTGACTGCGTTGGTCTCGCCGAACTCGAGCCCGACCAGCGCGGCGACGAGGTCGAACTCCGCGATCGCCACGAGGCCCCAGTTGAGGCCGCCGACGATCAAAAGCGCGGCGGCTGCGATGTCCATCTTCTTCACGTGCTACCTCCTTGTCGAGATTCTGTATAAGTTCTGTAGAACCATAGCGGCGCTCTGCCAGTCCTGTCAAATTTTTGTCCAGAGTTTGTATAGACTGCGGTGATGGACGAGCCATATCTGCGCATCGGCGCGCTGAGCGAACGCGTCGGCGTCTCACCGGAGCTGCTGCGCGCGTGGGAGCAGCGCTACGGCCTGCTCCAGCCCGTCCGCTCAAACGGCGGCTTCCGGCTTTACGCGTCCGCCGACGAGCAGCGCGTCCGCGCGATGCGTCGCCACCTCGATTCCGGCGTGTCAGCCGCGCAAGCGGCCCGGCTGGCGCTCGCCGCGACACCTGACGAGGCGACGGGGTCGTCGAGAGGACTGGCGGGACTCGCAGGTGAGCTCCGGACGGCCCTCGACCGGCTGGACGAGCCGGGCGCGCACGCGGCCTTCGACCGCCTCCTCTCGTCGCTGACGCTCGAGACCGTTTTGCGAGATGTGCTGCTCCCCTACCTCCACGAGCTCGGCGAGCGTTGGCAGCGGGGTGACGCGTCCGTGGCGCAGGAGCACTTCGCGAGCAACGTCCTTCGCGGGCGGCTGCTAGGCCTCGCGCGCGGGTGGGGCAACGGCTCGGGTGCGACGACGGTGCTCGCCTGCGGGCCGGGCGAGCTCCATGACCTGCCTCTGATCATGTTCGGCCTCGTGTTCGCCAGCCGCGGTCGGGGCGTCACCTATCTCGGCCCCGACACGCCCGTTGCGACGGTACGCGAGGCTGTCGCCACCTTGGGCCCGGAGCGCGTCGTCATCAGCTCGACGGAGGCCCGGCGGCTGCGCACGGCGAAGGCAGAGCTGGCCGAGCTCGCGCGTGAGGTCCCGCTCGCCCTCGCAGGCGCGGGCGCCACGGCGAGCCTGGCGCGGGCGATCGGGGCGACGCTCCTCGAGGGCGACCCCGTCTCCGCCGCCGAGCGACTCACGGGCAACGTCACATGAGAACAGGCCGTCGCAACGATCCAGATGCCTGGATCCAGTCGCAGAACTCGTCCGCTGCGTTCACGTCCGTGCAGCGGATCGCGCCGCCGTTCCCGGCCTCGTCGGAGCTTTCTGACGCTCGCCGTCTTTCCAGGGCTGTGTGCCTGGGTGGTCAGTCGGCCGTGCGCCGCGTCTCGAGCACGCGATCCAGGTCGAGCTGTTCCGCTGCGTCGAGCGCCTTCTCCGCCGCCCTGCGGGTGTCGCGGCCGAAGACGCCACGGAGCAGCCACTTCCGCGCGAGCTGTGCGAGCGGCAGGTCGAGCCTTGCGAGGTCGGGCTCTCGCTTCGGCGCGAGGTAGAGCTCGACGGCGAGCTTCTTGACCAGTGCCGGATCGGGTGGCGTGCCGGTCGCCTGCTCGAGCCTGTGCGCGAGCAGGGAGCCGAGGACGCGCAGCTCGCGCACGCCGGCGCGCACGGTCGTTGTCAGCGAGACAGCAGTCGAGGCGACGAGAACCCACGGGACGCGCGTGAAGCGGGCCCCACGGGCAAGGACCCGGACGGCGGGTGTCGCGACCGCGACGAAGCGTTGGACGCTGTCCGCGACGTCTTCCGCCCCGCCGTCCGCGGCGATGAGGAGCTTGCCCTGGGCGGCCGTGGCGACGCGCTCGTCGGTGCGGAGCAGCCGATCGACTAGGTCGTCGAGCAAGCTGCCTACGGCGCGGACCAGCGCAGAAGTCATTACCTCTTCATGCGTGAACTGGCGGTATGGCTCGGTGCTCACGCAGCAGTCCTACCCCCGTCACACTGAATGCCAACTCGTCATGCGGCCCGCCCGATGGCTTCTCCCTGCGTGCGGAGGTGGACGTGCTCGGGACAGGACGGATGGCCGATCTGCCGCCGTCGCTCGATGCGGGCCTGCGTACGATCCCGCTATGACGGCGTCAACGGCGGCGGCGACGGCTACCCGGGAGCGGCCCGTCGCGGCCTATGCCGTATGCCGGCGCCTGCTCCGCCGCCACGACCCGACGTATTACCTGGCGGTATTGCGGCTTCCGGCCGACGTTCGACCCGCCGTGCATGCGCTGTACGGGTTTGTGCGTGGCGCGGACGAGATTGTCGACGGGGTAGGCCGCGCTGTGGAACCCGCCGCGCGCCTCGCCGCCCTCGACGCGTGGGAGCGCGCGCTCGAACGCGGGCTGGCCGGAGGGAAGTCCGATCATCCGGTGATCGCTGCGCTGGTTGACGCCGGCCGACGCCTCGAGCTTCCCCTCGATGAGCTGCGAGGCTACATGCGGTCGATGCGGGTCGACTGTGGCTGTGTTCGCATCGCGACGCGAGCTGAGCTCAACCGCTACATGGACGGGAGCGCGGCGTCTGTGGGCCGCGTAATGGCCGCGATCCTCGGGGCGCGACGAGAGGCCGAGACGTTCGGGAGGCTTGGCGTCGCGTTCCAGCTCACGAACTTCGTCCGGGACGTTCGGGTCGACTACGAGCTCGACCGGATCTACCTCCCCGCGGAGGAGCTCGAGCGCTTCGGCGTGGATGCGGCCGCGCTCGGCCTCGTGTCGGCGACGCCTCACCTTCGCGCCTTGCTCTCGGTCGAGGTCGGCCGGGCGCGCGCGCTCTTCGGCGAGACGGCGGCGGCCGTCGCCGCTGCGTTGCCGGCGGCGCGGCGCGGCATGCGCTTCGCGCGTGCCGCCTACCTCTCCGTCCTCGACCGCGTCGAGGCGGTCGACTACGACGTGCTCGCGCACTCGATCCGCCCCGGCGCGTGGGGGCTCGCGCGGGCCGTGCTTGCAGGACCAAGGTCGGAGGCGTGACCCCCAGGCGACGCAGCCGCACACGGCGGCCACCAGGCCACTGCGATGACGATCGCGAGGGGGGAGGGCCGCCGGGCTACACCGACCCTCCGAGTCGGGGGTCGCGCTGAATCGCTGATGGATAGAGGCATTGCGGCGGCGTGTCAGACGCGCGTCACACCCCAGGCTCGATCGCAGACGGCCGTCGACGCGAGTGCGCGCGCCTATCGACGAGGTGCCGACTCGCTCCCGAACCGGAGGCGGAGCCTCGAGCCGGGCGGAGCGTTTCAACCCGGACGGCGTTCATGTGCGCCGGGAGATCGCTGAGCCGGCGAGGCCAACTACCCTTAGCTGATCGTGGTGGCGGCGTGACCGGCTGGGAGACATTGGAGCGGGTGCTCGAGTCCGGCGGCTTCGAGTCGCGCCAGCGGGTGCTCGTGGCGGAGGCCGTGGTCGAGGCGTCCGAGGCCGGCGCCCGCACGCTCGGTGTCACCTACTGGCAGGCGGTCGACCGCTTCACCCGCGGCGGCGTCCGCGCGAGCTGGACGGGCGGCGGAGGCAAGCTGAAGCTGCTCGGCGGTGCGACGCTGCTCACCTTCGGGGCGCCGGAGCTCTCGTTCGACGGCGGGTTGGTCAGCTGCCGGCACGCGATCCAGGGTGGACTGCTCGCGCTCCGAGCCGGCGGCTCCGTCACACTCGCACAGCGATCCGAGGGCGATCAGGAGGAGCTGAGCGTCACGGTCGAGGAGTACCTGCCGCGGCTCGCCGCCCGCGCGGGCGCGCCGCTCTGGACCGGGATGCTCTACGCGAAAGGGCAAAGCCCCTTCCATGCCGCGGTCAGCCGACGCTACTTCGAGCTGCTGCTGCGGAGCCGGGACTCGTGAACGTCACCGTCTTCGGCGCAACCGGCGTCGTCGGCCGGGCGCTCGTGCCCCTGCTGGCCGAGCACGAGCTGACCGCGGTCTCGCGCACCGCGCGTGAAGAGCCCGGCGCCCGCTGGGTGGTCGCCGACGCGGCGAGCGGCGATGGCGTCGCCGCGGCCCTGGGAGGTGCGGACGTCGTCTACTACCTCGTCCACTCGCTCGGCGCGCGCGACTTCGAGGAGCAGGATCGCGTGGCGGCGGAGGAGGTCGCGCGCGAGGCAGCGAACGCAGGCGTGCGGCAGATCGTCTACCTCGGCGGGCTCGGCGCCGACGGCCCCGACGCGTCGCCGCACCTGCGCAGCCGCCGCGAGACCGGACAGCGGCTCGCCTCCGCGGGCGTCCCGGTGACGACCCTGCGCGCGGCCATGATCATCGGCAAGGGGAGCGCCGCCTTCGAGACGATCCTCGGCCTGGTCAAGCGGCTGCCGGTCATGGTGACGCCGAGCTGGGTTTCGACGCCGACGCAGCCGATCGCGCTCGACGACGTCGCCCGCTACCTGGCCGGCGTCTGCGGCAACGAGGCCGCGTACGGCGAGGCCTATGACGCGGGCGGGCCGGAGGTGATGACCTACCGGCAGATGATCGAGCGGATCGCCGCCCTGCTCGGCCGGAAGCCGGCAATCGTCGAGGTCCCGGTGTTGACGCCGTACCTCTCCTCGCTCTGGCTCAACCTCGTCACGCCGGTGAACGCGTCGGTCGCGCGCCCGCTCGTCGAAGGACTGCGCAATCCCACGATCGCGCGCGAAGAGCGGATCCGGAAGCTGCTACCGCTCGAGCTCACCCCGTTCGATGAAGCGGCGCGACGGGCGCTCGCGTGAGCAGCGCGGGCACCGACCCGGCCCGGTAGTCGAAGATCCCCTCGACGCAGCCGCGCACCAGCAGCCGGCGCACGAGCGCTGGAGTCGTGGGCCGCGCCTACCTGGTGAGCGGAGCCGGTCAGAGCTCCTCGACATGAAATCACGCATCTAGCGCCGAGACCGTCGGGGCGCCCCCGACCAGGCCCCACCCCATATCTTTCGTATCGGGCTCGACGCTCCAGAGGAGTCCGCCGGCCTCGGCGTCGTGCGAATTTGTTCGAACTCGGGACGAGCCTCCAAGCCATTGCGGGGTAGGAGCGACGCGCGGTATCCGCGGGTGTGAGGACGAAGGCGTCGTCAAGACCTCCGCGTACCTGGTAGTAGCTCGCGCTGTTCTCTAGTGTCTTCTCGGGACCTGTGCGTGCTTCTCGGGACCTGTGGCGTGGTGAGGTACGGGGTGTCTGCCTAAAGGGGACTTCGTCGTCCTGCCACCCCGGCCGTTGCCCGGCGGCCGTGCTTGAGACAGATGGACGCCGTACGTAGTGGTTTCTGGGGCACGCCGGGCAATTTGCCCCTGCTGGTGGGTGGCTGATATGCCATCGCCAGTGACTGGCTTGCAGCCTCGGTTGAGGGTCAGCGGTCAATGACTGCTCGTGGCGTACTGAATCCCGCTTCGGGCGCTTCGGTCGCGTCAGCGTTTTCGAGTCCGCTCGCGCTTCCCGCGACGGGGCTTGAGGTCGCACAGTTTGTCGCATTGCGCGCCGCGGCCTGCGTGGGAGCGGAATACTCAAATCTCGCGATGCTCAACGCCGAAGGCAACTCTTTACGGCTCTTTCACAGCCCCTTCCTCGACCCGGAACTGGAGGCTCAGTACACCGACGTCCCACTCGCAGCGGCATACCCCATCGCCGCCGCCGCTCGTGAGGCGCGCGTCGTCCTGCTGCCTGATCTGGCTTCGTACGAGAAAGAGTTTTCCGGACTAGTGGCCGATACGACAGCAGCCGGGATTCAGGCGACAGCCTCGTTGCCGCTCTACCGCTTCGACGGCACCCTTCTCGGAGCTATCGGTTTTGCATGGGCCGAGCCGATGGTTTTCAGCCCTAAACTCGAAGCCGCCCTCCGTGCCGTTGCAAACCTGTGTGTGGAGACAGTCGAGCGCGCCGAGCGCTATGACGCGGACCACGAACTGATCATGGCGCTCCAGGACAGGCTGCTTCCCGTCCTTCCGGTGCTGTCGGGAGTAAAGGCATCGGCCCGATACCTCACATCGGCGTCCGAGGCAACCGTCGGCGGCGACTGGTACGAAGGACTGCTTCTTGGCTCAGGAAGAATGGCGTTCATCGTTGGTGACGTGGTCGGGCATGGCATCACAGCCGCCGCCGACATGGCACTAATCCGCGGAATGATCAGCGCGCTACTCCACGCCCGAGTCGCACCATCGCAAATCTTCACTGAGTTGACGAACCTCCTCATGCGAAGCGACTCGCCTCTCCTGGCGACTGCCGCGCTAGCCGTTGTGGACGTGCCTGCTTCCACCATTAGCTACGCAACGGCGGGGCACCCGCCGCCGATGCTCCGGCTTCCTGACGGTACGGTCAAGCTGCTCGACGACGCCAACGGGATACTGATCGGGGCTTCAATCGATACGCCCCACACAGCCCGCACAGCCCCATTTCCTGTCGGAGCGCGGCTCGTCATGTACACCGACGGTCTGGTCGAACGTCGAGATCGACCCCTCGACGAGGGAATACACGAAGCAGCGACGCACCTGTTCGCGATCCCCGCGCACCTCGAACCAGGCCAAGTGATCGAGTCGCTCATCGAGGCGCTTGAGGCCAAGGCGAATGACGACGACGTCGCAGTCCTTGTCGTGGAACATCACCACGAGGCTTCCGACTAGCGGGCCGACGCTGAATCATCGGCGTCGGCCACGATTCGCCTGTCGCGTGAGCACGACCGTTACGAGTGGGTGACGGTGTCCGACCTCACACGATGCGAGCCGCCGTGGATTCGCGAGATGTACGTAGAAGTGCTCGCGCAGATGCAGGTCTGCTGACACGGCGCTGACATTTCGGGACTCGCGCCGCTCGAGCTCGACGACGGTGACGCGAAATCCCTGCTAATCGAGACGGGAGCGACGGGACTCGAACCCGCGACCTCCGGCGTGACAGGCCGCGCCAACCGATCCTCGCCGATCCCGACCGACCCCGACCGGATGCGCTCAAACCCGCATGGCCACAGGGATCGCGACGGATCGAACCGCATGAGCGCAGGGCCGCGATCTCCGAGCTCGCCGCGACGTTCGGCACAGGATTGGCACAGCACCCGGCACACTCGGAGGACGATGCGTGCACTATCCGTCTGCGCCGAGCCCGGCTGCCCGAACCTCGTCCGCGCCGGACGCTGCCACCTCCACGCCACCACGGTTCGCCGGCACCGGCACCACCGAACGCCGAGCCCGAGGGCTCCCCTCCGGCTCCAGATGGGCCACGATCAAGGCCCGAGCGAAGCGCCGCGCCGGCGTGACCGTGTTCGAGTTCGCCCGCGTAATGGGCACGTCGGTGCGAATGATCGAGCGCCATTACGGCGCGCTCGTCGACGGCGCGCACGCGGCAATCAACGACCGACTCGACGCGCTCGAGGCGAACCTCGCGGACGCCGCAGGCAGAGCCGGCGGCGGCTAGGCCCAAGGAAGGCGGTCCCAGTACGAGGGCCGCTCTCGCCGGAACCACTCGGCCGTCGCGTACGCCTGCGCCGGATCGGTGGTTTCCTCGTCCACGCTTGCGCCGTAGCGCGCGGCGAGCTCCGACGCCGGGTACCGCACCTCCGGGCTTGAACGCGCACCGGCCATCAGGAGCACGCATCGCCCGTCGCCCGCGCCCACGAAGGCGTGCTCTGTCCACGGAGGAGCGTGGAAGAAGTCCCAGGGCAGAAGGCGTCGCTCCTCGCCCTCTACGAGCAGCCTGCACTCCCCTGACAGGACAAGGAACGCCTCCTGGTTCGACTCTGCGTGGTAGAGGGTCGTCTGTCCCGATTCCAGGATGGTGAGGTTGATCCCGAGCTGTGGGAACTCGATCGCCGGTTCGTCGTACTCGCTCTCGAAGCTGCACCTAGCGCCCCTGCTGTCTGCGAACCACCACTCGGCATCGCGCACGTTCACGACGAACCAGCCCTCGGTGGCCGGTGCGAGCCCTGAGCCTGAGTCCTTGAGCTGCGCTTCGGGCACAGCGCGAGCTTATCGCCGGGCCCGAGCCACACCAGCGGCCTGCTCGGAAGGACGTTCGGCACAGGATTGGCACAGCTCCGGCCGCCGCAGACAACGCGCCGGGCCGGAAGGCTAGGCGCCATGCGGGATCGAGAGACGGGAGCGACGGGACTCGAACCCGCGACCTCCGGCGTGACAGTTCTGTCCCGCGATGGTCTGGGGCGGTCAGAGGCAGCGGTTAGCCAGGACCAAGCCAATCTCAACGGTTGCCATGGCCAGCGGTGGTCACGGTGCGTCGGTGTGATCTGACACGAATCTGACACGCGGGTTCAAGCGACAGCACGTGGACTGACTCAGCTCCCACGGGGTAGGCCGCCCTCTTCGCGTCCGACCCGCTGGTCACGCCCTATCGCTCGCGCGAGGGCGCATGTGCGGACTCAGAGGCGACGTGCGGCCGCTCGTCCTCAAGCAGAACGCCCCCCGGCTGCTGGGGCTGACGGAGTGGCGCCCGGGCGCCGGGCGCCGCGGGCTCTCTCCCAGACGCCTGCGGTTGCGTCGCCGAGCGCCGGAAGCAGCCCGCGTGGGAAGAAGAGCATGATCGCCATCAGGATCAGCCCGAAGACGCCGAACGAGAACACCGTCGGAGCCGCGTCGGGTAGGTCCCAGCCGAACAGGTCCGGCTGCGTTCCCAGGTCGCGGAGCTTCTGCTCGAGGTAGAGGATGGCGACGGCCCCCGCGACCGCGCCGTAGATGTTGCCGAGGCCGCCGACGGCGACCATGACGACGAACTCGATGCTGAGCACGATGGGGAACGCCTCGGGCGAGACGATGAGGAACGAGAAGGTGAACAGCCCTCCGCCGAGACCGGCGAGAGCCGCCGCGAAGACGAACAGCCGCAGCTTGTAGCTCGCGACCGGGATGCCCGACGCGGCCGCCGACGCCTCGTCGGTGGCGATCGCCTGCAACGCGCGCCCGACCCGCGAGTGGACGAGGTTGGTCGCGAGGAGCAGTGCGACTGCGACCACGCCCCAGACGACCGCTGCATGCAGCGGCCCGCGGAGGTCGTGACCGAACACGGTGAGCGGCTTTGTGACCGAGATGCCGTACTGGCCGCCCGTGAACCGGTCCCATGCTGAGAGAACCGAGAACGCGATGAGGTGGAGTGCGAGTGTCGCGAATGCGAGGTAGTGGCCGTGGAGGCGGAGGAGCGGGACGCCGATCACGGCCGCGAGCACTGCCGCGACCACGGGCGCAGCGAGCACGGCGAGCACCGGCGAGACGCCGGCACCGGGGTCGACGAGGCGCGTGTCCGGGTCAATGCCGACGGTGAGGATCGCCGATGTGTAGGCGCCGATGAGGAAGAAGGCTCCCTGCCCCAGCGAGATCTGCCCGGCGTACCCCATGAGTAGCGTGAGGCCGATCGTCACGAGCGCATACAGGCCCATGCGGTCGTACAACGCCACGTCGAACGTTGAGAGCTGGTACGGAAGCCAGCAGGCGAAGAGGGCTCCGGCGAGGATCAGCCCGAATCGGACGGGCGCCGGCCACGGCGCGCGGGCGCGCTGGATCGCAGCGTGCGCCTCGTGTGACGCGCTCGCGATCTCCGCCCGCGAGCGCCAGCCGATGAGGACGAGCATGACGATCAGGGCGATGGTCAGGCTGTACTGCGGGTCGACGTAGCCGACCACAAGCTGCTCGAGGATCCCGAGCGCGTAGCCGCCGAGCAGCGCGAGGCGGATTGAGCCGAGGCCGCCGAAGACGGCCGCGGCGAAGCCGTTCACGGTGATCTGGACGTCCGAGCTGTACGTCATCGGGGCGCTCGGCGCGAGCAGCGCGCCGCCGAGCGCGCAAAGAGCGCCCGCGCCGGCAAACGCGACGACGCCGAGTGAACGGATGTTGAGGCCGACGAGCTCGGCGGCGCGCCGCGAGTCCGAGCACGCGACGAGCGCCTGTCCGACGATCGTCCGGCGGAGGAAGAGCGTCAATGCGACGGCGCACAGGAGCGCGACGCCTGCGATGAGCACGTACTGCGGTTGGACGAGGACGCCCCCGATGCTCCACGCCCGGTCGGTGATGCCCGGATAACTGCGCGGGATGTCGCCGAACTTGAGCAGGAGCAGCGCCTGCGCCAGAAAGGCGGCGCCGAGGGTGATGATCGTGCTCGCGAGACTCGTCGTCCGGTCGCGAAAGCCGACGGCGACCACGGCGAGGAGCGACGACAGGAACGCGGCGAGCAGGACGGACACGAGCGTTGCGAGCGCGAGCGGCATATCGTCGGAGAGCTGGAACGTGAACAGTCCGCCGATCACCGCAAAGACGCCTTGCGCGAAGTTCACGACCCCCGTCGTCCGGTAGACGAGCACGAGGCTCATCCCGACGAGCGCGAACGCGGAGCCCGTCGACAGCCCGACGACGACGAGCTGTAGGAACTCGGTCAACCGGGGCCGCCTCCGAGGTACGCGCTGTGCACCTCCGGGCGGTCGCGGATCTGCGTGCTCTCGCCCTCGAGCACGACCCGGCCCGTCTCGAGAACGTATGCACGCTCGCAGAGGTCGAAAGCGAGCAGCGCGTTCTGTTCAACGAGGAGGATCGCGACGTGCTCCTCGTCGTTGAGCCGGTGCAGGAACTCGACAAGCTGCTCGACGACCATGGGCGCGAGGCCGAGCGAGAGCTCGTCGATCGCGAGAGCCCGCGGCTCGGCCATCAGCGCGCGACCGATCGCGACCATCTGCTGCTCGCCGCCCGAGGTTCGTCCGGCAGGTCGGTCGCGCAGCTCGTGCAGTTTGGGAAGCAGGGTGTACACACGCTCGAGACGCTTGCGCGCCTCCGCGCGGCGGCGGAGGTAGCGGATCGTCGAAGTCGCGATCTCCGTCCGGAACGAGCGGCCGAATGCGCCGAGGAGCAGATTGGCCTCGACCGGAAGGCTGGGGAAGACCTGGCGGCCCTCCGGAACCTGCGTGAGCCCGCGGCGCACCACGTGGTTCGGCGTCCTTCCGGTGACGTCGTCGCCCGCGACCCGCACCCTCCCTCCCGCCGGCCGCACCACTCCGCAGACGGCGTTGAGGAGCGACGACTTGCCCGCACCGTTGGCCCCGATGAGCGCGACGCGCTCACCCGCTCCAAGCGTCAGCGAGACGCCGTCGAGTGCCACCGCCGGCCCGTAGCGGACGACGAGGTCGTCTACCTCGACGAGCGCACTCATAGAGTGGTCGAGCCGAGGTACGCGGCGACGACCTGTGGATCGTTGCGGACCTCGGCCGGCGTGCCATCGGCGATCACGTGCCCGCGGTCCAGCACGACGACGCGCTCCGCGAGCGCCCCCACGAACTGCATGTCGTGCTCGACCAGCACCATTGTGAGCCCGCGGACCGAGAGCGTCCGCAGGGCGTCGATGAGGTGCGCCTTCTCGCCTGCGCGCAGGCCGGCGGCGGGCTCGTCGAGCAGCAGCACGGACGGACGCTGCGCTAGCGCGCGTGCGATCGCGAGGAGCCTTAGCTGTCCCAGCGGGAGCACCGCGGCCGGGTCGGCCGCGCGCTCGTCCAACCCGATGATCGCGAGCGCCTCGCGAGCCTCCTCCCGCACCCGCTGCTGCTCGCGCCACTGCCAGGGGGGCCGGAGCATGTTCTCGACGAAGCCCGTGCGGGAGCGAACGTGTGCTCCGACAGCGGCGTTGTCAAGCACGTCGAGCGCGGCGAGCGGGCGCGTCGTCTGGAACACCGTCGCCAACCCGTGGCGGGCGCGGCGATGCGGAGGCCAGCGGGTGACGTCGTGCCCGTCGACTCGCACCACGCCGGTGTCGACGGGGTGGAACCCCGAGATGCAGCCGAGCAGGGTCGACTTTCCGGCCCCGTTCGGACCGATGAGGCACGTCAGCGAGCCCGCGGCGACGTCCAGCGAGACGTCGTCGACCGCCCTGACCGCGCCGAACGCCTTCGTGACGCCAGCGAGCTCGCAGGCGAGCTGCTGCTCCGCTTCGGGTGCGAGCGGGAGAGAGGCCGCCGCCACGTATTCAGGCTACCTGAAACAAATGGAGGCTTCCAGTCACGGAAAGCCGCCGCCGAGATTCCGGACCGCCGCCTTGACCATGTCGAGGAACGCGACGCGGTCCTTCTCGGAGAAGCCCTCGAGCATCGAGTCCTCGAACTCGGAGACCGCCTCGTCGCACGCAGCGAGCACGCGACGGCCCTTCGCCGTGAGCGCCGCCGGCAGCGTCCTGCGATGGTTCGGATGCGGTTTTCGCATGATGAGGCCCTTGCGCTCGAGCGCGTGGATGACCTCGCTCATCGACTGTGGAGTCATGAAAGCGCGTCGCGCGAGCTGCGACGTCGAGAGCGGCGCACCGTGCCGGCTGAGCACGCTGAGCGTCGTGAACTGGAGCGTCGTGAGACCGTGCGATGCCACGCGCTCGGTGATGCCCGCGAATATTCGCTGATGGAGGCGGGCGACGGCGTACGAGACGCCGGGCTCCGTGCCAGCCGTCGGCTCGTCGACTCCAACGGCCCCGGTCATCGGCGCATCGTTTCACATCGCGCAGAAGGCTCAGGCGGACGGCCGGTCGCCCCGCTGCGCGCGGCCACGTGGCTCGCTGCGGCTTTCAGCTCGACGTCAGCGTCCATTCCTCGCGGGGTCGAACGAGCCGTTGTCGCCGGACAGCGCTGGGGGCTCATAGTGCACGAACGCTGCGTCCCCGAGGCCAAGCGCGCTCGCCGACGCCTGCAGCGTCTGCGGCTGGGCGACGGAGCCCCAGCGACCCGTCTCGACCCGATGCCTGAGCGCCTCGACACCCGCCACCAACTCGGCCGGCGTGAAGCTGCAGTGGCCCCAGCGGTCGACATATGCCTGCCGCAGCAAGCTGTTCGCCGCGACACGCCGGACGACGTCTGCGTAGACGTTCTCGTGCTGGACGGGGACGAGCGGGTCTGCGGTCGTGTGCAGCGTGAGCTGTGGAACCTGGAGCCTTCCGGTCGGCACGGACGTCTCCTGGAGCGAGGCGATGGCGTCCGCATCGGCTCCGATCGCGGCGCCCGCGTCGAGCGTCTCCAGATCGGCTTTCAGGTCGAGGCCGGCGGTGCGATAGAGCTTCCGCACGACATCGTGGTAGGGCCCATGACTCAGGAGCTCGGCGAAGTCCTCACCGCGCGTCCACGATCCATTGCCGCCCGCCGCAAGCTCGATCCAGTACCGGCCGAACTGGATGAAGTTGAGCAGCGGAAACGACTGAACCGCGCTCGCGTATTGCGCGGCCTCGATCGCCGCGGCGTCGTTCGGCGCCGGCTCGGGAACGCCGGGCGCGACTGGCACGACGTTGAGGAGCGCGAAGACGAGCGAAAGGCGTGCGCGGCCTTCGGGAGTCGTCTGGGCGGCCTGGACCGCCGCGGTTAGCGCGGCTCCGGACGCGGCTCCCTCGCCCGGGTTCGCGAAATCGACGAGCTTGGGTCCGGGGGCAGGCATGAGGAGCTTCGAGATCGCGTACTCCGCGTCGAGCTGGTAGTTGTTGAGACGGATCGCGCCGGCGACGAGCCCGCATGTCGAAAGCGCGCCGTCGATGATCCCGGCTCCCTGTTCGGCCTCGAGCGCGCTCACGAGCCCGCCCATCGAGGTGCCGAACGCGAGGACGCGCTCAGGCGAGTGCGGGAGGGCTGCTGCTGTGACCGCGCCGATCGTGGCGAACTGGTCGTTGACGGCGGTATTCAGCGCCCACCAGGAGCCGGCGGGGTCGTAGGACGAGCCGGCGAGCGCGTATCCGCGCGCAAGAAGAGCGTCGCGCGTCGCCGCATCCGGAGCATTCGCCGGCAGCGGCGGCCCGAAGCCATGGCTGTAGAGAACAAGAATGCCGTTCCAGCTCGACGGAACGTCCGCGACCCACGCGGCTCCGTTCGGGAGCGTCCCCGTGAAGTGCGCGGTCGACGCGGACGCCGACGCGCCTGTGCCCGCGGCGAGCGTCAGGACGAGGACGACGAGGAGCGTGTTCCGAAGCCAGATGCCGAGACGGTTCACGATCGACCTCCCGTGCTCGTGCCGGCATCTCGGCCCCTGCCCGCGCCGGCAGATGACGATGGGAGTATCGAACGTTGAAGCCTGCCTGTCAACCACCCTGGTATTGCTCCCCGGGACGGGGCGGACTCAGGATGCGGGGCGGCGGGGCAGTCTCTCGCGGAGGGAGCCGAGGTCAAATGCTCCGTTCGGGATCTTCCCTGTGGCGCTCTTCGGGAGCTCGCGGTACGAGATTCGCTTGCCATCGAACAGCAACACCGTCCGCTCAGGATCGTTGACGGCGCCGCCCGCGAGGACGTGCGCGAGATTCACGAGCGCCGCAGCCGCCGGGCGACAAGCGTCTGCGGCGCTCGCATCGCTACTTCTTCTTCGTGAAGGCCTGGCCGAAGAGCGGCCTCACCTGGCAGTCCTGGATCCTCCCGACCCACATCGAGTCGAGCTGGAGGCCCTGGTGGTTCTTTCGCGAGAGGTAGATCCTGCCCGCCGGCGTCACGAGCCCCCGCACCTTCGTCTCGAGCGCGTCGTTGATGCCTGCTCGCGTCGCCCCGCCTCTCTCGATCGCCGCCTTGTACGCCCAGAGCGCTCCCGCCGCGTCGCCGTCGAAGTTCGAGACGGGGCGTTTGAGGATGCTCCGGAGCAGCGCGGCCTCCTTACGCACAGGGTTCGTCTTCGGGAGGAACGCCCACGCGGTCGCGAGGAACGAGTTGATGATCGCGCCGTTCACGTCCCCGCATGTGCCCTGGAGGAACTGCGGCGAGACGTTAGCGCCGGTCAGCACGAGCCGCTGTGGCAGCTGCAGCTGCTTGAACTGCTTCACGATCGTTGCCCCTGCCGGCGTGGCCGTCCAGAGCCACAGCGCCTGGGCGTTGGAGTTCTTGATTCGCGTCAGCTCGGCCGAGAAGTCCGTCGACGCAGGCGAGAAGATCGTCGTGTCGACGATCTCGAGGCCATACCTCTTCGCCAGCTTCGAGACCTGGTTCGGCCCGTCGCGCCCGTACCCGCCGTTGTCGCCCATGAGCCACACGCGCTTGACGCCCAGGCTCTTGAGGTACGCCGCCTCGCTGTACGCGTAGAGTCGGGCCGTTGCCGTGAGGATGTAGGCGTACGGCTGCGGGGGCTCGACAAGCGTCGTCGGGGGCGAGAGCGCGATGAACGGAATCTTCGCCTGGCTCGCGATCGCCCCGGTCGCCACGGCGGCGGCGGCGTTCCCCGAGCCGAAGATGCCGACGTACTTGGGGTCGCTGATGAATTTCTGGACGTTCTGGACGGCCTGCGACGGATTCGATGCGTTGTCGAGAACGTCCACTACGACTCGCCTGCCTCTGATGCCCCCGCGGGAGTTCCAGTACGCCACCACCGCTTCGACGGCCTGCCGGTCACTCTGGCCGACGAGCTGCGTCGGCCCGGTCAGCGGCGCGTCCATGCCGAAGTAGATGACGCTTGCCTGCGAGGGGCTGGTCGCGGACACCGACGCGAAAACGAGGGCGAGGAGCGCTGCACCGGCAGCCACGACGACACCGATCTTCCTCCTGCTCATGAAGGGCTCCCTTCGGGATCGATGAGACAGCGTCGCCTCAACAAGGTCAAGTTTAAGGGAGCCTGTAAATGATGTCTAGAGGCTGTGACCGACTACGTCGCCGCCGACGGAAGCAACAACGTCGCGGTCACAGCCGACGTTGCCGACGTAGCGGCGATCAAGTCCATGTTGGAGTCACCGTCCCCCGAGGTCCTCGCCTCGATGCAAAGCCACGGCGTCGTTCCACCCTTCACTGCGTACATCCAGAAGTAGGCACATCAGTACCGGTGACCGCGGAGGCCCGCTCCGGCGGGCCTTCCGCGTTGCCGGCTAGACGAGACCGTCGCGGACTCGGCTGACGTGCTCGCGGAGCAGCACGGCGCGGAGCTCCTCAAGGCCCGGCGTGGGTCGTCGAGCGCACGGAGGATCGTCTCGCGCTCCGGGATGGTCTAGACGACTGCGGCGCCCGGAGACGCCGCTCGCGGTCGGTGTGCGCCGCGAGAGGACACCTCTCCGGCCGCGGGTGGCCGCCTCTGTCACGCGAGGAGGAAGCGGCTACAGAGAGGTGGATTCCCCGTCCCCCGCGAGAGGCGCGCAGAGTGCGCTGCGAAGGTCCCGGAGCGAGCCCGACGAATCCTCGCGCGCGCGAGCACGCTTCCGCGTGCTTCTGTGACTCTGTGCGCGGACGCAATCGCTTCGAATCCCGACCGCGTGACGATCGAGTGGAGGCAGCGGTGAGGGCTAGATCTGGGTGCGACGGCGCTGTCGCCTGCCCGAGTATCCCGAGTGTCCCTTGAGTGGTGGTCACACCTGCGCGCGCCCGAGCGAATCGATCTGCTCACGGACACGACTCGCAAACGGCAGGCAGCGTTTCCGCTCCCAGATCGCGAGTGCGCGCTCGAGCGCTTCGCGCGCGTCGTCGATCCGGCCGGTGCGCTCGAGCACGGTGGCGAGGTCCTCGTAGGCCCAGCCCTGGAACCAAGGATTGTCCGTCTCGGTCTCCGCGGCGGCGAGGCCGGCGCGCGCGAGTGCCTCCGCCTGATCGAGTTCGCCCCGCGCAGCGAGCAGAAGCGCCTTGATGGCCGAGGCATGCACCCGCTCGATCGGACTTGACCCGACCGCCTGGGCCTGCCTCAGCAGGGGCTCCGCCTCGTCGAAGCGACCGAGGCGACAGAGGTCTCGGGCGAGCAGAAACCGGGGCGATACGGCGATGCCGTCGCTGCCCGGCGGGAGAGCCTCGATTAGGTCTGCCCAGTGGCGGCACGCACGCTCCAGGTCGCCTTCGATCATCGCGATCAGCGCGAGGTGCCATTCGGGTGGCGCGGCGGAACCGACCTCGCGCATGTGGTCCGCCCGTGCCTCCGCAAGCGGCCACGCCTCGTCGATGCGGCCGAGCATTGCGAGCAGCGCTGCCCGGCCGAGATCGCCGTCTCCAGGTGGCCGGTCGCCGGCGAGCTCGTCGAGCATCCGCAGTCCCTCGTCCGCAGGCCGCGGGCCGATAAGTGACGTCCAGTCAAGCTCCAGTGCGCCGGTCGAGGGAGAGCTGCCTGCAAGGCGGAAGTAGCGAAGCGCCCGCTCCAAGGCGGCACCGCTCTCCTCTATCCGCATCCGGCGTTGCGCGCTGTAGGCGATGACGGACCAGAGCAGGGCGAGCCGCCTGGGGTCGGCGCGCGCCTCCTCGAGGGGCAGCGCTGCCTGGCAGAGCGCCTCCTGCTCGTCGGTCATGGTGAGGTCGCCGGCGTGAATCCGCAGCAACAGGCCCGTCGCATGCGCGAGCATGGCGCCGGAACGGTCGCCGGCGGCCTCGGCGCGCTCGCCGGCCGTGTCCGCTGCCTCTGCGGCGGCGCGACCGTCCACGTCGGCGATTGCCCATGCGAGCTCGAGCTCGAGCGCGAGGTCGAA
This sequence comes from uncultured Actinomycetes bacterium, assembly GCA_963734045.1. GTDB lineage: Bacteria > Actinomycetota > Thermoleophilia > Gaiellales > Gaiellaceae > Gaiella. The sequence continues at coordinate 58,262 of CAVTFU010000009.1, read as the reverse complement.
CCGGATCGGGCGCAAGAGCTCGACCGCTCGGGTGAGGAGCGCGAGCGCCGCTCGTCCGTCGAGACGGTCGCTTGCGCGCCTGCCTGCGGTCGCGAGACGCGCGGCGGCGCGCTCGCCGAGGGAGGCGTCCGGCTGCCCGAGCTCCGCCCGGTAACGGGCGGCCTGTTCGAGGTGGTAGCCGACGATCTCGTCGCGCTCGACGAGTGCCTGCCCGTGTTCATCGAGCCAGCCGGCGAAGCGGGCGTGCAGGTCGGCACGGATCGCCTTGGGGAGCGCGTCGTAGGCCGCGTCGCGGATCAGCAGATGGCGGAAGCGGTAACCGTCATCGCCGACGAGCTGCGCGCGATCGGGACGGATCAGCTCGCGGCGCACGAGTCCGGCGAGCCGGGTTGTGACCTGCGCTTCCTCGGGCGTGAGCGCCTGCACCGCGCCGCGATGGAAGATCTCTCCTTCGATCGCGCCGCGCTCGAGCACCCTGCGCTCGGGCTCGTCGAGCTGGTCGAGCCTTGCCGCGAGCAGCGCCTTCAGCGTCGGCGGCACCTCAACCTCCGCGTTGCTGGCTGCCATCGCGAGCATCTCGGAGATGAACAGCGGGTTGCCGGCCGCCGCGTGGGCGATCCGCTCGCGCAGCTCGTCCGAGACGTGGTCGCCGATCAGCTCGTCCGCCTCCTGCGCAGGTAGCGGCTCGAGGCGAAGCGCCGCCGGCCACGCCGGGCGCCCATCCAGCAGCTCGGGTCGGGCCAGGCACAGGAGCAGAACCGGTGCGCCGTCCGAGAGCAGCGCCATCGAGTCGAGCAGGTCGAGGAACGTCTCCTCGCCCCACTGGATGTCGTCGAAGACCACCACCAGCGGCGCCTGCTCCTCGAGCAGCTTCCGGAACGCCCAGGCGGTCTCGTCGCCACTGGTCGCGACATCGGATTCGCCCAGGAGCGAGCGGATCGCGGCTGCCGCGACCGGATCTGACGGCAGACTGTCGAGCTGTTTCACGACCTCCACGACCGGCCAGTACGTGATCCCCTCTCCGTACGACAGGCAGCGGCCCCGCGCCACGCGAGCCTCGACCGTGGCCAGCGCCTCCGCCACGAGCCGCGACTTGCCCACGCCAGCGTCGCCCACGATCGTCACCAGCTCGCAACTCGATTGCCCCTGCGCGCGCTCCCACGCATCGGTGATATGCGCGAGCTCGGTGTCACGTCCGACGAACCGCAACGTGTGGCTGCGCTCGGGCGCCCCCAGCACCGAAACGAGCCGGAATGCCGGCACCGGCTCCGACTTCCCCTTCAGGGTCAGCGGCTCCATCGGCTCCGTCACAACGGCGTCGTGCACCAGCTCGAGCGTCGGCGCGCCGATCAGCACTTCCCCCGGCGCGGCAGCCTGCTCGAACCGCGCCGCGACGTTGACCGCATCGCCCGTCGCGAGTCGTTCGTCCGTCCCGGTGACAACCTCGCCCGTGTTCACGCCGATCCGGCCACGGATGCCCAACTCCGGGAGCGCATCCCGCATCTCGACCGCCGCACGACAGGCCCGCAGCGCGTCGTCCTCGTGCGCCGCGGGTATACCGAACACCGCCATCACCGCGTCGCCGATGAACTTCTCGACCGTCCCGCCGTGCGCCTCGACGATCGCCTTCATCCGCTCGAAGTAGCGCGCGAGCATCGCTCGCAGCGCCTCGGGATCAGTCCGCTCCCCCAGCGCAGTCGATCCGCTCAGATCGCAGAACACCACCGTCACCGTCTTGCGAACCTCGCGAGGAGGTGCCGTCGTCGCGAGCGCAGCGCCGCAACTGCTGCAGAAGCGAGCGCCTACTGGATTGTCACGCCCGCAGCTCGCGCAGATAAGCACAACGTGAGGCTAAGACATCGTGACGCCAGCCGATAGCGCTGGGCGCAGTGGCTCGGTGGCGAAGGAGTGAGGCCCTGGTGACGGATACCTCGTGTGGGCCAGTGTTCGGGAATGTCACCTGAGGTCGGTTGCGATCTGAAGCCCGATGCCCTGATTGGCGCCGGTGACGAGGGCGATGCGGGAGGTTGAGGACGGCGCCTCGCACCCATCGGCCCCGCTCGGCGGCGGCTCAGCAGAGCGGGAACGGCTTGTACAAAGGACGGGAGCGACGGGACTCGAACCCGCGACCTCCGGCGTGACAGGCCGGCGTTCTAACCAACTGAACTACGCCCCCGAGCGCTGCGGGATTGTACCGGTGGCGTGCCTGCCGGGCGCGTGGGCAGACTTGGCGGCGTGAACAGTGCCGACTGGGTCGCCGTCGTCGTCATCACGCTGACCGCGTTCAGCGGCATCCGGCGCGGGCTCGTGACCGGAGTCTTCTCGCTCGTCGGGCTGCTCGGCGGCGCGATCTTCGGGGCGGAGCTCGCGCCGAAGCTCGTCGGCGAGCTCTCGGGCTACATCCCGCTCGTCGCGCTCGCCGGCGCGGCGATCGGGGGCATGGTGGGGCAGATGGTCGGTGTCTTCGTCGGTCGTGCCGCCCGCCAGGCGTTCTCCGTCTTTCCCCCGCTGCGCATTCTCGACTCCTTCGGCGGTATCGTGCTCGGTGCGGCGACCGGGCTCGCCGTCTGCTGGGCGGTCGGGGCAGTGCTTCTCTACGTTCCGGGCCAGGGCGACCTGCGGCGCCTCGCGCAAGAGTCGACGGTCGTCTCGGCGCTCACGGAGGCGATCCCGCCGGGACGCGTCATCGACGCCGTCGGGAGCATCGATCCCTTCACCGTGCTCGCCGGGCCCGACATCGCGGTCGGCGCTCCCGAGGCCGGGATCGCCCGTGATCCGCAGGTGCGAGTGTCGCGCAACGCCGTGGTGCGGGTGCGCGGCTTTGCCTGCGGGCTGGGCGTCGAGGGCTCGGGCTGGCTCATCCGCCCGGATCTCGTGGTCACGAACGCCCATGTGGTCGCGGGCGTGGACGAGCCGGCGATCGACCGCGGCGACGGGAGCGTGCGCGACGGGCTCGTCGTGGCGTTCGACGCCCGCAACGACATCGCCCTGATCCGGGTCAGCGGGCTCGGTGGCCGTCCGCTTCGCCTCGCTGACCCCGTTCACGGGCAGACGGGTGCGCTCCTCGGGTTTCCCCTCGACGGACCGTATCGCGCGACACCCGTCCGGATCGGCGGCACGGCGCGCCTGGCTGCACGGGACACGTACGGCAGGTTTCGCGGCCCCCGCACGGTGGTCGGATTGCGAGGGGATGTGCAGTCGGGGAACTCCGGCGGCCCGGTCGTCGACGCCGACGGCCTCGTGATCGCGACCGCGTTCGCCCAGCGATCGGGCCGCGACGGCGAGGGATACGCCGTGCCGAACGAAGAGGTTCTGGACGCTCTCGCCAACGTCGGGCGGCCGCTGCACACGGCGTGCGTCGCGCGCTGAGCGCTCAGCGTCCGGGCACGATTCGCGCGACCGGCTGGGGCCGCGGTGCGCCCTCGGTCACGTCGCCGGGCCCCGCGGCCGCCTGCTCCCCGACCTGCGCGAGAAGATCCGTGAGGCTTGCCGCAAGGCGGCGTTGCGCCTCCGAGTCGAACCGGTAGCCGTTCGGCCCCTCGGTCTCCGCGCGCTCGAGGAGCTCGCGATAGGAGCGCAGGCCGGCCGGGTCCTCCTGCCAAGCGGCAGCCAACGGCTCGAGCAGCTCGGTGAGCGCGGCAAGCGTGCTGCGGTAGCGCACCCAACGATGGTTGTCCCACGACAGCCCCGAAGCCGTGCCCGGGGTCTCCGCGAACCGCTCGACGAGCGCCCGTCCGGCCGCCTGGCCGCGAAGCGTCAGGGCGCCGATCACCTCCGCGGGCATCGTGAGGTTCAGCCCGCCCTCGTCGGGCGCCGTGTGGACGTGGACGATGCGGTCGCGGTATCCCGGCTGGTGCGTCAGCGAGGCGTCGACGTGGTTCTGCATCGTGCGGACGATGCCGCTCACGAACCCGACGAGTCGGCCGAGGCCGGGGTTCGGGTCGAGCCGGTGCCAGCTGTCGAGCAGGCCGCCGACGTTCGAGGAGGGCAGGTAGACGTTGTCGGCCTCGTCCGGGCGCCGCGGATGATCGGGATGGAAGCCGTCCAGGTCGATCGCGAACGTCGGGCGCGTCGGCAGCGGGGCGTCGAAGAAGTGGACGGGAAAGTTGCTCACGATCCCGCCGTCCGAGAACCAGCACGTCTCGGCGACGATGCTCTCCGCCGGCTCCGTCCCCTCCTCGACCGCTGCGACCGCCTTCCGCGTCCGCGGCCGGGTCATGTCCAGCGCACGAAGTGGAATCGCGCTGATGAGCAAGGGGAAGCTGAGGCTCATGCGCGCCGCGACGACGACCGGCAGGTCGTCCGGAGGCGGGAAGGGACGAAGTGGCTCGAGCGCGGCGAGCCGGCGTCGTGCCTGCTCGCCCGCACGTCCCGAGCCGAGCGCGGGCGGGTGCGCCTCCATCCAGGCGACGATCCGCTCGGGGAAGAGACGGCGGAGCTCGCCCGGGTCGAAGAGCAGCTCACGGCTGCTCCACGGCATCCGGTGCGGCCGGCGGTGTGTGACGTTCGTCGTCATCACGTGGAGCTCGATGCCCCTCGTGCGAAGATCGCCGAAGGTGAGCGGGCCGCCGTCGTCCTTCCCGGCGAGGTCGTCGATCAGGTCGGCGAGCCACGGCGTCAGCGCGGGCGCCCCGCCGTTCCCGGAGGGCAGGCCGGAGCACAGGCCGAAGTCGTTGCGGCCGAGTGCCCGTGGGAGCCCGACCGCGAGCTGCGCGCCGAGCGCGAGAATGATCCCCAGCACCGCGAGGACGATCCCTGCGAGCACGGCCGCGACGGCGAGCGCCCCCGAGCCGCTCACGATCGCGAGCACGACGAGCGCGAGCCCGGGCGCGACGCCGAGCAGCGCCGCGAACGGGAAGCCCCGCAGCGCGGCCAGCTTCACCCGCAGCCACTTGCCGAGCCCCGTCCGGCCCATGCCAGCCGTGAAGAGGCGGAAGTAGGGCCGGGTGCCCGGCTGCGGCTGGAAGAGGCGGAAGAGGTTGTCGCCGCCGCCGACCCAGGCGGGGAGCGCCGCGAGCTTCTCGAAGCCGCCCCGCGCCCGTCCGTGCTCGGCGGCGGCCGCGGCGGCCGCGGCGATCGCACCCGCCGAGGTGCCTCCCACGTTTGCGAAGCGGTACGTGCGGGCGAGCTCGCAGAGGGCATGTGGATAGACGACGCCGCTCGTGATGCCCCCCTTCATCACGACGTCGCAGACGAGGCTGGGCTGCGAGTAGTCGTAGGTCTGCGGGTCGTCGGTCATCCGGTCAGCTCCTCCAGGACGGGGTCGATCAGGGCTCGCGCCATCGCGCTGTACTCGTGCTCGGCGTCGACGAACCGGGCGAGCGCCTCCAGCTCCTGCAGGAGCAGCGCCTCGAGGTCGGCGTCGGGGCCCTCGCTCTCGAGCTTTCGCGCGAGCCCGCGGGCGATCGTGATGTGCGTTCGGATCTCGACCTCGAGAGCGCTCCGCGCCTGCACCAGCCCCCGTCGCAACAGTGCATAGACGCGAATCGACTCCCTGCCCTTCCGCGACTTCCAGCCGACGATCCCGTCGGGCTCGAAGACGAGGTGCTTGCCGGGGTCGTCCAGCGACGGATGGATCAGGAGTCGCCCCTCGGCACGCTCGTCGCCCTCCTTCGCCGCGCGCTTCGCCTCGGACGAGATCGGGAACTGGTTCGCCTTGCCGAGCGTCTGCTGCGTTCCGTCGGGGAGCGTCTGCCTGCGCTCGCGATTGCAGTCGGTGCACGACGGGAGAAGGTTCCCCCAGCTTGCCGCGAGCCAGTAGTAGACGCCCCAGACGAGGTCGTCGTCGACCCGGACCCCGCTCTTCGGCCGGAAGTGCTCGACGTCGAGCGGCTGCGTCGCTCCGAAGAAGCTCTCGCAGTACGCGCACTTGAAGTGGAAGGTGAGGTTGAGCGCATCCTTCACCGGGTCGAGCTTGTAGGCGCCGAAGGTGAACGACTCCCCCTGCATCGCCGTGTCGCCAAAATGGCCGCGCGCCTTCGCGAGCTCGACCGCGCCCTTGTCGAGGAGCTCCGGCGGCGCCTCGGGAAGCTTGACGCGGATCACCGAACCGCCCGGCCCTCGCTCGCCTTCTCCCAGATCGCGGCGATCCGCCGCTTCGTCGCCGCCTTCAGCTCGAGCCGCTCGCCCGGATCGGAGAGCGCGCCCGCCTTCGCGAGGTAGTCGTCTGCCGCCTCGAGCACGATCCGCTCCCGCCGGGTCGCGCCGAGCACTTCGAGGTCGTCGAGCTGGGCTGCCAGATCCTTCTGCCGCCGCGTCTCCGAGGCGGTGCGGTGCGGCTTCGCCTTGAGGAGGTAGTACTCGGCGAAGAGCGAGTCGAGCTCGGGGTCGATCGTGCTGTTCAGGCCGAAGTGCTCCGAGGTGAGGAGCTGGTCGACCCGGAGCCCGGCGACCGAGGGAAGGTCGGTCACGGCGACGACACCACCGGCCGGATCGCGCTTGACGACGACGACCTCTCCGTCCCCGAGCCCGCGCAGGCAGAGAGGGTCGTGCGTCGACGTCAGGAACTGCACGCGCGGGAAGACCTGACGCAGGCTCGGGACGATCCGCATCCGCCAGCGCGGATGGAGGTGCGCGCCGAGCTCGTCGATCAGGACGGTCCCCTCGGCCGCGTCCACGGTGGGCCACTGGCGGAGGAGCGTGATCATGAGGTCCGTGGCCAGCGCCACGACCGACTGGTAGCCGTCGCTCAGATGCTCGAGGGGGACGCGGAGGCCGAACGCCTCCACGTCGACCCGCCCGGCGCGCCGGTTGCGGATGAGCCGGTCGTCCGACTCCAGGCCGAGGAGGCCCTTGAGGGCCCTCGCGATGGCGGCGAACGTCCCGTCGTCGAGGGACAGCAGCCAGTCGGTCGAGTCACCGATCGGCGAGAAGGGGTCGAACATGTTGCGGACGCGGGCGAGCGACGAGGTCCGCGGCGGCGCCTGCGCGCCGCGGCGCGGCAGCAGGCGCGTCGCTCCGTACGCGAGCAGGATCACCTTGGGCTCGTCCCCGCCGCGAAACGCCGGCGAACCGCGCGAGAATCGCAGCTCGATCGGCTCCGGGCTCCCGGCGAGGTGGACGCGCACGTACCCGCTCCGGGCTCCGTTCCGGACGTAGCTCGACGCGTCGAGCTCGAGCGCGGCTCGCTCCTCGGCTCCCATCAGCGTGAGCGCGACGGCCTGCAGCAGCGAGCTCTTGCCGCAGCCGTTCTCTCCGAGCAGCATCAGCCAGGGTGCCGTCGCGGTGGACGACGCCAGGCTTGCCGGGCAGAGGTCGAGATCGTCGATCACCTTGAAGTTGTGCACCTCGATCCGCTCGATGCGCCGCGTGCGCCGGAAGTAGTCGGGACTCGCGTTCTCGTCCCCTGCGAGGGAGTACGCGTCCTGTGAGCGCTGCGCGGCGTCGAACGCTCCCTTGACCCGGTTCTGCTCGGCGGCCGTGACGACGCGCAGGTCGCCCGCGACCTCGGCGACGGAGTCCGGCCCGTGCGCTGTCGCCGACAGCGCGTCGTCGAGCTCGGGCCGCCGCCCCTCTGCCCATGTGTTGAGGAACTGCCGGCGCAACGCCGAGAATGGCGCGTCGCGCGCGAAGAGGTGGTCGAACGCAAGCGAGTCGAGACCCTGCTTGGTCGACATCTGCGCGGTCATCGCCTCCCATTCGGCCCGGACCCCGGTCAGGGCCTCGAGCCGGGCGGCGACGAGCTGCACCCGGTTGAGCCCGAGAACCTCGATCGTCGTCTGGCCCTCCTCGGTGGCCGAGGCGACGTGACCGTCGTCGGAGTAGACGAGGTGCTGCTCGGGATCGTCGTGACGCGGGTCGAGAAGGAGCGGCCGCTCGTCGCGCAGCGCGACGCCGGTCGTTCCGGGGGACGCCCGCGAGTCGCGCACCGGGAACCGCGTGCCCTTGAAGCTCTGGCACTCGGCGCAGCTCGGGTAGAGGTTCTCCCAGGTGTACGCGAGCCACCAGTAGTGCTCGGGGCTCAGCGAGCCGTCGAGCGCGAGCGCCTCCGCGGCGGGCCGGAAGCGGTCGACCAGCATCGCCTTCTCGGAGAGGGCGATCTCGCAGTACGCGCACTTGCCGGTGCATGTGGCCGCGAGCGACAAGCGGACGTCCGACTGGGCGAGCGGCCGCTCGTCGAAGACAAAGACCGCCTGCGTGCGTTCCGCAGCGGGGCGCTCGAAGAACGCCCGCGCCCGTGCGGCCGCCTCCTGTGTGGGACGCGACGCGAGGCTCCGCGGGGCCTGCGTCTCCGCGTGCGCGCCGATCACGCGGGGGTCTCCCCCCGCCGGACCTGTGCCGCAGCGTCTTCGGGCCGACCCATCGAGCTCCCTCCGAACGCTTCCGCGGAGGGTAGAACACCTCCGCCGGCGGCGCCACGGGCTCCGTCAGGCGAGCAGGTCGAGCGCGGCGAGCGGCTGCTTGAACGGCGGGATCACGTAGATCCCGGCGACGCGGTCCTGCGCCTCGTCGACGAGGCGCCTGGCGAGGTCGAGCCCGACGTTCGGTGCATCCGGACCGGCGGCCCGGAGCGTGTCGAGCACCTCCGCCGGCACGGAGATCCCCGGAACCTCGTTGTGGAGCCGGAGCGCCATCGCATGGCTGCGCAGCGGCCAGACACCGAGCAGCACCGGGATCGGCCACCTGCCGCCGAGCCGCTCGACGAAGCGGTCGAGCGACTCGAGCCCGAAGAGCGCCTGGGTCATGGCGAAGTGCGCACCCGCCTCGACCTTGCTGTGGAACCGGTCGAGCTCGAGGTCGAGGTCGTCCGCCGACGGGTTGACGGCGACGCCGACGAAGAACGACGTCGGCGCATCGAGCCCCTTGCCGACGTAGTCCTCGCCGCGGTTGAGGCTCGAGACGAGCTGGACGAGCCCGATCGAATCGACCTCGTACACGCCGCGCGAGCCGGGGTAGTCGCCGACGTGGGGCGGATCCCCGGTGACGGCGAGCACGTTTCGCACCCCGTCGGCATGGGCGCCGAGGAGGACGCCCTCGAGCCCCATCACCGTCGTGTCCCTCGGGGTGACGTGCGGGATCGTCTCGATCCCCACCTCGCGCTGGAGCGTCGCCGCCGTCATCAGCGCATTCATCCGGGCTCGTGCCATCGGGTTGTCGTTGATGTCGACGAACCCGACCTTTCCCGACCCGTGCAGCGAGCGCGTGACCTCGACGAGCCCGTCGAGCGACCCTCCCTTCGGGGGATCGAGCTCGACGCACGTCACCCACGTGCCTTCGCGCAGGGCGCGTGCGAGCTCCGTCTCACCTGCGTCGCGAGGCGCGGCGAGCGGCAGGTCGGGCTCGTCCGCCTCGTACGTGCGACCGGCGTGCGGCCCGCCTCGAACGCCTCGCCGATCGCCTGGATCTGGGCGGGCGTGGTGCCGCAGCAGCCGCCGACGATACGCGCGCCGAGCGCGACCGCCTGGACGGCGAACTCGGCGAAGTAGTCCGGTGTCGAGTGGGGATAGACGATCCGGCCGCCCGCGAGGCTCGCGAGACCGACGTTCGGCAATGCGGCGAGCGGGAAGCCCGGAGGCGCGCATCCCATGGAGGGCGCGGAGGGCGACCGTCGGCCCGGCGCCGTGGTTCGTCCCGATCGCAGCGACGCCCAGCGCGGCGAGCCGTCGGCCCGCTGCCTCGGAGCCGACTCCGCCCGTGACCTCGGCCTCGTCGTCGAAGGTGAGGAGCGCGACGATCGGGAGGGAGGAGACGCCTCGCACCGCCTCGACCGCAACGACGAGCTCGTCGAGGTCGAAGAAGGTCTCGACCATGAAGAGGTCGACGCCACGGCCTTCCAGGACCTGCGCCTGGGTCGCGTAGAGCGGCGCGTGCTCGGAGGCGTCGAAGACCTCCAGCTCGCCGAGCGGGCCGATCGAGCCTGCGATGAAGACGTCGCGCCCGGCGACCTCGCGCGCCTCGCGCGCGAGCCGCACGCCGGCGGAGTTGATCGCCTCGAACGCGTCGTCGAGAAGGACACGCGCGAGCTTGCGGCGATTCGCGCCGAACGTGTTGGTCTCGATCAGCTCGGCCCCCGCCGCGATGTACCCGGTGTGCACCGCGATCACGCTCTCCGGTGCGCGCAGGTTCGCCTCCTCCGGGCAGCGCAGGCCCGGCACCGCACCCGAGATGAGCGCCCCCATACCGCCGTCGGCGACGAGCGGCGGCCCCGCGTGGAGTCGGTCGAGGAAGCGGCTCACGAAGCGGCCACTCTACGCGCGGGTCGTCCGACCGAAGCGGGGCCGCCGCCAGGCCCCGCTTCGCCGTCGAACGCCCCCCGAGAGGGAACTCGCGTGCCGTCGCGCTCTCGCGCGTCTGCGAGCCTTCGGATCATCGGCCGTGGCTCTGCCGAGGGCGATCACCCTTCCGGGGATGTGCCCCGCCGTAGGCAGGGATCCCGCGGCAGGAATCCGCTCGGCGGATTGCTGCTTCCCGGAAAGGAGAGGGGCGGCCTTCGCCGCCCCGTTCTCCAACCCCGCGGCCCAGGAAGCGATTGCCGTCAGTTCCCGACCCGGGAGCTGACATCTGCATCGGCGGGAAGACGCGCCGCCTGTAGGGCGACGATCGTCTCCCCCTACCCGTTCCGGCGTCAGTCTGCGTGGAGGATGCGTCCCTCCATGCCGCCCGCGACGGTGACGAGCTCACCGGTCACGTGCCCGGACAGGCGCTCCGAGGCGAGCACGACGACCTGGGCGGCGACGTCCTCGGGCGTTGCGACCTTCCGGAGGGGCATCGTCCGCGTGATCCGCCGGACGTCCTCCTCGGCGAGCATGCCCCGCGTCATCGGCGAGACCGTCCACCCCGGCGCGACCGCGTTGACACGGACGCCGGGCCCGAGCCGGGCCGCCTCGTTCTTCAGCGAGAGGAGCAGGCCGCCCTGGATCGCCGCCTTCGCGGCCGCGTAGTCGGCATGGCCCGCCTCGCCGAAGCGGCCCGCGGTCGAGCCGACGAGCACCAGGGCCCCGCGACCGGTCTCGGCGACCTGTCGGAGGAAGGCGCGCGCGGTGAGGAAGGTCGCGGTGAGGTTCTCGGCGATCGTCCGCTCGAACCGCTCGAGCTCGAGCTCCCAGACGGGGACGTCCTCGCCCGGGTACACCCCGGCGACGGCGGCGCACACGTCGAGCTTCGCGAGCACTTGCCGAGCCTCCGCGAAGAGCCGAGCGGCATCGGCCTCGTTCGTGAGGTCGGCCTGCGCGACGGCCGCTCCCCCGAGCTCCTCGGCGACGGCCCGCGCGCGTTCCTCCCCTCGATGGAAGTGGACGAGCACGCGCGCGCCTTCCGCGGCGAAGGCCCTCGCACACGCCGCACCGATGCCACCGGACGCGCCGGTGACGACGACGCCGGCGCCTGCGAGGCCGGTCTCCATCAGTAGGTCTCGAGAGACGCGCGGCGTCTGCCTTCCGCCTCGAAGAAGCGGAAGAGCACGTACGCCGCGCTCGCGTACGCGAGCCCGATCAGCGCTTCGGTGACAAGCAGATTCGACACGTCCGAGAGGGCGACGCCCGCGGCGATCTCCCGCGCGGCCTCGATCCCGTGCGTGAGGGGCAGGCAGCGGCCGATCGCGCCGAGCCACGCGGGGAGGTCCTCGTTCGCGATGTTGACGCCGCAGACGAGGAGCATGAGGAAGTAGACGAGGTTGGCGCCGAAGAAGACGTCGCGGGCGCGCAGCCCGATCGATCCGATCAGCATCCCGAGGGCGACGCACGAGCAGGTCGTGATTGCGACCGCGACCGCGAGCGCGGGGACGCTGCCCTCGGCCGGGCGGAAGTCGAGGAGGAGCCACGAGACGGCGAACCCGAAGGCGGAGACGATCAGCCCGTTCGCGATGAAGGGCAGCGCTCGCCCGGTGAAGATCGCGAGCCGGTTCGCCGGGGTCGCGAGCAACGGCTGGAGGGTCCCGTACTGACGCTCGTTCGCGATGCCCATCGTCATTCCGTAGATCCCGGCCATCGCGGCGACCTGGATCGCGTTGCCGACGATGAAGAAGGCGTCGTCCTGCGAGCCCGCGTACCGGCCGAGATAGGTGAAGAAGAGGATCTGGAAGAGCGGGCTGCCGAGCATCGTCGTGACGTACATCCCCGGCGAGATCCAGTTGAAGAGCGCCCGGTACGAGATCGCCCCGCCGACGAAGAAGACCCGCGCTGCAGTCATGTCAGCGAGAGGGTCGCGCGACTCCTCGCGAGCCGCTCGAAGTTCCGGAGCGCGAGCGCGCCGAGCGCGAGGTAGGCGACGCCGAGGCCGACGCAGACTGCGATCTCGGGCCATGCGTTGCCGCCGAAGGCGGCGTCCCGGATGGCGCGCATCCCCCACGTCGGCGAGAGCAGCCACGAGATCGGCTCGACCCAGCCGGGGAGCAGGGAGAGCGGTACGAGGAGGCCCGTCGCGAGCCAGACGGGATACTCGAGCAGGTTCGAGAAGGCATTCGCGTTCCGGTAGAGGACGAACGTCGAGGCGAGGAGGAGGCCGAGCATCCCGAGGCTCAGGATCGTCGCCGGCAGGGCGATCGCGAGCTGGAGCGGCTCGGCGAACTCGAGGGGCGTGCCGAAGAAGATGCGCCCCCAGAGCGAGGGTCGCCGCGACGGAGTAGACGCCGATGGTCGAGGTCGCGACCGTGAGCGGGAAGATGATCGCGACGAACGGCGGCGGCGCGCCGACCATGAGCTCGAGCGTCCCCTGCCAGCGCTGCCACTGGATGGCGCCGCCGGAGCCGAAGAGCGTCGCCGACCAGATCCCCATGAGCCCGGCTCCGAGCGCGACGTAGAGAAGCGTCCCGGAACGGCTGCCCGACTCGAACATGAAGAACGCGATCGAGGCGAAGATCACCGGTTGCAGCACGGAGACGAGGACGAAGAAGAGCGAGTTCGTCAGGCCTTTCAGGTGGAAGAGCCAGCCTCGCCAGAAGAGCCGTAGGGTCACGGCTCCACGCTACCCACCGTGACTCGGCCGAGACCGGCGGCGGCGCTTCGATCGAGGATCGCCAGTGTCGTGCCGGCCGCGGAGCGGACGAGCGAGGCGGGTCGTCGCCGGTGACGGGGTGTCCCCGAACGCGCGCCTCGCGGCGTCTGCCTTGTCCGCTCCCACGACGAGGAACACGACGCCGTGCGCGCCGGAGAGCATCGGAAGGGTCATCGTGACGCGGTCGACCCACGGCTCCAGGCCGGGCGGGGCGGCGACCGCCCGCGCCACGCGCGCGTCGAGCGACGGGGCCTCGGGGAAGAGCGACGCCGTATGCCCGTCGCCGCCGACGCCCAGCAGGGCCAGGTCGAGGACGATGCCGTCGAGCGCCCGGTCGTATGCGGCTGCGGCTGCGTCGGGCGGGAGCGAGGTCTCGACTGGATGCAGGCGCGGCGGGCGGGTCGCCGCGGCGACGAGCGTCTCCCGCACGAGGCGGACGTTCGCGCGCTCGTCGTCGGCAGGGACGCAGCGCTCGTCAGCGAGCCAGACGTCCGCGCGGCTCCAGTCCGGCTCGAGCTCGGCGGCCAGCCGGTAGGCCAGGCGCGGGGTCGAGCCTCCGGAGAGCGCGAGCTGCCCACCGCGCCTCGCCGCGGCGGCGAGGATGTCCGCCGCCCGGCGGGCGGCGTCCTCCGCGTCGTCCGCGACGACGAGCTCGACGTTCACGCGAGCTCGAGTGAGGCGCCCCGGCGGCCCTCGAATTCGAAGAGCCGGACGAGGAAGAGGCCGGCGGTCGCGTAGACGACCCCGACGAGCAGCTCCGCGCCGAGAAGCGGGGCGACGTCGACGACCGAGGCGCCCGCCACGAGCTCCCGCGCCGCCTCGACGCCGTGCGTGACGGGAAGCGCCTGCGCGATCGTCGAGAGCCAGCCCGGCAGCAGGTCGAGCGGGACGTTGACCCCCGCGGCAAGAAGCAGGAAGTACAGGATCATGTTCGAGAGCAGGGCGGTCTCGCGCCAGCGCAGGCCGAGCGAGGCGTTGACGATCCCGAGACCGGTGCACGCGAAGGCGGTGACGAGAATCGTCAGGACGAGCCCGCCGACCGCACCGACCGGAATCGACACGTCCAGCAGGAGCGCACCCACCGCGAAGGCGAAGGCGGCGACGATCGCGCCGTTCAGCGCGACCGGCGCGGCGCGGCCGAGGAACAGCGCGAGCCGGCTTGCCGGTGAGACCACGAGCAGCGAGAGCGTGTGGGTGTATCGCTCGTCGGTGATCGTGTCCGCCATCCCGAAGAGGCAGGCACGGCCGCCGCGACGACCGCGTTCCCGACGACGTAGAACGTGTCGTCCTCGACGCCCGCCGCGCGACCGAGGTACGCGAAGAAGAGGATCTGCGTGACCGACGGGACGAGCAGGATGATCACGAAGAGGTACGGGTTCAGCCAGCCGAAGAGCGCGCGGTAGCTGAGGAAGCCGCCGATCGCGAAGACCCGCAGCCGTCTCACGTGAGCGCGAGCGTCCCCGCGCGGCGGGCGGACCGGAGAAAGACGGCGAGGAGCGTCACGCCGACGACGGCGTAGACGACGGTCAGGACGAGGCACATCGCGATGTCGCCCCAGGGCGACCCGTCTCCGAGCGAGGCGTCACGCAGCGCGTTCATGCCCCAGGTCGGGGCGAATACCCACGAGACCGGCTCGATCCAGGCGGGGAGGATGGCGATCGGGATGAGCAGGCCACAGATCGTCCAGACGGGGAACTCGAACAGGTTGCCGACCGCCCACGCGGCGCGGAACCGGACGAAGGCCGCCCCGAGGAGGAACCCGAGCATCCCGATCGCGACGATCGACGCGGGGACCGCGGCGGCGAACGCGCCCCAGTCCTCGATCGGGAGGGCGACTCCGAAGAGCAGTCGCGTGTACAGCGAGGCTCGCGGCGATCGAGTAGACCCCGAGCGCGGAGATCGCGATGGTGATCGGCGCCAGGACGGCCCAGAACGGGACCGGTGCCGCGACGAGCAGCTCGAGGAGCCCGACCCGCCGGCGCCACTGGAGCGCGGCGGCCGCGGCGGTCGTCGTCAGCGACCAGATGCCCATCATCGCCGTCCCGATCGTGGCCGCGACGAGGGTCGAGCCCTGCGTCCCGCCGCGGAACAGGAAGTACGCCATCGTCGCGTAGATGAGCGGCGTGCAGATGAGGATCCACAGGAAGAACGGGTTGCGCGATTCCTGCTTGAAGTGGATCGCCCAGCCCATCGCCATCGTGCGCGCGAGCCGCATCGGCAGGACTGTAGTCCGCGTCCGCTTGTGACGATCAGTCACAAGCGGCGTCGCGCGGCGCCCGCCCTACGGAGGTGTGACTCCGTCGAGCGCTCCGGTGTCACTCGGACGGGCGGTGAGGCCCGGCGGGACGGGCAGGAGGATCCCGAAGGTCGACCCGACGCCGAGCTGGCTCCGGACGTACGCCGAGCCGCCCATCGCCTCGGCGAGCTCGCGGACGATCGCGAGCCCGAGGCCCGGTGCCGACCCGGCGGACGCTCGCGCTGCGCTCGTAGAGGTAGAAGCGCTCGAACGCCCGCGGGAGGTCCTCGTCGGGGAGGCCGGGGCCGTCGTCCACGACCTCGATCCGGCCGGGTCCCGCCAGGACGCGGACGGTCTCGCCGCGGGGTGTCGAGCGGAGCGCGTTCTCGACGAGGTTCGACACCGCCTGGAGGAGCCGGTCGGGATCGGCGAGCGCGAGGGCGTCCGCCGAGGCGAACGTCTGGAGCTCGACGTCGAACCGCCGCGCCGCCGCGGCATGGCGCTCCTGCACGGCGTCGGCCAGCCTCGCGAGGTCGACGGGCTCCGTCCGGATCGAGAACGCGCGGCGGCGCAGGCGGGCGAGGTCGAGCAGGTCGCCGACGAGCCGCTCCAGGCGGCGCGCCTCCCGCTCGATGACAGGGCCGGCCGCCGCGGCCTCGAGCACGCCGTCCTCGAGCGCCTCGGCATGACCCCGGATCGCGGTGAGCGGCGTCTTGAGCTCGTGGCTCACCGAGAGCAGGAACGAGCGCTCGGCATCCTGCGTCCGGTCGAGCTCCGTCGAGAGCTCGTTGAACGACGAGGCCAGTGCCGCAACCTCGCGCGGCCCTTCGACGGGGAGCGGCGGCGGCCGCTCGCCCGCCGCGAGCGCCTTGCTCGCGCCGGACACCCGGACGACCGGCCGCGAGACCGTCCGCGCGAGCCAGAGCGCGACGAAGGCGGCGAGCGCGGCGCCCACGAGCCCCGCGAGCCCGAGGCCGATCGCGAAAGGCGTCCAGTCGGCCGCCTGGCTCGCCGCGGGGCGCAGGAGGACGATCGCCTCGTCGCCGCTCCGCCGCGCGGCGTACAGGAAACGGGTGCCGCGGACGTCCACGGTCCCGCTCGCCTCGCGCCCGGAGCGAAGCCGCGCCGCGCCGGAGGCGGGAAGGAGCAGCGCTGCCTGCGCCGGGCTCACGATCGCGAGACGCTGCTCGTCCGTCGCGAGGAAGCGGCCGAGGGCGGCCTCCGCGGTCGGCGCCGGGGCGTCCTCGGCGCTGGGTCGCGATCAGCTCGACCTGGCGCTCGAGCGCGCCGAGAGCCGTCTGCTCGAGGGAGCGGCGCGTCAGCAGCGCCCCTGCGACGACGGTCACGACGACCGAGACCAGCACCGTCGCGGCGATCCCGACGAAGAGCCGCGAGCGGAGGCTCATGGCAGGACGAGCTTGTACCCCGAGCCGCGCACCGTGCGGATCAGCTCCGGTCGCTCCAGCTTCCGGCGCAGCTGGCCGACGTGGACGTCCACCGTGCGCGTGCCGCCCGGGAAGGCGAGCCCCCAGACACGCTCGAGGATCCGCTCGCGGCCGACGACGACGCCGGGCCGCTCGCCGAGGAACCAGAGCAGGTCGAGCTCGCGGGCGGTGACGTCCACCTCCGTCCCCGCGACGACGACCGTCCGCGCGCGGCGGTCGAGGACGACGTCGTCGAGCACGAGCACGTCCTCCTCGCTCTCCGGCTCGGCGCGCCGGAGCACGGCGCGCACACGCGCGACGAGCTCGCGGGGCGAGAACGGCTTCGTGACGTAGTCGTCCGCCCCGAGCTCGAGGCCGGTCACGCGATCGACCTCCTCGTCCCGCGCGGTCAGCATCACGATCGGCAGCCGCGAGGTCGAGCGGATCGCGCGGCACAGGTCGAAGCCGTCCGTGTCCGGCAGCTGCAGATCGAGGATCGCGAGCCGGACGTCGTTGCGCTCGAGGAGTTGGAGACCCTCCGTCCCGCGTGTCGCCCAGACGACCCGGAACCCGTCGCGTTCGAGGTAGGCGCGTACGAGCCCGGCGATCCCCTCCTCGTCCTCGACGAGGAGAATCGTGCCGCCGTTCGTCACGGGAGGACCCTCACGAGCCGCGCCGTTCCGTCGGGCTCCAGGCTCACGCGCACGCGCATCCCGCGCCGGAGGCGCTCGAGCGCGAGGAGCGCGCCGGCCCGGCGTACGATCGTCTCGCCGGTGACGGCGATGCGGGCGCGGCCCCCGCCGCCCAGCCGGAGCACGAGCACCGCAGGCCCGACCCGCACGACGGATCCCGTTCGCGAGGCGAGGGCACTGCGTCCGAACGCCCGCAGGACGATCGCCGCGCCCCCGTCCAGCGGCGTCACCGCCTCCGCGACGAGACCTGCGCCGAGCCGGCCGAGGCGCACGGGGCGACCGTTGAGCCGAAAGCGCGTCGTCGGTGCCAGCGCGACGGTGATCTCGGAGCCGTCGAGCGCCCGGAGGACGACCGCGTCGGCGCTCAGCGACTGGATGATCCCGCGCTCGACGACGCGGTCGGCCGCCGCAGCGGGGCCGACGACGCCGAGCGATGCGACGAGGAGCCCGAGCAGGAGTGCGCGCCTCACGGCTGCATCCTCCACGGTCCGGGTTAGCGAAGCCGCGGCCCGACGTAAGCCCTGTGTAAAGGGAAGTCGGCTCAGCCGTCCGACGAGACGGGCTGCTCCGTCACGAGCGCGACGTAGGCGTCCTCGAGCGTCGGCTCACGCGTCGTGACGCGGCCGAGGGAGACGCCCTGCAGCCGTTCGAGGATCGCGTGCGTCGGCTCGTGACCCACCGCCGCCTGGACGACCACGACCTGGGCCTGATCCTGGTCCTCGACCGCGACCGAAGTGACTCCTTCGAGGGCGCGCAGCGCATCGACCGCGCGGTCCTCGATGCCGTACACCTCCACCTCCACGACGACACCGTCGGAGACCTGTGCCTTGAGGTCGCGGGGAGTTCCCGCGGCGACGATTCGGCCCTTGGCGACGACGGCGATGCGATCGCAGAGCGAGTCGGCCTCGAACATGTAGTGCGTCGTCAGGAGGACGGTCTTCCCGGCGGCCTTGAGGCTCCCGATCGTCGCCCTGAGCTCCCGCGCGCCGACGGGGTCGACGCCGATCGTGGGCTCGTCGAGGAAGATCACGGGCGGGTCGTGGAGCAGGCCGCGGGCGATGTGGAGCCGCTGCCGCATCCCGCGCGAGTAGCCCTCGACGCGCTCCTTCTCGCGCCCGTCCAGCCCGACGAGCTCGAGCAGCTCGTCGATGCGGGCTCGCTGCCGCTTCGGGTCGACGCCGTAGAGCTCGGCGAAGTAGCGCAGGTTGTCGAGCGCGGAGAGCCGCTCGTACAGACCCCGGTCGCCGCCGAAGACGTAGCCGATCCGCTCGCGCACCCAGCGCGCGTCCTCGACGACGTCGCGGCCCAGCACCTTCGCCTGCCCGGAGGTCGGGATCAGGAGCGTGATCAGCATCTTGATCGTCGTCGTCTTCCCCGCGCCGTTGGGGCCGAGCAGCCCGAAGAGCTCGCCCTCGTGGATCTCGAAGGAGACCCCCCGCACCGCCTCGACCTCGAGCGAGCGCCGCCGGAACGTGCCGGTGGTCGTCTTGTACGTCCGGTGGAGGTCGATTGCTTCGACGACTGCCGTCACGGGCGCCGAACCGTAGCGACCGGCCGCGATCGGTCCAGGGCGGGTTCCCGTACTTTCACCGTGTTGACATGTCACCTAGCGCGCTGCGACACTCCCCGGCCTGCGGACGCGAACTGGGGGTCGCAACAACGATCGGCAGATCTGCGTCTCACCATTGGGAGGCCCATCAAGGAGGAACGGAATGAAGGGACGCGGAGGAGTGGTGCTCGCGCTCGCGACGATCGTCGCGGCGGCGCTGGCATCGACTGCAGGAGCAGGGTCGTCGGGCGTCGCGAGGACGCAGGCGGTCAACTGCAACGGCACGCTGAAGATCGGGATCATCACGCCGCTGACAGGCGGCGCCGGATTCCTCGGCCAGGAGCAGCTTTCGTGGACGCGATACGCCGTGAGCAGGCTGGCCAAGGGGCTCGGCCTCAAGGTGCAGGTCGTCGTCGGTGACACACCGGTCGAGAAGGGGCCCGGCGAGGGTCTCGTCGTCGCCCAGAAGATGATCTCCGACTCGCGCCTCGTCGCCGTGATCGGTCCCGCCACGTCGGGCGGTGTCGCATCGGCCAGCAAGGCGCTCTTCGCCGCCGGCATCGCGCACATCTCGCCGTCGGCAACGAGGACGTCGCTGACCCAGGGATCGACGAAGGAGGCGACGCCGTCGTTCTTCCGCGTCGTGCCGGGTGACTACATCCAGGGCCCGACCGACGCGATCTACATGGCCGACAAGCTGAACGCGAAGAAGGTCGTCCTGATCGACTTCCAGGAGCCCTACTCGGTGGGCCTGGCCGACGCGGCCGAGGCGTCGCTGAAGAAGAAGGGCGTCACCACCGTGCGGCAGTCGACGTCCGTCAACACGACCGACTTCTCGTCGCTCGTGACCCGCGTGCCGAGCGACACGGACATCGTCTTCTTCCCGACCCAGCAGCCGGCGGACGCCCAGACGTTCGGGCAGCAGCTGCTCGAGCAGGGCAAGCAGGCGAAGGTCTTCGGCGGCGACGGGGCGAACAACGCCCAGTCGTTCAAGCTGAACGGCTCGTACGTCTCGAACTTCGCCCCGGACATCAGCGGCATCGCCTCGTCGAAGGCGCTCGTCGACGGGTGGAAGAAGGCGAACCCGAGCGCCCAGCTCGGCTCGTTCGGACCGCCGGCCTACCTCGCGACCCAGGTCGCGCTGCCAGGCCATCAAGCGGGCGTGCGTCGCGGGCAACGGCAAGATGAACACCCGTCGGGACGTCGTCAAGAACGTGAAGAAGGTGCGGATCCCCAACTCGATCCTCGGAGGCGCGTTCCGCTTCTCGACGAAGTCGAACGATCCGCTGAACGCGAAGTTCTACATCTTCCAGATCCAGTCGAACGGCACCTACAAGCTCGTCGGCTAGACAGGAAGCGTCTGCAACCGAGCGGCCCGGCCACGCGCCGGGCCGCTCCGGTTCTCGCGGCTGGAATACACTCGCGCTCCCCGTGGACACGTTCATCCAGCTGACGCTGAACGGACTCACGCTCGGCAGCGTGTACGCCCTCATCGCGCTCGGCTACTCGCTCGTCTACGGGATCCTCAAGCTCCTCAACTTCGCCCACGGCGACGTCTTCATGGTGGGGTCGTTCATCGGCTTCGGGGCGCTCCAGCTGCTCGGCGGGACGGTCGATCCCGTCGTCCCGATCTGGCTCCTGCTCGTGCTCATCACGCTCGCCGCGATGGCGGGCTGTGCCGTGCTCGGCGTGGCGATCGAGCGCTTCGCCTACCGCCCGCTGCGTGACGCGCCGAGGATCGCGCCGCTGATCAGCGCCCTCGGGGTGTCGTTCTTCCTCGCCTACTCGATGCAGCTCCTCTTCGGGGCCGAGCAGCGCGACTACGACGCGTTCTCCCTCGGCGACGGCGTCCTCTTCCTCGAAGGGTTCAACATCGGGAACGTCCGCGTCCCGCTCCTTCGGATCGTGATCATCGTCGAGCGCGTTCGTCCTGATGGCGCTGCTCTGGGTCCTCGTCACCCGGACCCGGACGGGAAAGGCGATGCAGGCGACCTCGCACGACCGGGAGGCCGCGGCGATGATGGGCATCGACATCGATCGCGTGATCGTGTTCGCGTTCGTGCTCGGCTCGGCGCTCGCAGGGGCTGCGGGCGTCCTCTTCGCGCTCAGGGCGCCGACCTTTGCCTCGATCGGCTTCCTCGCGGGCCTCAAGGGATTCACCGCCGCCGTGATCGGCGGGATCGGCTCGATCCCCGGCGCGATGGCAGGCGGCCTCATCCTCGGCTTCGCCGAGGCGTACACGCAGGGCTACATCTCGACGAAGTGGTCCGACCTGCTCGTCTTCGTGATCCTGATCGGCTTCATGCTGTTCCGACCCCAGGGCCTCTTCGGCAAGGCCGACATCCGCAAGGTCTGAGCCATGGGCGACCGCTTCGACGACGAGCTGACCCGGCCGCTCGAGGGCGCCGCGGAAGCGTCGGCCGCAGAGGGCGCGTCGAGCCCGGCGGTCGGTCGCGACGAATGGGTCGCGCGTCACGGCGAGCGTCGCTCGCGGCGGGGCGGCCTCCTGGGCACGATCGAGGAGCGCCTCGCGGCCGTCCCCTGGTGGATCTGGCTCGCGCTCTTCACCGCCGTGATCGCGCTCCTCCCCGGCGTCGTCGAGAGCGGCTACATCCGGCGCGTCGCGTTCGACACGGTCGTCTTCATCCTGCTCGCCCTAGGGCTCAACATCGTCGTCGGCTGGGGCGGCTTGCTCGATCTGGGCTACGTCGCGTTCTACGGCATCGGCGCGTACGCGTACGCGCTCCTGAGCTCCGACCAGTACGACATCCACCTTCCCACGATCGTCACGATCCCGCTCGTCGCGGTGATCGGCGGGATCGTCGGCTGGCTCGTCGGCCTCCCGTCCCGTCGTCTCACGGGCGACTACCTCGCGATCGTGACGCTCTTTTTCTTCCAGGTGTTCCTGACGTTCACGAACAACGGCGACGACGTCTTCGGCGAGAGCGTCACGAACGGACCGAACGGGATCCTCGGCGTCGACGAGTTCGGCTTCTTCGGCTGGGACCTCCCGCGCGTCACCTCCGACGGCCAGTTCGGCGTCGTCTACATCTACGTCGCGCTCGTCGTCTTCGTGCTCGTCTACGTCGCCTTGCGGCTCCTCAACGACTCGCGCACCGGGAGGGCATGGCGGTCGCTGCGCGAGGACCCGCTCGCGGCCGAGGTGATGGGGATGCCGGTGAACCGGCTCAAGCTGATGGCCTTCGCGTTCGGCGCCGCCGTCGCGGCGCTCACCGGAACCTTCACGACGGCGCTCAACGGGAGCGTCTTCCCCCAGAACTTCGAGTTCCCGCTCCTCATCACGATCTACACGATGGTGATCCTCGGCGGCGCCGGAAGCCAGGCGGGGGTGGTCCTCGGCGCCGTGATCGTGAGCGTGCTGCTCGAATCGCTGCGAGACGCGAGCGACGCGCGCGGGCTCTTCTACCTTCTCATCCTGCTCGCGCTCGTCGGCGTCTTCCGGGCGTCGGTCAAGCTCGCGGTCGTCCTCGGCGGCACGATCGTCCTCGGCTTCGCCGCGCGTCTCGTCGCCGGCGCGATCGACGACACGTGGACGACGGGCCCGACCGACGAGGCTGGGCGCCTCGCGGATTGGCTCTCCGCCTGGGTCATCGTGCCCGACCGGCTCGCCGAGTGGGTCGCGCCGGTCACGTACGTCTCGCTCGTCGCCCTCGCCCTCGCGCTGACGCTCGTCCGCGGCTGGGTGCGGATCGCGCTGCTCGTCCCCACGCTCTACCTGGCGGCCTTCGTCTGGGAGAACGTCATGCTCCCGCAGCCCGAGTCCGCCCGGTACATCGTGATCGGCGCGCTTCTCGTCGCGATGATGATCGCCCGGCCGCAGGGGCTTCTCGGCGAGAAGCGCGTGGAGATCATCTGATGGCAGAGAAGCTGCTCGAGCTGCGCAAGGTGTCGATGGCGTTCGGCGGGCTCGCAGTCGTCAGCGACCTCGACCTGGCAGTCGACGAGGGGGAGATCGTGAGCGTCATCGGGCCGAACGGCGCCGGCAAGACGACGCTCTTCAACCTCGTCACGGGGATCTACGAGCCGACGGCCGGGGACATCGTCTTTGCCGGCGAGAGCATCAAGGGCCTCGATCCACACCGGATCACCGGCAAAGGGATCGCGAGAACCTTCCAGACGCTGCGGCTCTTCCTCAACATGACCGTGCGCGAGAACGTGATGGCCGCGGCCTACGGCCATACGGGGGCCGGGCCCCTCCGCTCGATCCTCCGCACGCCGGGGCAGCGCCGTGAGGAGCGCGAGATCCGCGCGCTCGCCGAGAAGCGGCTCGCGTTCTTCGGCGAGCGGCTGATGGGGTACCGGTGGGATCAGCCGGCGTACTCCCTCTCCTACGCGAACCGCCGCCGGCTCGAGATCGCCCGCGCGACCGCGACGAACCCGCGGCTCCTCCTCCTCGACGAGCCCGCCGCCGGGATGAACCCGAAGGAGACGCAGGAGATCACCGAGCTGATCGGACGCCTCCGCGAGGAGGGTGGCTACACGATCCTCGTCATCGAGCACGACATGCACGTGGTCGAGGGGATCTCCGACCGGGTCATCGCCCTCGACCACGGGATCAGGATCGCCGAGGGGACGTTCGAGGCGGTTGCGACCGATCCTCGCGTCGTCGAGGCGTACCTCGGCACGGGCGGGATGGCACGCAAGTGAGCACTGCCGAGGCCGCACCACTGCTCCGGCTCGAGGGCGTCAACACGTTCTACGGCCCCATCCACATCCTCCAGGACTCGAACCTCGTCGTCGGCGAGGGCGAGCTCGTCTGCCTTCTCGGCGGCAACGCGTCGGGAAAGTCGACGACCCTGAAGACGATCCTCGGCCTCGTCCGTCCGCGCAGCGGCGTCGTGCGCCTCGCCGGAGAGGACGTGACCCGCCTTCCGACGGCCCACCGCATCCGCCGCGGGCTCGCGATCGTCCCGGAGAACCGGCGGCTGTTCGGGCCGATGACCGTGCTGCAGAACCTCGAGATGGGCGCCTACCTCCGTCCTCGCGCGGATCTGAAGGAGGAGTTCGAGCGCGTCTACTCGCTCTTCCCGCTCCTCTACGAGCGCCGCTCGCAGCTCGCCGGCACGCTCTCGGGAGGCGAGCAGCAGATGGTCGCGATGGGCCGCGCACTGATGTCGAAGCCGAAGCTCCTGCTCATGGACGAGCCGTCGATGGGTCTCGCGCCCATCCTCGTCGAGCGAAGCTTCGAGATCATCGCGCAGGTCAACGACTCCGGCGTCGCAATGCTCGTCGTCGAGCAGAACGCGAACGTCTCGCTCTCGATCGCGGACCGCGGCTACGTCCTCTCGACGGGCCGCATCGTCCTCGAGGGCAAGGCGGCGGAGCTGCTCGAGAACGAGGAGCTGCGGAAGGCGTACCTTGGCCGTTGAGATGAAGGGCGTCGGCGCCGCCATCAGGGGCGAGTTCCCGATCTTCGACACGACGACGTACCTCAACTCCTGCTCGCAGGGTGCGCTCTCGCACAGCGTCCGCGAGGCGGTCGAGCAGTGGCTGGAAGGCTGGGACGCGAACGGTGCCGAGTGGGACTTCTGGGTGGAGCGGAACGAGGCGTTCCGCTCCGCGATCGCAGGGCTGCTGCACGCGGCGGCGGACGACGTGGCGGTGACGACGTCGGTCTCGCAGGGGGTCAGCGCGCTCGTCTCGGCCCTCCCGCTCGACGGCGAGCGGAACCGGATCGTGATCAGCGCGTACGAGTTCCCGACCGTCGGGCAGATCGCGCACGCGCAGGAGCTGCGCGGCGCCGAGGTCGTCCAGGTCGCCCCGGAAGCGGACGGGACGATCCCGGCGGAGCGCTTCGCCGAGGCGATCGACGAGCGAACCGCGCTCGTCTGCTGCACGACGCTCTCGTACCGGTCGGGCCACCGGCAGGACGTCGCCGCGATCGCCGACGCCGCACATGCTGCCGGCGCGCTCGTGCTGGCCGACAGCTACCAGGCGTGCGGCGCGGTCGAGCTCGACGTCCGGAGCCTCGGCGCGGACGTCGTC
This sequence comes from uncultured Actinomycetes bacterium, assembly GCA_963734045.1. Classification (GTDB taxonomy): domain Bacteria; phylum Actinomycetota; class Thermoleophilia; order Gaiellales; family Gaiellaceae; genus Gaiella. The sequence continues at coordinate 33,425 of CAVTFU010000009.1, read as the reverse complement.
ACCGGAGGAACGGTCAAGTACCTGCTCGGCACCGCCGGGCTCGGGTTCATGTGGCTGCGTCCCACCGTCTACGAGTCGCTCCTTCCCACCCAGACGGGCTGGTTCGCCGACGAGGACATCTTCGCGATGTCGATCGACGACTACTCGCCGCACGCGACGGCGCGGCGCTTCGACGCCGGGACGCCGCCGGTCCCGTCGCTGTACGCCGGTGTCGCCGGGGTCGGGCTCGTCGAGGCCGCCGGTGTCCCCGCGATCGAGGCGCACGTCCGTGGGCTTGCCGACCGGCTGCTCGACGGGCTCGACGAGCTCGGCGCCACGGCCGTGACCCCACGCGACCCCGGGCTTCGCGGCCCGCTCGTGTGCGTGCGCTCCACCGACGTGGCAGCGCTCGTCGAGACGCTCGCGCACGGGGGGATCGTCACGTCCTCGCGCGACGACAATCTCCGGGTCGCGCTGCACCTCTACAACGTGGACGACGACGTCGACCGGTTGCTCGACGCGCTCTCCGGCAACCGCGCGCTGCTCGCCTGACACCGCTTGCGGTGATTCACCACAAGCTTCCTCCCGCTCCGACCCTGACCTACGGGGAGCATCCGGACCAGGTCGCGAACCTCCACCTGCCCGCAGCGGATGGCGGCCCGTGGCCCTGCGTCGTGCTGCTCCACGGCGGCTTCTGGCGGACGGGCTGGGACAGGACCCTGATGACGCCCCTCGCGATCGGCCTCGCGCGGGAAGGGGTTGCGGCGTGGAACGTCGAGTACCGTCGGGTCGGCCAGGCAGGCGGAGGCTGGCCGGGCACGCTCGAGGACGTCGCCGCGGCGGTCGACCGGCTCGCAGAGGTGGAGGAGATCGATGCCGACCGCGTCGCCACGTGCGGCCACTCGGCGGGCGGGCACCTCGCGCTCTGGCTCGCCGCCCGGCACCGGCTCGCCGGTGTGCAGGTCGGGTCGGCGCCTCGCGTCCGCCCGCTCGGGGCGGTCGCGCTCGCCGGCGTCTGCGACCTCGAGCAGGCCTGGCGCGACGGCCTCGGTCGCGGCGCGGCGGAAGGACTTCTGGGCTCCCTCGACGCCGAACCCGGCCGGTATGCGGCCGCGTCCCCTCGGCGCTCGCTCCTCTCGGCGTGCCGCAACTCCTCGTGCACGGCGAGGCGGACGACATCGTCCCGATCGGGCAGAGCCGCTCCTATTCCGATCTCGAGCCGGACGCCCGCCTGGTCGCGCTCCCGGGCGCCGACCACTTCGACGTGGTCGACCCGGAGCACACCGGGTGGGCGGCTGCCGTCGAGTGGCTCCTCCGCCGACTCGGCCGAGAGGGCCCCACCGCGCTCCGGTAGGGGCCCTCTCGAACGCTCAGCCGGTCAGGATTTCCCGCCGCCGGCGCGGAACTGCAGCCAGGCATCGCTCATGCGGTCGGCCTGGCCCTGCGTGAACATGTTCATGCAGGAGTCCTGCGTGTAGTCCATGAAGTTGTGGATCGGGTCGAGGCCCGGGGCGGGGCACGTGTCGGCCCCCCGGGGCAGTCGAACTGCGGTTGTGCCTCAGCGGGCGTGTCGACGACCCAGTCGCCCGAGGCCGCACAGCCGTGCGCGAAGGTGTGCTCGAGCAGCAGCCAGTGGCCGACCTCGTGGGTGAGCGTGTCGCCGAGGGCGTACTTGCCAGCCGTGCCGCCCGGCATCGACTCGTCGAGGATCACCACGCCGTCGATGTAGTCCCGGCCGTGGTTGTAGCCCTTGGGGAAGTACGCCCAGCCGAGCAGGCCGCCCCCGATGTTCGCCGCGTAGACGTGGAGCGTCCTCGCGTCGCCGCTGTAGAGCGTCCGCTTCATGTCCTTCTCGTTCCCGGCCTTGTTGGGGACGACGGTGTACCAGTCACCGTTCACCGTCCACGTGATCTCGGTGAGGTCGAAGCGGAACGGCGTGTCCGCTGCCTCGGTCGCGGTGGTGCCTGCGAAGGAGTCGTTCAGCACGTCCATCTGCGCGGTGATGAGCGTCTCCCAGCGGGCCCTCTCGGCAGCCGTGTTCTCGTGATCCGAGATCATGTGGAACACGGTCGGGATGGTGACGCTCCCGACCGGGAGGGTCGGCCTGTCCGTGAGGGCTCCGTAGGCGTTGGCCTGGTTCTTCGGGTAGAGCTCCGGTTCGGCCTTGCCGCCCGGCTTCACGCGGGCGAGGGAGCCGTCGGGGCAGGCGGCGACGTCGAACGAGGCGCTGGCGGCCGCGCTCACGCTGCTCGCCGCCTCTCCTGCGAGCGTGGCGACGGCGAGCAACGCCCCCACCAGGCCCAGGCGAAGCAAGGTGCTCTGACGCATGGGTATATACCCCTCTTTCCAGTCGAATCTCCCTGGACGACGACTACGTACCCACGGAGTGGCTGACATACTCGCGCCGATGAGCGGGAATGACGCCGCGGGCGAGCTCGAGGAGACGATCGAGCGCTACAACGAGGCGTGGAACGCCCAGGATCTCGACGTGATCGTCTCGTTCCACGCGCCCGGGATGGTGTTCGAGAACCACACGGCCGGTGAGCGGGCGGAGGGGAGCGGCGTCCGCGCTCACATCGAGGAGATCTTCTCGAACTGGCCCGACCTCGCCTTCCGGGGCAGGCGGCTGTACGTGCGGGACGGGCTCGTGGTCAGCGAGTGGACGGCGACGGCGACCGCCCCGGACGGCCGCCGGCTCGAGTGGGACGGGATCGACGTGTTCCCCTTCGAGAACGGCCTGATCGTGCGCAAGGACGTGTACTCCGCCGGCCATCGTCCTCGCGTTCTCGCCGGATAGCGGGCCGCCGTGACGGAGTACGGCAGCGCGTCGATGTGGGGCGAGCTCCGGCGTGTGCTGGTGCGGCGCCCGCTGCCGGATGACGCGGATGCCTGGAAGGAGTACGGCTGGCGCGCGGCGCCCGACGCCGTGGCCGCCCGGGCCGAGCACGAGGCGTTCTGCGTGCTGCTCGAGGACGCCGGGGCCGAGGTCGTCGTCTCGGAGCACGATCGCGGCAACCCCGATGCGATCTACACGTACGACCCGACGCTCGTCGGCCGGGACGGCGCCGTCCTCCTCCTTCCCGGCAAGCCCGGCCGCCGCGGCGAAGCGGAGGCAACCGTCCCGGTGCTCGAGGCAGCGGGCGTTCCCGTCGTGCACCGGATCGAGCTCCCCGCGACGATCGAGGGCGGCGACACCGTCTGGCTCGACGAGCGGACGCTGCTCGTCGGGATCGGGTATCGCACGAGCCCCGCGGCGCCTGCCGCGCTGCACGACGCCTTTCCGGGCGTCGACGTCGTCGTCTTCGACCTTCCGCACTGGAACGGGGCGGGGGAGGTCATGCACCTGATGAGCTTCCTCTCGCCGCTCGACCGTGACCTTGCCCTCGTGTACCCGAGGATCGCGCCGACGAGGCTGATGTGGCTGCTGGCCGATCGCGGGATCGAGGTGGTCGAGGTGCCCGACGACGAGTTCGAGACGCAGGGGCCCAACGTGCTCGCGCTCGGCCCCCGACGGTCGCTCGCGCTCGAGGGGAACGACGAGACGCGCCGCCGGATGGAGCGCGCGGGCGTCGACGTCGTGACCTACAAGGGCGACGAGATCTCGCGCAAGGGCGACGGCGGGCCGACCTGCCTGACGCGCCCGCTGCTCCGCGCCTGAGCGTCAGAGCTCCTCGAACGTGAGCTGCCGGACACTCGTCAGGCCGGAGACCCCGACGCCGACCAGCCTCAGCGCCCCCGGACGGTCGCGCAGCCCGCGGTCGAGGAGCGCGCAGGCGAGATCGCCGATCCGCTCCGGCTCGTCGATCGGGGTCGCCAGCGTCGAGGAGCGCGACCGGAGGGAGAAGTCGGCGTAGCGGAGCTTCGTCGTCACGGTGCGCGCCGAGAGCCCGTCGCGCCGCAGGTACGCCGCCACGTCCTCCGCCATGCGGCGGAGCTCCGCGTGCAGGGCCGCGCGATCGGTCAGGTCGCGCTCGAACGTCTCCTCGGTCGAGATCGAGATGCGCTCGACGTCGAGCTCGAGGTCGCGGGGGTCGATGCCACGCGCTCTGTCCCGCAGCAGCTGCCCGACCGAGCCGGGCAGGACCGCCCGGAGCGCTGCATCGGAGAGCGCCGCCAGCTGCCCGACGGTGACGACACCGGTCGCCGCGAGCCGCTCCTCCGCGCGGGGGCCCACGCCCGGAAGCACGCGCGTCGGGAACGGCGCGAGAAAGCGTGCCTCGCGGCCGGGTGGCACGACCGTGATCCCACCCGGCTTGCGGCGGTCCGATGCCACCTTGCACACGACCTTCGCGGTCGAGACCCCGAGCGAGCACGAGAGCGACGTCGCGCCGCGCACCGCGACCTGGACCGCCTCCGCGAGCCGCCTCGCTCCCGCGAAGGACTCGAGGGCTCCTCCGAGATCGAGGTAGCCCTCGTCGATGCCGGTCCGCTCCACGCGCGGGACGATCTCGCCGACGGCAGCCCAGACGGCCTGCGAGTACTGCCGGTAGAGCGCGTGGCGGGGGCGGACGAAGACGGCGTCGGGGCAGCGACGGAGCGCCTCCGCCGCGCTCATCGCGGAGTGGATACCGAAGCGCCGCGCGACGTAGTTCGCCGTTGCGACGACGCCACGGCCGTGCGGGTCGCCGCCGACCACGAGCGGTCGCGCGCGCAGGCCGGGGTCCTCGAGCTCCTCGACGGCCGCGAAGAAGGCGTCGAGATCGAGATGCGCGAGGATCGGCACGTTCCGGCAAGGCTACGGTTCGGCCGTGATCGACCAGCCGCCGCCTCCGGCTCCCCTGCTCCGGCCGCCCGTCGTCGAGCGGCCCGCGGCGCACCAGGTCTCGTATGGCCTCGTCCAGGGGCGCGTGTCGCCGGGCACGAGGCGCGTGATCGTCCGGATCGACGGCCGGATCGTGCGCACCGTGCGGCTGCGGACCTCGCGCTTCAGCGTCGACCTTCCCCTGCCCGCGCGCGAGGTCCGGCTCGGAGTCGAGGCCGTCGACGGAACGGGCCGGCGCGCCGGTCGAACCGTCGGGCCCGTGCTCGGGCTCCCTCGCGCCGCGCGGCCGCGTGTGCGGCCACCACGGCTCGACGGTCGCCTGCAGCGCGACCTGCGACGGATCGTCGCGGGGTTCTCCGGCACCGCTGGGGTCTACGTCGAGCAGCTGGGCACGGGCCAGGCCGCGGCCTGGAATGCCCGTGCGACCTTCCCCGGCGCATCGACGCTGAAGCTCGCGATCGCCGTCACATATCTCGCCCGGGCCGACGGCCCGCCTCTCGTCGGCAGCGGGAGCGACCGCCTCATGCGAGGAATGCTGATCGCCTCCGACAACGCAGCCGCGAACACGACGCTCGTCGCGCTCGGCGGCTCGACGAGCGGCGGCGGGCACCTCGTCAACAGCCTCATGCGCTCGATCGGGCTCGAGCGCACCGAGATGTACGGCGGCTACCTGCTCGGCACGTCGCTCGAGCCGTCGCGGGAGACGGCCGCGCGGGGAGTTCCGCTGAACGTCGTCTCCCAGCCCGCGTGGGGGATCGGGAAGGCGACGACCGCTCTCGACCTGGCCCAGCTCCACCGGGCGGTCTGGCTCGCAAGCGCCGGTCTCGGGCCGCTGGCGCGCTCACGCTCCGGGCTCGAGGCGGCCGAGGCGCGGTATCTCCTCTACCTGCTCGCGCACGCGCAGACGCGCAGCAAGCTCGGTCGCGTGACCCGTGGCCGTCCGGGCGTGATCGTCCTCCACAAGGCGGGGTGGGTCGACTCGGCGCGGCACGACGCGGGCCTCGTCGTGTGGCGCGGAGGGCTCTTCGTCGCCGCCGTGATGACGCATCGCGGCGCGGGCGCCGGCAGGGCCTCGGACCTTCTCGCGGGCGACGTCGCCGAGGCGGCACTCCGCCGCTTCCGGGGCTGAGCGCCGACGAAAGAGGCGCGAGGGCGCCACAGCGGCGCCCTCGCTACGAGCCGACGGGCGCCCTCGGAGTGCGCTGCCGGCCCATCCGTCCGATCCCATGGGAGGCGGTTCGAGATCGGGGATTGCCTCGGCGGTATTGGAGCGGAGGTGTGCGAGGGCTTTGTGAACGTTCGGTTCGGGTGGGGTCAGGATCGACGCTCACCTTGCACGACTAGCTATTCTTTTTGAAGCAGATACCGATTACCGAAGCCCGAGGAGCGTGAACCAGGTCGTGAGCAAGCTCTTGCTCGTCCCACTCGACGACATCGTCGTCTTCCCGAACATGAACGTGACGCTGACGGTCGACGTCGGCGACGAGGAGCGCGTGTTGCTCGTTCCGAAGCACGACGGCGCGTTCGCCGCGGTCGGCACCATCGCCCGCGTCACCGACCGGGTGCGTCTCCCGGGCGGCACCGTTGCCGTCGCGCTCGAGGGGCTGCACCGCGGCGTCGCGGGCGCGGCCGAGACCGACGCCCAGGGCCGCCTGCTCGTCGAGGTCGAGGAGCGCCGCGACCCGACCCCGACGGACGAGGGCCTCCGCGAGCTCGAGACGGAGTACCGCGCCATCGTCGAGGAGATCCTCGAGCTGCGCGGCGACGACGGCCGCATCCAGGCCTTCGTCCGCTCGATCGCCGAGCCCGGCGCGCTCGCTGACACATCCGGATACTCGCCGGACCTGAGCTTCGACCAGAAGGTTCAGCTGCTCGAGGCGGTCGACGTCACCGAGCGGCTCGAGCTGGCGCTCGAGCTCCAGCGCGAGCGACTTTCGCTCATGCAGATCCGCGCGCGGATCCGGGACGACGTCAACGCGGGGATGGAGAAGCAGCAGCGCGAGTTCCTGCTCCGCAAGCAGATGGACTCGATCCGGAAGGAGCTCGGCGACGACGACGCCTCGGTCGTCGACGAGTACCGCGCGAAGATCGCCGAGGCGGGCATGCCCGAGGCCGTGCGCGAGCAGGCAGACAAGGAGCTCGCCCGCTTCGAGCGCATGGGCGAGAGCTCGCCCGAGTCACAGATGATCCGCAGCTACCTCGACTGGCTGCTCGCCGTCCCGTGGGGCACGACCTCGGAGGAGATCCTCGACCCGGTGCGGACGCGCGAGGTGCTCGACGCCGACCACGCGGGCCTCGAGGACGTGAAGGACCGCATCGTCGAGTACATCGCCGTGGCGAAGCTGCGCAAGGAGCGCGGGATCGAGGCCGACAAGCGCGCCGGCGCGATCCTCACCCTGATCGGGCCTCCCGGCACCGGCAAGACGTCGATCGGCGAGTCGATCGCCAAGGCGCTCAACCGGGAGTTCGTCCGGATGTCGCTGGGCGGCGTTCGCGACGAGGCCGAGATCCGGGGCCACCGGCGGACGTACATCGGCGCGCTACCGGGCCGGCTCGTCCGTGCCCTGCGCGACGCGAAGACGATGAACCCCGTGATCCTGCTCGACGAGGTCGACAAGGTCGGCGCCGACTGGCGCGGGGATCCCTCCGCCGCGCTCCTCGAGGTGCTCGACCCGGCGCAGAACTCCACGTTCCGCGACCACTACCTGGACGTCGAGGTCGACCTCTCCCAGGTCGTCTTCATCGCCACGGCGAACATGGCCGAGACGATCCCCGGCCCCCTGCTCGACCGGATGGAGGTGATCCGCTTCGACGGGTACACGACCGACGAGAAGGTCGCGATCGCACGCGGCTACCTGTGGCCGCGCCAGGTGGAGCGTGCGGGCCTTCGCGACGACGAGGTCACGATCCCCGACGATGTGCTCGAGACCGTGATCTCGGAGTACACCCGCGAGGCCGGCGTCAGGCAGCTCGAGCGCGAGCTCGGCTCGATCCTCCGCAAGACCGCGACGAGGATCGTCTCGAAGGAGACGACGGCTCCCGTCGCGCTCGACACCGAAGCGGTCCGCGACGCGCTCGGGCGGCAGAAGTTCTACCGCGAGGCCGCGGAGCGGACAGCCGTGCCGGGTGTCGCGACGGGTCTCGCCGTCAACGCGACCGGCGGTGACGTGCTGTTCGTCGAGGCGACCGCGGTTCCGGGCGAGGGTCTCGTCCTCACCGGCCAGCTCGGCGACGTCATGAAGGAGTCGGCGCAGATCGCGCTCACGGCCGTGCGCTCGCAGGCCGACCGGATCGGAATCGAGCAGGAGGCCTTCGACCGGAAGTTCCACGTCCACGTGCCGGCCGGCGCGATTCCCAAGGACGGGCCGAGCGCGGGCATCACGATGGCGACCGCGCTCGCATCGCTCCTCACCGGCCGGCCCGTCAAGCACACCGTGGGGATGACCGGCGAGCTGACGCTCCAGGGCCGTGTCCTCCCGATCGGCGGGCTCAAGCAGAAGGTGCTCGCGGCGCAGGCCGCCGGCCTGACGACGGTCGTCCTCCCGGAACGGAACCGCGCCGACCTCACCGACGTCCCGGAGCACGTCCGCGAGGAGCTCGCCTTCCACCCGGTGATGTCGCTCGACGAGGTGCTCGAGCTCGCCCTCGAGCCGACGCCGTCGTCGCAGCATGTCGCGCTGTAAGTCCTGCACCCCGGTTCCCGAGGAGGTCCGCCGCGCGGCGGGCCTCCTCGAGGGGCGCTGGACGGTGTCGATCCTGTGGGCGTCGGTCGAGGGCGCGAGCCGGTTCAACGAGTTCAAGCAGGCCGTCGGCGAGATCCCGCCGCGGACGCTCGCGCAGCGCCTCCTCGAGCTCGAGGGGGCCGGGGTGCTCGAGCGCCGCGTGATCGACGCGCGGCCGCCACGCGTCGAGTACGTGCTCACCGACGAGGGGCAGCGGCTGCGGGCGGTCCTCGACGCGCTTGCTACCTACGCGGCTCGGTAGCGGTCAGGCGAGAGCACGCTCGAGCGCCGCGTGGCCGTCTGCGAGGACCGGCGGCCCGTGCGAGGTGAGGACGCGCTCGACCGGCAGGTCGAGGAGCGGCGCGAGCTCGCGCCCGAGTTGCGCGAGACCACCCGGCTTCTCGATCCACGAGGCCGGGCACATGCTCACCCTGTCCGGGCCGGCTCCCATGAGCACGTCCCCCGGGACGATCGTGCGGGCGGGCTCGAGCCAGTAGACGACCTCCTCGGCGACGGGCGCCGCGACCGCCTGCATGCCCTGCGGTAGCCACGCACCGACCTCCGGGCCTACGACTCGAGCGTCGTAGCGCGCCGAGAGCTCGGCGCGGCTCCTCTCGTGCCACTGGCAGGTGACGAGGATCGCGACGACTCGCCCCACGCGCTCCACGTCCCGGTCGAGCGCCTCGAGGAACCGGCGTCGCTCGGCGTCGTCCGCCGGGACGAGCGGGTCGACGAGAACGACCGCGTCGTCGGCCTCCCAGTACACGCAGCCGACGTCGCGGTCCCAGTCGGCGCCGGGCTTCCATTCGGGATGAGCTGCGGTCCAGCGCCAGAGCCCTTCGTCGATGCGCTGCACCTCCACGCCGGCGAGGCTAGCGGGTCGGGCGCGACGCTCGACCGAGCGCTAGCGTCCCGACGATGGACGGCCTTCAGCAGGCGGAGACGGACCCGGTCGCCGCCGCCGATCGCGCGGTCGCCGAGGAGCGGCGCAGGATCGCACGCGAGCTGCACGACGTCGTGGCGCACTCCGTCTCGGTGATGACGGTCCAGGCCGGGGCGGTCCGGCGGCTGCTCGCGCCCGAGCAGGAACGCGAGCGTCAGGCGCTCGAGGTGATCGAGGCGACCGGGCGCGAGGCGCTCACGGAGATGCGCCGGCTCGTGGGCCTCCTGCGCGAGCAGGGCTCGATGCCCGAGTTCGCCCCCCAGCCCTCGATGCGAACGGTCGACGTTCTCGTCGGCACGGTGCGGGAAGCCGGCCTGCCGGTCGAGATCGAGGTCGAGGGCGACCCGCGCGAGCTCGCGCCCGGCGTCGATCTCTCGGCGTATCGCGTCATCCAGGAGGCGCTGACGAACGCGCTGCGGTACGCAGGCCCCGCGCACGCGTGGGTGACGGTGCGGTGGAAGGACGACGAGCTCGAGCTGGAGATCGCGAACGACGGCAGCTCCGAGCCGGGCCGCGCGGGCGGCGGGCACGGGCTCGAGGGGCTGCGCGAGCGTGTCGCCCTCGTCGGCGGCACGATCGACTCCGGGCCTCGCGACGGCGGCGGATTCGTCGTTCGCGCCCATCTGCCCCTCGTCGGGCCCGCGTGACGACACGCGTCCTCATCGCCGACGACCAGGCGCTCGTCCGCGACGGCTTCCGGATGATCCTCGAGGCCGAGGACGGCTTCGAGGTCGTCGGCGAGGCTGCGGACGGGCTCGAGGCCGTCCTCGCCGCGCGTGAGACCGGGCCGGACGTGATCCTCATGGACGTTCGGATGCCCTCGGTCGACGGGCTCGAGGCCACGCGCAAGCTCCTCGAGCGCGGGGAGAGCACCGCCCGCGTCCTCATCCTGACCACGTTCGATCTCGACGAGTACGTGTACGACGCGCTCCGCGCGGGCGCGAGCGGGTTCCTCCTCAAGGACACGCCGCCCGAGGAGCTCGTCGACGCGATCCGGATCGTCGCGGCCGGGGACGAGCTGCTCTCGCCGGCGGTGACGTGCCGTGTCGTCGGCGAGTTCGTGCGCCGGCCGGGGGCGGTGACGCGGGACCCTGCCGAGCTCGACGAGCTCACGGCGGAGGAGCTCGACCTCCTGAGACACCTGGGCTCCGGCCTCTCGAACGCCGAGATCGCCGAGATCGCCGACGAGCGGAGCGCGGACGAGGCGGTGGTGCGACGCGAGGTCGGCGAGCTCCTCGCGACGCTGCGCCTGCGCGACCGTGTGCATGCCGTCGTCTTCGCGCACGAGCACGGGCTCATCGCGCCGGACGACTGCGCCCCCGAGGGTGCAGGCAGCTGAGATTCACTCTCTAGCTCCGCCGGGGCACGGCCGATATGGGAAGCGTGGATGTTGCGGCGACCCTCACTTCGAGGCTCATCGGCACGCTCTTCGTCGAGCGCGGCCTCGTGTCGGAGAGCCAGATCCGCGTCGCGCTCGAGATCCAGCGCGAGACCGGCGAGCAGCTCGGCAAGATCCTCGTCGACCGCTTCGGGCTCTCGCGCAAGGAGCTCGCCGGCGTCGTCGCCGACCAGTGGGCCGAGCTCGGCCAGTCCGGGTCACCGGAGGCGGAGGCCCGCTCGAACGACTCCTGGCGGCGCCTCGGCGAGATCTTCGTCGAGCGCGGCTTCGTGACGCCCGAGCAGCTCGACCAGGCGCTGCAGCGCCAGCGGGAGACGGGCGAGCGGGTCGGCGAGGCCCTCGTCGCGCAGGGCGCGATCAGCAAGTTCGAGCTTGCAGGCGCGCTCGCCGAGCAGATGTCGGCTCTCGAGGCCGAGGCGGAGACGCCGGTCGATGCGACGGTCGTGTCCATCGCGCCGCGGCTCGAGGAGGCCGTCGCCGCGGAGGAGGCGCCGGTCTCGGAGACCGATCAGGCGCCGCCGCCCGAGCCCGAGACGGAGCACGCGGCCGAGCCGAAGCCCGAGCGCCAGCACCTGACCATCGCACCGCCCCCACGCGTCGCGCTGCTCTCTCCTGTCGTCGAGGCGAAGCCCGCCTTCGGGTGCGTCGCCTTCGTGTCGACCCCGTCGGGCTACCGGCTCGCCGACCTCGACGGCCCGGCACCGGACGTCGGGTGTCGTGCTCGACCTGCCCGATGTCGGCGAGGCGGTCGTGCTCCGGCTCGGTCCGTCACCGCTCCCGGGCGACCTCCGGACGTGCGCCTTCCTCGAGCAGCCGCACCGCGCGGACGTTCGAGACGCAGTCCTCGTCGGCTAGCGGCCGCGGTCCCGACGGGCCGTGCTGGGCTCGAACCAGCGACCTTGGGATTAAAAGTCCCCTGCTCTACCAGCTGAGCTAACGGCCCTCTCGTGAGTGTAGGCGTGCCGCCCGGCGTTCCATCACGTGGGTTCGCATGCGACAATTGCCGCCATGGAGGTCGAGCTCAGGCCGTCGCTGCGCGGTGTCTTCCACGAATGGGCGTTCTTCGCAGCGCTCGCGGCAGGCGCGATGCTGGTCGTGGTCGCGGACGGCGCGCTCGCGACGTTCTCGTCCTGGATCTACGCCGCGACGCTCGTCGCGATGTTCGGAGCCAGTGCGCTGTACCACCGCTTTCCGTGGCAGAACGCAGCGCGGCGGCTCTGGGCGCGCCGGCTCGACCACTCGATGATCTTCGTCTTCATCGCCGGGTCGTACACCCCGTTCGCGCTGCTCTGCTTCGAGGGCACGACGCAGTGGCTCGTCCTCGTGATGGTGTGGGCGGGGGCCGCGCTCGGTCTGTTCCTGGAGCTCGTCTGGATCGACTCGCCGCGCTGGCTCACCGCCGTCGCCTACCTCGCCGTCGGCTGGGTCGGGATCCTCGCGATCCCGCAGTTCTTCTCCGAGATCGGGATCGCCGGTTCCGTGCTCCTGCTCGTGGGCGCCGGCTTCTACACGGTCGGCGCGGTGGTCTATGCGACGAAGTGGCCGAACCCGATCCCTCGTCTCGTCGGCTTCCACGAGGTCTTCCACCTCCTCGTCGTCGCCGCCGCCGTGACCCAGTTCGTCGCCGTCTCCCTGGTGGTGACGTAGATGCCCGAGCGCGTCGAGCTGACGGACGAGGAGTGGCGGGAACGGCTGAGCCCCGACCAGTACGCGGTGCTCCGTCGACAGGCGACCGAGCGTCCGTTCACCGGCGCGTATACGGACACCGAGGACCCGGGCGTCTACCGCTGCGCCGGCTGTGGCAGAGCTCTTCCGCTCCGAGTCGAAGTTCCACTCGGGCTCGGGTTGGCCGAGCTTCGTCGAGCCGGCGACGCTCGACGCGGTCGAGGTGCGGACCGACGCGAGCCACGGGATGCTGCGGACCGAGGTCGTCTGTGCCGCGTGCGGCGGGCACCTCGGGCACGTGTTCGACGACGGCCCCGGTCCGACGGGTCAGCGGTACTGCATCAACTCGTGTGCGCTCGCACTCGAGCCGCACGACGGCGATGGCTGAGCTCCCCGCCGAGACGCGCCTCGGCGCGATCCGGCTCCGCGTCGCCGATCTCGAGCGGATGCGGCGTTTCTACGACGAGGCGATCGGTCTCCGCTCGTTCCCCGGCTCCGATGGAGTGGTCTCACTCGGGGTGGATGACGGAAGGGCGCTCGTGGAGCTCGAGCACAGCCCGGACGCGCCGCCGCGACCGCCGCACACCACCGGGCTCTTCCACCTCGCGATCCTGGTCCCGACGCGGGCCGATCTGGCAGCCGCGCTTCGCCGGGTCGTCGCGGCCGGCTGGCGGCTGAGCGGCGCCTCCGATCACCTCGTCAGCGAGGCGCTCTACCTGTCCGACCCCGAGGGGAACGGCATCGAGCTCTATCGCGACCGTCCCCGCGAGGAGTGGCCCGTCGTCGGGGGCGTGCTCCAGATGGACACGCTGCCGCTCGACCTCGGCGCCCTCCTCGCGGAGGAGACGGCAACGCCGGGGCGATGGCGCCCGGGACGACGCTCGTCGCGACATCCATCAGGCGTGTGGTACACGCGAGCAACTTTTACAGATTGCCAGAGAGCACAACGCACAGTGCGGGCAACCGATGGAGGATGGCGAGGTGGAGAAGATCGTCGGCAACGTGTGGCGCATGACGCAAGAAGGGCGCAACGCGATAGGAGAGCCCGGGCTGTTTTGCCTCAGTGTCGAGCACCTTGAGATCGAAGACCTGAGCGCGTTCAAGCTGTTTGCGTTCCTGCGGGCGCACCAAGGACCGCATGCCATGTTTTGGTGCAGCAATGGGCTGGCGGAACGATTCGGGTGGGACCGCGAGCGAATGGCCAAGGCCCGGCGGGTGCTAATCGAGAAGGGCTACCTCGTGCCGGTCAAGCAGGCCGGGCGAGGCCACCCGGCGCTATTCAAGTGGGGCACGTACTAATAATGAGTGCCGATCTGCCCATGCCAGCGGGAGCGGGATCGGCAACGTAAAGGGTGCGGAAAACCCCGCACCTATACTTACAGACCCTCCCCCCTTCCTCTCCCCTTACCTACCGGGCGTGTGGAATCGGCCGCCTACAACCCCCAGTGAGTGCCCCTTGGAGCACCCCCTTCCATACTTTCCATGACTTCCATGGGTTTCCCCTCCTCCGTACCCTCAGTTCTGCTGCCATCGGCTTCGGCTAAATCGTCCGGACAGACCCATAATGCACGGGTGGTTGGTAGGTTGTTTGCTGTCAGCGACCTGCAAGGGGCAGAAGGGGCGGGCCTAGCGATGGTGGGCATGACCGCCCCGCCCCCCTGCCCGTAGGAGGCCTCGTGTCGCTACGGAAACGGCTCGACGGCGCGTTGTCCGGCCTGGAGGGCACCCGGAGCCCCGCCGAGTCGCGTCTGGGCCCTCAAAGGCGCTGTGGCCGGACGAGGGGGTAGGCATAGGCGCATAGGCATTGCCGGCCGGCCCCCAATACCAAGCCCCCGCCATTCTGCTAGCAGGGGCGCTTAGGCCCCCCATACCGAATACCCACCACTTCACCACCGCTCTCTCCCTCCGTGCCTTTCCCCACGCACGACACCGCTGCCACAATCGCCGCCACCGCATGGACGGGCACCATTACCGGCCAAGCGCAGGGCCGCTCACCGCCGCGACGACCACCGAGCCGGACGGCCCGGCTTGCCCCCAATTCCCTCGGAAAAATCCCACGCCAGCGTCAACCGGCGCTAACAAATCGCCGGCAACGATCACTGCCCCGCAGCACACCTTATTATTGGCCGGAAATCTCCGCCCCAGGCCTGCCCGGCGCTGTTGGAAGAAGGAGCGATCTTCCAACAGTCACCCCTCGAACAGCCCTATTTTGCTTAGGTTTTTCAATTGCAACCTGGGGTTCGCCAACCACCGTTTTGCCAACAGTCCACTTCCCAAGGAGGGCCCTGCTCGCTATAGGATTGCAATGGAGGCGCACCACAACCGTATGCCCCAATCAACGCTCGAATATGCAGCTAAGCGCCGCCAGCGGCGTCGGAAGGTGTCGGCGGAAGCCGCCACGGTAGCGACCGGCAATGGCCAGGGTAAGGTCCGGCTGCTCGTGCGTGAGCAGATTGACGGGCGGACCAAGGCGCGCCGGCGCTTCGATGCCATTGCCGAGGGCATAGCCGAGGACCTGGGCGGCGAGGACCAGCTTAGCACGGTGCAGCGGCACTTGGTCGAGGCCTTCGCCGGCGCTGCCGTGCATGTGCATGATCTCAACGCGCGGCTGCTGCTTGGCGAAGAGGTCGACATCACCGCGCACGCCTCCGCGATCTCAACGATGGTGCGGATCGCCGCGCGCATCGGCATTCATCGTGTGGCGCGTGACATCACCCCGCCCAGCGTTGCCGACTATCTCAAACACAAGCAGCAGAGGGCCGCACCATGAGGCCGCTGACGCAGGCGATGGCAGCGCGTGGGGGTCAGCCATGACCGACTGGAACATACGGGACGTTTTCGTGCTGCTCACCGGTCGCTGTGGGCACAGGTGGGTGGGGCCGTCGGATCGTTATGCCGAGAAGTGCCCGACGTGCGGTGACTTTGACGGATGTGATCGGCATCTGGTGGCGCGGGAACCGGTGGTCGTGAACATCGCCTATGTGTGGGACAAGCTGGCACGACGACAGGCGCGGGTAATCCGGGAGGGCCGGCGTAAGCCGCGCAAGACTGCGACCGTTGTTTCGCTAGTAGTTCACCGGTTAGACGGCCAAAGGCCTGAGCCATGACAGTCATCACCCTCGGTGTCTGATGCGCCCTAGAATTTCACTGCGCGATGCACTCACCGATGCCGCTCTGCTTGGGCACGTGCTGCGTGGTCCACCGTGGCTGCCGTGGCGCGTGGTGCTGGTCGCTGCGATGGGCGAGGCGCTTACCGATGAGGAGAGGCCCATCTTCACCAAGCTCACCTCCCGTGCGCGTGAGCCGCTGCAGCGGGTGAGTGAGTTGGAGGTCGTCGCTGGTCGACGCGGCGGCAAGACGACAGCGATGGCAGCAGGCGCAACTTACATTGCGGCGTGCTGCGACCACACGGACGCGCTTGCGCGCGGCGAGACTGGTGTGCTGCTGTGCGTTGCCCAGGATCAGCGCGTTGCCAAGAAGATACTCGACTTCTGCGAGGCCAATCTCAGCGACAGCGAAATTCTCCGCCAGCTCATCAAGGGCCGCACGCAGGACACGATCGAGCTCACCAATAACATCAACATCGAGGTGCGCCCGGCAAGCTTCAGAAAATTGCGCGGTCCAACCTACGTCGCCATTATCGCCGACGAGCTGGCGTTCTGGTTCACTGATGCGAGCTTCGCGAATCCGGATATTGAAGTGCTGGCGGCCGTTCGCCCTGGTCTGCTTACGACGGGCGGACCACTGATCATGGCGTCGAGCCCGTATGCCAAGATGGGCGTCTTGTGGGACACCTTCCGCAAGCACTTCGGACCAGACGGTGCGCCCAGCGTGCTCGTGGCGAAAGGCACGACGCGCGATTTCAACCAGACAATTCCGCAGGGCGAGATCGATCGCGAGCTGGAGCGCGACCGAGCCCGCAACACGGCGGAGCTGCTCGCCGAATTTCGCAGCGACTTGGAGAGTTTCGTGTCGGTCGAGGTGGTCGAGAGCTGCATCGGCTCCTATTACGAGATGGGCCCAGCTGCGGGCGTGAGCTACTACGGCTTCACCGATCCGTCGGGTGGCAGCGACGACAGCTTCACGTTAAGCATCAGCCATCGTGACGGCGAGCGCGTCGTCATCGACGCCGTGCGCGAGGTACGTCCGCCGCTGTCGCCCGAGGCCGTCATCGCCGAGTTCGTGCCGCTGTTGCGCAGCTACCGCTGCCATCGTGTGACCGGCGACCGCTACGGCGGCGAGTTTCCACGCGAGCAATTCCGCAAGCGCGGTATCACCTACAACGTCAGCGAGAGGGTGAAGTCGGACATTTACGTCGACTTTCTCCCATTGCTCAATTCCGGCCGCGTGATGCTTCCGCGCAACGACCGGCTCCTGCGTCAGCTGTGCTCGCTTGAGCGCACCACCGCGCGCGGCAGCGGCCGAGACAACATCGATCATCCGCGCGGCAGCGGCATGCATGACGACGTTGCCAACTGCGTGGCTGGCGCCGCCGTGCTCGCCGCCGCTGGAGGTAGCTACAGTCTGGAACTGCTCGCGCGCGCCACTGCGTGGGACTAACCACCGCCAACTCATGGGGGTGGATGCAGCCCTACTCGTCTTCATCGCCTAGCGTTCTGCCGCCTCATCGTGATACTCGCACTGCGGGTTAGGCACCACCAGAACTGGGGTCGAGGAGCCATGGGTCCCGGCATGATGGGGCGCGTAGGTATGATGGGTCCCGGAAGTATGGGTCGCGGCATGATGATGCGGATGCTCTTCGCTATGATGGACAGTGATGGTGACGGGACCATCTCACTGCAGGAATTTCAGGCGGCATTGATCGTCGGGGCGTTGGCTAGACTACCCGCTGACTGATCGCCGCCAATTCGATATCCTGCGGTGCGGCCCCCGCTCGTCGTGGGGAATTGCATGCAATTCGGTCAAAACCGGCGGGACTTCATCACGCTGCTCGGCGGCGCGGCCGCATGGCCGCTCGCGGCGCGCGCGCAACAGCAGCCAAAGATGCTGCGCGTCGGCTTTGTCGGTATGCAGCCTCGAGAGTCCCCACTTTATGCAAATTTCCTCAAGCGGATGGCCGAACTTGGCTATCAGGAAGGCCGGAATTTTACCTTCGATTACATCCAAACACCGAATATCGAAGGCTACGAAAAGAACTATCGCGAGCTCGCGACGCGCAAGGTCGACATGTTCCTGGCGGTCGGGAACGAGCCGGCGCTGCGTGCTGCGCTCTCGGTTGCGGACGGTAAGCCGATCGCGTTTCTGGCCGTCGATTTTGATCCTCTTGCGAAGGGCTATGTGGCTAATCTCTCACATCCCGGCGGCAATGTGACCGGCATTTTCGTGCGCGAGATCGAGCTCGCCGCCAAACGCGTCGAGATCGCTCGCGAGGCGTTCCCGCGCGCGACCCTCGTCGGCATCGCTTTCGACACGCTTTCACACGAGCAAGGCGATGCAGCAGCCGAGGCGGCCCGCAAGTTGGGCCTGGAGCCGCGCATGGTCGAAGTCAAAGGCGAGCAGGGCTACGGTGGCGCATTTGGCGCGATGGATAGTGCCCGCGGGCAGCCGATCATTTTGCCTGCAGGCGGGATATTCCTGCGCGACCGTGCGGCCATCGCGCAAGCATTGCTCGAGCGCCGCATTCCGTCGATCGCGGCATTCCGGGAGAACATGGAGGCTGGCGCGCTGATCAGCTACGGGTTCGACCTCATGGGACTGTTCTACGACATCGCGAGCTATGTCCACCGGATTGCAGGGGGGGCCAAGCCGTCCGACATGCCGATCGAGCAATCGCCGCGCTTTTACATGGCCATCAATCTCAAGACGGCGGCTTCACTCGGCGTTTCTTTATCGGATGTGTTCATCGCTCGGGCCAACGAGGTGCGCGAATGAGGCGGCGCGCCTTCATCACGCTGCTCGGCGGGGCGGCGGCCGTCTGGCCGCTCGCGGCGCGCGCGCAGCAGGGCGAGCGGGTGCGGCGCATCGGGGTCCGGGCGGCGGCGTCGCGGACGATCCGGACGCGCAGGGCTACATTGGAGCGTTCCTACAGGGGCTGCAGCAATTGGGGTGGACCGACGGCCGCAACATGCGGATCGACACTCGCTGGGGCGCAGGCAATGCAGACAACATTCGCAAATACTCGGTGGAATTGGCCGCGCTCGCGCCGGACGTCATCCTAACCGTTGGTACCGCGACCATGTCGTCGTTGTTGCAGGCGACGCGCACTGTACCAATCGTGTTCGTGGCCGTTGCTGACCCAGTCGGTCGCGACGTCGGTCGGGGTGGAGTTGAGTGCGATCAACGTGCGCGATGCCAGCGAGATCGAGGGCGAGATCGCGGACTTCGCGCGTACCTCCAATGGCGGTCTGATCTTGACGGCAAGCGCGTTGGCGAACGCTCATCGCGACCTGATCATCGCGCTTGCGGCCCGGCACAAGCTGCCTGCGATTTACTACCGACGCCACTTCGTCACGAGCGGTGGCTTGATCTCCTATGGGTATGATCTTGTTGACCAGTGCCGCCGCGCCGCCGGCTACGTCGATCGCATCCTCAAGGGCGAGAAACCAGCCGATCTGCCGGTGCAGGCGCCGACCAAGTACGAGCTAGTGATCAATCTCAAGACCGCGAAGGCGCTCGGCCTCGAAGTGCCGCCGACGCCGACAGCGAAGACGATTGGAATCGTCGGCGGGGCGCGCAGCGTGTAAAATCGACCAGGCATCGACGACAAACGGGGAGGAATCAATGAACGCAGGTACGGAAGGTACGATTGACACCAAGCGGCTGATATTTCCTGCCTTTGGCGGGCTCTACCAAAGCATTGCGCCCTACAGCTACGCCATCATTCGTTTCTGCGCGGGAGCGATCGTCATCTACCACGGCTATATGAAACTCTTCGGCGGCTTCGCGGGGCCGGTCGCGCAGAATGTTCTGACGCCGCTCGGCTTCCCGGCGCCGCTGGCCTGGGCCTACTTTCTCGGCATCCTGGAGTTTTTTGGTGGTGCAGCGCTCGCCGTGGGATTTCTGACCCGTCCGCTCGCGCTCATGTTCATAGTCCAGATGGCGATCGTGACCTACTGGCACGCAGGGAACGGATACTTCTTCTCCAGCCCGCGCGGCGGCTGGGAGTTTCCGTTGCTGCTGACGATCCTGTATGCGGCGATCTTCTTCCGCAGCGCCGGGCGTTGCTCCGTCGATCGCATGATCGGCAAAGAGTTTTAGGGTCAGGCGGCCAAAGCGGTTCCTCCGCTAGGCGCGCGTCAGGATGTTAGTCACGGTCGTCGCGCCATGTGAGCGCGTCCAGCCAATGCGCTATCCAATATCAAGTGCGTGGGTTCATGCTCGAAGGCCGTGCAGGGAGACCTCCGGCCACCATAACAATCAACTCATTTGAAAGGAACGCTGAGACGGTCGAAGAGCGTCGCGTCAACTGCCACGGTGCGGCGGAGCCGGGCCGGAACGTCCAAGGCGGGCACCGTCCGGCGAAGAAGGAATCCCGCCGGTCCGGCCCAGGCGGGCGAAACACCTGCGTAAGCGATCGCGCGAACAGCTTCTTTAGGGGCCGAACATCTGCGAGTCTGATTTGAGCTTCGCACGTAGAGAGCAATGTTCAAGAGTGATGTTCTGAACGACGGCCGGATGTAAAAATTCGGATGTCGCGTGATACCCGCCTCCCTGTCTCTCCCCCGCAAGGGGGGAAGGGGACGATGTGGCATTACAGGGGCCTTCTATCGCTGCACGTGCCGGGGCCGACGCTCGTCGTCGAGGGCGACGTATGTGAAATTACCTTCGGTCACCAAGAAACGGCTCGTTTGATTTCGCCGGATCACCCAGGCCTCGACATGAATTCTAATTGAAGTCGTGCCCACTCGTATGAGATCAGTATAGATGCACATGACGTCTCCAACGTAGACCGGCTTGCGGAATGTCATCGCGTCGACCGCGACCGTAGCTGTTCGAGATTTTGCAATGTTTGCTGCAACGATGCCGCCCGCAATATCCATTTGCCCCAACAGCCACCCGCCGAAAATATCTCCGTACTGATTGGTATCCGCTGGCATAGCGAGGGTGCGGATCGAAAGCGTGCCGTGCGGTTCGGACTGCGCCGCGTCCAGACGAATATCTCGTGCCACTTCTGTCATGGAACCTCCTATTCCGCTTTTCCAGCTACGGTGTAGCGGGCAGCTCGGCAGTGCTGACTACCGTGCCAACAGGATCGGCACGCCGATTGCCAACAGTGCTCCAAGGAAGATGAAGCCGAAGATCGTGGCAAGCCGCCAGAAGTCCGCCGATGGCAGATAGCCGCTCTCGTAGTAGGCAAGTCCGGGCCCAGTCGCGTAGGGGGTGATCACGCCCATGATGCCGGTTGTCAATGCGAGAGCCAAAGCGAGCTTGTCCGCCGGGACGCCGGGTATACCGAGGCCGACCGCGAGCATCACCGGCATCATGGCGCTCGTGTGGGCCGTGAGGCTCGCGAACATATAATGGGAACAAAAGTACACGGTCACGAGCGCGATGATTGTGAACGTCGGCGATAGTCCGCCCATGTGGGCCGCGACGCCATCGGCAAACCATTTGACGAAGCCCGTGCGCGAGAGGCCACCGGCGAGCGTCACCAACGTCGCGAGAAGCGTGAGCGTAGTCCAGGCGGTATGATTGCCAGCCATCTCTTTCCAGGAGACGACGCGCATGATCAACATGAGTGAAATGACGATGAGCGCAGCGGTCGTGGCTTCGACGTAAGCCCCTCCGAACATCCACAGCGTTATGGCAAGCAGAACCAGAGCAGAAAGAATGCGCTCTCGACCCGAAAGGGGCCCCATCTTCTGCAGCTCTTCGGCCGCCCAGGCGGGAACCTCGTGGCCACCCTTGGTTTGCGGCGGATAAAAAACATAAGTCAGGATCGGCAGCAGCAGCAGGAGGGGCAACGCGAACGGCGCTGATGCCAGCATCCATTGGAGATAGGTGATCTCAACTCCAGCGATTTTTCTGATGAATTCGAGCGCAAGGAAGTTCGGCGCGCAGGCGGTCATGAACAGTGTGCTGGTCACGCAGCCAGCGGCAAATGTCACCCACATGATGTAACCGCCGATCTTGCGGGCCGAAGGCTGGTTCGGCATGGAGCCATAGAGCGGCGGCAGATTGGCCACCACGGGATAGATCGTTCCGGCGCTGCGAGCGGTATTCGAAGGCGTAACAGGAGCCAATATCGCGTCGGTCAGTGTTGTGGCATAGCCGAGCGAGAGCGTGTTGCGCCCCATGACTTTGACCATCACGAGCGCAATGCGGTGGCCAAGGCCGGTCTTCTCGTAGCCGAGCGCAAACATAAAGGCGCCAAACACGAGCCACACCGTGCTAGAGGAAAAGCCGGAAAGCGCCCATCTGAGCGCCTCCTCCGCTTCTTTGAAGTCGGGCTTGGCTATCTCCGTCGGACTGAACAGTACCCACGGGGAGAGTACGGTGACGGTCGTCACGCCGATCACGCCGATGGCCGGGCTCGGCAGCGGCTCCACCACGAGCGCGGCGATCACTCCGGCAAAAATCGCAAAATAGTACCATGCATACAGCGCGAGGCCGGCCGGAGCGGGTGACAAGGCGATGGCCGCGACGATCGCGAGCGGCAAGATCGCCCGCCAGGAAGAATGGCCTTCTTCAACTGCGCTCGCGTGACCGACTTTCGAAACCTCCACGTTCATCTGTCATCCTCCCCAATCCGAAGGCTTCTTTTGAACGTTGGCTTTTCGCGTTCCGAGCCTTGGCTGGTCCTTTTGTATTCGCGAGCCGGTCGATGGTCGGGCCGGAACCCGGTGCCTCTCGAGCCTGACGGCGCCCACCACCCCACCCGACCGCCACGATCAAACCACGAACGCACACTGTTCCAGCGGAGTACGGGTATCCATGTTCCTGCCGCGATTGAGATGGTCGTCGATTTCAGCGGCGGCCCCGATCATGCGTCCGTAGAGGAACACGTTGAACGCGGCGGTCTCCAGATCCTTCTCGGAAAGAGCGCCCGATTTATAGTCCTTCCACAGGACAGCCAGCAGCAAC
Organism: uncultured Actinomycetes bacterium; assembly: GCA_963734045.1. Classification (GTDB taxonomy): domain Bacteria; phylum Actinomycetota; class Thermoleophilia; order Gaiellales; family Gaiellaceae; genus Gaiella. Next base: position 10,911 of record CAVTFU010000009.1, on the reverse strand, counting down.
GCCGCAATGATGGCGTCGACATTGACGCAGAAGACGTAGCGGGAGGCGCCGCTGTCGTAGAGGGCCTGCACCAGCTCGCGGTAAAAGGCGTGGAAGATGTTGTAAGACACCCTGCTTCTCCATGTACTCGGCGATAAACCTTTCGCGCGGGTCATAGTTGATCGGCTTGCCCTTGAAAACGGGATGATGAACGCCCGGAAGCGCGCGCAGCTCGCCCAGGCCTGTCTCCTTCATACGAGACTTTTCGTCCTTGTAAGTCTCGGCAAACTTCGTCGCCATCGCTGCGAGATCGATACCGTGATTGGGATCGGTAGGATCTTTGAGATCAATATCCCTGAACTGCTCCAGCAGAAACGCCATGCCCTCGAAACCGTTGCCACCATGGCTGTAACCGCTGTGGGTCAGGAATCCCACCATGGCCTTATTGATCTGCACGCGACTTGGCGTCTGTGGCCCGTCCGCTGAAACCGCGCCCTTTGCACCGAGCGCCGAGATCGAGCCCGGACCGTTCGAGATCAGGAGGCCGATCAAGATTTGCAGCGGCTGCGCCTCGGCAGTGCTCGGTTTCTTGCCGGTCAGAGCCAAGAACAAGAAGTCAGCCATCGATCCACCGACCGAACCGCTCGTCGCGAGAAATGCCTCGAAGGCTGCCGGGTTGATGATATCTTGCCGGAATGGACGCGCCGATCATCACGCCGTAAAGCCGGAGATACCAAGGCAGGGTCTCAGCAGTAAGCCGCGAAATTCGTTTGCGCATCAACGGTCCCCAGGCAATCGTCGTCGCGATTGCGGCGAGGATCGCATCGCGCGACGGGCGCCCGCTCAGCGATTCGAGGAATTTGAGAAAGACCGATTTGCCGCCCCGGTCGCGCACCGCCTTGAGCATGGCCTCCGGGCGAGGATCTTCGGTCTCGGCATCTGTGGCGAAAAAAATTCCGCGAGTATTGTCGTCAACTCGAATGCCGCTAAAATCGAAGGTCTCGTCACGGGCGTCCCGCAAGCCGGAATGGGCAAAGAGCCCGATCAGCGCCTTTGCACATGCAAGCGCCCTCTCGACGCGCTTAGGCCCGACGATCGCAGCGGCGGCCGCCATGATCGTGTTGGGAGAGTTGCCGGCTTCACGCGCTGCTTCGGCAGCAGCCAGGGCCGGATCCCCCACCAGGTTCATTTCGGCCGCAACGGCAATGTCGAGCATCGCCCGATCATTCTTTCCGGCAATCTCGTGCACTAGCGGAAGGGCGAAGTTGGCTTCCAAAGGCTCCAGCGCAAGATCGAGCACGGCATGCCCGTGCACGCTCGTAACCTGCGTCTTCGGGTCCATGACTGTCGCGCCGGACTTATCCTTCATGCTCTGGCGTGGAACTGACGGCGCCGATCTGCTTGCCGAGCGCTCTCGATCTGCTCGTCGTAAGGCGCCGTGGCTCGAACGGGCACGACGCAAGTTCTGGCGGCAGTTTCAGCCCCTGGTCATTCGCCATCCACGGCTTGAGCGCTAACGTGCCGCGCGGCTCGAAGTCGGGCTTCACGCCGTTGAGCTTCATCACCGCCGTAAGCGCCGTCGGGATGTGCGCAATGTTGTCGACCACCGCGCCTTTGGCAGAGACGACCGGATTCTCCGGCGTGAAAAGCCCGCTGCACGCCGAAACTTTCCATGAACCAGTCGTTCCTTGTCCTCTGCCTTGTCGCCCGAGCCAGCCATGGCCCCGGCGTGGCCGACGGCTCTCGTAAGCTTGGATTTCCAGCGTCCGACCACGCAGGCCACAATCGGCTTGCCGAAATCGACGCCGCTGCTCGTAATATCCGCCGGGCTCCGCATAGAGCACTGCGGCCTTCGTACGAAAGTCATTCTTGAGCGCATGCGCGAAGTCGCGAGCCGCGTAGTGGATGTAGACGTCCTTTCCGGACGATATCAGCGTCGTCGTGCCCCAGCCCTCGGTCGAGAGGTACTGCGCGATCGTGGTGGTGAAACCGCCGGAATTGGAGAAGATCGCGATCGATCCCTTGAGCAGAACTTCCTCGGGATTGTCGCCGCCGAGCGCTCCGCCGAGCCGCACCCGGTTCCAGGAATCCGCAACGCCGAGGCAGTTTGCGCCGAAAATGTCGATGCCGTTGGCCTGGCCCATGGCGCGGATTTCGCGCGCATCGTGCACCGAGATCTTTCTCGGTGATCATGATGATCTTCTTGAGGTCGGGATTGACGCGGATGAGTTCCGCGACGCCATCGCGGACGCCGGCAGGCGGTAAGTAGACAACGCCCGTATTGAAAGTCAGACCATCGTCCAGGCCCTCGCGAACGTTGTTGTAGACCGGAATGTCTCCGCACGGGTGGCCAAGCACCTGCCCGCGCCGGCCCGGGCGACGTCCCGAACACGACGTTGCCGCCGGAAAAGGCATGACTGACCGGAGTTACCTCGCGGACTCGCCGCCCGAGAATGTTGAGAACGCACACCCGGTCGTCGCGCGTCGCGATCTCGCTCAGCGAGTTCACGCCGACATAGTAGGGAAACCTTCGATCCCTTCTTGACCATGCGCGTCTCCGACCCATGCTCCGCGGCTTAGGCGGCCGGCTGAGGCCCAGCTTGGCGGCGATCTCCGCCCGCCCACCTGCTTCATCCACTCGTCAACCTTCTTGGCGTAGTTGACGACTTCGGAAATCGCGCTGTCGAAGCCGAAGAACCGATAAGGCACGCCGACGAAATCGCAGGCTTCCGCGAGAGCGCCCAGCCCGCGGACGAGGTTGGGTCCGCCGCGGCCGACCACGACATAGAGTGGCGTCGGACCATGCTTGCTGAAATGCTCGCGCAATGCGTCTCCCATGGCGCGGAAGGTCTCGTAGATGTCGGTGTTGTTCGACTTGCCGCCGATGATGAACAACACATTGGCCTGCTTGAGCCAGTGCTTGTAACAGATGCGCGCCACCGCCTTCATCTTCTCGTAAGGCGGATTGCCGCCGAAGTCGGACGAGATGATCGCCGACTGCCCAGGACCTGCGTCACCAAGCGAGTTCGCGCCCGCCACCGAAAGTGGGCGCCAGGATGGTACCCTCGTCGATTGATGACGAAGACGTCGGATTGGCCCTGGTGTGTCCGCAGCTGGTTCACCTCCTGCTCGAAGTCGGACGTATCGGCGGTGAACAGGTGGTCCGGAAGATCGAGCCGCTGCCAGCGCGGATCATCGCGATCGAAGCCGCATTTGAAATCGCAAGCGACCGGCGTCAGCCGCCCTTCGCGACCCGGTCGCATGCGGATTGGATTCAACTCCAGCGTCGTCATGCCGTAATGGTGCATCAAGCTCCCAAAGCTTCGGCAGATGTTGGACGAGGGGCGAGATGATTTCCTTCGGGGCGCCGATGTCGGTCAGCGCGTTGGCGACGACAAACGCTTTGAGGCCGGTCAGCGCTTCGAACGGCACTTGCGCGACATGCTTTTTGTCGAGCTCCTCGATATCGACGCCGCCCATATGGGTGAGCGTCATGGTGGGAGCGCGGAACTCGGTCGAGTTGGTGATCGCGAAATAGACTTCGCGCTCCGCCGGTACGCCGCTCTCGAATGTCACCCCGTTGGCCTTGGCCACCGCATTTCCATGGCGGTGCTCGGCGAAATAAAGGCGCTCCTTCTCCGCCAGTGCCGTCTTCAAGATCGGTGGCCTTCCCGATCAGGCCCGACTTGCCCTTCTTGCCGACCCCGCCTTTGAAGAGCGGCTTGATGAAGATCAGCTTGTGTCGGTCGATGAGAGCCTGGATCTCATCTTCCGTGGCACCCGGACCCAAGACTTCGGATGTTGGGAAGTCCACATGCGCGAGCAGGCGGGACCCATGGAGCATGCCAGTGACGTTCATTCAGGCCTCCCGAAATCGGGCGAGACTTCTAGTCGATTTACCCGACTGAGACACTGCGCTTACTTGTCAGACCTCTCTTGAGCAGCTCCCAGAAGGATGCATTCGCATCATCGGCGACGAGCTAGGTTCGCCACGATGCGAAGCGCGAAGGCGCTCGAAATCCTCGCTAGCGTGATAGGACGAGCGCGTCAGCGGGCTCGCCGACACCATCAGGAAACCTTTGGCATAGGCGACAGTCTCGTAGGCTTTGAATTCGTCAGGCGTGACGAAGCGAGCGACGCGGTGATGCTTGCGCGTCGGCTGCAGGTATTGTCCGATGGTCAGAAAATCGACCGCTGCTGTGCGCAAATCGTCCATCAACTGCAGCACCTCGCTGCGCTCCTCGCCGAGGCCCACCATGATCCCGGACTTGGTGAAAATGCGCGGATCGAGCTCTTTCACCCGCTGCAACAGCCGCAACGAAGCGAAGTAGCGTGCCCCCGGCCGGACAGTAAGATAGAGCGAAGGCACGGTCTCGAGATTGTGGTTGAACACGTCGGGCCGCGCGGCGACGACCCTCTCGAGCGCCCCCTCCTTGCGCAGAAAGTCGGGCGTGAGCACCTCGATGGTCGTCGACGGCGTGCACCCGCGGATCGCGCAGATCACCTCGGCGAAATGCCGGGCGCCGCCATCCGAAAGGTCATCGCGATCGACTGAAGTCACCACGACATGTGAGAGCTCAAGCTTCGCGACCGCATCGGCAACGCGCTGCGGCTCCTCGCGATCGAGCGGGCCCGGCAGCCCGGTCTTGACATTGCAGAAGGCGCAGGCGCGGGTGCAAGTATCGCCCATGATCATGAAGATCGCGTGCTTCTTCTCCCAGCACTCGCCGATGTTGGGGCAGTTCGCCTCAACGCAAACGGTGTGAAGCCCATTCGCGCGCACGATGCGGCGCGTCTCGGCATAGCCTGGCGAGCCCGGCGCCTTGACCCGAATCCAATCGGGCTTCTGTAACACGGGCGAATCTGGGCGGTGCGCCTTTTCAGGATGGCGCAGGCGTGGATCCGCGGAATCAAGCACGTCCATCCTCGTTGCCTTCCTAGCCTACCCAAACTGTCACCGAGAATTTGCTGGCCGCGGATCGTACGCGCCCTAGTCCGTCTGCCCTGCTTTTCCGATTTGCCGGTAATAGCGAATTGCCCCTGGATGGAGCGGCAGAAAGGAGTTGCGATCGATGTTGGCGGGAACAGTGGCCGCCGCCGCGGCATGCGCCTCCATCATTTCCTCGTGGTTCTCGAAGACTGCTCTGACCACGTTGTAGACGAGGTCATCTGGTAGGTCGGCGTGTGCCACGGCGAAATTGTATAGGCCCAGTGTCTGGTAATGCCGCAACAGCGACGGGTAGGTCCCCGCGGGAATGCGCGAGGGAGTCAATTCCGGCATTGCCAGGCGCAATGCAGCGATCTGTTCTGGAGCAAACGCGATGTACCGGACCTTGTCCTTCGCCTCGAGTTCGACGAACGAAGGAAACGGCACACCGGCACCGACGGCGAGCACGTCAAGCGTGCGCTGGTGTACCTGCGCTGCGAGCTCTGCCCATTCACCGAAAACGAGGTTCACGGGAACTTTCAACGTATTGAAAAACTCCGGAAAATAGGCCGCCGAAGTCCCCCCGCGCGGGCCGACACCGATGCGCTTGCCGGCCATGTCGGTGATGGACCGGATGTTGGTGTCCTGCAACACCAAGAGTTGGAACGGCGTATCGTACATGGGAAAGATGGCACGCATCGAACGAGCCGGCTTCTTGCCCACCCACACGCCAGTGCCATTCCATGCCTGGAGCGCAATCCCAATTGTAACGAAGCCGAGTTTAGCCTCACCGGCCTCGAGCAGTTCTATGTTCTGTGTGGGCCCTTCAGTGGCTAGCCTCACAACCGGAAGATCGAGGGTGCGGGTCAGAATCTTCGCCAAACCCTCGCCGTAGACGTAGTAGGTGCCGCCAGGCGACGCCGTCCCGATGAGGAGCTGATCCGGCCAGTTGGGCTCGCCGGAGCGTGATGGTGCCGGCCATGAGAGGGCCGCCGCCGCAGCAAAGATTGCGAGCCGAAGCCAATGGGCGTTCATGAGTCGCCTCCCATCTACGCGTCTAGGCGGGCATCGTCCGTTCTGGTGCGTCTGCCTCCAAATCCGTCTCGTGATCAAGGTGCTCGCGCATTCGCCGTTCGTCGAGCGCATCTTCCCATTTTGACACGACGATGGTGGCCACGCCATTTCCAACGAGATTTGTGAGCGCGCGTGCCTCCGACATGAAGCGGTCAACTCCCAGGATGAGTGCGATGCTCGCGACCGGGATCGAGCCGACGGAAGCAAGCGTCGCCGCAAGCACGATGAAGCCGCTGCCGGTAACCCCGGCTGCTCCTTTCGATGTCAGAAGCAGTATCCCGATGATGCCGAGCTGTTGCCAAATCGTGAGCTCGGTGTTGGTTGCCTGCGCCAGAAAGATTGCCGCCATTGTCAGATAGATGCAGGTCCCATCCAGGTTGAACGAATAGCCGGTGGGAATGACCAGTCCGACGACCAACTCCTTGCAGCCCAGGTTCTCGAGCTTCGCGATCATCCGCGGCAGCACCGACTCGGACGAAGACGTACCCAGGACGATTAGCAGCTCCTCCTTGATGTATTTGATGAACCTGAGGATGTTGAACCCTACAAGCCACGCAATCCCGCCTAGCACGAAGAGCACGAAGATCAGGCAGGTCACATAGAAGGCAATCATCAACTGCGCGAGGGAGAGCAGCGTCCCCACACCATACTTGCCGATCGTGAAGGCCATTGCGCCGAAGGCGCCGATCGGCGCCACCTTCATGATGATGCCGACGATCCCGAAGAAAGTGTGCGAGACGATGTCAATGAAGGCCAGAACGGGCCGGCCACGTTCACCCAACATGAACAATCCGAACGCGAACAGGATCGCGAAGAACAGAACCTGCAGGATCTCCCCTTCCGCGAAAGCACCGACCACCGTGTTGGGGATGATGTGCATCAGGAATTCGACCGTCCCCTGCTGCCCGGCCTTCGTCGTATAGACTTGGATCGACTTAGTATCGATCGTTCTGGCGTCCACGTTCATGCCGACGCCGGGCTGAAGGATGTTGACCACGATCAGGCCAACGATCAGCGCCAGCGTGGTGACGACCTCAAAATAAATCAGCGCCTTCAGCCCAACGCGGCCTACCTTTTTCAGGTCCTCCATGCTGGCAATGCCATGCACGACGGTGCAGAAGATAATCGGCGCGATGAGCATCTTGATCAACTTGATGAACCCGTCGCCAAGCGGCTTCATGGCCTCGCCAAGGTGCGGGTAGAAATGGCCCAGCAGGACACCGAGCACGATGGCGGTAAGCACCTGCACATAGAGATGCGTGTAAAACGGTTTGTGCGGAATATCGGCCGTCCGTCGAAAGTGCCGTATCCATGGCCTCCCTCCATGCTAATCGACGCCGGTTGGCGCCCTGACGTCACATAATGTTACGCGATCTACGGGTGGCTGTCTCCAACGCGTCTCACTCCCTGCATCATTCTGGTCTGATGCGCCCGCTCCATTCGGCAGCATCGGGAGCGGGCAATCAATGGATTCGACATCGAAGCGCCAGCAAGAACGGGGCCATGTTTCAAGACGCCGGACGCACCCGGGCATTTCTGATAATTCGACGGAATCTCGTTCCGTTCAGAGAGCGATCGGACGGCATGTGCGATTTATCGGAAAACCCGGGCGCGCGTTGTCCGGTAATCCGGCCGTAGCCGGCACTCCCGCAGCCGCCCAACGATTTGGATTTCCGGACATTACACACGTCGTCATTCCGAATTTTTGCACAAACAAATGAACCCGCAATACGTGGTGCCGAAGAATGCTTGCAGTTGCAAGGCGATGGGCGCATTAGAAGAAGGCCAGCTCCTTGGCACGGATCCTGCCAGACCTGGCCCAACCAATAATGGCCGAGGAAACGCCAAGGGGAGGACCAAATGGAACGCATGCAAGATCTTGATCCAGTCGAAACTGGTGAATGGGTCGACTCGCTGCGCGCAGTTCTCCACCATGAAGGCTCGGTTCGCGCGACCTACCTGCTCGAGATGCTGGCCGAGGAGGCACGGCGCGCGGGAATCGTCCAGCCTTCAACGCTGAACACGCCCTATGTGAATACGATCCCGCCAGAGCGCGAGGAACGCGCCGACTGGGATCGCGACATCGAGCATCGCATTCGGTCGATCATCCGCTGGAATGCCGTCGCCATCATCCTGCGGGCCAACAAAGAATCGTCCGAACTGGGCGGCCACATTGCGAGCTTCCAGTCAGCGGCGACGCTCTACGATATCGGTTTCGGGCATTTCTGGCACGCGCCGTCGGCCAATCACGGGGGCGACCTCATCTATATGCAGGGACACTCGGCTCCGGGCATTTATGCGCGCGCCTTCCTGGAGGGACGCCTTACGGAACAGGAGTTGCTGGCTTTTCGCCAGGAGACCGGTGGCCATGGCCTCTCGTCCTATCCGCATCCCTGGCTGATGCCGGATTTCTGGCAGTTCCCCACCGTGTCGATGGGGCTCGGGCCGTTGATGGCGATCTACCAGGCGCGATTCCTGAAATATCTGCACGGGCGCGGCATTGCCGATACCGCCGCTCGCAAGGTCTGGGCCTTCATGGGCGACGGCGAGATGGACGAGCCGGAATCGCTCGGTGCCATTTCGCTTGGCGGCCGCGAGCAGCTCGACAACCTGATCTTCGTCATCAATTGCAACCTGCAGCGGCTCGACGGCCCGGTGCGCGGCAACGGCAAGATCGTGCAGGAGTTGGAAGGCATGTTCCGGGGCGCTGGCTGGAACGTCATCAAGGTGCTGTGGGGCTCAGGATGGGACCAGCTGCTCGCCAAGGATGCGTCCGGCATGCTGCGCAAGCGCATGGAGGAGTGCGTCGACGGGGAATACCAGGACTTCAAGTCGAAGAACGGCGCGTACGTGCGCCAGCAGTTCTTCGGCAAGTATCCAGAAACCGCCGCGCTCGTGAAGGACATGAGCGACGACGATATCTGGGCGCTGCGCCGCGGTGGCAGCGACCCGGTAAAGGTCTATGCTGCTTATGCGGCGGCCGTGAAGCACGCGGGACAGCCGACCGTGATCCTCGCCAAGACCGTGAAGGGCTATGGCATGGGCGAGGCGGGCGAAGGCCAGATGATCACCCATCAGCAGAAGAAGATGGGTCTAGGACGCGCTGCGCAAATTCCGTGACCGCTTCGCGATCCCCGTCACCGACGCCAAGCTCGAAGAAATCCCCTTCCTGAAGCTGGCAGAAGGCGGCCCGGAGCAGAAATACCTGCAGGAGCGTCGCCGGCAGCTCGGCGGGAGCCTGCCGCAGCGGCGGCGCAAGTCGGCGTCCCTCGAGGTGCCGGAGCTTTCCGCCTTCAGCGCGCAGCTAGCCAGCACCGAACAGCGCGAAATCTCCACCACAATGGCGTTCGTGCGCATCCTCAACACGCTCCTGCGCGACAAGACGTTCGGAAAATTCGTCGTGCCGATCGTGCCGGACGAGTCGCGGACCTTCGGCATGGAGGGCATGTTCCGCCAATTCGGCATCTTCTCGCAGGTGGGCCAGCTCTATAAGCCTCAGGACGCCGACCAGCTGATGTACTATCGCGAGGACAAGTCCGGCCAGATGCTTCAGGAAGGCATCAACGAAGCCGGCGCCATGTCCTCATGGATCGCGGCCGCGACGTCGTACAGCACGAGCAACGCGCCGATGATCCCGTTGTATATCTACTATTCGATGTTCGGTCTGCAGCGCGTGGGCGATCTCGCCTGGGCGGCAGGCGATATGCGCTGCCGCGGATTCCTGCTCGGCGGCACCGCCGGACGGACCACCCTCAACGGCGAAGGACTGCAGCACGAGGATGGCCATAGCCACCTGCTCGCCGCTACCATCCCCAACTGCGTCTCATACGATCCGACGTTTGCCTATGAGGTCGCGGTCATCATCCAAGATGGGCTGCGGCGTATGTTCAAGGATCAGGACGACGTCTACTACTACATCACGTTGATGAACGAGAACTACCCGCACCCGGCGATGCCGAAAGGTGCAGAGGAGGGAATACGCCGCGGCATGTACCTGTTCCGCGAAGGGGCGGGAAAGAAGAACGCGCCGCGCGTCCAGCTTCTCGGGTGCGGCACCATCCTGCGCGAAGTCATCGCCGCCGCGGAGCTCCTGCAGAACGACTTCGGCATCGCAGCCGACGTCTGGAGCTGCCCGAGTTTCAACGAACTGCGCCGGGACGGCCTCGCGGCCGAGCGGTGGAATCTGCTGCATCCGTCGCAGACCCCGCGCAAGAGCTACGTAGAGGAATGCCTCGACGGCCGCCAGGGGCCGGTCATTGCATCGACGGATTACATGCGCGCCTTCGCCGAGCAGATCCGGCCGTTCGTGCCGCAGCGCTATGTGTGCCTCGGCACCGACGGTTTCGGTCGCAGCGACTACCGGGTGGCGTTGCGGAAGTTCTTCGAGGTCAACCGCCACTACGTGGTGGTCGCGGCGCTCAAGTCGCTGGCCGACGAAGGGGTGGTGCCGAAACCAAAGGTTGCCGAGGCGATCGCCGCCTATGGAATTGATCCGGAGCGGCCACCGCCCTGGACCATGTGAGGGAGACACCGGTGGCGCGGACAAGGATGCCGCGCCGCGTTTCGCAACAGCACGCACCCGTGGGGCACTACGATGGGTGAAACCAGGCAGGTCCTCGTTCCCGACATCGGCGACTTCAAGGACGTCCCGATCATCGAAATCCAGGTGAAGCCGGGCGATCGCATCGCGGCCGAGGCGCCGCTGATTACGCTGGAGTCCGACAAGGCCTCGATGGAGGTCCCCTCCCCGTCGGCCGGCGTCGTGAAGGCCATTGCGGTGAAGCTCGGTGACCGGGTGAGCCAGGGTGTGCCGATCCTCACGCTCGAGCTCGACGGGAGCGGAGGCGCCGCGCGAGGCGGCAAAGCCGGCCGTCACCGCGCCGCCGGCGCCGACCAGCGCACCGGCGGGGGTCGCGGAGGTTCGGGTGCCG